>JANOCD010000049.1:0-90385 GCA_031411995.1 Cytophagales bacterium
GCTACCGCTACGCTTTGAAAAAGTGCCTTGGCTAAGACAAAAATCCACTGCCTTTAGGCCGAAGAAATTAACTTAAACAGTTTCTCAATCCTTCTTCACTAAAAAAGCATGAAAGCGAAGCCCGTTAACCCGGTTATACTCAATGGATGGCCCCGCAATCTTGAAAAACTGAGCCGTGCCAATGAATCGCTGGACCGTAGGTGAAAATTGCCGAATGCGCGACAAATCGGCATCGGGGGAGAGGTAGAATTGCCGACGGCGTTCAAATTTCACTTCTTTTCCGTCGGGGCCAGTGTAGGGCGGGTTTTCGTGGCCTCCCGTCATACCACTGCCGCTGTAGCCCACGGCCACGTTGAGCCAACGCGGAAACGATGGCCCCACCGGAAACGTGCTGGCAATGTTCAGCGAGAGCCAGTATTGCTGGGCGTTGTAATCTTTAAGCAACTGAATTCCCGTTGTTTTCCCCAGCAGATTAGGGCGGTAGGGGGCATAAATACTTTTGCGCCAGCCATATTTCAACTGCACAGGCTGATTACCAAAGGCGTATTGCTGACCCACAAACAGGCCGGTTCCGGCAACGTTAGCCAGCATATCGCCATTGGAAAACCCCCAACCCTCGGCGGTTCCGTCGAATACTTCGAGCGTTGTTTGAAAAAGCAAGGCCAACGCCCCGCCGGTTAGGGTGGCTGTGCGGTCGTTCACGCCTGTCCACCGGAAAAGCTCGTAACCGCCCCGACTCATCAGGTAAGCCGTAGCTACGTGGCCCACTTTATCCATCTGGAGCCACTCACCATTGTCATTGAAACGGTGAAATGGCACCCGTTTTTTATACCAGGCTTTGCGCAATAGCAACATTGTAGCCGTGTAGAAAACAGCCGAACTAATCACAACACCCACCAAACGACCCCGATGCAGCGTTGGGGGGGGGGATAAGGGCGGGGGGCTGAGGGGTTGCGTTATGAGGGGAGATTGAAAGGGAAAAGGCTGGGCATTAACGCTTCCCAGTGAGACAAAAAGCAGCAGACCAACCAGCAACCAGCATTTCATGGCTTAGTCGCGATAGCTTGTCTGGCCATGAAAACCCCGGCTTGGTCTGTTAATCTGGCCACTGCCATACCGAACCTTATTTGACCAGTTTTTACGAATACCGACATAGGCACCCACCGCCGAGGGATAAAGCGTACCCGAATCGAGGGCCAGCGATCCCGTCACCTGCACACCACCCAGCACCGACAGCGGCACCGCTATAGTGGCAATGCCCGAAAACTGTTGCCGGGCTGTTTTAAATGGCACATTATAGGTGCCAAGGTTACGGCTAAACGACAGTTTTGTTTCGTAGGTGATGGGTCCGTCGAACAAGGAAAGACCATCCAGAGGCACCGCACCCGACACCCCAATATGAACTACCTGAACCCGGTTATTATTGGTAAAACCACCGTAGGGCACCTCGCCGTTAGGCCCCAAAGCCGGGTTAATGAACGGGGTTCCAATGGTTTGAGCGCGGTAGGACCAGCCATCCCGGAACTGAGAATGATTAAAGTAATCGACCTTACCCCGGCGTTTAGGGTCATCGATCACAAACTCTGGCCCGCCCTGACTGGTTGTGTTCAGAAATTCGATCAGCACCTGTCCCACAACCGCCCGGCTGTTGTTCGACCGAATGCGGAGACCGTTGAGACCGTCGGCCAAACTAACTCCATAGAACAAGGCACCCGTTTCGTAGGGATTCTGGCGGTACAGATAAAATGAGTGGGTTTTACCCATATATTCAAAGGCAAAATCAACGGAGCCGAGGTGGTTGCCCACCCGGTTGGTGAGGTCGAAATCGGTGTATTTTGTTTGGTCGATAACGCCGGTATTTACCGCCCGGAAGCCCGTAATAAGACTGAAATAATCGCGGGGACTAGATGGTAAATAGGGACTGGTAACCAAACCCGACCCAACCAGCTCTTCGCTGTAGCCTCCCCAAACAACCTGATGATTGATTCCTCCGTACAGGTGAAAACGATTTGCAGCTTTGCCAAGCCGGGCATAGAGTGACTTTGAGTGCAGGAGCGTATGCTCTACATATCGACCACCCAGCCAGCCGTGAGCATAACTACCTTTGAAGGAAACCCAGCCTTTTGTAAACCCAATTGGGGCATAATCGCGAATCTCCAGTTGAATCTTTGGCACGGGCAACGCATTCCCCGACCAGGCGTAGGAACCCGACGAAAGCGTAGAATCGAGCAAGCCAACTACCTCCCGCCGACGACCGGCATACAATTCAAAAACGCGCCAACGGGCTTTCACATAAGCTTCCGGCACAATCACCTGGTTGTTGAGCACACTCAGGGCTGAGTTTCCAACTACCAGCAACCCACCTCCCAGCGAGATGCGCCGGAGCGACAAACGGAGCGAATCATAGTCAACAGAAGCACCGGCGCGGAACGTAGAATTGGGTGAAGTCAGGGGCACTATACCCTGTTGATTGGTGCGCAACCAGAACGGCGTTTGCGTACCCGACGAGACATATTGCCCTACTTCGGCCATCACCTGGATCGGACGCTGGGCGTATACGTTGGAAAAATTGGATAAAAGAAATGGTATCAGGCTTGATAGCCCGAATAGGATAGCGGATAGTCGCTGTGGGGAGCCTGTTTGGGGTTTTGTCACAGTGTTCTCAGTTGGTGCAACTCAAGTTGCTGAACAAAAGTAAGACGAAAAGCGTGGAGTCAGTCAAAAAACCGAGCCTAGGGTGAAGCGAGTGATGAGTTTCGCGTCAGCCCACTCATCACTCATCACTTATCGTTCCAACGGAACCGAAATCCCCACTTCTTGTGTACTATTCAGTATGAATCTCGAACCTTCACCACCACTCACCCGTGCCCAAGAGTCGCGCGTTGCCATCGAACGACTCTATATTACCATGCGCCATCTGTTCAATCGGGGTTTTTATAAACCATCGGGCGTGTCGGGTGAAGAAATCCGGCAGGCGTTGTTGACCCTTCGCCCCGAAATTTATGGCTCCGTTGGCGATGCCCAACGGGTCGAACTCGATGGCCTTGTTTATGTAATGGACCGGCTACCAAAAGGAATCGAAGCGTGCCGGGTGATTACATTAGCCTCCCGCGAAGGCTTTGAAAACTCCCGTTTCCCGGTTTTAGTACCAGCCAAACGCCGTCGTAACTGTTACCGGATAGACGCAGAACAAATGGTGATCGAAGTGACCAATGGTCGCAGCGAGATCTATGACATTCTAACTCACCTGACCTTCATGTTTATGGAGGCCGACAAAATCAGGCGCAATGCCATGCAGGAACGGGGCAGCAAAACCCGCGAATGGCAAAAACTGGAGGCCATTGTGAAGGCGGGCGGCACCGTGAAAGACGAAGACCGCGAACTCGCTCTGACCTATTTAAGCTCCATTCTGGGCCGGACATTTGAGGAAACGCAACATGCCTATGCCCGTTTTGAAGAAACCGGCTCCACCAACAGCGGACTTTTCCAGGTGGTCTATGGTCTCGGCAGTGTGTCGATGGGTGAACACGGTCCGGCGCTCCGGCGGGGTGAAAATATTGACCGCGAAATCAACTTCACACCTATGCTCCGTGAGCGCATTGGGCAACACCTCTACGGCGAACGCTGGGCCACGCGCATCAAGCAATACATTTGGGAAAATGGTTTGCAGGAGCGGCCCGTCCACATTGTGAGTGCCAATCCGCACAGCGTCATGAACTGTCTGTATGCGAAAATGGCCGTTGGAAACACGGTGGACTACGACGACCTGTATGATTTGGCCCTAAAACTGAGTCAGTCGGGGCAGAAACCCCTGCGGCAGCAAGTGCAGACCTACGCGCTGGAAAACGGCCTGCACACATTGCCCGATGTGGCTGGCACCAACTTGATGGTGCAACTCATCGACACCGCCAAAATTGACCTCGACAAATTACCCGCCGAAATTAAACACAAGGCTAAAACTGTCCGGGAGCAACAACCCCTGATTTTGGTGATGGACTACGCCTTTGGCGAACAGGCATTCGAAACCCTCGACGAACTGCTGAAACCCTACGAACGCGACGGGCAAACATACCCCCTGCAAGTAGCCTCAATCTCGATCATGGGCAAGGCGGGTATCCTCACCGGCGACAAAGGCGACCTGATGATTCCGACATCGCACATTTTTGAAGGCACCGCCGACAATTACCCCTTAGAAAACGACTTTTCGGTAGACGATTTTGCCGGGTCCGGTCTCGATGCCTACGAAGGAGCCATGATTACCGTGTTGGGGACTTCCTTACAGAATAAGGAGATTCTGAGTTATTTCAAAAACTCGTCGTGGAATGCTGTGGGGCTTGAAATGGAAGGAGCGCATTATCAGAAAGCGATTCAGTCGCATGTGCGCATCCGGCAGAGCATTCCCGCCGAGGTGAAAGTTCGTTACGCTTATTATGCTTCGGATAACCCCCTGCTGACGGGCGCAACACTGGCCTCCGGGAGTCTCGGTACCTTGGGTGTAAAGCCAACTTACCTGATTACGCTGAAGTGTTTAGAGAAAATTCTGGGGTAAAAAAGAACGGCCTGACCGAAAGGTCAGGCCGTTGGATATACCTGGAAACATTGGCTACCGATTGTCCTTCCTGCGCCGTATCGACGGGTTCCGGGCTGCTAGTTCAGCCTGGTACTTGATCTTTAACTGACGGTCGAGTTCCCGGTCACGTGGTATGTAGATACTGGTTTTACCATCTGAGAATTTGAGTTGCCAGTACACGTTGTCCGACGTTGGCGGAATGGAAGTATATGCGGGTTTGCTCATGATTTTGATTAACAGAATGAAACAATTTGTTGCTTTATGAGACCTTCTTAACGTCAACTGCATTGGCTCCTTTGGGAGTCATGGTAGTGGTGAACGTTACTTTGTCCTGCTCGTTGATCGGCTCGGTCAGGGCATTTATATGCACAAAAACGCTGTCTTGCGATTGTAAGTCTTTGATGAAACCATACCCTTTTGAGGCATTGAAGAACGTAACAACGCCCTGACGAATCACCTCCTCGGCGGGTCCGTCGGGTTGCCGGGCTGCGCCAAGCTGAATGTCTTCTTCGTTGATTTGTTTCTTTTTGCGGGGATCTGGTGGGGTAGAAACGATGTTACCGTTCTCATCCACGTAGGCCAGCATCAGTTCAAGGGGTTGTCCTTTTTGGGCAGTTGCCTTCCGGTCTTCCTTCTTTTCCTGCTTATCTTTTCTTTTTTTCTGCCTCAGCTTTTCTTTTTCCTTTTTACTGAACGTTTCCATGATCTGTATTTATTCTCGCGGGCAAATCATAACAAACGTGATGATTTTGGTTCGAGAGTGCTGCCCAATGGGGTTCAGATAGCTGATTGTGAATACCAGTAAATCAGGCCATCTATTAACTGAACCCGATATTACGAAAATAAGTTGTTTATTGCGAATTTATTGCAAAAATAGGCCAAAACTTGGACTATTTTGCTATAATCTCGCCCACCATCTCGCCCGGAACAACCCATTGATCGAATTCTTCGGGGGTTACATAGCCCAATTGCACTGCCGTTTCTTTGAGCGTTGACCCATTTTTGTGAGCCGTCTGGGCAATTTCGGCGGCTTTGTAATAGCCGATTTTGGTGTTCAAAGCCGTTACCAGCATCAGCGAGTTATTCACATGCTTCGTAATGTTTTCCTCGATGGGCCGGATTCCCTCAGCGCACTTGTCGTTGAACGATACGCACACATCGCCAATGAGCCGGGCCGAGTGCAGAAAGTTATAGATCATCACCGGCTTGAACACGTTCAGCTCGAAATGGCCCGACATGCCGCCGATGTTAATCGCTACGTCGTTACCCATCACCTGGGCAGCCACCATGGTCATGGCCTCGCATTGGGTTGGGTTCACCTTGCCGGGCATAATACTGCTACCCGGCTCATTGTCGGGAATATACAACTCACCAATGCCTGCACGGGGTCCTGATGACAGCATCCTGACATCGTTGCCAATTTTCATCAGCGAGGCTGCCACTGTTTTCAGGGCACCGTGGCTCTCCACAATGGCATCGTGCGCAGCAAGGGCTTCAAACTTGTTTTCGGCGGTAATGAACGGCAGGCCCGTGAGATCGGCAATGTGTTTGGCCACGTTCTCCGAATAGTTCGGGGGCGTGTTGATGCCCGTGCCCACTGCTGTGCCACCCAAAGCCAGTTCGCTCAGGTGCGCCAGTGAGTTGCGAATGGCGCGGAGACCGTGATCTAACTGCGATACATAACCCGAAAATTCCTGGCCAACGGTCAGAGGTGTGGCATCCATGAAGTGGGTTCGCCCAATCTTTACGACATCCATGAACTCCTTTGCTTTGGCATCCAGCGTATTACGTAGTTTCTCGATGCCCGGGATCGTAAGCTCTGTCAGTATCTGGTAGGCCGCAATGTGCATGGCCGTGGGAAACGTGTCGTTGCTCGACTGCGACTTGTTTACGTCGTCGTTGGGGTGAATCGCTTTTTTCTCGTCGGTGAGCGCGCCCCCCTGCAACACGTGGGCGCGGTAGGCAACCACCTCGTTCACGTTCATGTTGCTCTGGGTGCCGGAGCCGGTTTGCCACACCACTAGCGGGAACTGATCGGCGAGTTCGCCCGCCAGCAGTTCGTCGCAGACACGAGCAATGAGGTCGGCTTTGTCGGGGGCCAAAACACCCGCGTCGAGGTTGGTGAGGGCAGCGGCTTTTTTGAGGTAGGCAAAGGCGCGGATAATCTCGCGGGGCATTTTATTGATGTCCTGGGCAATCTTGAAATTTTCGATGGAACGCTGGGTCTGTGCGCCCCAGTAAACATTGGCGGGCACCTGCACCTGCCCCATCGTGTCTTTTTCGATTCGGAATTCCATTCTTAAAGAGAGAAAGAGTGAAAGAGTGAAAGAGTGAAAGACCTGCCGAGCCTTGTTCGCTCTCCGAAACGTTGGCCCGTCACTCTTTCGCTCTTTCACTCTTTTGCAAAGGTAAAACACAACTAAACAGACTAGTGCGGAATTATTATCTTTGTCGAACAGTCTAAACCCTTTCCCTCAATGGATCAGCGCATTATCAATCTTTTCGACGAATACACACACAACCGAAGCGTCGGCCCGGCCCTCAACCGGGAAGATTTTCTCAAACGCCTGGCTCAACTCGTGGGCGGTACGGCAGCGGCAATGGCCGTGTTGCCCCTGCTCGAAGTGAACTATGCCCAGGCGGCCACTGTCCCCGACCAGGACGATAGCCTTGTGACCGAGCGCATTGAATACCCCGGCGACAACATGACCATGAAAGGATATCTGGCCCGGCCCAAAGCTGCTGGTAAATACCCTGCTGTGGTTATTATTCATGAAAACCGGGGTCTGAATCCACATATCGAAGATGTGGCTCGCCGGGCTGCTTTGGCCGGTTTTGTGGCCCTCGCTCCCGACGCACTCTCTGCCGCTGGTGGCACGCCCACTGATGAAACACAGATGCGTGAACTGTTCGGCAAACTTGATGCCACACAAACCCGCAATAATTTTGTGAAAAGCATTGACTACCTAAAAAACCGCCCCGAGAGCACAGGAAAAGTAGGTTGTGTAGGTTTTTGTTGGGGTGGTGCCATGGCCAACCAACTTGCCGTGAACTCGCCCGACATGAAAGCTGCCGTTGCTTTCTATGGTCGCCAACCCGATGCCGCCGACGTTTCTAAAATCAAAGGAGCCGTTCAATTGCATTATGGCGGGATGGATGAGCGGGTTAACGCGGGGATTCCCGCCTACGAAGAGGCTCTGAAAAAGGCCAACATTCCCTACGAACTGTATGTGTATGAGGGAGCACAACACGCATTCCACAACGACACCGCCCCCACACGCTACAGCGAAACAGCCGCTAAACTGGCCTGGCAGCGAACAGTGGCGTTTTTGAAAGGGAAGCTTGGATAGGTGTTGCGTTGGTTTAATTGGCTTACCTTTGCGGAAAGTTTCGGAGACTATCGACTCTAATTCATGGAAATACAGAACAACGACGAATTACTGCGGATCATTGATCTGCTGAATACTACATACGAAGGAGAAGAAGCGTGGCATGGCCCGTCGATGGCCGAGGTAATACGGGGTGTTTCGCCCGACATGGCCGGCAAACGTATTTCGCCCAACACCCATAGCATTGCCGAACTGGTGTTTCACATGACCAGTTGGCGCATTTTTACAGTCAAAAAAATGCAGGGTGATGAGACATTCGATATTCTCACACCCGAGAAAAACTTTGGCCAACTGCCCGAAAAAATCGACGATTTCGAGTGGGAAGCCCTGCAAATGGAACTGAGTCTGAGCCAGGAAGAACTCATCAACGAACTCGATAAACGCGACGATGACGAGTTTCTGGAAGATATCGTGCCCGGTCGCGACTATACTTATTACGATTTGCTACACGGCATTGTCAACCACGATACCTACCACTCCGGTCAGATATCGCTGCTTAAAAAAGCCCTCGCTTTCAAAGCGGCCGGCACCGGACGGTTTGCCGCCGACGAAGATGACGAATATGGTTCCCGTTTTGGTGGGACTTACGATCAGGACGAATATTATTGAGCCGTGAACTATTGGCTCGTTAAATCGGAACCCGACCACTATGGTTGGCATCACTTCACGGCACAGGGCAGAGCCGTTTGGGATGGGGTCCGCAACTACCAGGCTCGCAATAACCTCAAAGCTATGCAGGAAGGTGATCAGGTGCTGTTTTATCACAGTGTCACTAAGCCGTGTGTGGTTGGGTTAGCAAAGGTTGTCCGCACGGCATACCCTGACCCGACGGTAGCCAATGATCCGGCTCAGGCGAAGTTTGGCTGGGTTGTTGTGGAGTTAGAACCGATGGTGGCCTTTGCCCAAGCCGTTTCGCTGGCGCAAATAAAAGCCGAGCCGATGCTGGCAACTATTGGCCTCATCAAACAGTCGCGGTTGTCGGTGATGCCGGTGAAGCCCGACGAGTTTGAACTGATTCTGACTATGGCCCGTGCCGACCAAAGGGATACGAAACAATGGATAGTGGACAATGGATAAAGATGGGTACGAAATGGCCACGATGGAGTCAATTCCATTCCAGGTTCGTCGTACTATCCATTATTCATTGTGCATTATCCATTTCACTTTTTGCCCAGAGTGTACGCCGAATTGAGTTGCCTGCCCCCGCCAATAGTGAGTCGATCATTACGATCCCACTGGGTGACAAAGGCGTGTTGCTGCTCACCAAAACCGACCGTGTTGGTTATCAACTGACCAAATACAGTGCCGACCTCGACCGCGACTGGAGCCTGAGCGGTCAACTCCCCGACAACCTCGACTATGTGGCCTCTACCTTCGACGGGCGGGGGGTGGTTTATCTTCTGTTTTCGAGTTATCGGTTGCCCGTTTGCCAGGTTGTGCGGGTCAGCACTGGCCCCGGATTCACTGAACGATTCAACCTCAACGTGGTCGAGCGGTTGCAGGTGACCCACTTCAAAACCCTGGGCGACGGTATTTTTATGGCCGGTGTTGTCGACGAAACACCCCTGTTATATCATAGCCACTTATCGCTTCGGCAGGCCCGGTTGCTGCCCGGTGGGGAGCGGGGCGCGGCTATTCAGTCGCTCGAAGTTGACTCCACTCATCAGCGCATAACGGCTTCATTTACCGTTCGGCGGGGCCGCGAGTTGACATTGGTGGCCAATGTATTTGATGAATATGGGCAGGATCAGGGCCATTCCATCGTTGAACCAGAACCCGATTACGCGCTGCTGAGTGGGCGGCTTTCCGTGCTCAACGATTCTACCCGGCTCGTGGTGGGCAACTACGGTTACCGGGCCATGCAGGCCAACGGGATAGCGGCTTCGCAGGGACTGTATCTGAGCAAAATAAGTGAGGGACAAGTTTCCCGGACAACGTATGTCAGTTTCACGGAATTTAAGAATTTCTTTCGCTACCTCGGCGAGCGGGAACAGGAGCGAATGGAACGCAAAGTCCAACGCCGAAAAGAGGCCGGTTCTGATCTCAAGCTGAATTACAGGCTGTTAGTGCATGAGTTAGTACGCCACAACGATCAGTATGTGATTGTTGCCGAGGTATTCTACCCGGAGTTTCGGTATCAGAGTGCCTATCCCTACGGAGCCACGTCGTGGTATGGATGGCGATACTCACCCATGAGTTATTACAGCCTATATAATCCCTACATGTGGAACCCCTGGTATGGAGCACGCGGTCTCAGTCCCCAACAGGTATTTGATGGGTATGTGTATACCCACGCCGTTGTGGCTGGGTTCGACGCGGCTGGTAAATTGCTCTGGGACAATTCGGTGGAGCTTGATGCCGAACGCAGCATCGACCTTCAGGAAAAAGTGCGGCTGGTGAAACAGGGTGACCAATTGGTGCTATACCACAGCCACAAAGGCCACATCCAACAAACCCTGATTCGCCCCAGTGGCATAGCCGAACTGAAACCCCAAATCGACATTACGCCCATTGTGGCCGATGCCCATACCCAACCCATGCTGACCGACGATGTCCGCTTCTGGCACGACCGCTATTTTCTGGCCTGGGGCTACCAAAAAACAGACGGTCGCAAAACAATTTTCTACCTCGATAAAATCAGTTTTTAGGCTGGACTACTTCCGAACAATCGTGGTGGCTGCTGCCTGCGCTGCGGCCAGAATTGTTATGTCGGCAATAGTCACGTTGGCGGGTGCCGTTACGGCATACAGAATCGAGTCGGCAATATCTTTTGCGGTAAGCGGGTCGAAACCCTCGTAAACCTTGCTGGCGCGAGTTTCATCTCCTTTGAAACGCACTACGGAAAACTCGGTTTCAACGGCTCCCGGCGCAATGTTGGTTACTTTGATGCCGTGTTGAGTCAGGTCTAAACGCATTCCGGTGCTGAGAGCTTCCACGGCGGCTTTGCTGGCGCAATACACGGCTCCGTTGGCGTAGGTCTGCTTGCCTGCAATAGAACTGAGGTTCACGATATGGCCCCGTTGCCGCGCCACCATACCCGGAATCACCGTCTTCGAAACATACAGAAGCCCCTGCACATTGCCATCGATCATCTGATCCCAGTCGGCTACCTCGCCATCCTGAATGGGTGACATCCCGTGGGCATTACCCGCGTTGTTCACCAAAATATCGACCATTGGATGGCCATCCTGTTGCCACTCAGCGGGGAGCGACGCAATGGCATCGGCTACAGCTTTGGAGTCGCGCACATCGAAGGTTAAGGTCGTTACAGCCGTCGATTGGCTCAGTTCGGTCTGAACCTCGGCGAGCCGGTCTGTTCGGCGGCCACACAGAATGAGACGGTAGCCGAGAGCGGCAAAAGCGTCGGCAGTGGCGCGGCCAATGCCGGACGTAGCACCGGTAATAAGCGCAGTACGGGTCATAATGAAAATTTGTTAGTAGCCCAAAACTACAACCAATATCCAGTTTGGCCCAAAAATTGCAAGCTATAACTTACTCCTGTTACCACAAGACTAGCCCGAAACGACTAAGAGGAGAAACAGACTCAATCGACCAGAACTATGAATACACCCATTTACTCTAACCCATTCATTCGTTATGATTCCTGAATTTTCGGTTGTGGTGCCAACGTGCAAACAACCGAACCATCTCCTGAAATGTCTTGACGCATTGAGCCGTCAGAAACTGCCCCATTACCAGTTTGAAATTATTGTAGTAGACGATGCCAACGACCGGGCTACGGAAGCTACCGTTCGGAATTTTACACAGGTTTTCGGTATTGAGGCCCGTTATCTGAGCCAACCCAAACGAATGGGACTGGCCGCTGCCCGAAACCGGGGCTGGCAGGCAGCCCGCGGCCGAATTGTGGCCTTCACCGACGATGATTGCCAACCCCAGCCCGACTGGCTTACGTCGGCGTATGCCTGCTTCAAACGGGGTGCTCAGGTGGTTTCGGGACAGTTACGGATTCCGCTGGTCAATCGCCCTTCGCCTTACGAACATGCCCCATTATTCACGGAGAGTGCCGATTTTACGGCGGCCAACTGCTTTTGTCTACGTTCGGCGATTCATCGGGCGGGTGGTTTTTCGGAAGAATTCTCGATTACCTGGCACGAAGACAGCGACTTGCAATTCAGACTGATTCGGAAAGGAATACCCGTTACAAAGTGCCCCGAAGCGGTGGTGTTGCATCCACGAGAACAAGCTGAAACCATATTGCAGGAAGAACGGCGGAAGTTGGACGACGCGCTTTTATACAAACGTCACCCCGATCTGTTTCGGCAGCGGGTGCCACAGTATCGGGCCTTGATGGCTCAATATGCAGGCTCAGTGCTGGGATTGTCGGCGGCTTTTGCGGGTGCATTAACTGGCCACTTTTCGCTGGCATTGATAGCATTTGGCCTATGGGCTTTTTTAACGTTCGACTTGTTTTGGAAACGGCTACCTGCCGGACCCGTCACAGTGGATGGTCTTAAACAAACCGCAGCGATGGCTGTTGCCATGCCGTTTCTATCACTCTACTGGCGATTACACGGAGTTGTCAAATACCGGGTTCTATACCTCTAAGTATCAAGGAAGTGTGGCGAGTTTTCCCCTATTTATAGGTATTCATACACACTTATAATAATTTAAACATATATAAAAATCTCCGCTATTGACCGTTCGATAAAAACAGTCATTAGCGGAGATTTTTATTAGTTGAAATCTTAAGCCTGTTGTGGCTCGCAGAATTCCTGGAAGGCCAATTCTAAATGCTGGGCAATCATTTGTGCCGAACGACCTTCGATGTGGTGCCGCTCGATGAAATGAACCAGGTCGCCATCTTTGAAAATGGCAATGGCAGGCGACGATGGAGGGTAGGGGAGCAGGTATTCCCGCATCCGGGCCGTGGCTTCCACATCGCCACCAGCAAACACTGTGGCCAATTTGTCGGGCTTGATGCTACTGGTTGCCAGGGCTGTTTTCACCGCCGGACGGGCTGCACCAGCCGCGCAACCGCATACCGAATTAACCATAACCAGCATGGTGCCTTCGGCATTGTTCATTGCATTGTCAACTTCCTGAGCAGTAGTCAGTTCCTGAAAACCGACGCTCGTAAGGTCCTCGCGCATCGGGACCAGTAAGTGAGGAGGATACATTTTTTTAATGGTATTTATTACATGAAACCCAATTCTAATTTGGCTACTTCCGACATCATTTCGGTGGTGTAGGGCGGGTCAAAGGTAAGCTCAACGCTCACATCGTTCACACCTTCTACTTCCCGAACTTTCTGCTCGATCTCGCCCGGAATTTCACCCGCCGATGGGCAGGAGGGCGAGGTCAGCGTCATCAGAATATACACATTATTGACGGGAAAGATCTTGATCTCGTAGATCAGTCCCAGTTCATACACGTCCACCGGAATTTCGGGGTCATACACGCTTTTGAGAGCCAGTACGACCTGTTCTTTCATTTCGGTTTCGGTAAGTGTCGATACAGACATTTCTTTCTTGTTTATTTATTGGTTAACGACAGCGTACTCCCGTCCATACTGTTTCATGCGCTGCAGCATAGAGGCCAGCCCCCCTGCCCGTCGCGAGGTTACGAGATTTCCCATGCCCACGCGCTCAATAAAATACAGATCGGCGTTGGCGATGGCTTCCGGCTTTTCGTCGGACAACACCCGGATCAACAAGCTGATCAAACCCTTGGAGATTTGAGCCGTCTGTTCGGCATCACCGTAAAAATGAACGCTATCTCCTTGGTGTTCAGCTCCTAGCCACACTTTTGACTGGCAACCCATAATCCGGTTCTCGTCAATTATGTATTTCTCTGGCATAGGCGGGAGCTTTTTGCCGAGGTCAATTATGTATTGCGTCTTGTCGAGTTGATCGTCAAAAAGGTCAAACTCTTCGATAATCTCGTCTTGTTTTTCGTTGATCGTCATTGCTCAAATCTTGCCAAGAGGTCTTGCCATCGGGCGTACAGCCAGAACAACAATTTTGTTGTCCCTATATTGGTAAACCAGACGGTAACTCCCAACAAATACTTCACGTACTGTAGTCATTTGAATGTCTGGCACCATTCGTCCCATTTCAGGAAATGCCAATAAGTCATTTACTTTTTTCACAACCTCATTTGACCAATGTTCAGCATAGTCTACCGAACGGTCATAATGGTAATTGTATATGTCTCGAACTTCCTCTTTCGCACTGTCTTCCCATTGCAAACCTATTTGCGCCATGATTTCATTTCTTCCAAAAATGTTTCATGATCGGTTACATTGCCTGCCTCAGCACTTTGAATGCGGTGTTCAATAAGCTTATTGAAAAGAATTTGCTCGATTTGCTCAATCAGTTTAGCTGCCGAAACTTCATCAGGGAGGCCCTGAAAACTTTCGATCACTTTATTCTTGTTCAATAAAAGGTCAGTAGTTGTCATCGGAATAAAAAATTTACGCCATCATTTTCTGCACCCGTTGAATACCCTGCACAAGCCGGTCGATCTCGTCTTTGGTGTTATAAACCGCAAACGAGGCCCGTGTGGTTCCGGCGAGACCCAATCGCTGCATCAGGGGTTGCGTGCAATGATGCCCCGTTCGGACGGCAATCCCCAACTGATCCAGAATTACGCCCGTGTCCTGGTGGTGAATGCCTTCCAGTACAAACGAAACGACCCCGATTTTTTCTTTGGCCTGCCCCACAATCCGCAAGCCTTTCAGGTCGCTCAGTTGCTCGGTGGCATACAGCAGCAACTCGTGTTCGTGGGCAGCAATGTTTTCTTTGCCCAGCGATTCCATGTATTCGAGGGCAGTTTTCACCGCCACCACATCGGCAATATTGGGCGTGCCAGCCTCGAACTTATAGGGGAGGTCATTGTAAGTAGTTTTGGCAAACGTAACCTCCTTAATCATCTCACCACCACCGCGATAGGGTGGCATGGCGTTCAGAATGTCTTTCTTGCCGTATAACACGCCCATACCCGTAGGGCCGTAGAGTTTGTGGGCCGAAAAAACGTAAAAATCGCAGTCTAATTCCTGCACGTCGAGGTTGAGGTGTGAACTCGCCTGCGCCCCGTCGATGAGCACCACGGCCCCCACGCGGTGGGCCATGTCGATGATCGTTTTGACCGGGTTTATGGTGCCAAGCGAATTTGAAACATGAACCACCGACACAATTTTGACGCGCTCCGACAGCATTTTTTCGTAGTCATCAATCAGCAACTCGCCCTCGTCGTTAATGGGGATCACCTTCAGAACGCAGCCTTTTTCCTCACACAGCATTTGCCAGGGGACAATGTTGGAGTGGTGTTCGAGGGTCGAAATAATGATCTCGTCGCCCTCTTTCAGGAACTTACGTCCGTAGGTTTGGGCCACGAGGTTGATTCCGTCGGTAGTGCCGTAGGTGAAGATGATTTCTTCGAGGTGCTGGGCGTTCAGGAATCCCTGAATCTTTTGGCGCGAGGCTTCAAAATCGTGCGTGGCCCGCTCGGCAAGGGTATGAATTCCCCGGTGAATGTTCGCGTTATCGTGTTCGTAATAGTGAGCCAGTGCGTTCAGAACGGGGATTGGTTTCTGGTTGGTGGCCGCATTATCAAAATAAACCAAAGGTTTTCCATTGACCATTTGGTCGAGGATCGGGAAGTCCTGGCGAACACGCTGTATATCAATCGGGGCAAGTACGGATTGCATAAGAAATGGAGTATTGTCTCAAATTTACAACAAAATGAGCGCGGGATTGGTGCTATAATAACTTCACGGCTTCGGCAACGCTCGTAACGGGCAACTGACAGGCTCGGTCTTGGCAGACGTAAATGGTGGTTTGGTTGTTCACCATGCCGCGACCTTCCAGCAGGGGCATGGTAGAGACGCAAAATTTTGCGTCTCTACATTCAATGCCAGCGAAAATTACCCCTGTTGTCAAATGGCTTTCTAACTCACGCCGGAACTCAGTGGCTTGCGGCCCCACAAGGGCAATTTCGATGGAGGGCAGCACCCGGCGGGTGTACAAAGCGGCCCAGTTGCTGAGGTCGCCGGGGTGTTTCTCGATGAGGGGCTGCATTCGGCCAATCATTTGGTCTGCCCGTTCGGCATACTGAGGGCGATCTAACAAGATGCTCAATGAGAGCAGGTTACCCGCCATGATCGAGTTTGAAGCCGGAATTACATTATCAAATAGTTCCTTGCGCCGGGCAATCAGATCCTCCGCGTTTTTGTCCGTAAAGAAAAACATCGGGTCTGTAGATGCGTCCGGCGTGGATACGTCCGGCGTGGATATATCTTCTCCTGAATTTTCGCTGAAGTTTTTCAGCACATATTGGGTTAACTGGTCAGCTTCGGTGAGCCAGTTTTCGGTAAAGGTGGCCTGATAGAGCGCGACTAAACCATCAATAACGGCGGCATAATCTTCAAGAAACCCTGGTTGTTTGGCTCGGCCCTGCTTGAATGAATGCCATAATCTTCCGTTCCGTTTGTCGCGCATATGGTGGAGCAGAAAATGCGCCAACCGAATAGCGAGAGTCAGAAACTCAGGCTCATCGAATGCCCGGTATGCAGAAACTAAACCTTTCAGCATCAGTCCATTCCACGAACACAGAATCTTGTCGTCTAAGCCGGGCCGGATGCGCGTGTCCCGAACGGTCATCAGTTTCTCGTGGGCATCGGCCAGCATCTCGTGCATTTCGTCCATTGCCCAATCGGCGTGTTCGGCAAATTGCTCGTTGGTGCGAGTGCGGTGCAGGATGTTTCGGCCCGTTTTGCCATGTCCGAGTGCGGCACCACCAGTCTCGTGTTCCCAATTGCCATCTTCCTCCACGGAATACAAATCGGCGAACCACTCGAAATCGGTGCCGAGCAGGTCGCGGAGTTCGGTGGTTGTCCAGGTATAGAACTTGCCTTCTTCGCCTTCGCTATCAGCATCTAAGGCCGAGTAGAAGCCACCATCGAGGCTGAGGAGTTCACGTTTGGCGAAGGCAATAGTCTGATAAACAACGTGTTTGTAAAGCGGATTGCCCGTCAGTCGGTGCGCATCGGCGTAGAGAGTGAGGAGTTGCCCGTTGTCGTAGAGCATTTTCTCGAAGTGGGGCGCAAACCAGTCTTCGTCCACCGAATACCGCGAAAATCCACCCCCTAACTGATCGTAAAGCCCGCCAAGTGCCATGCGGTCGAGGGTCAGCGTGAGTTGGTCGAGGGCGAGTTCGTCGTTGGTTAGTTGGTGGTAGTTCAGTAGAAACGTGTAAATGCAGGGCATCGGGAACTTGGGTGCCCGGTTCATGCCGCCCTTCACCCGGTCGAATTTCTCAGCCAGTCGCTCGAATAGTTTGGTGGACACCTCTGCCCTGAACTGCGGTTGGCTGTTGGTTAGGCCAAAGCGCAGGGAGTCGCTGGTATTCAGTTCATTCGTAAAACCCTCAGCGGATTCGAGCAACTTGTCGCGCTCCGTATCGAACGCATTCCGCACCCCCGCCAGCAGGTTCACCCATTGTTGAGGGGGCAGATAGGTAACGCCGTAAAACGGTTTGGCATCGGGCATCAGGAACATATTAAGCGGCCATCCACCCCGAACGCCCATTGTCTGAACGGCATCCATGTAAATCGCATCCACGTCGGGCCGCTCTTCGCGATCCACTTTGATGCACACAAACCGTTCGTTCATCACGTTTGCAACCTGCTCACGCTCAAATGATTCGCGCTCCATCACGTGGCACCAATGGCAGGCCGAATAGCCAATACTAACTAAAATCGGCTTGTCTTCGTCGCGTGCTTTCGTCAGGGCTTCCTCGCCCCACGGATACCAATCGACGGGGTTATGAGCGTGTTGAAGCAAATAGGGGCTGGTTTCGTTGGCTAATCGGTTTGGCATGTTATTATTATTCCGTTGTACAAATTAACCGCTCCTGAACCCCTCCGCGTTCATTACTGACCCGAACAATGTAGAGTCCGGCGGGAAGTTGCCCGGTATCAAGCAGTTGCTGATTCAAGCCGGGGCTGGCACGAATCGTTTTAGTTTGCACCGTTTGTCCCAATAAATTGGTGATCTGAAGTTGCACATCGCCCGAATTAGTCGTTGAGAAAGAGATTGTTACGTGCTGAAGGGCGGGGTTGGGTGATAGGGTCAGCCCCGTAAATTCGGGTTGGTCGGGGAGGGCGGTGATGGCTGCGAGGTTGAATTGGCAGAGGTACGTTTGCCGCCCGGTCAGGGTAATCTCGCGACTGAAATTCTGGTATTTAACGGTGATGGTCGTTTTAGCACCGTCGGCTGCGTAAGGATTTTGGGCCGCAATCAGGATATTTTGGCCTTTTACCACCCCCCGCCAAACGGGTTCGCGGGTATCCATCAGGTCACGGGCGGGCTTAGGAATCACGAGTTCGTAGTTGCCTTCGAACATGTCCGAGAAGCGCGACAGCCGGTACAATCCGTGAATAAACGACTCGTAGGGTGTATAGATATCGTTGGGTCGATAGCCCGGCGATTGGGGGTTATCGAAACCTGGTACTTCCCAAAGCCACAGTCCTTTAGCCCCCGAAAAAAACGGGAAAATGGCGGTTGCTTCGGCCATTTCGGGCCGAATGAAATTGGGGTAATTGCCGCAACAATCGTGGTAGCGCATCCAGACAAACGGCATCACCGGCTTGTCAGTCCAGGCGCGGTTGGCTTCAATCTGGAACAGCATATAGGCCAGATAATCAGGGGCTAAAGCCGAAGGGTAGTCGTAATAATAATAGGCCGAGGGCGACACATAATCCAATCGCTCCAGAAAAGGCCCACCCACGCGGGTAAAGGCGGTGGTGTCTTTGAGGAGGTAATGCACCCGCGCCGGGTTGGTGCTCCAGTCGGTCCAGGAGTTGCCCACCACATTCACAAACGTGTTCAGAATGGGCGAGTCGCTATACGTACTCAGGCGGGTGTTGCTCAGGTCAGATCGCTCGCGGACATAGCGGAGGCCCTCGGCATAGAGAGCCGTCATGTCTTTTTTGTATCGCAATAAAAAGGCTGCATCCGGTAAGGTTCGGTAAGCGGTGGGGGTTGTCGGGTCTGTTTTGAGTCGCAAAATCTGGGCATCAGTTTCCCGAATTCGCTCCAGATCGACCATCAGAATATCCGTTTGGAGCAGGTATTTTCCGGCAGCATTGCGCTGATTACCAGAGGCATCTCGCATGAAGTTGTCCCATTTGGTGCGGTAGGCATTGAGGTCGTTGTTCCAGGGTGTTTCGGCAGTTTCCCATGGCTGACTTAGGCCAAACGCAAAACCACTCCACTCGATGGCCCGCTGTTTGGCCTGCACCACGGTACCAAATTCCGCATCCTGCATCGTCGAAATGTGGCTGAACCCGTGGCGAAGTGGTTGGCCTTGCACATCGCCCATGCGCGGGCCGCCATACACGATGGTAAAGGGTAGCTTGAAATCAGGAAACTTGCTCCACTCGATCCGATTTGGCTGACTAACAGGCGTATAAGTTAGCGGCTCCGCGCAGCGATCCTGCGCGATTGCCGGAAAAACAAGTAAGTTTAACAGGAACAGCCAGCCGTGCTTAAATAAGTTTTGCATACCAGTTAACGACTTGTTGGCCGTTATCTCTCAAGAAACCGCTAATTTGGCACCTAAGAACCAATAATCGACCATCCCATGCGCCTGCTCACCCGTTATCTGCTCCTTTTCTTCGTTATCGGCCTAAGCGTTCAATGCAAACGCGACGCGACGCCCGACCCTGGTGCGCCCGTCACGGCGGTTTCGCAAACAGAACTGCTCGTGGCCAATATTTGGCAAATTGACCGCGTTACCGACACCAGCGGAAAAACCATTGGAAAAAGCCAGTTAGGGCTTGAGACATTCGCTCTGTTCGACCTATACATGCAATTCACCAATACCAACATCGTCCGCGCAACTGACCGCACCACCAAGCAAATCCGCAACGCGGGCGACTGGACGCTGGTGAACGAAAATAAGGCCATCAACGTGAAGGTGACGGGCTTCAACGGCGTTTTTAAATTGGTGGAGTTGAGCAAAAGTTCGCTGATACTACAACAAGATCAGGTGCAGGTGAACGGCACCAAACAAGTCGCCAATTTGGTTTTTGTACCGTCGATTTGAGGGGGTAATGCGTGATGCGTAGTGCGTATTCACTTGGTTTGCCGGTGCGATTACGCATTTTTGCTACCCGTTCTCTACATTTGGTTTTCCTAAATCACTATGCAAAAGAACAACCCCCGCGTTCTCCGGGCCTGGACAATCTACGACTGGGCCAATTCGGTTCACTCTCTGGTGATCGTTTCCAGTATTTTCCCCGTCTATTTTTCGGCCACTGCTCTCAACGAATCGGGGGGCGATGTGATCAATTTTTTGGGGTTCCCCGTTAAAAATTCGATACTGTTTTCTTACACCGTTTCGGCGGCAATGCTGCTGGCAGCCCTGTTAAGCCCCATTTGCACTGCTTTGGCCGACTACAGCGGACGCAAAAAAGCGTTCATGAAGTTCTTTTGCTACACAGGTTCTGTAGCCTGTGCGCTCCTCTATTTTTTCACGAAAGACACGACCACATTTGCCATTTTCTGTTTTGGCTGGAGTTTGGTGGGCTGGGCGGGCAGCATCGTTTTCTACAACTCGTATCTGCCCGAAATCGCCACCGAAGATCAGTTTGACCGGGTCAGTGCGCGGGGTTTTTCGATGGGCTACATCGGCAGCGTTTTGCTGATGATTCTGAATTTGGCCATGATTCTGAAAGGCGAATGGTTTGGTGGTATTTCGGAGGGAATGGCCTCGCGGGTCGCCTTCCTGACGGTAGGTTTCTGGTGGTTTGGGTTTGCCCAAATCCCGTTCAACGTCTTGCCCGATGGCACCCGTAAAGCAGCCGCCAGTGCTACCGAATCGTGGGGGACGTGGTTTTTCAACGGCTTCCGCGAACTCAAAACCACGTTCGGGCAGGTTCGTCAGCAACTATTGCTCCGGCGGTTCCTGATCTCGTTTGCCGTTTATAACATGGGTGTTCAAACGGTGATGTATGTGGCCACCATCTTCGCCAGTAACGAACTGAAAATGGAGTCGAGTGCGCTGATTACTACTGTCCTACTGATTCAGTTGGTAGCCATTCCGGGGGCGTTTGCCTTCGCCTGGATTTCGGAGCGGATTGGCAACATTTACGCCCTCATGATTGCGGTTACGATCTGGATTGGCATTTGTTACGCGGCTTATTTAGTGCAGACCCAAAACCAATTCTATATTCTGGCCTGTGTGGTAGGCATGGTGATGGGCGGGGTTCAATCGCTGTCGCGCTCCACCTATTCCAAGTTTATCCCGGCCAACACCACCGATACGGCCTCGTTTTTCAGCTTCTACGACGTAACCGAAAAGCTGTCTATCGTGATCGGGACGCTGGTTTACGGCTTAGTGGAGCAAATCACGGGCAGTATGCGAAACAGCGTGCTGGCATTGTTGGGCCTGTTTGTCATTGGGTTACTGTTGCTGTGGCGCATTCCATCGCAAAAAATCTACAACCCCCGTTTAGAACCCGAAGAAGTTTTGTAGTTTTGCCCCTGTGACAGCAGCCACAGTTTACTGCTAACTGTTGCGGTTCCCCGCCGGGACTGGTCACTGTGCAAAGGAGGTTAGCTCAGTTGGTTCAGAGCGCTGCTTTGACAGAGCAGAGGTCAGCGGTTCGAGCCCGCTACTTCCTACCGGGACACGTTGTCAAAAAGCCCCAAATCTCGCTGATTTGGGGCTTTTTTATGTATAATTCAAAGTCTTGGCAATGGCTAACCGCAGTCTGCAGATCTGATGAATGTCCCGCATGGGCACCGAGGTTAGTAAGTACATGGGGGGGGCGGTTGACTTTGCGGGCATGGCTGTGCCATAAAAAAAGACCTCCTTTCTGGCTTTGTCGTTGTGATGACGCTCAAAGCTAAGAAAGGAGGTCTTTTTTTAGTCAACCCCTGAAATTCGGGCTGACTCATGTTTGGCCAGCCCTTAGGGTGTCCTTTTAAGAGAAACCATTACGCCATCACCGAATCATAGTTAACCTGTTCTGAGAGCAGATTATTCAGGTCACTTAGCAACGAAACGTTCACTTCATAGTGCATCTCTTTGCCTTTGCGCTGGCAAATCAGAACGCCTTTGTCTTTGAGTTTAATGAGATGATGGGAGAGTAAGGACTGCTCCAATTGTAACTGATTTTGTATTCCTGTGACATTTCGAGGCCCTTGACTGGCCAGTAGCAGCAGGATCTTTAATCGGGCTGGATGAGCAATTACTTTGAGTAGTTCAGCGGTTTGGTTAATTTTTGTTTCGTTCATAAAAAAGAGTGTTTATTATCATAATGAGTTTGACGGGCCTATTGGTCGCTCTAGGGGTCATATGCTCGGTTAAACACACAGCCATTTTTATGCCAAACTTTCCAAATGCCTATAGCATAAGTAGGTTTTGTGATAAGTGGTATGTTTTATAGAAATACATGGAGCTATAGAGATTTGTAAAGCTTTTAAAACATAGAATTAGTATCATCTTTCGCGTGACATCAACGGTTTAGCTGACTTCCGTCCGCCTGAAACCATTATTGATTTTTTAACTTTGTTTTCAGGAATGAGCAAATCAAAGACAGTATTTTTAGTCAATTTCCCGGAAATATACTTAATATTGAATTGCCAAATCGGGGAGACCTTGATAGTACTTATCAGAATGAGTTGACTGTGGTCCAGAAGTTCTTACACTACTGTTGCGTACTTTAATATGAAATGGATAGTACCCACGCCGGAAATGGAATCATCTCAAGCCCAGTAAAAACTTTTCACCTCTCCCAACTTCGCTCTACGTTGCCATTTGTTGAGGACACGTTTAAAAAATCGTCTGGTAGATGTGCTGGTTGCCCGCTTTCGGGCCCGACACTGATTACAGGTGCATGGTTTTATTTTCATAAGGATTTTTTCAATTTGATGTAGCTACGTCTGGAGCTGTAGGGCAGCAAATGGATCTTTCTCCCCAAAATTCACTAAATTTGTCTAAACTGACCTGTTTAAATTAGTGAAGACAGCCGACCCTAGCAAGCCCACAAAGAACGCCAAAGAAACGCCACTAAACCGGCAATACAATCAGGTAAAAGCCAAATATCCCGGTGCATTGCTTTTGTTTCGCGTGGGCGATTTCTACGAGACATTCGGCGAAGATGCCATCCGGGCGAGCAAAATTCTCGGCATCACCCTTACCAAACGAAATAACGGCGGAGCGAACGAAGAACTCGCCGGTTTTCCGCATCACTCCCTAGATACACACTTGCCCAAACTCGTTCGGGCGGGGGAGCGGGTGGCCATTTGCGACCAACTCGAAGACCCCGCGCAGGCCAAAGGTATTGTGCGTCGAGGAGTTACCGAGCTGGTTACGCCGGGCGTGTCGTTCAACGATAACGTGCTGGATACTCGCCGGAATAACTACCTCGCGGCCATTCATTTTGGTAAAAAGGAGGATGAGTTTGGCGTAGCTTTTCTGGATATTTCGACGGGTGAATTTTTGGCTGCCCAAGGCAACGCGGCTTACATCGACAAGCTGTTGCAGAGTTTCAACCCCTCGGAAGTGCTCTATTGCAAGCGCAACCGACCTGAGTTCGGAACGCTGTTTGGCAGTTCGCCCTCCGGTGATCGGTTCCACACCTACACCATCGAGGATTGGGCGTTTACCTATGATTTTGGTTATAATTACCTCAAACAACATTTCCAGACTACTTCGCTAAAAGGTTTTGGCATCGACGGTTTGCCCGATGGGATTATTGCCGCAGGGGTCATTCTGCACTACTTAAACGAGACTGAACACAAAGATCTTCAGCACATTACGCGCATCACGCGACTTGAAGAAGATAAATACGTCTGGCTCGACCGCTTCACCATTCGCAACCTCGAACTGGTGGCGGCTCAGCAGGAGGGGGGCGTTCCGCTGATTCAGATTCTCGATCATAGCGTGACTCCGATGGGTGCCCGCCTGATGCGGAAATGGCTGATGTTGCCCCTCAAAGAAAAATCGTTGATCGACGAGCGACTGAATATGGTGGCCCTCCTGCACGAAGACACCGAGTTGCTGGATGAACTGGTGGGGCATCTCAAACAGATTGGCGACCTCGAACGGCTCATTTCCAAAGTGGCGGTTCGGCGCATTGGCCCCCGCGAAATGCTCCAACTGAAACGGTCGCTGCAACACATGTTGCCCATTAAGGAGTTGCTGATTAATGCCTTAAACGGGCATCCGAACTCAGCGTCGCTCAAAAAATATGCCGACCAACTTAATCCCGTCGCATTTCTGGTTGACCGCATCGAGGCCGAACTTCGCGAAGATCCGCCGGTGGTGTCGAATCAGGGTGGCATGATTAAATCGGGTATCAATGCCGAACTGGACGAACTCCACGCGCTGGCGTTCACGGGGAAGGATTACCTGGCGCAGTTGCAGGAACGCGAGATCAAACGCACGGGCATCAGTTCGTTAAAGATAAACTTCAACAAGGTGTTTGGATATTATCTCGAAGTGACCAACGCCCACAAAGACCGCGTTCCTGAAGACTGGATCAGAAAGCAGACGCTGGTGAACGCCGAACGCTACATTACCCCTGAACTGAAGGAATACGAAGACAAGATTCTGAATGCCGAAGACCAGATTTTCGCCATTGAGTCGCGGATGTACATGGAACTGGTGCAGGCTGCGGGCGAGTATGTCGGGGCTGTTCAGCAGAATGCCCGGGTGATTTCGGTGCTCGATGTGCTGTCGTCGTTTGCTAAAGTGGCCGTTCGCAACAAATATGTGCGCCCCACGATTACGGAAAGTAAGTCGTTGAATATCAGGGACGGTCGCCACGCGGTGATCGAGCAGCAACTGCCCCCCGGCGAACCTTACGTGCCAAATGATATTTATCTGGACGACGAAACCCAGCAGATTATAATTATCACCGGCCCCAACATGGCGGGTAAATCGGCCCTGTTGCGGCAGGTGGCCCTAATCGTGCTGATGGCGCAGGCGGGGAGCTTCGTACCGGCATCGGCGGCAGAGTTGGGCCTTGTCGATAAGATTTTCACGCGGGTTGGGGCTTCCGACAACCTGTCGCGGGGCGAAAGCACGTTCATGGTCGAGATGACCGAAACGGCCAGTATCCTCAACAACCTCAGCGAACGGAGCCTGGTGCTGATGGATGAAATCGGGCGCGGAACCAGTACCTACGACGGGGTGTCCATTGCCTGGGCCATCACCGAATTCCTGCACAATCACTCCGATTGCCGCCCCAAAACCCTGTTCGCCACTCACTATCACGAACTAAACGATTTGGCCGCTGATAATTCGCGCATCCGCAATTTCAATGTGTCGGTAAAGGAGTTGGGCAACAAAGTGATTTTCTTGCGGAAACTGAAAGAAGGCGGTTCGGAACACTCGTTCGGCATTCACGTGGCACAAATGGCAGGAATGCCGCCCTCGGTGGTCAGCCGGGCCGGGCAAATTCTGAAACAGTTGGAAGCCTCGCACAGCCGCGAAGACAACAAAGAGGCCATCCGTGAGTCCGGTTCTCAGGAACGCGAACTCGCCCTCCGCATCATCGAATCGGGCGACCCCCGTTCAGAAGCCATCAAAGACAAGCTTAAGAGCCTTGACATCAACCGCTTAACACCGATAGAGGCATTGCTGAAACTGAGCGAGTTGGCGAGGTTAGTGGAGTGATAAAAATAGTAACGGGTAAAGTGTGCGTCGTTTAATTAATCCAATCACCTGTTTTTTTACCTTTTTATTTCCCATTTAGATGCTTACCTATTCTCTTTCCGAAGATGCCACGGTTGCTATTCGCACACTGTTGAGTGGTGTCCGAAACGACCTACTTAATCCAGCCAATGCCCAGATATTCGACATGAAACACGGTGATGATCCGTATAACCGGGATAAAAACAATCAGTCTATCCTGAATAGCATTGGGCGCGATGCTGGTGTGTACGCCATCTGGGTGAAGGATTCGATGGATATGTCGCTCCGTTACATTGGGCATACGGCAGGAGCCACCGCCCGGCAGCGGATACGTAACCACTTTATCAATAAAGATCCCCGAACGGCTTCGCAACTGGAGCACGTAAACGAGGAACTGGAAAAGGGCAGTAAAGTAGGTGTCACCTTCATTGCCATCAACCCGCCCGAGTTACGACTACTGATTGAAGAACTGCTGGTTAATGAGTTAACCGATCCCCGCTGCTGGAATAAAAAGAGCCGCAAAAAACGGGCAGCTTGACGGGCGTAGCAATTCACTTTTACCAAATCCATAACCATTTCACATGAATAAGATTGACGGAACGCCCAAGTCGGTGCGGGAGTTGTTTACCGGGGTAAAATATACCATCCATTACTACCAGCGAGAATACCAGTGGCAGCATAAGCAAATTGAGGAGCTACTGAGCGATTTAACAGAAGGCTTTTACGAACACCATAGTACTGACGACGAACGAAGCCGTGTGCTCAATTACGGGCACTATTTCATGGGTTCCATCGTCCTCACTGCCGACGAAAACGCCATCATCGATGGACAGCAGTGACTGACCAGCCTCACCTTACTTCTGATCTATTTATATCATCACCTGGATGACGAAGACGACCGGGCAGAAGTGTTGCAGATGATCTATTCGAAGAAGGCAGGCACCAAGACGTTCAATATCCACGTCCCCGACCTGCCCCAGCGCGAAGCCGTTATGAATGCCCTGCTCAAAGGCGACTATTTCGACCCGGCGGGCAAACCCGAAACCATCCGTAACATTTACCACCGCTATGAGGACATCTGTTCGCTGATGGAGGACCGCATCGAATCAGCCTCGTTGCCGCACTTTAAAGATTGGCTGATCGACAATGTCGACTTTATCCGCATCATCGCCCAGACCGAACAGGATGCCCATAAAATTTTCGTTTAGATGAATGACCGGGGGTTGAGCCTGACCCCTACTGAGATGCTCAAAGGCTTTTTGCTGAGCAAAATCAGCACCGACCGGGTACGCGAGCAGGCAAATGACCTCTGGAAACACCGTATTCTGGAGCTGAAAGAGCTGGGCAAGGAAGAAGAGAGTGATTTTATTAAAAACTGGCTTCGCGCTCAGTACGCCGATGGCATCCGCGAACGGAAGAAAGATGCCGTAGCCCAGGATTTCGAAATCATTGGTCAGTCATTTCACAAGTGGGTTCGTGAGCATATCGACCTGGTTGGTTTGAAAAAGAGCCTCGACTACGAAGATTTCGTCCAGAAACAGTTCGACAAATTCAGCTTGATCTACATCCGGCTCAAGCAGTATGCGACCGAGTTCACGCCGGGCTATGAGCATGTGTATTATAATGCCAACCGCAATTTCACCCTTCAATTCCAGCTCATACTGGCAGCCATTGACCCTGCGGAATCACGGGAAATATCGGACGCCAAAATACGGCTCGTCGCCCGGTTTATGGATTTGTCGTTCACCCGCCGAATCTTTCACTACCGAACCGTCGACTACTCATCCATCCTGTACAACCTGTTTTTACTCAGCAAAAAGATCCGCCGAAAACCCCTCCCCGAATTGCGTGAGCTTCTGCGCGAAGAAATTACGGGCATGGAGTTCCAGTTAGACACCTTTACCTATTTCGGTCTCAACGGCTACACCATCCGGTACATGCGGCATATTCTGGGGCGGCTAACGGAGTTCATAGAGGTAGGAAGCGGGCTACCGAGCCATTTTGTGCATTACGTCAGCTCAGATATTAAAAACCCATATGACATTGAGCACGTCATAGCAAATCACCATATACGTTATCAGAAGGAGATCCCTACGGAGGAATCGTTTCAACATACGCGCAACAACATTGGTGGTCTGGTTCTGCTCCCCCGCGACAAGAACCGTAGCTATAACGACATGACATACGACCAGAAAGACCTGGGCGAGAACCTGCTGGCAAGGTCGCTCAACCCGGACTGCTACCGCAACAACCCTCAGTTCCTGCGGTTCGTTGAGCTGCACAACCTACCCTTCAAACCCTACGACCATTTTGGCGGGCAGGCAATTCAGGAACGGATGGAGCTGTATAGGCAATTAGCGAGCAAGGTCTGGAGCGTTGATATGCTGGAGTAATTGAAAGGTGAAAGCCAAGTTTTCATGTGTACATGCCGCCCTCGGTGGTCAGCCGGGCCGGGCAAATTCTGAAACAATTGGAAGCCTCGCACAGCCGCGAAGACAACGAAGAAGCCACCCGCGAGTCCGGCTCTCAGGAACGCGAACTCGCCCTCCGCACATCGAATCCGGCGACCCCCGTTCAGAAGCCATCAAAGACAAACTTAAAAGCATCGACATCAACCGCTTAACACCAATTGAAGCCCTGCTGAAACTGAGCGAGTTGGCACGGTTGGTGGAGTAGAGGAACACTCAATCGAGCCACATTTTGAGGTTAACAGGACAACGTTTGTGAAATCATGAAAAAGGACTTCCAGCAAAAGAAATGGATTAGGCGGCTTTTGGCTATGTCTGTTTTCGTGGCTTTATCCAACATTCAGCCGATGAAGGTAATTTTTGTCATATTTTTAGAACCCTTCTGCACAACGCTGGATTACGCTACGCCCACAGGTGGATTTAGGGATGATGAGATTCCAATGATGCATAGAACTTACGAAGACATCACAAGATGGTTCAATCTTTATAAACAGGAACATTCTACCGATACAGTTTTATATCGGCTGTATCGAATAAACCCGGCCCTGTTCTGGGAATGGAGTGCTATGATTTCAGAACCCAAATATCGGCTTCCTTATCTAAACCCCCGTGAGATTCCGCCCCAGAAAAGACAATAAGATTAGTTCAGAAAACCTTGTGGAGTATCACTTCCGCAACTCCAGCACTAATGCCGATTGCCCCGGTATCTTCACTAACTTCAGTCCTGAGATAATCTCATCGGTCAGCACGTTGCGGGCCGACGTAAAACCCGCTGTTCGCTCGGCGAATCGGTCGGTGTCCACCGAAACTTCCTCTTTCTTGAAATTCATCAACACCATCACTGTTTGCGAACCATTGTAGCGGGCGTAGGCATAAATGCCGTTTTGCGGCAGAAACTGCATCAGTTTGCCAGTTTGCAACACGGGCGACTGTTTGCGGTAGTTCGCTAATTTTCGCGTGAAGTTGAAAATTTCATTCTCCGTTTTGGTGCGCCCCTCTGCCGTGAATTTATCTATTTTGTCGCCGGGGAAACCACCGGGGAAATCCTTTCTGACTTCGGCATCCGACGGGTTTTTGAAATTCTTCTCCAGAAACTCGGTGCCGTAGTAGAGTTGCGGAATGCCCCGCGTGGTGAGCGTAAAAATCACGCCCATTTTGAATTTTTCGATGTCCTCGCCAATCACCGAAAAATAGCGATCAGTGTCGTGATTGTCCATAAAGACGAGGTTGCGCGTCGGATCTTTGTAGAGATAATCCTGTCCTAAAACCGAGTAAACGATCTCCGGGTTGTTCTGCTGTAGCGTGGCATTCAGCGCGTTATAGACCTGAAAATCCATGCCGCCGGGCAGGTTACACTTAAACTTGGTTTCGATGTTATTGCGGGTAAAATACGCCTGGTTCGGCACACTACCCGTCCACGACTCGCCGAAGAGGTGGATGTTCGGGTAGTTGTCGAGCAGTGCCTGATTGCAGCGGTTCATAAACGGCATATCGTTGTACATGTACGTGTCGATACGCCAGGCATCCACGCCAAATTCCTCAACCGTCCAGATGGCGTTCTGAATCAGGTAGTTGGCCACCACTGGGTTGTTCTGGTTCAGGTCGGGCAGGAACGGTACAAACCAGCCGTTGGACGTTATTTTGCGGTCGAGAGTCGAGCCGTGCGGATCTAGAATGGGTTGCTCTTTGTAGGAGGTGTTGGTATAACTGGGCCACTGATTCAGCCAGTCTTTCGAGGGCATATCGTTCAGGAACCAGTGATTCTTGCCAACGTGGTTATAGACTGCATCCTGAATAATCTTGATCCCTTTCTTGTGGGCCTCCTGGATCAGTTTTTTGTAGGCTTCATTGCCGCCCAGCCTACGGTCAATTTTGTACTGGTCCGTAAATCCGTAGCCGTGATAGGCCGAACGCATCACTCCGCCCTCGTTGGTCTGGGGCTGATCGTTTTCGACTACCGGATTAAGCCACAGGGCCGTTACGCCGAGGTCTTTCAGGTAATCTAAGTGGTTGATGATACCCTGCAAATCGCCCCCATGCCGCAGGAATGGATTCGCACGGTCGGCGTTGGGGTCGGCCATGTCGGCGAATTTGTCGTTGGTCGGATCGCCGTTCGAGAATCGGTCGGGCAGAATCAGGTACACCAAATCGGCGGAGGTAAGACCCTGCGCACGTTTTTGTGGATCATGCCGATACCCGATTCGATAGTCGAACGTAGTTTCCTGACTGCCCACCCGAAACCGGATGGGGAATGTGCCGGGTTTGGCCGTGGCCGCAATCGTCAGATCAACGGCGAGATAATTCGGGTTTTCCAGTGGTGTAACCTTCTCTACTTTCACGCCCGGATGCCGGATACTCACCGACGCTTTGCTCAGGTTTTTGCCATACACCAGCAATTGAACCGTCGGATTTTTCATACCGATCCACCAGTTGGTTGGGTCGATGCGCTGAATCTGGGCATTTTGCGCCGATAGGAGTAGGGGAGAAGTCAGCAGACCCCACAGACAAAGCAGGGCAACACAGAATATCTTCATAAAAATCATGAGGGGATAAGTGGCAAATGTAATAGTTTCGCAACATGAATACCACCATCGTCAAACCAAGGCTCGACAAGCTGGTTATTTACCAAATCTTTACCCGGTTATTTGGTAATCAAAATACCACCAATAAACTCAACGGCACCCTCGCCCAAAATGGGGTTGGTACCTTCAACGACATCAACGACCGCGCCCTGAACGACCTTAAACGCTTCGGGGCCACGCACATCTGGTTCACCGGCATCCTCGAACATGCCACCGTCACCGACTACTCCGCATTTGGCATTCGGCCCGATGATCCGGCGGTGGTGAAGGGGTTAGCGGGTTCGCCCTACGCCGTGAAAGATTATTATGACGTGGACCCCGATCTGGCTGTCGATGTGCCGAACCGCATGGCTGAGTTTGAGCGACTGGTGCAACGAACCCACGCCAACGGTCTGAAAGTGATCATCGACTTTGTGCCTAACCACGTGGCCCGTCAATACCATTCTGATCAAAAACCCACCGGCGTGGTCGATTTGGGCGAAAATGACGATACAACGCTCAACTTTTCCATCAACAATAATTTTTATTACCTGCCCGGCAAAGCATTCACAACGCCCGCCTGTGAACGTGACCAACAAACTATTGAGGAATTTCCTGCCAAAATAACGGGTTCGGGCTCGCTCACCGAAAGCCCCGACATCAACGATTGGTATGAAACCGTGAAGCTCAACTACGGGGTTGATGTGTTCAATGGCTGGTCGGGCCATTTCGATCCTACTCCGGCAACCTGGCACCAAATGCTGGACATCCTGCTATTTTGGTCGGCCAAAGGCATTGACGGTTTCCGCTGCGACATGGCTCATCTGGTGCCGGTTGAGTTCTGGGGTTGGGCCACAAGGCGCGTAAAGCAACACTATCCGTCGATGATTTTCATTGCCGAAATCTACGACCCCGGCCTTTACCGTCGCTTCATTTTTGAGGGTGGTTTCGATTACCTCTACGACAAGGTGGGCCTCTACGACTCGCTCCGGCGGCTCATGGAGGGTCACGGCACCTGCCGCGATATCACCCGCGTGTGGCAACAGGAATCCGGCGATTTCAGTGAACACATGCTCCGCTTTCTCGAAACTCACGACGAACAGCGTATTGCCTCGCGGTTTTTTGCCCGTGACCCCTGGGTGGCAGTGCCGGCAATGGTTGTCACAGCCACGCTGCATACGGGTCCGCTCTTGCTCTATTTTGGTCAGGAGATTGGGGTTCGGGCCGAGGGCAGCGAAGGCTTCAGTGGCGACGATGGCCGCACCACCATCTTCGATTATTGGGGAATCCCCGACTGGCAGGGTTACCTCAACAACAACCAATATGATGGCAACGGCCTGACCCCTGATCCGCAAAAACTCCGGGCTTTCTACCAGCGACTGAACCACCTGGTGAGCCAGTCGGATGCCATTCAGAACGGGGCCTTCTACGATTTGCAATGGGCAAACCAAAACACACCCGGCTACAACGGAGATCGGCTTTATTCCTATCTACGCTATACATCACGCCAAAAACTGCTGATTGTCTGTAACTTTGACCAAAATAAAACTGCCGAAACCACCTTGAAAATTCCGACTCATGCCTGGCAACTCATGGGAATACACGAAACTCAATCATATCGGTTTGTCGATGTGTTCGACACAGCGTTTCAGACCGAAGTAGTGGGTTTGACAGGGCTTTCTGTTACTTTGCCTCCATTGAGCGTCTTAATGCTGGAAATCCAATAGCGGCTTTTCCAACCCACCAATCGATAGTCTATGCATAAACTTTACATTGCAGTTATACTAATTTCGTGTGTTCATCCACTTCGGGCGCAACCCCTCAAGTTTCCTGATGGGTGCGATTTGACCACGGCCAGTGGCAAGTCGGTTGCCGAAACGGCGGTGGGGGTAGGGCGGTCGTTTTTGGGTAAGCCCTACCTGCCGCACACACTCGAAGAAAACCAGAATGAGCAATTGGTGGTTAACCTCCATCAGTTCGATTGTACCACGTTTGTGGAAACGATCGCAGCGCTCTCGCTCGCTTGGCACGACCTCCCCGACAAAAAAAACAGCGTCCTGCTGGAAACGCTGTTTCGTCAATACCTGACCAAAGTTCGTTACCGCGACGGTCAGATCGACGGGTATGCCAGCCGTTTACACTATTTTTCGGAGTGGCTCCGCGACAATGAGCGCAAGGGTCTGTTGCAGGACGTAACGCCCCAATTAGCAGGCAATGTGACGGTTTCCAAGCCACTTTCCTACATGACCGCCAAAACATTCCGGTATCCGGCTATGAGCAACCCCGCTGTGTTCAAACAAATGGCTCAAATCGAAACGAGCCTGAGCCATGAGCCATTTGCGTTCATCCCCAAAAAGAACCTTCGCAAAGCCGAAGTAAACCTCCGCGATGGCGACATTGTGATGCTCTCGGCCGCCCGACCTGGCCTCGACATGAAGCATTGCGGCTTCGCCATCTGGCAAAACAACCGCGTCCATCTGCTCCATGCCTCCTCCGATCATGGCCGCGTGGTAATCACCAGCCAACCTCTCACCGAGTACGTCACTGCCAAAAAAGCCCTCTCCGGCATCCGTGTGGCCCGGTTCAAAAGTGGCGTGGGGGTGTTGACGGCAAAGAAGTAAGTTATTTAGTCGTAAGTCTGGATAAGTCAGAAGTCGCAAGTCGGCTGACGCACAAGTATTGCTTACGTGACAGCAACCATGCGTCAGCCGACTTGCGACTACTTACGACTTAAAAAGACTTACAAACTCGCTACCACTGCCTTCACTTTCTCGGCGGCTTCTTTCAACTCAACGGCTGATTGTACTTTCAGGCCCGACTCGTCGATGATGCGGGCACCTTCGGCAGCGTTAGTTCCCTGAAGACGAACGATAATTGGCACCGGAATATCGCCAATGGCTTTGTAGGCTTCCACAACACCCGTGGCCACGCGGTCGCAACGAACGATGCCCCCAAAAATATTGATTAGGATGGCCTTCACGTTGGGGTCTTTCAGGATGATTCGGAAACCAGCTTCCACCGTTTTGGCGTTGGCTCCACCCCCAACATCGAGGAAGTTGGCCGGCTCGCCCCCCGACAGTTTGATGATGTCCATTGTCGCCATTGCTAAACCCGCACCGTTCACCATGCAACCTACGTTTCCGTCGAGTTTCACATAGTTCAGGTCGTTGGCTGAGGCTTCCACTTCGAGGGGATCTTCCTCCGTAATGTCGCGCAAACTCGCCAGATCGCTGTGGCGGTACAGAGCGTTGTCGTCGAGGCTCACTTTGGCATCGACCGCCAGAATCTTGTTGTCGGAGGTTTTCAGTACCGGGTTGATCTCGAACATGGCCGCGTCGGTGTCTACATACGCCTTGTAGAGCGCGGTCACGAACTTCACCATCTCTTTGAATGCTTCCCCCGTCAACCCAAGACCAAAGGCTACCTTGCGGGCCTGGAACGGCTGTAAACCAACGGAAGGGTCAATCCACTCTTTCACGATTTTTTCGGGTGAGTGTTCGGCCACTTCTTCAATGTCCATGCCTCCTTCGGTGCTGGCCATGATCACGTTGCAGGCTTTCGCCCGATCGAGCAAAATGCCAAGATACATCTCTTTCACCTCCGATTCTCCGGGGTAATAAACATCCTGAGCGATCAGAATTTTATTCACCTTCTTACCTTCCGGCCCTGTTTGGTGTGTAACTAAGATGTTGCCAATCAGATTCTTAGCGATATCGCGTACTTCGTCAACCGACTTGGCCAATTTTACGCCCCGTTGCTCCGACCCAACAATTTGTCCTTTGCCCCGGCCCCCGGCGTGAATCTGCGATTTTACCACGACGAACTTCGAGTTGGTCTGCGCCATAATCAGTTTGGCGGCTTCCACGGCTTTTTCGGGCGATTCGGCCACGATGCCCTCCTGAATCCGAACGCCATAGCGTTTCAGTATTTCTTTACCCTGATACTCGTGTATATTCATGTCGGCTGCAACCGCATTGGCGGTCCGAAAAGAATGTAGAAAATAGTAATTTTACGCGGCAAGTTACTACTCAGTGAGCAGTGAACAGCCAACGGCCACCAGTTTTTTCAGTAAACAGGTTTATGATTCCTTTGTTATCTGCTACCAATCTCCAGCGTTCCTACGGTACTCTACCCGTTTTGCGGGGCATCAATCTAACCATTAACTCCGGCGAAATTGTCTCTATTGTGGGCGCGTCGGGAGCTGGCAAAAGTACCCTGCTGCATATTCTCGGTACATTAGACCGCCCCGATTCAGGGGAGGTTATTCTGGCCGGACAAAATGTATTTACGTTGACCGATACGCAGTTAGCGCGTTTCCGGAACGAGAAAATCGGGTTTGTTTTTCAGTTTAATAACCTCTTGCCCGAATTTACAGCCCTAGAAAATGTTTGCCTGCCCGGCTTCATTGCGGGCAAGCCGGAGCGGGCCGTGCGGGAGCGGGCACAAATGCTGCTCGAAACGCTGGGCCTGCCAGATCGAACCGGACATTTTCCCTCGCAGATGTCGGGGGGGGAGCAACAACGAACCGCCGTGGCCCGTGCGCTCATCAATCAGCCCGCCGTGGTTTTTGCCGACGAACCCAGTGGCAATCTCGATTCGCACAATGCCGAAGAACTACACAAACTATTTTTCCGGCTTCGCGACGACTTTGGGCAGACCTTTATCATTGTGACACACAACGAAGCATTAGCCGATTTGGCCGACCGGAAAGTGGTGATTCGGGATGGTTTAATTGAATAGTGGATAACGAGAAGGCCTTATAGTTTATATCAAAATTTCTCTTTTTAATGTGCAATTTTACGCATGATTTTTGTTTTAATACACTTTTAACTAGTGCTTATCGGTTGATTTTGAGTCATTTAATCAATTGTTGAAAAAATTCTACACTGTGGAAAACCATTCATAGTAACTTTTGTTATATCATTGCGTCGAAAAGAAAAGTTTTTCATAACGTTGAGTAAATCAGAAAGCCAGGAGAGAATCTCGTCTGGCTTTTTTGTTTGCCCTGATTTTCAGGATCACTAGTTCGTATAAACCCGATACTCCCAGGGCTTTAACGTCATAATGATACCGGGCCTGACTTCCGACGACACACGGGTAAATATCTCCATAAACGTTCCCTCGTATCCGGCACCTTCCAAACGGGTTGTTACTGACTGAGCAGATAGATTTAGGACAACTGTGACCCGGTCGTTGTCTTTTTGGCGATAAAATGCATAAACTTTATCGTCATTACCTGTCGGAATTTTTACGGCTTTTCCCCCCGCCAACCCATTCCATAGTGCCCGATTTCGGTGTTTGAGCGTCAATAGCGACTTGAAAAAGTCAGTTTTGGCATAGGTGCCCCAGGCAATGGAGTCTTTTTCGAAAAACGCCAGTCGTTTGTTCAGGTTCGACTCCATACCGTTATACACCAGTGGCATTCCTTCGAGCGTGCTGCTCAATACAATAAACGCATCGGCTCCGTCTTTGAACGACTCAGTCAGCGTTCCATTCCAGGTGTTCTCGTCGTGATTTTGGGTAAACTCCATCTGGTAATACCAGGCCGGAAACCGCTGCCGGTTCAGCGTCACCATCGAGTCGATCACGGTGGCTGGTTTGGCTCCCTGAGCAACGGCTTTCATCACGGTGTGCATACCCCATCCGTAGGTCATATTGAAGCAACTTTTGAAGTGGTTCGGTTCTGCCTCCCACTCCGAGAGCATAAAAACAGTTTTGACTTTATCTAAAGCGGGGCGAAGTTCTGCCCAGAAATCGTTGGGGACAAACCCGGCCACATCGCACCGAAACCCGTCGATGTCGCACTCACGTAACCAGTACGACATGGCTTCGATCATTGCTTTGCGCATGTCGGGGTTGTCATAGTTTAGGTCGGCTACATCGGTCCAGTCGGTGGGTTTGCCGTTACCGGGGTCAATGGGGGCAGTCATTTTGCCTTTTATCATCGTGTAATACTCAGGGTGTTCTGTAATCCATTTGTGATCCCAGCCGGTATGGTTGGGTACCCAATCGAGAATTACTTTTAGGCCCAGGCCATGCGCCCGTTTCACCAGTGCCTTAAAATCGTCGAGGGTGCCGTAGTTGGGGTTTACCGCTTTGTAATCGGCAATGGCATAGGGGCTGCCCAGCGTTCCTTTTTTATTTTTCTGGCTTATGGGATAAATGGGCATGAACCAGACAATATCAACGCCCAATTCTTTCAGGCGGGGAAGTTGCTCAGTGACAGCTTTGAATGTGCCAGCCTGCGAAAACTGACGGGTATTGACTTCGTAGATTGTTGCATTTTTAGCCCATTCGGGGGCAGGTGGTGCCTGATCCGTTTTGGCAGTAGTAGAATCACTGGTACTGTTCTGATTATCCGTTTGGGTATCCTGAGCCTGATTTCGGCAGGCTCCCATTATCAGAAGTAGGCTCAAGGTACTAGCCAGCAGGGACTTTGTCATAAAGGTTTGTCGCAATATCAGTCTAAAATAACTACAACTATCAAGCCATTGGTGAAGACTGTTGTGTGAACGGTCGTTCTTTTAGTAGGCGGATTGCCAGGGCTGGATCTTCGGCTTTGAAAACGGAGGTTCCGGCTACAAAAACATCGGCACCAGCTTCAGCCAGTTCGGTGATGGTGTTGAGATCAACGCCCCCGTCCACTTCGATGAGGGCATTGCTTTGGTGTTCGGCTAGCAGTCGACGCATCTTACGGACTTTGTGAACCGATGAAGGCACCAGTTTCTGCCCCCCAAAACCGGGGTTTATGGTCATAATGAGCACCTGATCAACAGCGTCGATAATGTCTTCCAGCACGGTAACGGGTGTTTGCAGGTTCAGGGCAACACCCGCCCGACAACCCAACTCACGAATGCGCGTGAGAGTACGGTGCAGGTGAGTACAGGCTTCGTAATGAACGGTGATGGTGGCGGCACCTGCCTTGGCAAACTGCTCCAGATAGCGGTCAGGTTGCACAATCATCAGGTGAACATCGAGGGGTTTTTGGGCGTACCGACGAATGGCTTCCAGCACGGGAAAACCAAAAGAGATGTTAGGAACGAACTCGCCGTCCATAATGTCGATATGGAACCAGTCGGCATCGCTGTGGTTGATCATCTCCACATCGCGTTGCAAATTGGCAAAATCAGCCGCCAGAACAGACGGAGCAATAATTGGATGGTTCATATAGCTCAGACGGGACAGTCACATGAAAGAAGACCTTGTGTCCCAAAAACATGCTCAACAATACGGGCAGTTTTCTGAGCGTAAAGCTACCTTTTTTTGCTGAAATGGTGGTTACAGGACGTTGGATATTGGATGGTGGACGCTGGACTTTAGCTTTGCATGAAGACCGAGGACGCAAATCCGAAATCTGAAATCTGAAATCTGAAATCTGAAATTCCATGTCGCCCCAACAACAAATTGACCAGCTCACCGATCAACTCAATCACTATAATTACCAGTATTACCAAAACAGCGCGTCGGAAGTGGACGATTTTACCTTCGATCGGCTGCTCGAACAACTGAACGTCCTCGAAGCGCAATACCCGGAATTTCGGCGGCCCGACTCACCCACGACGCGGGTTGGCGGTACCATCAGCAAGGAGTTTGCGACGGTCTATCACCGCTTTCCGATGCTCTCGCTGGGCAACACTTATTCCGAAGCCGAGTTGGTAGAATTTGATGCCCGCGTTCGGAAAGGGCTTGACGGACAGGAGTTTGAATACATCTGCGAACTCAAATTCGACGGGGTAGCCCTGAGCATGACCTACGAAAACGGGGTACTGATGCAGGGTGTTACCCGTGGCGATGGGGTTCGGGGTGACGATATTACGGCCAATATCCGCACCATTCGCACGGTGCCCCTGAAGATTTCGGATTTGGGACGGTCCGCCGTTGCGGTTCGGATTTCGGATTTCGCCCCCAATCCCCAATCCAAAATTCCCACTCTCTTTGAGGTTCGCGGGGAAGGTTTTCTGCCCTTTGCCGAGTTTGAACGTATCAATAAAGAGCGGGAAGATATTGGCGAAGCCCTGTTGGCCAATCCGCGCAATGCTGCATCGGGTGCGTTTAAGCAATTAGATTCACGGGCAGTGGCTCAACGCCGTCTAGACTGTTATGTCTATTCTTTTTTGACGGATACCGAGGTATTTGATACCCACGAACAAAGCCTGATTGCCCTGAAGAAATGGGGCTTCAATGTGTCGCCGACCTGGCGTAAATGCGCTGATATTCGCGATGTTATGGTGTATATCAACGACTGGGAGATGAAGAGGTTCGAGCTGCCACTAGCCACCGATGGCATTGTGATCAAGGTGAACAGCTACCGCCAACAACGCGAATTAGGCTTCACGTCGAAAAGTCCGCGTTGGGCCATCGCGTTCAAATATAAAGCGCAGGCCGCCAGTACGAAGTTGAACAGCATAACCTATCAGGTGGGCCGAACGGGGGCTGTTACACCCGTGGCTAACCTGACTCCCGTATTGCTGGCCGGAACGGTGGTAAAACGAGCCTCCTTACACAATGCCAACGAGATCGAGCGATTGGGCGTGCGCCTGGGAGACACGGTTTTCGTGGAAAAAGGGGGCGAAATTATTCCGAAAGTAACGGGCGTTGACCTGAGCAAACGCATGGATTCTGCCCAGGAAATCGTGTATCCGACCACTTGCCCTGCCTGTCAAACGCCCCTGATCCGAACGGAAGGCGAAGCCCATTTCTACTGCCCCAACGAAAAAGGTTGCCCTCCACAACGGCAGGCCCGGTTCGAGCATTTCATTCAGCGTCGTGCCCTGAACATTGAAAGCCTGGGAGAAGGCAAAATTGAACTGCTCATCGAGCGGGGGCTAGTGCAGTCGCCCGCCGATTTATACGACCTGACCAACGACCAATTACTGGGCCTTGAACGGACATATCCGGCCACTCCGATCCTGAAAGAAGATGGTTCGGGGCGGCCTTCCGTCGAGGAGCCGGGAAAAGCGCGGGTGGTTAAATTCGGTCAGAAAACGGTCGATAATATTCTGACAGCTATTGAACGGTCTAAAAAACAGCCGTTTACGAATGTTCTGTTTGGGTTAGGAATCCGGTATGTGGGTGCGACCACTGCCGAGAAATTAGTCGATTTCTTCGGGACAGTGGACGCACTGATGGCGGCTCCGCTGGAAGTTTTGGTAACAGTGCCTGAAGTTGGCCCGCGCATTGCACAGAGTGCGGCCCAGTGGTTCAGCGATGCCGACAATGTGGCCTATGTAGAGCGACTTCGGGCTTCCGGGCTTCAGTTTGTGGGCGAGCGAAAAGTGATTGAGGCACAGAGCGAAAAACTGGCTGGTAAAACGTTGCTCTATACGGGAACATTCACGAATTTTAGTCGCGAACAGCTTGAAAATGAGATTGTATCGCATGGTGGTAAACTGGTAAGCAGTGTCTCGAAAAAGCTCAGTTACTTAATTGTAGGCAGCAGCGCAGGGCCATCGAAAGTAAACAAAGCGGGAGAATTGAACGTCCCGATGATTAGCGAGGACGAGTTTATGGCAATGCTGGCGTAACTTTGTGAGATTACAACCCCGTTAACTGAATGAATACTCGCTTTCATGGTGTCGGTGTGGCCATTGTCACCCCCTTCAACGCCGATCATTCCATTGATTTCGCCGGTTATGGCCGTGTGATTCAGCATATCTCCGATGGAGGGGTGCGCTATATTGTGCTACAGGGCACCACCGGCGAGTCGCCGACGGTGACGAAAGCGGAAAAAAAGGAACTACTCGACTACACGAAGGCCAACAATCCGAAGAATCTGCCGATAGTGTATGGCGTGGGTGGCAACGTGACGGCAGAGGTAGTGAGTTATATTAAAGAGACTGACTTTGACGGCGTTGATGCTATTTTGTCGGTTTGTCCGTATTACAATAAACCCGGGAAGCAGGGTGTCATCGAGCATTTCACGCGCATTGCCGATGCCTCGCCCGTGCCGGTGATTCTGTATAATATTCCCTTTAGGACGGGCATCAACATGACCGCCGAAACAATTGTGGAACTGGCACAGCATCCGAACATTATCGGGGTGAAAGAAGCCTCCTGCGTAATTGAGCAGTGCATGGAAATTGCCCGCGACAAACCCGAAGACTTCTTGCTGATTTCGGGCGACGATGTGCAGGGCGTGCCCATTATCAGCATCGGTGGGGTGGGAGTGATGTCGGTGGTGGCCAACGCTTTTCCGGCCAAATTCTGTGGCCTGATCGAAGCGGCTTTGCAGGGCGATTTCAAATTTGCCGCCCAGGAATTGAGCCATTTTCTCCGTATCGACCCACTGCTCTACGAAGAAGGTAATCCCGTGGGGATCAAGAGTATACTCGAAATTATGGGCCTCATCGAAGGCCATGTCCGATTGCCATTGATGAAAGCCTCTGAAGGTCTGAGCGAGCGTCAACGGGCAGTGCTGGCCCAGGATCAATTGCTTGAATTGGTTGCTGGATAATCGGGTATTCCACCAAAGAACTCAACAACAGCCCTCAGCACCTCGCTGGGGGTTTCTGTTTGGGGGTAATGCCCAATGCCGGGCAACTCGACCACGTTGGGGTTCGGAATCAACTCGCGATATCGCCGAACCATGTGTGCCCCGGAAATAGAATCGTCTAGCCCGTCGATGAGCCGGATGTGAGTTAGGGTTTGTTGCAAAGCCCCTACCCAGCGTTCGCGGTTCTGCCGACGCTCGGCAATGTAGCGAATGAGCAAATGCAGGTTACGTTGCCCCTGTTGTCGGTTCATCAACTGCCAGTAGGCATCGAAATCTGCGGGGCTGGGTTGGGTGTCTTTCCCGAACACATTGGTTAGCGATTTCTTGAACCGCTTTTCGTTGACGAGTCTTGAAATAAGCCAGCCCCACCGCCCCAACAACTGTTTCTGGATGGGCAGGGCGTGGTGCGTTTCGGGGAAGAGGCCCCCGTTGAGGAGGCAAACCGCCCGAATCTGGTCTGTTTTCCGATCGAGCTGGCGGGCCAAAAGCTCCTGTGCCACCGTGTCGCCAATGTCGTGGGCCAGCAAATAATAGGAATCAATACCCCTTTCCCGGAGTAATTCTTCGACCATATCGGCCTGATCGAGCATTGAGTAGGGGTAACCTCGAGGTTTATCGGAGAAGCCGAAACCCAGAAAATCGGGCGCAATGACATGGTATCGGGTTGCCAAACTATCCCAGATGTGGTGCCAATCCCACGAAGCCGTTGGAAAGCCGTGCAACACTACGAGCGGCACGCTCTCACCCGCTTCGACATAGAAAATGGAGTTGCCTTTATAATTGAAAGTGCGGCCCAACTGCCGCCATTGGTCAAGAGTATAGGGCATAATTGGGGTAAACTATCGTGGTTATGAATTGATAAATACCCCTGGCAACTCATCTACTACTGATTGGCGTTCCGGTTGGGGAAGGTGTAACCCAGAGAAAAATCACCCGTACCATTCACACCATTTCGGCCGAGTGCAACTCCCAGTGCGAGATGCAAATAAAAATTGCGCCGATACGTTCGCTGGAAACCCCAAAGTGCCTCGCCATAAACTCCGTCGTTAGCCGTGAGGGGCGCGCGGTTATCGATGTTTTTATAGATTGGATTCGTAACATACAAAAGACGGGCAGACAGATAATTTCCGGAGTTGTAACGGATACTTTTCTGTTTTTCCAGGCGACGTTCAAAATTGTAGAAATGACGAACGCCTGTATATAAAACCGGGGAAAAGGAATAGGAAATGGCTACTTCATTAGCCGTTCCTGAAGGGGTAATTTCTACGACATTGCCATTGCTTGTAAAGGCAAGACCCGAAGCCAGCGTTGTTTTTGGCCCCAGTCGGGTTTCATTTTGAATACCAAGCCCCAAAAATGTTGCCCGCCAAACTGACGGAACAACGTAGGTAGTAGGGGGAGGGGTAGGGGTCGTTTCCTGTGCTAAAGAAGCGAAGGGTAAGCTAAAACAGCCAATCAGAAGGATTAACTTGTGCATGATAAGTGATGAACAGCGATTAATAAATAGTTGAGTTGGCAAGATAGGGTAACTTACACGTTCCACCAATAAGTTAGCTTAAAAACAATGGCCCGGTTTTTAACCCGGAAATTTTCGGGTAGGTAGTTGTCCGTATAAACAATAAACAGATCCGATGCAGGTTTGTATCGCCATTGTACACGGGTATTCAGGTTTACGTTTTTAGCCTGTTGGTTGTATTGCATGAAGGCCGTGATAAACAGCTTATTGGTCATGGTGAGGTCAAGGCGTGGGCCAACAAGCCAGAACGTGGTGAGACCCGATAAGTTGGGCAAACTGATGCGGTTGTAGCTCGACGAAACGGCCAGGCTTGCGTAGGGCTGTACCCGGTAGGCAAGGTCAGTCGTGATGTTCAGGCGGGTGCCGTTGTCGTAAAAACCGCCGTAGCGCGTCGAGAAGCCATAAGTGAACAGGCTTTGCGGGCGCGAAACAAACTCTGTTCCCCACGATTTCCAATGGTGCAGGCTCCCGGCTTTAAGTTTGGCTTTGCCGCTGTTAGTGGGGTCAAGGTCGGTAAGGAGTCGGACAAAGTCGGTGGCGGTCCAGGCCATAAAGGTACTTTTGTTACGAAACTGAAACGCATACGCCAAAAAATGGGTGTTGTCGAGGTTTCGGGTTAGCGTTGTATTTAGAAAAAAAGTGCTGTTCAGTACCGGCCCGTGGCTCAGAACCGACGTGCCTTTGGGAAAGAATAGATAAGCCACCTGACTATTGAGTTTCTGGTAGCCCCGGCGCGGCACATAGCCCACTTCGGGGTTATAAGCGGTGCCAACATATTCATATTGCCCACCCACAATCCATTTGCGATCATTGTAGAGCAGGTTGCCCGCCATCACCTTATTGTCAGCGGGGTTACCCGGCGAAAACGACTGCAAATACAGGGCCTTTCCCGTCCACAAGTTGTTGACTGATTGTAGATTATACTCCAGCCCCACGTTTCGGTTATATTGTGAATGGACTGGGAAACCCTCTTGGGGCGTGTAGTTCATCGACTGTTTATTCACCAGTAACATACCCACATTGGAACGCGCCCCCACCCGGCGTTGCATAGCCGCCACCGTGAAATTTTGTCGGGGCAGATCGGTGGCTTCCACATCGGACGTTTGCATGTGCATGAGTCCAACCCGCCAGTCTTTGTTGAGTTTGCCACTCACCCGCGCCCCATACCGAATGGGAACCCCAAGCCCGATTCTTCGACTGAAAAAGGGGCGAATGGTCTGGTAACCGAAGCTGGCAAAGAGGTCGCCGTTTTCCAGGAAAAACTGCCGACGTTCTGGGAAAAAAAGCTCAAAACGGTCGAGGTTCGTGACCTGCCTATCAACCTCCACCTGCGAAAAATCGGGGTTTATGGTCAGGTCAAGGTTCATAGACGAGGTGAGTGCCACTTTGGCATCGCCCCCAATTGTTCCTTTGGGTGCTGGTCGTTCAGAGGTCGAAAAGTCGCGGGTGCTGCTGCCCAATGCGTAGGGAATCACCGAAATATTTGGCCCGGCCTGCGGGGGTGCCTGATCCCAAACGAGTGTGCCGGTATAGGCGAGTGCGGCTGATGGAAACTGGCGCGGCACGGGTGCCCAGGCCGATTTTTCGGTGCTGGTTAAATCCTGCCGGCTAAAATTAACACCCCAGCGGGTAATGCCTTTTTTATACCGGATTGTCTTGAACGGAATGGCAGCCTCGAACACGTAGCGGTCGGGGTAATTACGCACCACCGAAGTCCATTTGTTGTCCCAACTCGTGTTCACTTTGCCACCCTCATACATCAGCCCATCCCACTGCGCCCCCACCGTGTTGGCCCCGAATGCAAAGCCATTGGTCTGATCGTCAAAAGTGTCTAAGAAGAGCAGAAAGTTATCGTTTTTGCCAAAATTCCAGTCGCGCCGGAGCGATTCTACCACGAAGGGCTGGTTTTTGGGGTAATAACAAACGGCCACGACATACAGATTTTGGTCGTCGTAGGCCATACGAACATCCGTTGGCACGCGGGCGCGACTCGTGTCCATCGGTAACACCATCTGGAAATCGGTGGCCAATTGCGCAGTTTGCCAGGCTGCTTCATCAGCCACTCCGTCGATGCGGATGGGCGATGAAGCCCGGGAAATGTTGTACTGAAAAGCGTCGTTCTTTTTTTGAGCGAGAGCAGGCAGGGTCAGAAAAAGAAGAAAAAGAAGTAGCGTTATGCGGGTCACGTTGCTGTAGAACGGGAGATACCGCCCTTGCGGTATCACTCCGTTCTACATAAAACAAAAAGTTGCCCTGTCATACTGACGGGGGAGCTTACCGCCGTATTACTTTCACCAGCGTACCTCGCGTTACGGCATCACCGACTTTCATGCTGTTCAGTGTTCCCAGTTCTTCTAGGCGGCTGGCAGGCATGTTCAAAGCGCTCATCACATCTCGGAAACTGCCATCGCGGGGGGCTGGCTCCACCTGAACACGCTCCGGTTTGCGATTAATTTTCTCCTGATCGGTTAGGGCACGGAAATTCTGGGCAACACTTTTGAATGCATTAAGTCGACCGTTGAAATCAGCCGACGACGACAGACCGTGCAGTGCATAAATAGCTCCATTGTACTGAATCAGCCACGTGGCAATTTGCAGGGTATTGGCGGCAGTCTGCTGTTGTTGCTGACCTTCCTGCTGCTGAGGCTGCTGTTGCGAGATAATAACCAGAGCCGGGTTGCCGTTTATGGTAGTCTGGGCATTTTCCAACACTTTTAAGTTCAGTTCTTTAACCATCGTCTGCGCGGCTTCGTCCAGCGAATTGCCTTTGGCCAGCATCAAAATCATAGCTGCTTTGCCATCGGCGGGAGACATTTGAAACTGCTCCGGGGAGTTTTGGTGTTTCCAGCCGCGTGGCACCGGAAACTGAAATTTCAGTACGGGATGATAGAACATGTCATTCTCCACAAAACCCTGCTTTGGGTCTTCGCCAAAAATGATTCCGTCGATCAGGCGCAGATAACGCTCTCGCTCCACGGCATACTGCTTTGGGTTGGCAGCCTGAAACTCTTTGGCCAAACCTGTTACGCGGGTTTGGCGGTTACCCGGATCGGGGTGGGTAGACATAAACGTGGGCACTTGCTGCCCTGAGTTGTCCTGAATGCGTTTGATGGTGCCAAAAAAGTCGGCCATCTCAACGGCATCATAGCCGATCTTGCTCGAATACTCAACGCCAATTTTGTCGGACTCCGATTCGTGGTCACGGCTGTACTTAAGCCCGAGTACCTGCGCTCCCTGCATAAGTGATTCGCCGAGTTGTGGAACCAGGATTGAACCGGCAATAGCTCCAAGCGTACTAAAAAGTTGGCTTGTTTGTTGCCGCGCAGAGTGTTGGGCGGTGATGTGACCAATCTCGTGTCCAAGGACCCCCGCAAACTCGGCTTCGTTGTTGAAGTGAGCCATAATGCCCCGCGTAAAATAAACATAGCCACCAGGCACGGCAAATGCATTAACAACGGGAGAATCAACAATGTAGAACTGGTAGGGCAAGTCGGGGCGGTGCGAAATGGCCGCCATTGCCTTGCCTTTTTCGTTGATAAAATCCTGCATCGGTTTGTTTTCGTACAGGCCCATTGTTGAAACAACTCCTGGGTGTGACTGTTGCCCAATAGCAATTTCCTGCTCTTTCGACATCAAAATAACCTGCCGCTTGCCCGTTACGGGATTACGCGAGCAGGCAAGACCACCAGCCAAAAAGCCGACGATGAGCAAACGGGTGAAAAGGGTGTTCATAATATACTATACAATGAAGGGTTGTTCTGAACCTCTGGCCAGAAATCAGTGAGCAATAATACGTCCGTAGAGGTGAAACAAATAAACGGACATTGTTAGCATTAACAACTGACGAGGCTCATTTTGTTTTGTCACAGGATAAGGTTCGTGTTTGTTGCCTATTTTTACCCCTTTATTCACGATCAACATGACCACCCGTCGCCACTTTCTTCGCTGGGGAGCGTTTGCCCTTCCCCAATTCAACCTCAAGAATCTATTTAGTGAGAAGCCTCTTGCTTCAAAACCTGTTGTTGTTTCGACCTGGGACAGTGGCAAAACAGCTAATAATGGAGCCTGGCCAGTACTGAAAAGTGGTGGCCGTGCGCTGGATGCCGTTGAGCAGGCAGGCATGGCCAGCGAGAATGAACAAAGTTGTTGCGTGGGCATAGGGGCTAACCCCGACCGCGATGGCCACGTGACACTCGATGCCTGCATCATGGACGAACAGTTCAATTGTGGGTCTGTGGTGTTTCTCGAACGGATTAAACACCCCGTTTCGGTGGCGCGGAAAGTGATGGAAACAACGCCCCATGTGATGTTGGCAGGTGCTGGTGCCCAACAGTTTGCGCTGGCTAACGGCTTTGCACTTGAATCGGATAAACTCTCTGCCGATGCCCGAAAGACCTATGAGCAATGGCTAAAAAAGTCGGAGTATAAGCCCGTTATCAACGTAGAAAATGGACCCAAACCTCGACCTTCCAAAAAAGGTAACGGCCCGTTTGCTCCCTCTTACTTCGACGATGGCAGTGTGAACCATGACACCATGGGAACCATTGCCCTCGATTCGGCGGGTAATCTGTCGGGTATGTGTACCACCAGCGGGATGGCTTTCAAAATGCACGGTCGGGTGGGCGATTCACCCATTATTGGGGCGGGGCTGTATGTCGACAATGAAATTGGGGCCGTTACCTGCACAGGGCAGGGCGAAGAAGTGATTCGGATGTGCGGGGCGCACCTTGTGGTAGAACTGATGCGACAGGGAAAAACGCCACAGGAAGCGTGCCGGACTGCGGTTGAGCGCATTGTGAAGCGCGACCCGGAGCGGGCCAAAACGTTTCAGGTGGCCTTCATTGCTCTCAATAAAGCGGGTGAAATTGGTGCTTACTCGGTACAAAAGGACTTTACCTACACGGTTACTTCCAACGAGACACCGACAACCGTTTTGGCCGCCAAAAGCTACTTTGGGTAGGAAGTTTGGGCTGTAGATATGCATCCACAGCCCAAACTCCTATTATTTCTGCTGCTTCATTTCTTCCTTAACCCGGCGGCTGAGAACCTGGCACAAACTCATAATATCATTGGCCATATGCTGGTCGCCGGTGGCCGACTCGATGGTGCTGGCCAGTCCATCCATAATCTCGATCACGAATCGTTTCATGTCCAGCACCTCCATGTCTTTGGTCCAAAGGTCCATTTTCAGAGTGCCATTGTGGTAGTGATCCCAAACGGAAACGGCAATGGCACGGGTATCGCTCAGGCCTTCGTTGGGGTTATCGGTGGCATCCCAATAAATTTTGTCGGGGACGTTCTGGGTATCTAATTCAACGTTAAACTGAATAGTTGACTTTTTCATGGGTGCAAAGATAGACGTTGGATTTTGGAATCCGATTAGCTGCCAAACACCCTCCGCAGAATGTCGCTGATGCGGGCAACGGGGTTTTCGCGGATGTTTTTCTCTTCCTGGGCAACCAGCAAAAACAGGCCATCCACCGCTTTGTTGGTTGCATACTCAGTCAGGTTGGGGTTAACTTTCTGCACCAGTGGCAAGCGGTTATATGTATTCATAATATCGCTGTAATACTTCGTAGTATTGTTCTTTTTCAGGGCTTTGTCGATTTCGGGGGTGAACTGAGTCACCAACGCTTGACCCGATGTGCGACGCAGGTATTGCGTGGCGGCATCCTGTGGCCCGCGTAAAATCCCGATCGCATCCTGAATACTCATCGACGTGATTGCCTTAATGAAAATCGGTTTCGATTGCTTGGCGGCATCTTCGGCAGCCCGGTTCAGCGACAGCACAAATTTATCGACCTGTGGCCCCAGACCAATTTGCCGAAGCCGCGTTTCAACACGTTGCATTTCGGGGGGGAACAGGATTTTAATCAGGTTGTTTTTGTAATACCCATCCGTAGCAGATGCCTGATCGGCTCCTTTCTGAATGCCCACCTGCAGAGCCTCGCGCAACCCGCTGGCAATGTCGGCGTTAGTGAGCGAACCAGTGCTGGCGGGCTTCGTTACGGCATCCAGAATTTGTCCGAAAACTGACTTGGGCTTCTGTGGAACGGTTGTATCCTTTGTTTCCTGTGCGTATGACGTTGAGTAGAGGCAAACGGAAGTGAGTGCCAGTAACCAGATTTTCTTTCTCATTAGTTTCAGTGTTTTGTACTTTTGACCAATCATAAACCCAAAGGTTTAGCCCAATGGCGACTTTTGCAACCCCTTACGATGATTAACACGATCCGCGCCGAAGTAGTGACTATTGGCGACGAAATTTTGTTCGGCCAGATAACCGATACCAACACCCAGTGGATCAGCACCGAACTGACGAGCATTGGCATTCGCACAATTCGGAAAACATCGGTGGGCGATCAGGCCGAAGCCATTCTGAATAGCCTCCGCGAAGCTCACCAACGCGCCGACCTTATTATTATTACGGGTGGATTGGGGCCAACCAAAGACGACATCACCAAGAAAACCCTCTGTACGTATTTTGGAGTGGGAATGGTGCGCAACCAAATCGCTCTGGACCTGGTCACGAGTTTCTTTGTGAAGCGGGGCCGCGAAATGACCGACATTAACCGGGGGCAGGCCGATTTGCCCGCCAACGCCGAGTATGTGCAAAATGACTGGGGCACTGCACCCGGCATGTGGTTTAATTATGACAACGGCGATGGGCGGAACGTGGTCTATGTTTCGTTGCCGGGGGTGCCCTTCGAGATGAAAAGCCTAATGACCCACCGTATCTTGCCGCGCTTAAAAGACCATTTCGAGACGCCTATTATTACCCACAAAATCATTCGGTTAGTAGGAATTGGCGAGTCGTTTCTGGCTGAGCGCATCGAGATTTGGGAAGATGCACTGCCCCCGCACATCCGCTTGGCTTACCTGCCTAGTTTCGGGCAAATACGGCTTCGCCTAACGGCCACCGGCACCGACGCTGCCACCCTCGACCGTGAATTGGCCGAACAGGTTGCCGCCGTGATGCCCCTGATCGAACAACATGTGTTTGGATTCGATACCGACGAACTCGAAACCGTGGTTGGCAAACTCCTGTTGGAACGCGGCCTGATGCTTGGCACTGCCGAAAGTTGTACGGGTGGCTACGTGGCGGCTCAGATGACAAGGCACCCCGGTTCGTCGGCCTATTTTCAGGGAGGCATCGTAAGCTATGCCAACGCAGTAAAAATAAACTTGCTGGGCGTTGCCCCGGCTATATTGAATCAGTTTGGGGCTGTGAGTGAGCAAACCGTCCGGCAAATGGCCGAGGGCTGCCGCGCTGCCCTTGGTGTGGGTGTTACCTTAGCCACGAGCGGCATTGCCGGACCCGACGGCGGCACCCCCGACAAACCCGTTGGCACCGTCTGGATTGCCTGCGCCACCCCAAACGGAACCGTTGCCAAATTGCTGAAACTTGGTCAATACCGCGAACAGAATATCCAACTTACTACCGCCTATGGCTTGAACATGGTGCGGGAAGAATTATTAAAATAATGGCACTCATCGACATGGTTATGCCCAAAATGGGCGAAAGTATTATGGAATGTACCGTGATTACCTGGCTCAAAAAGCCCGGTGATCGCATCGAAGCCGACGATTCTATTCTGGAAGTTGCCACCGACAAAGTGGACACCGAAGTACCAGCCATTTGCGCGGGTATCCTGAAAGAATGCCTGGTTCACGATGGCGACGTGGTGCCAATCGGCGCACCTATTGCCCGCATTGAATCGGAAGAAACCGTTGAAAACGAGCCGATTGAGTCTCCCGTAGGTGCTTCCCCCCTTGCCCCAACCCCCTCGCTCCAACCCCACAGCTCCTCGCCTTCGGCCGACCCGTCGGACCGCCCTCACTCCGAGGTTCTGGAAGCCGCCCGTGGGCTGGAAGCCAGCATTTCGTCGATGCGAACCCGGCCCGATCTAGTTGGAACGGCCTCGTTTGCAGGCCGGTTCTATTCGCCCCTCGTGCTGAATATTGCCAAAGAAGAAGGCATTGGCCGCGAGGAACTCGACCGCATTCCAGGATCAGGTGCCGAAAATCGCCTGACCAAAAATGATATTATGGCGTATGTGGGTGAAGGGCGCGGGCGGTCCGACGGTTCGGCGAATGGCGTTGGGGTGTCCGACGGCGTAGGGGTTAAACAAGAAACGGTAGCCCCCCTGCCCCCTGCCCCCGGCCCCAAGTCCCCTGGGCATTCCCTAAACGGGCAGTCGGATATTATCCAGATGGATCGGATGCGGAAGCTGATTGCCCAGCGGATGGTGGAATCGAAGCAGATTTCGCCCCACGTCAGCTCGTTTGTCGAAACCGACATGACTCCTATTGTGCAGTGGCGGGCCAAAATAAAAGATGATTTCAAGCGGCAAACCGGTGAAAACCTGACCTACACGCCGATTTTGATTGAGGCCCTCGTGAAAGCCATTAAAGACTTCCCGATGATTAACGTATCGGTGGATGGCGATACGATTATTGTCAAAAAGTCGATCAATATTGGCATGGCGGTGGCCCTGCCGTCGGGGAACCTGATTGTGCCGGTTATTCACCATGCTGATCAATATAACCTCGTGGGGCTCACCAAAAAAGTGAACGACCTTTCGAAGCGCGCCCGTGAAAACAAACTCACTGCCGACGATCTGGCTAACGGCACGTACACCATGTCGAACATTGGCACCTTTGGCAACGTGATGGGAACGCCCATTATTTTGCAACCGCAAGTGGCTATTATGGCTTTCGGAGCCATTGTGAAAAAGCCCGCCGTGATCGAAACCCCACAGGGCGACCTGCTGGGCATCCGGCAACTCATGTTTCTTTCACACTCCTACGACCATCGGGTTGTGGATGGCTCATTGGGTGGGCAGTTTGTGAAGCGGGTCAGTGATTATTTGGAGAAGTTTGATACAGACAGAAAAATATGAAACAACGCATTGCCATCGACATGGATGATGTTATGGCCGACACCTACGGCAAACTTGCCGATTTGTACCTGAATGGCGAAAGTCCACGCTATTCGATGGAGGAACTACGGGAGAAATCATTTCATGAACTGCTCGATGAAACGGAGTTCAAAATACTGTTTAAGAACGTATATGCACCCGGGTTTTTCTTGGACATTGCCGTAATGGAGGGAGCTCAGGACACCATTGCCCGACTGATGGAACGCTACGAAGTTTTTGTGGCTACGGCCGCCATGGAATTCCCGAACAGCCTGCGCGAGAAATACGACTGGCTGGCCAAACACTTCCCGGGCATTCACTGGCGCAACATCATTTTTCTGGGCGATAAAAGCATCCTCGAAGCCGACTACCTGATTGACGATTTACCGCGTAACCTGAAAACCTTCAGCGGGCAGGGCCTTTTGTTTTCTGCACCCCATAACCGCGATGAAACAGCCTACGAGAGGGTCAATTCCTGGCAGGAGGTAGCCGAACGATTTCGTTGAAAATTTGGGACTAATCCACCGTACACTCACCCACTTATTACTTCAAAAAAAACTATGCATATTGCAATTACTGGAAACATTGGTGCCGGCAAAACGACCTTGGCACAACTTTTGTCGGCCCACTACGGCTGGGAAGTTTTGTACGAAGCAGTAGAGGGTAACCCTTATCTGGAAGATTTTTATGCAAATATGGAAAGGTGGTCATTCAATCTCCAGATTTATTTTCTGAACAGTCGGTTTGAGCAGGTTAAAACTATTCGTGAAAGTGGGCGGAGTATCATTCAGGATCGTACTATATATGAAGATGCATACATATTTGCGACGAATTTGTATCAGACCGGGAAGATGACAGAGCGTGATTACCAGACATATAGGAGTTTATTTGATAATATGGTCAGTACAGTTCAGCCACCCGATCTGCTTATTTATCTGCGTGCAGACCTTCCTAAATTGATGGGACAGATTCAAAAAAGGGGCCGCTCGTTCGAGCAATCTATTGACGGGGAATATATTCATAGTTTGAACAAACTATATGAAGAATTTTCTCGTAAGTACCGGGGCGGCAAAATGCTTACGATAAATGTAAATAATCTTGACTATGCAGCCCATCCCGACGATCTGAAAGAGATTATTCAACAGGTCGATGAAAGATTGGCAGTAAGTTTGTAGGGGAATATTTACTACCGTTTTGCTGTGAACAGTAGTAATCATTTTACCTATGAATGATCCATTCGACCTACTCACCCCCGACGAATTGATCCAAGCTGACAACCAAATTAAAATGCTTAAACTTGAACTGTTTCACAACGTTCAGATTGAGCCTTTTGATGGCGAAACTTCGCCTGAATCAGTCAGTGATTTTCTTGATAGTATACTTGCTCTTGAAGCTATGCAGAAAGAGCCATGGGAAGCATCGCTCTACGATTTGCTTGGACGACCATCGTTTCAACCCGAATCAGACTTGACCAATCATGAGGTGTCGCAGGCACTCGATACCATTCTCCAGCTTATGGCCGGACAAGATATTGCATTGGCCATCCGGTCTCCTGGAGACTATGACGACCGAACTATTTATCGGTTCGTAACGAATGAATTATTTCAATATCAACTGGGTGATTTAGGCGAATGCTGCCCAACAACGTTTGTTTATGAGGAATTTTACCCCAACAATCGGTACGACATACTAAAGCAAGGCGAGAAGTTTGTCAAAGGTCTGATCAGTGGAGATTTTGATCACTACAAAACCTGCTTAGCCGACCAGTTTCTTTATCGGCAAACTATTCCTGTCTATACAGTAAGCGTTCAGGATGAAGTGATTGACACTATGTACAGACTCACGGAAAACTTATGGCCACGAACGGTTCGGGCGGGTTTCCTAAAAAACGTGTCAATTGCTGATGATGCAGGGAGTGCTCAGGCGACAATGGTTCTGCATTTAGGTGTAGATGGAGATCCTCATTATATCACCAAAGAAGGCACGATTCATTTGATTCGATACGACTTTTGGTGGCTTATAGACCGAGTAATCATCGACGACTGGACGCTTAGTTAACTGCAAAAAGCCTGACAATCAATTGACTGTCAGGCTTTTTTATGTGACCACGGGGAGACTCGAACTCCCAAGCCTTGCAGGCATTATATACTACTCCTGTTATACCTGTTATTGTTACCTTATATATCTGTTATTCAGTATTTTATCTCCATATTCTTTGTTGTTGTTTGTTGTGGGTACAACATTATTTGTTATATTTGTTGTACCTAATGCTGCACCCAATACGGGTAGAATGTATTCAATAATCAACTTTTAATAGACAAAGAGTATGCAAAGCCTTATTGAGTTTCAAGACAATGAGTATCCGTGTTACAGGATGCTGGTAGATTACCTAATTTATGTTCGCCATGATGACATAGATGCCTTGCGTAATGTATCTACCCTGACGATAGTCCAGGACACCTACAAAGAATTCTTCCTGCATCTGAGCGATACCCTAACCGTCCGCGAATGGTTTCCTCTTTTCAAAAACTACTGTCAGGCACTGTTTGTCCCGCTTGATCGGGGTGAGTTTGCGGCTGCTTTGTGTCTGCGCTCGTATGAGTTTGCAGAGTTCACAAAACAGGTGCCGGGCATTGTACCTGACGATTTCTGCCTGAATTAACCCACAAAGCAATAAAAGCCAGTATCGCACTATTGGCTTTTATTGCCTCCAGACTATATACAGCAATGGCAAGAACAACCGATCACAAAGAGGGCAACGCAACTGTAAAAGTTGTTTACCGCACCCACAAAACACTTAAAGACGGCTCACACCCGTTCTGGGTTAGAATCACCAAAGACCGTAAAAGTACGTTTGTGGCTACGGGGTTGAGTATGCACCCAAAATACTGGAATGATAAGCACACAGGATACCGCGAAGCCATCCGAAAATCATATCCCGAACCCTACCGTAACAACCTCATCAATGCTCTTGATGCATGGGAGAAGAAGTACAGCGAAGCCGCCCAGACATTGGCCGTTGCCGATGAGCAACACGACACAAAGACCGTTGTCAGCAAAGCTATTGAAGGCCGTAAACAAGCCCGTAGAACGATGTTATTGGCCTACATTGACGAACTAACGGCCAATATGAAGAAGGCCGGGAAGTTGGGCAATGCTACAATTTATCAAGTTCTCCGCAATCAACTAACTGAGTTCATTGGTATTGAGTTTAATAAAGTCCAAGACGTTCGTTTTGCCGACGTTACCGTAAAATTCTGTAATGATTTTGAGGTGTATATGAGGGCAAAAGGTAACGCAGACACAACGCTCCATAATCGCTTCAGAACCCTACGCTCTGTTCTCAACAAAGCAATTTCTGAAGGTGCTGCCAGCGTGACGACCTACCCGTTTTCTCGCTCAGTCAGCGACCGGCATAAATTCAGTGTCAGCAAGTTTGACACCACAACCCAAAAGCGGGCCATCAGCCGCGCTGACGTTCGTAAAATCGAGGAGTTTATGCCCGTTGGTGAACATACCGGAGCCTATGCTGAGGTCAAGAATAACGCTGAGGTCGAACGGCTTCAACGGGCGAAAGACGTGTTCCTGTTCAGCTTCTACGTGGGTGGTATTAATTATGTCGATCTAACGCAACTCCGCTGGGGCAACCTCAATACCGATCCTGACGGAAACAAACGCCTTACCTACACCCGGCAAAAAACAGGTGGTAAGTTTTCGGTGCGATTGTTGGCTCCGGCGTTGGCCATTATCGAATCATTCCGGCCATTCACGCACAACAGTCCCGACAGCTATATTTTTCCTATTCTCAGCACCAAGATTCACACAACACCAAAATCAATCGTTAACCGTCTGAAAAAGACGCTCGGTCAGGTCAACGATGATCTGAAGACCATTGCCGAACGGGTAGGCATTGAGACCCCAATCACTACCTACACAGCGAGACACGCGTTCGCGACCAGTCTGCGCCGTGCTGGTGTTGCCGATGCCATCACGGGCCAAATGATGGGCCACAAATCGGCCACCGTCACCGCCGTTTATCTGGATTCGTTCGATAACCAAACGGTCGATGCTGCTTTTGATGCCTTGCTTTAACTTTTCACAATCAAACCGCCGATCAGCGATACACATATTATGGCCGTATCTTATGACAGTCGTTACTCTGTTGCTCCTGGTTATATTCAATCACTACCCGCTTATGAAGCTGCCTGTCACAACGTTAAAATGAGCGGGGGTATTCAGATTCAGTGTGACGATAACGCATCTGTTATCTGTTACAATCCATACCTAATTGTCCTGTTCAGTCAGCATGAATTGCCCGTATGGGATATTATCAATAAACAGGACACTATCATAGACGGTGGAAGGTTTCGTAAATCATTCGTGAAAGGTTTCGCCGAGGGTAAAGCTGAGTTTGAACGTAGATTCACCACCCCTCAAACAGTTCCTTATTCTACTCAAGAATATACCGAAACATTAAAGCGGCTTTATTACGGCGACGGTACGGATTGGCCCCAAGATCATTGTTTAAGGATGAAGCGTTGGGCCTTAATTACCTTAGAACGTTCACAATTTGAGCGGATTGGTTATTGGGCTGGTATCACGTTTTACATTGAATCACTGATGGATGAACGCCCTGAGCTATTCGGCACAAGTATAACTCCTACTGCTGCCGCTATGGATCATCGGTTTGACTCCAATGACAGTCAGCCAAAACGTAGCTTTGGTTTGAATGGATATATCAGCGAAGAATACCAAGAATACACAGATGAACTAATACCATTTCTCATTGCCCGCTATAAGGGACTAAAGCCGAAAGACTTTGCATTTATGCTTTGGGCAATGGCTGATTTAGGTTTAATCTCCAGAACCGCTCTGAGTGCCAATCAAACAGAACTACATAAAGCCTTAGCTGAAACATTTGGGAAGGTGGGAACCAGAGCAAGTTTGAACGGAAATATAACTGGGTTAAATAGCGCGAATAACAAGGAAGAACAAAGCATACGTCATCATAAAGAACTGATAAAAGGATTTTTGCAGGGTTCTTGCTAAAAATTTGCAGCAAAAAACGCAAACTAACTCATAACCAATTTTGACCCGTCACTTTAAAACAGACGAGACGGGTTATGAACAACGACAAAGAGTTTATTACAGAAAATCCATTTGCTGTATTGGTTCGGAGAATGAACCGTATAGAATCTCAGAATGAGGAGATTCTAAGTTTTCTGCAAACTAAGAGCGGCCAGACCTCTATTGACGAAATAGGCGGTATCGAATTAGCTGCACAGGTCACGCGCCTAAGCAAAGACCGTATTTACACGCTGGTTTCAAAACGGCTCATTCCTCACAAAAAACGTGGGAACCGCCTAACGTTTCGACGTTCTGAACTGCTCACATGGTTAGATGAGGGGAACCGCGCCGAAAAGAAAGGAGATGAGGTTTTATGAAAACGCCAACACTCCTTCTCATCGACATCAGCCGGGCCATCCGTCAAGTAGGCGAAATCTGGCTCATCCAGAAAACCGAAGCCGGAATGCTGTTTCGAGCCACGGTCAACCGCCAGCAAATTCGGGTTTTGTCTCAACTCCCCGGCTCTCCACCGCCTGACTTCCCGCCTGATCATGGCGCACCCTTGCACATTGCTACGACAGTCTCGGCACTGACTGATTTTCTGCACTCATGCTCAGACAAAGCCAACGCGCTATGAAGAAGTCAAAAAAACAACGGATAGCGCAGGAGATCGTAACCCAACTCACTCAGCAAGGCTGCGCTGCTACTACCTACACCCCCGGTGCTGAGTTGCCGTTTTTGTCCATTTGGAAGCCCGTACTCAATCAACTACGCACCCTCCAACCCGATATTTTGACATGCTCAGAAAGCGGCCAGCAGGTCTGGGTTAAAATCGCATGGAGCCGCTCCTCACTCACCAATGAGCAAAAAGCCGCTATTGTATGTCTGGAGCAACAACGAAACATAGCGGTTTGTGTGGCCAGTACAGATTATGAATTCTTTGACTGGCTCAACCGCAGACAACCAGCCGCAGACAATCTCTTGCCGGAATGAATCCTAAACAAAAACGGGCCGATGCCCCCGCGCCGACCCGTTCAAAAACCCACTCAACAATGAATCTGGAACAGGACAAAAATACGATACTGATTGAGCAAATCAAACAGGGTGTTGCTCAGGATGCCGAGCGATTACGCGACAAAGATACCAGTAACCAGCCGCAACAGGGTGAGATCACAGCCGCCGACCTGTTGCGCCGAAAAGTAGAGTCCATCCCCTGCCTGATTGAGCCAATTTTCCAACGGGTAGGACTTGCCGCCGTTGCTGGTTCGTCCGACGTGGGCAAGTCGGCATTCTTACGCCAATTGGCCTTTGAGGTGGGAACAGGGCAAAGTCATTTCTTGGGTTGGCCAATTCGGGCAAAACACCGTTCTGCAATCTATGTCAGCACCGAGGATGACGAAAACGCAACGGCCTACCTGTTGTACTCGCTCAACAAGCAAGAGCAACGGAACCCCGCCGATTGTAATGGCTTGCGGTTTGTATTCGAGACCCACGACCTACTGAATGAATTAGACCGCAGACTAGCGCAAGCCCCCGCCGATCTTGTGGTAATTGATGCCTTTGGCGACCTCTATACGGGCGATGCCAACAAGACCAACCAGATACGGCAATTCCTGCACGATTACAGCCAATTGGCCCAAAAGCATGAGTGTCTGGTGCTTTGGCTCCATCACACTGGAAAGCGTACTGATGAGGAAGCACCAAGCAAGCACAACGTAATAGGTGGGCAAGGATTCGAGGGTAAGATGAGGTTACTGGTTGAGTTGCGACGCGATCACCGGGATAACAGCCGCAGACATTTGTGTATTGTCAAGGGGAATTACCTGCCCGACGAATATAAAGGCGATAGCTATGTACTGAGTTTTGAAAACTTCCTGTTCGGTCAGACGGGCCAACGAGTAGCCTTCGAGCAATTAGCCAAACCAAAGCCCAGCAACGACGACGATGCCGCCAAGTACGAACGGGTTGTGGCTTTACAAGATGAAGGCTACACGTTGGAGGGTATTGCGCCATTAATCGGCTTGCAGACAAAAGGAGCCGTTTCTAAGCTAATCAAGCGGATGCGCCCGGCTGATGTTTCCTCGGAGTTTCCCGGAAACCGACAGGAAACCACACCTGAAACATGAGGGCTACAAAGTTTCCTGTTTCCTTTTCCCTAAGAGAGAGGAAACAGGAAACCACCCCAAAGACTCAATAGTAACCCTCTCAATAGCGACAAAAGCAAGTTTCCTGTTTCCTGTACATTAGAAGTCAGGAAACAGGAAACTACATAATAACCCTGTTACCATGACAGCTACCCAAACCCGGTACTACTTGCCAAAAAAGGCTATCAAAGCTGATTGCCCACAGTGTAGCCCCCGCCACCGGAAAACCCTCAGCCGTTTCGTTGACCGCGAGACCAATGACGTATTACCCGAATCGTTCGGACGGTGCGACCGGGAAAGTAATTGCGGCTATTCCCTCAGTCCCTACCACAAAACAGCATCCGGCCTGAGTTATGCTGATGAACAGAAAGGGCCACCACTCCCCAAAGACTGGTTTTCGTTGGCCGGAACATGGAAACGGCAACACATAACCCGGCAAGGTGTTGTATTGGCCTTGATTCAGGAAGGGGCAACACCCGAACAAGCCGAACGGGTTACTGCTTACGTCTTCGATCAGCCAGACAAGAATCAGCCCACCCTACCAACTCCTATCTATTACCTGCCTGATGAGGTGCTGACCAAATCATTAAGCCATTACGAGCGCAACGATTTTGCTCGCTTTCTGAGTGGCCGCTTTGGATATACCGTTGCTGCTGATTTGCTCCAACGGTTCCAAGTGGGTACGTCGAGCCGTTGGGAGGGTGCCAGCGTGTTCTGGTTGATTGATGAACAGCAACGTGTGAGAGGGGGGCAAATTGCGCTCTACGATCAGACGGGCCACAAAGTCAAACACACTGACCGGGAAGGCAAGAAACGGGTTTGTATCACATCGGTGCGGGCCGCGCTCAAATGGAAGTACCGGGACGTTACCCCGCCCGGCTGGTTGGCCGCTTTTCCTGATGATGCCGAAACGTGGCCCGTCGTCTTTGGCTTACCACAATTACAAACCGCCCCGGCTGACATACCCGTTGCCATTGTCGAGGGGCCAAAAACGGCTATCATTTGTAGTCAGCTACTACCCGGTTTCGTCTGGTTGGCTGTTGGGGGAAAGTCCTATTTGAAGTCCGAACGATTGGACGCATTACGAGGCCGCAGGATCATGCTTTATCCTGACCTGAACGCTTATCACGACACGACGAACTCCAACGGCCACAAAATCAAAGGGTGGTTAACTATCGCGGGGCAGCTACAGGCCGAAGGCTTCGACGTGACCGTATCAGACGTATTGGAAGGGTTGGCAACGGATGAGGACAGAGCGAACGGCTTAGATTTAGCTGACTTCCTACTACGCGAACCAAATACGATCAAAGCCTTTTCCGAGTGGCTACCCGGCCAACGAGTAACGTTCGATGAAAGCCAGGTCGAGCAACTGCCCGTCACCACCAGCGATGAGTACCCGCCCGAATGGGACGAACCCCACCCACCCGGCGCAACGCCAACGATCAAACCGATACCGTGCATCAGTGCCACTGAATTTCATAATTGGCAACAACAACACCCCTATTTTTCAAAAATGGGAATAAATTCACTGAACCGATGAAACACCTCTTTAGCACACCTACCCACGATCATTTTCTAGATCACTTCGAGGGGCAACCTGTTCGCATCTTACGCAATCGCCTGAACGGTGAAATCCTATTCGAGGGTGAGTCTGTAGCGCGATGTATGGGCTTTGAGAGTGAGCAGGACATGATGAGCGACGACCGCGTTCTCGATGCCATCATCGACCATATAAGGCAAGAAGGAGAATCCCCGTTGCGTCGATTTTGATTACTAATCAGTATATAAAATTAACGGGCAGTATTGAGTAGGATGCTGCCCGTTTTGCTTCTCTTCGAGATATGAAACAACTATTTCGCCCTTTGATAGCTTCTTTGCTATTTACTTCTTGCCAAAGCGCAGACAATTCTCAACGGGCAGACAACCGGCCCACCGCCGACGATCTGAGAGGAAAAACCTTCACCGTCCAAATGGCAGAAAAAGATAAGGAAGTTGACCAGTTAGAACTCTCTTTTCGCTCAGACACAACCGGCCAAGTACTTATTACACTGTCATCTGGTTTTAAGCGAAGGCCTTTTTCGTGGCAGGTTCTTCAAGATTCTATTCTACAAATGCGAATACAGCCGGAGGGTAAAGATGATTACCCGCTCATTTGGAAATTAGGCGTTTCGTGGGAAGGAGAGCGCATATTACTCACTGATAAAGGCAAAGATGCCATGTTGCTTACAGCGAAAGTCCCAAAATAGCCCCGGCCTTTAGATTCAACAATTCCCTTTTTGTTCATTTGTAAAAATGGAAAAACAAAAACGGCTAACTTCTTTATCCACAAGGCTATTTTAGGGAATTTAGGGTGAGGGGTACAATAGGTAGACAAGCCTGTAAGTAGCTGTTATTGAGCGTTACCCGAAATCTGGGAAGCAAGTCACGCCGGGCAGAAAAGGGTATTTTTTGTAAATTCTGTGGTCAGCCTACTATAGGGGGCAAACTATCAAATCCAAAAAGGGGGTGTAGGGGGGGGGGTATCCGCAGACAATTAGCCGCAGACAATTAATTATTAAGAAAAGGAATATTTCAAAGTGAGTTTCAAAAGAAAGAAATCACGTCCGCAGACAATGAGCTACCGCAGACAATTGAGCCTGATAGGAGACATTAATAGAGATAATACTATTGCCCCTTACCAGCGTAATACATAGTAACACTGATAGGTAAAGGAAGGGTACTAACAGGGATATAGAGAGAGATAGTAAAGTATGACGTATTATAATGTAGTGATATTAGTTACAGAGTATGTGCAACACCACACCATAGAAAAGCCCAATATCAGGGAGGTAAAGAGAGGTGGTATGCTATACTCTTTTAAGCAATACAAGAATATTATTCCATAGAGCATACGCTTAATATTATACGTAAAGGACGCACCACAACATACATTACCAAAGAGTATTAATAAACGCAAAGTAGGGTATAGGCCTGTATGTTGTACCTAATGCTGTACCTATCAACAAAAAAGCCTGTTAGTACGATGTTCTAACAGGCTGGTAATCAGTAGGTTATTGTGACCACGGGGAGACTCGAACTCCCAAGCCTTGCAGCACCACCCCCTCAAAGTGGCGTGTCTACCAGTTTCACCACGTGGCCATTTGTGCGAACCGGGTGCAAAGGTATAATTCTGGACTTGTTTTCCCAAACGATACTCATAAAGTTTTAACAAATTTAGAGGTCTATGGGGCAAAAATGGGCGATTTTTCGTACTTTTATCCTTCCAAAATATCACTAACCGCCTGACAATTATGGCACTGGAAATAGTCGGAAAACTCGTAAAAATATTGCCCGAAGTATCGGGGCAAAGCCAGAAAGGCCCCTGGAGTAAACAAGAATTCGTGCTGGAAACACTCGAAGCTTCGTACCCCAAAAAAGTGTGTCTCACTGCCTGGGGCGACAAAGTGGCTGACCTGAAGACCTTTAACCTCGACGATACGATCAAGGCAACATTCAGTGCTGAGTCGCGCGAGTACAACGAACGCTGGTATACTGAACTGCGGGCTTTTCGAATCGAACAGGGCGATGGTGGTGGACAAGAGTCGCGGCCCGCTGCGAATCAGGCCCCCTCGTCGCGCCCGGCAGCGCAGGCATCAGCTCCGGCACGGGCAGCCTCGTCGCCAATGCCGTTTAGTTCGACGTTTGACGAAGAAACAAACGATCTTCCGTTTTAAGGTTGGTTTATGAAGCTATAAACCAAAAAAAAGCCTCGACATTGTCGAGGCTTTTTTAGTGATCCGGCTGGGATTCGAACCCAGGACCCATACATTAAAAGTGTATTGCTCTACCAACTGAGCTACCAGATCAACTCTGCGTACTGTTTACTGTTTTGGTGATCCGGCTGGGATTCGAACCCAGGACCCATACATTAAAAGTGTATTGCTCTACCAACTGAGCTACCAGATCGATTACTTTTACGTTTTAGTCAGCGTTTTTAAGGTGCTTTCTGAAATCGTGGTGCAAAAGTATGGCCTTTAATCGTTCAATGCAAGCCCTCGTTCTTAAAAAAAGACTATTTCTGGCTTTTTTTCTCTGTCTACAGATGGTATCCGGGCAGGGTGCAATTACCCTGAAAAAGGCCGATTCGCTCTTTGCGGCTGGTCGGCTCGACGATGCTGCCCTGCTCTATGAAGCGGCAATGGCTGAGGGTCAGATGGCTACCGATCCGATGTTATTGAAACTAGCCTATGTGTCGGAACGCAACGGCGACCCCGCCCGCGTACTGTATTACTTACAGGTTTATTTTGATCGGCACCCCCAGGAAACCGTTCTCCGCAAGATGAATGAGGTAGCCCGTTCCAATGGACTGATTGGCTATGAAACCGATGACCTCAATTATTTCTACCTGTTTTACAAACAATACGGTATTTATGTATTGTTATTTCTGCTGGGACTTGGTTTATACGTGTTCGGGGTGCTGGTGGTTAAAATGACTCGTAAAGAATCATCGCCAAGCCGCCACAAATGGGTTGTCTTGCTCTACCTGCTTGCCCTGGTGTTGTTTGTCAACCTGCCCGAAGGCTATCAGTCGGGCATCACGAGCCGCGACCGGGTGTTGCTGCGCCAATCGCCTTCGGGGGCTGCTCCCGTTACTGAAGTTATTGGACGGGGCCACAAAGTGAATATCCTTGGTAGCGAAGATATCTGGCTCCGCATTTTCTGGAACGACCAGCTTTATTACGTTCGACGGGATCAGGTTTGGTTGATTTGATTCAGGGGTGAACCCTTCTCCTTTGCCAGCGTATTGTAGACTAGCCGGTCGGTGAGGGCGGGGAGCCATTTGTTCAGGAAAACCGTCAGCTTGCCCTGACTGGTTAGAATGAGTTCGCGTTTACGCTTCTTAACAGCCTTCAGAATGTGTTGCGCGCACTCTTCGGCACTCATCATCGAACTTTCGTCGCGAACGGTTTCGCCCGCCACCTGCCCGCTTGCGTCCAAAGCAGCCACCCGGATGTTTGAGGTAGTGAAGCCGGGACAGGCCGTCAGCACATGAACACCCGTGTGGCGCATTTCGGTGCGGAGTGCCTCCAGAAAGCCGTTCATGGCGAATTTAGAGGCCGAATAGCCCGCCCGGACCGGCAAACCCCGATAGCCCGCTATCGACGAAATGCCCACTACCGATCCCTTTGTTTTCAAAATATGGGGCAGGGCATAGCGCGTGGCGTAAACGGTGCCCATGAAATTAATGTCCATCACCTTGCGGAATACCGCCGGATCGGCATCTACTACCAGTGATCGCATCGTGATACCAGCGTTATTAACCAGAATATCCAGTCGTCCATAATGCGCTACAGCCTGGTCAATGAGGGCCTTAACATCGGCTTCGACGCTAACATCAGCTGTGAGGGCCAAATTGTCGATACCAGCCTGTTGAAGTTCCTGGCTAACGGTGTTTAGGGCTTCTGGCTGCCGGGCACAGATTACGATGGAAGCCCCTTCGTGGCCAAAGGCAAAGGCTAAAGCCCGGCCAATACCCGACGATGCGCCGGTAATTAAAACAACTTTGTGTTGCATAGTCAAAATTCAGTCAGGACTTGTTACCCTTTGTTCGTGTGCAAGCCACAAATATAGTTATACTTGCAGAGGACATGATTTTACCCCCGCCGAACATCGAAACGAATGAAAAAACTACCCTACCTGTTTGGCCTCCTGTTGGTGATGGTTGCCTGCCAGCCAGATGACCCCGACAAACGCGATACAATTGATCTGGAGGCACTCTTATCCAGTTCACAGGTGATAGGGCAGGGGTCGAACTCCCAGGCAACGGGCTTGTTTACGGGTATTTATACAAAATCGACCCGCGATTTTTCCTATTCGATAGCTTATAGTGGCCTGATTCTGACCGGAGCGTATATCGGTATCGGGCAACCCGGATTCAATGGCCCAACCGAAAATGTCTATTTGTTTACGGGTAGGGGCAACCCACTAACTGGTTCAGCGACGCTCACGCTTCAACAGGAAAACAACCTGCTCGAAGGAAATAACTATGTGGTGTTAACCTCCTCATCGCACCCGCAAGGCGAATTAAGGGGGAACATTGGGTTGAAACGGTAGTAGGGGTGGCTTACAACATCCTACTTATACAACGTCACGGTTCCTTTCCACTGTTGTTTGGTATACCGGATGAGGTAATAGTAAACGCCTGTAACATCGGAACCGCCCGACCAGCGGAAATTGCGGTCGGTGGAGCGGAACACCTGCCGACCCCAGCGGTTCAGAATTTCGACGTAGTTAAACTGCTCAGTGCAGTTGTCGACGGGCAGATCGGTCACCGACCAATAGTCGTTTATACCGTCGCCGTTGGGGGTGAACACGTTCGCAATCTTCAGGTCATAATCAATACTCGTGTTTTTGAGCCGAATGGTCACCGAGGTTGTATCGGTGTGTTTGGGTTGGCAACTCCGGTCGTCAGCTACAAAATCGAGCACAAAAGTGGCTTCTTCTTTGCCGTTCAGAAGTTCGCAGGTGGGTCGCCAGAGAAACCCTGACTGGAGGGTGGGCTTACCAAATTTGTTGCTCCAATTCATGCCGAGATTGGCAAACGAAAAGCCCCGTCCGCTGCCTGAAAGCCGGATAGAGTCACGGTCAGGGTCATTGCCGAGGACATCGAAACGAATGGTGGAGCCGGTTGTGTCGGCGGGGTTCACGGTTAACTCAATGGTTTGTTTGGCCAGCGTGGTCGCAATGGTGGGGGGCTGACTGGGCAATCCCACCGCCGACAGGTTGACTGTTACCGTGTCCCGAAAGGTTTGGGCGCAACGAACCTTCGTGACCACAAAATCGACTATATAATTTGCTTGCGTTGCCTGCGCACAGACAGGTTTCCAGACAAACGGTTGCGTGACACGACCCGCCCCCGATACGTTGGTGAAACTCATGTTGGCGGATGCCAGCGAGAAACCCCGCCCAATGGCCTGAACTGACACCACATCGTTGTCCTGATCGGTGCCAATGGCATTGAATGATAGCGAACTGCCCACGGTGATTATACTTCGGTTCTGGGGCAGGGTGGTACTGATTCGGGGTCGGTTGGCGGCCGTAGTCACAATATTGAGTTGCACCAGCAACGTATCGGTCAGGCCCTGCGGGCAGCTTTCGTCGGTGGCCCGGATCGCGAGTGTAACGGGACCACTGAGACCGTTGGTTAAACAACGACCAAAACAGAACTCGGCTTTCACGGTGTCGCTTGCCGTTCGGGTGGTCACAATATTAGGCGTGAGCGAAAAACCGGGCAGGGTGCCGCTGGCGTTGGTGATCGTGATGCGCTGATTCGCGTTGGGGTCGGTCAGGTAGAGGGTGAAACAGTTCTGATCTTTTTCGTTAAGGGTGATTACCGAACCTCGCCTGTAGTAGTCTTTAGCCCCCTCGGTTTTCATCAGCAGTTTGGGTGGGTCGTTGCGGGGGCAGTCGATTACCTGCAACTGGAAATCGCGCCGAACCTGCCCGATCCGAACGGCTGCTCTGCCGGGTGTCCGGCGGTATTCTTCCACCAGAACCGAAAACACATAAAGCCCCGCCGTGCTGGCCCGAACGGTCAATAAACCAGTTCGGGCATTCACCCGGAGGGGTTGTGAACCTGGTATGGTGTTGGTTACCGAAAAACCCGATCCCCAGTTGATGAGCGGATAGGGACCGCTACGCACGGCATCGGTGCGGCTGGGGTCTGGGATGATGGTGGTACTAAATCCATTGAGCGGGGTTGCTAATGAATACACTAAACTATCTCCATCGGCATCTTTCGCACTGAAATCGAAGCTAAACGGATTGTTTATGCAGATGTAATCGCCTTTGGCAATGCCAAAAGAGGGCGTTGAATTGACAAACTGCCGCGCCCCTTGCCAGGGTGCGGCAAATTCGAGCCAAAACGTTGACCCTGCCGCGCCTGGGAAACTGATGTTCGAGATGGCTCCGTTTCGGCAGCACCGTTCCCAAACCATGTAGTAGCCGTCGGGGTCGTTGAAGTAATTGGGAAAAGTTACGTCAAGACTGTAGCGAAGCAGGCGGGTGCGTAGTGAACCGATGGCGCACGCTGAATTGGAATAATTGATCAATCCATCGCTAACCTGTGGCACGATCACGCGGGTTTCAAACGCATTATCACGTTTTCTGAAAATGTAGATTACTACATCAGCATCAGCGGCCCCTCTATTACCAAAAATATCATCAAAATAGAGATTCATGTTTATTCGGTGCGAATAAGCACTACTCGTTCCCAAATATTGGAGTTCCAGTTCACCCCCAACAATGTGCGTAGCCCAGGCCGGCGTACTGCCAACGAGCATAACGAAAGCGATAAACAGCTTAAAAAGAGTCTGTTGGTAAAAAGTATGCATGGGTTATTGATTTCCGATCAGCACAGGTCCAAAATTGAGGGTTAATTTAGCATTTTATTCAGGTATTATGAGAAGAAGGAGTCAGAAAGAACCCCAACGGTTGGAACGCATTCGGATCGATACGGTGGCGGCTGAGGGAAAATGTTTAGTACGGACACCGGAAGGGGTCATTTTTGTGGAAGCAGGACCGGGAAATCCGGCCGTGGCCCCCGGTGATGTAGTCGATTTACGCATCGTCAATCAGAAAAAACAATACCGCGAAGCCGTAGCCGAACGCATTCTTGAGTTCTCGCCGGTGCGGGTCGAACCGTTTTGCGAACATTTTGGCACCTGTGGCGGCTGTAAATGGCAACATATTCAATACCAGGAACAGTTGGGTTTTAAACACCAGCAGGTCGTTGATCACCTTACGCGCATTGGCAAGGTGGCGTTGCACCAGATTCGGCCCATTATGCCCGCTGAAACCCGACAATATTACCGCAATAAACTCGAATTCACCATTGCTGAAGGCCGTTGGATGACCAGCAGCGAGGTGCATTCGGAGGAACGCATCGACCAGCGGGTGGTGGGCTTTCACGTGCCCCGCCGGTTCGATAAGGTGTTGCCCATTCGCCATTGTTACCTGCAACCCGACCCGTCGAACGCGATCCGGCTGGCTGTTTCCGATTATATGTTTGCGCATAACCTGGCAGCCTACAACCTCAAAACCCACGTTGGTTACCTCCGAACGCTGATTATTCGCACGGCAGAATCGACCGGGCAAACGATGGTGACGATGCAGGTAGCTCAAAATAACCCCGACCGACTGGCCCATTTGCTCGACTATTTGCTGGAGCAGTTCCCGCAAATTACCTCGCTGAACTACATTATTAACACCAAAAAAAACGATACCTACGGCGATCAGGAGGTGGTGAACTACGCCGGAACACCCTACATTGAAGAGCAGATGGACGATGGCAGCGGGAGACCCCTTACGTTTCGGGTGGCCCCGAAATCATTCTACCAAACGAATGCAGCTCAGGCGTTTAACCTCTATAAAGTTGCCCGCGAGTGGGCTGGGTTATCGGGCAACGAGCTGGTCTATGATCTGTATACCGGAACCGGCACCATTGCCCTGTTTGTGGCCCGGCAGGCCCGGCGGGTGGTGGGACTCGAATATGTGGACGATGCCGTGCAAGATGCCCGCGTGAATGCGGAGGTCAACGGGATTTTTAACGCCAGTTTCCACGCAGGCGACATGAAAGAACTGCTCACGGATGCGTTTATGGACGAACACGGCCACCCCGACGTGGTGATTACCGACCCCCCACGGGCGGGTATGGATGAAGCTGTAACGCGACAATTGCTCAAAGCAGCACCCCGACGAATTGTATATGTAAGTTGCAACACGGCTACACAGGCCCGCGACCTCAGTATTTTAGATGAAGCGTATGAGGTGAGCAATGTGCAGCCGGTAGATATGTTTCCGCACACACATCATGTCGAAAATGTAGTTTTGTTATCCAGGCGAGTGTAGTTAAACGTACCCCATTTTCTTTCTTCACCATGAATCATACTCTTTATTTACGAATCAGAGTTGGCCTGCTGCTCATGCTGTTGATGTGGCAGGCTACTCAGGTTAGCTATGGGCAGGCGGGCATTCCCGAAACCACCCCGCCCAACAGCCAAACCTCGCCGGGCGGAAACTTTCCCGGTGGTACCTCGCCCAGTAGTTCAACAGCCACAAACTGGCTTCGGCTCAACGGCGACGTTGGTATCAATACATCGGACCCCAAGTCGCGTTTGCACGTGGCCGGGGGCGATGTATATGTCGAGACTATTGGATCGGGAGTAATTTTGCGCTCGCCAAACGGCTTTTGCTGGCGCGTGACGGTCGATAACAGTGGAAATTTTGTGCGGACTCAGATTGCGTGTCCGGGCGACCCGCTCTTGGCTCCCAACATGTTTGTGGTACAACCCGGCCCCGCCGACGGACAGGATGGCTATACCAGTACGTTTAGTACCTCGTTGGTAGGGGGCGGTGCGGGCATGGCAGTTGGCTCCTGGACAACTGACAACGGCAACCCCGTTGTGTATCAGGGCTATCTTCGTTTTAGCCTGTCGGAACTCCCGACTACCGCCCGTGTCGACAGTGCATTTTTGACGTTGACCTACTATCCGGGCTGGTTTTCTGACCCGAATGTGGGCAATAATCCAGTTTATATTCAACGGGTTACGGGCAACTGGAGCCAGAATACGCTGACCTACAGTTCGCGCCCAACCAGCACGACAGTGGGGCAACTTGCTGTGCCATCAGCCGAATCGTTTCCGGGAATTTATCGCAAATTGAACGTGAAATCATTAGTGGCTGATATGGTCACCAACCCGGCCACCAACTTTGGTTTTCTGATCCGCCTACAAGACGAAGCTCCCGCACCGCCCTACCGCGACCTGTTGTTTGCAACCAGTGAAAACCCCACTCCCGAAAACAGACCGAAGCTGGTCGTTTATTATAGCTTTTAAAAAGGCGTTTGCTGATTGGGGTCGGCGTTGCCGAAGTTGGAAAGATCGTTGGCACGACTGCGGACGGTGCCACCCGTTGGCGGGAGGGGCGGCATGGCTCCCGGCCCGGTTGGGGGCTGATTTGGGTTTGCAGGCCCCTCGAAACTGCTCAGGCCCGTTACGTTGCCGGGGAAACTTTGTGCCTGCGGAACCGGCTCAAAATAAGTATCTAAATCACAGAACTTAGTGAAACGATTTACGAATCGCAACTGAATCGTATCGAGCGCACCCGACCGGTTTTTGGCTACGATCACTTCCCCAATTCCTGCTGTTGAGTTGCCCGCTTCGTCCTGCGTAATGTTATAGTATTCAGGACGATACAGGAACATTACCATGTCGGCATCCTGCTCGATAGATCCCGATTCACGAAGGTCGGATAGTTGGGGTTTCTTGTCGCCACCACGGGTTTCAACGGCCCGGCTCAACTGCGAGAGGGCAATCACCGGCACGTTCAGTTCTTTAGCCAGGTTCTTGAGCGCCCGCGAGATCGACGCGATTTCCTGTTCGCGGTTGCCCCCCTTGCTGTTATCGCCCTGCATCAACTGCAGGTAGTCGATCACCACCATCTGAATGTCGTGTTGGGCTTTCAGACGGCGGCACTTGGCCCGGAGTTCCAGAATGGAGAGAGCAGGGGTGTCGTCGATGAAAATGGGGGCTTCGGTCAGGCGTTGAATTTTGTGGTGAAGCTGCGTCCACTCGTGCGGAGCCAGATTCCCTTTTTTGATTTTCTCACTATCAATTTCTGCTTCCGCCGAAATCAAACGATTCACCAACTGCACCGCCGACATTTCCAGTGAGAAAATAGCCACGGGTTGCCCGAAATCGACAGCCGCGTTCCGCAGGGCCGAAACCACAAAAGCGGTTTTTCCCATAGCCGGACGTGCCGCTAAGATGGTTAATTCGGAGGGTTGCCAGCCCGATGTCAGGCGGTCGAGGGCACTGAAACCGGAGGGGATTCCGGTAAGACCGTCTTTATTATTTTTCTTTACTTCTAACTCCTCCAGGGCCTTCCGAACAATGGTGCCCATGTCGGCGTAATTCTTCTTGATGTTCGACTCCGAAATTCGGAAGAGCGATTGCTCCGTATGGTCAAGAAGTTGAAACACATCGGTGGTGTCTTCGTAGGCATCGCGCAAAATGGTGGAGGCCATCGTGATCATGGCCCGCTTGAGCGAATGCTCCGTAACTACCCGCGAGTGGTATTCGATGTTGGCCGCCGAATTGACCTTAACCGTTAGATCGGCTACGTAGCTTCCGCCCCCCACGAATTCTAGTTCGCCGGTTTTGCGAAGTTGTTGCGTTACAGTGAGCAAGTCGATAGGTTCCGAATTCTGGAACAGCATCAGAATCGCATTATAGATACGCTGATGAGCCTCTTTATAAAAGCTCTCGGCCTTCAGAATGTCGATCACTGCCGATAGCGCATCTTTCTCGATCATGAGTGCTCCCAGCACCGCCATTTCGAGGTCAGTGGCTTGTGGGGGAAGTTTCCCAAGCCCTGTATCTAAGCGATCTAGCCACTGATTGCCTGACTGTGAGCGTGTTCCGCCGATGCCGGGCGTTTTACGCAGGTGCTGATTGGGTCGAGAATTCTCCATGATTACCACAATGTTACGTAATCTTTACCAGAAAAAGCAACCCCAAAATAAGTAAGAAATTTGCATTTACTGAACGTTGATTCCTTAACCCATTGGTAATAAATCGACTGCCCGGTAAAAAAAACTTTTCGAGGGCAACAGAAGATTTTTAATCGAGAGAAGTAACAAATTTACGGATTATCAGCGACCCCAGGCGGCCGGGTCGTTGCGCCAGGCTGCCAGCGAAGCCAGTTGGCCTTCCTGTACGTAGTTCATTCGCTTAGCTTCGTCAATCAGGGCTGCATAGTCACTCAGGCAAATAAGCGGCACGTTGGCTGCCTCGAAATTGGCAGTTGCGAGGGGAAAACCATACGTGAAAATGGCGGCCATTCCCAGCACATCGGCCCCCGCCTGCCGCAAAGCCTCAACCACCTTGAGCGAACTACCCCCGGTTGAAATCAAGTCTTCGATCACCACCACTTTTTGCCGACCCGTTGACCCGTCTGCACCGAGCCGACCCTCGATTTGATTACCCATACCGTGCTTTTTGGGTTCGGGACGCACGTAGCAATAAGGAAGCTCCAGCACATCGGCAACCAGCGCACCCTGAGCAATGCCTGCCGTGGCAACGCCCGCAATGACTTCGACGGTAGGGAAATTAAGCCGGATGGCATCGGCAAGGGCATGTTTAATAAAGGTGCGCACGTCCGGGAACGACAGCGTTACGCGGTTATCGCAATAAATGGGTGAAAGCCAACCCGAACTCCACGTAAACGGGTCATTAGGGCGGAGTTTCACAGCCTGCACGTCCAGCAATTGCCGGGCAATTTGTTCTTTCATCGAACTCAGTAGCTTGATTATAGTTCGCAAATATCCGTTTTTCACCCATTGGATGAGTGGTTTACTTACTCACTGTTTTTAATTCGACGAAAACTAGTCCAAATACAATGACTATTTCAACTAAAAAGTAAGCTACTCCTAAAATCGTAAGAGTGTGGTAATAATAAACTACAATACCTATTGTCAAACAACAGTAAAGCAAATTTGCGATGCTGATTATTTTTAGAAATGGTTGCCAATTGTTTTTTATAAGCAAAAAGCAAGTCATTGAGTAAAAGCAAAATAGTAGTGCTATTATCGAGAGGTATGTCAACACTAGCTGAGGTATTCCAACGTGTTGGTTGAATGGTCTTAAAATTGCAAACAAAAAGAACGCTGTAGTAAAAGCCCCCAAACTATCAACTAAAAACAGAGTTTTTGGTCTACGTGCGAATAGTTGTTCAAAATCAATCATTTCGTAAGAGTCTGTTATTGTAATATGTATCTGATTTTGAATGAATTAGCTGAATCGTGAGCTGGATATTATACTAATTTAGAAAGCAAAAGTTGGATACCCTAACCAGGACCTGCCAACGATGGCCGGTTGAAAGATTTTCTACCAATCTCTTAACCGGATAGATAATCCGGCAGTTGTGAGAGAGTAGCGAATTTCGACTTACTCTCCCAATTAATGAGTATTCTATTCGTCTTTTCACTCAACCTATGACAACGATACGAGGAGCATTCTTTTTCACTGCGCTGACCTGCTTCGGTTTGCAAGCGGTTAACGCCCAAAATGACTACGAAAAATCAGTTAAAGACGATTATTCCGTCCATGTGTTCAAACCAGGGCAAGTAGAAGTAACCCCTGCCCGCGTGGCCGGGTTGACGGTGGCCGCTGGTTTTAGGCTGACTACATTCGCCGAAAATATGGGAAACCCCCGAATGCTGGCAGTGGCACCCAACGGCGATGTGTATGTGTCCGACCGAACAAAAGGCACAGTAATGCTGGTGCGGGATGCGAATAAAGACGGCAAAGCCGATTTGGTGAAAGAAGTTGTCAAACGCCCCGACCTGCACGGGTTGGCCCTGCGAGATGGAAAACTCTACCTCACGGCCATTCGTGATTTGTTTGTCGCCGACATCAAAGCCGATGGCACGCTTGGTCCCTTGAAAACCCTCTATAGCGATTTGCCCGACGCGGGTCAGCATCCGAACCGCACGATGCATTTTGGGCCGGATGGAAAACTGTACGTTTCTGTGGGTAGTACCTGCAATGCCTGCGACGAGCGCAATAAAGAAGCGGCAACAATGCTCCAGGTAAATGCGGATGGCTCCGGTCGGCGCGTGTTTGCCACAGGCCTGCGAAATACAATTGGCTTTGACTGGCACCCGAAATCGAGGGTATTATATGGTTTCGATCATGGAATCGACTGGCTCGGCGATGAAGATCAGCGAGAAGAGTTAAACCAGATTAAAGAAGGCGCAAACTACGGCTGGCCTTATGTGTACGCCAATGGTAAACTTCCCCCGCATCCCCAGCCAGCCGGGATGACTCCAGCGCAGTATGCGGCTAAAACTACCAAACCGTTGCAGTTATACGATGCCCATGCGGCTCCGCTGGGGATGGTATTTTACGTGGGAAATACCGGAGTCGGTGGCTTTCCTAAAGCCTATCATAATGATGCCTTTGTCACCATGCACGGCTCCTGGAATCGGGCAAAACCATCGGGTTACAAAATCGTGCGGGTCCGTTTTGATGAACAGGGCCAGCCGACAGCAATAGACGATTTTGTATCGGGCTGGTTAGTCAATGACAACAAGGAACACTTTGGCCGGGTTTGTGGCATTGCCCAACACACCGATGGCTCCTTACTGGTTACGGATGATGCCAACGGTGTTATCTACCGCGTAGCCTATGCCACTAATCTCCCCGATAGTAAAGCTAAGAAAGGCGACTGACCTGACCAGTCTGATCTGTTTTTTTTGCACAGGTAGAAGTGAAACGATCCGTGATTTCTTAGGAATAAGAAAGCAGAGTATGCTCAGAAAAAAAGAAGGCTTTGTGGGTCAGCGCAGTTGCGTGTTACCCAGCGAGTTAACACGCCAGATTGCCACCCACCCGCTGTGCGAAAACCTGTATATTACCGATATTGGCTATTACCCTAAAGCGGCTCTCCATAGTCGGGAACGGCGCAAAGGATGCCCGCAACACATTCTGATCTACTGTGTTAAGGGGGCAGGATGGTATCAACTGAACGACCGAAAATACGCAGTGAAGCCCAATCAGGTGTTTATTTTGCCCGCCAATGTCGCGCACCGCTACGGCACTGATGCCACGAATCCCTGGACCATTTACTGGCTGCATTTTACGGGTTCGCAGGCGCATTATTTTCTGGAGTTTTTGCAGCAGAACACCGATTCGTTGCCCATTACAGTGTCGCCCCAACCCGAACGATTTCTGCTATTCGACGACATACTCTCCCACCTCGAAATGTCGTATAACATGGACAATATCGTTTATGCGAACAGCAGTCTGGCCCGCTTTCTGGCAACGTTCAACAACGCGGTCTATAATCCAAATCCAGTCAACCCAGTTGAAGAAGACCCCATCAGCCGCACCATCACGTTCATGAAAGAGAACCTGAGCCGGTCGCTCAGTCTCGATGAACTGGCCGATATTGCAGGTATGTCGGCCTCCCATTACTCGGCGGTTTTTCGCACGAAAGTGCAAAGCGCGCCCATTAATTTCTTCACGTTTTTGAAAATTCAGGAAGCTTGCCGACTCCTCGAAAACACCCTGCTACGAATCAAAGAAGTGGCCTACCAGATTGGCTATAATGACCCCTATCACTTTAGCCGGGTATTTGCTAATGTCATGGGCGTTTCCCCCCGTGACTTTCGGAAACTGCGTAAAGTTTAGCCAGCTACTTCTGGCACTAGCCGAAAATCGACCATGTTGCGATGCACAATGGCTCCCAGATGGTTGATATTTATGCTCAGAACCGTATCGAAATAAGCGATTGCCTGGTTAGTGTGACCGTTGCCTAACCCCAGATTTCCGAGGGCCATCAAGTAGTAACAGTGCAGTTGGTTCCGCTCGTTGAGGTCGGCATCGAACACCAGCATATCGGGCAGCGACACGGCAAAATAGTCCAGCTTAATGTCGTCGTTGAGGTGCGTTTCGCCGTACTGAATCAGGCGGGTAAACAGCATTTCGGCCCGGTCGTACTGGTGCAGTTTTTTCCAGGCTAACCCCTGGTAAAATAGTTTGTCGGGCTGTTGATCGTTGTAGAAAATGGCTGGGCGGCATTCTGTTTGTACCGGCGCGTCCAAACCCGATGTGGCCCGTTTGTAGTGGTCTGTTGCCGCCGTGGTGTCACCTAATGCTTCGTAGGCCAGTCCTTTCAGGTAGCAACTATCGTTCTCCTGCACGCCGTACAGTTTGCCTTCGCCCAAATTGAGGGGATAATTTTCGGCAGCAGTCAACAACGTGATTGCTTCGGTGGGATTATCGTTCGAGAGGGCCTGCTTGGCCAGTTCGATGTGGCAGATCAGGTGCTGACTGATCACTTTCCCTTCACCCCCTTCCCACGGGTGAAACTGCCGGGCCGCCAGCAATTGCCGGGCGATTTGGTACTGCCCCAACTGGTTATAGAGCGTTACGCGCTCCAGGTAAAGATCATCCCGCTGTTTGGTGGCCGTACCGTATTTTTCCAGCAGAGCCAGCCGTTCGGCAGGATCGCGATTTAGTTTTTTATAAAATTGATCCAGTTCCATCAGTACCCGCGCGTCGGTGGTGTCCAGCAAAAATGCCTTTTCCAGCACCGATAGTGCCCTATCAGGTTGACGCAGTTTGTTGTGATAGGCAAGCGACAGATTTCGGAAAACGGTCGGGAAAGTATCATCCAGTGAAGCCGACTGTTCCCAGGCTGCAATGGCTTCATCGTATTGCCGGTTACCATACCAGAAATTACCGAGATAATGCCAGGTGCGAGCATGGTTAAGCGGCTGGCTGTCAATTGTTTGTTTGGTGGACCATTGCAACATATTCAATTCGTCGAGCCGGTTAGGAAACACAAAATCCGGGCTGGCTTCCGTTGCCTTTTTGAGGTACGCATGGCTCGAATCGGTCTGCCCAAGTCGGTCGTAGAAAAAGGCCAGAAAGTAATAGACAATGGGGTAAACGGTTGCTTCTTTCTGCTCATAGGCCCGCAAAAACTCGATGGCTTCGTCATAGAGTCCGGCCCGGCTGTAATCAAGGGCATATTCGAGGTAGTTATGAACGTACTGCCGCATGAAGTGCGTAAACGACTGCCGCGATTTTTCCACTGCTGGAGCACCAGTAGCCTGCTCAATCAGCACCCGCTCAAACAGGCAGCCGAAGTGGAACCGGTCAATAGTCAGGGTGTTGTCGATGAGTTGCCGGGCTTCCTCCGTTCGCCCGGTTTTGCGGAGCAACGCCACTTTCAAATGTCGCGCCGAGTGACCGTGTCCGTTACGTACCAGCGACCGTTCCACCAGTTCGAGGGCCTGCTTATAGTCCTGCTTTCGGGTGGCAATCCGGGCCAGTTCCAAAAAACCGGTGTCCTGCCAGGCGGCATTCCAGGTAGCCTTGAAAAACGCATCGAAGGCTTCGTCGTACCGCTCTGATTTCGTCAGGCACAGCCCCAAATTGTAGTATGGCTCTCCGTCGTAGGGGTTTGGATTGCGGGTCGTCAGGGTCTGAATTGCCCGTCGGAAGTGCGGTTCTGCTTTGGCAAACTGCCCATGTTTTAACTGCCAGAGACCCAGCGCGTTGTTGCACCGGCTGTCGGTGGGGTCCCGCCGGAGGGCTTCCTCGTAATAATCGACGGGAGAATAAGTAGCATGACGGTACTGCTCGATGTGCAACCCAGTCAGATACAACTGCTCGTTTGTTTCTACTTCGGCGGGGTTTTTGGCGGCTAATGCCGGTTCCGGAATGGGTATGTCGGTAGGAATATCATCGGGTTGATAGGCCACCAGTTCAACGCCTTCAGCAGTAGTCACGCTGACCCGAACGGACGTTGGCTGACCCACCTGAAGAGCAATCGTTTGCAGGAACGGATGTTCCGGCGACAGGTCGGCCCGTTGCTCGAAAATAACCCCGCCTTCCTGGGTTAGCCGGATTATGGCGCCCGCATAAACCGCTGTTGTATAAGCACTTACAGTTACTTCGTTTGCCGTAATCTCCAGGTTGACAGCCGCTTCCTTCGTGGCATTTTTGACCAGACCAATCTCGCTGTAGGGTATGAAGTACTGCACAAAGGTGCGTTCTTCGTTGGGCATAATCCACGAAAAATCGGGCTGATTATCCGTAAACACCCCCGTCATCAGTTCGATGTATGGCCCGTCTTCATCAGTCAGGTTGCGATCCCAGGCGTAGCCAAACTCGCCATTGCCCCAGGTCCACTGTTTTTTGCCGGGCGACAGGTGATGATTCGCAACGTGCAGCAAACCGCCCCGGCTATCGTGTTCATAACCACCCACAAAATCGTACTTAGACGAGGCCGCCATGTAAGACGTGGGTGCGGGAATGTTCTTGTAGCGGGAAATATCCGTGCCCGGCGAATAGTCAACCTTGTAATAAGTGCCTTTGGCAATGGGGAACGACGAAACATCCCGTCGGCCATGATCGAAAACCGCCTGTATGTCGGGGGGGAACACCGTCTGGTAATGGTCGTTCACTTTCACAGCGGGATTGCTCCACCAGAGGAAGGTCTGGGGCACTTCAGTTCGGTTATACAACACGCCCTGAATTTCGAGGTAGGCTTTGTCGGGGTAGAGCCGGAACCCGGCCATGCCCTTCGTGCCGAACATCCGCTCGACCTCGCTTACCCAAATTGTTTTAGAGCCGTCGGGATGCATTTCAGTAGTATAGTCAATCGGATCAAAGGTGCTGGGGCGGTGGTGTTGCGGCCAGTTGAACTCGATCCCGCCCGAAATCCAGGGACCCATCAGGCCCACCAGCGCGGGTTTGATGACTTGATTATAATAGACAAAATGACGGTTTTTTATCTTGTCGAACGCCATCTGAACCCGCCCGCCTAACTGGGGCAGAATCATGATTTTGAGGTACTGGTTTTCCAGGAAAACCGCCTGATACACCTGGTCTTCCTTGTGGTCGTTGATGGTCTCGATTACTGCATTCGGATAGACCACGCCACTGCTGCCCTGATAAACCCGTTTTTCGAGAAACATCGGATTCTTCTCCGGCTTACCAACCCCATACGTTGGGATGGTTACGGGTTCTTCCCAGACATTTACTTCCTGCAAGGCCATATGATGTGTAGTTGAAAAATCATACCGTTGTCACTTGAAAATAGTCTCCATTTCTTCCAGCGTCTTGCCCTTGGTTTCGCGCACGTTGCGGAGCACGAAAACGAAACCAATCAGACAGATTACGGCGTATAGCCAGAATGGGCCGTAGGTGCCCAGTGTCTCGGCCAGAATGGGGAACGTGAATACCAGCACGAAATAGGCTCCCCACAAGGCCAGAATTGCCACTGAAGAGGCCAGCCCCCGCACGCGATTCGGGAAAATTTCGGAGATCAGCACCCACGTAACGGGAGCCAGCGAAGTAGCATAAGTAGCAATGGCCAGCAACACAAAGATGGACAAAACACCCGCCGACGCGCCATTTTGCAACAGCATCGCAATGATGACGTAGAGAATCATCAGGCCAAGCGCACCGAACAGCATCAGCGGTTTGCGACCCAGTTTATCGACCTGCCACATGGCCACCACCGTGAATACAAGGTTGACAATGCCGATGGCAACGGTTTCAAAGAGTTGCCGGTCCAGGTTGGCCCCCACGGTCTCAAAAATGGTGGATGTATAGTTGAACACGACGTTGATGCCGCACAATTGCTGGAAAACAGCCAGCCCAATACCCACAAAAACGGCAGTCCTGATGCCCGGTTGAAACAGTTCAGACAGAGCCACCTTCGACTGATTGGCAGACGAAATGTGAACATCGGTCACCGTTTTTTCAGCAAACTCAGCACCCCCAATACGCTGTAGAATAGCCGTTCCCCGCGCTGTTTCGCCCCGCTGAATTAGCCAGCGGGGGCTTTCGGGGAGCCAGAATACCCCAACCAGAAAGGCCACTGACGGCACTGCACCCAAGCCGAATATCAGCCGCCAGGCATCCGGTCCGTTGTCGGCCAACCCATAGTTAACTAAGTTGGTAATGAGGATACCGATGACGATAGTAAGCTGATTGATAGCCACGTTGCGCCCCCGAATGTGGGCAGGCGACACCTCGGCAATGTACATCGGACTCAGCATGGAAGCCATGCCCACCCCAATACCGGCCACAAAGCGGCTGACCATAAAAAGCGACAGGGAACCAGCCATGGCCATACCGATTGACGATACGGCAAAGATGCCCGCAGCCACCATCAGGGCCGGTCGTCGCCCATATTGATCGGCGAGTTTACCGGCCATCACACAGCCCACCATGCACCCCAACGCCAGCGAACCCGTCATAAACCCCTCCCACCAGGCTGTCAGCCCAAACACATCCCGGAGCAGTGGTAAGGCACCGGAGATCACGGCAAAATCGAATCCAAACAAATAGCCACCCAGGGCCGAAATGAAAGAGATGCCTATCGAATAGTGCGAGTTGATAGTGGGGTTGGACATGATTTATTTAACTATTCGGGTATACAGTAGCAAAAATACCAGTTCATGCTAGCGGTCGACATAGTTATTCTTACGGAAAAGTTGGATGAAATGACGAAATAGCGACCCGTTTACCCCCAAGATCCATCAAATTATCCATCATTATCAATGTTCTCTCCATTGATTAAGCCTACATGAACGATGAACTTTGCAGATAATGTACTTTAAGTTATAAAGTTTTTCACTTTCCTAATACTGATTCATCCATCCATTCGTAGTTAATCTCACAATTAACGTCAACCTCCAACCCCCTCCACAGTATGCATAACTATCTACGATACCTGCAAATAGCTTGTTTGCTGGTTTTTCCTGTTTTCGCCACGTTGGCTCAGACCCCGCTTTCGGGTAAGGTTTTGAGCGAGCAAAACGAAGGCATCCCCGGCGTGACCGTCTCCATAAAAGGCACCACGCGCGGAACAACAACCGACGCAGCCGGGGCCTTTCGGCTGAACGCAGCAGCCACCGAGACATTGGTGTTCAGTTATGTGGGCTATAACAGCCAGGAAATGGTGGTGGGCAACCAAACTGATTTCACCGTCAAACTAGTGCCGGACACCCGGAGCCTGGAAGAGGTAGTGGTCGTGGGCTACGGCACCATTAAGAAGAGCGATCTGACGGGGTCTGTGTCAACCATCAAAGCGGAAGCCATTAAGGAAATGCCGGTCGTATCCGTCGATCAGGCCATTCAGTCGCGGGCACCGGGTGTGCAGGTAACGCAAACTTCGGCGGCACCCGGCGGGGGCATCTCCATTCGGGTTCGGGGAGCCAACTCGATCAACAGCGGGAGCGAGCCGTTGTATGTTATTGATGGTTTTCCGATGTACCCCGATAATGGAGCCATTGGTACGGGAGGCAACCGCCAGTCGAGCAATGCCATGGCGACCATCAACCCCAACGAAATTGAATCCATCGAAATCCTGAAAGATGCCTCGGCCACGTCAATTTATGGGTCGCGGGGAGCCAACGGGGTGGTGCTGATTACAACCAAGCGGGGCAAAGATGGCCAAAGCCGGGTGGAGTATGAAGGCTCCTATTCAACGCAGACCATTGCCCGCAATATCGACGTACTGAACGGAGCCGACTACGCACGGTATCTGAACCTGCTGGAGAAAAGTCAGGGGGGAAATCCTCGTTTCACCGATGCCCAGATTGGGCAGATTGGGCAGGGGACAAACTGGATGGACGTGATTTCGCAAACCGGCGGGCTGTCCAATCACCAATTGTCGTTCACGGGTGGCAACAAAGCCATGCGCTACGCATTCGTTGGTAACTATCTGGACAACAAGGGTGTTATCAAAAATACGTTTTTCAAACGGTACGGTTTCCGGCTCAATCTCGACAACGATTTTCTGAATGGCCGGGCTACCCTGAGCAATAGCTGGTCGTATAACCGAACCGGCAGCAGCAACGTACCCACCGACCGGGGTGGCCCTGGTGGTATTATTATTACGGCCCTGGGACTTGACCCGACGGTTGCTGTGTACGATCAGAACGGAGTCTATAATTACCCCAGCTACGATCAGCGATTTACCATCAACCCCTTAGCCGAAGCGCAGGAAGGCTACGATATGGACAATACCAATCGTTTGTTTGGCACAACTGCTCTCACGGTCAATATTATGGATGGTCTTAAATTCCGCACCAGTATTGGGGCCGATGTCGTAGGAGCCGAGCGGACGACATTTTATAATGCCTATACCTACCTGGGTCGGCAGAATAGCCGGCAGTTGGAGAAGGCTAACCGCAACGTAAGCAACCTGTTGAACGAAAACATTCTGAGCTATAACAAACAGCTTGCACCGGGCCATAACATTGACGTAACGCTGGGCTATACCTACCAACAGGAACGGAACCTGTTCGAGTCCGTTGCCACGCGCGATTTGCCTTCCGACGACGTAAAATCGGTGAATTTACAGAATGGCAGCAAACCGCAGATTCCCTTTTCCGGTCGGCAGGACTGGGCGTTGCAGTCGATGCTGGGCCGGGTAAACTACAACCTCAACGACCGCTATTTGCTCACCGTTACGTTCCGGCGCGATGGCTCGTCCCGATTTGGCCCGAACAACAAGTGGGCCACGTTCCCATCGGGGGCCATTGGCTGGCGGGTCGTCAACGAGAACTTTTTTCAGAATTCGGGGCTGGGTAAGGTGTTCAACGATTTCAAGTTTCGGGCCAGTTATGGTTTGACGGGAAATTCGCAGATTCCGGTGTATCGCTCGGTGGGTGGTTTGGTGCCCTATAACTACGTGTTTGGCGGCTCTATAGTAGCGGGTTATGGCCCCAACCGGATTGCCAACCCTGACCTGAAATGGGAAAGCACCGCCATGCTCAACCTCGGTCTTGACATGGCACTGCTGAACAACCGGCTCTCGATGACATTCGACGTATTCAGCAACAAAACAACCGATTTGTTGCTCGACGTGTCGATTCCGCAGAGTACCGGCTTCAGTACGATTCTGCTCAATTCCGGCTCGCTGACCAACAAAGGCATTGAGTTTTCAACCAACTACAAGATCCTGAACAACAAGGCATTGAAGTGGGATGTGAGCGGCAATATTTCGTTTTTGCGGAATGAAATCACGAGTTTGGGTAAGAGTACCCCCTTCTTCGCCAACAGCACCAGCGGGCACCTCGGCGTTTTTGGTAGCTGGGTAGAAGCAGGCAACCCCATTGGCGTTTGGAAAGGCTACAAATACACGGGTCAATTCCAGACCGACGACGAAGCGAAAACGTTTGCCGCCCGTGCGGGTTACCCCAAATATGAGGACGTGAACGGCGATGGCAAATACACCTCCGACGATTACCAGATTATTGGCGACCCCAATCCGAAGTTCACCTGGGGCCTCAATTCGAGTGTTAAGTTCAGCAACTTCGATTTCTCGATTTTCTTCCGGGGCGTTCATGGCAATGATGTTCGCAACCTGCAACAGTCCGAAATGGGCGACGGTGTTCAGAAAATCAACCAGGTTTCCAACATCCTGGCCGATTCGTGGACACCCACCAACACGGGTGCCAGCCGCCCCGTTATTGATGGTCGCCGGGACTTTATTTCGTTTCGCCGGTCGTCGTTCTTCATTCAGGATGGCTCGTTTGTCCGGCTGCAAAACGTAGCTCTCGGCTACACCGTGCCGCTCAAGAACAAGTTTATCCGCAATGCCCGCGTGTATGTGAGTGGTCAGAATCTCTTCCTGATTACCAAGTACAAAGGTTTCGACCCGGAGGTGAACAACCAGGGGCAGAACAACCTGAACCGGGGCGACGATTACGATGCCTATCCCCGCGCCCGAATGCTGACGGCTGGTGTAAACCTCGGCCTGTAGAATCCTTCCCAACTCTTCAAAAAGAACGATAGTATGAACTTCACAATATCTCCCCGAATCACCTACCCCTTCCTGGTTGCCCTGATGGCAGCGGGCGTTGGTTGCTCGGACCTCAAAGAAAACCCGGATTTTATCAACCCAGACACGTTTTATAAATCGGCCACGGAACTGCAACTGGGAGTCAACGGCGTTTACGACGACCTGAACTCCGGTTTCTCCGGCTATTTCTACGACCGATATGTGTTTGAATGCCTGACGGGTGATCAGATTGGCTGGGAAAAAGGACCGCTGCAATACAACCTCGGCAATGTCAGTTCGGCCGATGAATACATCGAAGCCTATTGGCAAATCAGCTACCGGTCCATCAATCGGGCCAACGCCATTATCGAAACGGCTGACGGACTCAAAGACCCGGCAAACGATGCGCTGATCAAGCGGCTGAAAGCCGAAACACAGTTTTTGCGGGCGTTCTATTATTATGGGTTGCTGAGTTATTTCGACAATCCTCCGCTCACCACTAAATCAACCAAAGGAATCAGCGATCTGCCCGCCAATACGGGGGGCAAACGGGTGGTAATCGACCAGATCTATGCCGATGCCAAAGCCGCTGCCGAGGTGTTGCCTGCTTCCTACACGGGTGCCAATGTGGGCAGGGCCACCAAATGGGCCGCCAAAGCCATTTTGATGAAAGCGCAATTGTGGGACGAGAAGTGGGCCGATGCCAAAACAACCGCCGAAGATATTATCGCTAATAGCGGCATTCAGTTGTTCGATACATTCGGCCATAATTTCGATCTTGCTCACGAAAACCAGGGTGAACGTATGTTTGAAGCCCAGGTATCGGCGGGTGCCAATGCCAACGAATACAACGTGCATTCAGCCCATTTCAACCCCGAAGATTACCCCAGCGACCTGGGCGGAGCGGGCTGGAGCTGGCTGAGTGCCCCTCAGGAGTTCCGGGCCGCGTATGACACCAAAGACAAACGCATTGATGCCACCTTTATCGAGTCGTACCCAACAGGCCGTTTCGGGAAAGTGGATGGTCAGTACCCAATGGTCAAATGGAGTCCCAAGGCTGACTTCAACCTGTCTCGCTTCGGGGGCATCGTTAAATCGGATGCCAACCCCCGCGACCCGGCCCAACTGATATTCGGGAAAGCCTGGTCGGGGAAAATAGTGGAACTGGGTACAAACTGGACTAATACCGAGAAGAACACTGTTTATATTCGCCTGGCCGATGTGTTGCTGGGCCATTCCGAAGCATGCAACGAAAGCGGGCAGGGCGATAAGTTTGTCAGCATCAATAAGGTTCGTGCCCGCGCTGGTTTGGCGGCTTTGAGCGGTCTGAGTCAGACGGCCCTGCGCGACGCGATTATTCAGGAACGGGAACAGGAGTTTGCTTTTGAGCAGGTGATGTATCCCGAATTACGCCGGAAGAGTAAGTTTGGGGCCAAACCAGATTATCTCGGTGACCGCATCAACAACTATATCACCAAATATAAAGCGGGCCGAACGCTCAAAGCGCGGGACTACGTGCTGCCTCTCCCGCTGAAAGAGATGCAGGGCAACCCGAATGTGACACAGAATAAAGAGTGGCAGTAGATAGCTGATTCAATCAAAAAAGGGCTTTCTCAAGCCCTTTTTTGATACCTATAGTTTAGCGATATTTCCCGGCATGAAGTACATCCTGTTCGCGTTGGTTTTGGGGGTTCTGACAGCCTGTGGGCGTAAATCAGAACCTCTTTTTACTTCCTTATCCCCGACTGAGTCGGGCGTTGATTTTCAAAATACCATCACTGAAAACGATACCGTTAACCTCGTCGATTATTACTATGTCTATAATGGGGGTGGGGTAGCTGTGGGCGACATCAACAACGACGATTTACCCGATTTATATTTCACGGGCAACCAGGTTGGCGACCGGCTTTTCCTGAACAAAACTAAGCCCGGCTCCGGGCATCCGCAATTTGAAGACATTACCGAAACGGCGGGCATCCGAAAAGCGGGCTGGTCAACGGGGGTGACAATGGCGGATGTTAACGCCGACGGACTGCTGGATATCTACGTTTGCAAATCAGGTAATTATCCCGGCAACCGCCGAAAAAATCAACTCTACATCAATAAAGGGGGCGCGAAGGGGGCATCACCCCGCTTCGAGGAACAAGCCGAACAGTATGGTTTGGCAGATACGTCGTACACGAATCAGGCCGCTTTTTTCGACTACGACAACGATGGCGATCTGGACGTGTACCTGCTTACCATCACCAATCGGGTCCGTAATCCCAATCAGGTAACGCCCGTGGTGGCCGATGGCTCCGGGCTGGCCAACGACAAACTGTTCCGCAATGACACGGATGCAACCGGCCCGCACTTCACCGACGTGACGAAGGCTGCGGGCATCCTCCACGACGGGTTCGGGTTGGGGCTTGCGATAGCCGATTTCAACAACGACGGTTGGGAGGACATTTACGTGGCCAACGATTTTCTGGCCAATGACTTTCTGTACATCAATAATCATAACGGCAACGACAGCGGGCCGACTTTCAGCGAGGTCGGCAAAACCTATTTCAAACACCACAGCCAGTTTTCGATGGGTTGCGATGCCGCCGACGTGAACAACGATGGCCTGACGGATTTAGTGGTAGCTGATATGTTGCCCGCCGACAACGAGCAGCGCAAAAAAATGGCAGGACCGGCCAATTACCAGCAGTTTGAAGCTGTTTTGCGGCAGGGCTATCACCCGCAGTTCATGCGCAATATGCTGCAGGTGAATGGCGGACAGGCTCCCGATGGCCGGATGGTCTTTTCAGAAATCGGGCAGTTGGCAGGGGTTTCGGCAACCGACTGGAGTTGGTCGCCCTTGCTGGCCGACCTGGACAATGATGGCTGGCGCGATCTGTTCATCACCAACGGGTATTTGCGCGACATTACCGATCTGGATTTTGTTTCGTTCAATGATACGTTTGCCCAGGAAGGGGGCCGAACACGGGACCAGGTTAACCAGTATTTGCGGCAGGGTGCCCCCAAAATGCCGGCCATCAACAAGCCAAACCGTTTCTTCCGAAATAGTCACGACCTGACCTTCGAGGATGTTACGGCGACCTGGTTTGGGGCCGAGCCATCGCTGTCCAACGGGGCCGCCTATGCCGACCTCGACCGCGACGGTGATCTGGATTTGATCGTTAACAATATAAATCAGGCCGCTTTTATCCTACAAAACAACACCATCAACACGCATTTCGTACAGGTAAAACTCAATGGGCCACCCCAGAATCCGTTTGGGCTGGGGGCCGATATTACGGTGTATGCCAACGGCCTGACGCAGACATACCATCAGGCCGTTACGCGAGGGTATCAGTCGTCGGTCGATTATATCATCCATTTTGGGCTGGGGTCGGCGGGCCGGGTCGATTCGATCCGGGTGGTTTGGCCGGATGGAAAATCGCAGACGCAACAGAATCCGCCTATCGACCGGCTTGTCACGCTGGCCTATGGACAGGCGCAGAAATTGCCGGAGCAACCCCAAAAAACACCGCCTACCCTGCTTACTGATGTAACACGCTCGGTTGGTATTGATTTTAGGCATCGGGAGGAACCGTATTTAGATTATAATCAGGAGCCTTTATTGCCCCACAAGCTCTCTGAGCAAGGCCCAAAACTGGCCACGGGTGATGTTAATGGCGATGGGCTGGATGATCTGTTTGTGGGCGGGGCTTTTCGGCATTATGGAAAACTGCTGATCCAAACGGCAGCGGGTCGTTTTGTCGAACAAGCCTACACCGACGAAACCCCACTCAAGGACGAAGAAGACGTGGGTGCCTTGCTGTTTGATGCCGATGGCGACGGCGACAATGATCTGTACATCGTGAGTGGGTCCAACGAATATTACGATGGGTCGGTCTATTATCAGGATCGGCTTTACCTGAACAACGGCACCGGAAAATTTACCAATGCCACCGACCGACTGCCCTCCATTCGGCACAGCGGCTCGTGTGTTGTAGCCGCCGATTTCGATAAAGATGGCGACCTCGATCTGTTCCGGGGCGGGCGACTGCGGGCGTTGCAGTATCCGCTGCCCGGCGAAAGTTACCTGCTTATCAACGAAGGCGGGCGTTTCAGCGAGGGCACGGATGGCCTGGCAACCGGCCTGAAAACGATAGGCATGGTGACTGATGCGGTTTGGACTGACCTCGACCGGGACTCGTGGCCCGACCTGATTGTGGTAGGCGAGATGATGCCCATCACTATCTTCAAAAACCGGGCGGGGCGGCTGGAACGGTTATCCATCAAGGGGTTAGACGGTTCGGAAGGATTCTGGAACTGCATTCGTTCGGGTGATTTTGATCACGATGGCGACCCCGATTTTGTAGTGGGCAACCTCGGTTTAAACAGCCGATACCGGGTATCGCCCACGCAGCCCATGCGGGTTTATGCAGGCGATTACGACGGCAACGGTCGGCTCGATGCCATCTCTACGTATTACTTACAGGGTGTTGAATACCCCACTGCATCCCGCGACGAACTCGGTCGGCAGTGGCCCGGTATCAAAAAGCAGTTCACCAATTACGCCCGCTACGCAACGGCCAAACTCACCGATTTGCTGTCGCCCGACCAGCAGAAAAACAACACGGTTTTGCGGGCGTGTTGGCAGCAAAGCATCCTGCTCGAAAACATGGGGAACAGTTTCCGCCTGAGACCCCTGCCGATGCTGGCTCAGTGGGCACCCGTTCAGAGTATGCTGGTCGATGACCTTGATCGGGATGGTCATTTAGATGTTCTGGCCGTTGGCAATGCCTACGATACGGAGTCCGTTGCTGGGCAATATGATGCCCTGACTGGCCTGCTGCTGAAAGGCGATGGGCGGGGGGGATTCCGTCCCCTGCTTTTTCCGCAAAGTGGTTTCCTGGCTGATGGTAACTGTAAAAGCATAGTACGGGTAAAGGGCAAAAAGAACCCGCAGTACGTCGTTTCGGCCAACAACGCACCACTGCTGGTGTTCCAGTCCCGGAAATGATAGCGACCGACAACCATAATATCGTCCATGAAAACCAACATTTGCTCCATTTTGTATTGGATTACAGTAAGGTAGATTTGTGCTGAGTCAATATATCTCAGCATATGCAACTAAAAGCCATTGCCCTGAGTGGGGCAGGTATTGGAGTCGCCTTACTACTCTCGTCTTTTTTAGGGCTGTTTGGAGGACGAGTCGACTTCAACACCGAGGTAAAGCCGCTTCTGAACAAAAACTGCATTGCCTGTCACGGCGGGGTTAAAAAAGCAGCCGGTTTTTCGGTGCTGTTCCGGCACGAGGCTGTGGCACCCACCAAGTCGGGCAAACCCGCCATTGTGCCGGGCGATGCCGATGCCAGTGAGATGATTCGCCGATTGACCCTCGACGACCCCGAGGAACGGATGCCGCTAGACCACCCCGCCCTCAAAGACGATGAAATTGACCTCCTCCGCAACTGGATTGATCAGGGGGCCGAGTGGGGCAATCATTGGGCTTATACTACAATCGAAAAACCTGAAGTTCCCAAAATTGGCACGTTCTGGTCGCGGTCCGGCCTGGATTGGCTGGGGCTGGCCAAAAATGACGAATCGGCCTGGGCGAAGAACGAAATTGATGCCTTTGTCCTGGATAAAATTCAATCGGTAAAAACCACCGCAACCGATCCAAATCAGGCCGATGCCCTGAAACCCGCCCCCGAAGCCGACCGCCCAACCCTGCTCCGGCGGGTGGCCCTCGACCTGACGGGCCTGCCGCCAACCCCCGAAGAAGTCGCGACTTATTTGGCGGACAAATCGCCCGAGGCCTACGACAAAGCCGTTGACCGACTGATGGCTTCCCCCGCTTATGGCGAAAAATGGGCGGGCATGTGGCTCGACTTGGCCCGCTACGCCGACACCAAAGGCTACGAACGCGACCCCGGACGCAAAATCTGGCGATACCGCGACTGGCTCATCAAGGCATTCAATGCCGACAAACCCTACGATCAGTTCCTGACCGAGCAACTCGCGGGCGATCTCATGCCCAACCGCGACCCCGCAACGGGTTTACCCAAGGTGGATCAGTTAATTGCCACAGGTTTCCATCGCAACACGATGAACAATGACGAAGGTGGCACACAGGACGAGGAGTTCCGGGTGGCCGCCGTCATCGACCGGGTCAGCACCACCTGGGATGTATTTGGGGGCACAACATTTGCCTGTGTGCAGTGCCACAGCCACCCCTATGATCCGTTTACCCACGAAGAATACTACAAGTACATGGCGTTTTTCAACAACGCCCGCGACGAAGATGTGACGACCGATACGCCCACCCTCCGGTTCTACAAAAACAGGGATTCGGTTCAATTACAGGCCTTGGAGCAGTGGATGGGCAAGGTGGCTCCCCTCAGCCAAACAACCGAGCAACGGCTGTTTTTGCGGACAATGGAACCCAAATTCAACTCCCATGCCCTCGATCAGTACCAAAAAGCTTCCCTTGTCGATGCCAAGTTTTTGGGGATGTTACACAACAGCTCAGCCCGGCTTCCGGGGGTGACGCTGACGGGCAAAAACCGCCTGTTGCTGGCCTGGGGCAACAAAACCCCCGGCGCCACGCTCACCATCCGGCGCGATGCCACAACGGGGCCGGTGCTGGCTACACTGCCTGTTCCGGCAACGGGAAAAGACACGGTGCAGATTTTTCCGTTGCCCGCTACGGTTGGCAAACACAACCTGTTTTTATCGTTAAACAACCCCAAAGGCGAAAATAACTGGGTGATGATCAAGTGGCTTGCCTTTCAAACGGCCCTGCCGGGAGAAGCCGCCGAAGTAATTGGGCCAATAGAAACTGAATACGCCTTGCTGCTCAATAAAAAACCTGACACCACGCCCATCATGCTCGACGGTACGGGTGATCTGGCCCGCCCAACCCACGTTTTTGACCGGGGAAATTGGCTCGTGAAGGGCAAACAGGTGCAACCCGACGTTCCGAAGTCATTCCCGCCGATGACCAAAAACTTGCCTAAGAACCGCTTAGGGTTGGCTCAGTGGATGACCAACCGGCAACACCCGCTCACGGCGCGGGTAGCCGTGAACCGGCTGTGGGAACAACTATTTGGGATGGGCCTGGTGGAAACCGTCGAAGATTTTGGCACCCAGGGCATCGCACCGTCTCACCGTGAACTACTTGACTATCTGGCTGTTGAATTCATAGAAACGGATAAATGGAGCGTCAAGAAACTGTTGAAGCGAATGGTGTTGTCGGCC
>JANOCD010000050.1:0-83032 GCA_031411995.1 Cytophagales bacterium
CTTTCGGACTGAAAGCGGGGCGGCTATGTATGCCCGGATTGCCGGGTTCATCTCTACGATGCAAAAGAACGGACAGAACGTGGTCGATCAATTAGCCAGCGTTCTCGCAGGTAGCTTCAAATGGGCTACCTAAACAGTTACTTATAATCTATACTCAGGTTTGGAATACCAACGGTTAATATTTTCAGAGCCTCGTCCTTGTTTGCTTTTTGAATGAAGTCACCTGTTTTACTGACAACATAAATTGACTCTTCAGGACACAAAGCGATTGTAGAGGGGGAGTGAGTGGTCATTATAACCTCTAAACCATTCTTACCAACTAATATATTTTGTAAGAAATCAATCAGTTGGCCACTCATCTGAGGATGTAACGATGAATCTGGCTCATCCAAAAGAAGAACGCGAGGTAGCCCTAATTCATACTTTGCGTTATGCATTGCAAAGAATAATGAGAAAATAACCTTCTCTCCAGATGATAAATCTGTTAAGTTAATCATGTTACCATTAGTACTTTGCAGTAAAAATGTATATGTGTCGCCACGTCTAAATTCCAGCATATCAACTCCTTTTACCCTATAATCTACACCTAATTCCCCAAGGATTAGGTTTAATTCATCCCAAAGTGGTTGCCCGTATATATTCTCAAATTCTTTATCTGTGAGTCCGCGATCTTTAATCCCAATTTCACCCTCTTTAAAAAAAGTATATTTATTATCATCATATAGAGTGGCATACCTATTAATCAGGCCACTAAACCCTCCCTGAAATAAATGCGTAACTTTAACAAGCTCATTAATTTTTAGACCCTCTTTAAAATCGTCAATAGTCAGTGTAGTTGGTAGGGAATTTCGTCTTTTAGCAAGGTTTTTGGCAAGGCTATTGGGTTCAAAAACTGGATAAGTCTTTTGCAAAGCATATTCTTTGTATAAGTCCTCTGAAGAAATTATCTGCCCTGATTCATCAGGAATCAGTGATGATCCATTAACATATAAAATCAAATTCTGTGTAATAAGCGTCTCTCCGATTTTTAAAGAACCGACTTCAGTAAATTCTTGATTTGAATGATTGCCTCTGTGTAAAATTTGGCTTTCAAAAGGAGACCTAACCTTATGGCCAGCAATTACATCCAATAATTGAGTTTTCCCTGAACCATTCAAACCTGTTAATACAGTAAATTTTGGTAGATCAATCAGCAGTGGTCTTACTGACTTATATTTTTTCAGAATTTGTAATTGCATAGTGAATTTATTTTATGTTAATAATATACTCATAAAAAGCCCCACCAAGTTTCCTCAGCGGGGCTTTTATTATGATTGTTTATTACTTCACTTCTTCATACGGCACATCGGATACATCGCCGTCTGTGGGTTGGCCCTGTCCGTTTCCGGGGTTGGCCGAGCCGTTGGGGTTGCCGTTCATGAAACCGTCCATTGGGTTGGCTCCGTCTGCACCTTGGGTGGCGTTGTAGATATCCTGCGAGGCTGTGTTCCAGGCTTCGGTCAGGGTGTTCAGGGCCGTGTCGATGGCGGCTGCGTCGCGGGTGCCGTGGGCGGTGCGCAACGAGGCAAGGGCGTTTTCGATGGCTTCCTTATTGGGGGCCGTCAGCTTGTCGCCGTAGTCTTTCAGTTGTTTCTCCGTCTGGAAAATCATCGAGTCGGCCTGGTTTACCTTCTCCACTTTTTCGCGCTCGGCTTTGTCGGAGGCTTCATTGGCTTTGGCCTCGTCGCGCATCCGGTTGATTTCCGCATCCGTCAACCCGCTGGAGGCTTCGATACGGATTTTCTGCTCTTTGCCAGTGCCTTTGTCGCGGGCCGTTACGTTCAGGATACCATTGGCATCCACGTCGAACGTCACCTCAATTTGGGGCACACCACGCTGGGCGGGCGGAATGTCGGACAGGATAAACCGGCCTAACTGACGGTTTTGCTGCGCCATTGGCCGCTCACCCTGCAACACGTTGATCTCTACACTTGGCTGGTTGTCCGATGCGGTCGAGAATGTTTCTACTTTCTTGCTCGGAATGGTTGTGTTGGCTTCCACCATTTTGGTAAACACCCCACCCATTGTTTCAATACCCAGCGAAAGGGGAATCACGTCGAGGAGCAACACGTCTTTCACCTCACCCGTTAACACACCCCCCTGAATGGCGGCACCAATGGCCACGGCTTCGTCGGGGTTAACAGCTTTGGATGGCTTGCGGCCAAACAGTTTCTCCACTTCTTCCTGCACTTTCGGAATCCGGGTTGAGCCACCCACCAAAATCACCTCTTCGATTTGGCTGGCACTCAAACCTGAGTTTTTCAGGGCACGGCGGCAAGGCTCCAAACTCCGCTGAATGAGCGAGTCGGCGAGTTGCTCGAACTTGGCGCGGCTCAATGAGCGAACCAGGTGCTTTGGAATACCATCTACCGGCATGATATACGGCAGGTTAATTTCCGTTGACGATGAGCTAGATAACTCAATTTTGGCTTTCTCGGCGGCTTCTTTCAACCGTTGCAGGGCCATCGGGTCTTTGCGCAGGTCGATACGCTCGTCCTTCAAAAACTCTTCGGCCAACCAGTTGATAATCACCTGATCGAAGTCATCGCCACCCAGGTGTGTATCCCCATCGGTTGACTTTACTTCAAAAACGCCATCGCCTAATTCAAGAATCGAAATATCGAATGTACCACCGCCGAGGTCAAATACGGCGATTTTCATGTCCTTATCGGTCTTGTCGAGACCGTAGGCCAAAGCAGCCGCTGTTGGTTCGTTGATGATCCGCTTCACGTCGAGACCGGCAATCTGACCAGCCTCTTTGGTGGCCTGACGTTCGGCATCGTTAAAGTAAGCAGGCACCGTGATCACGGCTTCTGTTACGGTTTGGCCCAGATAATCTTCGGCAGTCTGCTTCATTTTCTGAAGAATCAGGGCCGAAAGCTCCTGGGGTGTATATTGCCGGTCGCCGATTTTAACGCGGGGCGTGTCATTTGGACCGCGCTCTACGTCGTAAGCAACCGTTTTCAATTCGCTTTCTACCTCATTATACCGCCTTCCCATGAAGCGTTTGATCGAGGAAATCGTATGCTTCGGGTTGGTGATTGCCTGACGTTTGGCCGGGTCACCCACCTTGCGCTCGCCATTGCCGTTGTCCATAAACGCGACAACCGACGGAGTGGTCCGGCGACCTTCGCTGTTGGGAATCACGACCGGCTCGTTACCTTCCATAACGGCTACGCACGAGTTGGTTGTGCCTAAGTCAATGCCAATAATCTTGCCCATATCTGGTTTAGTTATGTCTTGTTCTGTTTAAAAAATCCTGACAGATACCACCCCTATTGCAAGCCATGTGCCAGCCCCAAAACGGGCCTTTTTTTGTGACAGATTGACAGCATAAAGGGAGCAACCGGGCTAAGTTGGCAGGATTTGTGCGTAAAGGAGTGAGGGTTTTGGGCGTTGTGTCAGTGAATCCAATCCACTCCCTTCTTTAACAACCCCAGCGTCCGTTCCTCTTCTGAACCCGGTTCAGGCTGCACATTATAGGCCCAATTTGCCTGAGGGGGCATACTCATCAGAATGGATTCGGTACGCCCGTCTGTTTCGAGGCCAAACTTGGTGCCGCGATCCCAAACGAGGTTGAACTCCACATAACGACCCCGCCGGAGCAACTGCCAGTTTTTTTCGCGCTCGCCGAAGGATAACTCGCGGTTCTGGTGCATGAAATGGGTATAAATCGGCGCGAATGACTCACCCACATCCTGCACAAACGAGAACAGTTCAGCTTTGTGTTCCGGGGAGGTCGGGCGGAGGTTATCGAAAAAGATGCCGCCGATGCCACGTGTTTCCTCCCGGTGCTTAATAAAAAAATAGTCGTCGGCCCAGGGCTTGAAACGGGCATAGTAATCGGGATTGTGTTTGTCGCAGGTGGTTTTGATTTGTTGATGGAACCAGCGGGCATCCTCGTCCACCACATAATGCGGAGTCAAATCAATGCCCCCCCCGAACCAATTATGGCCTACAACGGAGCGGTCCGCCGACGCGGTTACACCAACGGAGGTTGGGGTGTCCATCTCGAAATACCGCACGTTCATGTGAATAATCGGCACCATCGGGTTGTGCGGGTGCAACACGATCGACACGCCCGTGGCAAAAAACGTGGGAAGTGGGCCATCTTCTTTGCCCGTCAGCCCCAACTGCTTCAGCATGCCTTCCGTGGCATCGCCATGCACAGCCGAGAAACCCACGCCCCCCTTTTCGATCACGGCACCGTTGGCCATCACCCGCGAGCGGCCTCCTCCCCCACCGGGTCGTTCCCAATGGTCTTCCTGGAACCGGCCCACGCCATCGGCCGCTTCGAGCGACTGGCAAATTCGATCCTGTAAACCCTGAAACCAGGTTGAAATGTGTTCTTTAGTCATTATTTTAACCGCAAAGGCCTTTTTTTAACCGCAAAGACGCAAAGATGGGCGCAAAGGTCGCAAAGGAACAAAACAACTTGCGCTCTTTGCGATAACCTTTGCGCCTTTGCGGTTAAAATTATCGTCTGCGCTTTTGCGGTTAAAAATGTTAGTTAACTTTCAACGTGAACCGGGCGGGTTTGGGTTTGTCGATCATCAGGAGCAGGCCCTGCCCGGCGAGTTGGTGGAGAAGTTTGTTGGCCCGATAATCAGAAATGTTCACGAGTTTAGCCATGCGGTCGGCTGTGATATCTTCGTTTTTACGCAGGTATTGCAAGAGCGTTTTCACGTTGGGCGATTGCAACAGCGACTTATCGGCTGGCTGTTGCTCCATGATAAGCTTATTGGTTGGCACCGATTTGTCTTTGGCCCGGACATAGATCGTGCGGTTGCCCTGATCGTCAACGGCGTGGTGCGGCTTGTCGGTGCTTTCGGGAACGTCGATCACAATAACGGGTTTCCCGACAATGATAACGACCTGATAACTAATTAACAAGGGCGGTTCCACCAGTTCATCCGTTGCCTGCTCGATCTTGCGCATCTCCCGAATTTCGGATTCTACACCCCCTATTTTCCCATCGTCATTCACCCCAATCAGTAGCGTTCCTCCACCGGTGTTGGCAAAGGCGCAGAGTGTGCGGGCAATGCGGGCCGAAGTCGAAATGGTGCTTTTGAATTCAAGGCGCGAGCCTTCGCCCTGGGCAATAAGGTCGGGAAGATTGGGGATCATGCTATGCTAACGAATCAGGGCGATCAATGTTCTGTCGTAAATGATAGTTAGGGTCGCTCCCATAATTGCTTTTTCACGAAAGCATCCGAACTTAGCAAGCTTACTTCTATTTCATCCATGCAACGACGTTCTGCTCTTAAAAACTTAGCCCTAACGGTCGGCGGGTTAGTCGGTCTCCCGGCCTGGGCTTCCGGCTGGACTCCTAATTCCATAGGACACGTTTCTACAATGACCCTCGACGATGAAACCCTGCTGGGCGAAATCGTGGAAACGTTTATTCCCGAAACCACCACTCCCGGCGCAAAATCGCTGAAGGTTCACCAGTTTGTGATGCGCATGGTAAAGGACTGTTATGACAAACCGGCTCAGGACACCCTGCTACAGGGACTTTTATTGACCGAAACAACCGCCCAACAGTCGTTCGGTCAGGTATTTGCGGCTTGTGATGTCCCCCGCCGAATGGAGGTGTTAGCGAAACTGAGCACGTCGGCCGATCCCGTCGGGAAAGCGTTTGTCGATCTCACCAAACGACTCACCATCCAGGGCTACACCAACTCAGAATATTACCTCGTCAATGTGGCCAAATTCAACATGGTGCCGGGGTTTTATCATGGTTGCGTACCCGTGTCCCAACTAACCACCAGTAGCGGTCGGTAGTTAGGTCCGGCATTTCCTACATCTTCTATCTTCTTGATTCATGTCTCTTTTAAACATAGATTCGATCAAAGACCGGACCTTCGATGCCATCGTGATTGGCTCCGGCATCAGTGGCGGCTGGGCCGCAAAAGAACTGACCGGCAAGGGCTTGCGCACACTCGTGCTGGAACGCGGCCGCGACGTGAAGCACATCACCGACTACCCCACCACAAACATGCAGCCGTGGGAGTTCGCCCATCTGGGGCAGCTTTCCAAAGAATACCGGGATGCCAACCCCATTGCCAGCCGGTGCTATGCCAACCGCGAAGATGCTTCACATTTTTTCGTGAAAGATGCCGACCATCCCTACGTGCAGGAAAAGCCCTTCGACTGGATTCGGGGGTATCAGGTGGGCGGCAAATCGCTGATGTGGGCGCGGGGTACGCAGCGTTGGTCGCAGTATGATTTTGAGGGGCCCGCCCGCGATGGGTTCGCCGTTGACTGGCCCATTCGCTATGCCGACATTGCCCCCTGGTATAGTTATGTAGAGAAATTCGCGGGGATTTCGGGGAATAAAGACGGCCTGGCCACACTGCCCGATGGCGAATTTCTGCCCCCTCACGAACAGTCGTGCGTGGAAAAGCATTTTTCGCAGCAAATGGCCACCCATTACAACGGGCAGCGACCCGTTATCATTGGCCGTTGCGCCCACCTCACCAAGCCGCAACCGATTCATTATCAGCAGGGTCGCGCCCAATGTCAACACCGCGATCTGTGCCAGCGGGGTTGCCCATACGGGGGCTATTTCAGCAGCAACTCATCGACTCTGCCCTGGGCCGCCAAAACGGGCAAAATGACGCTTCGCCCCGACTCGGTGGTTCACTCGATCATTTTCGATGAGGTCAAAAAAAAGGCAACGGGCGTGCGGGTAATCGACGCGAATACCATGCAGATGACGGAATATTATGCCCAAATCGTGTTTGTGAATGCCGCCTGTCTGAATAGCAACCTGATCCTGCTGAACTCCACCTCAAACCGTTTTCCGAATGGCTTAGGCAACGACAATGGATTGCTGGGTAAATACGTGGCGTTTCATAATTTCCGCACCACTATTTCGGCAGAATACGAAGGATTTGCCGACACAACCACCGAAGGAATCCGGCCCAATGGCAGTTATATTCCCCGATTCCGTAATGTGTTGAAGCAAGAAACCGATTTCTTGCGGGGCTACGCAGCGGGTTTTGGCTCCAGCCGCATAACAAACATGGACACGTCGGGGATGGGTGAGTCGCTGAAAACCAGTCTGATGCAACCCAAACTCGGCAACTGGCGGGTTGGGTCGCACATGATGGGCGAAACCATTCCTAAAGAAAGCAACTATGTCATGCTCGACCCGGCCCTGAAGGATGCCTGGGGTATTCCGCAACTGAAAATCTCGGTTGGATACGATGACAATGACGAGAAGATGATCCTGGATTTTCACCAGCAGATGAGCGAAATGCTGACGGTGGCAGGCTTCAAAAACATTCAAACGCACGACAAACCTAACAAAGCACCGGGCCTCGACATTCACGAGATGGGTGGCGTTCGGATGGGAAAAGACCCCAATACGTCTCTGCTGAACAAATGGAATCAACTCCATGCCTGCAAAAACGTGTTTGTGACCGACGGGGCCTGCATGACCTCCACATCCACTCAAAATCCGTCGCTCACGTTTATGGCCATCACCGCACGAGCAGCCAACTATGCTGTTGACCAACTGCGGAAGGGTTCGCTGTAAGTTGATTTACCGATACGATCTCCATTGTACACCCTATTTCTTTGGTTGGCCTTGCAGGCGGGGCTTTCTGCTCCCACGGATGACACTCCCGCCCTGCAAGCCCTCATCGACAATACGCCCGTCGGCGGAGTTGCCCTGTTGCCAGACAAGATCCTGTATCTGAACACGTTACTGCGTATTGACCGAAGCAAAATCACGGTGCGCGGGCAGTCGGGCACCGTGCTACTGACCCCCAACGCCACGGCCATCCGGTTGGGCAGCGTTACCGATGTTCAGTTCGAGAGCCTAACGGTTGTCAGCAGCTCCACGTCAACAGACGAAGGCGTGTATGGATTGGTGTATTCGCTCAACGAGCGCAGTGCTTCGCTCCGGTTCACTGACTGCTATTTTTCGGCTCCCAAAACGCCCACCAATGCCGTGAAATTTGTGACCGACACCCCTGGCTCGCAGGTGTCTGATATTCAGTTCGAGCGTTGTGAATTTGTGTCGGTTGGGCGAATGGGGATTGAATTTCAGAACCATGCGGTAGATGGCGCAATTCGGTTTGAGGATATTTTAGTAAGAAAGTGTCGGTTTCGGGACACGGGTTTGGTGCGGGCCAGTTCGGATGGGCATTATGGCATGGCCGTGTCATTTTCAGGCCGGGGGCAGGCGTGTACAATCGTCGATTGCCTCATCGAAAACCCGTATACTATTGGGATTGAATATACGGGCGGGGTTGACCGGGGCCGTGTTCTGGGCAACGTGTTCAGTCGCTGCCACCGGGCCAACACGGAAGCCGGGCGGCCTTTATCACTAATTTCCTACGTGGGGGGAGACAGAGTCGTGATTGCGAACAACCGCACCAACTCGGAGACAACTACCCCAAAAACCGCCTGCTACCTCGCCGATTTGACCAACGCCAAAATCACCCGAAACACCCTTGCCCTCGGCACTTACCTGAATATGACCCGGTGTCGGGGGAGCAAATTCAGGAAGAACCAGATTACAACCAGCGGGGAATATGTGTTGTATTTAAACAACTCCGAACGAAACAAACTCATTGGTAATCAATTTATTGCGCAAAGTTCGGCCCTCTATTCAGCCATTCGTTTCGACGGAGCAAAAGCCACCAGCAACACCGTCCGGGGCGGCACCATCCGGCAACAGGCCGGAGATAACGGGCCAATGGGTCAGGTTGGCGAAGTCAGGGGAGCCGCGAAGAATCGGGCGTCCCGGCTCTTGGTCAATCCTAGACGTGACTCAGAAAATCAATGAATCCGCTGTGGATACCCTCACCGAGCAACTCCGAACTGATGGTTTGGAAGTTTGCCCGCTAAAACTATCTTTAATACCTGAGTCAGGTGTTAACACCCCTGCCAGAGTCTACGACCACTGGCAGGGTGCTTTATGATACCTCAACCGCCCGTTATCCAGTCCAAAATCAGGCTCGATCTGGTTCCCGTTTCGCCGGTGCTGGGGCTTTTAGCAGTGCCGCGTAAATCGTTCACGATCAACTCGATGAGCGGCTGTTGAACGTGGTCGGGGAAGGGGACGGTGAGGGTTTCGGAGCCGGTTTCGGTGTCAACTACGATGATGAAATTCTCGAAGAACGAGAACGTGATTTTGCCTTTGGAGCCAATCAGTTGGGTTTGCTCCAGCCGCTGTTCGGGGTTCACGGTGAAGCACCAACTCCCTGTACCCAACACGCCCGATTCAAAGGCAAACGAGGCCACCACGAGGTCGTCGGCTTCGTATAGACCAGCCTGATTCCGGGTTAGTCCGCTGGCTGATTGGATGGGGCCAAGCAAAAATTCGAGCAGGTCGAACTGGTGCGACGCGAGGTCGTGGAAAAGGCCACCGCCCGAAATTTCGGGCGAAACGCGCCAGTTAGGGAGCGGCCCTTCGCCTAATTCACGGTCGGCGGGTTGCCAGTTTAGTTGAACGTTTACACAGCGAATGTCGCCGATGGTTTTCTGGTCGATCAGCTCTTTTACCTTCAGAAAATAGGGCAAGGCTCGGCGGTAAAAAGCCACAAAAAGCGGCATTCCTGTTTCGCGGCTGACCTGGTTCATGGCTTCGCACTCCGCTGAGTTCAGAGCCATTGGTTTTTCGACATACACCGGTTTTCCGGCCCGCATCGCCCGGATGGCGTAGTCGGCATGGCTGTCGGGGGGCGTGGCCACATAGACAGCGTTTACGTTGGGATCGTTGATGAGGGCATCGGCATCAGTGTACCATGTTGAAATACCATGCCGTTGGGCATAGTCGGCGGCTTTCTCGGCATTCCGTCGCATCACAGCCACCACGGTCGAATGTGGTACTTTTTGAAAAGCCGGGCCGCTTTTCACTTCCGTCACGTCTCCGCAACCAATAATGCCCCATTTCAGGTCTTCCATAGGTGTAAAAAGGCGAAACCCTATTTGAAAATACCCGTAAATTGTCGGCTACTTACCGCACAATACACTTTCCAAAACCATGAACCGTATCTTTTTCCTCCTGCTCATTTGCCTGAGCACAGGCTGTATGACCCGGCAGCAGACCCGCCCGGCAGCTTCGCCTAATATTGTGCTGATCTATGCCGATGACCTTGGCTATGGCGACGTGAGTGCCTACCAATCCGCCGTTGCGGGACAGGGCACCCTTCAAACCCCCAACATCGACCAACTGGCCCGAACGGGCGTGCGATTCACCAACGGCTACGCCACCTCGGCCACTTGCACCCCCAGCCGGTTTGCCCTGCTGACAGGCACGTATCCCTGGCGCAACCAAAATGCCAAAATCCTGCCCGGCGACGCGCCTATGCTTATTGACACAGCTTCCACAACGCTGGCCGACGTACTCCACCAAAAAGGCTACGCAACGGGCGTGGTGGGCAAGTGGCACCTCGGGTTGGGCAACGGCAACTTGGATTGGAACAAGGCCATCACCCAAACACCCAACGACTTAGGCTTCGATTATTCCTATATCATGGCTGCCACCAACGACCGGGTGCCATCAGTGTATGTGGAGAACCGGAACGTGGCGGGGCTGCAACCCAGCGACCCGCTGCTGGTGAGTTACGAGAAAAATTTCGAGGGACAACCCACCGCCCTCACCAATCCTGAATTAATGACCCACATGAAATGGCATCACGGGCATAATCAGAGTGTGCATAATGGCGTGCCGCGCATTGGCTACATGAAAGGTGGCCAAGCGGCTTTGTGGGACGATGAAACCATGGGCGATGTGTTTCTGGGACAGGCAAAGGCCTTTATCGACGCGCACCAACCGAAGAAAACGGGTCACCCTTTTTTCCTGTTCTACGCCCTGCATCAGCCCCACGTACCCCGCGTGCCGAACCCCCGGTTTGTGGGTAAATCGGGCCTGGGACCACGGGGTGACTCCATTCTGGAAGCGGACTGGTGCGTGGGGGAACTGATGAAAAAACTCCGGGCCGATGGTCTCGCCGACAATACACTGATCATTTTTTCGAGCGACAACGGCCCGGTGCTGAATGATGGCTATTACGATGATGCCGCCGAGAAAAACGGCAACCACACCCCCTGGGGCCGGTTGCGGGGAGGCAAATACAGTCTGCTGGAAGCCGGAACGCGGGTGCCGTTCATTGTGTCGTGGCCAGCACAAGTGAAACCGGCCGTGTCGGATGCCGTGGTTTCGCAACTCGATTTGTTTGCGTCGCTGGCTACGCTGGTACACAGCCCGGCCAAAGCTCCCGACTCACAGAACACACTCACTACGCTGTTGGGTAAGTCGTCGGTGGGCCGATCAACGCTGGTGCTGGAAGCGTCGGGGCGGTTGGCGTTCCGGGCGGGAAATTGGCTGTACATTCCGCCCTATCCCGGCAAACCGCTCAACGAGCAGGTAAATATCGAAACGGGTCTTAGCCAGGCTCCGCAACTCTACGATCTGAGCAAGGATGCTGGTGAACGTACCAATGTAGCCACAACAAACCCGGCTCAACTTGCCGAGATGGTGAAGCAAATGAAAGCAGTAGTGGGCAACGGTTTTCGGGTCAGTTCAGACGAGTTGAAGCTACACTGAGGAGGTCTTTTCCGTGTTGAGTGTCCTCAAACGCGCCAGTCGATCTCGATTTTGCGGCCTGTTTCGGCGGCTTGTAAAATGGCACCAATCAGTTTCAGGTCTTTCCAGCCTTCCTCGCCCGATGCTTCGGGTTTGGTCTTGTTCCGCACAGCCAACCCGAACGCATCGAGCTGGGCTACCTGCTGATAGGTGGGCGATGGAACGTCCATTGGCCCTTTTATGGTGACTCCCTGCGCCCCGGTTGCATTATACGACGGTTCGAGTTTGAACCAACCCCGCTCACAAGTCGCATAGAGCCTGTCCACATATGAGGAATAGGTGGTGCTACAGTTGGCAATGGCTCCGCTGGGAAACTCAAACTGCCAGAAAACCGTCTCGTGAATATCCTTGAAATGTTCTTTATCGAACGTAAATGCCTGAGCACTAACCCGAATCGGGTCTTCACGCAGGGTTCGCCTGGCACCCTGAATGGCATATACGCCCAAATCCATGATGGCCCCTCCCCCACCGATTTTCTTGTCTAATCGCCACGATTCGGGGCCGGGGCGCGTAAAACCCAAACCCGATTCGATTACTTTGACCGCCCCAAATGTTTTCTCAGAAGCCAAACGGTGCATCTCCAAATGGTGCGGTTCAAAATAGAGCCGATACCCTACCGACAACTGCACCCCGGCTTTCTCACAAGCCACAATCATTTGCCGGGCTTCGGCGGCATTCATAGCCATTGGTTTCTCGCAAATCACGTGTTTCCCCGCCTGAGCCGCCCGAATGGTATATTCGGCGTGCATGAAATTGGGCAGCACCACATACACAATGTCAATGTCGGGGTTGTTTCGGATCTGGTCAAAAGTCTGGTAGTTGTAGATATTCTTATCGGGGATGTTGTATTGACTGGCCCAGCGTTTGGCTTTGTCGGGCGAGCCGGAAACGATACCCGCGAGGTAGCACTGTTGCGATTCGAGGAGGGCCGGGCCAAGTTGCAGAGTGGCATAATTCCCCAAACCCACTAGTGCAACGCCCAATTTTTTGGCAGGTGGCCCGGTCTGCGAGAATAAATCAGTGGGTTGCATCATTAGGCCTCCCACCGCCAGCGAAAGCGTTTTGAGGGAGTCCCGGCGCGACAGGAGTGTGTTCATGATGGAAGCGGATTACTGCCCAAAACAAGACAAATACGGGGCAAAAATCAGTACCGTTCATCACAAATTCGGCCACCCCGAATGAATTCGGGGGCAAAGAATGAGGAGGGGAAATCTACTGATAAGCCAGCTTGCACCGCATTCCAACTCAACTTGCTATCCGTTGCCCGGACGCGGGACCGCCCCGAATTCATTTGGGGCATGGCCAATTCAAACCCGGTGCGAATTCGCACAATCGGAGCGATTCCGCACAAGCACCGAAAGCCCTATTTACCCTAATCCCTTAATTACCAATCAACTACGCACTGGCACAGCATTGGCAGACAGAGTAGGCAAAACCCGTCTGCCAATGGATCGCGAATTAGCCCCCGAACTTGTTACCCGCTCCCGCCGAAAACCCTGGCTCATTGGCTTTTTGGCCCTTATCGGGCTGATCGGGGCCATTTGGGTGATTCGTTCGCTGCTGAAAACGTCCGTCGAGGCTGAAAAAATCCGAACGGCAGTGGTGCAAACCGGCCCGGTCGAAAACACACTCAACGCGACGGGTGAGGTGATTCCGGCTTACGAACAGATTATGACCAGCCCCATTAGGGCCAGCATCCGGCGGGTGCTGCTCACGCCCGGTGCACGGGTTCGGCCCGGACAGGCATTGATCGAGTTAGATAAATCGCTGACACAAATTGAGTACGAAAAACTACAGGATCAGTTGGCTCTGAAACAGAATGGCATCGAACAATTGCGGATGCGGTTAGACAAAAACCTGTACGATGCCGACATCAGCGACCAGATTAAACTGCTCAACATCAACCGACTAAAAGCCGAAGTGGAGGATGCTCGGCGACTGCTGAAAGTGGGTGGCCAAACCCCCGAAGATGTGACCCGCGCCGAAAACGCCCTCCGCATCGCCCAGTTAGAAAAGAAACAGTTGGAAAACGATTTGGCCTATAATCGCCGGTCGATGGGGGCCAGTTTGCGCGAAACCCAGCTACAGGCCCGCATCGAAGGAACTAACCTAAAAGTGCTGGCCCAAAAACTCCGGCAAGCCGATATTCTGGCCGACCGAGCCGGGGTACTGACCTGGGTGAACGAAAACGTGGGTTCGGCAGTGAACGAAGGTGAAATGTTAGCGAAAGTAGCCGATTTAGGCAGTTTCCGCATTGAAGCGTCATGTTCGGACGCCTATGCCGACCAACTGAGGGCGGGTTTGCCGGTCATCATCCGCATCAACGAAACCGATTTGCGCGGCCTTGTCACACAGGTAAAACCCTCCGTGCAAAACAACACCATCAAATTCGCCGTCTCGCTCGACGACAGCCGCCATACCTCGCTCCGGCCTAACCAGAAAGTGGAAGTTTTTGTGGTGACTAACCGCAGTGCCCAAGCCACTCGGGTGGCCAACGGCCCGGCCTTCAAAGGCAAGCGGAAACAGCTTGTGTTTGTGCTGGAGAACGACAACGTAGCCCGTCGGCGGGAGGTTAACATTGGCCTGACCAACTTCGATTGGGTCGAGATCAAAAGTGGCCTACAACCCGGCGAAACGGTCATTTTGACCGACCTGAGCGAGTATGAGCATTTACAGGAGATCACTATTGAGCAAAGAGCCAAAGAATGAAAGAGCGAAAGAGTGATCTGCACTACCCGTGTTTTATATTCCTTATCACCTTATTTTTCACCCTCCCCTCCCGTGCCCAACCGACCCAACCTACCCCCCTCAAATTGACCTTGCCCGAAGTGGTGCAACTGGCTCGTGAACAGTCGATAGCGGGGAAACAGGCCGCCACCTTGCAGAAAACGAACTACTGGAAATACCGGGCGTTTCAGGCCGATTTTAAGCCGCAACTGAGCCTAAACGGGTCGTTGCCGGGCTTCACCCGCTCATTTATCCAGGTGCAGCAACCCGATGGCACCATTGCCTTTCAGCCCGTGTCGAATAACAATTCATTGTTGAATCTGTCGCTAAGTCAGAATATTCCGCAGACGGGTGGCTCCATTTATGTGCAGCATCAGTTGCAGCGGTTCGATGATTTTTTAAACCGGAACACGCTTTATAACGGCATACCATTTGCCATCGGTCTCAGCCAGCCGCTATTTCGGTTCAACCCCATGAAGTGGGACCGCCGGATTGAGCCGCTCCGCTATGCAGAAAGCAATCAGCAGTTTATCGAGGGCATGGAGCAGGTGGCGTTGGATGCAACGGGGCTGTATTTCGACTTGCTGGTTTCCCAGGTAAACCTACAAATTGCCGAAACCAACCGCGCCAACAACGACACGCTGTTTACCATTGCCAAACACAAACTCGAACTGGGCAAACTCTCGCGCAATGATCTGCTCCAACTGCAACTGAGCGTGTTGAACGCCCGTAAGGACCTCGCTTCGGCCCGGCAAACCGCCGAAATTGCCTCGCTGAAACTGCGGTCGTTCATAAACATCCAAGTTGAAAACGATTCGGTTCGTCCGTTTGATCTGGTTATTCCCGATAAAGTCAGCCCATTTTTAGTGGACAGCCAACAGGCTATTGCTCAGGCTTTTGCCAACCGCTCCGATGCCATTGGGTTTCAGCGTAAACGGCTCGAAGCCGACCGCGAGGTGGAGCGGGCCAAAAAGGAAAACGGCCTCAACGCCACCCTCAACGCCGACTTTGGCCTGACCAACCGGGGCAACCGGCCCGGCGATGTATATGTACGACCCCAGGATCGGCAATTTGTTGAGATTCAATTTACTGTACCGATCATGTCGTGGGGACGGCAACAGGCCCGCACCGAAACGGCCCGTGCCAATCAGCAACTGGCCGTGCAGTCGGTGGAGCAGGCCAAACGAACCTTCGAGCAACAGATTTTCACGCAGGTAACGCTGTTGGATATGCTGCGCCAACAGGTAAAACTGACCGCCGAAGCCGACGGAATTGCCCAGGAACGCTACCAGATTGCCCAGGACCGCTTCAAACTCAGCAACCTGACCGTTACAGACCTCGGCATTGCCATTCAGGATAAAGACCGCGCCCGGCGCGATGCCATCCTCGCTTTACGCGACTACTGGCAATCGTATTATTTGCTCAGACTGTTGACGCTTTACGATTTTGAAACAAACCAGAAAATAGTTCGGCCATGATCCATCTCAAAAACATCGAAAAGGTCTATCGCACCAGCACCATCGAAACGCTGGCTCTGACCAACATCAACTTGCACATTGGCGCAGGTGAATTTATCTCTATTATGGGGCCGAGCGGCTGTGGCAAGTCCACTCTGCTGAATTTGATGGGTTTGCTCGACGCACCCAGCGCGGGGCAGGTCGATATTGGCGGGCAAGCCGTGACGCAGTACCGCGACAAAGACCTGGCCCAGCTTCGTAACCAGAAAATCGGGTTCATTTTCCAGAGTTTCCACCTCATCAACGACCTGTCGGTACTGGATAACGTCGAGATTCCGCTGCTCTATCGCAAAGGCGACGCGACGGGAGCAACGCGACGGCAGATGGCGCAGGAGGCACTCGAAAAAGTGGGCCTGAGCAACCGCATGAAACACTTTCCAGGGCAACTATCGGGGGGGCAAAAGCAACGGGTGGCCATTGCAAGGGCCATTGTGGGGAAACCCAGCATCATTTTGGCCGACGAACCCACCGGCAACCTCGACAGTGCGATGGGCAACGAGATCATGAACATTCTGCAAACCCTCAACACCGAGGGCAGCACTATCATTATGGTCACACACGACGAAACAATGGCCAAGCAAACACACCGACTCGTCCGGTTATTTGATGGGTCAATGGTAGGAGATTCTCTGTTATGATAGCTAACTACATCAAAATCGCCTGGAAGGTGTTGCTGCGGCATCCGTTTTACACCTTCATCACCCTCTTCGGCATCAGCCTCACGCTGACCGTGTTGATGGTGCTAACCTCCTTTCTGGATCACTTGATTGGGAACCATTACCCCGAAACCAATCGTTTTCGGACGCTGTACATTGAGCGGATGGTATTGACCAATAAGGAGAAAACCATGATTAATTCTGGCCCCATGAGTTTCAAGTTTCTGACGGATTTTGCCAAATCGCTGAAAACGCCGGAACGAGTAACGATTTTCTCGGATGATCGTAAGTCAAATACCTACGTTGGGTCCCGGAAAGTCGAACTCAATTTCCGGTTCACCGATGCCGAATACTGGCGCGTACTGAACTTTGAATTCATAGAAGGTAAGCCCTACAATGAACAAAATATTGCGAATGGCGACTATGTAGCCGTGATTACGGATGGTTTCAAAAAACAGTATTTCGATACTATTGATGAACCTGTTGTGGGCAAACGCTTCGAGATTGAAAATGTCAGTTATACCGTTATTGGCGTGGTGAAGGGCAGCCCCATTACGCGCCTGTTTAGCTATTCTGATGTATTTTTCCCCTACACTAACCCAAAAAGCAACTACCAGAGTTTGGGATATCGAGGGGGTTATATGGCTATGATTCAGGCCAAAAACGAAAGCGATATGCCCGCTATAAATGAAGAGTTTCAGGCCCGCATCAGTAAAATTCCTGTTTCCGATGTTGAGGGGAATTTTAAAGGTGGACTTCTGGAAGTCAACAGCGAACCGTTTGTCCGGTATTTCATGGGCGTGTTGTTTCAAGGAGACCCCGCCCGTGTAGCCACCTTCTATGCTGTTGTTGGCTTCATCCTGTTCATGCTGATTGGTCTGCCCATTATCAATCTGGTCAATCTGAACGTCAGCCGGATTTTGGAGCGAGCCTCCGAAATAGGCATTCGCAAAGCCTTTGGAGCACCCATTCGCACGTTGCTTTGGCAGTTTATTATCGAGAATATTTTTATTACGCTCATCGGTGGAGCCATTGCGCTGATGTTCACGTATGGGATTATCCAGCTTATCAATACCAGCGGCTGGATCGCCTACGCCGACCTAACTATCAACGCAAACGTATTCATAATCAGCCTGTTGATTTGCCTTGTCTTTGGCCTGCTATCCGGTTTACTACCCGCACTCCGTATGTCGAAACTAAACATTGCTGACGCGCTAAAATCCTGACCATGATACGCCACCTCATCAAATTAATCTGGAACAAAAAGAAGGCGCACTCACTGCTGATCGTTGAGATTTGGGCCTCATTTCTGGTATTGTTTGGACTCTGTACACTGGTCGTTTATAACGTCCGAAATTATGCGGAACCCCTCGGATTTAGCTACGAAAACGTGTGGGCTATCAATCTCAGCAACAACCAGGATACTGTCAACGTAGCCGAGAAAACGCAACAGATCTTACAGCGTATAAAAGCCTACCAGGAAGTGGAATCGGCATCGCTCTTAAGTAGTGAGTTATACCCGTTCTCCAACAGTAATAATGGATTTAGCACCACCTATAAGAATCGGACAATAGGCGTGAATTATTTAGCTACCGACGAAAATTTCGCCAAAACCATGTCCATTAATTTAGTAGCCGGGCAATGGTATAACCGGGCCGACGGGGGCGGCAAATACACACCCGTTGTGATTAACCTGAAAGCGCAGGAAGCCTTGTTCGAGAATGAAAATCCGGTGGGTAAAGTGTTGACGGATTATGAAAAAAAAGCCCGGTGGATCATTACGGGCGTGGTCGATACGTATAAAGACAAGGGCGAGTTTATGCAAAACAAACCAACCCTGTTTGAGATGACAGACCCAAAAAACGGCTGGAATAAAACCCTGGTTATGAAGGTACAACCCGGCACTGATGCTGTTTTTGAGGCCAGTATGCTGAAAGACATTACAACCATCGTCAAAGACTGGAATGTCCAGATTGTTTATTTGGATGCCGCCCGACAATCAAAAATTAACCAAACCTTAGTCCCCACCATTATCTTCCTGATTATCTGCGGTTTCCTGCTCATCAACGTGGCTCTCGGTCTTTTCGGGGTGCTCAATGTGAGCATTGCCAAACGCCGAGGTGAAATTGGCCTGCGCCGGGCGTTGGGAGCCACAGAAAGCTCAATTTCGTGGCAGTTTATCGGCGAGATGTGGGTGCTGGCTACCTTTGCACTGATACTGGGCCTGGTGTTAGCCGGGCAGTTTCCACTGCTCAACGTCTTCGACCTTGATGCCGGAACTTACCTGGTAGCCATGCTCATTTCAGTCATTGTCATCTATCTGCTTGTCACACTTTGCGCCCTGTTCCCCAGCCGACAGGCGGCAACAGTGCAACCGGCTGTGGCGTTACATGAAGAATAACGCCCATGCTCTTAATCATCGACGACGATATCGCCATTCAGACCTCTCTTTCGCTGCTGTTCAGGAAGGAGGGCTTCGCCGTGCGCGTGGCCGATGGGCCGTTTGAAACGCGGGAGATTCTGGAAACGGAAACGCCCGACGCTGTTCTGCTCGACATGAATTTCTCGGTCGATACGTCGGGGGAGGATGGGTTGCGGATGCTGCGCTACATTCGGGAGCGGCTGCCCAATGTGCCGGTGCTGCTCATTACGGGCTGGGGCAGCATCGATCTCGCCGTGCAGGGCATGAAAGCCGGGGCTAACGACTTCATTACCAAGCCCTGGCAAAACAATCACCTTATACAATCGGTCAGAACGGCCATCAAATTATCAGGCGGAACACCCGTTTCGGCGGGTCGGCGGCAGTTGAACGAGCAGTTTCAGTTTGAGAACATTGTGGGCGAAGACCCTAAATTGCTCGATATTCTGACCACCATTGGCCGCATTGCCCCTACCGACGCACCCGTGCTGATTACGGGCGAGAGCGGCACGGGCAAAGAACTCATTGCCGAAGCTGTGCATCAGAACAGCCGACGGAAACGGCAGCCGTTTGTGAAGGTCAATCTTGGTGGCATTTCCAGCACCCTGTTCGAGAGTGAATTATTTGGCCATGCTCGGGGAGCCTTCACCGATGCCAAAACCGACCGCGTAGGCCGCTTTGAGTTGGCCAACAAAGGCTCGATTTTTTTAGACGAAATCGGAGACCTCGACCCGGCAGCACAGGTGAAACTGCTCCGGGTGTTGCAGGATCGCACATTTGAGCCATTGGGAAGCAGCAAGTCCCGAACGGCCGATGTCCGGGTGATCTGCGCCACCAACCGAAATCTGGAAGAGATGGTCGCGCAAGGCACGTTTCGGGAGGATCTCTTTTACCGGATCAACCTCATCACAGTGTGCCTGCCCGCCCTCCGCGAACGTCCGGCCGACATTCCCCGCTTAGTCAACTTCTTCACCGACAACCTGAAATCGCTGTATGGACGACCTAATTTGCAGGTGAGCAAAGAGGCCCAGAACTGGCTTAAAAACCTGAGCTTGCCCGGCAACATCCGCCAACTGAAAAATGGGATCGAGCGGGCCGTTCTCCTCGCCCCCGGCGACACCCTCACCATCCCCGACTTCGAGAAACACCTGCCTTTTACTCCCCCTATGCCCCACGCCGGAACGCCGGACCGCCCCAACCCCACGCTCCTTACTCTCGACCAAATGGAGCGGCAGATGATTGAACGGGCCATGACCTACCACCAAAACCGCATTGCCAACGTAGCACGGGCGTTGGGCATCACCCGGTTTGCGCTGTATAGAAGGCTGGAAAAGTACGGAATTGCGTATAATGCAGAATGAAATTTCAGACCCGCTACCTCCTCTATATCCTCAGCCTTCATGCGGTGCTCGTTGGGCTTACCTTCCAGTTGCTCAAGGAAAATAAGCCGTGGTTTATTGCCTCTGAAGTTTTGATTGCGCTGTCGCTGTATGTTGCCCTGCGGATTTATCGCTCGTTTCGGCAACCGGCACTGTTCATTGCATCAGGCATCGAAGCCATTCAGGATAAGGACTTTACGGTGAAGTTTGTACTGACGGGCAACAATGAAGTAGACGAACTGATTCGGGTTTACAACCTGATGATCGACCAACTCCGCACCGAACGCACCCGGCAGGCCGAGCAACAGTTTTTCCTGGATAAACTGATTGAAGCCGCGCCAATCGCCTTGCTGATTCTTGATTTCGACGAGCGCGTTTCGGCCCTGAACCCCAAAGCGCGGCAGTTGCTCCGCCTGCCCGATGCCGACCTGCTTCAAAAGCCCCTGTCAGCCATTGCGCATCCGCTGTTGAGCCAACTAAGCACGCTCACCCCCGATCAGCCGCATACCGTAAAATTGGCCGGGATTGAAACCTACCGGGTGCTGCGCGGGCAGTTCATCGACCGGGGGTTTCGGCGGCAGTTTCTGTTTATCGAGGAGTTGACCGCCGAAATTATCGAAACCGAAAAAAAAGCGTATGGAAAGGTCATCCGAATGATGGCCCATGAAGTCAACAACTCCATTGGGGCGGTCAACTCCATCCTGCACCTTGCCGAACCCGACGTGGCCGACCCCGACGTTCGGCAGGCGGTGCGGGTGGCCATCGAGCGCAACGACCGGCTCAACCAGTTCATGCGCCGGTTTGCCGATGTGGTTCGCCTTCCAGCCCCCAACCTTGCTCCCACCAACGTGGCTAATTTAGTGCAAACAGTGGTGCAACTCATGCAGCCTCAAGCCAAAAGCCGAGGCATTCAACTAACTTCAACAGTATCTGATTCCCCTGTTAACCAACCAATTGACGTTGGTCAGATGGAGCAGGTTTTGGTTAATATTCTAAAAAATGCGCTGGAAGCCTGCCAGGCAGGGCAAGCGGTTGAGGTGCAGCTAACCAACTGCGAATTGCTCATCCGCAACAACGGCCAACCCATTCCCGACGACGTAGCAACCAACTTATTCGACCCGTTCTACAGCACCAAACGCGACGGGCAGGGCATCGGACTAACCCTTACCCGCGAAATTCTCCTCAACCACGGCTTTGCCTTCTCCCTCAAAACCGAACCAAACGGCTGGACAGTATTCAGAATTGAGTGGCATTAACTACATTTACTCATTCTCTAAACTCTCCAAACCATGACGACTCTTATCCGATTCCTTGACCGCATTGCCAACTGGAAAACACTCCTGGTTCTGTTCGCTATCTACGTGAGTTTCCCGGCCTACTGGTTTAAAAAAGCCGAGACAACCATCAATCAACTGGCGGGTAAACCCGTTGGCCCCATCGACCTCACGTTTGGTTTTAACCCCAACCGAACCCGGCAAATGGTCGCCGACTATGGCCCCGAAGCCCGTGCTTATTACGCCCGAACCGAACTCAGTACCGACCTGATCTACCCCATCGTTTATAGCTTTCTTTTGGCCGTAATCCTGACGATGCTGTTCCGAAATAAGCCCTACAAACCGTTCGTTTGGGTCACAACCCTTCCCTTTGCAAGCCTTATTTTCGACTACCTCGAAAACGCAACCATCGTCACAATGCTACAAACCTACCCCGATGAGTCGATAGGCGTGGCGGTGCTATGTGAGCTGTTTAAACTGGTCAAATGGTTTTCGTTTGGGCTGACAATCGTCTTTATTTTCTACGGCCTTTTTCAGTTGATCGGAAGGCGGAATCAACCAATAAAACAACACTAGCTAACTGATGGACAGTAACGATACTCAGGAGCTATTTTTCTGAGTATTTTTTTTAGTCATCAGCCTACTTAGCCACTCAACCAATTGGATTTCACCCGCCATCAATCCCAATACATACCAAATTAATAGTAGTCTGTATGGGGACTATATTTTATACTAATTAATTGTACTTTAATAAGATACCATCGTCTAGGTTTACTAGCTTATAACCCATAAAATAGTACAGTGAAATGACCATCAAATAATGCTTTAACTATGTTTTTTTATATTTTCACTAGTGTAATTAGGCTATTCGTTCACAGGATTAAATTATTTTAACATACTCTAACGTATTACTTTCAAAAACATCAGTGGTATTTTTAGCGCATTATCCGATAAACCCCCTCCCCTGAGTCGAGTTCATCGAATATAGCAATTGCATAATACAAGGATTTATCTAGCTACTTTTCTGCAACCAGCAGCCCTGGTTATACAGCATTGACGGGTAACGTTAACCGATAAAATAAGGAATAGCCTGCACCACCTTTGTTCATGAAAATTTTGAGTATAAACACTCAATCTATTGACAAGTTTAAGGAACATGGGCTTGTAGCCTGCACCCACCGGACCTCGATGGGTCATCTGAAATTTGGATGACCACAAAATGACTCTTAATCATGCATTCCGAATTGAAAAAACTGGGTTTATATTGGAATGACGACTCTACCGTCTCGCCGAAGTACATTCATTTGGTTTCCCTTGACTCCAGTTGTGGCAAACAAGACTGGGTTATTAAGCCCCACGTTCACAGTCGGTTCTATCAGTTTCTACTAATCGAATCGGGAGCAGGAACGTTTATCTCCAATGATAAGACAAGGGGGTTTTCAGGTCGAAACCTGATTATTATCCCCGAAAATACCCTCCATAGTTTTCAGTTCAGCGACAACATTGTGGGCTATACGCTGACCGTACCATCACCCATTATCGACCGGATAACCGAGCAGGATCAGGAGTTACTTGCCGGCATTAATTTGATGCGTATGGTGAGCCTCAATAATAATACGGAGGAATTCAACAACCTGATGATCAGTATTGATTCGATCATCCGTGAGCAGTCACGGCAGGAAGAAAAGGGCCTGCTGTACCTGGAGAGCGTTATTCAACTGTTTTTGATTAAAATTTTTCGGCTTCGTACTGAGTTTGTGCGGGAGAACAGCGGGTCGAGCCGTGAATTAGCCTATTACAGGCAGTTTATGCGGACAGTGAAACAGGGAATTCCAACCAACCGCAGCATCAACGACTATACTAAGGTGGTTGGCATTAGCAAAACCCATCTCAACCGGGTCTGCCAAACTATCACCGGCGAATCGACGAAACAGGTAATTGGGCGGTATCTGGCCAACGAAGCCATTATTTTGCTGGCCCATTCAGAATTGACCATTTCCCAAATTGCGCAACAGTTAGCCTTCAAAGACGTTAGTTATTTCTGCCGTTTTTTCAAGAAACAGGTCGGTATCCCCCCCGCCCGCTTCCGCGACGAGAACCTGCACACCAACACAATAGAAAACTCGGTTGCGTTAACGTATTAGTTGGGGCGGATTTATTGAGACCCGGTCAATAAACAAGAACCAGTCGGCTCTGTTTTGTTTTGGTGATGGGTGGTTTGCCGGGCAGTTTGAGCGTATAGTCGATCGTCCAGTTATAGACCGCCGTGGGGCAACGTTCACTTTTATAGCGGCCATCCCAAGCAAAAGGCGGGTTAGTGGTCTGAAAAATTAGTTCGCCCCACCGATTATAGATCGACATGGACGTAAACGTAATGTCGCCACAGGCGAAGGGTTCAAATACATCATTGGAGCCATCGGTATTGGGCGAAAACGCATCGGGAGCCTCTACCCGGCATTCACAACCGCTATAGTCAATAGTTACCGAATCCCTCAGCGTGGCACAGTCATTTGTGACCGATGCCCAAAAAACGCCCGACGTGTTCACAGTTCGCTCGGTTTCAGCAAAGGCATCGAGCCACCGGAAAACACCCTCAGCAACCGTCGGCTTTATCGTAAACGTCTCGGCACCACATAATTGCTTGTCAGGTCCCAACTCCAGCCGTGGCGACAACACATACCGGACGTTGATGCTGTCGCGAGCTGTGCAATTGGCATCAGTCACCTGCACGGTATAAAGACTAGCCCGGCGAACTTGGTAGGTGTTCTGTTGTGTGCCGTCCTGCCACCGATAGATGCCTGATTCTGCCACCCGCAGCGTGAGCGGTTTCTCATCGCAGAGCGTGGTGTCTGGCCCCAGGCTAAAATCGAGTTGGTAGTTGATCGTGATTGTATCGCGCAACACCTTGCAGGGCGTGACCACCTCTACCCAGTATTTGCCGGGCCTCGACACCAGCAGCGTTGGCTCTGTGCTGCCCGTGTTCCATTTATAACTGGTGGCTCCGGGTGTCTTTGGGTTAAGCCGATACGTGCTTTTGCGGCCACACAGAGTGGTATCCCGGCCCAAATCAAGTCGAATCGGCAACACCGACACATCGTCGATGAACAGGTAATAATAGCCGAGGGTAACGGGCAATTCGACAAAGTTGCCAATGGTCACGTAGCGTTCTCCCCCTTTCGCCGTGTAGCAACCACCTACCTTCTCCCACTGAAACCGTTTCGTGAGTCGCTGTGGGGTATTGTCGATCACCTGCGGCTTCTCGCTCGGAATCAACAAGTCTTTCTGGGTTGCCGTAATCAGGGGTTGATTGGAGAAATAGGCTCCAAATGAACCCGCTGGATACCGGTTAGGCGTGGCCGAGCTTACATATAGTTCGAACTGATAAGCCTCGCCTGCTTTGAGGGGCTGTTTGAGCGGACTCGCCAGGTACTCGGCCCACCCCGAATCCATGAATAAGCGAGCTAACCCCTGCCCTGAATGTGGAGGCAACTCGATCTGAGCCGTTGGAAAACAATAGTGGTAAAAATCGGGAGTCGCTTTGTTGGGGTTATACCAGAACGTGGCTTCCGAAAGCAGGTTGTCTTGCCGGGGGCAATTGTCAAATGATTCAAACCCGCCGTTCGGCATCAATTCCTGACCAACCGCCCAATCAGGCAGTAGCAAGGCAAGAAACAGAGAGCAAAAAAACGTCCAGTTCATTAGGAAACGGCAAGTACAGCTTTTTTCAGATAGACTTATTTTGCGAAAGAATAGTAAATTTAGACAATGAGCCGGATTAATTTATGATTCGTCTTTTACAGGCGATTTATCACAACACTTTTGCCCAGATAAACGCCTTGAGGCAGCTCCACAATGAATAGGGTGCTGTTTTTGGCCTCGTTGACCACAGTGCGGTAATTTTCTCCTTTCGAGGGGTACTTGCCCGTTACTGAAACCGAAATCTGGCTTAGTTTCCGCGACGGATCGGCCACGGTCAGTTCGGTCAGTTTGTCCCCCTTCATGTTCAGCATCACCATGCCGGGTCTGTCCATCCGCACGCTTACGCCCTGCCCAATGTCGATGGCCCCCGCTTTGTAAAAAGCGAATTGGGTGATGCCTAATTTCTGATTTTTAACTGCCTGCAGGTCAGCCGTATTGGAGAGAATAGTAATGGAGCGATTGGTGGCTGCGGTCGCCAATAATTGCCCTTCCGACACGTCGGGCACGACAATGTATTGATACGATCCCTTCGTTGGTTTATTGCCATGATCGAACCACAGCCCGAACACATTCTCACTAACCAACTCTGTGCTGATGTTTTTCTGGTCGGTAATGTCTGACCAACGCCCGGTTTCGGCCCGATTGGACAGGGTGATGGTGGTTGGTTGGGGGAAAATATAGCCAATTTTATCGTGATGCACCCACTTCACCTTATCCAGGGTTCGGCGACCTGTTGGAGCAGATTGGGAATTTCCATTCTGCATCATTCGCACATCGCTCCGCATCAACACCTGGTTGATGGTGGTGACGACCGGCAGATCGGGACTTGAGCGAATATCGGTGCCGAGACAAACGTATTCCTCATCGAAAAAGAACCACGATTTTTTGGCTTCTAATCCGTCGTGGGGGCTTTTGAAATCGAACACCACGGCCCCGTAAAGCCCATCGGTTACGGCCCCCACAAAATCGGTCAGCCCCGCTTTCTGAATCTCCGTTGGGGCGGGGAGTTGCGCCTTTTGCAGGATGGTTGTCCCCGAAATTTTTTGCCAGTCATACACTGGCCAGATGTTGTGGTATTCGTCGCCCTTCAACATCAGGTAGTTCGTGCCGTCGGCGCGGTGGTGGGTGGTTTTACCCGGCCCATTATAAGGCTCTTCCATGTTCCGGTTGCGGGTCGAAAACAGCCTGACCGTGGTGTAAAACCGGGGGCGTTGAAACACGAAATGCTCGGTTTGCCAAAAGAACTTGGCAAACGATGCCGACGGTGTGGCCTCGCCCTTTCGCAACCGGATGATTTGCTCCAATTCCGCTTTTCGGTAGTCCGTACTCACCAACACCCGCTCGATTTCGAGGGTGCTTTGTGGCTGAAACGTGGCCTTGCCGGAGATACTCCGGTTCTTGACGCTGATATCCTCGTAAACGCCATAGACCATTTGTTTGTAGATGCCATCGAGGTAATAGTCAACCAACTGGTTTATTTTGACCTTGGCGAAGGCGTATTTGGTGCCAGCCACATAAAACGACCACTCGCCGTAGGCATTGGCATATTTTCCGTAGCCGTAAGAAGACGTGTTGTTCACCCGGTCGGTGCGGTGATGGAAACTATAATCGTGTTGCAGGCCCCGTTCGCCCGTCGAGAATTTCAGTTCGCCTTCAATGATCTTTATGATGTCGTCAAACGCCTGATAATCATTCATAAAGAGCAAGTTTTTGGCCAAAATACCTGCAATCACAATCCGGTCACCGCTTGGCCGCGCCCCCGACGCATTCATGTTGGCCCGGCCAATCATGGGTTGGGCTTTGGCAACGAGGTCTTTGGGCAATTCGTCGCCGATAATCAGCATCAGGTTGCCGAGGTTGGTGGGGGTTGTAATCTGATTATCGTGCCAGTTGTCGCCCACAAAATCGTGCTTAACCCAGTAAGCCAAACCCTTGATGATCTGAGCTTTCAAAGCCTCACTGCGATAAAACCCTGACGTTTTGGTCTGGTAGGCTTTGGCCATATAGACCAGATCGCGGGTATGCCCGCCATGCGGAAAACTGGCTGTCCGGCTCAGGTCTTCGTAGTTGATCCCCCGAAAACTCCCGTCCTCGTTCATCTTGACCACGATGCTTTCCACGTTGCCATCAACGATTTTGGTGGCCATCAGATCGGCCACAATCCGCTCTTTAATGGTTTTCAGATCGGTTTGGGCTATGCAGACCGAAGCCAGCAGAACAAAAATCGGCACAATCAACAGGCGTTGACGAATGGGTCTCATAGAAAACAAGGTTGTACAATCCGGGTTTGGATACTGTACAAAGCCGATTTTCGCTGTTTTCTATTGGCGGGGGGAAAGCAAAAAAAGCAGATAGGGGCTAATAGCGTTGCCCTTTACATACTTAAACGATTATGATTTTAGCTATAGTGAAGCTTATGTACAAATCGAACAAAGACCTTCAACGAAACGTCTTCCTTCCGTGAAACAGAATCACCTCCCATGAATAGTATCGAAACTGCCGTTTCAAACGGCTCATTTACTACCCTGGTTGCCGCCGTAAAGGCCATTGGTCAACGGGCAGCCGCTTACCATCCACCTGACGGATGGTAAAGTGATGGTCAACGGTGCTGAAGTGATTATAGCTGATGTGGATACCGATAATGGTGTTGTTCACGCTATTAATGCCTGCCTAATTAGGGTCGTTTGTTGCCGTAAATCAACCCGTTGGAAGAATAGCTGACTGTAAAATACCCTGTACGCATACCTAAACTTTTATTGGTAAATGAACCGCAGTTTCTACCTATGACTGGCTCATCAACAACCACCCCTGAAGAAAAGCCAAAAGAGGCTTATGACATCATGCAAGAACAAGTCGAAACTGGTTTGAAAGAACATTACCGGTCAGACTTGGGATTATTTTTGTCTTCCTTGTCGGCAGGTTTGGAAGTAGGATTCAGCATTTTAATAATCGGGGTTATCTATGCACTTTTCAAAAATGAATCAACTGACGCTCAACTGGCTGTGATGATGGCCCTGGTCTATCCGATCGGGTATATTTTTGTTATTATCGGCAGGTCCGAGTTGTTTACCGAACATACTACACTGGCCACCCTACCCGTGATGAACGGTCAGGCCACGTTGGGCAGTTTAGCCAAACTCTGGCTCATTGTTTACGTCGGTAACCTTACCGGGGGTTATATCTTCGGTAGCATTTTGCTGGTTTACAACGGCGAAATGCACCTGATCGGGAAAGATTTTTTTCATTTTGTATCGAAAAAAATGCTCGATTACAGCGTAAGTGCCACGTTAGTCAGCAGTATCATGGCAGGCTGGCTGATGGGAATGCTTTCATGGTTGCTGAGTTCAGCACAGGATACTTTTAGCCGGGTATTGATGATTTTTTTGGTAACCTTCATAATAAGCATTGCCGGGTTACACCATTGTATAGTGGGTTCCATAGAAGTATTCGTGGCTTTTTTTTCCGAAGCCGATCAAATGAGCCTAATTCAGTTTCTCAAATTTCAGGGACTGGCTACACTTGGTAATATTATTGGTGGCGTGTTTTTGGTGGCTATTGTAAAATATGCCCATAGCAGGCGGAAATAGTTTTTTGCTTTTCCAGTTTCCTGGTTTGAGGGCGGGCAATAATCCGACTTTTAAGACGCCATACATCAATAATGGGCTAGCCATTTCGATTGCTATTTGTTGCCAATTAGTCCCACGAATGAAAAAGGGTGCACGATTCAAGCAGCCCAATAGGAATGCAAAGAGCTGAAGAAACGGGACTACGGCGAAGATTTGACGTTATGGTTATCTAATTTCTAATATCTCCTTCCAAACCGTCGTTTACCTCGGCGACATCCATTGTCGCTTGTATTTCCAGCTTGGATCATAGCGTTACACAGTTATCCCTATCCTTGGCCATTTTGCCAGCAGAAACTGGCGGCACTATCTTGCCCTCATGCAACCACACCCGATGATTTCAAACATGGCAGTTATATAATTGAGCCTATGAAACCCAAAGTGGCCAGAAGACTCGTTAAACTCATTATGATAATAAACGCTCTTTCTCATGGATGAAACAAGAATTAACCAGACGGCTGAATTACTCAAAGTAATAGCTAGCCCTATCCGTTTAAAGATCATACTACTATTGGCCATCCAAGGGCCTTGCAAGGTCTCCGGTATCCAAGACCAATTATTATTGGAGCAGTCGTTGCTCTCCCATCATCTGATTAAACTCAAAGATAAAGGCGTTCTGATTTGCCAGCGCAAAGGCAAAGAGATACACTATGAAGTACATAGTTCATTGTTGAAAGAACTGACCAATTTACTTTCTGAGCGGGTTAGCAATGAGCTGGTGATGGCGTAATGGTTTTCCCAAACTTTGACAAAAAGCCCTGTACTCCTTGTGCAGGGCTTTTTGTATTGTCAACACGTTTAAATTGTAACTTGCCAACGAACAGTGACCCGTTATTTTGGGAAGAAGCTATCTGCAAAACGAGACATTGGGCAGGTTTGCGTGGGTGTGAACTACGCAGTCGCGCCCTGGTATAAGCAATTTTGCAAATCGGTGGCGGTTTGTTCGGGGGCTGCACGAGTGGCCACTGAACAAATTTCGGATCAGCTATACCCTAATCCGGCCGGTCGTCAGTTCACGTTTGTGCCGGGGCATGATGTCCAGTCGGTGCGGGTGGTCGATATGCAGGGCCGCGAACGGGCCGTGTTGGGGGCAGCCAAACAGGGGCAATCCATCAGCTTTGGCGAACAATTACCGACGGGTCATTACCTGCTTCATATTCAGGTGGATGCCACGCAGCAACGGACCCTGAAATTGTTGAAAATTGGGGAGTAATCACTAAATACAGGGCAACCCGGCTAAACGAAATGGTGCCGAAGTAGTTGTAAGGAAGGAACGCTTCTCAATTTTCGAGGGGAGCGTTCCCTTCTAAAACACAAACTATGAAAGCGATCTGGAACGGTCAGACAATTGCCGAAAGCGACAACACCGTGATTGTTGAGAACAATCATTATTTCCCGAAAGACTCCGTTAAGGCCGACTTCCTTACCGATAGCAAAACGAACACAAATTGCCCCTGGAAAGGCTTGGCTTCTTATTATTCGCTGACCGTGGATGGGCAGACAAACACCGATGCAGCCTGGTATTATGCCGACCCTAAACCAGCCGCCAGCCAGATCAGGGATCATGTAGCCTTCTGGAAAGGTGTTAAAATAGTCAGCTAACTACGTTTTTCGTTTCTTTTTTCGGGCCGACGGAAATAGCACGTTATTCAGAATGAGCCGGTAGCCGGGTGAGTGGGGATGGAGGTTCAAATCGGTAGGGGTGCGGAAATTATTGCCCCGCATTCCTTCGGGATCGTGGCCCCCGTAGAACGTCCATTGCCCCCGGCCCAATTCGCCATAGAGATACCGGTCAGAGGTTTTCCCTTCGCCCATCACCAGCACATTGGGTTTCACAGCTCCTTTGCGAAAGGCAGTTGTCTGGCCAAAAAACTCCTTGATGATCGTCTGGTGATTTTGGGTAAGCATGGCCGGAATCACATCCCACTTGGCCGAAAAATTGAACAACTCAAAGAAAGTCCCCGGTTGGTCGTAGCCGCGCCCCACTGAGGAATTGATATCCGAAAAACTCGAAAAACCCCGATAACCGCCATCTCCTTCGAGGTTGAAATTGTAGAACGCCACGGTCTTACTAAAATCGAGTTTAGACTGGGCTTCGGGGTCGGAGGAATCCCCGTCGAAACTGCTACCCACAATATCGACCCCCTCGGCGGCCAACGCAATATCAAATGTTTCGGCTCCCGAACACATGGCAAACAGGTAGCCTCCACCTGCCAGAAATTCTTTAATTTTTTTGGCTACGGCCAATTTCATTTGCGATACTTTAGGGAAGCCATACTTACTCGCAATAGTCTCTTGTGCCTTAATGTCTTCCGCCGACATTCGGTGCAGGTTACGGCCAAATTGACCCGTAAAATCCTCGTGATGCAGGTGCAGCCAATCATATTTGGGCAAGTCACCCTTCAAAATCTCTTCGTCATACACCACTTCATACGGAATCTCGGCATAATTCAGCACCATCAATACGGCATCGGTATTTTCAAATTCTGCGGTGCTGACCTTAATAGGGGAATAAACCACGATTTTGGCCGCTTTTACCAGTTTCACCACATCGGCATTAAGATCGGGATTGGCCAATTGCTGCCGAATCTGGGCGGCTTCGGCATCCGAAATCACCACGGAGGTTACGCCCCGAACCCGGCATTCGGTGTCAAAGGCGGTCGTATAAGGCAGCATAAAACTGCCCCCTCTGTAATTGAGCAGCCATTCGACCTCTGCGTCGACTTTCAATACGGCGTAGGCAATGCCATAGGCTTTGAGATGGTTGGCCTGTTGCTCGTCCATCGGAATCAGGATCGACCGTGCCCAACTTAGGATTGGACAGAACAGGAGCAAAAGGCAGAGTAACACCGGGGCGAACGTGCGGTTCATGGCAAGGTGCGTTTTAAGATCAAAACCACTGAGACAGTGGCTTCTACCCTTTAAGCTCTACTTGCCCCCTATTGTTTAGCCAACGGACCAATTACTTTAGCACCTTGTCAACATACTTCACATCGACAATGTCCTTACTGTTGCCCCATTCGGCGTAGATATACGTAACGATCTCCGCAATTTCGAGATTGCTGAGGTGCATTTGAGCGGGCATCGGGCGATTATATCGCTTGCCGTTCACCAAAATGGGTCCCTGCTGCCCGTGCCGGATGATGTGAATGATACTGTCTTTTTTGGCTAAATAATCAGACCCGGCAATGGGCGGGTATAACGCAGCTAAGCCCTTCCCATCGCGCTGATGGCAGTTGGCGCAGTTGACCTGATACTTCAAAATACCTTCAGTGATATACTTCTGTCGCTTGATCTCTTCCTGACTTTGGCAGGAGCTTAGTAAAAGTGCCGAAGCCACAACAAACGCAACGAGCGCGACTATTTTTTTGATCATTTCGATTCGGCCAGCAACCTATCCATGTCAGCCATTAGTTTATCGACTCCGTCAACGGTTGTTCCGTCGTAGATGCCCCGAATATGTTTTTGAGCATCCACCAAAATAAAAGCACCGCTGTGAACCACGCCCCCCGGTGCGGAGGCATCTTCGGCAGCACTCACCATGTAGCTGTTCTGGCCAATGTCATAAATCTGCTCTTTATCGCCCGTTACAAACAACCATTGCCGCCCTTCAACACCCAGATTCTGCGCAAACTCCTTCAACACCGCCACCGAATCGTGGGTAGGGTCGATGGTGTGCGAAAGCAGCATCACGTTTGGGTTCCCCTTGAATTGCTCATACACGCGCTTCAACTGGGTTTTCATTTTGGGGCAGATGGTGGGGCAGGTCGTGAAAAAGAAATCGGCCACATAGATTTTCCCTTTCAGCGTTTGGGCCGAAACCGTATCACCATACTGACTCACAAACCGAAAATCGGGAATGGCATGATCCACCGAATCCGTAACGGTTTTGCCATTCACAGTTTTTGTAAGGGCTTCTTTCTGGCCCAGAATGGGTAGGCGAGCATTGGATTGGCAAGAGGCTAATCCAATCAGGAACACAACTACCAGAAGCAGTTGTGAGTTACTTAACTCCCAAAAACTGTTTCGCATCGGCAATGCTACTATTGATTTTTTTCTGAACATCCGCTATTTTTTGCTTCTCAGCATCTAGGTATTGTATGGCCTGTTCCGGTTTGAGCGTGGCCAGGGTATCGCCTTTATAGTTACTCATCCAGTCCATCATCAGGCTATCTGCTTCGGCCAACCGGCGATTCAGTCGCATAGCCTGTTCTTTGTCTTCGTCGGTGCGCAGGGTAGCCGATGGAGTATTCTGCCCTGCGGAGGCACTGTCGGTGGCAGCTATTCGCTGCTTCAACTGCTTTTGCAACTTCATAATGTCGCTAACGCGGGGCATCACCTCATCATGAATCTTAAAGACCTCGGCTTCGGCAGTTTTAACAGCATCACCCTGTCCACTTTTCTGGCAGGAAACAAAAAACAACAGACTTAACGCTACGGGTAAAAGGTGTTTATGAATCATTGGTTTGTTAAAAAAGGGTCTCAACGCTTACGCTGTTTCATTGGCTCTGCCGTTTCAAGTTTCATGCTATGCTGTTTCAGGTTTAATGGCAGCGTAAGCAATGAAACGGCAGAGCCAATGAAACAGCATAGCATGAAACTTAAAACAAAGTTACTTTGCCACCGCCATTTTGCCCTGTTTCAGGATTTCGCGGGCATTCTTGACCGTATTGGCCGATGGATTCTTGCCGCCAATCATCTGAGCAATTTCCGTTACCCGCTCATCGAACGTGAGTTGGCGTATCCGGCTTACGGTTCGGTCGGCGGAGTGGTCTTTGTATACGAAATAATGGCGGGTTCCCTGGGCGGCAATTTGAGGCAGGTGCGTGATGGCAATGATCTGGTGGTTATGCGCCATATCTTTCATCATATTGCCCATTCTAATCGCAATTTCACCCGATACGCCCGTGTCGATCTCATCGAAGATGATCGTTGGCAGCGACCGCTTGCTGGCCAGAATGTATTTAATGGCTAACATCAATCGCGAAAACTCACCACCCGAGGCCACATTTTTCAATTGTTGGGGCTTGATACCCTTGTTCGCGCTGAACATGAATGTGACTGTATCAATGCCTGTTGCCGATGGCTTGCCCGTTTCCGAGCCAATCCGTAGTGAAGCATTGGGCATACCAAGGTCATGAAGCAAGGCACCAATTTCACCCTCAATGTCGGGCAACACTGCCCGGCGGGTTTCAGAAAGTAGTTCGGCACTGTGCATCATTTTGGCGCGGGCTTCGGTGGCAGCCTGTTCGGCAGCAGCCATTTCCTCGTCCATGTTCTCCACCTTGCTCACTTTTTGCTGCAACTCGGCCTGCAAACTCAGCAACGCCCCCACCGACGAAACAGCATGTTTTTTGAATAGTTGATAGAGCACATTGAGTCGTTCCCGAACTTTCTCGGCCCGGCTCTCGTCGGTTTCCACAGAGTCTTGTTCCGTGCTGATTTCATCGACCAAATCGCGCAACTCGATCAGGGTGCTTTGGGCACGTTCCTGCAACCCGGCATATTGCCCCGACAATTTACTGATCGCTGTCAGGGTACTCACCGCCCCTTTCAGCAGCGACACCACCGACTGTTCGGGGTTGTCTAAATAATCGACAGCCAGTTGAAGTTTCTCACGAATTTCTTCGGCATTTTCCAGCACGTTCAACTCGTCTTCCAACTGCTCCTGCTCGCCTTCCAGCAATTGGGTTTTGGCTAATTCGCGATACAAAAAGTTATTATAATCAAACTCTTTACGCATAGCCGAAGCCTCTGAGCGGAGCTTGTCAAGGGCCGTTTTCTTAACACGATGGGCTTGATAATCAGACGAATAGTCACGCAACAGGTTTTCATCCTGAGCGTATACATCAACAATCTGAAGCTGGTATTCGTTGGAGCCAAGCAGAACGGAGTCGTGCTGAGAGTGAACGTCCATCAACTGGCTCGTTACCCGCCGGAGGCTCTCCAGATTCACGGGGGTATCGTTCACAAAAGCCCGACTTTTACCACTGGGGCTAATTTCCCGGCGCACCAGGCAAGTGCTCGAATAGTCTAATTCTTCGTCCTCGAACAGTTGTTCGATAAAGTACCCCGACACATCGAATGTACCCTCGATCACACATTTAAGACTGGGGTCATACAGCACTTTGGTGTCGGCCCGGTTTCCGAGCAGCAACCCGATAGCCCCCAGCATAATGGATTTTCCGGCCCCGGTTTCGCCCGTCACGATGTTTAATTCGGCATCGGGGGTTAGTTCGAGTTGCTCAATAAGGGCGTAATTCTTGATCAGTAAATGCGATAGCATAACAGTGAACAGTCAACAGCGAGCAGTCCCGGTGGGGAACCCCAACAGTGTTTTTCAGTGAAAAGCGACTAATAAAGCAACTTCCGGTAGGCTTCCGTTTTACCGGGGTCGAGTTGGGCTAACAAATCAAAAGCCCGTTTGCGGTCGGCGAGCGTGCCTTCATACAAGACGTTGATAAACTCCTCGGACTTTGCATCCATGAAGGAATTCATTAACACCGAAAAAGATATCTGAGTTTGAATTTTTCGCATTGTGGTCAGCAAGTCCAGCAATGTTTTCCGCGACTGAATGGGATTCGCCGTAAAATTATCCAGGGCAACCCGGTGGTAAGTGTAAATTCCTTCCCGAAAAACCTGAAACTGTTGACCCTGTAGATTTTCGATTAAGTAATAGCGGTTCAGTTTATTCCCTCCAATCGCCCAACCTGACCCACCGCCTGCCTGAGCAAGGTTCATAATATTAAACGCTTTCTGAATGTGAGGATTTCCCCCCTGCCGACTGAAGGTGTCGTAATCAACGGCCAGAATAAGGTTGGCGTAAAACCCTAAAATGGATGTCAACTCGTCGGAATAGGCATTGTCGCGGAAAAAGACCGGAGTCGTTGGCAAGTATGCTATGTTAAACTGGCGATCCACATAGCTGAATGTGGTTGTTTGCAGATTGGTGCCATACACCGGACGGGTAATAATAATCTGGGCAGTTCCCTCAAACACACCCTGCTGGGTCGATTTAAGTAAGTTGATGTTCAGTGTGCAGTTGATGCGTTCCGACGGCTGAAACTGATCGTTGGTCCAGCGTCGGGTGTTCATTAACTCCGTAATGATGCCTTTGAGCTGGTTGAAATACGAAAAATCTGTTTTTTGCTGTGAAAATAGTTGATCGTAGTTCAGGTTCACCTGGCAGTTCAACTCCTGACCCTGCACCGACAACGCCAACAGGCATCCACAAACAATACTGGCAATCCGGGTCATTATCTTTTCCATTTTTCTTCGACTAAGGTAAGCAAATCTTCGGCTACTTCCTCCTTCGTTTTCAGGTCGAATGACCGCACTTGCCCTTCCCTGTCCATAACGGTAATTTTATTGGTATCGTGTCCGAAACCGGCCCCCGAATCGCGCAGGGAGTTCAAAACAATCCAGTCCAGGTTTTTCCGATGCAGTTTACCCAAGGCATTTTCATGTTCGTTGTTGGTCTCCAGCGCAAAGCCCATCATCAACTGATCGACCCGCTTTTGCCCGCCCAGCGTAGCCGCAATATCAGTGGTTTTTGTTAGTTCGAGGGCAAAAACTGACTCGTTTTTTTTGATTTTCTGGTCGGCAGGATGCGCGGGCGTGTAGTCGGCAACGGCTGCGTTCAAAATCATCAGATCGGTTGTCGGAAAAGCTTCTGCCGAGGCCACATACATCTCCTGCGCCGACCGCACACCCACCCGCCGAACGGCTGGGTGAGGCAGTGGCAGGGCTGTTGGTCCACTAACGAGTGTTACGTCGGCACCAGCTCGCGCAAACGCCCTGGCAATGGCATAGCCCATTTTTCCCGTCGAATGATTGCTAATGTACCGAACGGGGTCGATGGGTTCCTGTGTCGGGCCGGCCGTGATCAACACCCGTTTGCCAAGCAGGGCAGTTCGTTTGCTGAAAAAGTTGTCCAGTACCGAAACGATGGTTTCGGGTTCGGCCAGTCGCCCTTCACCCACGAGTCCGCTGGCCAGTTCGCCATGTTCAGCCCGGATGATCTGGTTGCCGAATGATTCGAGCCGCCGGAGATTCTCCACTGTGCCGGGATGCCTGTACATGTCGAGATCCATTGCCGGGGCAAAAAACACCGGACATTTGGCCGACAGATACACCGCCGACAACAGATCATCGCAAAAGCCGTTGGCACAACGGGCAAGGGTATGCGCCGATGCGGGAGCAATGACCACGGCATCGGCCCACAAACCAAGCTCAACGTGATTGTTCCAAACGCCCTCCGCCGGGTTGCCCACAAAGGCCGACAGTACTGGCTTTTTCGAGAGCGTACTAAGTGTCAGGGGGGTAATAAAGTCTTTAGCCGCTTCGGTCATCACCACCTGTACCTCGGCCCCGGCTTTCACCAAGAGCCGCACCAGTAATGCCGATTTATAGGCCGCAATGCTACCCGTCACGCCAACAAGGATACGCTTGGAATGGAGCATGGAGAGAAGTCAAGAGACATAAGTCGTAAGTCTGGAAATTTTTCTTATCCAGCCTGAAAATGCCCCCAACCCCCTAAAGGGGGCATTTTCCGACTTTGGAGTAAGCCCCCTTTAGGGGGTTGGGGCATTTTCAGGCTGTTTCTAAATCGTAAGTCGGCTGACGCACGAGTGTTGCTTTCGCGACAGCTACGGGATGCGTCAGCCGACTTACGACTAAAAACCTTACGGCTGTGTTTCCTCTTCTGGATAACGGAAATAGATTTTGCCTTCCAGAAATTCGTCCGTAGCCACTGAGGTTGGCTTGGGCATCCGCTCGTAAAACTTTGAGATTTCGATCTGCTCACGGTTCTCAAACACTTCTTCGAGGTTGTCTACTGCCGACACAAACTCTGACAGCTTGTTGCTGAGTTCCTCTTTGTTTTTAGCGGCAATTTGCCGTGCCCGCTTCGAGATGATCGAAACCGATTCGTAGAGGTTACCGGTCTGAATCGCGATCTTATCTGTGTCGCGGGTAATAATAGAAGGATTGGTTGCCATATTTTTGGGATTTCGGGTATTGGATTTCGGATATTGGATTTCTGTCAATTCGCTGGGAGCAAATCCAAAATCCGACATCCGACATCCAATATCCTAATTGCTTGCTGCCGTCACTTTCGCCGGGCGGTTAGCGTCAATCTGTTTTTGTTTCTCTTTTTCCTTTTCGAGCTTCACAATCCGCTCGACTTCTTTGAGGCTGTTTTCGTACATCTTCTCCGCCAGTTTCAAATAGTTGCTCGACGGATACTTGTCAATTAATGTCTGGTAGAACGTTACTGCTTCCTGAAAACGTTCCTTTTGCTTGGTATCGAGGCTGTTTACAGCGTAGTTATACTGCGCATCTACCTTCAGATACGCCAATTCCTCGTTGTATTGAGAATCAGGAAACTCTTTCTGAAAATTGTCGATACTGACCACTGCCGACTTCAGCGACGCGATATTGAACGCGCTGGTTTTGTGGTACATCTTAGCCTTTTCGTAGGCTTTCTGCTCCAGCCGCCGACGCAGTTCCAGAATCATTTTGGTGCATTCATCCCGGTATTCGCTTTCCGGGTAGGCATTCACAAAATCCTGAAGAGCCGATGTTGCCGCTACCGTGTTCGACTGATCGAGGTTGTACTTTGGCGTGTCTTTAAACTGCGAAATAGCATACATGTACTGGGCCTCCTGCGCCTTTTCGCTGCGGGCAAACGTTTCATAAAAACGCTGAAACAACTGCGCACTTACCGAATACAATTGCTGATGATACTGGGTGTAGGCGTAATAGAATTGAGCCATTTCCGACTCGTTACTGCCCTTCAGTACAGGTATCAATTCTTCAAAGAGCATCCCCGCCCGATACCAGTCACTTTTTTTGTAGTACTCAACGGCTGCTTTGTACTTTTCGTCCTGCGTACCGTTTTTCTGCAATTTCGAGAACGGACTGCACGAACCGAGCAGCATCACAAACAGCATACTCCAAACTACCTTACCTATCTGACGTTGTTGCATAGAACTGCAAAGATAATAAAAAAACCACTCCACAGTAACGATGGAGTGGTCTGAAAAGTGCTTGCTTCTACTGATAGTACCCTTCTAAAGCGATGAAACAGTAGTTAAAAAATCTTAACGATGCTGCACCAGCAACTTCTTGGTGGCAACCTTCTTGCCATCGAGCGAGAGCCGGTAAAAGTACATGCCGGTTGGAAATTCGCGGGTGCCGATGCGCACTTTCCGCTCATTCGATTCCAGCACATATTCAGCAACGGGCGAACCCAGAATGTCGGAAACAATGATACGAGCTTCACCAACCGGGGCTGTAATCTGGTAGTCTATTTCGGCGTAGTCGCTGGCGGGGTTCGGATATACGTTCGATACCACAATCCGGTCGTTGGCAAACAGCCGATCTTCTTGCGACCGCTCTACCCGCGCACTTTCTTCAACGGAAGGGCGTGCTTCAGCAGTGGCTGCGGCTGTTGTTTCGGGCTGGGCCGGACGCAGAGCTGGCTTGGCAACAACTGCCGCTGTTGCCGGAGCAATCAGCAACGACCGATAATAGGCATTGATGGCGGAGGTTTTGTTGAGGGAAACCATCCGGTCGAGACCTGGCGAAGTGGGCTGGGTCAAAAATGGCAGCTTTCGCGTCGTAGAAAACGACGAACTAGTGCTGCGGTTAGTGGCGGTCAGACCTGGCGCGGCCCGACCCGTTTCCAGTCGGCTTCGGTTCCGGGCATCTTGCGCCTGGAGCGGAACACTGGCCGACAGGGAAAGGCCCGTGAGACACGCCAAAATCAGTATATATTGCTTCATGTAAATAGTATGTCAAATCAGGAATACGTGTTTTAGAACCGCATTGTTGCAAACCTATGATTAAAATTGACAAAAGTCAACGGGTTTGCGTGTGAAAAATTGTTAAAGAAACAAAAATCATGCTACTTTTTGCCATTTAGAACCGCGCTGACGGGTAATGGTTTAGCCGAAGCCGTATTTTTTTCTGTTTTTTTGACGAACGGTTTGTAATTAAGTACCGCATCTTTAGTGGGTTTTTCTTCGGTTCGCCATCGGAACCCATCTAATTCCTTTTTAGGGCCTGAAATCTCCTGTGGGGGCACAAACTGGGCATCGGGTTGTCCATAAAACCGAATTTGGCCCACTTTTGAGTCCTCAAAGTCAATATTCATCCGGCTGCTTTCGACACGATTCATGCCCACCAGCTTATTTTTATCATCTACCGCAAAATAAATACTCTGTCCATTCCCCTCCACAATGACCCGGTCGAGCACTGTATTTTCTCGTCGGGCTACAGTTCCGGTTGTAGACAAGGCGGTTGCAGACACAGGATATGGTGGGGTTGAAGTGGGGCGGGTTTGAGGAATTTTTGCCCCAGAATTTTTCTTTGGCATAGTAGTTGACACAGCCCGCAGCGTGTCGATGCGGGTTTTGAAGAAGGCCGTAATCTGCCGACCCTTTATCTGGTTGAAGTTCTGAAGGGTGTCGCGGGCAATCACAAACGAGCGCGTTTTCAGAAACATCCGGTCAATGCGGTTGTGCTTCATTTTGGCCGTCATCGAGTCAGCTTCCAACTGGTATTGCTGGCTCCAGACAATGGGTTTTTTAAAGAAATAAATCGTCGAGTCGGCCACATCATATACGAGTGAGTCGCAGCGACTTTGCAGATCCGATTTGTAAACCACCACGTTTTTGTTGCCAATCAGTTTCCGAACGGGCTTTTTGCCAGACGCGGTGGCTGCTACAGTAGCTGTGCCGCTGCGGGGCGTGTCATACGAAAACAGGGTGTCGGCCCGCATAAAGAGAGTGTCTTTGTCGCTGACCACGTTGCGAACCACGGCATTCCCTGTTACCCGCGAAATGCCCAATTTGCCGTTGTAGCGGGTGTGGTTACCCGTGATAATGGTTTTATCTTCCTTGGCCACCATTATTACATTACCCCTGGCAATTCCCAAATCGGTGGCGTTGTCATAGAAAAGAGAATCGCCGGTAATGGTGTATTTGGGTGTTTCGACAGTGGCCCGCTGCTGAAAATTGGACACCCGTGTAACGGTGTTATATTGCCCCTGGGTGGCCACGAGGGTGCCATCTTTATTCACAATTTTGGTTGGTCCCTGGAAATCGGCAATCTTGGTCAGCGAGTTGTAGAGCAAGTTATCGGCGGTCAGCACGTACTGGGGGTTCACCAGCCGCACATTCTGACGAAACGTGAATTGCTTGGTGCGGGTGTCATAAAAACCTTCCTGACTGGTCAGGATGTTTTCGCGATCCACAATGCGGCCCTTGTTGGGATAATGCGCCACACCCATTGCCATGTCGTAGTCGAGGTGGGTGGTTGTCAGGGTCATTTTACGATCTTTCATGGTGACCCGACCCCGGAGGTTGGCCTGCCGCGTTTGCCCGTAATAATACATGGTATCAGACCGAACAGTGATTGTGTCGCCCTGCACAATACGCACGTTTCCGTAGGCTTCGAGCACATTGGAGGTGGCATTCTGAATGGCCTGATCGCAATACATGAGCACCCCTTTGTGCCGGAATTTGAGATTCCCAAACAGCCTTCTGACCACCTGCCCCGGCACATTCATCACCACCAGACTATCGGCACCGGGAGCCAGCAGTTCCACTTTTTCGGAAGGGCCACCCGCTCCCGCACCGGGGTTCATGGGCATACCACCGGTGGGTCGCCCAACTTGGGCAGAGGCTGATGCTAGTCCAACGAGGGTACACAATCCAACCAAAAAAAGAAGTCGCCAGAAGCTATTGGCGGAAAAATGGGTCATAATGAGTGGTGACCGAGATGTACTTTTGTGGTGCAAATCTAAGCTCATTAACAAACACAGGCCATGTATGATTCGTTTTTAGGCTTTATTAACGATCACCAGCTTCTTAAACCGACCGACCGGACTTTATTGGCCGTCAGCGGTGGACTCGATTCGGTGGTGATGACCCATTTGTTTGCCCGCACCGGGTTTTCATTTGCAATCGCTCACGTTAACTTTTGCCTTCGGGGTGCCGAATCCGATGCCGATGAAGCCCTGGTGCATTCGCTGGCTCACGAACTGAAGGTGCCTTTTCATACCACCCGCTTTGATACTGAAGCTATTGCTGCCGAACGGGGGCTGTCAATTCAGGTACTTGCCCGCGAACTTCGCTACGATTGGTTTAAGCATATTGCCAACGAACAGGACTACACTCAAATAGCCACCGCCCACCATCAGAACGATGTGCTGGAAACCCTATTGCTCAACCTGGTTCGGGGAACGGGGCTGACAGGGTTGCGTGGCATCCCGATTCGACAAGGAACCATAATCCGGCCCATGTGGGCGTTGAGTCGACTGGAAATAAAAGACTATGCTGTAGATAATGGGCTTGCGTGGCGAAATGATCGCTCTAATGACGATGACAAATACAGTCGTAACAAGATACGCCATCACGTTGTGCCGGTACTGGAAAAGCTAAATCCAAACCTGCTTCACACACTCACGAACACGCTGGAGCGGCTCCGGGCGGCTGATTCACTCGTTACCCAAACGCTGAACCAGTCATGGGAAGACTGTGTGGGGCGCAACGGGCTTTTTCAAACTATAGACCTTACCAAACTCACTGCCCTTGCCGAATGGCCATTCCAACTGGGGGAATGGATTAAACCGTTTGGATTTTCTTACGTGCAGAGCGTGGATATTGCACGGGTAGTCGGCAGCACCAAAACCGGGCAGTTGTTTCGCTCGGCTACCCACAGCCTTTGGCACGACCGAATGGGACTGATCATCGCGCCTTCGGTGATCGAAGGCGCCTTCGATATATACCTGCCCTCCGTGCCTGAAGGTTCGGTTGCCCTACCTGATGGACGGCGAATTACCTACCAATACTACGACCGACCCGCTGATTTTCAACTGTCGCCCGACCCGGCAGTTGCTCAACTCGATGCTGACCAACTGCCAGAACCGCTCACCATTCGACGTTGGCAGGAGGGCGACCGATTCCGGCCACTCAACATGCCCGGTCACAAGCTCGTCAGCGATTTGCTCAACGACCGGAAAGTGTCTCTACCCGAACGCTGCCGGACGGCGGTGTTGGTTTCGGGTGCAGAAATTGTTTGGGTGGTTGGCCACCGGCTGGCCCACAGAGCGCGGGTAACAGAAAAAACGAAACGGGTTTTGGAGTGCCGGTTGACCGATTCAGGGGAAATGGAACGCGGATAGAGCGGATTTACACAGATTTTTATTTGTTAAATCCGCTCTATCCGCGTTCCATTAACTGCTAACTCTATTTCTGGGCTATTTCGCGCAGGGTTGTTATGCCCATATTCCAGAAAATGAAAGCGTAAATATCAGCGGTGGCTTCGATGGCTTTTTTGGTATTGCTGGCTCCGTGGCCGGAGTTTGTATCGATGCGAATCAGCATGGGGTTTGGCCCTTTGTAGGCTTCCTGAAGCGTGGCTGCATATTTGAACGAGTGCGCTGGCACCACCCGGTCGTCGTGGTCGGCGGTGGTGATCATGGTAGCGGGATAGTTCACACCTGGTTTGATATTGTGCAGGGGTGAGTAGGCATATAAAGCCTTAAACTCGTCGGCATTGTCACTGCTGCCGTAGTCGGCGATCCAGTTCCAGCCGATAGTGAACTTGTGGAACCGAAGCATATCCATAACGCCTACCTGCGGCACGGCTACTTTGAACAACTCAGGCCGCTGATTCATTACGGCTCCCACCAGCAAACCTCCGTTTGAACCTCCGTTGATGGCTAACTTTGCCGACGAGGTGTATTTCTCCTTTATGAGGTACTCAGCGGCAGCAATAAAATCGTCGAACACGTTCTGCTTTTTCAGTTTCATACCCTGCTCGTGCCATTTCTCGCCATACTCACTGCCTCCCCGGAGGTTGGCTTGTGCATAAATGCCACCCTGCTCCAGAAACCCAATTCGCAACGGACTGAACGTTGGCGGCAGGCTGATGTTGAACCCACCATAGCCATAAAGCATGGTTGGGTTGGTACCATCGAGCCGGATGCCTTTTTTGTAGGTAATGAACATCGGGATTTTCGTACCGTCTTTGCTGGGGTAGAAAACCTGCTTTGTTTCGTAATCCGTCGGTTTAAAATCGACTTCGGGTTCGCGGAAAATTGAGCTTTTTTTAGTGGCAATATCGTAGCGGTAGATCGTTGGCGGAAATGTGAACGAAGTGAAGGTATAGAACACGAATTTATCGTCGCGCTCACCGCCAAAGCCCCCGGCAGTACCCAAAGCGGGCAGTTGGATCTCGTTTTCGAGTTTGCCTGTCAGGTCATACACCTGTACCCGTGTAGTCACGTCTTTAGAATACGATGCGAACATTTTGCCGCCCGCCGTGCCGACACTCGTGAGCGGTTCAGCCTTTTCGGGCAACACCACCGTCATTTTTTTGCTGACCAAATCAAACTGCATCACCTTGCTGTTAGGGGCATCGGCATTGGTTTCGATCAGGAACACATCGCCCACATTGTCAATAAAATTATAGCTAAAATCGGTGACCTCGGCAACCACCGGAGCAAAGGTTTTCTGTTTGGTTTTTGCGTCAATATAAAACAGCGCGTTCCCGTCTTTTCCTTTGCCCCGGTCGCTCACCGTCAGGAAAGCAAACCGTTCATCTTCCGAGGTGCCAACGGTGTGAAACCGCTGCGGATTTTTGGCATCCTCGAACACCAGCCGATCCTGCATTTGGGGGGTGTTGAGGGCATGATAAAACACCTGGTGATTCTCGTTTTTGGCGGCCAACGCGCTGCCTTCCGGTTTAGGATAGCGGCTGTAATAGAACCCATTACCCTGCCAGGAAGCTCCCGAAACCTTCACCCATTCGAGTTTTTCGGGCAGGTATTGTTTGGTTTTCAGATCCATAATCTGGTATTCGTTCCAGTCGGAGCCACCTTTCGAGGTGCCTACCACGGCATAGCTACCATCTTTAGAGATACTGAACGCCGACAGGCGCGTGGTGCCATCGGTGGAGAGTTTATTGGGGTCTAAAACCACTTCGGGCGTGCCATCCAGCCCCTTTTGCCGATAGAGCACCGACTGATTCTGAAGCCCGTCGTTTTTCGAGAAATAGAACCAGTCGCCCTTGCGCGACGGAGCCGAATATTTGGGGTAATTGTAGATTTTTTCCAGCCGGTCCTGTAACTGTTTCCGATACGGAATCTGCTCCAGATAACCGAATGTGACCTTATTTTGGGCCTTTACCCAGTCGCCGGTTTCGGCAGAACGGTCATCTTCGAGCCATCGATAGGGGTCGTTGACGGTGGTGCCGCCGTAGGTATCAGTATGGTCGATTTTGCGGGCCGTGGGGTAAGTTAGCGAACCGGCGTTCTGGGGTTGAGCAAGTGCAGCCGTGGTGCCTGCCATCATAAGTAATAGGGAGGTTAAATGCTTCATTGAGGTTGTTGATTAGAAATCCTGTTGGTTGAGCAAAGATAAGCCCCAGTTGTATCGAGGTTACCAAAATCTGAGTATAATCCCTGTCTGTCCCAATTTCCGGCAACAAGATCACCTTGTTTTATAGAATAGTTTGTGGGTTTCTTAGTAAACGACTATTTTTCAGCGTCGTTCGCTCCCAACCTATGTCTTTACCCACTTTTTACACCAGCCGACTCCCGTTCACCATCCTGTTATTGTGGCTGGGTATTGGTCATGTCTGGGGGCAAACGTTCCGGGTCGATCACATTGGCGTGGCCCAGGGGCTAACCCAGGGATCGGTCTATCACATGGTGAAAGACAGCCGAGGGTTCATGTGGTTTGGCACCCAGGATGGCCTGAATCGGTATGACGGTCACAATTTTCGCACGTTTCGGCCCAGTTCGGCTGGGGGTTTCGGTGCAACCCCTCCAGCCAATCGGCTAAACGAGGTTGGGGCCATACGAGGTATCAATATTTTTGGCATTGTTGAAACACCCGATGGGAATCTGTGGGTTGGAACTGAAGAGGGCCTAAACCGATACGACCGGCAACACGATCAGTTCTCCTGCTTCAAATTCAGAGACCCTGCCACCCGGCAACTCCTCAATAGCCGAACACTTCCTTTTTATGCCGATGCTCACGAACTGCTCTATCTCAGCGATATGGAGGGCTTGGTTTCCCTGAATTGGAAAACGCTCAAAAAACACGTCTTAAACCCAACCCTTAAACCAGCTCAGGAATACGATCTCCAAAGCTCAACGGTGCATACGCCCGCAGGTGATGTTTGGGTACATGCCTCAAAGGGGGTCATTCGATATAATAGTCGCGAACGCAGCACCCATGTGTATTTTGGGGATGGCCCGGGAAACGAAACCGGCCCTCCGCTGGCTATCTTTTCGTTCTACATCGACGATAATAACATTGCCTGGCTCGGCACGGCCAATTCACTCATCCGGTTCGATCACCAGACTTGTGCCTATAAAGCCTACCAGTTGGCCCCTTCCCGACCACTGAGTCCGGTGTATAGCATTGCCGGCGATCAGTCGGATTTGCTTTGGCTGGGAACTCAGGCGAATGGACTACTCTACTTCGACAAACGCACTCACACATTTGGTGCTGTCACGCATTTTACCAACAATAACCATCGACTAAAAAACTACGAGATCAGCAAGGTCTATGTCGACAATCAGGGCATTGTGTGGGCCAACATAGACCCTGACGGTTTAGCGCGGGTAGTACCCAACTCCTTTCTGTTCAGCGGATTAGTCAAAAGTCAACAACCCAACGACCCTGTCATTGAAACCGCCCGTTTTCTGAGCAGCTATTCGGTGCGGGGATTTTTGGAAGAAACACCCCGGCGCATTTGGATTGCCACCGAAAAAGGCATTAATATATTCGATCCGGTGACCCGGCAGGTAGTGGACCGGCGGTTGGCTGATTATGAGCCTAGTACAATGCCGATGCATAACTTCATCAAGTCCCTGTATCGGGATTGGAACGGCACCATTTGGGTAGGTTCTATTGACGGGGCCATGCGCTATAGACCCGAAACAAGACTTTTTGAAACTGTCCCTTTTCCCCATACATTCAACAGTTTGGTGGCGGCCAATTATGTTCGGAATATGATGGCCATCGACAGCAGTACGCTGGTAGCCACCACTGAAGACGGCATTTTTACGCTCAATACAAAAACACATGTCTGGAAACCACAGGACGTAATGCGGCATCAGAATCTGTTCTGTTTCCACTTCGACCGGGCCACCCGTCAGCTTTGGGTAGGTACGTATCTGCACGGATTTTCGGTGTATCAACTGCCGCCGTCGGGCCAGAAAAGCGCGTGGAAATTGCTGCGGGCTGGTTTACCCGGTTCAACGGTACTCCATTTTCAGGATGACCCCGGCGGGCAAACTGTCTGGATTTCAACCGACCGGGGGTTAGCATCTTACAACCGGCGAACGCACCAAATCCGGCTTTTTGGCGAACGACAGGGGTTAGCCAATTCGTTTGTATATGGGTCTCTGCTTGACGAAAATGGGGCCGTATGGGTTAGCACCAATCGGGGTATCTCACGATTAGACCCGGCTCAGAATCAATTTACCAACTTCAAACTGACCGATGGCCTTCAGGGCTACGAGTTTAACGGAAACGCCGTGTTACGAGCATCCGATGGTCGGCTCTATTTTGGCGGTGTTGACGGATTCAACTACTTCCGCCCCAGCACCTACCATACCAGCCGGTTTAATCCACGGGTACACATTTATAACTTCCACGTTAACGAAGAGCCGTTTCGGCCCGACAACCGCTATGTGGGCGAGGTGGACGCGATTAATTTGTCCTACCGACAGAACACCATTTCACTCGACTTTGCGGCCCTCGATTTTCTGAGCAGCGGTCACAATACCTACCAGTATCAACTAACTGGGTACGACGATAACTGGGTACAGGCCGGTGAGCGTAATTATGTACGATACCCTAATTTGCCCGCCGGCGACTACACTTTCCAGGTGAAAGCGGCTAATAAAGACAATCACTGGAGCCATTATATCCGGGAAGTACACATTCATATAAGCCCCCCCTTTTGGCGCACCATACCATTTATTATACTGGTAATCAGTCTATTGATTGGCATTAGCTTCTGGTATGTGCATCAGCGGGAAGAACTCATCCGGACAAAAGAGTCTGAACGGCTTAAACTGGCCTACGATGTGCAGGAGCAAACCAAGAAGAGCATTGCCCGAGACCTACACGACGAAATCGGAACCCGGCTGGCTACGCTCAAACTCTATACGGTTCAGTTGGTGCAGCACACCCCCGAATCGAGCGATGTGCGGTCGATTAAAGCCAACATGTTCGGGTTGATAAACGACACAATCAGCGATGTTAGAACGTTGCTCCGCAAACTGGACCCCCGCACCCTCGAACAACATGGCTACATTGCGGCTGTGGAAGAGTTGTTTGGGCGAATAAACGCCACCGAAACCGTGCAAATGAGTTTAAACGTGGTTCAGCCACCCGCCCGGCTCGCCAAAAATACGGGTTTGATGCTGTATCGAATAACCCAGGAGCTTGTCAATAATTCGTTGAAACACGCCAATGCGAGCCAGATAAGCCTGGTTCTAAAAGCTCAGGATCAATCCTTTAACCTCGACTATACCGACGATGGGCAAGGCTTTGATTATGAGCGTAGTGGACGGGGTTTGGGCATCGGCAACATCGAATCGCGGGTGGCCATGCTCGATGGTAAGATTACGTGGCATAGCGGTCCGGGGCGTGGCATGAGAGCCGTGATCGACATTCCGCTAAAGACAATAGACAACGATCCGCAACCTCAAAATTCGATCACCACACCCTCGGTTTCGGGGTAACTTGGAAATTGAGTAAGGATTTAGCCCAGTTACCAAGTTTCTCAATTATCCAATCCCCCGTTTGGCCAGCCACTCTTTCACGGCGGGGCCAGTGCCAAAGGGCCACGGACGAAGTTTTGAAATAGGAACAATTTTAATAGCCTGCAATTCGGTTTCATCCATCGTGATTTCGCCTGTTGCCCGCACATGGTAGGTGAAAATGATTTCGTTGCGCTGATAAAACGTGTAGATTCCTAAAAACTCCACGATCTCGGCCTGTTTCAAGCCCAGTTCCTCCTGAATTTCGCGCAAAATGGCTTCAGCGGGTGCTTCGCCTTTTTCCAAAAAGCCCGTTACAATACCGAACCAATCGGCGGGCCAGCCAATATTTTGGGTTAGCACAACGGTGTCGTTGTCATACTCGACAATGGCTCCAACCACCGGCAGCGGGTTGTTGTAAAAAATATAGCCACAGGGTTTAGAGCAGATCAACCGTTCGCGACCACTGGCTTGGCCCGGCACGAGTGGACTGGCGCACTGCGGACAAAAATTCATTTTCGACATGGTAATTCCGACAGTTTTTATCCCCTCTCCGCAGGGGTGGGCGGTCCGACGTTTCGGTTGGGGTGGGGTTTCTTGCGACAAAAATCCCTATTTATCCTGTAATCCTGTCGAAATAAATCAAAAAATAACCTGTCTTAAGAAACCGCCTTATCTTTGCCCGCATTATGCCGCGACTCGTTGCCATTGACTTTGGAGCAAAACGCACGGGACTCGCCGTGACCGATCCGTTGCAGATTATTGCGTCGGCTCTGGAAACGATTCCGTCGCATACGGTGGTGGCTTATCTGAAAAAATATGCCCTGACGGAGCCGGTCGAAGCCTTTGTGGTCGGTTTACCCAAACGACTCGATGGCACCGACACCGACAATACACCCCGCGTGCAGTCGTTTGTACGGGCTTTGCAGAACGCTTTCCCCGATTTGCCGGTTCACCTTCACGATGAGCGGTTTACGACTAAAATGGCTCTACAGGCCATGATTGCGGGCGGCTCAAGCCGGAAAGACCGACGCGAAAAAGCAGGCAATATCGACAAGGTAAGCGCGGCCATAATTTTACAGTCATTTATGGAAAGTAAAAAGTAGTATGATTCTTCCAATAGTAGCCTACGGTGATCCGGTTCTGCGTAAACGGGCCAAAGACATTGATCCTCAAGAGGTTGATGTAAAGAAGTTTAGCGACGACATGTTTGAAACCATGTACTCCTCGTCGGGTATTGGGTTAGCTGCTCCACAGGTTGGGCAGGGTATCCGCATGTTCGTGGTGGATGGTACGGCCATCAACGCAGACGAAAAAGAAGAAGACAAAGACCCCAGTCTCGAAGGGTTTAAAAAGACGTTTATCAACCCCGAAATTGTGGAAGAAGACGGCGACGAATGGGGATTTGAAGAAGGCTGCCTGAGTATTCCCGGCATTCGGGCTGAGATTTACCGGCCTGAAATAGTTGTGATTCGGTACTTCGACATCGACTGGAACGAACACGAAGAAGAGTACAACGGGATGGCCGCCCGCATCATTCAGCACGAATACGATCACCTTGAGGGTAAGCTCTTTACCGATTATCTGTCGCCCCTGAAACGCCAGTTGCTCAAGAAAAAACTGGCCGATATTACCAAAGGAAAAGTCGATGTTGACTACCGAATGCGGTTTCCACGATGAACATCCACGATGAATATCCCAAATTGTAATGCTCTCCGTCACCCTCCTCCAAACCTCCCTATACTGGCATGACCCGGTGGCGAACCGGGCCACGTTGGAGGAGTCTATTTTCAGTCTCGATCAACCCACTGACCTGATTGTACTCCCCGAAATGTTCACCACGGGCTTCACGATGGAGGCACCCGCCGTGGCCGAACACCCGCGTTTGACAACCCATCGCTGGATGCACCAAATGGCCGCTCAAACAAACGCAGTAGTTACGGGGAGTTATGTAGTACGCGAAAATGGCAGGTTCTACAACCGTTTGCTCTGGATGCAACCCGACGGTCAGTTTGCCACCTACGACAAACGCCACCTGTTTCGGATGGCGGGTGAAGACAAAATCTATACGGCTGGGAATGAGCGAATTGTGAAGGAATGGCGCGGCTGGCGAATTTGCCCCCTGATTTGTTATGATCTCCGGTTCCCGGTCTGGAGCCGCAATAATCCACAGGATTACGATTTGTTACTCTACGTGGCCAACTGGCCCGCTGCCCGCCAACGTCCGTGGGATACGCTCCTGCAAGCCCGTGCTATCGAAAACCTGAGCTACGTGGCGGGTGTCAATCGAGTTGGCGACGACGAAAAAGGGCATCACTACGGCGGTGGCTCGGCCCTCATCGACTACACTGGCGAAGTACTTTTCCAGCACTACGAAACCCCCATTATTCACCAGCAAATCCTCTCGCTGGATAACCTCCGCGCTTTCCGGGAGCGGTTCCCCGCCCACCGCGATGCCGATGGGTTTAGGTTAGACAATTGATTACTCCATCACATTTGGCACCTGAAAAAACGGCCCTTCCTGTTGGGGTGCGTTGGCAAGTGCCTGCTCGCGGGGGAGGTGGTTGGCTACTACATCCTCACGTAACACGTTGATTTCGGGCGAGATATACATCAGCGGCTCCACGCCGGTAGTATCCACTTCATTCAGTTGCTCCATCCACGTCAGCACCCCGTTGAGGCTGTTGAGGAGTTCGGCTTCTTCGTCGGGCCGCACCTCAAGCCGCGAGAGGTGAGCAATTTTCTGGAGAGTATCGTGGTCAACGAGCATAAAGAGTGAAAGAGTGAAAGAGTGAAAGAGTGAAAGAGTGAAATGATGCGTCAGCTTTTCGCTCTTTCGCTCTTTCGCTCTTTCACTCTCTCGTGTAGTTCCGCGTCGATAATGCGGAAGGTTTGTTCTTTGAGAGCAGGCATATCGGCTTGAGTTAGGCCGACGGTTGGAATTGGTTCGTGGAAAACGACTTTAACTACGCCCCACCGCATTCGTATGGGGTACTCGTCGGGCAAGATTTTGTAGTTGTTCACCAAGGTCAGCGGCACAATCGGCACTTGCTGTTGAATGGCCATTATAAAAGCCCCATCTTTAAACGGGTAGGTCATTTTGGGTAGTTCCTGCGCACTGATACCCCCCTCCGGGAAGATAATAATACTGCGTCCCGAACCGAGCACCCGAATGGATTTGCCCAGCGAATAGGCCCGGCTTCGGGCGGCATCGCGGTCAACCATAATGTGCAGCCGGGCAAACATATACCCAAAAAGAGGGATGTTTTTTACGCTCTTCTTGCCAATATAGGCGTAAAAACCCGGCACCACCACACCCGTTACGGCGATGTCGAGGTATGAAAAATGGTTCGCGCAATACACATAGGCTTTTTGGGGATCGGGCCGAAATCGCCAATCCACCCGAATAGGCATTCCAATCAGCAAAAAGAAAATACGCCCCATTGTCCGCACAAGCTCATGAGCATATCGGCGACCGCCATCCCACTGAATACACAGAAAAATGAACGGGAAAAACAGCAGAAACAGAGCTGAGAACAGAAAAACGCAATAGGCTGTGTACAGTAAGCGCATAGGAAATGATCAATGCTTAAAATGCCGAATGCCCGTTGTTACCATGGCCAAACCATGCTGATCGCAATAGTCGATGGAGTCTTTGTCGCGGATGGAGCCGCCCGGCTGAACCACCGCAGTAATGCCCGCCTGACCCGCAATTTCGACGCAGTCGGGGAAGGGGAAAAACGCATCGGAAGCCATCACCGAACCGGCCAACTCAAATTCAAACGCATGGGCTTTTTCGATGGCCTGCTTCAACGCATCGACTCGCGAGGTTTGGCCAACCCCACTGGCAATCAATCGGCCTTCACGAGCCAGTACAATCGTGTTCGATTTGGTATGTTTGCACACTTTCAGGGCAAACTCCAACGCCCGGACTTCGCTTTCAGTGGGGGCTTTTTGCGTTACGACGTTGAAATCGGCACCCGTTTCGGTTCGGCTGTCTTTATCCTGCTCCAACACCCCGTTCAGAATGGTTTTCACTAATTTGGTGGGCAGTTCAACGGGTTTCCGACGGAGCAAAATCCGGTTCTTTTTCGATTGTAGCAATGCCTGGGCCTCTGGCGCGAAAGCGGGCGCAATCAGAATTTCCATGAACAGCTTGTTCAGTTCTTCGGCAGTTTCCAGATCAACGGGCTGGTTCGTGACCACCACGCCACCGAAGGCCGAAACCGGGTCGCAGGCCAGGGCGTTTAGATAGGCTTCTTTGGGCGTTGGTGCCGTGGCTACTCCGCAGGCGTTGGTGTGCTTGATAATCGCAAAAGCCGCTGACTTATCATCAAACTCATCAATCAACTGAATGCAGGCATCCACATCGACTAAGTTATTGAACGACAATTCTTTACCATGCAGCTTATCGAACATAGCATCTAAATCGCCGTGGAACGTGGCTTGCTGATGAGGGTTCTCACCATAGCGAAGGACTGATGATGGTTGAGGAGTCTCCCCTAAAAAATACTGATTAATCGCTGTGTCATAGTGCGATGTAGTGGCAAAAGCCTCCTGCGCATACCGGCGACGGTCGTCCAGATCGGTGGCCCCGGTTTTGGCGGTCAGAATCTGTAACACATCGGCGTATTGATTCCGCGACGAAACGATCAGCGTATCGGCGAAGTTTTTGGCCCCCGCCCGGATGAGCGAAATACCGCCAATGTCGATTTTCTCGATAATGTCGTCGGCTGATGCACCCGATGCCACTGTTTCCTCGAAGGGGTATAAATCGACAACCACCATGTCGATAGCCGGAATCTGGTGTTGCTGGGCCTGGGTTACATCTTCGGGGAGATCACGCCGGTAGAGAATGCCCCCAAAAACGGCGGGGTGCAGGGTTTTCACGCGGCCACCAAAAATAGACGGGTAGCCGGTCAGGTTTTCAACGGGCGTTACGGGGATACCCAACTGCTCGATAAACGTTTGTGTACCACCCGTCGAGTAGAGCGTAACGCCCTGATCGTGTAACAGGCGGACAATGGGTTCGAGGCCGTCTTTGTAATAGACTGACAGCAGGGCAGAGGCTACTTTTTTCATTGAAACGAATAATGGAGAATCCTGCAAAGATAAGCCCCTCGCACCGACAAGCCAACCGGGGCCGTATCTTTGCCACAATTGGTGCAACAAACCGTTCAATGAGTACTTTTAAGAAACTTGCCAGCGACACCGCCCTCTATGGTCTCAGCACCATTCTGGCCCGGTCGATCAACTTTGCGCTGGCTCCCATTCAAACCTACGCTTTTCAGAAACCCTCCGAACTGTCGTCCAACGTAACGCTCTATGCCTGGATTGGGGTGTTGATGGCCGTTTATACGCTGGGTTTAGAAACGGCGTTTTTCCGGTTTGCCGCTCGCAATACGGGTGAAGCCGGAGCCGAGGAGCGCGAAAAAACATTTAGTCGGACTACAAGTATTGTGCTGGTTGCTACCATCTTGCCAACGATATTGATTGTGGTTTTTGCCCATCAGATCGCGCAACTTCTGAATTATCCCGGTCAGGAACGGTTCATTATGTGGTCGGCCCTGCTGTTGGCGATTGATGCGGTTGTAGCCATTCCATTTGCCCGTTTGCGGGTCGAGAACAAAGCAAAGCGATTTGTTCGGGCCAAAGTCATCAACATCCTGATCAACGTGTTGCTGTGTACTTTTTTCATAGTAATCTGCAAAGACGTTTCCGAGGGCGATTACCTGCCCGCACTGCAACCCCTGGCCTCGTTCATTTACCGCCCCGAAATTGGGGCAGGCTATATTTTGCTGGCCAACCTGATTGCCAATGGGTTATATTTCCTGATTCTGCGCGATGCATTTGCCGGATTCCGGTTCACGTTCCAGTGGCCGGTGGTGCGAACGCTGCTGATTTACTCGTTTCCGATTATGCTGACCAGCCTCTCAGGGGTAGTCAATCAACTCACCGACCGGCTTTTGCTCCGCCATTTCCTGCCCGAAGGCTTTTACCCCGGCTTCACTTCCGAAGACGCGCTGGGAATTTACGGCAACTGCCTGAAGCTGTCCATTTTCATGGCACTGGCGGTAAACTCATTCAAGTTTGCTGCTGACCCGTTCTTTTTCAGCCGGGCCGAAGATAAAAACTCCCCCAAATTGCTGGCCGAGGTCACCAAGTGGTTCGTGATTGTGTGCGTGGTGTTGTGGGTCGGCATCAGCCTGAACCTTGATGTGGTGGGGCTTCTGTTGCGCTCACCCGAATACCGGACCGGCCTGGGTGTTGTGCCAATTTTGCTCTTAGCCAACCTGTTTTTAGGCGTTTACTACAACATTTCGTTTTGGTTCAAATTAAGCGACAAGACCAAATACGGGACGTTGATCACAGTGGTTGGGGCGGTGATAACGGTGGGTCTCAACATCGTGCTGATTCCTAAAATAGGCTATATGGGCTGTGCGTGGGCCTTTCTGGTATCGACGCTGGTAATGACGGTGCTGTGCTACTGGTTGGGCGAACAGCACTACCCAGTGCCCTATCACGTTGGTTCAGCCCTGTTCTACATTGGCAGCGCGGCCCTGCTGATTTACGGAGCCAGTTTAGTTAAAATACCGAACCTGTGGGTGTCGGTGCCGTATCACCTCGGCCTTTTCGCCTTGTACTTGGGCATCATTGCCGTGGTAGAGCGCGACACGGTGAAATTGGCGATGAAGCGAGTCAGGGGGCGTGGTTAGTTTTACCCCTCGTCCGTTGACCCAAAACGCGCCTTTTTTTGTTGCCTTGAAAACCGGGCCTTAACAAGCACTCCGCCCCTTTTCCACCGAATCATTTTATGCAACTACTGTATAGTTATTTACGCCGTTATTGGGGGTTGCTGGCCCTTGCCCTGCTGTTGGCAGCCATCAACCAGATTTTCTCCCTGCTCGATCCCTATATTTTTCGCAAGATCATCGACCAATACGTGGTGAAGCCTGGCACGGATTCGCCCGGCACACTGCGCGACATTAACTTCTGGGACTTCCTGAAAAATGGCGCGGGTATTCTGATTTTGCAGGCTCTCGGCGTGGCTATGGTGAGCCGCATTGCCAAGAATTTTCAGGACTATTACGTCAACGTGATTACCCAGCGATTGGGGGCAAAGCTCTACACCGATGGCCTGCGTCACTCCCTCGAATTGCCCTACCAGGTGTTTGAAGATCAGCGGTCCGGCGAGACGCTGGGCAAGCTTCAAAAGGTGCGGTCGGATGTGGAGAAGTTGATTCAATCGTTTGTGAATGTGCTGTTTACGTCGGTGGTGGGCATCATTTTTGTAATGTGGTATGCCGCCACGGTCTATTGGCCCATTGCCCCGGCCTATTTCCTGACCATTCCGTTGCTGGGGTTTGTGAGTTCGCTGTTGAGCAAAAAAATCAAGGTGGTGCAAAAGAATATTGTGGCCGAAACCACGGCCCTGGCTGGTTCAACCACCGAAAGTTTGCGCAACATTGAACTGGTGAAAAGCCTTGGTTTGGCCCAACAGGAAACCGAACGACTAAACGCTACGACGGACAAAATCCTGAAACTCGAACTGAAAAAAGTGCGGTATATCCGGTCGCTTTCCTTTATTCAGGGCACGTTTGTGAACCTCTTGCGCAACGCTATTATGTTGCTGATGCTGTTTTTGGTGGTGCGGGGCGGGATTACGGTGGGTGAGTTTTTCTCGCTGTTTATTTACTCGTTTGCCATTTTTGGGCCGTTGCAGGAGTTGGGAAACATCATCAATACGTATCGTGAAACCGAGGCATCACTGGCCAATTTCCAGCAGATTCTCGACACCCCCCGCGATGTGCAACCTCCTCACCCACAAGCCGTTGGCGAGATTGAAACGCTGGCGTTCGACGATGTCCGGTTTAAACACCTCACGGCAGCAACACCCGCTTTGGATGGCATCACGTTCAGGGCAAAGGTGGGCGAAACAATCGCGTTTGTTGGCCCCAGCGGGTCAGGGAAAACCACCCTGGTGAAGTTGCTGGTGGGTTTATATAAGCCCCTGCACGGGCAGATTCTGTACAACGACATCCCCGGCTCCGAGGTTAACTTAGATGAGCTTCGGGAGCAAATCGGCTTTGTGACGCAGGATACGCAGCTTTTCGCGGGAACCATCCGCGAAAACCTACGCTTTGTGGCCCCCAATGCTACCGATGAAGAATGTTTAACAGCCTTGCGTCAAGCAGCAGCCCACTCGCTGCTGTCCCGCGCTCCGCAGGGTCTCGACACGGTGATTGGCGAAGGGGGCGTGAAGGTGTCCGGGGGCGAAAAACAACGCCTGAGCATTGCCCGCGCCCTGCTTCGGAAACCGGCCTTGCTGGTGTTCGATGAGGCAACGTCGGCACTGGATTCGCTGACGGAGGAAGAGATTACCCGGACGGTGCGGCAATTGTCGGGGTCGCGGCAGCACATCACCATTCTAATTGCCCACCGTCTGAGCACCATTCTCCACGCCGACCGTATCTTTGTACTGGAACAGGGCCATGTGGCCGAGCAGGGTCGTCATGAGGAACTTTTAGATCAAAAAGGACTCTATTACGCCATGTGGCGGCAACAAATTGGCGAGCGTAAAGAGTTGGTAGCCGTGTAGTTACTAGTCAAAACCCTAACCGTTAATAGTAAAAATTTACTTTTTCATTCTTCCGATACAAAACAATACTCCCAACTTATGTTACGCTACCTCATTGGCACGGCCTTCGCTGCCATCTTTATGTTGAGCAGTTTTTTGGTGGCTCAAAAGCCAGCGGCAAAAACCGCCCGCGAAAATTACCAACAGTATTGTGCCTCATGCCACGGCGAAAAAGTGGAGGCTTTTGTGGATCGCAAATGGAAACACGGCAACGCCAAAAGCGATTTAGTGGCCAGCATCACCAACGGCTACCCCGACCTTGGAATGCCAACCTGGAAAGCCGTTTTGTCGGAAAAAGAAACGAGCGACATGGCCGACCTGATCCTGGAAAGCCTGAAAGACGTGGACAAATACAAATTCGCCAGCAAACCAACATCCAACGTGTTCCCGTCGGAAGGGCAAACGGTTAAGCTGGACACGGTGGCTTCTGGCCTCAAATCGCCCTGGGGCATGGCGTTTCTGCCCGATGGCGATCTGCTCGTGACCGACCGCAATGGCGAGGTGTACCGCGTAGGTAAAGGTGGTCAGAAAACACAAGTTTCCGGCGGGCCAACCCCCGTTGTCGAAGGGCAAGGTGGCTTGTTAGACGTGGCACTGCACCCCGATTTTGCCCAGAATGGATTGGTTTATATGTCGTATTCGGCCATGAAAATGGAGGGCGACCAGAAACTGTCGAGCACGGCGGTGGTACGGGCCAAACTGGCAGGCAATGCCTTGACAGAACAGAAAGTTATTTTTGAAGCGTTGCCTTATTCTAAAACCCGCCACCACTATGGGTCACGTTTGCAGTTCGACAAGCAGGGTTTCCTGTATATATCGGTGGGCGACAGGGGAAATGAGAAAGAAAACCCGCAGTTTCTGAACCGTGATGCCGGTAAAGTTCACCGTATCCACGACGATGGCCGGATTCCTGCCGACAACCCCTTCGTGGGCAAGGGCGATGCCCACGGCTCGGTCTATTCGTATGGCCACCGGAATCCGCAGGGAATGACCCGCAACCCGCAAACGGGGGCCATCTGGACCGACGAACACGGCCCACGCGGTGGCGACGAGGTGAACATCATCAAAAAGGGAGCGAACTATGGCTGGCCGGTGATTTGCTACGGCATCAACTACGATGGCAAACCCATTACCAACCTGACCGCCAAAGAAGGCATGGAGCAACCGCTAACTTATTGGCTTCCGTCGATCGGGCCATCGGGCATGGCGTTTGTGGAGGGCAACAAATATCCCGGCTGGAAAAACAATTTGCTGGTTGGCTCCCTGCGGTTCCAGTATCTGAACCGTTGTGTGCTGGAAGGCAACAAAGTGGTGAAAGAAGAAAACCTGTTGAAGAACATTGGTCGCCTTCGGAATGTGAAAATGGGGCCTGATGGCTATATTTATGTCTCGGTGGAAGAACCAGGGTATTTGTTCCGGCTGATGCCCGTGAGCCAGTAAGAATTGGTTTCCTTAAATTAGGTCAAGACATTACGATAATAGGCATGAACCAGCAACCAACACTAACCGAGCAGGAACGTAATCCTTTAGCTTCGCTGGAGGAATGGGAAGACGACCTGCTGACCCGTTACCCAGACCCGGCACAGCAATCGGAGCCGGAACACAAGGCAAAGGATGCCTTCCGCAACTATGATACGCCTGTTCGCGATACGGTGCGTGAGTTTTATCGGCTCAATCACCGCTACCAGACTTATGACTTTGTGCAACAGAAACGGGCGGAGTTCCTGGCGTTCAACAAAAAGGAAATGTCGGTGTGGGGGGCCATGGAATTCCTCAATACGCTCGTCGATGATTCGGACCCCGATATTGAACTCGACCAACTGCAACACCTGCTCCAGACCGCCGAAGCCATCCGCGCCGATGGCCACCCCGATTGGTTTGTGCTGACGGGTTTCCTGCACGACATGGGCAAAGTGCTTTGTCTGTTTGGCGAACCGCAATGGGCCGTGGTAGGCGACACTTTCCCCGTTGGCTGCCATCACTCTGATAAAATTGTTTACCCCGAGTTCTTCGCGGCCAATCCCGATAGTACAAACGAGGCATTCAACTCAAAATACGGCGTGTACAGCCACCATTGCGGCCTCGAAAACGTGACCATGTCGTGGGGCCACGACGAATACCTGTATCACATCACGAAGGATTACCTGCCCGAACCAGCCCTGTATATGATTCGGTATCACTCGTTCTACGCCCAACACCGCGAGAATGCCTACGATCATCTGCTCAGTGACCATGACCGGGCGATGTTCAAATGGGTTGATGCCTTCAACCCGTATGATCTATACTCAAAAAGCCCTAAACCCCCGGTTGTCAGCGAGTTAAGGCCTTATTACGAGAATTTGATCGCCAAGTATTTGCCGGAAACGGTGCGATTGTAAGGAAAGCACAAAAAAGGGGCAATCACATGATTGCCCCTTTTTTGTGCTTTCCTCTGACTTTCTCTGACGGGTGAGTCAACCTATTCAGGGGGGACTGACAAGTACACCTCGCACGGTTCGTTTACAACCATTAGACCCAGTTACCGTCAGCGTATAAGGACCCACATGACCAACCTGAAAGATGCCGCTGGTGTTGCTTTCACCCTGCCGGATTTCGTAGCCGTTAATTCGATCAATCACCACCGCCCATTCGTAGTAATCGCCCTGAGTGGCCTGAATGGTGGTGGGAAGTGTGGTCATTGTGATGGTTGGCATCACCCCCGAAACTGGCACGACACTTAGGCTGTTGGGGAAGAAGATGGTGATGTCGGGGGTTGGATTGGCTGTGATGTTAACGGTGGCGGAGGCCGAACAAACGCCATCAGTTGCTATAACTGTGAAGGTTTTGGGGCCACTGGTGTTAAAACTGGCAATCACCTCGTCGCCCGTGTACGTGTTCAACGAAGCACCAGCGGGTGCAAACCACGTGTAAGTAATACTGACGACTGCCTTTCGGGCCTGCCCATCATTAATACTCGCTGGTAGAAAATTATTAGCTTCTGCAATCAGTGTAACAGTTTCGTTCTGGCAAGCTTCAGAACTTTCATCTTGAACGTAAGCTTCAACAGTGAGGAAGCAGGGTGGCACTCCCGGTTTCTCATCTTTATCCTTTTTTAGAGGTAGCGAACCAGCCTGAATCGTTGTCATATTCCATACAAGCAGAACTGGCAGAAACAGTAAGAAAGACCCCACTCGGGGCAATGAGAAAAAAAACGTTCTTTGTAAAGAAGAAGACATAATGGATTGGTTTAAGTGAACAGGCCGTAAATCTATTGATTAAGATGATTCAACCATCGTTTTTACGATAACTGGTCGTTTAAATCAATAAAACCCAACCTAAACCGCTCTTTTCTAGACCATTCTCTTCCATTAGAACTCCAACAATCCCCGCACGGCATCGCCATAGGTACTACCACTGGTGAGTTTAGTCGTCTTTTTATCGTTCAGCACAATCAGAAATTTACCATCGTAGTGCTTCATAATTTCACTGATTCGGTGGCTGTTCACCAGGGCCGAACGGCTAATACGGACAAACGTCTCAGGTAGTTTTTCGGCGAGCGTGGTGATGGTGTAAGTAGTCAGAAATTTTTGCCCGTCGGTGGTAGAGAGAAACACATACTTGTCCTCGGCTTCGAAAAAGGCAATGTCGGGAAGGGGAATCAGTTTGATTTTATCACCGGTTTTCACCGAAATCGAATGGATTTCTTTTTTGGGCTGCATCCGTTCGAGGAGTTTCATCAGGTTGTCGGTGCTGGGAAAATTGTTGATACTCTCCGACCGGCTTCCCAACTCCACGATCGACCGGATTTTCTGGATGGTCCGCTCCAGCCGTTCCGCTTCAATGGGTTTCAGCAGGTAATCAATCGAATGCTCCTCAAACGCCCGAATCGCATATTGGTCGTAGGCTGTGGCAAACACCACAAGCGGCATGTATGTCAGCCGGGACAGCATTTCAAAGCCGTTCAGGAGCGGCATTTCTATGTCCAGGAAAATCACATCGGGCCGTTTTGCTTCAACCATCGCCAGCCCTTCTGCTCCGTTGGTGGCTTCGCCAATGATCGAAAAAGCATCGGTATGTTTGCTCAACAGCCGTTTCAGCCGCGAGATAGCCAGCGATTCGTCGTCGATAAGGATAGTTTTTAGAGGGAAAGTCATGATGTAATGCGTAATGGTGAATGCGTAATGATATTCGCGTAAGCCCATTACGCATTCACCATTAGTTTTGCCAGCCGGATGGCCAGCAGGACTTGTTTATAAGGATCATTCTGGAGTTCAACGTGGGCATCGTCGCCGTAGAGCAGGCGCAGTTTGTCCTGAATGCTTCGGAGACCATAGCCACTGCCCATTTCGTTGGGGAAGGGTGGACCATTGTCGTGAACACTCAGGTAAACCCAGTCGTTTTGGGCGTAAATTTTAACGTCGATGCGCCCTTGCCCGGCTCGCTTACCGATGCCATGTTTCACGGCATTTTCGACTACGGGTTGCAACAGAAACTGCGGAATCTGTAGTTTATTCAAGCTCTCGTCGGTGATGTTCACGCTGAACAGAAGTCGGTCGCCAAAGCGCACATGTTCAACCTGCAAATAGGTTCGTACCATGTCGAGTTCCTCAGCCAAACTGCTCGTGTACGACCCGTCGCGGCCTGTCGAATACCGAAACAGTTTAGAAAGCAATAGGGTCATTTCCTCGGCCTTATCGGGGTTTTCGTGAACCAAACTGGCAATACTGTTGAGGGCATTATACAGAAAATGCGGATTTATTTTGGCTTGTAGAGCATCCAGTTCAGCACGGGTTTTGAGCTTCTCCATGTTGAGCAACTGAAACTCCTGCTCAGTTATTTTCCGGGATAGTTGCCGCCCCTGCCGCAGGGCATAAAAAAACATATTCCCAATGAGAAGGTCGGCCAACGCATAAATATAGGTGGGGCCAGCATTAGTGAACGCATAATTGGGTCGCCGTTGTAATTCATCAATAAATTCTTTACCAAGTAAAAAGTACATTCCCGTAGTAACTGCAAAAAACAGGGGAAGCATCAGCAGGCTAAATACTAAATGCCGCATCCAGATAGGCCGAAATTGCCGGTCTAACCAAGACGACAAACTTAATGTAGCCACGAATAGCAATACACCCAGCGTTAAGTTCTGGAGGGCTACAAACCGGTTCACACCTGCAACGGCTGTGTCACTGGCGGTTAGCACCAGGTTGGTAAAATAGATGACCCCACTCGCTCCATACACCAATAATGCACCTAACGCTGACCCAATCAATACGCCCCAAAATGGCTTCTGGAGTAGTTTAGTCAGTGTAATCGGGTCAGGAGGCAAGGCAGGGAGCGGCACATTGCGACCTCCGCCCGTAAACGACATCGACACGCCGTTCAGGTTAGCACCGATCAGATTGGCTCCATCCATTCGGCTGAAATTGAGGTTGGCCCCCGTAAGGTCGGCGTTCTCGAACGAGGCATCCACCAGCGACGAAAAGCTTAGATTAGCATCGTGGAGAATGCTATCCCTGAAGTTGGCCTCCGTTAAATTGGAGAAACTGAAGTCGGCCCCCGTGAGGTCGAGGCCGCTGAAATCAAAATGGGCCAGTTCCGAGCCGCGCATCCTGATCGGTCGCCGGGGTCCATCGGTGGGCTGCTGGTGCAGGGTTTGTTCGAGTTGTTGGCGAGTCATAATTCGGCTGTTGGATTCAAACGTACTGCACTCCGTCGGGGTTATAGTTTAAATTTAGACGAATCACCTGATTTATGGTGCAAACAGTCTCATTTCTCTGACAGATTATGCTCGACTTACCTGATATTGCCCATGTGATCTACCAGAAACTGCTGCGCTGGTCGCACGATTTCCTTGGTTTCCTGCCCGAAATAGGCATCGCCGTACTGGTTATTCTGCTGGCCCGCTTCCTGTCGGGCATTCTCAGCCGGGTGGTTGCAGGCGGGTTGGGCAAAGTGTCCGACAATACGTCTCTGGTTGGGCTTTTAGGAACGGTTGTCCGGGTAATTGTGGTTGCGGTTGGCTTGTTTGTGGCCCTCGGCGTGTTGGGTCTCGACAAAACCGTGACCTCGCTGCTGGCGGGTGCGGGTGTTATTGCGCTGGCCGTTGGTTTTGCCTTTCAGGATCTGACCGCCAACTTCATTTCGGGTACGATGATTGCCCTCGCCCGACCCATCCAAACCGGCGACACCATCGAAACCAATGGCTTCACCGGGAAAGTTGTGGAGGTGAAAATCCGGTCTGTTGTGTTGGACAACGGGCAAGGTCAAACCATCGAGATTCCGAGTAAAGACGTGTTTCAGAAGCCCATCACCAACTTCTCCCGCACAGGGGAGCGTCGGCTCGAGCTGGCGTTTGGGGTGTCTTATTTAGATGATCTGGACAAGGTGCAGCGCGTGGCAACGGCAGCCATCCGGGCGTTGCCGTTCGTAAAAACCGAACACTCTGTTCAGGTCTATTTTCGAGCCTTCTCCCTCGACAATGTGCAGGGTTTCGCCTGGTTTTGGATCGATCAGCGCGTGGTGGAGCCTCAACCGGCCCTCAGCGAGGCCATGAAAGCTCTGAAAGCCGCTTTCAAACGGGAAGAAATCCTGATGATATTCCGGCCCGATACGTTTGACTTGAAGAAACGTGTTGGGGACGAGGGTAAATCATGACAGGTATGTTTCCTGATTTAGACTACTTCTTCCGCTTCTCCATCATCCACGGAATCAAACTTGGCTCGGCGAAAGCGTTGTCCCAACTGTTGTGGTTCACGCCTTGATACTCAGAGTACTGCACATCGGCGTTGAGCGATTGAAGTTTGGCCACCAATTGCCGTGAGAGAGCCACCGGAACTACTGCGTCGGCATCGCCGTGGAACACCCACAGGGGCAGGCGTTTGGCATAGCGACGGCACAGGGTGGTGTCGGCCCCGCCACAAATGGGCGCGGCTGCCGCAAACACCTTCGGCTTGCGCGAAACGATTTCCATGGTGCCAAAACCGCCCATCGACAAACCCATGATGTAGAGCCGTTTTTTGTCGACGCGCTCCGTTTTGCGGAGTTGCCTCACCAAATTCATGACAGCCCCCAGCGGCCAGTTGGGTTGTTTGGCGTAGTGTTCGTTTATGGTTATGGGGTACTTGGAACGGTCGCGCAGGAGCGAAGTCCAATAACTGTCTTCGGGGCATTGCGGAAACACGACGATGGCCGGGAATTTGGTTCTAATGTCATCCTGCAAAAAGAGTTTGCTGCCATGCACCAGTTGTTTTTCATTGTCGTTGCCGCGTTCGCCCGCGCCGTGCAGCACCAGGATCATTGGGTATTTGTCGCGTTGGTTTGGGTCGTAATTTTTGGGGTATAAAATACGGTAGGGCAATGTTTGCCCGGCACGGGTGGTGTAGGTTTTCTTCTGAAACGCTTCGTTTTGGGCGAGCGCGGTCAAAGAGAAAAGCAAAAAGATAAACGGGAGTAATTGTCGCATAATGCCGATACCGTATGAAAGGGTTTGACGGTAAAAAGGATCATTAAAAACTATTTCTACTACAAATCGGCTTGCCTGCTTTATATTCGTATTATTGCATAGTATATGCGTTTTTAACTATAATCAAATCCCAAAACCAACATGAGTCCGCTAAACGTCGAGAGTTCTATCACCGTCAACGCTCCCAAAGCCGTTCTTTGGGATGCCCTGACCAATCCTGAAAAGACCAAAATCTATATGTTTGGCTGCGAAGCCATCTCCGACTGGAAACCCGGTAGCCCGCTGATCTGGCGCATGGACTGGGAAGGTAAAGAATTGGTTGCCGTGAAGGGTCACATTGTTCGCATCGAGCCGGAAACCCGCTTAGACTACACCGTTTTCGACCCGCAATCGACCATCGAAGACATCCCCGAAAACTACCTGACCGTTACCTATCAATTGACCGAAACTGACGGAAAAACCCAGTTGGTCGTCACTCAGGGCGATTACAATATGGTGGCTGAAGGCGAACGTCGCTACCAGGAATCGGACAACGGGGGCGAAGGCTGGAATCCAATTCTGGTTCAGATTAAAGAACTGGTAGAAGCGTAGGTGCTTATATTTGCGTTTATACTCCCTGAACGCATGACCCCTCCCCTACCTGAGAAGCTGCCCAACGTCGGCACCACCATTTTCACGATCATGTCGAAGTTGGCCCTCGACACGGGGGCACTGAATCTGTCACAGGGGTTTCCCAATTTCCCGGCAGACCCGGCCCTGCTCGACCTCGTGACGGAGGCCATGCGGCAACATCACAACCAATATGCCCCCATGCCGGGGGTCCCGGTGTTGCGGCAGGCCATCGCCCAAAAAACACGGGCCGACTATGGGGTTGACTATCACCCCGACGAAGAAATCACCGTTACGTCGGGCGCGACCGAAGCCCTGTTTGCAGCCATCACCACGGTGATTCAACGGGGCGACGAGGCCATTGTTTTTGAACCAGCCTACGATAGCTACGTACCCGCCATCGAACTGAACGGGGGGGTGCCGGTCTATATCTCGCTGACCCCGCCAACCTACGCTATCGACTGGGACGAGGTGCGGGCCAAAATCAGCCCCCGCACCCGGCTCATCATGGTGAATACGCCCCACAACCCAACCGGGCGGGTCTGGACAGCCGACGATGTGGCGCAGTTAGCCGCACTCGTGGAAGAACATAAGTTGTTCGTTATCAGCGACGAAGTGTATGAACACATTCTGTTCGACCGGTACGCCGGCGCGGGGCGGGTTCACCATTCGCTGATGACCAACCCGGTGCTGCATGAGCGGACGTTTGTGTGCGGCTCATTTGGCAAAACTTTCCACGTGACGGGCTGGAAAATCGGGTATTGCCAGGCCCCGCGTTCCCTCACGGCGGCCTTCCGAAAAATTCACCAATTCGTTACGTTCAGCGTGCCAACGCCCATGCAATATGGCTTGGCCGAATACCTGAAACAGCCGGAGCGATACCAGACACTGTCAGCCTTTTACGAAGCCAAACGCAACATTTTTCTTGAATCCATTGCGGCCTCGCGGTTTCAATTCGTACCCGCAGAAGGAACATTTTTCCAGACCGTTTCCTACGCCGACATCACCGACGAATCCGACGCGGAATTGGCCATCCGGCTGACCCACGAAATCGGGGTGGCCTCCATTCCGCTGTCGGTTTTTTATCATGACAAACTCGATTATAAGATGCTCCGGTTTTGTTTTGCTAAAGATGATGCGACGCTCATGCAGGCCGGAGAAAGACTGAGCGAATGGTCACAAAAAGTGCTTGTTTAGCCTTATCATTGCTTACCTGACTATTCCTTTTCCTTTTCATGAAAAATCTCTCCCGCTGGGCCAGTCGCCATGCCTTGTTAGCCATTCTGATTATTATCAGTGGCGAAGTTCTCAACGCCTTTAATGGCCTGTTACTGGGGCTAAATCTGCTGGAAGGCTGGTCGCTGGGAAGCTTGTCGTTACTATGTTTAGCGTTGCTGGGCGGGGTCATTTTTGTTCGAAATCGGTATAGTCCTGACCAAACATTCGCAGTAAGGCGACAACTGATTTTTGGAGCCTTTGTGGGCAATTACCTACTTTTGGGCGTGTTGGGGGGTATCTGGGCTGAAAGCGTCCAAACGCCTGACACCAACCGGGCAGCTTTTGGCTACCGGCAGGAGCTGAGCCAGTCCGACTCACTGATCAAGCCCAAAACCAGGCGGTCGAATAACCAAGCCGACTATTATGCAAGCCGAACGGAGCGTGAGCAAGCTGGCGATCAAACGGGCAAGCGGATTTTGTACGTACTTTCATTTTTAGCAGGCATTTTCTTGTCGGGATTGGCGGCAGGATTGGCCTGTAGGTTGGCCTGTGCGAACTACGGCGTAGGCGCATTTCTGGTTTTTCTGGTAGGAAGCGGCATTTTTGTGGGGGCTTTCTTATTATTGAGCCGCGCCTTCGGCAAAGTTATCAAGCCCTGGCGCGAAATGGATCGGCGCGAACGCGGACGAACCTGGCTACGTGCCTTGTATCTGTTTTTGGGCTTCGTGGCTTTAAATGTACTCTTGGGATCAGTCAATCGATGATTTTCCCACTTGATTCGATTGGGGCGGAAAATAAAGTAAGCCTTATCCGTTTCCCGTTCGTCAGTTTCTCCGACTAACTAATGTGTAACGAACGTATCTTGCTGAAATAGAGCCAGTATCACTCAATGGCCAGCCCCGTAGATGAGCGCGTGCTTACTATTAACTAACAAATTAGTATAACTCCACCCCGTGTATGCGTATGAAAACCATTCTTGTCATTTTCTTAGGTTGCTTCTGGCTACCCGCTCAGGCACAAGTTGACTCATCAGCCTCTTCCAATCCAATTATCTTTACCGTTGTCGAAACTCACCCAGAGTATTCTGGGGGTATGGCCAAACTACAAAAGTACATACGCCAGAACCTACGCTATCCAGAGGCTGCCCGGAAAGACAGACGAGAAGGCACTGTTTTTATCAGGTTTGTGATTACTGATACAGGCCATATTCAAAACGTACAGGTATTAAAACCTGTAGACCCAGCACTTGATGCCGAAGCAGTTCGCCTTGTAGAGTCAATGCCTCCCTGGCAACCCGGTAAGCAGGCAGGAAAAGCTGTCAATGTACGTTACAACCTGCCCATCCGGTTTCGGCTTAATGGGTAAGTCTTTAATCAGCAAGAAAGTAAGCTCCAAGTCTTGTCCCGTGGAATAGCCCGCCTATACGAAGCCATCTGGATGATTATCCTGACGGTACTATTGGGCACTGCCACCTGGCTGATGGTTTATTTCTACTAAGCTTCCGGTTTCACGACCAGGATCGGGTTATTGTGCTTGAAGAAGCTGACTACGACCCACTCCACAAAAATCCAGGCCCGCTTCACGTATTCTATCATCCCGCAACAGACGATTTTGTTCCCGTCGACTATTCGCTCGGCCTAAGCCTATTGATTGGCCCTATATTCTTCTGGTTCATCCTGGTCTTAATAACGAAAAACACCTTCTTCAAACCGTCGAATTCTAAGGTTTCAATACCGTCGTTTTCTCAGCTACGGCCTTTATTTTCTCTTTGCTGAAATAGACCGGAAAATAGCCGTTTTGCCCCCACAAGTCAAACAGGTCGCGGTAGTGCGGGCTGTCGGGATCGCCCGATTGACCGGGGCTATTGATGCCCAGCGTTTTGTCCCAATCTTCGGTATCGACCACAATCCGAAACGAGGCTCCGTGTTCCTGATTCAGCTTGTTGCCCGTGGCGTTGACGGTTTCGGCATAGCCCCCGCGTAAAAGGGGGCCGAGGTTGATGCGCTTTCGCTGCTCCTCGCTCACCCAGGCACTCAGCGGATGAGTCAGGGTGATGTGTTTGTTGGCGCGTTGGCCATATTGCCACTCTGTCATGTCGGGGCCGAGCCGGGCAGTCAGGTCAGCCACGGCGCGGGTCAGGCAAGTGAGCAACAAACTGTCGCGATCCATGACTCGAATCGTTTTCCCGGCACCACCCGAAACCGGAATCACGGGCAAGGAAAGCCAATCCATCACGCGCTTGGTTGGTATCGAAACAAGATAAGGATCAGCCACTTCGGGCACCATTACGGCATGTAAAGTCTGCTTAAGCTGGGTTTCCCAGGCCACATAAATCGACGCGGCCACCGACCCCGGCTCCAACTGGTAATTCCACTTGCGAAGCAAACTGCTTGCCTGTTCAGTCTCCGATTGTTCGGCCACTAATGGCTCCAGCATTGGCACGAGCGTCCGGGCCATAACCGACAGATAATCAGCTTGTAAACGAGTAAAATCAGTCAGATTTTTACGTTGTCCGTTGCGCAACACCTCCTCAATCCGGTGCGCCCGCGACGGACTCGCCCATACCCAGCCGATAGCGTTTCTATTTGGAAAACCAACTGGCGTAAGGTTATTATTGGCCGTGACGACGAAGCCCTCCGGCGGGTTCAGTTTATTGGGTAACTGCTGAATGGGCAGATAACCGCCCCACTCAAACCGCCCATCGCCGGGAACCGGCACCAGGCCGGTCCAGTTTTTTCGGATTGGCGAAATTCCCACGGCCTGCCAGCCAATGGTGCCTTTCCGATCCGGCAACGGCCGACCGGACCAGATCATGTTTTCGCCGGGAATCCGGCTGAACGAGCAAGCCTGCCGAAACTCGGCCCAGTTGCGGGCCTGATTCATGCGCAAACTGGCCATGTAGGGCGCACATCCCTGTTCGAGCCAGCCTACCCGCACCGCATAGGCTTTGTGGTTTTCGGGGTCTTCAAACGTCACAGGGCCATGTCGGGTATATTTCAGTTCAACCGTGACGGGTTCAGACCCTTTTGCACGGATCGTTTCTTTCACAATCCGCATGGTTTCCCAGTGACCCTTATATTTGTATTGATTCGGATTTTTTGGGTTGGTTTCATACACACACAAGTCCTCGCTGTCGGTCTCGAAAATGGTTAATCCCCAGGCTCCGAAGTCGTTATGCCCAATGGAAACACCCGGCAGCGTGGGTTCGCCCCCGCCCACCACGTTCCAACCTGGAGCACTCAGATGCACCCAATACCGCAGCGAGGGAGCCGATTGCGCCCGGTGTGGGTCATTAGCCAGCATCGGGTAGCCACTCACCGAATGCTGCCCGTCTATTACCCAATTGTTGGAGCCAACCATCTGTTTCTCAGCATCGAACCAGTCGGCAATGGCTTTGGGTGATGGGTTAGTTTCGGCACGTAACCGGGCATCCGGGGGGGTGAATTTCAGCGGCAACCGGAAGGCTTCATACAGTTCCAGAATGGGTTGCATGAGTTGTTCGCCATCGACATGAAGCGTTAAATCCGGTTCGGTTGCGGAGTTAACACTCGGGTGAAACCATTTTAACTGCCGGAGTCTGTCGGCACCAATCAAATGCACCAACCGCCCGTTGTCCAACTCATCGCGAACGTTACCCAACAACCCCTGATGGCGGCTAATCACTATTTCGGGAGTCCACAAACCCGGTTCGGTTTTCAGCACACCGAACTCGAATGGCAGCTTTTCGGGCGTTTTTTTGATCTCGGTGATGTAGGCGTTGATGCCCTCGACAAAGGCCCGCACAATGCCTGCGCCGTGCGGGTGATAATGGTTCAGTTCGGCATCGAGAGCGGCTTTATTCGCCGTCCGAAACCGGAACAACCGCGCCCCCTGATCGCGTATAAGGTGTTGTGGGCCAAGCAATTCAGCCACGGTGCCGGTTGCCTGCCGTCGCCACATTTCCAACTGAAACAGCCGATCCTGAGCGGCCGAATAGCCCTGCGCCCAGAATAAATCGTGTTCGTTTTGGGCGTAAATGTGGTTCACCCCCCAACGGTCGCGGATGATTTCGACTGGTTTAGTAAGGCCAAGCGTTTTTTGGCTACACGCCTGATGGAAAAGTAAGAATGAGCAGCAGAATAGTAGAAGCAGTCGGCGCATAGCAGCAGGGGGGCGTTTATGGCCGAACATACAAAGAAATACCGACCTTTACGTCTAATCCTACACAATGAACGCCACTTTATGCACCTGATCGAACTGACCGCCAAAAACGCTGATACCTACAAAGCCTTTTTCAGCCAGGCCGTTACCCTCCAACCTGATTTTTTCAGAATCAGCCCCATCGACGAAGCCGAAGCCCCATTTCCAACCCTGGGCACTCCCGACAGTTTCACCCTCGCCATGACCACGCCCAGTGGCCACCTGATGGGCGTGGTTAGTTTTCAGCGCGAGGGAGCCAACCGTACCAAACTGCGGCACAAGGGATTACTGTTTCGGATGTATGTGGCGGCAGAATACGCAGGGCGCGGCATTGGCCGCAAACTCGTGAACGAGGTCATTCAGCGGGCGAGGCTCCTGCCCGATATAGAGCAGATTTTGCTGACGGTGGCCCACCAGAACGAAATAGCCAAAAAGCTCTACGAAAGCGTTGGTTTTCAGTCGTTCTCCCTCGAACTCCGAGCTATGAAATACGAGGGTAAGTATGTGGACGAAGAGCAAATGGTGCTGTTTTTGTAGCCCTACGGACGTTTCGTGTTCCCCTCCCCCAACGGCAGCAGCGTGACCGGCCCCAGCAAACCCGACGCACGGGGTTTCCAGTTCTCTGCCGTGAACAAACCATCCTTGCCCCGGTTCTCCCGCAACCGCGCCGACATGTTGATATTGTAAAATTTCTTCCAGTTTGCCCCATTCCTATCCATGTCAGCAATGCGGTTGGCCATACCATTCGACACGCTGACAATCAGGGTGTTACTTTCTTTTAGTTGGCTTGCGGGGATCGTTAGCTGAAACGTCGGGCCAATGAGCGACCCCAAATCCTGCCCGTTGAGTTGCACCCGCGCACTCTCGGCCACGCGCCCCAAATCGAGTTGCCAGTGGGTGGCGGTGCCGGTCGGTTTCGGGAACGTGAGGGTGTAAGTGGCCGTACCCGAAAACTTTTTAACGGCTTCTCCGTCCTGTTCCGTCCACGACCCTAATTTGTCGGTTTTGATGGGCGCGGGCAGTTCGGGGCCACCTTTCACAAAGTTAATTGTCCAGGTTCCGTTGAGCGGTTGGGCATCGCCGGTTGGTTGTCCGTAGGCATACAGCGGGGTTGTGCTTTTGGTTTTTCGGGTGTCCAGAACGCACGACTCGCCGGGTGCTAATTGCAGGTAAACCTCCGTCGCGCCATTGGCCCCCGACCGCAAATTTGCCATCCCGGTTTGGCCCGTCATGGGGTTATACAGAGCCGCCGATTGAGCCGTTGTCTGCACCGGAACCCAGGCCGCCACTGCCTTCTCCGACCAGTTGGCTACAAAATAATAATGACCATTTTCGTGCTTCCGCCGTACAAATTGCAAGCCCTGATCGGTCAGTATTTCGCGTTTCACGGCGGCTACCTCCAGCAGTTGATCCACGTCTTTGCCCAGCAATACCTCGCCCAGCCCAAATGCGGCCCGCTGCACGCCTTGCTGTTTTGTGTCGGCAAATTTCAGTTTGGCCAGCAGGTTCGTGAACGCGGTTTGCCGGGCCTCCCGATTGCCCAACCCATTCACCGATTGGGGCAAGCCGCCTGCCATGACCACGGTGGCCCCGTTGCCCGCGAGTTTCATCAATTGCGCCATCGTCGCCAACGGAATCACCTGACTTTCAGGCACCACGATGGTTTGGTAGGCCACGCCCCCCGTAATCAGTTTGCCATTGGCCGACACCACGTTCTGCACCTGCTTGTCCGAAATAAAATCAAATCCGTAGCCGCGTTTCAGCAGCGTTTCGGTGTATCCTTCCACCGGCAAGCCCTTGAACCCATGCTCGATGCCATCGAAATGCTGCAAAAGGACGGGTTCGGCCTTCCGATTACCGGTTCTCGTGTAGGCATCGTAAATAGGCAGATAAACCAGCACATTGTTGGCGGGCTTTCCCTGTTGCAAAAACGACTGACAGCGAGCCACATAGCGGTTCAGCGTACCGAAATCGTCCCAAAACGTGTTGTTCGGATTGAAATGTACAGCCGCATAGAACAACCATCCCGGCCAGGCAGCGCTTTGTGGCGAATAGTTGGTGCCGTGGTAAAACGTGTGGTTTACCCCGCCCAACAGAAAGCGATCCATGTCTTTTTTGACATCGCTTAGGGTCGATACAAAATGCTCGTTATTCCAGGTCGCCGACTCCGACGAAATCAACTTTTTCCCCATCACATTCCCCGCCGACGACGCAAATTTGATGCGCAATAAATCCGTCCCTTCAATTTCGGGGATGTCCGTAACGGCGTATAAATCAAGGATGTTGGCGGGTGAGCCGTGCGCCTGATTCCGAATCAGTTTGCCCTTGCCTTTGGCCCATTCGCTCCATGTTTTGGTATAATTCTCGAGCAACAGTTCCGAGATCGTTTCGCGGTAATCGCTCAACACACGCTTGTTCTTATCATCGGCATCTTTGCCAAACAGAGCGGGCAGGTATGCTCTCAGGTCGTAGCCGCGCCGTTTCTGAAACTCGGCAAACAGCGCGGGTGTCCAGTTGCCTTCGCCCTGCGCGTCGTCCACTTCGTAGGAGTCGTTGAAAAACGCCCGAATCCCACTCAGGTCGCGCCCCCGAAACGCCTGATCAAAATGCTGGAGATAATGTTGGGTGGCAGTCCTGGAAAAATGGTCGATTACATCGCCCTCGCCCCCCGGCCCGGCACGTTCCACCTGCTTGCCATGCCACCCCTGAAACACGCCATACAGCGTCCAATTGCCCGAATTTGCCGGGGCCGTCCAGTTCAGCCGCCCATCGGACCCAACTTTGGTCGTCAAGTCCAGCGTTTGCCCGTTACTGGAATAGGCCATGAGCGTTTGCAGGGAAATCGGTTTCTCAAACCGCACCTGATCGAAGGCATGGCGTTGTAAATCAGGGTTTTTAGCTATCGGGTCAATCAGTTTTTTGATGTCAATGGGTTCGCCCACCGTCCGCATAATCGGCTTCTGCATATAGGAGACGGCCTCTTTCAGCGATTCGCCGGGCTTGAGTTCGTAGGTTTGATACGCCACATAGCGGCACGCATCAGCCTGACTCACCCACGGCCCGCCAAATGGCCAACCCGATGCCTGCGCCAGATCGACCCCTAATTTCAACCGCTTGGCTTCGTTCAGGGTGTGGCCCAACCTGTCCATCCAGGTTGGCGACAGGAACGGGATAAATGATTTCTCTTCGCCCTTCACGCCATAGATCGGGGTGATTTCAACGCCCCCCAACCCGGCCCGTTCATATTGTTCGAGCAGGCGCGTAAGATTCTGATTATCAACCGCGCTACCCATCCACCACCAGCGTGTCCAAGGTTTGGCGGTTTGCGTCATGGCGGGCCACTGGGGTTGGGCCTGTGCCGCAAAACCGACCAGCAAAAGGCCAAAGAGTATCGTTTTTTTCATAAATGATTATCGCTTCATCTTGTATAACTCGCTGCCTGCCAGCAGGAAACAGCCGAGGCCATAGTCTTCAAAATCGGGTTTGCTGGTATAGGTGACGGGTTGGCCCTCTTTGGGTTCCTTGCCGGTGCCCTGCACGTAGCCCAAAAAACCGTTTGGATGCAGGCTTTCTGTGGTCATGGCGTTCCAGGCTTTGGCCACAATGGGTTGGTATGTTTTGGCATCAAGTAGCCCGTGATTCAGGCCCCAGGCCATGCCATACACAAACAAAGCCGTGCCGGTCAACTCCTTACCACCGTAGTTGGTCGGATCGTGCAAACTCACGTTCCAGTAGCCATCGGCACGTTGAAGCGGGGGCAATACCCGCATCATTTCTAAATAGGTTTTCTCATATTCAGCGCGGTGAGGGGCATTTTTTGGCATGATATCGAGCACCCGCACCAACGCGGCCACCACCCAGCCGTTCCCCCGCGACCAATAACAATCTTCGCCATTCGGTTCTTTGTAGGGGGGCACAAAATCCTTGTCGCGCCACCACAACCCCTCTGCCGGATTATACAATCCACTGCCACCCTGCACGGTTTTGGTGTGGTTATAGAGCTGGTACATCTTCTCGTAATACCGATTACTGACCACTGGATCAGCTTGATGCAACACACCTAATTTGGCAAAAATCGGCATGGCCATTTGCAGCGCGTCGATCCAGTTCCAGTCGTCCACTTTGCTGCCCTGAACCCCATCGGTGGCCACCATCCGGTCGATGCTGGTTTTGATGGCCTCAATCCGTTCGGGGTTGGCGTGACCATCCAATTCGTAGAGATCGAGGTAGGTTTGGGCGCAGCATTGGTCGTCGGCATTGCGGGTTTGGGGGCCGCTTCTCATGCCCCATTTGTGCGCCTTGCCCCAGTCGAGGGCATAGTCGTAATACCGCTTTTGGCGGTCAATGCCATAGAGGGCCATCAGACCTTCGTAATACACCGCCCGTGTCCAGATGTTGCTGGGACGGGTTTTGTTGGTCACGATCTCCTTCCCCGTGTCAGGCCATTTGGCCATAAAATAATCATTGGCGCGGGTCATCGTCGCCAGCATCGCCTTATTTTTGGGCAGTTGCTGCGCCTGAGTAGCAACAGTCAGGCAGGTAAAAATCAGGGTAGTGGTTAAGAAGTTCGTCATAATCACTGTTAAGGCTTAATGGAAGCCTGAATATAGCCGTTCAACGGACAGTTTTTCAGTTGGCGCACTCCCTCAACCACGGTGGCTGCATTGACCTTTGCCCCGGCTCCGTTAGTGTGCGTATGGTCTTTCACGAAGTAGGTGGCCTGCAGTTTGGTGGAGTCGCCGATGGCATCGTATTTGACGGCCACCAACTCATTCAGATCAATGAAATACGCGTTTTCGGCTTGGGCTACCTGCGCGGCCCAGGTGCCATAACTGCCCGTTGCCCGCGCCACTATCCCGCCCTTCCACACGTTGCGCGGCACCAGCGACAACACAATCGGCGTGGCTCCTTTGACTTTTGTTTCCTGCACATATTTGCGCAAATACCAGCCAAAACTGTGTACAATTTCGTGTTTTTTGGTGATCAGATTGTCGATCTCCTGCGTCTCTTCACCGATTCCTTTGATGCTTCCACGGGCGCGGATGGTATCGTTAACGGCCCCACCGTCGTTGTGTCCAAACTGCATCATCACAAAGTCACCGGGTTGCAACCGGGCCAAAATACGCTCCCATCGGCCTTCGGTCAGGAAATTCCGGCTGCTGCGGCCCCCAATGGCGTGGTTTTCGATGCTTATTTTGGTCGTGTCGAACGAGTCGGGGAGGTAATGTCCCCAACCCCACATGCCGCCCTCACCCTTGTCGCTCGAATTTTTCACGGTCGAATCGCCAATCAGGTAAAGCGTCGGGCGTTTTGGGGGCATCGCGGCAAGGCCAAACAGAAGGGCCATTAGCCCCAAAAATGGGTAGAGTAACGAATTTTTCATGGCTTAGTCAGCAGCAATAGTTGCCTGGGTAAAGGTTCTGGTAATGAGCTAAAAAACCCTCCTGCACTTACCTGCAATAAGAGTAATCAACGAGTTATCAGTATTAAATACAGACAAACAAATAGACAATTGTAGCAAATCAATAGCAAAAGCAGTAACGTTGTACAATTTCGGAACGGTCCGAAATCCATTATCTCCCACCCTCAATGCGTCTTCTTCTACTCCTTTTACTCGCCTATCCTGCCTTTTCTCAGGACGAATACCGGGCTTCGGCCATTCCTGAACCGCTTCGGGCCAATGCACACGCGGTGGTTCGGCGGCACGAAACTGTTTACACCGTCAAGTCGCCGGGTGAGGCTATTGAGCATATTCGGACGGTGGTAACCGTGCTTGACCAACAAGGCGACGACCATGCTGAACTTACCGTTGGGTATGATAAACTATCGAAAATCAACGACATCTGGGGAGCCTTGTACGATGCCAACGGCACCCTCATCAAGAAACTCAAAAAGGCCGATATCGACGACCGGAGTGCCTATGATGGAGTCAACTTCCTGACCGATAACCGCCTGAAACATGCCAGTTTTCCGCGCCAGCCGAGTTATCCCTACACGGTTGAGTTTGTGCAGGAGACCGTCCAGCGCAACCTGATGTTTTACCCCCGCTGGATGCCCCAAAACGCTGAAAACCTGGCCGTTGAAAAAGCTACGCTCACTATCGCCATGCCAAAGGGACAGATTCTCCGGTATAAAGAGTTTAACCTTGCCAAACCCCTTGCCCGAACCGACGAAGCCGCCCAAACGGTCTATGCCTGGACAGTGGATAACCGCCCCGCCATTGAACTCGAACCTATGTCGCCCCCGGTGTTGGAATTGCTTCCGGCGGTCTATACGGCCCCCACTGCCTTTGAAGTTCAGGACTATACGGGCAATATAACTAGTTGGAAAGACCTCGGGCTGTTTTATAACGCCCTCAACCGCAACCGCGACAAAATTCCCGACGATCTGCTCCAACGGATCATGCAACTAACGGCGGGTGAAGCCACTTCGCTCGGAAAAATCAAAAAAGTGTATGAGTTTGTGCAGCAAAATACGCGCTATGTAAGCGTTCAGTTGGGCATTGGTGGCTGGCAAACCATTGAAGCCGATAAAGTGGCCGCCACCAAATATGGCGACTGCAAAGCCCTGACCAATTACACCAAAGCTCTGCTCAAAGCGGTGGATATTCCGGCTATCGAAGCCCTCGTGCGGGCAGGTGACGACGAGCCGGACATCCTCACTGATTTCCCCAGTTTTCAGTTCAACCACGTGATTCTGTGCGTTCCCAACAACCGCGATACGGTCTATCTCGAATGCACCAGTCAGACCGGGGCATTCGGCTACAACGGCACGTTCACGGGCAACCGGCACGTCTTGCTGATTACGCCCGATGGCGGTCGGCTGGCAAAAACGCCCCACTACGGCCCCACCGACAACCGCCAAATTCGCCGAATCAACGTGGTTCTGACCGAACAGGGCGATGCCACTGCCGAAGCCGTGAACCTTTACACGGGCATCCAGCAGGAGAGCCGCGCCAGCCTGATCAACGACAAAAGCCAGGCCGAACAGCGCACCTGGGTGCTCGAACACACCAAAATCCCCAACTTCGACCTGTTGAAATTTACCCTCAGCGAGCAGAAAACCCGCATTCCAACGGTCACCGAGACTATGTCGCTGTCGGTTCGACGGTGGGCCACCCCGAGCGGCTCGCGGTTGTTTGTGCCGCTCAACCTGATGTCGGCATTAGGGCCAGCCACGCCAGCCACCTCGCCCAGGCAGTCGGCCCTCGATCTGGATGCCAACTGGAACTGGCAGGATTCGGACACCGTCACCTACCAACTCCCCCAAGGCTACCGACCGGAGTCGATGCCCGCCCCCCTCAGTCTGACCGCCACCTTCGGCGACTATACGGCTCAGGCTAAGTTGGTGAACGACAAGCTCGTTTACACGCGCCGGGTCACTATCCGGCGGGGTCGTCACCCAGCCACGGCCTACGCCGAATGGGTTGATTTCCGCAAGAAAATCGCCAAATACGACAAAGTGCAGTTGGTACTGGTGAAGCAGGAGGTGGCGGGGAAATAGGGGAGGGTTAGAATCCTGTTATTTTCCATCAGGTTCATCGGTATGCCGACGCAGCAATGGCCGTAATCGGGAGAGGCTACAAAACCGCTCTTTCAACGAATAACCTTAGGTATAGCGAACTATGATTCGTTTATTCTTACGGATGCGGGCACTCAAATCGTAGCGATATAACTGTTTATTGGCTTCAAAAGAGGTAGCCTGGGAATCCCATAATATCCCAAACGCGACCGATTCATAAAGTGACTGCAATTTTTTTTGGTCATATAGCTTGCCCCACAAGGCGAGTTATCTATAATTGTCCTGTGAACGTAGACCGGCTGTAAATATAGGCTGGAATACCTGATTGAACCTTAATATGCTGAAATTAAGCATATTAAGGTTTAATGGACTTGCGTACAATAACTTGTTGGGTGGCCCGTGCAGGCATTCGGCTTGGGCGTTTTTCGTCGCTCGGCTGACAGGTTGCACGGCTCAGCAGCCGTCGGGCAGTCTGTCAGGTGGATTCGGCTTACAAGTCGTACGCCTGAGTGAGTGGAGTTGAGGGCTTTAAAATCTGGCTCTGCGCTGACAAAGGTTACGCCCCTGGGAGGGTAGTTTAGGCTTGCAGGCGGGCTGTGTGTGACACAGGGTATGCTCCTGACAGGAAGTTTAAATGCCATTTTTTGGTTATGAGCAACATGAAAACTTTTGACAGTCTACGCCTGTTTAGTTCTAATCAATTGATAATCACTTATCAATAAATATACTTGTTATGAAAAACAGAACGTTGCTTTTCTCCTGCTTCATTCTGTTGGCAGCTTGTCAGTCTAATACGACTATGCCAACAACGGTTACTCCATCCATAGTAACCTCAACCCTATCGAATACGCAATCTATGACGGACAACGATTCGTTTGGATTTTCAGGACTGCCATTGGACTACGATTTCTTTAGCGCATTCCCATCCGTTTTTCCTGAATCTGCTCAGTATAGAGTGTCAACAATTGAGGTTGAAGCACTTGACGGTGATAAGGGTGTCGTTCGGGCCTATTTTCGGTATAATTCACAAGGCCAGTTAGCCAACAAGGAATATTATGACAATCGGTACAGGCTTCGTATGTGGAAGCATTTGTTCACCTTTGACCAGCAAAATCGGCTGATTATAGAAGAATCAGAATCACCGACATCACGGCCCACTGATGAATACACGCCTGTTCAAATTACTTATTCATACACGGGGGAACAGCTTACCAAGATCACTCGCAAAACGGCGGTAGCCGGTGCTCCTCTCCGAATAAACTACATAGCTACATTTCAGTATCTGGGAAACAAATTGGCTGCTGTTACCTACCTCAATTACTTCAATACAACGGCAGTAGCTAATCTATCCGTGCCAGTTGATTCCGTTCGGCGTTCTTATCGTTATGGAATCAATAGCCAACAGATAACGGCCACTGATTCAGTATGGTACATAGCCTGTTATCCAGGAATGCCTTGCGGAAACAAATTGCAGGGCGTGGCTACTTATCAGACTGCTCACAACAGCAAAAACGATTTGGAGTCTGCGACGTTGACAGATCGTGCCAATTCGAATGCTTCGTTGGTGCTCTATCCCTCACACTACCAGCTTAATCCGGTAACTTATCAAAATACCTACGATGGTCCTGATGGTTTACTGGGAAGCATCACCAACACCACGCAAAAGATTATTTATCGCTTTAGCTACGAGAATAAATAGGTAATTTTCGCTCCGCGTGGGTTGGCTTCCGGCGACAGGAGGCTCGCCCCCAAAGGAAGGCTTTTCAGCCCAACGCCCGCAGGGGTGTAAAGGCTCGCTTCGCCCACCATCAAGACCCGTTGGCGTTGGGTGACCCGTTCAAGCCATTCAAAATTCCAGCTTCCGGGCGACAGAGGAGCCGCCCCGACAGGGAGGTTTGAAACTCTCATTTCCAACTTTCGTGCGACAACATGAACGCCCCGTTAGGTAGGTTTTAGCTCGTTAGTCTGGTTCCGTTTGACAAGCCGCACTTGAGGGTTAGTCGGCCTGAAGCTTCAAAAACGGTCTTTCCTGCGACAGGGTGAATGTTCCGATAAACCTGACCTAATTCCGAAAAAATAGGCTGCTGCTCACCTTCAATCGGTATAGTTGCATATACCTATCATTTTTATGCCCGATTCCATAGTAGACCCTGATACCCTAAATCAACCCCTATGGCCTCATCTTTAACCCACAACTGCTCAGACGAAAATTCGGCCTTTAACTGCGTATAATCATGCGATTTGCCCACCCAACATTTGCTCACGAAATAAATATAAGGATCAGAACTATCGCCTATAATCGCCGTTCTACTATTTAATCCAAAAAGCCAACTCAGCCCGCATCATTGCAAGGGTGAATATACGAAAAAGTATAAACAAATACAAATTATGGTCACAAAATAATTTTTAAGCTTTTCCAAGTAGGCGTTAAAACTCCCACCGATAATTCAAAATAGGCAGCAGGTCATCTCAACAAAACCTGTCAGATCACGACAGTTTTTCAGTGTCCTACCCCGCTTCGGCAGCGGCTCGAAGGGCCAAGAAGGCTTCTTTCAGCGGTTGACCTACGGATGAGTTCGGCTCAGTTAACACCAATACCTGATAGGCGTTCAAAAACTCGGTGCGGCTGCGGTGGAAGAAATGCAGGAAGTGTCGCAGAAATCCGAGGCAATCCAAAATGATAAATTCTACGCCCACCTCGTCGTACAGCTCGTGGGCGTACTCCTGCACGAGCGGGTCAATGGCTTCGGTGGTGATGAAGACGTAATTATCCAGCGAATTGCCCAACTGCGTAATTTTTTGAAGGGCCACCGAAATATCATGCCGGGTCACTTTCTTATCCTTCATCTCGTAGCAAGTCACGATGTTTTCATCGTTGGCCAACGTCACCTCCACATCACCAAATGCCCCCGTTTGGCTGTCGGCGGCATTGTGGGAATGCAGTGGCCGGTTCATTTCCCCAATCAGGCTACCAACCGCTTTGTAGGCTGCGGCTACGATCAAAGTTGGCAACCGGCTCGCGTTAGCACAATCTAAGTGCTGGCGAATCAGCGTAACAATCTGCTCCGAGGAGAGCGGTTGAGCGTCCCGGCTGGTTTTGAGGGCAGCAATAAGTTCGTTGATTCGTCGCTCGTTGGTGGCCCGGAAGAGAATAAGCTGCCGGAAGATTTCTTGCAGCAATTGCTCCGGCTCAAGGACACGGCGGTACACCAAATCCAGCAAATCGAGGGCGTTTTGATACAAATGCGGTGGCCGACCAACCAAATTCAGATCGGGAGTCATGGTCGCATTCCGGTTGCGAAATGCCGGGGTTAAATAGGCCGTTGTTGGGTTCGTTGGCAGGTTATATTTGGTTATCAGTGCCTGCACCGGATGCTCATCGTAATGCCGCCCCGAAAAAGCGTCGCCACCGCCAATTTTTGTGTACGGCTTACGCACATCAACCGCCGGGTTATCCATTTTGGCCACCAAACACGACATCAAAAACCGAATTACGCCCCGATTTCTGATGTTATGGCAAATCTCCTCCACTTTGGCTAAGGCCACCGCATCGGTCAAAATCGGGACAGCGGCATCAACCGTTTCTGCAACCTGTTCGTATAATTCGGAAAGGCGAACGACTAAAGTGTCTGACATTAAAAGAGTTGCGGTTGGGCTTTACCGTTTTTCGTTTTGTAATTTTCCCGTGGGTCGTAGTTCAGCCAAACCACCTCCTGCCGGGTGTCTTTGGTAGAATGAATGGTTTTCTCCGCGCTCACGTGTTTATGCCATTTGGGAGCCGGAAACAGGTCATTCATCAGGGCACAGTCGTAATTGGAAATGGCCACTTTCCCGGCTACCCGGTTCAAGACGAGGGCCAACTGCTCATGGTCGGCGTTGGTCATTTCGTGGCCATATGCCTTGCTGTCGCCCCTTGTTTCGTGGATATAGGGCGGGTCGCAATAAAACAGGGTGGTTGGGCTGTCATAGAGGTTGATCACGTCGATGGCAGGCCGGTTCTCAATCTGAACCCGTAGCAGCCGTTCGGCAATAGCGTCTAATTTGTCGATGCCGCCTAACCAGCGGCTTACAACGCCACTCATACCGGCCCGGCTTGTGTCTTTGCAGTTGGCCCAACGGCCCACGGTGGCGGTTTGAGCCAGGCCAGTACGCACTTGCCGCGCCCTGACATAGAACCGCCTTGCCCGCTCCAAAGGCGTTAAATCGGGGGTTATTTCGCAGGCTATGGCAAATTCCTCCCGCGAAAACGGGGTCAACGAAAGGGCTTCGATCATGGTTTCCTTTTGCTCCCGAAGCACCCGGAAGAAATTGACCACTTCGCCATCTAAATCGTTGTAAGTCTCTATGGGAGAGGGATTTCTATTGAGCAAAACAGCCCCAGAACCCGCAAAGGGTTCGCAATAATGATGGCAATCGGGTAGCAAAGGCAGCAACCAGTCGAGGTGCGAAAACTTGCCACCATACCAACCGAAAGCAATTAATTTTTTACCCCGCAACGTATTAATTGCGGGTGGCCCTCCCTGCCTTTTTTTGGGAACTGCTACTTCCATTCGTGGACTTTCTCTAAAATTGTGAATAGCAATATTACCACTTCTTGAAGAGAATTAATGGCCTGGAGTGTTAAAAAGGTGCAGGGCGAGTTTGCGATTAATCCGCAAATCCGGCTGAATTGCTGACGCATAGGCCTTCGACTCCG
>JANOCD010000051.1:0-71066 GCA_031411995.1 Cytophagales bacterium
CAGAACACGTATGAAAACTACAATCGCAACACGAGTACTGGGAACGCTGTTTGCCGTTGTCATCATGACAATCAGTTCATGGGCACAGGGCGACAAAGCCAGTCGGCCAAGCCCGCCGACCACCGCAAGCGGAACCATTGGCGGGGCCAACGTCACCATCAGCTACGGCAGCCCCTCCGTAAAAGGACGCAAGATCTTCGGCGAATTAGTGCCCTATGGAAAAGCCTGGCGAGCCGGAGCCAACGAAGCCACCACCTTCGAGACCGACAAAGCCATCACGGTTGAAGGAAAACCACTGCCCGCTGGCAAATACAGTTTGTTTGCCGTTCCGGGCGAAAAAGAGTGGCAGTTCATATTCAATTCGCAAACGGGACAGTGGGGGGTCAAACGCGGGGGCGACTCCAACCGCGATCCGGCCAACGACGTGCTGACGGTGTCGGCCAAGCCATCCGAGTCAACCATGAATGAGAAACTGATGTATGCCTTTACCCCCACTGGATTTATTCTCAAATGGGATAACCAGCAAGTACCGGTAGCCATTAAATGATTTTCAGTTCTGAGCGGGTGAAGCTTCGGATACCGTCCGGGGTTTCACCCGTTCGCTCTTTCGTCAATTAGGGGAATTTTAACAACAAAAAGTCCGGCCTCCTCGCCTACCACAACGGGCTTATCGGTAAGCAATGCATAACGGTTCACAATGTTTTGCAGCCCTACCCCCGTCGATGAATCGGTGGTTGGGCGCAGTTGTATGGGGTTGGTAATGAGCAGGTAGTCCTGTTCGCGGAAGATGTCCACTTTTAGTGGTTTGGCTGCCGACATCTGGTTATGTTTCACCGCGTTTTCAACCAGTAACTGCAACGTCAGCGGGGCAATGGCATAGCGGTTGGCATCGGTTTCCGGCACGTCGATGTTCACCTGTAGTTTATCATCGAAGCGAATACTCAACAAAAAAATGTAGGCCTGGATAAACTCCAGTTCGGTTTTGAGGCTCACCTGCTCGTTATCGCGCTGCTCCAGAATATAGCGGTATGCTTTGGACAATTGGTTGATGAACCGAACCGACAAATTCGGATCGACTTCTACTAATGAAGACAAAATACTCAGGCTGTTGAACAGAAAATGGGGGTTCACCTGGTTTCGGAGAGCCATAAACTGGGCCTGCGCCGTTTCTTTCTCCATGCGTTCGGCCTGCACCTCCAACGCCCGCAGCCGAGAGTCTGACCGACGATTTAGCACTAAATAAAAAGCCGACAGCATGGCCATCACCGTAATGCCGGTGTTCATTCGTTGCCGCTGTTCGTTACCGTATCTCCGTCGCTCAGGGTTAGGCATATTCTCCTCCATTCGTTGGAAAACCGCCGAGGCACCGGGGTCCACCGCTTCAGACAAGGCTTTTTGAATACTGTGAAAACCAAGATTGAAGACCACCGCCAGCCAACCCGCCACAATCAGCAGACCAAATTGAATCCACCTATTGGTGAGGGCACCCGACCATAGCCGAAACCGAGTTAACAACCAATGCGTCAAGCTAATCCAGCCAAAAAAGAAGAGTAGTGTCAGCGGGACTTCGATAATCCAGAGTAGCCACACCCGCTGCAAAAAAACCCAACTGAACACGCTGACATTTACGTACAGCCGAATTGGCCAGTAGATGAGAAACACGCTCAGGGCAAGCTGGGCTTTTTGGCGAAGGGTGAGCGAATGATCTGACATAGAGGACACGGGCTACGATTGCAGCACCACAAAACTCTGGTAAGGTACGGTTTGTACGACAAATGTTCTGGTCACTGTTTCGGTGCCGGTCGTGAGCGTTACCCGATAAGTGCCTGTACCTAAAGCCGACACGTCGAACTGCTGACCAAGGCCTTTTTTGAGAGCCACCGTTTTGTTGTAGAGTGCATGACCCTCGGCATCGAGAATAGCGATCTGACCTTTGGTCTCCATGGGTTCAATATACAATCTGATTTTCTGGTCGGTGGTCATCACCAAACGGGTTTCTGGGGTCGCTGAAGCGGGTGTTTCTGTTGGGGCAACCTGGGCGAATGAGGTAACACTGGCTACGAGGGCTGCGATCAGGAGAATTGACTTTTTCATGGTATTGATCCGGTGTACCGGCGTTGTTTGTGTGTTGTTTATTTCGTTTAACTGAAACAAAGGTGGGGCACACGCAAACGGGCATCAATTGAAAAAGGCTGAATCCCGAAATCGGCTGGTCGAATCGGGCTTTTTGGGGGTCGAATAAAAAAGATAGGAGTGCGAAAAGCCCCTAAATCCCCTGAAGGCAACCGCCTTCAGGGGATTTAGGGGCTATGACAAGCTGTGCGGATCCTATAAACCCCTTAATTCGGGTAGCCCGGGTTCTGCGTTTTCAGGTTGGGGTTGTTCAGCAACTCAGGCCGGGGAATCGGGAATAGCAGGTGCTTTTCCTCATATTTCGCATTGGAAGCCGGCGAAACCGAGCCAACAAGGTTGGTGAAGGTTCGGGTAGCCGGATTAAACGACCGGCGTAACCGAACCATGTCATACCACGTTATCTGCTCATAACATAGTTCATGCCACCGCTCCCGCCAAACGGCCTCCCGAAAACTGGCCTGCGTAAACGTACCAAGGGCGGGCGTGGTGAGCTTGGCCCGGTCACGAATACGCTTGTAAGCATCGTAGGCTGCCGGCGTGGGCGCACCCAGTTCGTTTTGAGCCTCGGCATGAATCAGCAGCACCTCGGCGTAGCGAATCTGCGGCACGTTGAGGTTGTTGTTGCGGGTACCGGCTACACCCTCTATCCCGTTCGAGACAAAGTTGAAGTGCTTGAACACATAAGGGGCACCTAAGTTAAACCGTGCGCCGTTGCCGTTGGTGAAATACGTGGTGTAGAACCAGCCATCCTGATCTTTAGCCCGTAAATCACCAGCCTCGTACGAGTTGTAAAAGGCCGCTACCGGCACACTACTTCCCGTACCACCCTGACCGGCAAATGTAACGGGCTTAAAGTTCGGGAACAGGTTATTCATCGGATTGCCAGCCACAGCCACGTTGTACTGGATCGAGAAGAGGTGTTCCAGGCGATTTTCGAGCCGCTCATCGTGTACGTCCATGTACTTTGAGAATAGCCCAATCGTGTTTGTATTGGCGTTGGCATAGGTGATGACCTCCAGCGATTTGTCAGCCGCCAGCTTAAAGTGGCTCGCACCTTTGCTGAGGGGGAACCCAGCCATCGTTAAGTACACTTTCGATAGCTGCGCTTTTACAGCCCCCATGCCCACGCGTCCGTTGGCGTTCATCCAGGCAAGCGGAGCTTTTTCGGCCTCTATCAGGTCGGCTACAACCTGATTATAGACCTGCTCCTGCGGGGTGCGCGTGGGGTTAAATTGCTCCGTTGACGTATTCTGTGGTGTCAGAATCAGCGGCACATCCCCCCACAACCGCACAGCGTGAAAATAGGCCCAGGCCCGCAAAAACCGGGCTTCGGCCAGGATACGCGCCTTCTGGTCGGCGTTCATCGGCGTGATAGCAGGAACTTTTTCCAACACCAGATTGGCGTTGGCAATAACCCGGTACAGGCTATTCCAGGCGTTAATGACGTGGCCCGTATTACCGTCATACACCAGCGCGTACAGGTTGTTCAAATCAGAGTTCTGGGCAGTTTCTGTACCTGATGTGCCGGTGGGGGCTTCAAGCATCTGCCAGGTTGATGAGAAGATACCTGCATCGCCGTAAATGAGCCGCAGATCGGCGTATACCGAAGCAATAGCCGATTCGGCATGGTCGGGGATGGTATAGAAGCTGTCAGGTGTCAGGTTCGAGGGGGCATTTTCCTCTAAGAAATCTTTACAACTGGTTGGTCCCAGCAACATAGCTCCGCTTAAGAGCAGCAGGCTGGCAGTCTTGTTTATCTTGAAAGTCATTGTATGGTTTATGGTTTATAGCTTATAGCTTATGATTTCTGGTTTATAGTGTAAGGCTTTTAAACCGTACACTATAAACCAAAAACTATAAACGAATTAGAGGCCGATTTGCAGACCCAGCATGTACGTGGTTGGGCGCGGATACCCGTGCCACATCATCCCTTGCGAGAATGCGCTGTTGCCGTTACCCTGATTGGTTGGCGTAACTTCGGGGTCACCAATGACATCTTTGTTCGCTAGCAGGAAGAAGTTCTGCACCGTGGCATACACCCGGAACTTACTCATTTTCAAACGACTAGTTAGATTGGCCGGGAGCGTGTAGCCCATCAGGATGTTACGGCCCCGCAGAAACGACCCATCCAGAATCCAGCGGGTATCGACGTTGGTTACGTAGCCAGCCCGGGTATCGCGAATTTCGGCAATCTGCGTGTTCTGGTTGGTGGGTGTCCAGGCATCCAATACCGTTCTGTAGCTGTTGGCCAGTGTTTGGCGGTCTTCGCTGGAGTGTCGGGTCATGTCCATAATGTCGTTGCCATACGAGTACTGCAATTCAAGTGTGAAGTCCAGATTTTTGTAGCGAACCGTATTGCTCATAGCTCCCCAGGCCAGCGGGCTACCATTGCCAATAATGCTACGGTCAGCATCGGTAATGGCAAAGTCGCCGTTTACATCGAGGTACTTGATATCACCGGGAAGCACTGTCAGGTTATTGCGGTACGAGCGAAACTTAGCAGCCTGTTCGCGCTCGGCTTCGCTCCATATGCCCTGACGGGTCAGGCCCCAGAACGAGCCCACCGGCTCGCCGATACGAATGACGTTGGTTGGGTTGGTGAAGTTCGGGCCACCCACGTTAAAGATGTCGGCAGGGGTAGCCAGCGTCAACACCTTGTTGCGGTTCAACGAGAGGTTGAAGTTGGTTGTCCAGTTCAGGTCATTCGTCGCTATGTTGACCGTATTGATACCCAACTCAATCCCCTGATTCTGCATCGAACCAATATTCTTGCGAATAACGGCATACCCGCTCGACTGCGGCACCGGCGCATCGAGGAGCATATCGGTAGTTTTCCGGTAATAGTAGTCGGCTTCGATGGATAGGCGGCCTTTAAACAAACCCAGTTCAACACCCACGTCGGCCGATGCCGTTTTCTCCCAACGCAAATCGGGGTTGGCTAACCGCGCCACACCCGTACCGGATACCCGCGCATCGTTGAAGATGGTCGCATAGGTGGAACTGAGCAAGGGAAGGGAGGTGTACGGCGGAATTTCGGAGTTACCCGAGAAACCGTAGCTTGACCGGATTTTCAGGTTTGAAATCACCGCGCTGTTTTTCAGGAATGGTTCTTCCGATACCCGCCAGGCTACAGCCGCCGATGGGAAAAAGGCAAACTTGTTATTGGCTCCAAACTTACTCGACCCGTCGGCCCGACCTGTAAACGTAAACAGGTACTTTTCGTCCAGACTATAGTTGAAACGACCGAAGAAAGAGTTGAGGGCTTCGCGATTGGCCCCCGAACCAATGCCGCCCAAAATGGCAGCCGCTCCGAGGTTATTAAACCCGAAATAATCGGTGGCAAACGTGCGGACGTTGGCACCGATGCTAAAGAACTTGTTTTCCTGCCACGACAGACCCAGCAACCCATCGAATGAGTGGCGACCCATTTGCTTGTTGTAAGTCAGGAAGTTCTCGAACGACCAGAAGGTTTCTTTTTGGTTGTTGACCGATGCGTTGCCCTGCCCGCCAATGTCGAGCGTACGGGTGGTCGATTGGTTGTTTTCCTGTGTAATGACGTTAGTTCCCAGAATAGTCTTGAATACCAATCCTTTTGCCAGCGTAATGTTCGAGTTAAGACTCCCCGTTATGGTTTGCGTATTCAGGATAAACTTACGACCTGCCAATCGATGTACTGAACTAAAGGTGCCTTCGGCTTGCGGATAATCGCGGTTGTTGGCAAATGTACCGTCGGGATACCGCACAGGCAGGAACGGAAAGTCTTCCACAATCTGACGGGGAACGGCATCGTTGATGTCCGTGAGGTTTTCCGACTGATTGTTGTAACTCAATGTACCCCCAATTTTGAGCCACGATTTCACTTGATCGTCAATGGTGAAGCGGCCCGAATAGCGTTTCAGGTACGAGGTTTTGACTAACCCCTGATCGTCGCGGTAACCCAGCGAGAGCGAATATTGTGTGCGCTCACTACCTCCGCTAAAATTCAACTGATGGTTCTGCGACAACTTGTTCTGGGTTGATTCCTTAAACCAGTCCGTATCGTACATCGGATTCAGGTTGGCGTCAAACACATCCGGGTAGAGAGCCCGCATCTGCGTCCGCTTAAGCTTAGGGTCAAGGTTAGCATACCGACCGGCTGCCCAACCTGCCGGGTCATACTTGGCAATGTTGGCATAGCTGAGGTCTTCTACCGCCAGGTATTCCTTGGCATTCAGTACTTCGGGGCGGTTTGGCCCAATGGTGTTCACACTGAAATCGGCGTTATACGAAATGCGGCCTTCACCGGCTTTGCCTTTCCTGGTTGTTACCAGAATAACGCCGTTGGCTCCCCGTGCTCCGTAAATAGCTGTTGAGGAAGCATCTTTCAACACCTCAACCGACACAATGTCGTTTGGGTTGATAAAGTCAATGGCGTTGCTAAACTGATTCTGGTTGCCCACCGGCAACTGCACCCCATCGACCACATAAAGCGGGTTGTTGGAGGAGTTGATCGAGCTAAAACCCCGAATCCGCACTGTTGTGCGCCCACCCGGACGACCCGAGTTGGTATTTACCTGCACACCCGGCATCCGGCCTGCCAGCCCCTGATTAAGCGAGGCTGCAGGCCGCTCCAGAATCTGGTCGGCTTTCACGGAACCCACTGAACCTGTCAAATCTGACTTCCGCGATGTACCGTAACCGATAACAACAACTTCGTTCAGTTGCTTGTCATCGGCACGAAGGGTCAGGTTTATGTTCGCCTGGTTTCCTACGGCAACTTCCTGAGCCACATATCCCACAAACGAGAACACAAGCGTTGCACCAGCATCCGGTACATCGAGCTTAAAGCGGCCATCGGCATCAGTCACGGTTCCCCGCGAGCTGCCTTTTACTATAATACTCACCCCCGGCAGGGCAGAGTTAGCCTCATCGACAACACGGCCTGTAAGGGTTCGATCAACGGCGTTGAGTGCGTTAACAGGACGTTCCAGTGCTACTCCATTGGGTAGCACAGTTGCATGGGTCGGGCTGGTGCAACAAAAAGACAGGGCCAACCCAAAGGCGGCTATTCTTACTGCACTACCCGACTGAATGGAAGGGGGTATAAGTTTACGCATACGTTGTAGTGGCCTTTATACGGCCTTTTAGGAGGAGATTTAAATTAAAAATTGGATAAATACTATCTTAAAAAAGGATTAACGAACTCAATCCTACTTTCAAGTTTGATCAATTAATTATTAAATAATTTAATTAAGTATTTTTATTTGAGTATAAATACTCTATCCCTGAGTTTATAAATGGTGAAGACTGACCGTCTCGTGTCAGCAATTTGTTCACTCTTCACCCTGACCCTTCATTTTTTTCCGCCACCAATCGACGAGGGTGGGTTCATAGCCGCTACCAGCGTCGCTAATTTTTCGCTCAACGAGTTGATTGCCCGACGATAACGCGCTTCCAGATCGGGCAAATTCTTAGTCGATTTTAGCGAAGCTTCGTACAGAAAACCGGGTAGCATCCACGAGGCATACCCGCTGTATGGGTCAGATGACGCATACAGCGACCGATACCAGTTACCAAACGCCATGCCTTTCTGATCGACAAACGACTGCTCTAATTGCCGCATCGTGCGGTTGATCTCGGCTAATTTCTCGGGTTTGTTGCCCAACAAATACGAACGCCGGGCGGCTTCTGCTGCTTCGGCGTTCTTTTTCAGGGCAGCAATCTCGTTCAGTACGGGCGCAATGGAATACGTCGGCGCGTAAGTTTTGATAGCCATTTCGGCAGCGCGGAGATGAACGTCGAGGTCAGTGGCATAGCGCACCACATCGAACGGCAGCAAATCGGCGTTGGCCAGCCGGAGTGTGAGCGTGCCGACAACCTGTTCCATCATCGGCCCCATTTTGTAGGTCGGATCAACAAATTTGTTGTAGTAGTACAGGTCGTCGTATTGCGAGTGATAGAGCGTTGGGCCTTCCATCCCCGCGCTTAGGGCAGGCATCCCTACGTGCATATACGGGCCGATATGGTCGGAGCCACCACCCAGATTCCCGATAGTTGGCTCTCCCGACATCACTGCCGGGGCCGACGAACCCGTTACCCGCGTGGGGTTTCCGCCCGCTTTGTGGCCCAGCCAATGGTCATAAACCGTCTTGTTGGAGTCGGGATACTGCACCGACTTGGTAGTCTCGATCAATAGTCCTTTCAACGAAGGCGACGCACTTGCCCCAAATGTTCGGCCCGACACGGCGGCATCGTAGTTCATGTAGGCCACAGCTTTCTGCACCAGTTCCTCCCGAAACTGTTCGCTCCACTCCGCCGACCCAATCACCCCGAACTCCTCAGCATCCCAGTGCGCAATTTTGATGGTTCGGCGGGGGCGCGTCCCAGCTTTTGCCTGCTTACCCAGCGTTTCGACCATGCTCAACAACATCGACGTACCCGAATTGGGGTCGGTGGCCCCAAACGACCAGGCATCGTAGTGACACCCGGCAATCACCCACTCATCGGGAAACTCGCTGCCCACCAGCGTGCCAACGACCTGGTAAACCCGCTGAATGGCTTTTTCCTGTTGCACCTTCAACCGCACCGTCAGTTCGGGGCCACCCTCAAGCCGGTAGGTGAAGGGCAAACCACCCTGCCAGCCTGCGGGAACCGCTTTTGTGCCGGTCATGCGTTTCAAAATCTCAATGGCCGAGCCATACGGAAGGGGCGTAACGGGGATTTTGGGCAGGGCCACGTCTTTCAAATCGAGCCGTTTGATCTTGGTCGGGCCGTCCATTGGCAGAGCGGGTTCGCCAGGGGTGAGCGGGTCGCCGGTGTAGGGAACGGTGAGCAATGACCCCCGCTGTATCACGCTCTCGCTGTAGAACGGACCTTCGGGAAAGGTTAGGCCGCGCATGTAGCCAGAGTCGGCGGGATCGGTGAAAATGAGCAGGCCAGCCGCGCCGTTGGCCTCGGCAAACTGCGCTTTGTAGCCCCGAAAATTGCCCCCATAACGCGCCAGCACCACTTTTCCGGCTACCGAAATTCCCATTGCTTTCAGTTGTTCGAAGTCTTCTTTGCGGCCATAATTGGCGTAAACGACCGTGGCCGTCACGTCGCCATTGCCTGCGTAGGCGTTCCAGCCCGACATCACACGCGGGTCGCTGGCATACTTGTCTTCCTTGAAAATGAACTCCTTGGTGTTGATCGGCACCCGCATGGGCGTAACCACCTCCACCGTGATTTCGCCGGGGCCTTTGGGCAAATAAATGTCGTGGGGGTAAATGTCTACTTTCCAACCCGCCTTGCGCATAGTCTCGGCAATGTAGTCGCGCACCTGCTCGTTCTCCTTCGATCCGGCCACGTGCGGTACACTACACAACCGTTCGAGGTGTTGCCGGAACCGGGCGGGGTCTTGTTGTTGCTTGAAATCAGCTTCGGTCTTCAACTCCACCACCTGCTGATTGGGCGAAAAACCCGTAATCCGGGGAGGGGTGGTTGTTTGAGCCGTTGCCGGGAGAGAAAAGGCAAAAGCAAAGGTGAACGTACTGAGCTTGAGTAGCGAAGAAGTCATGGGCGTTTCGGTTGTATAAAACGCCCTGAAAGTAGGGAAATGAGCCGAGAAACGAAAGATTGTTACACTCGCTGTTTTATAAGGTTTGTAAATTGACGAGTAGAGTTTAGGCCACTAAATTAATTTGTCTATATTTTTCCACATAATACCACGCCTTAGTGCATTTTAAATGTAATTTTAGCTTATACTTAATTTTACACCTACAATCATGAAAAAACACTTAATACTCTTCTTGCCATTGCTTATGCTCGCAACAGTTGCTTGTCGAGACAGCAGCGACGTTGGCCCCGACTTGACAACCCAGTTGGTTGGCCAGTACAAAATTCAATATTTGGTTAGTAGTTGGGATGGCCTGGTTCGGCAGGAAACACCAACCGCCAAAGCGTTTCTGATTCTGGAACGTAAGAACAACAGTACGCTTACTGTTCGGGTCAAGATTGACGATGGCCCAGTTCAGGTAAACGACCAAATGGAAGCGACGGTTAGTTTGGCTGACAAGGCAGATGATTACTTATTTCTGCCCAATCTCGACAGCCGCTACAAACTAATCACGACTTATTACACAGATCGGAATAAGAAACAGTCAGAGGGTATATCCTTTCTTAACCGATATAGAGACGGAAAAATAAGGGGTACATTGGGTTACAGCCAGAGTACAACCCGGATATTTAGTATCGGAATCTTACCCTAACTATTTAGCAGGGGTATTTTTCAGCTTCTCCGCATCGTCAGATGCCTTACCCTTTTTCCGTTTCCGCACCGCTTCGCTCAGGATGAACTCGATTTGCCCGTTCACGCTTCGAAACTCGTCCTGCGCCCAGCGTTCGAGTTCTTTCAGCGTGTCGGGGTTGATCCGAAGAACAAAAGCTTTTTTTTCTGAAGGCATAGAGAAGGGGAGGAAAGGGGGGAAAGGACTTACTCCTTCCTCCCTTTCCTCCTTTTTGAATTAATAAAGGCTTCCCGCATTCACGACGGGGCTAACGTTTTTCTCCCCACATAATACCACGAGCAGGTTGCTGACCATGGCAGCTTTGCGCTCTTCGTCGAGGTGTACCACGTTCTTTTCGGCCAGCCGTTCGAGGGCCATTTCGACCATTCCTACGGCTCCGTCCACAATTTGCCGACGAGCGGCTACTACCGCCGATGCCTGCTGACGCTGCAACATGGCCCCGGCAATTTCGGGGGCGTAGGCGAGGTGGCTAATGCGGGCTTCGATAATGGTGACACCCGCCCGGGCCAGGCGTTCGTTTAATTCGGCTTCGAGCACGTCGTTGATCTTTCCGGTTGTATCGCGGAGGGTGATTTTGGCGGCTTCGTCTTCGTTGTTGTCGTAGGCGTGGGAGTTGGCCAAATAACGCACGGCAGCTTCGGACTGAATCTGCACAAACAACACATAATCGTCCACCTCGAACAGGGCTTTAGCGGTGTCGGAAACTTGCCACACCACCACGGCAGCAATCTCGATGGGGTTGCCCGTTTTGTCGTTCACTTTCAGGTTTTGGCCATTCAGGTTTCGGGCGCGGAGACTGATTTTCTTTTTGGTGTAGAATGGGTTCACCCACTGAAGGCCATTCTGCCGCATGGTGCCGGTATAATCACCAAAAAAGGTAGTCACAACGGCTTCATTTGGGTTTATGACGGCCAAACCAGCCAGCAAAACACCACCGATTAAAAATGAAATGACACCGAGGGCTACGACACCCCGCGTTAAAAACAGAACGGCACCCACAATCAGCAATAAGCCGATTACCAGGAGGGTATAGCCCGAAATAGAGGTAAGATTCTTCTCGTTCATTGATTTATAATTGATAGCAAAATGATAGCACAATAGTACTATAAAAACTAAGCCGCCCGCCAGTTTTAGTACGGGCGGGCGGCTTAGGGGACGAGTGGTTTGGGAATTGGTCTAGAAGCACGATTCCCATCCCATCCTTTTTCCTTAATTTTGCGGCTTCATTTTACCCCGTGATTATCAGGAAAATCTGTAATCCTGTAAATCCTGCCGGGTTGCCGTTGCAATTCAGATCTATGTTAAGCGAACAGGAACTACTCCGCCGAACCAAGCGCGAAGAACTTATGCGAATGGGCATTGACCCCTACCCCGCTGAACTCTTTGAGGTTACCCATACCACCCAACATCTCCGCGATGCCTTTGCCCACAAAGCCGGGGCCGACACACAAGGCGGCTACGAATCGCACCTCGATCTCTCTGCCGACCCTACCTATGGAGAGGTACGCATGGCCGGGCGACTGATGGGGTTCCGCATCATGGGCAACGCTTCCTTTGCCGAAGTGCAGGACTCCGCCGGACGGATGCAACTCTATTTCCGGCGCGACGATCTCTGCCCCGGCGACGACAAAACGTTGTATAACACCGTGTTTAAGAAGCTCTTAGACATTGGCGACATCATTGGTGTGGAAGGTCACGTATTCACCACGATGACCGGCGAACTGTCGCTGTATGTGAAGCAGTTTAAGCTCCTGACCAAGTCGCTGCGGCCCTTGCCCGTGGTGAAAGAGGTGGTGAACGAGCAAACCGGCGAACGTGAAACCTACGATGCCTTCACCGACCCCGAACTGCGCTACCGCCAACGCTACGTGGATTTGATTGTGAACCCGCAGGTGCGCGACACGTTTATTAAGCGCAGCAAGCTGGTCAACTCCATCCGGCAATACCTCACCGACAAGGGATACCTCGAAGTGGAAACGCCGATTTTGCAGCCCATTCACGGGGGAGCAGCGGCCCGTCCGTTCGTAACGCACCACAACACGCTGGACATGACGCTGTATTTGCGGATTGCCAATGAGCTGTATCTCAAGCGGTTAATCGTGGGTGGCTACGATGGCGTGTTCGAGTTTGCCAAAGATTTTCGCAACGAAGGCATGGACCGGACGCACAATCCGGAGTTCACCCAAGTGGAGTTTTACGTGGCCTACAAAGACTATAACTGGATGATGGACACCATTGAAGAAATGGTGGAAAAAGTGGCCATCGATGTTACCGGCACCACCAAAGTGACCGTCGGCGAAAACCTCATCGACTTCAAACGTCCCTGGAAACGCCTGACCATGTTCGAGGCTATTCAGGAGTTTACGGGTACGGATGTCTCGGAAATGGAGGAAGACAGCCTGCGCGAGGTGGCCGAAAGCCGGGGCATCAAAACAGACTCCTCGATGGGCAAATCGAAACTGATCGACGAGATTTTTGGCGAAGCCTGCGAGCCGAACCTGATTCAACCCACGTTCATTACGGATTACCCGGTTGAAATGTCGCCCCTCACCAAAAAGCACCGAAGCAAACCGGGTTTGGTGGAGCGTTTCGAGGCCATTTGCAATGGCAAAGAAATCGCCAACGCCTACTCCGAGCTTAACGACCCCATTGACCAACGCGCCCGGTTCGAGGAGCAATTGGAACTAGCCAAGCGGGGCGATGCCGAAGCAATGGCCATGGACGAAGACTTCCTCCGCGCCCTTGAATACGGAATGCCACCCACGGCAGGAGTTGGCCTCGGCATCGACCGTTTGGCCATGATCATGACCAACCAGCCAAGCATTCAGGAGGTGCTTTTCTTCCCGCAGATGCGCCCCGAAAAGAAAGCCGAAATCTCGACCGAAGCCGATTTTGTGGCCGCTGGTGTACCCGCCCAATGGGTTCCGGCCGTGCAGCAGTTGGGTTTTATGACCGTGGCACAACTACAGGCAGCCAACCCCAACAAACTCTTCAACGACCTCGGTGGTGTTCGTAAAAAGCTCAAAATGGGCGATGTTCCCATGCCGAAGATTGAGGATGTAAAGGGTTGGGTGGGATAGAAAAAAAGCGTATATTGCTGTTCCTGAAACCCCGGTCGGCATGAAGCGAATAAAGGAAAGCAAGCTCTTTTTTAAGGAAGGAAATTCCGATAAAGTCTATGAAGTTGACCTGAGCGAAGTTGGCCCTGACCAGTACACGGTCAACTTCCGCTATGGTCGCCGGGGAAGCCCGCTGAAAGAAGGCAGCAAGACCGCAACCCCTGTTTCGCTGGCCGCTGCCCAAGTTCTCTTTGACTCGCTCGAACTCGAAAAACGCAAAAAAGGCTACCAGTCGGAGAGCGAAATGTTCCAGCCGCTGCCCACCGTAGCCACGAATACCGACGCACCACCTGCCACCCGTCAGGAAGCCATCTTGCGCCGAATCAGTGCGTTAGCCAATGGTCAAACCGAGTTTAAAACTGCCTGGAAACCCTCGCGGGTATTCTGGCGGGCAGGCGTGTTGCGGATAACCGAAGCCGCCCCGTTTCTGATTCGGCTGGTGGATCGGGGCGACGATATGCAACGGTACGCCGTGTTGTGGGCCTTGGGCCGAATGGCTGATCCACAGGCTACCCGGACGCTCCAAATCTGCGCCACCAACGGCAAATATTCCGACAAAATCCGGCGTATCGCCAGTGAGGGACTTCTCCATGTGCTCACCGGCCCCGACCGGCATGAGTTTCTGCAAACCCTGCTCGCTAAACTGCCCGATGAACCCAGGCAGGCCCTGTTCGACAACAAACCTGACGCGCTGACAACCCTGTTGCGAGAGTCGGTGCTGGACACCTCGGCTACCGAGTATCCGATTCTTGAAACACTGTACGCGCTGGCTATCGACTACCCGGCTGCCCGGCCCGCGTTGATCACGATTTTGCGCGAGATTCCGCTGAAACCCGGCACGTTTCGGCACGTCCGGCACCTGCTCAAAGCCGCCGAACTTCGCGACGATTTTGAGGTGATGGGTTTGCTGGCCTATCGGTTTGAGCGCGGGTCGCCGTTTTTCAACAACCCCCGGTATTATTGGTACGATGATTCGGATGATAAAAAAGACCCGTCGGTATATGTGGCGGCCATTGCTCAGAAACTGAAAATAAGGGCCGAACTCCGCAAACCCGATAGCCGCCTTGCCTACTCCGACCGCACCCGCGATTACCTGAAACGGCGCATGAGCCGGGCGTTGCAATCCCTCGGCAAAGACCAGAACACAGGCTATGTAAGGTTGGCCACGGCCATTTTGGTGTCGTATGAAAACCAAACGGACTACCGGGAACCCTACGAAGTGCGTGAATGGCAATGGGTGCAGAATACAAACGGGCGGGGTGGGAATTACATCACCATTTCCCGGCAGTTTCCCGCCTATGCCGATGCCATGCTCATGAACCGGATTTTGTATGGAAACAGCACCCGTCTGGAACCCCTGGCAACCCGCTGGCGATTCCGGCAGGAGGCTACAACCCCAGTGATTCCCACTCCGGCTGAAACAGCACCGGGCAGCGTGTTCGGGTCGTTTTTTACCCGAATTGGCAATTTGCTGAATCGAAATCCGGCACCTGCTGATATAACTACCTCACAACCAGATAAATCAGAAATTACTGCGCCATCGTCAATAGTGGTGCATGAGGAAAGTTACCCGGAATTATGGGATCAGATGCCGCAAGCCTACGTGACCCTACTAATGCGGGCGCGGGTCGATGCCATCCATCAGTTTGCCTACCAGAATCTGCGGCTCCACCCCGACTACACGACGCTGGCCAACCGCATGGCGATTCCGTTGATTCGGCAACTCCTCGAATCAGCGTTTGAGATTCCTGCCCGCTGGGCCGTTGAACTGATTCGCGACCGGCCCAGTGCAAACACCGACCCCGAACTGATTCGGCTTCTGATTCAAAGCACCTTTGCCGATGCCCGAAAGCTTGGTTTACAGTGGCTTGGCCAACAATGGCCCACGTTCGGGAGCGATTCAAGCCTGATTCAGGAACTCGTATTTTCGCCTTTTTCTGATGTTCGGGATTGGATCGACGGGCAGTTGAGCCTCCATCCACTCACATCCGAACAGCAACAATTGCTCATTGGCCGGACGGTGGCCGCGCTGCAACTATCGACCACCAACGACCCCGAAACCAACGAACTTATCCGCTCGGCGACCAACGTGTTGCTTCGCCACACCGCCGGAGCCTTGCCAACCTTGAGCCAAACGGTGGTGTCGGAGTTGTTGGCGATTCCGGTGGAGGCTACACAGGCGTTTGCAGTTCGACTGCTGATTCTAAAAAATGCCCAGCCAACGTCGGCGGTGCTGAGTGCGCTGCTTACAAGTCCCTACGCCGATGTGCGGCAAGCGGGCGAAGATTTGTTCGCCGGTATTCATCCCAACCTCAGCCCCGATTCGGATTACGGTAAAGAACTGGTTCACAACTTGATACCGGCCTTGATTCGGAAAGAACTATACGAAGGTCAGCACGAAGCCATCGGGAATTTGATTCAGCGGCAGATGCAGCCGTATTTGAGTGCGGTGGATAAAACCACGGCTCTGCGTTTGATTTATGCCCATTTCAGGCCCGCCCAGGAAACGGGTTTATTGGTACTGAGAAACCATATTCCTGCCGAAAGCCTGACGATGCGGCAGATTGTGGCCCTCGGCAACCACGAACTGCTGGCGGTGCGGCATTACGCCGGGCAAATCGTGCAACAAAACCCCGCCCGAACTCGCTACGAACTAACCGAAGCCATCGGCCTTTTGGATGCCAATTGGGCCGATACCCGCGAGATGGCCATGACCCTGTTCCGGCAACTGTGCGACGAAAACGACTGGACTCCCGAAACGCTTGTGGGCCTTGCCGATTCGGTTCGACCCGATATTCAGGCGTTTGGCCGCGAACTGATTAGCCGCTTTTTTACAGATGAACACGGCCCCGAATACCTGCTCAAACTAAGTCAGCACCCCACCGCCGACATGCAGTTGTTTGCTACCAATTACCTGCAGCAATACGCCACCGATCAACCCGAACGACTCCGGGCATTAGCCTTTTATTTCCGTTCGGTGCTGGCGCGGGTGGGACGCGGGCGCATTGCCAAAATACGGGTTTTTGTCCTTTTAGAGCAGGAAAGCGTCAAATCATACGACAATGCCCTGTTCGTGTCGCAACTCCTGACCGACATTTCGGCCACGGCAGCCATTGGCGACAAAGCCACCTGTATCCAGATTCTGAACCGGATTCGGGCCGCGTTTCCCGAACTGCCCAGCCCTTTAACTCTTCATTCCAACCTAACGGAACATGATAGCCAACTACAAATTCAGTGGTAGTTCCTCGGTGGTGAGCAACGCCAACAGTGTGGGAATGTCGTTTGCGCCCGACCTGAACCGAACACCCACGTTTTTTGTGGGGAAACTGCACCGCAAATTAGCCTTTCGCGAGGCCATTTCGGCCCTGCACGAGGTGGTGGTGTCGGATATGCGCTACCAGCCACGCGACAAAACGGCCTACAAAGAATGGGCCGCCAAACAGGAATCCATCTGGCTCGCCGAGTACATGAGCGACAAAGATATGGACTCTGCCAAAGACCGGATTGCCGTGTTGAAAGGCGAATTGGAGACGGTTCACCGACGACGCGCCCAGATTACGCAACCGTTTTATACCGCTCGAAAAACCTATTTCGATTACCTCTACAAGAAGGACTTAGATGCGTGGTACGTGCTTGACCCCGTGATTACGGTGCATCCTGATGAGGTATTTTTCGAGTGTTTTTCGGAAGATGAGTCGTCGTATGGAAAACTTTCGGCTAATTACAACGTGTTCAACCACATCAGCGAGTTTGCTTGTGGCACCACCAACATCGACTATTCGAGTTCGCTGTATAACGAGTTTCAGAAAATTCGCGACTACAAAGAGACCGATTTCAGCATCGACCCCAGCGGTTTCGAGGTCCAAACAACGGGCGAAGAGTCATACAAAGAAGAAAAAATTGACCTGCCCGACTCTTGGGTTCGGGGCTTTTTGCAGGTGAGTTCGGCAATGACCCTGCCCACCACCAAACTGACTTTGCACCCAATGGACATGTATGGAATCTGTTCGCTGTTGCGCCGGTTCAAAGAAAAAGTCGGGCCGCGTTCCATCCGGTTTCAGCTCACGCCCGGCCAACCCATCAAGCTGGTATTCGATCCCTGGGGCAAAGAACTGGTGTGTGCCCGTTCCATTTATCAGGGTGCGGAAGCCACCGAAATTCGGATTTGGGGCCGCCGACGGTTGATGATTCTGGAACGGCTGATTCCGATTGCCCGCTCGTTCACCGTGCATTTGCTGGGATCGGGAATGCCTTCTTTTTATGTGGCCGATCTTGGCGATATGAGTTTCACGCTCGGCTTGTCGGGCTGGTCGGCCAACGATTGGTCGCGCTTGGGCAACTTCGATTTAATGGCTCCCCGTGGCGAGGTTTCGCCCGAAACGGCCAAACGGGTGTTCGATGCCCTGCGCGAAAACTGGGTCGAAAAGCCACAATCCCTGGCCCAACGGCTGGGGTTAGACACCAAAACAGTGCTGGCTGCATTAGGCACCTATACCCAGGCCGGACGAGCCATTTTCGACCTGCAACGGGGCGTTTATCGCGTTCGAGAACTGACCCAAGATCCGTTGCCGATGGAACAACTACGGTTCAGCAACCCCCGAGAAGCCGATGCTAACGACTTCGTGACCAAAGACTTGGTTTTGGTTCAGTCGGAGCAAACGGCAGCGGGGTTGAAACTGTGGGGCTTTGTTCGCGCACCAGGCTTAACCGTTGAACCGACGTTGTTAATTGATGCCGACGAGCGAGTTAGTGAGGGCACTTGTCAGTGCAATTTTGCCCGGCAAAACGGTCTCCGCCAAGGCCCCTGCGAACACCAGTTGGCGTTGCGAATCGCACATCGAGAGAAGGGAATTGTATCTATTTGACTCAGTTTTCACTTGTAAAAATCCGAATTGAATGGTATATTGCAGTGCATAACAAACAGCGATAAAGCGGTGCGAAGCCGGGCGCAAGACCTTGCGTTTCCTTCGGGAAAAGAACGATGTTTCGTCGTTCAAGACCAATGACTTCACACGCATCACTACGTGCAATCGTTATTATGGGGGGCTCACACTAGGTGTGCTTTCCCGGTAAAGACCCTGCGGGCCGGAAAACACACCTAGTGTGGCCCCCCGGAGTTGATTGACGTAGTCCTGAGTTTGTTCGAAGGCCGCCCTGGCTTCGTTCCGCTTTATCGACTATGCCCTGCTGCCTCTTCGGTTCTTAAACCACCCCGGCCCCGGCCTCCCTTTTCATCGCATGACCCGACAGGAAATTTACGACCGCGTTCGCGAAATGGGTTCGCGTGATGCCTATGTACTGACCGAAATGAAGCGGCTCGGTTTCTGGAACGAACAGGAACAACCCCGCGAACCGGCCGAACTGATTGAGCGCGAAGCCGCCCTCCAACGCGAACTGGCCGAACTGCTGGCCCAACAAAAACGCTACGAAAGTCGGCAGGCAATGCTGACCGAAATGCGGCAGGTGCGCATGGCCGAGGCCAAAAAACGACGCGAGGAAACCAAACAAAGGCAGGAACAGAAACGACAGGCACGGGCAACGGCCTGGCAGACCCAACAACGCCAACAAATCACCTATCTGGGCGCAGGCGTGTCGGGTGGCCTGAACTATACCGAAGCCGAAACTCCAAAACTAGCTCAATTTGGTCTGCCCAATTTCGAGAGTCCGCTGGCTTTGGCTGGGGCCATGGACATGACGTTGGGGCGTTTGCGGTTCCTGACGTTTAACCGAAAAGTAGCCAAACTGTCGCACTACAAACGGTTTCAGTTGCCCAAAAAATCGGGTGGCAAACGGACGATCTCGGCCCCGATACCGCACCTGAAAAATGCTCAATATTGGGTACTGGAGCATATTCTGAACCTTGTTCAACCCACCGAACACGCTCATGGCTTCGTGGCCGAACGGTCAATCGTGACCAATGCAACCCCACACGTTGGCCGTGATGTGGTGGTGAACATCGACCTGAAAGATTTCTTCCCGACCATTACCTATCGGCGCGTGAAAGGGTTGTTTGTTGCCCTCGGTTACGCCGAATCAATTGCCACCATTCTGGCCCTGCTCTGCACCGAACCCGACACCGATTTAGTGGAATTAGACGGGCAAAAATACCACGTTGCCAAAGGCGAACGGACCCTCCCTCAAGGCGCACCCACCAGCCCGGCTCTCACCAACCTGCTGGCCTACCGGCTCGACCGACGACTTCGGGGCGTGGCCGACAAATTCGGGTTTACCTATACTCGCTATGCCGACGACTTGACCTTTTCGGCCTCCAACGAAGCGGCTGGGCGGGTGGGTCAGTTATTGTGGAGCGTTCGGCAAGTGATTGATGGCGAAGGGTTTGTGATTCACCCCGGCAAGCTGCACGTCATGCGAAAGGGTCGTCAGCAAAAGGTTACGGGTATTGTGGTGAACGACCAGCCGGGCATTGACCGGGCCACCTTGCGGAAGTTTCGGGCCTTGCTGCACCAGATCGGGCAGTCGGGTTGGGATGGCAAACGGTGGGGCAAGGGCGAGGTGCACAACTCGGTGATGGGCTTCGCCAATTTTGTGGCGATGGTGAAACCCGAACAAGGCGAGGCCCTCCGACAGCAGGTAAACATACTGATGGGTCAACCGGCAAAACAACCCAAACTTCCCAAAACCGAACCTATTCCTCCCACCGAAAACCCGCCCACGCCCCCCATTTCAGAGGATTGGTGGAACGTGTTATGAAGTCCTGTGCATAAGGTTCTTCCAGTTTAATCAACCATTTCAAGAAGTGGGAGTTTTTCCTTTATGGCCAATACTCCCACTCATTTTCAGGAAAACGAAACACCCCGAATCGAGGCTTTCAGCGATGGAGTTTTTGCCATCGACATCACCTTGCTGACGTTTGAATTGAAAGCACCGGCCTTCAAGGAGGAATATACCAGCCATACATTGCTACTGGCATTGCTGGCTCAATGGCCCATGTATCTGGCTTACCTGCTCAGTTTTGGCACCATTTTCATTATCTGGGTGAACCACCACCGTATGTTCAACGTGGTGCGCCGAAGCGATTCCACGTTCCTGTATCTGAATGGATTGCTACTGCTTCTAGTCAGTTTAATTCCGTTTACCACCAATATTCTGGCCAAATATATTCAGACCTCGGCCACCGAACTGTCCACCATTATTTCGATGCTCCTGTTCGGAGGAATCACGGGCACGCTGCTCCAGATGTGGAAACACGCCACTGACAACTTCCACCTGCTTAAACGGCCTGCTGCTGATGTACGGATAATCACCGTCAGCCAGGGCCTGCTAATCAGCACTTCCGTGTATATGATTGCCGCCCTGATTGCCCTGATTTTTCCAACCCTGAGCATACTAATTAGCCTTGCCATGATCGTTTATCTGGCACGACTGAAGTATCACCGGGAGAAAGTCGTTTAGTTTCTTACTGACCAACCATGAGACGTTTTTTGAAGTTTGCATTGATACTAAGTTTGATCGTTTCCATTGCCGCCTGCACCAGCACGGGGCCTGCCGGTGGTTTGTTTCAGGCGGCATCCCCCCACGAACAATACGAACGCTCACTCACCGAGGCCAAACTGAACCGCACTGCCCTCGGTCGCGATTGGGTGGCTGCCGGGCAACGTGCCTTACGTGATTCCTTGAAAATCACGTCGCCCTATCGCGAGAGCGGCTATTTTGCGGCCAACCGCCCGTTTGCAATCGGCTACCGGATCAATGGGCAACGCGGTGATCGGTTCACCATTCGGGTTGAGGTGCAGGGTCAGCAGGAGGCTTCCATGTTTATTGATGTATTCGCCCTCAATGAGCGCAACCAACCTGACCGAACGCTGTCGGCCAAAGCGGATACGAATGTGCTTAATTGGGAGGTTCGGCGCACCCAAACGCACCTGATTCGCATTCAGCCCGAACTCCTGCGGTCGGGTCGGTATGTGCTAACGGTGACCCGTGAGCCGATGTTGAGTTTCCCGGTGAAGGGGTTGAGTAGCAAGCAAATCAGCAGCTATTTTGGGGTTCCCCGCGACGGGGGCCGACGGCGGCACGAGGGAGTCGATATTTTTGCCCCACGCGGAACGCCCGCTTTGGCCGGGTCCGATGGCGTTATTTCCCGGGTAGGAACAAATGAACTCGGTGGTAATGTGGTGTTTCTGTCCGACAATGCCCGCAACCAAAACCTATACTACGCCCACCTCGACCGTGCCAACGTGACCGACGGACAGCGCGTATCGGTGGGCGATACCATTGGCTTTGTGGGCAACACTGGGAACGCCCGCACCACAGGGCCACACCTTCATTTTGGGATTTACACCTTTGGCGAAGGAGCCGTTGACCCCTTGCCCTACATCCGGCTTGGCACCGGCCCTGCCCGGCAAGACCCCCTGGCACCCACGCGCTTAGGCGACTCCGTGCGGGTGAGCGCAACGCGGGCGGTGGTGCGATTGGCCCCAAACGGCGATGCACCCATCATACAGGAACTCCCCCGATCGTCGGGGTTGATTTTGCTGGGAGGCACCGCCGTTTGGCTCCGCGTCGAACTCCCCGACGGACGCATGGGCTACGTGACGAACACCTCCGTTGAATCGGCGGTGAAATCGCTCCGTCGGGTGCCACTCCCCCGCCCCACCGACCTGCTCGATGCTGCCGACCCAAGAGCCGCCGTCATTCAGGAACTCCCCGGCAACACCGTGGTTGAGGTGCTGGCCCTCGCGGGTAATTTCCAGTTAGTCCGGGTTTCGGGGGGTGTTACGGGTTGGATTGTGAGGACTTGAATAGCTTACATAAACTGAGGAAGAGATGCTCCCATACTAATGGCTATTCTTTGAGTCCCAGCCAATGTTTGTATCTTTGTATTACCTATTTTTGAATTTACTCATTAAAATGAAAGGCTATGTTCAGTTACATAAAGCGTAAGTTGGAGAAAATCAGACAGAAGAAAACCTTCAAGGAATATGGGTATGAAATCAAAACATTTTCTATCGAGGGGATTGGTGAGGTAGAGTATGCTCAGTGGCAACACCCTCTTGAAGGGCCTAAAAGCATCACAAAATCACAGGTTGATTTTTACCGTGGGCTTACAAAGGAAGGGGGATTTATAATCGACATTGGTGCTCACACTGGCGACACGACTGTTCCCATGAGTTTAGCAGTGGGGCCAAAAGGCTTGGTACTTGGTGTTGAACCAAACAAATATGTGTATAAAATCCTGGCTAAGAACGCACAACTTAATCCTAATCTAACGCGCATTGTGCCATTGCCTTTTGCCGCTACAGCTAAGGACGGTGAGTTTACGTTTAATTACTCAGATGCCTCATTCTGTAATGGTGGTTTTCTGTCTGAAATTGAAAATACAAGTCATGGCCATAGTTATACACTGCCCATTGTCGGCAAAAACATGGAGCGCTACCTGTACGAAAATTATGGGGATGAGTTAATCAATCTTCAACAGTTGAAGATTGATGCAGAGGGGTACGACAAAGAAATTTTAAAAAATTTTTCGATTTTACTCAATGAGTACAAGCCAAATATCATGGCTGAGTGCTATAGAAAGCTGACTCGTGAAGAACGTGATGAATTATACGATGTAATTGCTGGGTATGGTTATAAACTCTATTATTTAGAGAATTTTGAGTCAGATGGTGAAAAAAGGGAAATCAATAAATCGGATATGATGGCCCACAAGCACTTCGAGATATTAGCCATCTATGAAAAGTAATGCTGAATTTAAGAACATAAAATCATGTTTGAATTGATTACGCTAACCATGACTTTATCTTTTGTTGCCCCAAAAAAGATCACTTTATGAACTACGCCTGCTGCAATCCAGCACCCGAAGATAACCAAAAATGCTTTACGGTGTAGTTCCGCTCTTTCTTCTCAGCCTGCCGTAAATCGAAATTCTGCTGAAGGTTCAGCCAAAGTTGCGGGCTCGTATTGAACGCTTCTGACAGACGCAGGGCCATTTCGGGAGTGATTCCATGATGCCCATTAATCAACTGGGACAGTGTTTTGCGGCTCACCCCCAAGCCTTTAGCCGCATCGGTTATTGACAGTTCAAGTGGCTCCAAATACAAGCCCTTCAGCACCTGCCCAGGGTGGGGAGGATTCTTCATAGGATTTTTTACGCGGGTATCTTCCATGTTCGTTCTTCTGTTTTAATGGTAATCCAGATAATCAACGTCAGTCGCTCCTTCATCCTCAAACCTGAAGATGATTCGGTAATTTCCATTGACCTTGACTGACCAAAAATCCTTTAATTCTCCTGACAATTTGTGTAGGCCGGAACCCGGAAAATCCATATCTTCTGGCTTCGTAGCAGCATCGAGCAAACCCATTATCAAACCAATCTTACCTAACTGCGATGCCGGCAATTTTGAACCGTCGTCTTTTTGGTAGAACAGGCGCAAAGGCTTGTTTGTGATGCTTTTTATCATTCGCCAATGTAACACGTTACGTAACGTGTGTCAAGCAGATAAAGTTAATATTAGCGTCTTCGCTCCTTTGTATAAACCCTCACTTCCTAAAATAAAAAGCGGCCTGATCGCCCTGCTTTTCGCGGTTCAGGGTTTTGGCGTGGCGTTGATAGGCCCACCTGCGCCATTTGCGACCCAGAAACGATTGAGGTTCGGGCAGGGGTTCATTCATGGCAACGTCTTTTTTGTATTTATCGCTGATGATGAACTGCGCCCGGTCCGAGTCGTAAATCACATCGGAAAGGGGCAAACCGGCCTGCTCGCCAAGGAGTGTCATGCTTTTTATGGAGTGCAAAAACAGGTGGCGGGGTGCATCCAGTTGAAACCAGTTTTCGCGGTAGTGTTGCCAGGCAAACGAGCTGACGGTTGGGATACGGATCATGCACACGCCCCCCGGAGCCAGCAAACGAGCCACCGCCCGAAGGCTTTCCAGGGGATTTGGGATGTGTTCGAACGAGTGGTTAAACAGAATAATATCCCATTGTCCGTTCATTTCTTCCACAAATTTCTTCTCGATGATGTAGCCGTTCGCGTATACAATTGGCCCGGCAAACGGGTCGGTGCCGCGCACGTTGGTCATGCCCAATTCGTAGAGAGGATACAGAAAAGCTCCTGAACCACAGCCAACGTCTAAAATCCGGGTTGTTTTGGTGAGGTGCAATTGCCCCAGCAGGTTGTATTGAATGGCCGACAAAAACGGTTTCAGCAGGGGGTTCATTCCCTCATTCGGGAACAACGACGTTGAATAGCGGGCTTTGCGGAAGGCTCCTTTTAAACCCGTAAAAAGTCCATCGCGAAGGCCTGTGAATCCAATATAGCCTTCGGGGTAAAAATCGGCGAGGTTGGCGGGGACAGTTTCGATTTGCAGACATTCGCAAACGGCACATTGAAAATAGGCAAACTCCTCGCGTGTACCCAGCATCATTTCGCGAAAGCAATACCGTTGGTTGTTCTCGACGTTGCCGCACAGCCTGCATGTCATCATAAAAATCTGATTTCTTGATTGTAAGGAAGCCCAAATTTACGACAAATGACGAATAGTGCCGTGGCCTGATTTTTGCTCCAACAAAATCCGATGTATTAATACATGAACAATTGTACCGCAAAAATAGTACCAGTTTTCAAAAATCTGAGGGGGTGGGAGCGGCCGGAAGCGAATCAGAAGTGGTTAAAGGCTGACCGTTTCGTTGTTGCAATTGTTTGATTTGCGCGTCTTTCTCGGTGATCTTATGGCGGAGGTACTGAATCTCACTCGCATACTGCTTGTCGCGGTTGTAGGAGATGTATAGCAGGCCTATTAACCCCAAAAATAGGATTACGATGGCGGTCAGCAAAGACCAGACGACACCTCGAACTGCCGACGGCATAACAAATGGATAGACGTAGCGAATTAGCAAAACGGCCAGCAAAAACAATCCCCGGCTCGCCTGAACCGGGGATTGTTGCAATTGGCATTCCAATGTTATTTTCGAGTGTCAGAGGCCACTAAATAGGGGCCACTAACTAAGTAAAACCTGACATTTGGTCTATATAATAGTCCCTTGTTTTACTTGGCAGCCCCGTAGTCCTGACCGGCACTTTCGGGGAAGTTTTTCATGATGCTCACCACCGTTTCGCGGAAAGCGGCATCGCGCTCACGCTCTTTTTTGCGGGTGTTCAATTGGCCTTTAGCCCATCCCTGCCAGATAATGTCGTTCGTGCGGGCATCATACACGTTGATCACTACCCGATCTTCTTCATACTGACGCGAATAGACCTGATTGCCCATTCCGAAACCACCCCACCCGTAGCCGTATGGCCCCATGGTGTTGTTTGACTGAATTTGCTGGCGATCCCTTGAATCCGTGAAGAACCGAATGATAAGGTCAGCTTCCCCGCTCTCCACGGGCTTGTAGCCCCGCGACTTCAGCGACTGATCAAGTGCATCAGCAATCCGGCGTTGGTTCAGATTCCCGCCCACAATGGGGTCGGTGTTACGTTGGCGGTCGGCCTCGATCCGGTATGTTCCGAATTGGCGGACGTTTACTTTAGAGTCATAGTCGTACATGACAGAAACGGCAGGCGCACAGGCGGCCATCGTTCCGGCTACGAATAGACTAGCGATTATGGCTTTGATTCTCATGGTAATTTTCGACTGGTTATGGATTAAAACCAACTACAAAACGAACAAACAGAGGCTTGTTGTATAGGTTACTCTAAGAACGAACGGGGCGTTGCAGAAGTTCGATTTTCAGACTCAGCAGTGCGTTATTTTTGAGCAGTCAACCCACTGAAAATCAATAGAATCGGATCAATGCTTTGGACAACCACAATCGTTCTTTTTGAACAATCCCCACATAAATCCCTTTTTCTTGCGGTAGCCTTTACGCTTCCGTTTAAAAATGGTTTCCTCTTTGGTCTTAACGGTTGTTTCGGTGGTGGCCGTCCTGACAGCCGCACTAACAGGAGCTTCGGTCATGCCCAGCAGGACCACAGCAAACAGAACTAACCCTATGTTTTTCATGGCCTACGTCGTTTGATATAATAACGTTTATTCATGCCTTACCAATGCATTGGTAAAAATGGATATTTTTTGCTTTTCTACCAATACTCCTTACGTAATGACTGTACACCTACGACTACTGACACTCGCCTGCTTCTTAATTGGCTTTTTCGGTACGCTTGCTCTAGCCCAGGACCGGCTCACCGGCAAATCGTTTGCTACCCGTACCGTGGTGATGGCCCGCAACGGCATGGCCTGCACCTCGCATCCCCTCTCGACCCAGGCCGCCATCGATGTGCTGCGCAAAGGCGGCAACGCCATTGACGCGGCCATTGCCGCCAACGCTATGGAAGGGGTGGTGGAGCCTGATATGAACGGGATTGGGGGCGATTTGTTCGCGATTGTCTGGGATGCCAAAACCAAAAAACTCTACGGACTCAACGCGTCGGGCCGCTCGCCATATGGCCTGACCCTGGCCGAGTTTCAGAAACGGGGACTCACGCACATTCCATCGGCTGGGCCGTTGCCGGTGTCGGTGCCGGGTTGTGTGGATGGCTGGTATGCCTTGCACAAGCGGTTTGGCAAAACACCCATGCCCGATATTCTGTCGCACGCCATTCGCTACGCCCGCGAAGGCTACCCGGTTCACGACGAAGCCGCTTTTTACTGGAGCAGCATGATTGCCCGGATGGGAACATACCCAAACGTGATGGACGTGTATGCCCCCACCGGGGCCGCGCCCAAACGCGGGGAGATGTTCCAGAATCCAGCCTTGGCCAACACCCTCGAAAAAATTGCCAAAGGGGGCCGAGATGCGTTCTACAAAGGCGACATTGCCCGAACCATCGACGGGTTTATGAAAAAAATGGGCGGCTTTCTCAGTTACCGCGACCTCGCCGAACACACCTCCGACTGGATCGAACCCGTTTCGACCAACTACCGGGGCTATGATGTGTGGGAACTCCCGCCCAACGGACAGGGCATTGCCGCACTCCAGATGCTGAACATTTTGGAAGGCTACGATTTCTCGAAAATTCCGTGGGGCAGCCCGGAGCATATCCATCGGTTTGTGGAAGCCAAAAAGCTGGTGTTTGAAGACCGGGCCAAATATTATGCCGACCCTGCTTTCGCCAAAATTCCGGTGCAAACGCTCATTTCCAAACCCTACGCTGCCGAGCGTCGCGCCCTCATCAACACCGAAAAGGCCGCCGTGGGCGTTGAAGCAGGCAACCCGGCCCTGAAAGATGGCGACACCATTTACCTGACTGTGGCCGATGCCGAAGGCAACATGGTTTCGCTGATTCAGAGCAATTACCGGGGTTTTGGTTCCGGGATGGTGCCCGACGGATTGGGGTTCACCCTTCAGGATCGGGGCGAATTATACAGCCTCATCGACGGACAGAACAATACGTATGCACCCCACAAACGGCCATTCCATACCATTATTCCGGCTTTCATCACCAAAGACGGGCAGCCGTTTATGAGTTTCGGCGTGATGGGGGGCGGTTTTCAGCCGCTTGGTCATGTGCAGATTGTGATGAACATGATCGACTTTGGTATGAATCCACAGGAGGCTGGCGACGCACCCCGCATCGACCACGCCGGCTCGTCGGAACCCACCGGCGAACGGGGCAGCGGGGTTGGCACCATCACCCTGGAATCGGGATACCCCTATGAGACAATCCGGGCCTTGATGCTGAAAGGCCATAATGTGGGTTATGACTTGGGGAATTATGGTGGCTATCAGGCCATTATGTTCGATGCCAAACAGAAGGTCTATCACGGAGCCACCGAATCGCGCAAAGACGGGCAAGCGGCTGGTTTTTGATTTTCACAGCAAAAATGAATAGAACAGGCAGTGCGCCAGTTGCTGCAACACTGGCGCGTTGGCGGCCGCTTCGACCTTGTGTTTCTGGCTAAGTTGATACCAGAACGGCGGCAGGCATTGGGCGCGGGCGTTCATACCATCGTCGGGGCCGGTGGTCACGTAGCGCGTATCCACGCCCGCAATGGCTACCCGCACAAAACACATGGGGCAGGGTTCGGCGGAGGTGTAGAGTTTGAGTTGCTCGGTATAAATGGTGTTGCCGCCCCCGGTGAAATTTCCTTTCGAGCGGTATTTTTTGAACTGCGGCAGGCTCTCGAACTCCGTCAGCAGGTTCATTTCGGCGTGGAGGTCCGAGCGGCCTGTTTGGAGTTGGGCGTTGTAGGCACCGTGCAAAATTCGCCCCCGCCCGTCAACCAGCACCGCCCCAATGCCGTAACCACCCCGCAACGCACCGGTCAATGCCTGTTGCACAGCCGCCAGCGAAAACCGGTCCTCCGCAAAAGCGGGGTTGGGCTGGTAGGTCGAGAGGTAGGTTTTAATTTTCTGCAACACCACCGCCTTCGATTCAGTAGGCTGAATGCCACAAGGCAGGGCCACAAGTTGACGCATCAGGTCGGCCCGGTCGGCGGGAGTTTTGTTGGCGTGGTTGAGCGAGTCGGCGGGTTGGGCCAGAGCTGGGATGGACAGCAAAAACAGGCAGAGGAAGAGAAGTGGGCGCATCGCGTAAATAAACAAAAAAAACCGACCCCAAAGTCGGTTTTTTTTACTAGAAATTTCTCACATGCTTACCGGCGATACCCTCTGGTACGACCAGATCCATGTCCCGGATTGCTATACCGCCGACCATAGGCCGGGGGAGCAGGCCGGTAATTCCGATACTGATTCCGATAATATACACGCGGTGGCGGGGTTACAATTATGGGTGGACGACGATAATACCCATAAGGACGATCATAATACCCATAACGAGGACCGTAACCCCCATTAACGCCCACATAGGCAGGAGCACAACTCACCAGAACAAGCCCCAGGACAAGGGCCAAAAGCACCTGTTTAATCGGTTTCGCTTTCATGGCGTAAAGAATCTAAGCGTTTATTCCCCTTAGACTCTCTTCTATAACAAAGGTTTAACCGGATTGGTTGAGCGCATCAATTTTTCCCCTAGTCGGGTTACGCATTGAGCCGGTTCTTCAGATAACTCAACGCCCGTTTGTACGCATCTTCAGAAGCAGTCTTGTCGTAGACGGGGTTGCTGGGGTTGGCAAAGCCGTGGTCGGCATCATACATTTTGATTTCGACCTTTTCGCCAGCCGTTTTCATGCTCTCCTCAAATTTCGTTACCGACTCCGGCGTAATCCCTTTGTCGCGGCTTCCGAAAATCCCCAATACATCGGTTTCCAGGCTCTTCAGTTTCGCAACGTCCTGCTCTGGTCTGCCGTAATACATCACACAACCCTTGGCCTGTTTGCCTGCCAGCATGGCCGATTGCAGCGACAGCATCCCACCAAAACACCAGCCTACTGACCCAAACTCTGCTTTGGGACCGGCATAACCAATGGCTCCTTTCATGATGGCATCAAGCCGTTCGCGGTTGGCCGCCTGCATATATTTCATGGCATCTTCGCGCTGGGTGGCCACCTTGCCATCATACATGTCAACGGCCAGCACGTTCACATTATCGAGGTCGTTGTAGAACGCTTCGGCCTGTTGTTTGATGTTGTCGTTGAGACCCCACCACTCCTGATACACGAGCAACCACTTGTCGGATGGCTTTTTTGCTTTGATCAGAAAGCCATTGGCCGACTGCCCATCGGAAGTGGGAAATTTAATCATTTCGCCCGCGCCCTGATACTCAAACGGAAGCGGGTTTTCGTGCAACATGGCAAAAGCCGGGTCGGCTGCCAACGCCGACATGTCGTTCCCGTGGCACAAGGGAATGGTGGCTGCATCGGGCTGGGGTTTTGTGGGAGCCAAAACAGACAGCAGAAGTGAGAGCAAAGAAACGAAAATGATTTTCATGCGTAATGGGGGTTTATGTTTGGATGATTAACGCCATGTTGAGACGGTTGGTTTAAACCCCTCGCGTTAACTCAAAAATAGTGATCTCTGGCAAAATGCCAACGCGGCCCGGATACCCCAGATACCCGTATCCCCGGTTCACATACAATTGCTGGTTTCCCTCCCGGTACAGCCCTGCCCATTGAGGATACACATATTGCGAGGGACTCCACTTGAAACCACCAATCTCCACGCCAAACTGCATTCCGTGGGTGTGGCCCGCAAACATCGCGTTGATGTCGGGGAATTTTGGTCGGACCTGCGCATCCCAATGGCTGGGGTCGTGCGACAGAAGCAGCTTAACAGGATAATCTTCAGTACCCTGATAGGCTTTGGCCAGGTCGCCATATTTGGGCCACCGCGCGCCGGCCCCCCAGTTTTGAATGCCAATCAGGGCAATTTTATCGCCGTTCTGGGTAAAAATCCGGTTCTCGTCCATCATCAGATTCCAGCCGAGCAACCGGTGGGCTTCTTTCAGGTTGTTCAGATTCTGGCGTTTCACCTGCTCATTGGGCCACTGCACATAGTCGCCGTAGTCGTGGTTGCCGAGCGTGGAGAACACACCCAAGGGGGCTTTCACGTGCCGGAAAATCTCGATGTAGTCCTGCACTTCATCGGCGGTGTTGTTGACGAGGTCGCCCGTGAAAAAGACCATATCGGGTTTCTCTTTCAGGAGCATTTCCACGCCCCCCTTCACCGCTGTTTTGTTAAAAAACGAGCCGGAGTGAATATCCGACAATTGCGCAATTCGCATTCCCTCGAAACCTGACGGCAGGTTTTTCAGAGCTAGTTTCACCCGCCGAACGCGGTAGTCGTGCGCTCCTGAAATAATACCCCACGAGAACCCAACCAGCGGAATAGCCCCGGCCACCAGGGCAGTTTTCATCAGGAAATCCGAGCGGGTGATCACATCCGTTTGGGGCATATTGGGGCGGGTGGCATCGTCGGCAGCTTCGCGCACATCGGGCCGGTAGAACAGGGAAGCCACCCACCGGAAGAACCGCCCGATGTCGTCGATCAGGATAAAAAGAATGGCGAACACTTTCGAGAGATACGGAATAAAAATGCCGGCATACAGAAACGTGCGGGTGTGGCGACCCAGCAAGTCGGGTGGCGACAATTGCATAAACAGAAAAACGCTTACCGACAGGGCCGTGAACCCCCAATAAACCAGGGTGATCATACGCTGTGTGTCGCCCGACAAGTTGCGAATAACGGTCCTAATAGCCTGATAAACATACCAGTCCATCACGAAAAGTACCAGACCGACGAGGACAAAAAAGAGAATGCGATTCATAGGTTTTACAAAAATGAGGAGTCATAAAAAACGGCTGCCCCTTCCTGATCAGGAGAGAGGCAACCGTTGAAACGGAATCTATAACAATCAATTCAACTTCCGCAGGCCTCACAGTTCTCTGGATCATCCAGCGAACACTGCATGGCCAGATAAGCCTGTTCGGCATCGGAGACAACCGGCACAGGTTGAGCGGCCACCTGCTCACGGGCATACTGCTCGTAGTTGAGTGGCTTTTCTATAGGTGCAGTTTCGGCCATTGCTGGTTCGAGTTGCATTTCGGCTTGTGGTTCCACCGTAAACTGGATGGCATCGGCAGCCGATTTAGTCCGCAGATAATACATACCCGTTTTCAGACCGGCTTTCCAGGCATAGAAGTGCATGGAAGTCAGCTTGCCAAAGTTTGAGTCCTGCAAGTGAATATTCAGCGACTGCGACTGGCAAATGTAGGCTCCCCGGTCGGCAGCCATGTCGATGATATGCTTTTGCTTGATCTCCCAAACAGTCTTGTATAAATCCCTGATATTCTGAGGAATTCCCGGAATTTTCTGTACAGAACCGTTAGCGCGAATCAGGTTATTCTTCATGGTTTCGTTCCAGAGTCCCTGTTTCACGAGGTCGCGAAGCAGGTGCTTGTTCACCACCACAAACTCGCCCGACAACACGCGCCGGGTGTAGATGTTGCTCGTGTACGGTTCGAAACACTCGTTGTTCCCCAAAATCTGACTGGTCGAAGCCGTAGGCATAGGGGCCAGCAACAGCGAGTTCCGAACGCCGTGTTCCATCACCTCTTTGCGAAGTGTTTCCCAATCCCAGCGGTTCGATTTTGGTTTTACCGTCACACCATCGCGGGTCCACATATCGAACTGGAAAATACCTTCCGAAATCGGCGATCCTTTCCAGGTTTCATAGGGGCCGTTAATTTTGGCCAGTTCCATCGAAGCCGTCATGGCTCCAAAATAGATGGTCTCAAAAATATCTTCGTTCAACCGGCGGGCCTCGTCCGATTCAAACGGCATCCGCAGCATAATGAACGTGTCGGCCAAGCCCTGAACCCCCAAACCGATGGGCCGGTGCCGCATATTCGAGCGACGGGCCTCTTCAACCGGATAATAGTTCAGGTCGATGATCTTGTTGAGGTTGCGGGTGGCCGTTTTGGTGACCTCATACAGCTTCTGATGATCGAACCGCATCATACCATCCGTGCCCCGCGTAAGGTATTTGGGCAATGCCAGCGAGGCCAGGTTACACACAGCGACTTCGTCGGGCGAGGTATATTCGATGATCTCAGTGCAGAGGTTGCTCGACTTGATGGTGCCGAGGTTTTTCTGGTTCGATTTCCGGTTGGCGGCATCCTTAAACAGCATGTAAGGGGTGCCAGTCTCGGTTTGGCTCTCCAGAATCTCGAACCACAACTCCTGCGCTTTTATGGTCCGGCGGGCGCGGCCTTCGCGCTCATAGCGCGTGTAAAGCTCCTCAAATTCAGCACCGTAACAATCGGCAAGACCGGGACACTCGTGGGGGCAAAACAGCGACCAAACGTCGTCGTCTTCCACCCGCTTCATAAACAGGTCGGGAGTCCAGAGGGCATAAAAAAGATCGCGGGCGCGGAGTTCTTCCTTACCACTGTTCTTTTTCATGTGCAGAAAATCGAAAATGTCGGCGTGCCAGGGTTCCAGATACACCGCAAACGAGCCTTTGCGCTTGCCACCACCCTGATCCACATACCGGGCTGTGTCATTAAACACCCGCAACATCGGCACAATGCCATTGGAGGTTCCGTTGGTGCCTTTGATGTAGGTGCCGGTTGCCCGCACGTTGTGAATGCTCAGGCCAATGCCCCCCGCCGACTGCGAAATTTTGGCCGTTTGCTTCAGCGTGTCATAAATTCCCTCGATGGAGTCGTCTTTCATGGCCAGCAAAAAGCACGAACTCATTTGCGGCTTGGGCGTACCGGCATTGAACAGCGTTGGAGTGGCATGGGTGAACCATTTTTCCGACAGCAGATTGTAGGTTTCCACCACCGCGTCGATGTCGTCCATGTGAATACCCACGGCCACGCGCATCAGCATATGCTGCGGGCGTTCGGCAATGCGGCCATCGGTTTTCAGCAAATACGACTTTTCGAGCGTCTTATAACCAAAATAATCATAGCCATAATCCCGATCATAAATAATCGTAGAATCGAGCAGAGCCGCGTGTTTACGAACTATATCGTAGACCTCTTTGGCAATCAGCGACGCATTTTCCCCGGTTTTGGGGTCGATGTACTGATACAGTTTTTTGATTGTTCCCGAAAACGATTTGTTAGTTTCCTTGTGCAGGTTCGAGATGGCAACACGGGCGGCAAGGATGGCATAATCGGGATGTCGGGTGGTGAGCGATGCGGCTGTTTCGGCGGCAAGGTTGTCTAATTCGGTGGTTTTCACACCGTCATAAAGGCCGTTCACGACCTTCATGGCTACTTCGACGGGTTGTACATACGCGCCATCGAGGCCGTAGCACAGCTTTTCGATCCGAGCGGTAATTTTGTCGAACTTCACCGACTCCCGTCGGCCATCGCGTTTAATTACATACATGAGCGTTGGATTTTGTATTCGGGTTTATGGTTAGACGGTTAAAGCACTTGAGGCTGCTTTTTCCAGTTAGGGTCAATGTTACCGGAATGTTAAAGGTACGCCAAATTGGCGCGGGTAGTTCAGCAAAACAATAAGTCCTTTGAAAAGTCAAAGTCTATTGAACTGACTAACCAAGTGGTATCTATTGGGCCTTAGCGACTTATAAAAGCCTACCGGATTTGAGGCCTAAAAAAGTTACCAGCAGGATAGGTAAGGTTGGGAGAGGAACCCGTTGTGAAGGGTGGCATTCGGTTGACAGGGGAAAAATAATCTTTATGCACGAAAAAAGCATAAAAAAACTGAAATTAGCAGGTCTATTTTTATTGATCGGTCCATTGCCGGATTTAATGCAGCAACCGCTTGGTGATCAGCCCAAAACTCCCTACTTTTGCAGTCCTTTTCGGTCGGAAACCGAGAAGCAGCACGAAAATCCAGCTAACTAGCATGAAAAAGGGCATACACCCGGAATACCGTGACGTGGTATTTCACGATTTGTCAAGCGACTTCAAATTCAAGACGCGCTCGACCATTCAGACAAAAGACAACATCGAGTTTGAAGGCGCGACCTATCCGCTCGTCAAGATTGAAGTAAGCTCGCAGTCGCACCCGTTCTATACCGGCAAGAATATGCTGTTAGACACGGCGGGCCGCGTAGACAAGTTCCGCAAGCGCTATGGCACCAAGCCAGCCGCCACCGAAGAAGCCTAAGCTAATTCGATTTCAACGCAACCGGCCCCCGTCAACTCAGTTGACGGGGGCCGGTTGCTGTTTGGGGGCAGTATCCAATTCAGCGTCAACGATAAATAGTAACCCAGCCCTTTACCCGTCGATTGTATTGCCGGTTATCGAGCAGGTAATAATATACCCCGGCGGGCAAATTACCACCATTCCAATTGTTGCGGTATGGATTGGCCTCATACACTCGACCACCCCATCGGTTCAGAATGGTGATGTGCCAGTCAATTTGCTTCTCGTTGTCTGGGTCGATCACGAAAAAATCATTTTTCCCGTCCCCATTGGGCGTGAATACGTTGGGAATAAATGGATTGCAACCGACAAACTCCACCTTGACTGAATCGGCCAAATTGCAATGACCCGTTGGTACCCTGAGCCAATAGACTCCTGTTTCTGAGACTGTTAACGTTGAATCTCGTGAGCCGTCCGACCAAACAGCCCGACTATCACTGCCTGTTGGCCGAATCAGGAGTCTTTCGCTGTTACAAAGCGTGGTGTCTGCCGGGAGCCGAAACGACTTCTCAACCACCACGTTGAGTGTGTCTTTCACCACGCACTGATCCAATTGCGCCACGACGGAATAACTACCGGAACGGGTAATTTGATAGTTCAGTGCGTCACTCCCATCCTGCCATTTGTAGGTAACTTCGGGAACATCAGGTAGCCGGATGGTCAATGTTTGCTGTGGGCAGAGCGTAGAATCAACTCCTAAAAAGCGTGGTTTGGGCAATTTATCGACGGGTGTTTCTTTCACCACCACATCGTCTAAGAGATAATAGGGATAATCACCCCTATTTGGCAATGACCCCGTCTGAAAAAGTGTATGTTTGTCATCAAAGAAATTTCCAATAGTTAAATAGTCGTACTTATCGTCGGCCACAAAACAGCCACCAATTTTAACCCACTCTTTAAACGAGTCGATTGTTTGTTCTATATTAATTTGGGGCTTCACCGGCAATGGCAACCAACTATTCATTGTGGCATTGGTCGAACCAACTGAAAAATAAAAACCGAGGTTATTTGTAATCGTGCCAGCGTATGGATGACGACGACAATAAACCTCCACTGTATATAATTGACCTTTCTGAAGCGGTTTGCGAAGTTTTGTTTGTAAATATTCCCTATAATTTGGTTCATCGCCAAGATGCAAAACCCCATTAACAATAGCTGCCGTATAAATACCTGCACAACGAGTACCAGAATGAGCTAAATATCCTATTCCCTTCAGATTCTGGGTACAATAATCAGTTATGGTGTCAGACGTGTACCAGGGATCAGACGTACCTTTAGTCGGCGATCTCCAGTCAACTAAATAGTCACTAATATTTACTTTTGAATCTGAAATAAAGCGGCAGGGGTTTTTAAACGACTGTTCAAAATCACCATTAGTGACTAAGTTTTGAGCAGTCGCTAATTGCGTGACTGTTAGCCACATAGATAGCATTGATAATAGCTTGGTCATCTTGTTTAAAATACCTTACCAATGCTCAAACCAATACCAGGTGTATGGCGTATTGAACTAACAAAAGGACTCACAATGATCCAAGGCATGAGCGATATTTTACCTACCAATCCTTTATCATCCCGTTGCCTTCTGTAGCTAATTTGGGGAAATACAAATAAATTATTGGGGGCTAAATCTTTTTGGTCAATCCATATAGGCCGCTCAGGGGTGGCTCTTAAATAGCCTGCCCCCAGTAAAATCTCCAGCGAACTGCTGGGTTTCCCAATCACAACGCCTGCATGAGCCGTAGCTGTCTGATAATTGCGTATCGCAGAAGCACCTATTTTATAGGTAAAAGCCATCTTCCTCGATGGATAAGCGAAGTTAACCCGTTGATAATTCAACGAGTACCACATAGGGCCACTCAAAATTTCGACTGCAATGCTGTTTTTCCTCGGTTGCTGTTGAGTATTCTCAAGCGATTGAGAAAAGCCCAAGAATGGCGAAAGGCTAATGATAACGCCGGTGGCAAGGGCAATTGTGTTTTTCATGGTGTTGTTGGAAGAAATAGTGAACCCTGTCCGTTACAGTGTTGCAATGAACAGGGTTTATCGTGTTTCAATCTAAAAGTATCTGGTGCTTATGGACTTGGTCACCTGCCTTGACGTGCAGAAAGTACGTTCCTCGGGGCAGTCCTTTTACGTTCAAATCAATGGATGACTTTTTGGAAGCGCGGTCTTTATTCAATTGGTCTTTGTTAATGTTACCGCGGACTTTTGATTTGTCATCATAGAGAGTCACATCCTGAATCAACTCGCCCATCATCTCCTGCATCTCAGGTATAACGCTCACCTGCTCTTTGGCTGGATTCGGCCCAACCCGGTATCCATATCCCCCATTTTGAGTATTTAAGTAAAAAGTCCATGAGCCACCATTGCCACATCGGTTACTGGATTCTGCAACTACCCTCACAAATCCGCTGAAACTGATAGATGCTGTTGTTCCATTTGGATACAGAGAACCACTTCCATTGGTGATGTACCAATTGATGCTGCCACCTCCCACCGCATCAACACTCAGGTTCGCATAGCCCCCTGGAATATAAAGGGGGGAGTTAGCTTGGGTTCCATTCGCTCGTCCGTTGCTCACTGTTGGTGTCCCAACCCAAAGCACAGCCGAAGATGACGAGTTAACGTCAGCCGAACACTCAGAGTGCATAGCTGTTAAAATTACAAAACCATTGCTACCGTTTGATACACTGCCAGGGGCCTGAAGATCATTTTGAGTACCACCCAAACGCACATTATTAGATGGGCTGTTTGTTCCACTTGCAAAGTTCCATCCCCCAGGGGCCTGCCAAGTATAAGTACAGTGGAACAGACAACTCGCTACATCAGATGGATTTGATGTGTTGAATGGTATGTAGGGTGAAGAGTTGATCGCTACTGTTTCATTTGCTCCACAAAATATAACAGTGCCACCATTGGGCGTAACAGGAGCAGGAAGTGACCGATAGACAGTCAAGTAGGTAGTCCCCAGTATAGTTGGTGGAAAAGGCAGGTCTGTGTCAACCGCATTTACCCGAATGTACGCGGCACCTGTTACACGGCTATCGAAAGATATGCTCATCGGGTTTGCGGAACGACCTGTGTTCGCAATAATACTAAAATCAGCCGTGTATGAGAGATCCCAATCGTAGTAATCAGTTCCCGAGGGCATACTAACGGCTGTGTACACATACGTTCCTCGCGGACAGACAGTGGTTGGCCCATTAATATGGAAGCCGAAGGAGAACAACGGTGCTATCAGAGCGTAGCACAGAATAGCGTGTCTCATCCATGAATGCAAAAAGTTTTTCATAACTTTACGTTTGGTTTTAGTTAAAAAAGTAAGACTACAACAAGCCGCTCCTGCCGTGCCAACGTGAGGGCGGTTTTGTTGTGTTAAAGGTAAATGAATAAAAAGGAGCTTGTTAACTGGCAATTCTGCCAGTACTTACAGAGGTAATTGTAGAAGTACTTATAACTATTTGATGTTATTTTTAAAGTATTTACTGTTTTATGCTTGTTATATCAATGAACGATAGACCGTTACAAGAAGCCTGATAGTAGCCCCGGAATCGGCTCTACTCACAGTACTATAAATACGCCTGAACCGAGCCGGCAAAGCATTTTAATTCGTTGGCTCCTTTTAGTCCCAATTTGTGCCATATTTTTTCTTTTTGGTCGTTCACCCCCGATTCGGTCAGGTCAACCTCAAACGAAATTTGCCGAGCCGTTTGGCTCTTTGCCAGCAACCGTAAAATCTGTTTTTGCTTACTGCTCAATCCCTTGATTAGGGCCAATACCTCGGCTGAGGGCAGTAAAGCCAAGTGGCCAAACGCGGCACTGGTATAGCGTCGGCCCTGACGGATTTCCTCTAAACACCGAATCACTTCCCCGGTGTCGTCAAGACCATTGGGCAGATAGCCGCTAATGTCGGCTTGCATGGCCTGTATCCATGCCTCGTTGGTGAGGGACAGAAACAGGGCGCACCGGATAGCCGGATAAATCATAACGGCTTGCCGGGCCAGTTCCAGACCCCGTCTTTTGTCAAAGCCTGCTTCGGCCAATAATAGGTTGGGGCCGTGGTGGTCAACCATCCGTAGCGCGTCGGGCAGGTTGGTGTGGCAACTATGGGTTACGAATTGGGCTTTTTGTAAGGTGGCAGCCCAGTAGGCAGCGGTTATACTTGAGGAACAGGCAATCAGGATGGAGATAGTCATAAGAGGCAGTGATTAGCTACACAAGAAACGCAAAGTAACTGGAAAAAAAACAGTGACCCATTCCTTAGTCGATTCTAAAGCACGAAATGTAATCGTATAGTTGACAAATAGTATAAAAAGCCTTCTTTAGCGATAAAAATATTTAACTAATTATAAACAGCACAATCTATAAGCAACCAATTCTATTTAACACGAAACAACCCCGCCAACTGAGTTGGCGGGGTTGTTTCGTGTTCGCGAAAATAATACTTAGCAAAAACCCTTACTCCTCATAGGCCCAGTCGATGCGGTGTTTCATGTCTTTGATCACCAGCCCCTGTTGCTTGAAATAGGCGACTTTTATGGTAGCCTGACTTCGAATGGAGTCATTACATAAATGACCGGATCGAAAACCAGCAAATCGCCTTCTTCATCTATCAATACATTTCGGTGATGGAGATCGCTGACAATTACGCCGAAATTAGCGTGAACATAGTCATTGTTGGAACGGCGCGTAAAATCAAACAGGGCCATATAACTCGTCACCTCTTCTACAGTTGCTCCCCTGATGCCACGAATGGCTTTTTGGCTTACAACTGATTATAAAGCCCCGTCCACGTCCATAAGGCCAAGAAATGTGTATCCTGTTTGTGGAAACAGCCAGTTATGAAGAAGTAAATTATGAAAGTAACTCAGCCAGGTGCCGTAATAATTGAGGTTGTTGCGTTTGTAATAAACCCCTCGTTAAACATACACCTGATGCTCGGCTCCGCCTTCTTCATTCTGCGCCCGCCATGCATCTGTGAATGGCTCTTCGGGCAGGAGTTTATCATTGGCAGTGGCCCACCGGCGCAGAAGTTTTTCTTCGCCAACGAGCAATGCTCTTTCCGTTAGTCGCTTTTCTTCGTAAGTGCGAGGGGCTGGTCCCTGAGCCGCTTTGCTTGTTCGATGCACTCCTGCAATGACATCAAGGGCTGTGCGGAGACTTTCCTAGTCATTTTCTGCGAGTGCCTGCGGTGGAACTCGTTGAGGTATGTACGGTTCTCGTTCATTCAATTTGTAATGCGATCTAATAGAAAACGTAATTGGATAGGAGAGCGTTCAGCCTTACACTAAACGACATTGGTCTCGTCCCTTACTCCTCGTAGGCCCAGTCGATGCGGTGTTTCATGTCTTTGATCACCAGCCCCTGTTGCTTGAAATAGGTGCGAACCTGATCGACTTTGTCGTAGAGTTTCTGCTCTTTGTACTCGCGGTAAAGCGTCAACATACCTTCCACAATGCCCTGTCCTTCGCCGGTTTCTTCGAGCAAACCCAGCGCGTTTTCCGTGAAGTCCACAAACGAAGCTTTCATGGCCTCGAACAATTCCTCGCCCAAAGCCGATGGCTGCAATTGGTTCATGTAGAGCATGTTAACAAACTTGAGCAGTGTGAACAGGTGTGCAATGGCTACGGCTGTGTTCAGGTCGTCGTTGAGGGCATCGTGGAAACCCTGCAAAGCGGCCCGAATTTCCGTTTGTTTTTTCTCGTCGGGAGCAACGGTTTCATCAGTCGAATAGGTCAGCGTTTTCACGATGCGCAGGCCGTTGGCCAGCCGACGATAGCCTTTTTGAGCCGCTTTGAGGGCATCGTTCGAGAAGTCGAGCGTGCTGCGGTAGTGCGATTGCAGCATAAAAAACCGCACCGTCATCGGCGAATAGGCCTGCTCCAGCAGCGGGTGGCTACCGGCAAACAGCTCGGCAGGCAAAAACGAATTCCCCAGCGACTTCGACATCTTTTGGCCGTTCACGGTCAGCATGTTCGAGTGCATCCAGTAGCGCACGGGGTCCTTGTCGGTGAGGCCGTTTCCCTGGGCAATTTCGCATTCGTGGTGCGGGAATTTGAGATCCATGCCGCCCCCGTGAATGTCGAACTGAGCACCCAAATATTTGGTACTCATGCAGGTACACTCCAGGTGCCAGCCTGGAAAACCATTGCCCCAGGGCGAGGGCCAGCGCATGATGTGTTCGGGCGAGGCATTTTTCCAGATCGCAAAATCGAGCGGGTTGCGCTTTTCCGATTGTCCGTCGAGGTCGCGGGTTTCGTTGAGCAAGTCGTCGATAATGCGGCCCGACAGTTTGCCGTAGTTGCCGCCCTGCTCGTTGTATTTCAGAATATCAAAATAAACCGACCCGTTCGATTCGTAAGCCAGTCCCTTGTCGATCAATGTCTTAACGGCTTCGATTTGCTCCACCATGTGGCCTGTTGCCGTGGGTTCGATGCTGGGCGGAATGGCATTGAACTGCGCCATAACGGTATGAAAATCGTTGGTATAACGTTGCACAATTTCCATTGGCTCCAGCTTTTCGAGCTTGGCCATACGCCCGATTTTGTCCTCACCCTCGTCGCCGTCGCCCACCAGGTGACCTACATCGGTCAGGTTACGGACATACCGGACTTTATAGCCAATGTGTGTCAGATACCGAAACAGCGTATCGAAGGTCAGAAACGTGCGGACGTTACCGAGGTGGACGTAATTATAGACCGTTGGGCCACACACATACATGCCTACGTAAGGCGAACTGATGGGTTCGAACGGTTCTTTTTGGCGTGAAAGCGTGTTGTAAAGTCGGAGGGGTTGCATTCGGAAATCGTAAAATGAATAATGTAGACTACGCCGTGAATAAAAAGCAAAGATAGGGGGTTGCGACCTGTGCTTTATCTTTGCCATTCATAATTCATCGTTCATCATTCATTGTTCGTAGATGCACCTCGTCGAAGTTGGCACCAACCGCGCTTACCAGCACCAGTTTATTCAATTCCCTGTTCGTCTATATCACGACGATCCCAACTGGATTCGCCCCTTAGATGCCGATCTGGAGAGCGTTTTTGATCCCAAAAAGAACAAATTGTTTGAGACAGGCGCGTGTGTCCGGTGGCTTTTGCTGGACGACCAAAACCAGACCATTGGCCGGGTCGCGGCTTTCATAAACCAGAAAACCGTGATGACCCGCAATGACCAACCCACGGGTGGCCTGGGTTTTTTTGAGTGCGTTTATGATCAGAAAGCGGCCTATATGCTGTTTGATGTTTGCAAAAACTGGCTCGCCGAGCGGGGTATGGAAGCGATGGATGGCCCCATTAACTTCGGCGACCGCGACCGTTGGTGGGGTTTGCTGGTGGAGGGTTTCGATCATGAACCCAACTACGGAATGCCTTATACGAAGCCCTATTATGTCCTGTTTTTCGAGAATTATGGCTTCCGCGACTACTTTCAGCAACATACAATGGCGCTCCCTATCGAGAAAGACCGGCTGATGGTGGGTATGCACCCCACCGTTCTCGAACGTGCCGACCGAATCCTGAAAGACCCGATCTATTTCTTTGAACACATCCACAAAAATCAGCTACCCAGATTTGCGGGCGATTTTGCCGAAATTTATAATAAAGCATGGAGCAAAATTTTGGGTACGCCCGACATGACGCAGGAAAAAGCCCTGAAACTAATGAAACAGATGAAGCCCGTTATGGAGGAGACATTGATCTGGTTTGGGTATCACGGTCCTGAAAAGAAACCCATCGCATTTTTTATCATGCTCCCCGAACTGAATCAGTATTTCAAGCACGTTAACGGCAAAATGAATTGGTTAGGCAAGCTAAAGTTTCTGTATTACAAAACGTTCAAGACTACGCACAAGGCATTTGGCCTGATTTTCGGGGTAGTACCCGAATTTCAGGGCAAGGGAGTTGAGTCGGCCATTGCCATATCGTATCCAACCCGCGTGGGCTGGTCGGCAAGTCACCCTTACAAAGATCTGGAACTGAACTGGATCGGGGACTTCAATGTCAAGATGATTCGGTTTTCCAAAATGCTCGGCGGAGTTGTCAGCAAGCGGCACATCACCTACCGTTATTTGTTCGACCAAACCAAGGAATTCAAACGGCACCCGATTATTTAGGTACTACTCCACCCCTTCCACTGCCATTGGCAACACATAGACCGATTCGGAGGCTGTGATGAATAACGTTTTGCGGTCTTTGCCGCCAAAGCATAGGTTGGCTGTCCATTTGGCAGGCACCGGTATGTTCATGATTTTTTTGCCGGTTGGGTCGAAAACCGTTACGCCCCGGCCTGTCATATAGACATTGCCCTGCTTGTCGAGCGTGATACCATCGGATCCCAATGGGGCAAACAATTGCCGGTTGGTCAGGCTGCCGTCTTTGCCAATTTCGTATTTGTAGGTTTTGCTGTCGCGGATGTCGGCCACGAAGAGATATTTGCCATCGGGCGAGCCGACAATACCGTTGGGTTGCTTCAAATCAGTGGCTACCATAATGGCCTGGGTTTTTCCTTTTGGCAGGTAATAGACGTTCTGAGCGGCCAGAAACGGGGTTTTGTGGCTCCACCACGGGCGTTGGTAATACGGGTCAGTGAAGTAGATACCACCTTTTTTGTCGGGCCACAGATCGTTGGGACCGTTGTGCTTTTTGCCTTCGTAATCGGTTAGCAGCACCGTCACTTTTTTGGTTTTGAGGTCGATTGACCAAAGTTCGTTTTTCTCGTCGGCGCAGGACAAAATATTGCCTTTTCGGTCGATGTAGAGGCCATTGGAACGGCCCATTTTTTCGGCAAACATCGTCAGGGTTCCGTCCGTTTTATACTCCCAGATTTTGTCGTTGGGCTGGTCGGTGAAATAGATATTTCCCTGTTTATCAACGGCGGGGCCTTCGGTAAACGAAAACTGATCGGACACTTTTTTGAGCGTCGCGCCCGGAGCAATCAGCGTGATACCGGCCGGGTTGAGCGTGTCGGCAGAGGTGGATTTTTGGCCAAAGGAGGTGGTCAACGCGATTAGTCCGACAGCGAGCGAGAGAAGCAAATTTTGGAGAAACGTCATGTCTGAATGATTTCTCAGAAAAAGCCCATTGAACCGCAGAAATACCCGAAGCCGAATATCTCCCTATCTTTGTGGCTTCATAAATCAGAACTTCATGAGTTTACTAACCATCGGGTCGGTCGCGTTTGATGCCCTCGAAACGCCCTTCGGTAAAACCGACAAAATCATCGGCGGTGCCGCTACTTATATTACAATTTCGGCTTCGTATTTTGTGCGGCCCAACAACCTTGTTGCCGTGGTGGGCGACGATTTTCCGCAGTCGATGATCGACATTTTCAAAAGTCACGGCGTTGATACCGAAGGGCTTGAGATTCGGAAGGGCGAAAAAACATTTTTCTGGTCGGGTAAATACCACAACGACATGAACACCCGCGACACAGTGGACGTGCAGTTGAACGTGATGGAAAAGTTCGACCCGATTATTCCTGAATCATACCAGGATTGCCAATATCTGATGTTGGGCAACACAGCCCCGGCCATCCAGAAAATGGTGGTTGACCGCCTGACCAACCGCCCAAAACTCATTGTTTTAGACACGATGAACCTTTGGATCGACATTGCCAATGCCGACCTGAAAACGCTGTTGCCATTAGTCGATGTGCTGGTGTTGAACGACGAAGAAGCCCGAATGCTCACCGGCGACTATGCCCTTGTGCGGGCCGCAGCCACGATCCGTGCAATGGGGCCAAAAACGGTGATCATCAAAAAAGGAGAACATGGCGCGTTGCTCTTCCAGGATAACAACATTTTCTTCGCGCCGGCTCTGCCCCTCGAATCAGTTTTCGACCCCACCGGCGCGGGCGACACCTTTGCAGGCGGTTTCATTGGCCACCTCGCCAAAACCGACGATATTTCATTCGACAACATGAAGCGGGCCGTTATTTATGGCTCGGCAATGGCGAGTTTCTGTGTCGAGAAATTCGGGGCCGAGCGCATTATTGATTTAACTCCCGAAGAGATTCAGGACCGGGTAAATCAGTTCGTGAAATTGTCTGCTTTTTCGGTAGATTTATAAGAATAGTGATTTTACGGAAAAAGCGAATCGAAACAGATCCCTCGGATAAAATCTGTTTCAATTCGCTTTAATTGGATTTATATTTGGGTGCTTTGTGCATGGGTGGGGCAGCCAAATCGGGCATTCAAAAACAAACCTCACTCGCATAGAAAGCCCCCTGAGTCGTAGGGAAACGGGCAATGAGTCGTTTTTTTGTTCCTGAAAACGTAACGCTCATTTGCCCGGCGGTCAGGCTAATTCGAGAGCAGCATCCACATCAATCCGGCAATTGATAAGACCATTGGCATGTTTGGTCAGTATGAAAGCCGGTTCGTAGAGGTACGACAATTTCCAGCGACGCACCATGCCGTGTTCCATCAGCAGTGGGTTGGCAACCAGTTCTATGGTATGGCCCTCGCCGTAATAGGCACCTACTTCGGGGAGTGGAATGCTGAACGGGGCAGAATCGAGCAGCGGGAAATAATCTAACGTAATGAGCAGCGTTTGGGTACCAATGTCGGTCAGCCGATCCAAAGCGCGGAGATAATCGGCTCGCATAGCAACGGGCAGAGCCACTAATGAGGCCCGGTCATAGACCCAGTCAATAGGGCCAAGATCATCAGGAGTCAGCTTCATGAAATCTTTACGAAGCAGGATAATATTCCCCGAAATGTATGTTTCGGAATCGGGTTGGTAGTAGGTAAGGTTGTTTTCGGCAAAGAACTCCAGAATAGCCTTTTCAATCAGTTCTACACCGATTACCCGCCTGGCCGATTCAGCCAGATACAGCATATCCACACTTTTGCCACACAACGGAACCAGTACCGTTTTGCCCGCGATGGCTTCAGGCGACAAGTGCGTAGTCACGTAAGGATGGACATCGCGACGGTGAAAGCTGGTATAAAAACCACCTTTGTCCCAAGAATCAGACCAGAATTTAGCTTCCATTGTGTGTTGTTTTTTGGTTCAAAAAAGAAAGAAGAGTTGACTATCTAAGCGTGATACAAAGGTGGGGTGCCAGATAGGCCCCCTTCCATACCAACAAGTTTGTATTTTGGGGATAGAGCCATACAAAAGCCTGATTTTAAGCTGCCCATAAACGATGGAACGGGCATTTCGACGCGCTTTTTGTCGCTTCCGAACGGTTGGTCAAACGCTCCTCGTCAACCACATCCTGTTTCTTTTCGGCTTCCCGATGTTCTTTCTGGAGGGATTTCAGCCGGTCAAAATCAGGGTGTCCGTCGCGCAGGTGGCTCAACATCGACCGATTGACGGCCCCAATGGTGTTGACCCGAACACTGAAAAACGATTCGTCGGAGTTGATGTAGGCTGTCAGCGAGTTAGCCTGGTTGTTATCGGGGTTGAGGGCAACAGGCCGGTGCCGGGCCGCAACCAAGGGGTTCAGTGGGTTATGCTCGCGCACCCGGTTCTGCAAATTGAAATTGTGCTGAATGGCATCCTTCGCCCCGGCCAGCGAGGGCGACGAACCCACCTGCAAAATTGGCAGTTTAAAATGCCCGTCATACCAGGTCATTACGTGGTTGTGCAAGCGCACACACTCCTGCGCAATCAGCCGCCACAGCCAGCGGTCAGGGTCGCTGAGGGCGGGTTTCAGCAGGGCAACGGCAAGGTCGTGCGTTGCTTTCGGGTGTTTGGGATTGGTGGTAATACCCGTCAGCGCATCGACCACCGCACAGCCTAAGCGGGCAGGTAATTGTTTCAGCAAATCGCGGGCAATGGCCTTCGATTCGCTCGCGCTGGTAGCCCCAAAGTTACCCCTGAATTTGTGGTATTGTGCATACGACAACCCCTCAGCCAGGGCATCGAAACACTTCTGAATGCACGGAAACAACGCATTTCCCCATTTCAGGTGTTCGTAAGCCTGCTGCAAGTGGGTTTGGTCGCCGGTCGCTTCATAGCAGTTAATGGTATCGGTGGCAAAGCGCAGGTGTTCGTTGATTTCGACCGCCATGATTTCGGGCGCGATGTGAAACGACCGGAACGGGTTCATCAGCGTTTCGGGGCCATAGTGCGGGTGCCGAATGGCTTCTATAATGTGCCGGGTGCCCACAAAGTGGTGGTAGCAGGTATTCTGAGCATCCACAATCACACCGTTCAGGTTGTTATACCAAACACGCATATCGTGATCGGTCTGGGCAATAAACTGCTGAATTTGGCCCATTATGTCGCCCAAACCCCGGTGTTTCATCACCATACCCAATCCCGAATCGGCCCCACAGTCAGTAGGCTTGTTCACTTGGTACTGCCGGAGTAAGGTTTTATCAAACACTTTTTTGGCCTGTAGAAACCCACCATAATTAGGCGAGTCGGTGATGTTCAGGATCAACGGCTCGGCATCGAAATCGTCGCAACCACCTAATTCACCCGGCATCCGGCTGAGTTGGGTCAGGCAGGCATTGAACCCCTTGAACACCAGCAGCATTTCGGCGGCTTCGGCCACGTTCCCTTCGGCCAGTAGTTTGGTGGCCTGTTCGAGCAGGGCCGTCATGTTGATGAGCGCGACTTCGGCACCCTGAAACACCGTTTTAATGAGGCTGGCGTATCCCGGCTTGTCGATAACAAACGACTCGCGGGCGGCAGTGAGCGCGTCGATGTTCTGTACCTGCCGATAGGTGGTAGCTACATAACCAACATGGTTATATAGCCCGGATAGGGTATCGTTTGTGTTCCAGTTAATTTGGTCAAAGGTTTTCATCGCACTACTGGCTATTTGTTGGAAGGTTTTCGTCGGAATGTTCACCAAAGTTGGGGCAGTCAAATCAAGTGTTCAAAAAAAGTAGCCCCAGTTGCATAGAAAGCCCCTTGAGTCGGAAGAAAACGGGCTTCAATCGTTTTGAGACCCTGCGATGTAAAGGTAAGTTGGGGGTTCGTCGGCCTGATGGGGGACTTCATATTGGGCAGGTTTTACGACTTAGTCGGTGGCTTTGAGCCAATAACCGGCATTGGGTTATTGCAACACCAATCCAGGGCCAGAGCCATTGATGGTTGTGGTTTGAGTGGCGGTTAGCTTTCTCATGAGTTTGTCTGGTTAAACTGAGTTTGTTTTTATCCACTTTGGATGCAACAAAGGTGGGGTGCAAGACAGGGCCGGTTCAATACCAACAAAGTTGTATTTTTCAAGTAAAACCATAAAAAAACCTCAGCAGCAGGCTGCTGATGAGGTCCATGTCGCCGAAACGATTGGTTGCCAGTTTTGCGTCATTGAGGCTTGATTTACGACGGTTCATGGTCAAAAACTGCCGTTCGCTATTAACAATGAACTATTTACGGGTAGATTTAACCCTGGCAACTACCTCAAAGCTTGCCATAAGCTGCGACAAAGCACCTTCGTTTCGGAAATGGCTGAAAAAACAAGCATTCACAAGTGGATATACCGGTTGCTACTCAGCTGGCTTGTTGGCTCAACGGGCTGGTTGAACGCGCAGGGACAAGCTGTTCAGTTTGAGTTTCAGCACATTCAGGAAAAAGACGGGCTATCGTTCAACTTGATTAACTCGTTTCTTCAGGATCGGGACGGCTATCTGTGGGTGGGTACGTTCGATGGCCTCAACCGCTACGACGGCAACCAGTTTGTTCAGTTCAAACACAACCGCTCCGACCCGAACTCACTGCTGCACAACACCGTACATGACCTCTGCGAAGACCGGCAGGGAAATATCTGGATGGTGGTTGACAACGGGGTGAGTTGTTATGAAAAAGCCACCGGCCACTTTCGAAACTACACAAAGGCGAACGGGCGGGCAATTGGTTTTTGCACCAATATTCTCTGTGACCGCAACGGCGATATCTGGTTTACGAGCCGCCGGGTCGGGCTATACCGATACAGCACCAAAACGGGCAACATTCAGTATTTCCCCTACAACCTGACCGACAACCCGTTGACCGCTTCGAGCTTCATTTCGAAGAACTGCCTGTTAGAAGACCCCACTCAAAAAGGCTTCTGGGTGGCCGATGCGGTCGGCTTACACTATTTCGATGTGGAGCGGCAACGCTTTTTTAACCACCGGAATAACCCACAGCATCTGCCCGTTTTCAATGACCATCGTATCTCGGCAATGGCCCTCGACGGCGACAAACTGATCTTCGCCGATAATGATGCCAAAAAAATTTGTGTCTATAGCCTTCATAAGCAACAAATACTGAAAACGATCACCCCCGTTAGCAGCCAGCCAAATCGCGAGGTTTTTGATATAGCCACCATCTTCGTGGATCGACAGCATAACCTTTGGACCAGTTCGTGGAACTACCTCATGTTTCACATTGCGGCCAACACCTACGAGCTTACCGAGTTAATACACGACCAGACAAATCCTACGACGATAGCAGGTAGTTTCTTCTGGGCGGGCTGGCAACACTCCGACGGGTCGGTCTGGCTCGGCACCGTCAATGGCATCTCCCATACCAATCCAGAACGGGCTTTTTACAACGTCTTTAATTTAGGAGTCCTGGTTCCGGCACTCAACGATAAGCACGGCATTATTTCGTTGCACGAAGATACCGACGGCTCCTGGTGGCTCGGTACGGCTATGCGGGGCCTCCTTCACTATGACCCGAGAACCAAACAGCTTGCCATTTACAAACTCCCCAATGCCACAGCCCAGAATCCGTATGGCTCACTCATTATGGGAATTTGCGCAACAGGCGAAACCCTGTATATTAATGCAGAAACGGACGTATTTGTGTTCAACAAAGAGACAAAGCGGTTTAGCAGCTTGCCTTGGCCTGTTGGCCATAAACCACCGATTCAACACAGCAACATGATCCTCGACGGGGATCGACTATGGATTTTTGAGGAGGATAAACCGGCACTATGCTACCGGATTTCAACCCGAACATGGGAAACCTACCCAATTCTGCCGACTGGCGAAGCCGACCATTTTGAGGTAAGAAGTTCGCTGATTGACCGACAGGGACAGTTGTGGTTAGACATCTATCCTGTGGGTTTTGCCCGGTTCTCAGCCGAGAAAAATAGGTTTATACGCGAGAAAACGAGTGACGACGAGCTGTTGCATGGCAATATTACGTCGTACACCCAAGATCAGGGCGGGAATTTCTGGCTTAGTTCAAATAGCCGGGGTCTGTTTCGGTACGACCCTCGCCAGAAACACTTTACGCAGTGGACAGAGAGCGAAGGGCTGGCCTACGACCACTGTCTGGCGGCTCTGCCCGACCATCTGGGCAATATATGGGTGGGTGCATACAACAAGTTCTCAGTCTTTTCGGCCCCAAAAAAGCAGTTTATCAACTTCACGCTACCCTACAACGAAGCGAATTTAGAATATGAAAACCGACTTATTCGTCTGCGAAATGGTCACATTCTGGCCTCATTGAAAGGGTATCTAATAGAGTTCTTTCCTGAAAAGCTGGCCTACCAGTCGGCAGCCTTACCCGAAAAGGTACTCATCAGTCAGGTTAGCGTCGGCGATTCGATCAGGCTCAATCATGGTGGCCTGTCACGGGTCGATCTGAAGGCCGAAACGGGTTTCTCGGCACACTTTTCGGCCTTGACATCAACTGCACAAAGACCTTTTCAGTATATGTACCAACTCGAAGGCTACGAAGACGACTGGAAACAACTCAGTAAAGCAGGCTACGCGGTCTATACCAAACTACCGGGCGGTGAGTATGCCTTCCGGGTGAAAGCCGTTGCGGGTGATGGCCACCAAACGCCCGTCAGCAGTCTGGCCATTCATATCGACACGCTGTTTTACAAAACGACCTGGTTCCGGGGGCTGTTTCTGTTGGCACTATTGGGGTTGATTGGTGGGTTTCTGCGCTACCGGGCCATGCAGATCGCTCAGGTGAATACGTTGCTGGTGCAGGCAACCCGCCTGGAACGCGACAAAACCCAGATTCAGTATCAGAATCTCATTAACCACCTCAACCCGCATTTTCTCTTCAACAGCCTCACTTCGCTCAACAGCCTGATCTTGACCCGGCCAAAAGAAGCCTCCACATTTCTGAGAAAGCTATCGGTGATCTACCGCTACATTCTGCAAAATAAAGATTCGGAACTTGTTAGCCTTCACGATGAACTTACCTTCACGCAACACTACCTCGATCTGCAGTCGGCCCGCTTTGGTGATGGTCTGCAAGTGAGCCTGAACATAGATTCGGAGTACCTGACACACCAGATCGTGCCTGTCACCCTCCAGAATTTGCTGGAGAACGCCATTAAACACAACATCACCGATGAGGAGGACCCGCTGATTATTCGCATCTATGTTGAGGACGAAACGTTATGTGTCATGAACACGCTGCAAAAAAAGCACTTTGTCGAAACCTCGAATAAGCAGGGTTTAACCAGCCTGAAATCGCTATACGGCTACCTGAGCGAACGCCCCATCCGTATTGTCGAAACTACTACTCATTTTGTTGTAAAAATACCGTTGCTTTCCTGATTGGGGGGTTACTCGCAGATATTCTGACCACTCAAAAACTGTTTGGGCCAACAAGGCGTTGAGGTCTTTAATGTCACAACCAATCTCCATCGTCTGGCTCCGGCGCGACCTGCGCCTGCACGATAATGCCGCGCTGTACCACGCCCTCAAATCGGGCCGCCCGGTGTTGCCGCTCTTTATTTTCGACCGCGAAATCCTCGATCAACTCGACGATCGGCACGACCGGCGCGTTGACTTTATTCACCAGCAGATTCACCACATGCAGGATGAACTGGTCAAAATGGGGTCAGGAATGGTGGTGCGCTATGGCAAGCCCCTCGACATCTGGAACCAACTACTTGAGGAATACCCGATTGAGGGCGTTTTTACCAACCGCGATTACGAGGTGTATGCCAAAGAGCGCGATGCCCAGGTGGCCGGACTACTGAGTGAGCATGGCATTGGTTTTGAGTCATTTAAAGACCAGACCCTTTTCGACTACGACGAAGTGCTGACGGGTAGCAAAACGCCCTACACCGTGTTTACGCCCTACAGCCGCCGGTGGCGCGACACCCTGAATGACTTCTACCTGAAAGCCTACCCAACCGAGGAGTACTTTTCCGAATTCCTGAAGCTGCCCACCCCGCCACCCACCCCGACGTTGGCCGAGATGAATTTTGAACCCGCTGGCGAGTCGTTTCCCAAACAAACGGTTGGCAATGACCTGATTAAACACTACAAAGACACCCGCGATTTTCCGGCCAAACCCGGCACCAGCGAGTTGAGCATCCACCTGCGTTTTGGCACCATCAGCGTTCGCGATTTGGCCCGGCAGGCGGAAGGTGTTGGCCCAAACACCACCTTTTTGAATGAGCTGTGCTGGCGGGATTTCTATTTCCAGGTGCTGCATCATTTCCCGCATGTCGAAAAAAACTCGTTTCGGCAGGAGTATGATTCCATCAAGTGGCGCAACAACGAGGATGAGTTTGAGAAATGGTGTACGGGACAAACGGGTTATCCACTGGTGGATGCCGGAATGCGCCAACTGAACACCATTGGCTGGATGCACAACCGGGTTAGAATGGTGACGGCCAGCTTTTTATGCAAACACCTCCTCATCGACTGGCGTTGGGGTGAGGCTTATTTCGCCAAAAAACTCCGTGATTATGATCTCTCGGCCAACAACGGCGGCTGGCAATGGGCGGCTGGCTCCGGCACCGACGCAGCTCCCTATTTCCGGGTGTTCAACCCCACCGCTCAGGCCGAAAAGTTCGACCCAAAAGGTGAATACATCCGTCACTGGATTCCCGAATTCGACAGCCTGAACTACGCCCGGCCCATTGTCGATCATGCCATGGCCCGCCAACGCGCCATTGATACGTATAAGAAAGGTTTGAAAGGCGAGTGATTCACCTTGAATCAGGGCCGACTCCAAAAAAAATGGGTGCCAGTCTCCCGGCACCCATTTGATCAGTCTATATTCTTCGTTATCCATTACACCAATTCCGCTTCCCGCTGCTCGGCCCGTTTCATCTCCAGAGCCGGGTCTTTTTTGCCGAACCACTTCATCCGAATCCGCTCATTTACCCAATACATACAGGGTACAATTACGAGTGTCAGAATAGTAGAGAACGTCAGACCATAGATAATTGTCCAGGCCAGAATGTTCCAGAAAACAGCACTGTCGCCCCCTACGATAATGTTGGGAGACAGGTCGCGGAACAAACCTACGAAGTCAACAGTAAGGCCGGTTGCCAACGGAATCAGACCCAGTACTGCCGCCGAAGCGGTCAGTAACACGGGCGTTAAACGGGTGGCTCCCCCGTCGATGATGGCCTCGCGTAGGGGAACACCCCGGCCGCGCAACTCATCAATGAACTCAATAAGGAGGATACCGTTTTTCACCACAATACCAGCCAGCGAAATAATACCCACACCCGACATCAGAATCGAGAAGGTTTTTCCGGTCAGGATAAAGCCGAGCAACACCCCAATGAGCGATAACAGAATGGTTACGAAGATAATGATCGGCTTCACCACCGAGTTGAACTGCGTGGCCAGAATCAGGTAGATCATTAACATCGCGATACCGAAAGCCATCACCAAAAAGTCGGCTGATTCCTGCTGATCTTCCTGCTCACCACCCAACTTCACCGAGTAGCCGTTGGGAATTTCCATCTGATCGATCAACTGCTGAATTTGCCCGTTGATGATGTTAGCGTTGGCACCTGGCACAATGTCGGAACCCAGCGTAACTACCCGCTCCTGGTTTTTGCGGTTGATCTGGTTAAACGTAGTCGAATAACTAATGTCAGCTACTGCCGAAATCGGCACCTGGCGTAATTGTCCACCTGAATTCATATCACGATACACGATGTTCAGACTCAATAACTGCTCGATCTGGCTGCGGTCGTTCTGCTTGAGTCGCACCATAATTGGGTACTCATCTTTAGCATCACGGAACTTCGAGATTTCGGTACCAAACAAGGCTGTGCGAATTGCAAGCGCAATTTGTTGGGCCGAAATACCTTCGCGCTGGGCCTTTTCCTTGTTGATATTGATGGTAATTTCGGGCTTGTTCGTAATCAAATCCGACTTTAGCTGATCAATACCTTCGATACCGGCCTGTTGAATTCGCTGCCGGATGTCTTTTTCCAGCTTCGTGAGTTGGGCAAATTCTTCTCCGGCAATTTCAATGGAGACAGGCTTACCCGTTGGCGGCCCCATTGCTTCGCGTTCCACCGAAATTTCGGCACCAGGAATCCCCTGCACAGCCGTCCGAATCTTTTCCAGAATTTCGAGCGATGAACGGCCACCCCGGTCTTGTCCTTTTACGAACGCTACCGTTACTTTCGATTTTTGAGGTGTTGCGTTACGGTCCGGGTTCATTGGGTCACCGGCGTTTTTGCCCACGTTGGCAATCACTGAGTTCACCATGTTCTCCGCCTTCTCGTCTTTCAACACCTTAAACACCCGTTGTTCAACCACCTTCGTAATGGAGTCTGTTACGGTGGCATCGGTTCCCACAGGCAGCACGTTATATACGTACACGTAGTCGGGATCACCACTGGGGAAGAAAATCACTTTGGGCTGAGCAATACCCATCAGCACGAACGTGCCAATGAGCAATACAAACATGCTGGCAATGGCAATTACGGGCCTCCATCCGACCAGAATCCATGAGATCACCTTCCGGTAGCCCCGCATCAGTTTGGGTAACCATTTGTCCTGAAACGGCACGATAATCCGGGGAGTCAGGATGTAGTGATTGAACACATATAGCGCGATGAACAACACAAACAGGTTGCCAATGCCCCGGTCAATCACGTAGCCAATTCCAGCAAGCACCGTCATGATAATCAGTGGCCGTTTGATGGTGTTGAAACTCGTGTCGGAGCCGTCGCCATGTTCATCTTCGTGGCGTTTCATGAATGTTACGGCAAACACTGGGTTCATTACGTAGGCCACAAACAGCGACGCAAACAGCGTCAAAATGAGCGTGAGTGGCAAAAACTTCATAAATTCACCCACAATACCCGGCCAAAACAACAACGGAAAAAACGGCGCAATGGTCGTGAGTGTACCCGATACTACTGGTGCAAACACCTCGCCCGCTGCCACTTTCACGGCCTGTTTAATGTCCCAGTCTTTGTGCTGATTAAAAAGTCGGTGGGTGTTTTCGATTACCACAATGGCATCATCGACCACCAATCCCAACCCAAGTAAAAAGGCAAACAGCACCATGGTGTTCAGCGTGAACTCGGCCCCAACGGCCGGCCCGACAATGGGCATCAACACAAAGGCCAACAAAGCCGACAGCGGCACCGAAAGACCCACAAAAATGGCATCGCGGATACCCATAAAGAACATCAACACCAACACCACGAAGATAAAACCAAGTACCACCGTGTTAATCAGGTCGTTAAGCTCGGCCCGCGTCCGCTCCGATTGGTCGGCGGTGACGGTGACCGTTAAGCCCTGTGGGAAGCGGTCTTCTTTGTATTCATCAATGGTTTTTTCAATTCGGTCAGCGGCTGCAATCAGGTTAGCTCCCGACCGTTTGATCACGTTTAGGGTAACAACCGACTTGCCACTCAAGCGGGCAAAATCCTGCTGATCTTCAAAGGCATCGCGCACATCGGCCACGTCGCCCAAGCGGACGGTAGCGCCCGTTCCGGTACGGATTTGCAGGTTTTGCAGGGCCGCCACGTCCGAAAACTCACCTTTAACGCGCAACGTTCTCCGTACACCTTCGATGTTCAGATCACCACCCGACACGTTCACGTTTTCGCCTTGAACGGCTTGTTGAATATCGAAAAAAGCCAGGCCCGACGACTGCATCCGGGGCAGATCGACGTTGATCTGAATTTCGCGCTTCAGGGCACCCAGAATATCCACCCGACTGATTTCGGGCATAGCCTCAATGGCATCCTGCATATCCTCAGCATAGGTCTTCAACTGATTCAGCGAGAAGTTACCCGCCAGGTTGATGTTCATGATCGGAAACTCCGAAAAGTTCACGTCCTGCGCCGTTGGGCCATCGTCCACTTTCTGGGGCAAGTCCCGCTTGGCTTTATCAATGGCATCGCGCACTTTTTGCAGGGCTTCGGCCGTTGGCACGTCGGGATTGAACTCAACGGTGATCAATGAAAAATCCTGCAATGCATTGGATTTTACCCGTTTAACCCCCGAAATAGACTTGATCTGTTTCTCGATGGGTTTGTTGATCGTGTTCTCGATATCGGCTGGAGCGGTTCCGAAATACACGGTTTGCACGATAATCGTGGGCACCTTGATCTCCGGAAACTGCTCTTTCGGCAGGTTATTATACACCAGCAACCCGCCCAGCGTGATAATGAAGGTGAAGATGTAAATGGCCGTTCGGTTCTCCACGCACCAGTTTGTGAAGCCGAGGGTTTTAATGTGTTCTGCTTTCATAACTAAAAGTTTATCGGAGTACCGTCTGTCAGTTCCTGGTAGCCCTGGGTCACTAATTGATCGCCCGCCTGTAAGCCCGCCGTAATCTCAATCTGCCCGCCGTAGCTTGATCCGGTCGTTACTTTCCGCGACTTCGCCACTTTCTTTCCGCCCTCATTTACGGCCACATACACCAACTGCCCCGTTTCGGTATTCTGAATCAGGTTTTGGTTAATTACCAGCGCGTTGGACTTGCTCAGGTCATTAATTTTTATTTGAGCCAGCATATTCGGTTTCAACGAATTATCGGATGGCAATGGAGCCTCAATCGTAAATGTCCGACTTAATGGGTCAACTGTCGTCGAGACGAAATTGATGCGCGTTTTCATTTCCCGGTTGATGTCCGGGAACCGCACAATCACTTCGTCGCCTTTGCGCACACTACCCGCGTAGGTATCGGCCACTTTAGCCATCACTTTCAGTTGCGACAGGTTCACCACCTGAAACATGGGCACACCCGGCCCCGCCGTTGAACCCACTTTGGCAAACACCTTATCGACCACACCCGAAATGGGGGCCGTTACGTTTGATTGGCTCAACTGCGAGTTCACCGTAGCCAACCGGCGTTCAATAGATTCTTTGTTGCTTTTAGCTTGCAGATATTGAATCTCGGTGCCAATCTGCTGTTTCCAAAGGTTAGCCTGTTTCTCGAAAACCGTGTTGGCTAAGGCCAATTGCGTTTTGATTTCTTCCACCGAAGTCCGCAGAATCTGATCGTCGATTCGGGCCAACAACTGCCCCGCCCGCACCGATGACCCCTCGACCACATAGACCGCCGTAACAGCCCCGCCCGATTTTGGCGTTACCTGCACGTTGTTCTTCGCGTCGATGGTTCCTTGTAATTCTACGTACCGCTTGAAGGTGGAAGTTGTCACTGGCGACACTACCACATCTTTCACGCGGGCTTCTTCTTTCTTTTTGGGGTCGAGTTTAGCCACCTCACCTTCCAGCGTTCTGATTTTGGTAGTCAGTTCGGCCTGTTCGGTTTTGAGTTTGGTCAACTCGTCCTTTTTACCGGCTAAGTCTGTTTTCTTTTCGCCACCGCAGGCTGATAAAAGGGCTGCGGACAGGGCGATGATGTAGTATGGTTTCATTGTTTGTTTGTTAAATATGGTGGGTTTGCAACCCGCCGTGAATGTCTTGGTGACGGCGGGTTACAAACCCACCATACAGTCCTACTGCTGCCCATAAAAGAGCTTCCCGGCGGCTTTGTCTAGATCAACTTTGGCCAGCATGAAATCGAGCAGCGATGCGAAATAGTTGGTTTGTGCTTCCCGCGATGAACTTTCGGCGTTCAGTACTTCGATGTTCGAACCAATGCCTTCTTTGTATTTGATTCGGGTGACGCGCAAGATTTCCTGAGCCAAGTCGAGGTTGCGTTTCTGAGTGCGCAACGTTTGTAAACTGTTCTGAATCGTGATCTGCGACTGCTTCACCTGGAGGTCAATCGAGTTGCGTAACAAGTCGCTGCCCAATTGGGCTTTGTTCAGCGCAATTTTCTTTTGTTGAGCCACATACCGCTTCTGGAACCCATCGAAAATAGGCACCTGAATCTGGAGGTTGATAGCCGCCGAGTTGAACCACTTGGTCGTAAAGAAGTCGAACAGGTTGTTACGTCCGTTATTGTGGCCGTAGGCTGCTGAGGCCAGCACCCGTGGAAAATATTGCTTGCCCACGTTCTGCAGGTCATAATCGGCCAACTGAATCTGGCTTTGCAATGCCGAAAACTCGATCCGCTGCGTATAATCGACCGGGGCCACAAACGCCACCGACCGCTCCAGTTCGTCGATGTTCACATCCTGAATTTTGTCGGTCAGCGTAATCTCGTCGTTGATTCCCAGGCCCATCTGAAACTTGAGAAGATAGTAGGTCAGGCCCACCAGATTCTGCACTTTCTGGCGTTCAGACTTCAGGTTATTCGCCTGAACTTCAAGCCGATCCACGTCAATTTTCTCCACAAACCCCTGCTTGTTCATAGCCTGGGTTTCTTTAAAAAGCGTGTCAATCCGGCTAATGTTGTAATCGAGCAGTTTGATTCGTTCCTCGCTCACCAGCACGTTATAATAGGCTTTGGCAACCTGTTCGGCGACATTAATTTTGGAAGCCGTCACGTTTTTCTGGCTCAACTCGCGCAGTGTAGCAGCCGCTTTAAGTCCCAGCTTATACGACGCATCGAACAAAAGCTGGTTCACTGTTGCCTGCACATTTCCCTGAAAATTCACCCCAAATGGAATAGCCGTTACGTCGGCCTGCTCCGGCTGGTTTCCACCGGTTGCCGTTGAAGATGCCGGCGCACCACCAAACCCACCAGCTGGTAAAATAAACTTCTGAATAATGGCATTGTAGGTTAACTGACTACCCACGCTAACCTGGGGCAGAGCCACCCCTTTCACTTCCCGAATTCGGGCTTCGGCACTCGTCGCATCCAGACGCGAGCTTTGAACGTTCAGGTTCTTTTCGGTCGCAAACTGAATGGCTTCAGTGAGCGAGAACGACTGTTTGGTTTGGGCAAACGTTGTTTTTCCTGCCAGAAATAAAAGCAGCAAAAACCCCCACTTTGCCTTATTTAGGTAATTCATGTTGTATGGTAGAATTGCACTGGTTGTAAATATCAAATCCTTTCTCGGTTAATAACCCGCGTACAAAGTGGTGCGTGAGTTCCTGTTGAATCGTCATCATATCGTGGAAACTTCCAGAGAAAGCCGACATTTCAAATGCCATCTCGACTTGCTCGACCCGCATTCGGGCCATAATTTCGGGACTTACATCGGCCCTAAAGTATCCGTCGTTCATCCCCCTCCGAATATTGTCTGTCATCACCTTCAAAATGTAGTCTTCCTTAAATTCCAGGTAGAGACTCCAGGCTTTGGGGTAGTATCTTTTGATGTCCATCATTAGGGTTGGGTTCATCTTGTCGACGTTTTTTCGCATCTCATCAAGCATCGCCAGCATTTCATGGATGGGGGTTGCAGCACTGACATAGGCGCAGTTCATCAGCTCCTGATCTTTGCTTAACCGAAACAGCGTGACCTGAACTAGAATATCTTCCTTATCGGTAAAATGCTGGTAGATCGTTTTCTTGGAAATAGCCAAACGCCGGGCAATGTCGTCCATCGTGATAGATCGCACCCCGTATTTCCAGAACAGCCGCTCTGCTTCCTCTAAAATCTTTTCTTTCATCAAAAGGACACTTTTGAAAAAGAAACTGGGGAAACTTTCAATAAGTTTAAAGTTTCCATGAAAAAAGTCAGAGTCGAAGAATATTCCTTTTGTCCTACTATTAGTTAGGGTTATTATCCCATTTTAATAGAGAGAGGAGACGGGTTATCATAGGCATTTCAGGTTGAGGTTGTGGTTATTGACTGGTTAAAACAAAGGTACACACACCTAAACGTAACCTATTTGCGGTCATGTTTTTTGTGCTTTCGTACTGTCTTTTTTAATGACTACCAGAGCATGAACCGGGTGAGTCAATACTAAAAGTCTGCAAACGTAAGACACCCTTCCGGCCTTACCCACGATATTTTGATGAATAGCCTCATAGGTGGTACAAACCCCTTATTTTTACAGATAAAGCAATTGCTGCTTCACCTAAATACACTCCATAACCATGTTTCTTCGCTATCATTCCTGTCTGCTATTGGGCATTCTACAGCTTGCAGCTATCCACTATTCGATTGCTCAACCAACCAAACGCCCGCGTGAGTATGGCATTCGGTTTGGCGTGATTCCAACAGGGCCACTCAATGCCATCACCGACGTTGCCGGGGTTCGGGTGGGTCAGGTAAGCCTGCAACAGGGTCAGGCTATTCGGACAGGCGTTACCGCCATTTTACCGCATTCGGGAAACCAGTTTCAGCAGAAAAGTCCCGCTGCCATATATATTGGAAACGGCTTTGGAAAGCTGATGGGCTATAGTCAGGTAGAAGAACTCGGCACCCTCGAAACCCCCATTGTTCTGACAAACACCCTGAGTGTGCCAACAGCAGCCGATGCCCTGATCGACTATACACTGGCACAGACAGGCAACGAAAAAGTCCGCTCGGTGAACGCAGTGGTGGGCGAAACAAACGATGGGTTTCTGAACGACATTCGCGGACGGCACCTCACCAAACAGCACGTGCTCGACGCACTCAGGCAGGCCAAAACCGGCCCGGTTGAGGAGGGTAATGTGGGCGCAGGAACCGGCACTGTTTGCTTTGGCTTTAAAGGCGGCATCGGTACGTCGTCGCGAAAACTGCCCGCGTCATTGGGTGGATACACCGTCGGGGTGCTTGTCCAGACCAATTTTGGGGGCGTGCTGCAAATCGCCGGTATGCCAGTTGGGGTGGAACTGGGGCAATACGATTTCAAAGAAAAACTCGATGGGTCGTGCATGATGGTGGTGCTGACCGATGCACCCCTCGATGCCCGCAACCTGAAACGCCTGGCCAAACGGGCCTTTTTAGGGCTGGCTAAAACGGGCGGCATTGCCTCTAACGGTAGTGGCGATTATGTGATTGCCGCATCGACCGCCTACCAGATCCCCCACGAAACAAGGGGTTCCCTCGACGAAATCAAACTTCTCCGTAACGACAACATGTCTCCCCTGTTTATGGCCACTATCGAAGCCACCGAAGAAGCCATTATCAATTCGTTGTTCGCGGCTAAAACAATGACTGGCGATCAGGGACATCGTATCGAAGAATTACCCAAACAACGGGTGGTTAACTGGCTTAAAAAAAATGGGCAAACTCATTGAATGGTGTTTGACGGTGCTGGTGGGCTAAAATCACCACTTACCACCGTCCAAAACCGCTAATAAAAAAGTGATCGGCTTAGGTATTATTGACTCGGGAACTCCCCGTATATTTCGGCTGAAAACCAATCTAAACAGTAACGAATCCCATGAAAATGACTCGACTTTTCCTGATGGCCGTGGTGGCCTGTTTCTCGTTGGCAACGGCTCAGGCACAAACCGTTGACGAGATTGTTGACAAGTACCTCGCGCAAACGGGTGGCAAAGACAAATGGATGGCTCTGAAGAGTGTGAAAATGACCGGGAAGGCCAAAGCACAGGGTATGGATCTACCCGTTACAATGTACCAGAAGGCTCCGAACAAAATGAAACTGGTGATTAACATCCAGGGCAAAGAACTCACCCAACCCGCTTTTGATGGCACTACGGCCTGGTCGACCAATTTTATGACCATGAAACCGGAGAAAATGACTGCCGAGCAAAGCGAAAACATGAAGGATGCTTCGCAGGTACAAGACCCCTTTATCAATTACAAAGACAAGGGCTACAAGGCCGAACTCGACGGCAAAGAGACCATCGAAGGCACCGAATGCCACAAAATCAAACTGACTCGCAAGCCCGTGAAAGTGGACGGAAAAGAGGAAGAAAACGTGACGTATTACTTCTTCAGCGTGGCTGACAATGTTCCCATCCTGACCCGCTCGACCATCAAGGAAGGACAGGCCAAAGGCATGGTCCAGGAAACTTCGCTAAGTGATTATCAGGAAGTTAGCGGCTTATTCATGCCCTTCACCATCACCCAAAAGATGAACGGTCAGGCGGTGTTTTCGATGACTGCCGAGAAGTTTGAGGTGAACGCCGAGATGGATGACAAAATGTTTGCATATCCAGAAGGAAATTAGTGAAGGGCAAAGGGCATGGGGCAAAGGGCTTACTGCCACGCCCTGAACCCCAGGCCCCATGCCCCTCGCCATTAAAAAACTGACCATGAAACCACTATTACCACTTCTTTTCCTCTCCCTCTCCGCCCTTGCTCAAACGCCACCAATTCCGCTGAAGGGTGACGAATTGTTTGGGTCGTTGCGGGCGCGGCACATTGGCCCCGCGCTCATGTCGGGCCGCATCACCGACCTCGAAGGCCACCCCACCGACAACCGGATCGTGTATGTCGGAACGGCGGGCGGAGGGGTCTGGAAAACCGGCGACGGGGGCGTTACCTACAAACCCCTGTTCGACAAACACGTGCAGAGCATCGGCACGGTGGCCGTTGACCCCAAACAGCCCGATCAGGTAATTTGGGTCGGCACGGGCGAGTGCTGGACACGCAACTCCGTATCGGTGGGTGATGGCATTTACCGCACCACCGATGGCGGCCAAAACTGGACAAACCTCGGCCTCGAAAAATCAGAACGCATCAGTTCCATTAAAATTGATCCCACCAACACCAACACCGTTTATGTGGGCGTGATGGGCGCACTCTGGAGTCCAAGTGCCGAACGGGGCGTTTATAAAACAACTGATGGCGGCAAGTCGTGGAACAAGATTTTCTTTGTTGACGACAACACGGGCTGCTCCGAACTGGCAATGGACCCCACCGACCCAAACACACTCTATGCTTCGTTCTGGGAGTTTAGGCGCACTGCCTGGTCATTCAATTCGGGCGGGGCAAAGTCGGCTTTGTATAAAAGTACGGATGCGGGCAAAACCTGGAACAAAATTCACAATGGGTTCCCAACCGGGCAGTTAGGCCGGATTGCCGTGACCGTGGCTCCCTCGAACCCGAAGCGTTTGTATGCCGTGATCGAGTCCGACAAAGCCGAAACCAAGGGTTTATATCGTTCGGAAGATGCGGGGGCCAACTGGTCGCGCACCAACGGCGACTTTGAGTTGGCCGTGCGCCCATTCTATTTTTCGCGCATTGTGGTTGACCCCAAAAACCCGGATATTCTTTGCAAGGCGGGTCTCAGCGGGTCCATCAGCCGCGACGGGGGTAAAACCTTCCAGACGCTCGGTTTCATGCACTCCGATATTCACGATTTTCACTTCGACCGGACAAACTCCAACATCATTTTTGCTGGCACTGATGGGGGTGTTTACCGTTCCTACGACGGAGGAAATGTAATGGAACACGTGAAGGGTTTGCCCGTTTCGCAGTTCTACCAGGTAGCCGTTGATAATGCCAAGCCCTACAAAATCTACGGTGGTTTGCAGGATAACGGCTCGTGGTATGGCCCCTCCGAAAGTCCTGGTGGTATCGAAAACCGCGACTGGTTCAGCGTGGGAGCGGGTGACGGTTTCCGGGTTTATCCGCACCCAACCAAACCAAACATTGTGTATTCAGAAATGCAAGGAGCCGATTATATCTGGCGGTACGACACCCAGCGTCGGCAAGCCAAGATTATCAAACCATTTGCCACGGCCACCGACCCTAAACTGCGCTTTAACTGGAACGCGGCTCTGAACACCAGCCCCCATAAACCCGACCGGCTCTATGTGGGTAGTCAGTTTTTGCACCGCTCCGACGATATGGGCGAAAGCTGGACCAAAATCTCACCCGACCTCACCACCAACGACCCGACCAAACAGCAGCAGGAAAACTCCGGGGGCCTCAGTGCCGACAATTCGGGTGCCGAAAACCACTGCACCATTTTCGCCGTGGCCGAGTCACCGTTAGACGAAAACATGATTTGGGTCGGCACCGACGATGGCAATGTGCAACTGACCACCAACGGCGGCAACACCTGGACAAACATGGCTGTCAATGTGCCGGGACTGCCCAAAAACACCTGGGCCTATTTTCTGGAACCAAGCCATTTCGACAAAAATACCTGCTATGCTGTGTTCGAGGGACATTCGTCGGGCGATATGAACACCTACGTGTATAAAACCACCGACGCAGGCAAAACCTGGAAATCAATTGTAACGCCCGATGTAAAGGGGTTCGCCCGGCACATCCGCGAAGATTTGGTGAACCCGAATCTGTTGTTTCTGGGTACTGAATTTGGCTTGTTTGTGACCGTGGATGGGGGGCAGAACTGGTCGCAGTTCAAAACCAACATGCCTTCGGTGGCCGTGCATTACATGGCCATTCAGCCTGAAGAAAACGATCTGGTGATTGCCACCCACGGGCGCGGCATCATCATTATCGACGACATAAGCCCGTTGCGGCAGGTAACGAACGAGGTGGCTGCCAAGGATTTACACTTCTTTACTGTAAAACCAACGGCCATGCGCGACGATGCAGGTTTCTCGGAAGGGGGCGACGCAGGCGAGTTTGTGGGCGATAACCCCAGCCGGACAGCCAAGATCAGTTATTACCTGAAAAACCGGCACACGTTTGGCAAAATGGCTCTCGAAATCTTCGATGAGTCGGGCAAAAAAGTGGGCGATCTGGCACCGGGCAAATCCAAGGGCATCAACATTGTGGACTGGACTTACCGGCTAAAGGCTCCCAAAGTAGCCCAGGGAAAAACCGTGGAGCGTGGCGGTTTTGCACAACCCCGCCTTCCCGAAGGTAACTACAAAGTGACGTTGACCAAAGGCAGCAATACATACGAATCGGTGGTGACGCTCAAGGCTGATCCCAACACCATGCACACGGCCGCCGACCACAAAGCGCAGTACGACGCGACCATGAAACTGTATGACATGTCGGAGCAGTTGGGTTATCTAGTCGATCAGATTGACGCGATGAACAAGGCTGCCGACGAGCAACTGAAAAAGGATGCGAAGTACAAAAAGGTGGCCGAGCCGCTTCTGAAAGAGCTTGCTGCTCTGAAAGAAGTGCTGGTTGTGATGAAAGGCGACAACTATGTGGGATCGGCGGAACCCCAGTTGCGTGAGAAAATCGGCTCACTCTACAGCGAAGTTGCCGGCTATTATGGGAAGCCTTCTGCCGCCCAAATGGATAACCTGACAGTATTGTCGCAACGCTTTGGGGAGGCTAAAACCAAATTTGAAGCCATCAAAAGCACCCGTTACAAGGTATTCACAGAGCGCATGACCAAAGACAAACGGCCGGAAATCACGCTTCGTTCGTTTGAGGAGTATAAGAAATCGGAGGGGTAGACCAGAACCTTTTCTCGTTGCCTTAGCCAAAGCGGTACATGACTTGTGTTCATGTACCGCTTTTTGTATACATACCATTGCCTAATAAAATTGATTAAATTAAATCCAAGTTAAGGCAGGTTGCGTATTTCAGTTGTTGACTAGCTGTTTAGCACCTATTTAAACCTCAACTACAATTATGCTTACCTTTTTACAAAACCGGCGTGTATGGGCCTTACCCCTGATTGCCGCCGGTATGATCGCTACCTTTTCGTGTGAGTCTCCCCGTGAGGCAACAGCACCTGCTCCTCAGGGTGAAGCCCGTTTGGCTGGCCCAATCACGTTTTATGCGTTAACCGATGGCAACCAATTGTTGCAACTGTCGAGTGCTTCGCCGTCGTCGCCGATGGCAACGGTCACGATCACGGGTGTGATGTCGGGCGACCGCATCATGTCCATTGACTTCCGCCCCGCAACGGGACAGTTGTACGGCGTGTCGAGCATGAGCCGGGTCTATATGATCAACCCTATAACCGGAGCGGCTCGTGCTGTGGGGGGGGCAGCTTTCTCACCGGCTGCATCGGGCGATGCATTTGGGCTAGATTTCAATCCAACGGTCGACCGCATACGTTTTATAACGAACAACGGCCAAAACCTGCGTTTGAACCCTGAAACAGGGGGAACAGCCGCTGTTGACGGTAACATTAATGGCGCACCGAATGCGTCGATTTCGGGTGGAGCCTATACTAACAATTTTGCGGGTGCCACAACAACAACACTCTACACAATTGATCCCGTAAACGACAAACTCTACATTCAAAATCCGCCCAACAATGGCACACAAATGGCAGTGGGCGATTTAGGGGTAGATATTATTGGAGCAAGTGGGTTTGATATTGGGCCAACGGGCGAGGCTATTGCTGCGCTGGGACGGACAGGCAGCGGATCGGAGTTGTATGAAATTAACCTCAGTAGCGGACAGGCTACCAAATTAGGGAACTTCCCGGGCCAGAGTATCATTGGTCTGGCGATCCCAACCTCACCGGTAGCCTACGCCGTTGATGGCCTGAACCGCTTGATGATCTTCAATCCGCTGAGTCCCGGTACACCGATTATCAAGACTTTGACGGGTTTGCAATCGGGTGAAATGCTGGTCGGTATCGACTTCCGCCCGGCTAACGGTCAGCTATATGGCTTGAGTAATATGAGCCAGATCTACACGATCAACACATCGAATGGAGCTGTCGCTGCTGTCGGAACTCCATTTAGCCCAATGATTACGAGTTCGGATGTTGGTTTCGATTTCAACCCAACCGTCGACCGGATTCGGGTAGTAACGAGCACCGGGCAGAACCTGCGTTTGGATCCAAATACGGGTGGTGTGGCTGCTGTTGATGGAAATCTCAATCCAGGCTCACCCAGTGTTACAGGAGCAGCCTATACGAACAACTTCGCTGGGGCTACCACAACTGTACTCTACACCATTGATTCTGGTTCTAACAAACTATTCCGTCAGGACCCACCCAATGCAGGCGGCTTAGTTGAAGTTGGTTCGCTGGGCTGGAACATTGAGGGAGCCAATGGATTTGACATTGGTGGCACCAGCAATACGGGCTACGCACTTCTTCGTCAGGGTGTTATGTCGGGCGTTTATCGTGTTGATTTAATGACAGGTGCAGCGACTTCGGTTGCCACGTTCCCATCACCTATTCAGGCAATGGCTGTTGGGTTAGGGTTTTAATTGAATGGTAAATGGCGACGGGTGAATTGTGTCAGACATCTGGGAGATGTACAGACACAGTTCACCCGTCGCCATTTACTTAATCCAATCCCTTTCGAGCCGCTGGGCCAACCGGAGCAAATCAGTATAATCGCCGGGTTTCGTAATAAAATCGGAGGCCCCCGATGCCAATGCTTTAGCGCGTTCGTTTGGATTGGACGAAGTCGTATAAATCACAACAGGTAGGGAAACAAACCGGATATCCTGCCGAAGTTTGGCCAACGTCTGCAAGCCGTTAAGCCGGGCCATGTTCAGATCAAGCAACACCAGTTCCGGCAGGGAAGACTGCTTATCCAGATAGGGCAACACTTCGTCACCATCCGAAAGTGTGACAACTTCAATGGCCGGATTAGTCTGTTCAAAAACGTTTCGGATCAGAAACTGATCGTCGGCATCGTCATCAACAACTACTATAGTGTTAGAAACTTCTTGCATTGGCTACGGTGTAACTCGTTCAACTGGGCTGCTCAAAGATATGCATTACAACTTGATTTTCTTTATCTTCTGTTAATTACGTTCAGGCAAAATTTGATCCAAATAACTATCAATCAGCATATTGTTAACTTTATATTCATTTAGTACGTTTTTGTCATATCTGACGGAATAGTAAGAATTACCGTACCCGTATTCTGATTTTCGACCAACAGATGTTGGATCGATTCTTGCTCCACAGACGAAATAGTCAAAACTCGGAGTGCAGGCCGTTGCTGGTGTAAATACCAGTTGATTCCTTCAAAATTCTTAGAGTGATAGTCGCCATTATAGTGCAACAGTATTTTGCCCGCCTGCCAGTTCTGCAAAATAAAATGGGCCATTGTTGCATCTTTAATAGCCTGAGCACGGGCAAAATTTTCACTGCTACTGTTCCCTCCGGCCCCATGACCCGACATCATGTCCATCATACCTTTATAGCCGGGCAGCGTTAAATCGACAGTCAGTGGCAACGGAGCCATCCATTCTTTGCCAGCAACCGTATCGAGCGCAGTCAGCCCCTGCCGAGCTACCAAACTGGCATATCGGCGCGGTACGTTTGCAGCCACAAACGAAATCTTGTTGGTACGCGCAAAATCAACGATAGGCCGATAGTCAGTGGTGTAGTTTGGCCATAATCGAGCCTGTTTGGCGAACTCTTTGTCGGAAATGCTGCCTTGCACGTAACTAGTCAAAGCCACCTGATTATCAGCTTCGAACATCTCACCTCCCAGCACCAACTGCCCTTTTTTGAGCGCAAACAGGTCTTTTGTAAGCTGTAGTTCGAGCCAGTGACAGATAGGATTATTATGCAACTCGCCAAACAACACCACATCGGCCTCAGCCGCCTGTTTCAGCAGTTTTTCGTAGCTAATGGTTTTACCCTTGTGATTAAAAAGCTGATAGGCCGGGTGGGGATCAACAAAAGCAAAAAGTAATGAACAATGAATAATGAACAATATAAAATGGATTGGCTTCATAAAACAGGGCTGTCTATCATTCATTGTTCATCATTCATTACAACTCCCTTACCCAGATATTGCGGAAACCTACTGGGTTACCGTGATCCTGCAAAATGAGTGGCCCCTTGCCGTGAGCAATCATTTTCGGGTAGCCGATATACTCGGTCGTGCCCCGAATGGCGACGTGGTTTTGTACCAGAATCCCGTTTAGCATCACCGTAACGTAGGCGGGGTCGATCATAACACCCGCCTTGCTGAATCGTGGTTGGGTATAAATAATATCGTAGGACTGCCACTCGCCGGGTTTGCGGCTGGGGTTGGCCAACGGAATAGCCTGCTTATAGATGGAGCCAACCATGCCATTCACGTAGGTTGGGTTGTTGTAGTTATCCAATACCTGTACCTCATAACGGCCCTGAATAAACACACCGCTATTGCCCCGGCCCTGTCCGTTGCCTTCCACTTTGGCGGGTGTCTGGAATTCAAGGTGAAGCTGCATATCGCCAAATTGCTGCTTGGTCATGGCCGACGATGTTTTGGAGGAATACAACACGCCATCGCGCACGGGCCATTGCAACGCTTCGGTGCTGGCGGTTGGGTTATAGCCTTTGTTGGCATACCACTGATCGGCGTTTTTGCCATCGAAAAGCACAATGGCATCCGACGGAGGGGTGGTGCCTGCCGTATTAGCCGAGAATACACCCGGCGTTACAATGGGTGGCACCGGCTCCCAAATTTCCGATGATTGAGGGGTTTGTTTGGCGGGTTCAACCTGAGCAAAGGCAACGCTTAAAGCGGCAAAGCTTAGGAAAATGGTTGATGTTGTCTTTTTCATAAATTGGAAATAGATCTTTGACTGGTCAAAAATAACGCACAACGGCGGTTTTCTTTACAAAGCATTGCGGGGTATTCGCTTACTTTCACGGTGACCTCACCCCTCAATCAAAACGCAGTTTCTCGATAAGTTCCTGCACCCTGCTGGTTCGTTGCTGGCGCACGAGAGCAAGCGGTTCGGCTGCCCGAACGGTACAGTCGGTGATGGGGCAACGTTCGCAGGTTTCGCCTACGAGGGTGTCGGGAATGCCGGGATCATTCAGAAACTGCAACACCCCGCGAAGCTGGTCGGTGAGGGGAAAGCCAATATTGATGCTGCTATTGTCCCCGCTTGGGGGCGACGATTTCGCAATTGAAAAGACAAAATAGGCGTTTCCGCTGGTCGAAAACGTGATTCGCTGCGCGCGGCAAATGGGTTTCCCATCCCACCGTCCGGCCTGCTGAAGCTCCCGCAATTCATTCAGAATCGTTACTGATACCTGCCGTCGACAGTAATGTTCGTCGCGAGCGGTTCCGTGTGGCGTGTGTAGTTTGCTCAGGTGGAGTTCTTTGGTGAGTTGAAACCGCTGGGTTTCGGCCTGTTGATTGAACCGGAGGAAAAACAACTCTTTCAGCCCAAAATGGCTGGTGAGCAGATTGGTGGTTCGCAGCAGAAACATTTCGGGAGTCACCGCAAACGGCTCCATCATGCGCAGCAATCGGTTGTTGTCCCAAGTGGGTTGCGCCACCAGTTCGGTCAGTTCGTTGAGCAGGCGTTGCCGGGGAATCAGGATGGCACGGGCAAAATAGGAAGCCCGGAAGTTATTCAACACTTCATCGAACGTTCTGGCTTCCAGCACCGACGATTCCAGCGGGCGAATCGTGATTTTCAGCCTGCGGTAACCTACTTCCCGCGCCAATGTGAACGCCCGCTGCTCATTGGAGAGTTGACTATTGAGCAACAGCGTGTTTTTTTCCGGCAAATACACCGAACGAAGCGTCGAAAGTTCGGGGCGGGTGACGGCATCATACGACTCGATTTCGCATTGGTAGTCAGTTGTCAGGATGTGGGCCAGCCATGCAGGGCAGTCAGCGGGGGATTCGGGGAGGGCATGGTCAGTCAGGTAAGCGTCGGCTTCGAGTTCGATCTCTTCAAAATAGTTATCGTGCATGGCCTGATACGTCCGCAGTACCGAGAAATAGAACTGCTCTACTTTCAAGTCATAATTCCGCCCAATCTCGATCAGCGTGCTGACAAAGGCACTTAGTTTACTGGGCGCATTGGCCATCACTTCCAGAAAATAGCCCGGTTCAATGCCAAACAAATCGAAGGGTAACTCGCTCAGAATGTTGGAATTGAGCAACTCCACCACCGGCTCAAGCTGTTTGCTCACCTTCAGCGAAACGAGTGTATCGTAGGTGGTGTCGAGAGCTTTGGCCAGGGCAAATACCTTTTCGCTTTTGGGGTACTTCTTTCCTTTTTCGATCTCGTTCAGATAGGAAGGCGACAAACCTGTTCGGTTGGCTAACTCGTAAGTCGAGAGTCCCAGATCATTGCGTAGCTGCTTGAGTTTCAAGCCAAAGATGAGTCGTACTTTTTCCCGATCGGTTGTCATGGGTCAAAAATAACTATTCTCAGATAAAGATTTACCAAATAAAGAATTTTTAGCGATTAGTCAAATTTAGCGAACGTTCGCTTTTTATTACAGAGTCGCTATTTTATATTTATACCAAAAACACAAAAATCATCAAAAATAACAAAGATATTGTAGCCGACGTTAGGATTAAGAGACCCAAAGTTGCCGAAGTTCCGGGCGAGAAAGCC
>JANOCD010000052.1:0-198531 GCA_031411995.1 Cytophagales bacterium
TGGTCAGCACGATCTGGTAGGTGACCAGAGAGCCCGGCAGCAGGGGGTTGGGTGCTGAGAGCACGGCTTTGGTCAGGGCCAGATCGAAACGCAGGGGATAGAAGCCCGCATCCAGATCGGGATTGTTCTCGCCTGATGTCAGCGAGACCACGTCGGTGATACCGGCGACCGCATCGGAGTCGAGAGCCTCGTCTCCACCCTGGTTAGCGGGGGATGTCGAGTAGTTGAGGGGAGCCGTGAAGCCCACTGAGTAAGACAGGCTGGTTCCGGGGGTCAGGCCGGTGAAGGAATACAAGCCTCCGCCAGCGGTGGTGGTGGTTGCTGAGGCTACGCCGTTGATATAAAGCACCACCGTGACCCCGTCGATGCCTGGCTCGCCCGAGTCCTGCACCCCATCACGGTCGGTGTCGGAGAAGACGAAGTTACCCAGCGAAGCCGGGGGCAGGAAGAAGCCAGCATCCACAGTGGGGTTGTTTTCGCCTGCTGTCAAGGTGTAGGGACCAGTCAGTCCGTTTATGGCATCACTGTCGGTGGCATCGTTACCCGTGTTAGACAGCGTTGCTGAATAGGTTGCCGGAGTGGTAAAGCTCACCGAGTAGGGAACACCCGGTGTTAAGCCCGTGAAACTGTACAAACCAGAGACCGAGGTAGTCGTTGTCACTACCACTGAGCCATTCTGGATCAGTGTTACCACAACTCCCTGAATGCCTGGCTCACCCGAATCCTGCTGGCCGTTGGCATTCTGGTCAAACCACACAAAGTTGCCCAGGCTGGCCGCGTTGAGCTGGCAGTTCTGGGAGGTTTGGGCGATGGCGGTGCAACCCAGCGATGTGGCTGTTAAGACAAGGGTAGTACCCGATGGAATGCCGGTTACCTGGTTGCCCGCTAGTGTTCCTGCGCTGGCTGTCACACTTGCGCCTGCCGTTGCCGTGAAGGTGACATCATACGTCGTCAGACCCACGCACGACACACTCGTAATACCCACTGTTGGCAGCGGGTTGACTGTCACGGTAGCCGTGGCTAAGGACGTGCAGCCGTTGGCGTTGGTAACGACCACGCTGTAGTCGGTGCTGCCAGTCGGGTTCACCATCAGCGAACCACCCGTCGAATTTCCCGATCCGAAATTGAACAGTACGCCTGCCTGATTCCCCGTCACCGAAGCCAGCAGGGTAGCCGACGTGCCTGCGCAAATGGTAGTACTGGCGAAGGCAATGACTGGTAACGGATTCACCGTGACCGTAGCACGGGCTAGGGCCGTGCAGCCGCTGGCGTTGCTGACCACCACGGAGTACGTTGTTGTCGTAGAAGGATTCACAATCAGGGATGCATCGGTCGTGGTGCCACTGCCGAAGTTGTATAAGCTGCCGCCACTGGCCACCAGCGTGGTCGATTCACCCACACAAATGGTAGTGCTGGTGAGAGCCGCCACCGGCAACGGGTTAACTGTGACAGAACCCGTTGCCTGGTCTGTGCAACCGAAGCTATTGGCCACCCGCACCGTGTAGGGCGTGGTGGCCGTAGGACTGAGGGGGAACGACCCCGTAGCATTCACGGCCCCCGTCTCCAGCAGGGTGAAGGAGAAACTACCCGTCAGCCCGCCCGATGCAATTAAGGTCACCGACTTACCCGCGCAGATCGTCGGGCTGGTGAGCGTGGCGACGGGCAGGGGGTTAACCGTGACAGTCGCTGTGGCGGTGGCCTGGCAGCCGTTCACATTAGTCACCCGTACCGAGTAGCTGGTGAGAGTAGTTGGATTAACCACCAGCGAATTATCGGTAGAAGCTCCGTTGCCGAAGTCATAGATGTTGCCCGGAAGGCCAGCCCCGCCCGTTGCAATCAGCGTGGCCGACTGGCCTTCGCAAATGGTCGCGCTGGTGAGGCTGGAGGTGGGCAGCTGATTGACCATAACGGTGCCGGTAGCCGTGGCGACGCAGCCCGCATTGGTTTGTACGGTTACGCTGTAGGGAGTAGTCCCCGTAGGCGTGACCGATAAAGCACCCGTCAAATTCGTGGTTCCGTTGGAGAAACTATAACTAAACGGCGCACCCACATTGCCTCCGCTGGCCGTTAGCATTGCCGACTGGCCCACACAGATGGTGACACTCGAGAGGGTCGGCGTGGGTAGTGGGTTCACCGTCACGGTCGCCGTGGCCAGGGTTGTGCAGCCACTCGCATTCGAAACCACCACATTGTAGGCTGTGGTGCTGGTTGGACTCACGATGATTATGTTGCCGGTGGAGTTGCCCGACCCGAAGTTGTAGAGCGAGCCGCCCGACGCGATCAGCGTAGCTGACTGTCCGGCGCAAATGGTGGCCGAACTGTAGGAGGCTGTCACGGCGGGGTTGAGCGTCACGGTGCCGTTGGCGGTGGCGGTGCAACCCTGTGTATTCGTTACCAGCACCGAATACGTGGTCGTGGCCGAAGGGCTGACTACGAAGCGGCCCGTGCTGTTGGTGATGCTTCCGGTAAATTCATAGGTAAACGGCCCGCTGCCGGCTCCTCCGCCACTGGCGATGAGCGTAACACTCTGGCCCTCGCAAATACTGGCACTGCTGAGGCTGGCCGTCACAGCGGGACTCAGTGTGACGGTGGTCGAGCCAATGCCCGAACACAGACCGCCTGTGACAGTCACGCTATAGACACCCATATTGAGGGCGGACACATTGGGGATGCTGAGAGTGGCGGTGTTGGCGGTGAAGCCGTTTGGACCGCTCCAGCTATAGGATGTACCACTGCCGCCCGTGGCCAGTTCGAGGGTGGCCCCGGCGCATAGGGGCGCGTTGTCGGTCACACTGACCGAGCCGGGCTGGGAAACGGTGATTTCGGAGCGGGCCGCGATGGTACAACCTTGCGGAGTAGTACAGGTAACGGTATAGGTCGTGTTCACAACCGGGGTGATAACAATACTGACAGCGGTTTCGCCTGTATTCCAGCGAAGCGTGCCCGTACAGTTATTAACCGTCAGGGTAGTGCTGTTGCCGAGGCAAACAACCTGGTTGGCGGGGACAATCTCCAGCTGAGGCAGCGGGTTAACCGTCAGGGTCGCACTGGCTGACGCGGTGCAGCCGTTGGCGTTGGTCACCACGACCGAGTAGGTGGTGGTTGCCGATGGGCTGACAATGAGCAGGCCGGTGTTGTTGTTTATGTTACCGGAGAACTCATAGGTAAATGGTCCGCCAGTGCTGCCGCCACTGGCGGTGAGGGTGGCACTCTGTCCGTCGCAAATGGATGCGCTGGACGGCGTCAGGGTAGCCGTCGGTAGGGTGTTGACCACCACCAGATTGGTGGCTGTCGCCCGGCAACCCTCCGCACTGCTCACCAGCACGCTAAAGGCGGTGGTGTTGGTGGGAGCCACAGCAAACAGGCCGGTGGTATTCACTTCACTGGTGTTGGTCAGGGTATAGCTAGCCCCTCCACCTGCAGTGATGGTGGTGGTCTGTCCCTGGCAAATGGTGGCATTGCTAAGGTTTGCTACGGGCGGAAGGTTCACTGTCACCGTGCCGGTGGCCAGTGCCGTGCAGCCGCTGGCATCCGTCACCACCACGTTGTAAGGCGTGTTGGTGGTGGGACTGACGATGAGCGTGCCGGTAGCCGAGTTGCCGGAGCCAAAGTTATAGAGCACCCCACCCGATGCGATCAGTGTGGTGGAGTTGCCCCGGCAGATAGTGGCACTCGACAGGGTGGCAGTGGGTGGCAGATTCACCGTCACCATCCCATTGCCGATGGCTGTGCAGCCGCTTGCGTTGGTCACCAGCACAGAATAAGCGGTGGTGGTACTGGGGTTGACAACGAGGGTGTTGGCCGCCTGATTGCCGTTACCGAAATCATACAGTGTGCCGCCGGATGCGGTCAGCGTGGCGGAGTTGCCGGCGCAAATGGTCACACTCGACAAGGCTGCTGTGGGCAGGGGATTCACCGTGACCGAACCACTGCCCACAGCCGTGCAGCCATTCGCGTTGGTGACCAGTACCGTGTAGGTGGTCGTCGACGTGGGGTTGACCACGAGGGTTCCGGTGGGGGAGTTTCCCGATCCGAAATTGTAAAGAGTCCCCCCCGACGCGGTGAGCGTGACGGTTTCGCCCCGGCAAATGGTGGCACTGGTGAGAGCCGCCGTGGGCGGTGGGTTCACCGTGACGGTGCCGGAGGCCATTGCCGAACAGCCGCTGGCGTTCGTCACTGTCACCGAATAAGTCGTGGTGGCGGTAGGACTCACTACCCGTGTGACCGTGGCCGCGTTACCCGAACCAAAGTTGTAGAGCGTGCCGCCCGAAGCTGTCAGTGTCACTGAGTTACCTGAACAAATAGTGGCACTGGAGAGAGCCACAGTAGGCAGGCTATTAACTGTCACGGTGCCGCTGGCTGTGGCGGTGCAACCGTTGCTGTTGGTGACCAGCACGGTGTAGGTAGTGGTAGAAGCGGGGTTCACCACCAGTGTGCCGGTGGCCGAGTTACCGGACCCAAAATTGTAGAGCGTGCCGCCCGACGCAGTCAGGGTTACTGATGTCCCCAAACAAATGGTGGCACTGGTTAGGGTTGCCGAGGGTAGGGCGTTGACTGTGACCGTGCCGGTAGCCACCGCTGAACAGCCATTGGCGTTGGTTACCGTAACCGAATAAGTGGTGGTTGCAGTCGGACTAACTACCCGCGTACTGACGGCTGAGTTGCCAGAGCCAAAATTATACAGCGTTCCTCCCGAAGCAGTCAGGGTTACTGATTCGCCCCGGCAGATGGTGTCGCTAATTAACGTTGCTGTGGGCAGGGAATTCACAGTAACCATGCCGCTGCCAACCGCCGAACAACCGTTGGCGTTCGTTACCGTAACTGAATAAGTGGTGGTTGTGGTTGGGCTGACCACAACCGTATTGGTGGCCGAGTTACCATTACCGAAATTATACAGGGTGCCACCCGATGCTGTGAGCGTAACCGAGTTTCCAGTACAGATCGTGGCACTGGATAAAACGGGCGTTGGCAGCGTATTTGCCGTAACCGTTTGCGTGGCTCGTGCTGTGCAACTAGCCGCATTGCTCACTAATACCGTGTAGGTTGTGGTGCCCGTGGGCGTAAGAGCAAACAGGCCTGTCGTGTTAACCGTATTGGGGTTCAGCAATGTATAAGAATACGGTGTACTGCCGCTTGCATCGGTCGGTTGAGATGATAATGTCATCGACTGACCAATACAAATACTGGCACTGGGCAGAGCCGACAAGATCAGCGAAAGCGAACATGGAACATATCCGGCATCATACGTAAAATTGTTTTGCCCCGACTGTCCCAGCGTGAAACTGATGACCCCAGCCGCACTGGCATCGGTGTCGATGGCATCGGCATTGGTGCCGGTCGCCAGATTTGGTTTGATACTTAGTGTCAGGGCATTGCTACTAAGACTTGTCGGGAATGACAGCGAATAACCTGCGCCTGAAGTCAGGCCGGTCAGGCTATAGACGAAGCCTGCCGTGTTGGTGCCGATGGCGTTGGAGAAATAGTATTCGCCCGCACTGTTGGTGGTAACAGTTACTCCCGCCGAGGGCAAACCGGGACCTTTCAGAACAACGGTCACGCCCGATAACGGAGCCTCGTTGGGATCTTGAATACCATCATTGTCGAGGTCGTTCCAAACCCGGTTGCCGATCTGGATGGGGGGCGATACGCACAACACTTCCAGATCACCCAGACTGGCGGCTTTACCAAAGGTGGCTACCCGCTGTGCATCGGTTAAGCCACCATCCTGACCTAGGACCTCGTACTCGAAGTTGGATTCCCCCGTGACGTTGTTAAAATACCGGGCACCGGCCGACCGGAAGTTGGTGAAGGGGTCAAAGGCAGTGGCGACCACCTCGCCTGTACCGGGCCAGAGCGTTAAACCACCCACCAAAATCTCCTGGTGTCCACTGTCGGGGTTAGTGCCGGCAGTGGTCGAGTTGGGCGAAGCACTTTTACTGTACATGTCCTGCCAGTAGAACTCTCCACCCCCCGGTCCCTGGGGCAAGTTCTGGCCGACGGCACTCGAAGAGACCGTACGGGCGGCTGCCCCGTTGGCCGGAATGTTGGTCACCGTCGCGTTGCTCTCCAACTGGTAGGTACCATCGGCCCTGCGCCCGGCCCGAAGCATGTCACCCGCAGCGGTCGCTTCATATATTAGTGTAGAGGAGGTGATAGGCGAATAGTTATTATTGCCGGCCTGATGACCAAAGCGGTCGAAAAGGCCCACAATCATCTCGCCATTTACGTCAAATTCAATGTCGGAGATCACGGGCTGAGGACAGGCAGTCTGGGCATAACCGGTGTTGGTGAAACTGGCGGGGATGTCGGTCCATTGGTCAATCCACGGCCGCCAGGCAGCCGTGGTCAGGACGCTACCTGTGGCACCTGGACCGGTGATGACCGTCGCCCCTCGTGAGGTGACAAAGCCCCGGGGGTAGTTGAGGGGAAAACTCAGCACCTGGGTGAAGCTGCTGGTAGCTCCAGCCGGGTCGTGGGCGTACACATAGCCCGTGAGGTTGGCGACGGTTGCGCCCGTGGCTTCGCCCGAACAGACGGCACCTACGTATATCTTACCCCGGTAAAACTTGGTAGCGAAAGGCCGCAGAGTACCATTGGTACAAACGCCCGTGGGCAGTATGTGCTTGGTGAAGGTGGTGGGCTTAGTGGCGGGTATGCCGATGGGTAGCTCGTAGAGGGCCTGATCGAACAGGTTCATTACCCACAGGGTGCGCTCATCGTCGGAGATATCAATGTCGCCCAGCGACATTTTGCCCACCAGATCAAAGGCGGCTGCGTCGTGGTTGGCCGTCGTTTTATTGGTTGGTAGGGGGGTAGTGATACGGGGGTCGGTCCCTACCTCGATATTTAGATCGGTCTTCAGGTTGACAAAGGGGGTAACGGTAGCTGAAGCACTGGCTGGGGTGGTGGTATTGATGGTGTAGATCTGTCCGGGTCCGCCCGTTCCAAAGCCGGAGTGTCGTTTTAGGAAGGCAGCTGCAAAGAGCAGTTTGGAACTGCGCTGGTAGGCCAGGCCCCAGGTGGAGCCGATGTTTCCTTTAGCCAGGTAGTTGTTGCGGGCGTCGGGTGTGCCATCGTATAGCCAGCCCACCATCCAGTTGTCGTTGGCGGGGTTTGATGTGGCACTGCTGGGTATGGTAGGGTTTCCGTTGGTGTAGCAGGAGGTGATCAGGAATGGGTTGGCGACCCCGCAGTACTGGGGAGGGTAATTGATGCCCAGGTTAACATTAGATAATGTCCCGCTAACTGTGACAAACTGAACGTTTGTTTTACTAGTCCCGCTGCTGGCCACAAAGCTATCAAAGTCTCCACTAACAACATTGGTAAATTCGACGCGGTAGGAGCCATTAGTACCTACGTTGATGGAGTAGGTGCCTGTGGCATTAGTAGTGGCGGAGAAGGGGGCGGTGGCTGAGTTACTGCTGTAAGCGGTAACGATCACCCCTGCTACCCCTGGTTCACCATAAGTATAGGTTCCAGAAGATGGAATTGCGGTATAAGCTCCATTCGCATCAAAATCCCGGAATACGTTTCCCGTAATGGTCTGCGCTTGTGCGCAGGTCGTCAGTAAGGCAACCAACAAGGTAACGAACCAAAACACCAACGAGCTGTATAGTGTTTTTTTAGGGATAGATAGTAACTGTTTTTTCATGGCCCAGCGTTTGGGAATAAAATAGATGGGAACTCAACTCAGTAATACATATGCAGGCAACTTTAGAGCCAGTCCTATAAATAATTAAATATGAATGGAATCAGGAGATAAATATAAATGATAAATTGTTTTTATATAATTTTTTAAAATCTTGATTTTCAGTGTTTTGCCAAAAATGTTAAGAGCAAATAATGGTTTTGATATGCCTATTTTATAACTGGTAAGAAATACTTAAGCACGACTTAGATGAATTCTGCCAACCTTCAAGGTGCGTTTCCACGGCTTTACAAAAAGTATGCCATATGATAGAATAAAAGACGAACGAACCCTGCCCGTTAGGAAACAGGCAAGGTTCGTTCAGAAAGGTGTAAAAGTGTTATATAATTTAAATTATGGAACAAGTGACTTCATTTTCCTGATGCTTACCGGCACACAAATCTCTTCGGGACAGGCACAGTTGGCCACCAGCACCACCGTCACATCACGGGTGCAACTGGGTTGACCATCAACCAACACCCACACCCGTACCGTGTAGGTGCCGGCTGCCAAACTCGTGCCGACCACTCCATCAGCAGGAACTGGCCGGGGAGAAGTCGGCACCGCTGTACTGGCAGAAAAACTGCTCCCCGCTGACACCTGATACAAATACTGAGTCGGGTCAACCCCCAGGTTCAGCAACTTGATCTGCCCAGTGGCCTGTGGAGTCGTGCCTACACAAGTCGGGTTTTTGCCCTGCGCCGTGTACAACGGCACCTCAACCTCCTCCACATAGACGGGGCAGCAGGACGGACGGGCACAAAGACCTGTTAATCCGTCATCGGTGAGCAGTGAATACTCGCCCGCCTGAGTGGCCGTGTAGGTGTTGAGGGTGGCATCGGCCACCACCACGGAGGTAGCTGAACCCGGTGCAGTATAGAACCACTGGTAGCGGCTGAAGCCCGTTGGAGCACTCAGTTCGATGGCATAGTCGGTGCCTTTGCATACCTTGAAGGGGACACTGATACAAATGCTGGCCTCATCGCCAAGGGTTGAAGCCGTGTTATACAGGACTCCTTCGGCGGTAATGCTGGTCGAATAGATCAGCGTAGCCGTGGCATTGGCAGGCAAACTGGCAATGGCCCACTGCCCGCCCTGCAAACCGGGGGTGAAACTACCCGCCGAGATGGTGACCGATCCGGGCACCAGGCTTAGGCCCGCGCTGTAGGTGTCACTCACGACGATGCTGGTAGCGGAGGCTGCTCCCGTGTTGACCACCAGGATGGTGAAGGAGACCACATCGCCCAGTTGTGGTTTGGCGGCACTGACCAGCTTAATCAGCTCGAAGGAGGGTTGTACCACCGGCCGCACAAAGCCCGCGTCCACCGTTGGGTTATTCTCCCCCGCTGTCAGGGAGTAGGGGCCAGTTAAGCCATTGACCGCATCGCTGTCTAAAGCATCATCACCCACATTGGCCGACGTCGAAGTGGTGAAGCCCGACGGAGTCGTGAAGCTGACCGAGTAGGGAATGCCCGGAGTCAGACCCGTGAAACTATACAGACCAGAGACCGAAGTTGTGGTGGTGGCCACTGCTGATTCACTCTGAAGCAGGGTAACCGTAACTCCTGAGATGGGCAGGTCGCCCGCATCCTGAATACCGTTAAGGTTCACATCCTCAAAAACAAAGTCACCCAACGAAGCCAACGCAGGGGCCACCGAACAACTCGCCGGAGCCGCGTAGGTCACGCTGGTCATGCCGCAAGCCGAAGCCGATGATACCATCGATACCGTTTTGGTCAAGCCATCCGAAGTGAAACCAGCCAGCGTATAACTCACTGGCCCGTTGCCCGTCAGGGTGACTACCGTGCTGGTGCCATTCACCGAAATCGTCAGCGTTTGTGGGCTGTTGGCTCCCGCATTGGTCGCCGAAATAGTTCCCGTTACCGTGTAGGTATTAGTGGCCGAATTACAAACGCCCGGGGTGGCCGTGGCCGTCAGTTCGCAGACTGGATCAGCCGCCGTGGTGATGGTCAGCGGAGCGATGGCCGAACAGTTTTTACTGTCCGTCACTGTTACTGTAAAGGAAGCCGTGCCCGCCGGAGCCGTGGGTGTTCCAGAAATCACACCCGTTGTGGGGTTCAGACTCAGACCCGCTGGCAAACTGCCCGCCGAGACAGTGAAGCTGAGTGGTGCCGTTGCGCCTGATGTGGTGAGTGTTTCGGAATAAGCGGTGCCGATTTGACCATTGGCCAATACACTGGTCGTCAGCGAGAGCGAACAAACCGTGCAGGATGCTGGCGTAGCATAGGTCGTGCTGGCCGTTACGGTTACGCCGTTGGTCAGGGTGGCCACCACCGAGTGACTGGCGGGACTGCTGCCTGACACACCTGTTAGGGTAAAACTCGCCGAAGTCTGTCCGGCTGTTACCGAGACAGTGCCAACGACCACTCCGTTGTCAGTCAGCGTGAGCGTTCCCGCAGGGGCGTTGCTCAAACTCACTGTGCCGGTGGTCGTGTAATTGTTGGTCGCCGTGTTACAGATCGGGCTTGTCACCACAACGGCCAAGGCCGATGGAGCCACTGTACAACTGGCCGGAGCCGCATAGGTCACGCTGGTCATGCCGCAAGCTGAAGCCGAGGACACCACCGAAACGGTCTTGGTCAAGCCATCAGAAGGCAACCCGGCAAGCGTGTAACTCACCGGCCCGTTGCCCGTCAGGGTTACGACCGTGCTGGTGCCGTTCACCGAAACCGTCAGCGTTTGGGGGCTGTTGGCTCCCGCATTGGTCGCCGAAACCGTGCCATTCACTGTATACGTATTGGTAGCCGAATTACAAACGCCCGGTGTGGCCGTGGCCGTCAGCGAGCAGACCGGCAGGGCCGAAGTGGTGATGGTCAGCGGAGCCACAGCCGAGCAGTTCTTACTGTCCGTTACTTTCACTGTGAACGATGCCGTCCCTGCCGGAGCCGTTGGTGTTCCTGAAATCACGCCCGTGCTGGTGTTGAGAACTAAGCCCGTGGGCAAACTCCCCGCCGAAACCGTGAAAGCCAACGGAGCCGTACCATTGGTAGTAGTCAGTGTCTGGCTGTAGGCAGTACCGACTTGTCCGCTGGCTAATGCACTGGTGGTCAGGCTCAGCGAACAAACCGTACAACTGGCCGGAGCCGAATACGTGGCCACTGCCGAACCGCAACCCGCCAAACTCACCGTTACTGTGTGGCTGCTGGTGTTGCTTATGCCACTCAGGCTGAAACTTGCCGAGCTTTGGCCTACGGTAACAGAGATGACAGCTACGGTGGTGCCGTTGTCAGTAATGGTCAGGCTACCCGCCGAGCTGTTAGAAAGCGAAACTGTTCCTGTAGCCGTGAAATTGTTGGTAAGCGAGTTGCAGACCGGAGTACCAACAGAAGCTGCCAATGCACAGGGAGCAACAGTACAAGAAGCCGGGGCTGAATAAGTAGCCACTGCCGTGCCGCAACCCACCAAACTCACCACCACCGTATGGCTGGCTCCATTAGAAGTCAAACCCGTCAGCGAATAGGCCACTGAGCTTGCCGAAGCAGCCACCGAAACGGTCATGCTTCTGGCTCCATCTGTAATCGTGGCCGTGCCAGCAAGGGCATTCGTCAAGCTAATTGTGCCCGAAACTGTGTACTGGTTAGTCGCTGAATTACAGGTCGTTGGCGTGGCCGTGGCCGTTAGCGAACAGGTGGCGGCTTTATAGCCTGCATCATAACTGAAATTATTTTGCCCGGCTTGCCCCAACGTGAAGCTGATAATTCCCGTACTATTGGGGTCGGTATCGATAGCCTCAGCGTTGCTACCCGTTGCCGAGTTAGCCTTGTTGCTCAGGGTGAGCGTAGTGGAGGTCAGCGGGAAAATTAGCGAATAACTGCTGCCCGATGTCAAGCCCGTTAGGCTAAAAACTGCACTGCTACTGGTGGTTCCGGTTGCGTTGGAAAAGTAATATTCGCCGTTGCTATTAGTAACGGCGGTGGTGTTAGCCGGTACGCCGGGACCACTCAGCGTAACCCGAATGCCGGCCAAAGCCGGTTCGCCTGCATCTTGCACACCGTTGTCGTTGAGGTCATTCCAGACCCGGTTGCCAATTTGGATGGGGGGAATTTCGTTCTGAATCTCTACGTCGCCCAAACTTAGTCCTTTAGAGAACGTTCCGCTAGCCGAAGGCTGACCATTGTTGCCCGTGAAAAACACTTCAAATCCTTTGTCTTTTTTCCCCGTTGTATTGTCAAACCAACCTAAGCCGAATGAGTCGTATCGAAATGGATCATAAATTGTTGAGACCACATCGCCACTACCAAACAAGATAGCTAATCCGCCCAGAGCCGTTTCACGGTGTTGAGACAGAAAAAATTCTTCGTAGTAAAATTCACCATTGCCCGGGCCTTCGCCGTTGGTGGCTCCGCCAGTGGCCGGTTTGGGGCTGCTTGGCCCTTCTTTACCGGCCGATTCCAACTCCCACTGGCAGTCAGACGTTTTTTTATACGCTCTCAGTAAATCACCGCCCACAATCGTTCTGTAGAGCGTGGTTACACCCGTTGTTGGCCCCAGGTTGTTCCAGCCACCCTGCACACCCATTCGGTCTATGAAGCCCAGCACCATCGAACCATCGGTATCAAACTCAATGTCCGACAGAATCGGCTGCGGGTAGGTAACGCTCTCATCGTCCAGGATCATTTTACTCCAATCATCCGTCCAGGCATACCAGCCTTTGCGTGTACTTGCCTGCGCGTTAAAGCCATTGGCTATGCCACGCGGAAAATTGAGGGCATTGGTGAATTTAGCCGTAAAGACACCACTCGTGGGGTCTAATTCATAGACTGTAAAGTTTAGATTCGCAGTATTTTGTGATGTGGCGGCATCACACACCACGCCGATGTAAGGCTTTCCCCGGTAGTAGTCGATACCCCACGGACGGGCTACACCCTGAGTCGCTACGCAGGGTTCAGGAATGGCCCATGACCGGATTTTGGTAGTCCGGTTAGCGGCAGTTGGTGCCACTGGATTAGCCGCATCAGTCAGGTCAATTTCGTATAATCGCCTGTCAAACAAGTTCATGACGTATAAGTACCGGCCATCGTCCGACAAATCTAAATCGCCGAATGAGACCCGGCCAACCTGCGCCAATGCCTGCGCGTCTCTTTCTGCCGAATTGGTATTTACGCCCAGGCCCCGTTGGGTGTTGGAGCCAACAACGGGGCTGAACGTAACAACCGACCCGGCTACACTTTGCCCGGCATACGTTCCTGTTCCACTAGTTGGAATACCAATGGCATCGAAGTTCAGGAAATTAACAACCCCCGTCAAATCGGGGAGTTGCTTCGACGGGTCTATCATATAAATACCTCCCGACCCTAGTGGCCCAAGCCCTGTATGCCGTTTAAGCATAGCGGACGTAAAAACTCGTTTGGCTTGTTTGGAATAGGCTACCCCCCATGTTGAGCCTATCTGCCGGGTGTTGGCATAGTGTGCTGGAGCGGGTGTGGAGGGGGACGCATTGTTCGTCGGGTTATAGTCCACGCCGATAAAAGCATCCATGTCGCCCACGTTTCCGGTTCCTAAGTTGTTCCCACTGACGTAGCAAGAGGTGAATACTTTAGGATTGACTAAGGTTGGAGAGGCATACTGATGAGCGTTGGCAATACCAAAACTAACTATTGCTGGCACCGTGCTGACGAATTGAATGGAGGTTCGGCTGTTGGCCCCGACCATTGCGTCAAAATCCAGATCGTTACTAACCCCGCAAGCACTGGCCGATGCGGGTGGAATGGTAAACTCGACGCGGTAAGGAGCTGCGCCTGTGGGCGTGATGGAATAGTTGGTTGTTCCTGTCAGCGAAACAGCGGAGGTTGCCGAACCCCTCAGTGTGTTTGTGTTATCATAAACACCAACAGTGATACCACCGATGAGTGGTTCACTCGAGTCTTTGATACCGTTGCTGTTATAATCGCGGAAGACAGTTCCAGAAATGGTCTGCGCTTGTACGTAAGTCGGAAGTTGGATAGCCAACAGTGTAAGAAGCAAAAACGTCAAAGAGCCGTACAGTGCTTTCCGAGGGATAGGTAATAAATATTTTTTCATGGCCCAGCGTTTGGGAATATATGGGTACTAACATAACAGATTCTTATTTCGACGCGCAACTATGAGTCCATACTATCGTATGTAAGTATATTGTCTAAGTATTGTATCCATTTTTATAAGTGTGTGACTAAATTTTTGATTAAATAAACTTCTTATAGCCAGACCTTTAAATAGATTTTTATATAAAATAAACGAATTAGACACTTGTAGTATTTTGTATGAAAAATACTTAAATATGAGATCTTTAACTAATCAAGCTATTTAGATGAAGTTTGCACAGTTTCACAAAAACTATGCCAGTTGATGATATTCTACAACTGACAGGTTCCGACATAAGGGATATGTAGTAGAATCTGACTAAGCGACTATCAAAGATTTTGTACAAAAACCGGGTTCGCTTTATCAGAAAAGCGAACCCGGTTTTGAGAGGAGATTTATTGCGCAACTACCGCCGTCTTGCCACCGCTTTAGATTTGGTAATCAACAGAGGTACGCAAATGCCTGGTTTACAGCTACAATTCGCAATCAGCGTTACGGTGGCATCGCGGAAGCAACCCCGCACATCGGTTACCCGAACGGTGTATTGACCCGATGCGAGGGTGGTGGAAATTGGCCCATTCGCCGGAACACCCTGCGGTGCCGAAGCCGTATTGGTGTTGAACGTGGCACCCGTCGAAATGCGGTAGGTATAGCTGGTTGGGGTTGCTCCCAAACCCATCAGTGTGATTTCGCCGTTGGACTGTGTGATGTTATTCACACAAGTTGGTACTTTGGGAACCGCCCTAAAAAGGGGTATCTCGGTTTCCTCGATAATGACCGGGCAACACGATAGATCGCGGCAGGCACCGCTGACTCCTTCATCCACAATCACCTGATATTCACCCGGTCTGGTCGCGGTGTAGCTGTTGGCGGGAGCCGCGTTGGCCGTGTTCGAGGTCACGTCAGACACGAGCGTGGTGCCATTAACCGTGGTCAGATACCATTGGTAACGAGTGAAACCGGTGGGAGCATCGAGTTGAATGGCAATGGGTGTTCCTTTGCAAACCTGAATCGGAATGCTGGTACAGACTTTGGCTTCGTCGCCCGGAATGGTGGCCGTATTATACACAAGGCCATCGCTGATAATGCTGGCCGAGAACGTCAACGTGACGGTTGTGTTGCCGGGCATGGTGGCAATGGCCCAGGTGCCGCCCTGTATGCCGGGCGTGAAACTGCCCGCCGTTAAGGTGGCTGAGTTAGGCACATACTGAACGCCCCCACTCAATGCATCCTGAACAACCACGTTGGTAGCGGGCACGCTGCTGTTGTTGGCCAGTATAACCGTATAGATCAGCACATCGCCGACCTGCGCTTTCGACAGGTTCACCTGCTTGTCGAGGTCGAGCATGGGTATCGAGGCATAAGCGGCATCGAAGGAGAAATTGTTCTCACCAGCCTGTCCCAGCGTGAAACTGACAACACCGGCTGCGTTAGGATCGGCATCGATGGCATCGGCGTTGGTGCCGGTGGCGGAGTCGGGTTTGGTGCTGAGGGTAAACACGCCCGCCGACACACTGGTAGGAAATGTCAGCGAATAACTGCCTCCGCTCGTTAGGCCGGTCAGGCTATAGGCAAAGCCGGTTGTGTTGGTACCGGTGGCATTCGAAAAATAGTATTCGCCGTTGGTTCCCGAAGTCACGGTGGTGCCGGCCGGGGGCAAGCCAGGGCCTTTCAGCACGACCAGGATACCCGCCAATGCTGGTTCGCCTGCGTCCTGAGTGCCGTTGTTATTGAGGTCGTTCCAAACCCGATTACCAATCTGGATGGGGGCGGGGTTACAGGCAATTGAAATAATGCCCAAGCCATTGGCCTTGCCCAGTGTTACGTCGCCCGCCGTGTTCGAGACATAGATCTGATAGCGTTTGTCGCTGTTGCCATTTGTGTTGTTGAACCAGCTAAACCCGCCCGAAAACACACTGATTGGGTCCATTACGGTGGCTACCGTCTGATTGGTGCCTGGCACAACACCCATGCCGCCCTGAAACGTTTCCTGGTGAATAGCCGTGGCGTTGTCATCGGGATAATCGTCTTCGCCGTAGAATTCGCCACCGCCCGGTCCCTGTCCGTTGCCCACGCCGGAACCCGACAACGTACCCGACATCGGTGAACTCACCCGCCCATTGTTTTCCAGATTCCATTGGGTGCCATCGAAGCGGGCACGCAAAATGTCGCCCCCTATATAACCACTGTATAAGGTTGGGTTGGCACTGTTGTCATTTGGTCGGCGTTGCTGATACCCTAACTGATGCCCGGCACGGTCCATCAGGCCAAGCACCATATCGCCATTATCGGTGAACGTGATGTCGGATAGCAGGGCCTGCGCCAAAGCCGTTCTGACCGCAAAAGCAGCCACGTTATTAGTACGAAAATCAGTGAAATTGTCGGACCAGGCATTCCACGTATTGCCCATTATGGTGTAGGTCGAATGAACGTAGCCTTTGGTGTAATTCAGGGGAATGGTGATGATTGGCGTTGGGTTAAAGGATAGCGTTGCCACATTCATTTCATAGACATACGCATTGAGGTTGGTCAGGGGCGTGTTCACATTGTTTTCTCCGGTACAAACCACGCCTACATACGCTTTTCCCCGATAAACGGTGATGCCGAAAGGGCGGGCCACCCCATCCGTACAGTTCGGGGCCGGAATAGCAATGGTCTGTAAATCAGCGGCTGTAAGGCTCGCTTTAGCCGGATTGCCAATGTTAAGTACAAGCAGTTGTTTGTTGAACAAATCGACCACGAACAGTTTGCTCTCGTCATCGGAGAGGGCCATATCGCCCAACCCAACTTTGCCAACCAGCGAGAAAGCGGTGGGATCACTGCTCGATACGAGGCCACTGGCGGGCAGCGTTCGTGTGCCTAACGCAGTCGTTCCCAGGTTGATGCCTAATGTTTCCAGGTTCACATAGGTGGTACTGCTGGGCGAACTCGTAACAGTGGTGACGTAGATACCGCCCAGACCGAGTCGGCCTAAACCGGAGTGCCGTTTCAGGAAGGCCGACGAGAATAACTTTTGAGACGACCGCTGGTAAACAGATCCCCAAACGCTGCCTACCTGCGACATGGAGGCCAGTCCAGTAGGCGTGGGGGTAGCGTTGATGGCTGTGTAGGGGATGCTGACAATGGCTTTTTCGTTGGCCACCGTGCTGCCCGTTGCCAGCGGATCGCCACTCACAAAACAGGGAACAAGGAGCGGTGGGCTGGATTGGCAATAATCGCGGGGGTAGTTGACTCCGAAACTGGCGGTAGCGGGTGCCGAGGCCACAAACTGGACGGATGTTTTGGAACTACTGCCCGCTGCCCCGCTGTAAAACGAATTCAAACTGGCCGGAATCGTAAATTCAACCCGATAAGGACCTGCCGCCGACGGCGTAATGGTGTATGAACCCGTTGCGCTGGACAGTTGAACCGAACCATTGGTAACGTTGGCCCCGGCCGCGTTAAAAACACGAACTTCAACCCCCGCCAAACCGGGTTCGCCATAGGCAAAAGTGCCCGATGTGGGGATGGCTGTATGAACGCCATCGGCGTTGAAATCGCGGAAAACGGTTCCGGTAATGGTCTGAGCAAAACTGGTGCCGGTTAACCCGATCAGAAGCAGGGCAACGAACCAGGAGTTATGGGATCTCAATAGGCGGCAGACGTAGTTCATCGGAAAATCGATATAGGGTAGATAACCTATTTCGCCTTCCCCACAACCTTTATGCCAGAAACTAAGGTTTATTCATGTGATGAATGTAAGATTTTGACTGTCAGGGCAATAGCCCACAAAAATATTTTTTGAGTCAGGCTCATTCCAAATGAAAAGAACGCCATGAATGCAAAAACTCCTGGTAAGCCTGCATGATGGTTAGTTGCTGCCCGGCTAGCTTTCCGGCTGTTGCGAGGCCGGTCCGGTTCCACATACTGCCCGTTTCCCGATCTGTAAACTGTCCATTCATAACCGGAGAAAAAGTGAGCGTTTGATTACCCGCCACCCGGCTGAACACCCGGAAACTCAGGTTATCGTGGGCCAGTGTCAGCACAACGGGTTGCTGGCCAACCGCACTGTTGATGACTCGTTTCTTCACCAGTTCGTTCCAGTCGAATGCTTTGGAAGAGCCACCTGCCACCACGCCCACAACCCAAGATTTGGGCTGTCCCGAAGCCGAATCGCGACCGGTAAGTTTGCCGCGTCGAACCCCCAGGTCGTAGGTTTCGAGGCTGTCGGTTTCTTTTTTGAAGGCGGGGTCGGGTTGCATCACCAGCGTGTTGGAGTGTTCGGCGGCCCACTCGGCAAGGGTCATGTGTTGAGCCGGTATTTCACCCAAAACCTCGCCCCGACGTGGGCCAATGATGGCTTCGCCCGTTGCCTGTCGCCACCAGCTACCCGTGCGCTCGTCCTCGAATAGGGCGTTGAAATGATCCATGCCCACCAGTCGGAAGGTCTCGGGTTGGCCGTTAATGACCGGATCGAACACGCGACCCGTCCGGCAAACGGTGCAATAGGTCACCATAATGGGTTTGCCACCGACCGTGTCCCGTACCTGATGGTGATATCCAATCAGTTGAAGCGGATAGGCCCGCGCTTCGCCATTTTCTACTACGCCCAACACCAGTTTGTCCGTCGGAATTTTGTTCTGGCTCATCGACACCATGCGTTTGGCGGTTGGTTGCAAAAACATGCGGTCAGCCATCATTTCCAGGTTCACCATGTATAATACTGCTCCGTAGACCACCAGCAAACCGCCAACCAGCGGGCGTTGCCAGGGCCGGGTGGGTTTGGTCAGAATCTTAAAAACTGGCTGTATCAGCAATAGCAACGCGATGGCCCGCATCCAGGGTGTGTATTCGTGCAGCCAATAGGCCATGGCCACCCGACCGAGCGCGGCCCGATTCAAACCGGCCGCATCGTCGAGCTGACTGCCGGGAAAAGGCATAATAAAATAGACGCGGGCCGCTTCGAGCAGAATAAGCAGGAGCAAGCCAATCAGGGGCCAACGGAGGGGTTTCATGCGGGATTTGACTGATTTTCAGGATTGATAGTTTGCATGAGCTACGGTTTGGGCAATGCATAACCCACCGTCCCCATGCGTTCGCCCATCGCTTCGTAGGCCACCGGGTCAGTGGGGGTGAGGGTTGACAGCCCGTCCACGTAGCGATTATACATAGCAAACGATGCAGCAATTAGTACTGTGTCGTGAATGTCGCCATCGGTGGCTCCTTCAGCGCGAGCTGCCGAAACCACCTCATAATCAACCGTGCGTGCATCGTTGGTGACCCGTTTGGCAATCATCAGCAATGCCCGCAAAAGTCCCGAAATGGGTGCAGTGTCGGGGTTAGCCAAGGTCTGATCGACCACCTCGCGGGCATCGCCAAACAGATAACGCGACGCAGCCGCATGGCTGTTCATGCAAAAATCTGTGCAGTTCAGGCTTGATACATAGGCTGCGATCAGTTCGCGTTCGGCATCGGTCAGGTTGCTGTCGGGAGACCCGGCCCGCAACAGAGTCTGAGCCAATTCGTAAAGGGGTTTACCCGTATCGGGGCGGTAGAGGACAAGGCTCCGAATGCCGGGCACGTTGTCGGGGAGGGTGATATGAGGCATGATTTTATTTACGTAACCAGATGGCCCCAAAGGCGATGAGAAATGCGCTGGAAAATAGCATGAGGGCGTTGCCAAAACCTCCGAGAGTTGCAACCAGAACGCCCGTGAACAGCACCGCTGTGGCCGTGAATAACCGCCCGACGTTAAAACAGAACCCGGTGGCTGTGGCCCGAATCGAAACCGGAAACAGGGCCGGTACATAGCTCGACAAAGACCCCTGACTGATCCCGAAAAACAGGGCCAGCAATGCCAGTTCGCCATAAATGATGGGCGAAAACGTGCGGTTCGTCAGAAAAAGCAGCGCACAGGCCCCGATGCAGGCAGCAAAGGTGCTCATCAAGGTTCGGCGCGGCCCGAATGTTCGGACCAGAAAACCCGAGGCAATGCCCCCCAGAATACCACCCGTTCCCAGGAGCATCATGGTGATACCCCGTTCGGTTTGGCCCGACTCACCGGTTGGCAGCAATGACTGAACCCAGGTGGGCAACCAGCCGAAAATGCCCCAAAGACCAATCAGAACGGCCCCAAAAATCAGGGCACCACTCAATAGATTGGTCCGATTTTCGGGGTGAAACAGGTTGTTTGCGTTGGTCACTTTCCTGACTTTACCCTCCTGCCATCCCTTTGATTCAGGCAGAAAGGCAAAAACCAGCACTGCCAAAAGCACAGGAACCAGTCCGATACCAAATGCCAGCCGCCAGTTGGATAGTCCACTGACAAGACCGCCCGTTGTGACAATGCCGACCGGAAAAGCCGTGGATAAAACCCCCAATGCAATAGGGCGCGACTGCTCCGGCCACACTTCGGACAGATATACTGTGGACACCAGCAGAATGCCGCCCACGCCCGCGCCCGTCAAAAACCGGGTAATCAGCAGGCTTTCCAAATTGGGGACGTAGGCCGTTGCCAACATTCCCAATCCGCATAACCCCGTTACAAGGGCCATTGCCCGGACGCGCCCCAGTTGGTCGGCAAGAGGCCCGAACAGTAGACCGCCCGCCATCCAGCCGTACAGAAATACAGCGTTGATCCACGCACTCACGTCGCCGAGCTGCTCCGCCGAGGCATTGTTACCCAGCAAAGGTGGCACCACCACAGGCAGGTAAGTGGCCATGAGCGTACTCGCCGTGCCGCCCATCAGATAGGCCAGTACGCACAAGCCGAAACCCAGCCACGGGAGAGAGACCGTACTCTGTTTAACAGGGAGTTGGAGTATTTCCATCAGTTAAAAGTAAGCGAAAAGTAATACAAACCGCCTACGGCTGGGGAGCCATAGGCTTGCACCAAATACTGATTCGTCAGGTTCGAGGCTCCCAGTTTGAGGGTGGTTTTGCAGGCAGGCACCCGGTACGATACCTGAGCATCGAGCAAATGGTACGATTGTACCCGACCCGGAATCATCGCGTTGAACGAACCTACCCAGTCGAAGCTCTCCTGCCAGTGCCAGGCCACATTGAAACCAACGTTAGGTAGTACATTCCGGTGTCCGAGCGTGACGTTGGTTTTCAACCGGGGCGTGTTGAACGCGGCCACGTTGTTGGGGTCGGCGTTGCGAATGTCGAAGGCCGACCAGGTGCCGTTGCCGCTCAGTTGGTAGCCGCCGGGCGAGCGGTAGGTGAGGCCGAGTGTTACCCCCTGCGACGATACTTTGTCGGGTGCGTTGGTGTATAACTGAAACGCCTGCACTTTGCCATTCAGAATATCCTGAGCTGCTGCCGGGTTTGGTTTGCCATCGCTACCCAACACGGGGCTGGCGGGTCGAAGGACTACCGTATTCAGAATGAAGTTGTTATAGACTCCATAATAATAGTTGGCATCCACCGACAGGTTGCTCGTCAGGATGCCCCGGTAGCCAATCTCGAAGCTGTTGACCCGCTCCGGCGCGATGTAGGGGACTGCTGATTTTTGCAGTTTGTCTTTGTTGTTCATCACGGCCTGTTGCGGCCCAACCTTGCCTACCTCGGCTCCGAAACCAGCCCCAAACTTATTCACACTGGCGGCTGTGTACGAGTTTTCATAGACGTTCATGCCCGCGCTGTTGCTGGGTGCCCCGCCCAGAATCGTGATTGGCCCCACATTGAGTTTGATAAACTGGTCGCTCGGTGTTGGGTTGCGGAAGCCCGATTGGTAACTGGCCCGGAAATGGTGCCGGTCCGTAGCTGAAAACACCAATGCCCCGCGCGGGGTGAAGTAGCCCGCGAAGTTCTGGTTTTTGTCGTACCGGCCCGATGCGGTCAGTTTGAGCCGCTCACCAAACAGCGTTTTGCTGACCTGCACAAACCCCCCAACTTCACTGTATAGAATCCGACCTTTCGTATCGTCGAACAGCGTACCGTTTGTGAACAGATTGAATTGCCTGAAATTACCCCCCATCAGGACTTCGGTTCCGGTCAGGCCAGCCGCTTTGAGGGCTGGTGTTAAGTTATATTGGCCGTCGGCGTGCCACATCTTAGTCTGGCTCAGAATACCTGCTCCGGCCAACCCCTGCACATCCACCAACCGGCTTTTTTGAGCTTCAAACTCCGCCGTACCGGGCAAATACCGTCCCTGATCGGCGAAGGCGCGGGCCTGCGTATGGTCGCTCCCGGTCACGTTGGCGACCTTGCCACCGTATGCCGCTGCGTATCGGTCGAACCAGGTTTGGTCAGCTTTGTCAGGTGTGACCACGTTGCCGTTGAGGTCGCGCACCCACGTCCGGTTGATCTGTTGCCCCAGCGAACGGGTATTAAATGAGTCGTGCGAATCTTCGGCGTTGCTATACCAGCGGACAAAAAAGTTGCCTCCCCGCACTTCAATCCGGTGTTGTGTCAGCGAGAACCCATTGACCGAGAAACGGTTAGACCCGGTGTAATTAGCCGTTCCTTTCGCATAGTTCAGGGCGTAAATAGCCTCGATTTTCGGCGTAATCCGGTAGTGCAACGCCCCGTTCAGTTTCAGGCTATACACGGTATAATCAGTCAAATCTCGCTCCTGATAACCCGTTCTGGACACCTGACCGGGGCCGACTAAGGTTCTTACCACTTCGTCGCCATAGATGTTCAGGCCGTTGCAAGCAGGGTTTTTGGCTCCGCGAAATTCGGGCGCAGTGGTCTGATTCACGTCAGTGTAATCGGTGGCAAACCAGTCTAAACCAGTCATATAGGAGGCATTCAGCTTAACCGCGAATTTGTTGCCAAATGCTTTCGCGTATCGGATGGCGTGATCGTTGTAGAGAGCCGCGCCGGTCTGCGAGTCATTCACGTGATTTACGCCCACTTTGGCTTGCACACTGAGTCCCTGATATTTGAACGGGTCTTTACTAGTCATCAGCAACGCTCCATTGAACGCCTGTGGGCCATACAATGCCGAAGCAGCCCCCGCCACTAATTCGGCACTTTCGGCATCCAAATCGCTCAAACCGAACATATTCCCGACCGAAAAGCCAAACCCGGCAGGTTGGTTATCCACCCCGTCGATCAGTTGCAGAAACCGGCTGTTGCCCGTGCTGGCAAACCCCCGCGTATTGATCTGCTTGTAGGTCAGGCCACTCGTCACCATGTCCACGCCTTTGAGGTTGTTCAGTCCCTCATAAAAAGAAGCAGACGGCGTTTCCCGAATCAGACGGGCATCCATTTTCTCGACTGTTACGGGTGCTCGCAACAGGCTTTCTTCCACGCGGGAAGCCCCCACAACTACCTCCTGCAATTGGCTCGTGGCCATTTTGAGTTGCACCTCAACGGGCGCGTCGGAACTCGACAGCAGCACGCTCTGTTGTTCGTGGCCTACCATCGAAATCGCCAATGTTGGTATTCCTTTCTGATTGATAGTGAGGGTAAAACGTCCCTCAGCATCAGTGGTGGTGCCGGTCAGTTGCCCCTTGACAACGACCGATGCACCCGGCAACGGTTGGCCCGTTTGGGCATCGCGGATTACGCCCGTCACCCGGCGCGATTGGGCCAGCGTGGACAAAGAAAGGGTAAGCATCATCGCCAGAGTGATGATGGTATATATCGTTTTCATTAAGGTTAAATTATTGTAGAGACCGCAATATTTTGCGTCTCATTGGTGAATAGATTATTGTTTCTGATACCCGCCCGGCGGACGTACATAGCCCCGGCCCGTGATTCGTTCGCCAAGCATCTGGTAGTAGGCTGGGTCGGTGGGGGCCACGGTTGCCAGTCCATCTACGTATTTGTTGTACAGGCAGAACAGGGCCGCAATCAGCACCGTATCGTGAATCTCGCGGTCGGTAGCCCCGGCGTTTCGGGCGCGGGCAACGGCTTCGGTCGAAACGGCACTGCCCAACTGCTGCGTGAGGGCAGCAATCTGGAGCAACGCCTTCATTTTCTCGCTGACGGGAGCCGTTTCGATATTGGCCTTCACGGCGCGGGCCGTTTCAGCTTCGCCCAGCAAGAGGTCGGCAGCTTTGGTATGAGCTGCGTTGCAGAAGTTGGTACAGTTGCGCGATGACACTAAGGCCGCAATCAACTCGCGATCACCCTTTGACAAGGTGGACTCTCCCCGGAGCAAAATTTGGGTGAGTTCGCGGATGGGTTGCGCCGTATCGAGTCGATATTCGAGCAAGCCGGTAATGCCCGGCAAATGGTCGGGAAGGGGAATATGTGGCATGGAGTGGCTGGTTAGGGTTGGATTTGTTTGGTAATCTGATTGAAATCGACCACCGAAAAACCATCAGCAACTTTTCCCCCGTGCAACGTAAACCGCGCAAAGCCTGGCACCGTAAAGGGCTTGTTGGTAGCAGCCGGAGCCAGAAACGCGCTGCTGTGTGTCCCCGAAAAGTTACCTTTCAGAAATACGACATCGCCCTCGCTAATAACCTCTACCACCTCGATTCGGAACCCGGCAAAATACTGGTCCATCTTGCCCATCATACCTGTCAACCCGTCGATACCTTTAACCGTTACACCCAGCGAGTTGCGGAAACTCACATCGTCGGTAACGATAGTTTTCAAAAACGCCACATCGCGGGCGTTGAGCAGGGCGTTGAAAAAGGCCACCGCCGTTTTCGCATTGGCCGACGAAGCCGTCAGTGCGTTGTTTTTCTGAATGAGCTTTTCATTCGTTTGGGCTACGCCCGTATTCATGGCCACATATTGGGCAACGGCAAAGCGCGGCCGAGCCAGCAGCATTAGGGCTACTGGGATATATTTTAGGAAGTTCATCTTTAGTGAAAGAGCGAAAGAGCGAATATTTATTCACTCTTTCACTCTTTAATCATAATCCTGACCCGTCGGCTTTGCCGCGTGCAACGGCGTAGCTACCAATATTTTTGCCACATACAAGGCCCGATTCGCAATCCGACCGGAAGTGAATCAGGCCATACACCCGCGATTCTGAGGCTTCTTTGGCCTGCGCGTCAAACTCGGAGGCCCGCTCCGGGAAAACACTGCCCAAAACGGCAGCGGCTGCTCCCGAAAACGTGGAGTGACCCGACGTGTAGCTGGGGAAATTGGGCAGGCCCACCGACGTTTTCACGCCAAACTGTTGGGGCCGGGGCGTATAGTAGTAAAACTTCGTTTCCCAGCAACAAACGCCGGCATCGGCCAACGTAGTGGCCAACAAAGCAAACATCCGCGCCATCCGAACTTCGCTGTACCGGGCTTCGTGGGCGGCATTGGCTGCTGTCCGCATCCAGTGGCCGGGAGGGGTGTAGCTGCCCGCACCGTCGGCCCAATAATTGGCAATCCTGGCCTGCTCGCGGGTCTGGTTTTTATTCATGTCCTGTAGTTCAGCTAGTTCTTTATTGAACTGCTCAGTACCGACTTGGGGAGCCGCACCCGGACGGAGTTTTACCAGCGTTGCCCGGTCGAAGTTCCAAAGTTGAACGGCCCCGTAGTTGGGCAGCATCGGTGGACGAATCGGCGATTCCTGGCTCAACCATACCTCTTTCTGCCCACGTTCTTTAGCTGCCGACACCATACCCACCGTAAGCGTTTGGTTGTTGGCGGCACCCATTCCATCGGCGCGGGCGCGGGCCATTACTTTGGCTGCGACTTGATTGCCGAGGTCGGTTCCGGCCAGCAAATCGCTTTCTACGTTCATGCCACCCCACAGTCGGCTGGCGCGGTGTTCGGCGGCTTTTGCGTCGATAAACGCTACTTCGCCGGGGAACATGGCTTTCAAAATCACTGCCGATGCTGCCGCTACTACAGCATCTTCCGAGGGGTAGGTGGGCAACGTTGACACGGGCAACGCTACCCGAACCATGGCATCGACTTTGGAAGGAGCCGACCGCTTATACTGATACTTAAATTTCCAGGCAGCCACCAGTGCGTCGTACTGAGCCACGCTCAGGTGAGCCAACATGCGCGCGGTGTAAGGCGGGTTGGCAAATGGAAATTTAGGGTCAGCCGTGGGGTCTGCTGCGTTAGGAACCGGGTAAACACCGGCTGCATTGGAAGCTGGTGCCAGGTTATAGCGAGCTGCCAGTTCACGGGCAATCTCGTTCCAGCGATAAGCCGCACCGGCACCCCAGTAAACCACAGCTTCCTGCTGCTCGCGGCTAAGGGTGTTCGATACCGACTTTAGGTTGGCCAACTCAGCCGCATATTCAGCCGAAGAGGTGGAAAGTGGAGCGGACAGTGTAACGTCGGTGGGAGCGGCCAGATACGTTTTCCAGGCACCAGCTTTGTCGTCGAGGCTGGCGGGGACATAGGCCACCCGTTGGGCTTCTTCAATCGTTTTGTCACAACTAATCAGGGTTACTGACGCGCCAAGGGTCAGGCTACTGATGAAGAAAAATTTATATAGAGATTTCATTCTTAAAAAGCGAAAGAGTGGAAGAGCGAAAGAGTGATTGTTCAACGACAACCGACTTATAGCCCGCCAATTTGGTAAAGAATTCCTACTGAATAACTGGTACTCTGACCCATGTTCAGGCCGTCGATCACCTTGCCGAAGCGGGCATTCACGCCGATTTGCCGGGGCTGAAATTTGCCGTAGAAACCGACTGTGGTTGCCTGCATGTTGTTGGTTGGAAACGGCATGTCGTTCCGGCGAATGTTGTCGCCACTGAGGTTAGCCATGCGCTCGCCAAAGGCTTCCAGTTGCCACTTCCGCCGAACCACACCCAACCGAACAGCCGCGTCGGAGCCGTGCGGCACCTTCACTTCATTGGTGTTATAAATCCGTCCATCGGCCTGATACGCATCGCGATCAATCTCAATATTTCCCCGCCAGATGTAAGAACCGTGAATCGTGAGATACGCCCCCGTTTGTGGGTGGGTATAGTTCACTATCAGGCGACCCATTGCCGTGCGGGCACCGATCCCAATCGACATGGGCATAAAATCCGGCACGTAGTTGCCAACCGGGATAGAACCACCCACCACGCCATGCAGCGAAAGCCCTTCGCGTTCAACCAGTTTGGCTTTCACCCAGGCCGACAAGTCCTGTACGCCTTTTTGGCCCATCAGGTTGCCTGCCGACGTGCTTGTCCAGACATAGGGCAGATTCAGGATCAGGTTTACCCGGTTGGTAATCCCGATAGCGGGCATCAGCGACACCATTTGGGTAGTGTGTTCGCCGATGTTGAAGTTCTCGCGTTTGAGCGTGCCTTCCCAGTACTGTGTCCAGGTGCTTTTGCCATAAATTCCGGCAATACACACCGACTTTTTGGGCATGTAGATGGCATCGTGCGGCATCTGGGCAAACGCCGAGACCGAAACGAATACCAATAGATAGTTAAGAATTGATTTCATGATTATTGCGAAATGGTGTTAAAACCAGCGTGAAACATTAAACGACACCAAATAATCCGCAAAAGCAGCATCGCCATGACGAACGCCTAATGGGTCAAGCCGGTCGGAGTAACTTTTGATCCGGTTCCGAACGAGAGCTACCGGCACCGTCAGGGCAGCCGAATAATGACCACGCATATAGGCCATACCCGGCTCCACCGAAACGATATAGCCCGGACGACGGAAACCAACGCTGCTGCCGATGGCATCTTTCGCCGGAACCCCCTCAACCCGGCCACCCAACATCACCGACAAACCCGGTACAAACGGTAGCGATTGACTCAACCCAACACGGGCTGCAAACTGATCGGCCACCGAAAACTCACCCGTGACGAGGTCGATGGTAGTGGCTTCAGGGCTGCGTTTTACGCCATTGGTAGCGCGGGGATTAAACAGGTAAAATCCATTGGCGTAGGCAGTTAACCCTTTGGTCAATTGCGCGTAACCCTGCAGCTCAAGGCTGGCCCCAACGCCCCCATCGCCCAACTGAATCGACTGATCGACGGGTTTATTGATCGTGTAATCGACTCCCTCTTTGGTGCGTTTATGGAAATCGTCTGTCACTTGGTAGTTGCCCGTTGGGAGTTTGACCCCCACACCAATGGCCAGATTGACTTTGGGCAAAGCCGCCGGATTTTTCACCCAGTAACTACCCGAAATGCGTAAATCGCCAATCCCCTGCGAACCCGTATTAAAGCGTTTCTGGTCGGGATTGCCTGCCACCGCATTGCCATAATGTTCGTAGAGCGAGGAGCGGTCGTTGTATTGAACCGGCAGATTCACCGACACCGACCAACGGGGCGAGGGCATATAGGTGATGCCCAAATCGAGCGCGTGCGACACGTTGATCACCTGTGTGCCTTGTTCAACGCGCTGGGTTTGCTCTTCTGTGCCCACGAAGTGTTTGTAGGACCGAAAAAACCGGTAGCCTGCCGACATTTGCCAGGTTCCCGCCCGTTGTTTGAAAAATTCGGAGGAGTTGGTGCCAGCCGGTGCTGCACAACTCATGTGACGCACGGCCACGCATCCCTGCGCCGAGGCAGGGGTATATGTTGTCAGGCAAAGGGCTAACAGCCCCAAGCCGGGTAAATATGATTTCATTGGAAACGAATGTCTGATTGAGCCGCATCAGCGGCTGTCGATTGTGAATACGTAACTTGCTCATGGACAATGTAAAACGACAACCGGACAATGAAATGATTCTGATAGTCAGAGCCGCACATTGTACAGAATGCATTCTTCATTCTCCATTAAATGCTGCACAAATCAGACTTCGGGCGGGGGAGAGAACACCGGCAGGGCGCGGTGGAGGAGCAGGAAGGGCGCGTCGGGAATCCTGACATCGCTGAACCAGTCATAGAGGAAAAAATGGAGAACAGTCCGGCTGTTGAGGGTATAATCGTTCAGCAGGAGTTTGAGCCATCGGCTCGATTTACGGCTCGAATCCGAGCCGGTATTGACGGTATCTTTCAGGAACGAGAGCAGGTCACGCTGCCAAAAGGATGCAGTTTTATTTTCTAAACCACTAACAAACAGAATATTATCGCGAATTTCGACACTCACTACATCATAATAATGATCTTTGTAAGTAAACCCTTCTTTGGTGGCTTCGTGCAACACGGCAGGGTCGTGCGGCCCATCGAGCGGAATCTGAAACTCAACCATGCTATCCACGGAGCGATACACCGTCAGGCGTTCTGTCAAATCGTGCTGATCCTGCCACCACGAACCAAGGGAAATAAGAACGCCCCCCAGCGAATGGTACAGTAGCAGCAGCAACATCGAGAAGCCAAGCAGCCGTTTCATGGATAGATTAAGTTGTGAAACCATTACAAATGTAGGGAGTGGAAGGCGAAAAGCAATGGTACTTAGTCGATAAGATTTATGGTTTAATTGGGTCTTAACATCAATACGGCGGTGTGACCAACCAAACCCCCAGGTTCTCAAATGAGAAATTCGTTGACCACGTTACCTGTGCTAAGTGCAGATGCCGATGATTGCGGGCGGGGTCGCGAATCAAATCCTGAAACATGTAGCCCAGTTCAATTTTGCCGAGCCTATTTCCGAGGTTGTAGCCAAGGCCACTGTACACCCAATCTTCACCATAAAAGGCATTTTTTGAACTGATAGGGCTGTTTTTGGCTCCTGATAAACATAAAAATGCTTCGTTCGCGACGGACAAAAACGGGCCGGTTTTCTGCGTTTTCACGTTGTAAAGCGGCAACGTAAACCCAACATGATACCGAAACAACTGCGCGTAAGACCATTGCTTTGTTCGCATGTTGAGCGGATACCGTTCTTCATACCGTAAGCGGTGCGTTAATCGGCCTTTTGCCAATGGATGCCCGGTCACGACCTGCGCCCACACCCGATTTTCGTTGACGGGCAAGCCAAACAGATTATGTTTTACATACGCATAACCAATGCCAACCTGCGAGTTAGGGGTGAGTTTATAGTGCAGGCTGGGTTGTGCATAGACCTGTAAATTGGTGGCTGGAAACTGTTTCTCGCCAATCTTTCGGTCGAAAGCATCAATAGTCGACGACAGGAAAGCGTTGTAGGTCAGTCGTTTAGTGATACCTCCGGTTTGGGAATATTGCGGAAAGACACCGAAAAACGACCAGCGTTGGGCCAGTAATGGTTGAGCAATTAAAAAAAAGAGCAGGAGGAATGGTAGTGATCGTTTCATGCGCTGAAGGGTGTTTCCTAAGCGCGTTCAATAACGATGCCAAAACTACGAAACCTTCATACGTTGGTCCGCTTTTCTCGATAAAGCCCACAGTCCCACATACGTGAACAACCCGTTGAGAAGCAGTCGCTCGAAGCCGAACTTATAGCCGTCGAACCAATCGGCAGAGTTGTTATTGACTATGAGCGTCAGAATGGGCGACAAAATACAGATCAGCGGCACCCAACGGTCGGCAACGGGGCGGTTCGAGAACAAACCAAACGCATATAACCCTAAGAGCGGGCCGTAGGTATAGCCCGCCAGATCGAACACGGCCGTGATAACATCCTGACTGTTAAGCCCATTGAAAATGATGATTACCACCCAGAACAGCACCGAGAACCCAATGTGAACGTAGTTTTTGATGCGGGCGCGTTCCACTTCGGGCTTGCGTTCCACGTTCATGAAGTCGATGCAGAACGAGGTGGTCAGGGCGGTTAGGGCCGAGTCGGAACTGGCGTAGGTAGCGGCAGTGATGCCCAGCAAAAACGTGATCCCCACCACCGGGCCAAAATGGTTCAGAGCGAGCAGGGGATACAATTCGTCGGTTTTGGCCGGAATGCTGATGCCTTTGGTGGTGGCATAAATGTAGAGCAACGCTCCCAGACACAGGAACATGAAGTTGACAAGGGTGAGCGTGATGGTGAACCAGAACATATTTTTCTGAGCCTCGCCAATGTTCTTGCAAGTCAGGTTTTTCTGCATCAAGTCCTGATCTAAACCCGTCATAACAATGGCAATGAATGCCCCCGACACAAACTGTTTTACGAAGTGGCGCGGATCATTGATGTTCTCGAAGAAGAAGATTTTGGAATAGGGACTGGCTTTGACGGTGCTGACCATTTCGCCAAAACTGAAATTCAGTTCGCGGGTGATCAGGATAATGGTCAGGATCACGGCCGTTACCAGAAATGTGGTTTGGAGCGTGTCGGTAATGATAATGGTTTTCACCCCGCCTTTGTGCGTATAAAGCCAGATGAGCAAAATAGTGATAGCAACCGACACCTCAAACGGAATGCCGAAATGATTGAAAATGGCTAATTGCAACACTTGGGCAGCAATGTAAAGCCGCACTGCCGAGCCAACCGTGCGGGCCAGCAGAAAGAATCCCGCGCCTGTTTTGTAGGACCAGAACCCGAATCGCTTCTCCAGATACCCATAAATCGAGATCAGGTTCATGCGGTAATAGAGCGGCATCAACACCGTAGCAATCACGTAGTACCCCACAATGTAGCCCAGCACCACCTGGAAATAGTTGAACGCTTTTACCCCCTCGAATCCCTTCTGCAAGGCTCCAACGGCACCCGGCACCGAAATGAACGTGACCCCCGACAGCGATGTGCCGATCATGGCAAAAGCCACCAGATACCAGGGCGATTGCCGGTTGGCCGTGAAAAACGTGTTGGTATCGGCCCCCCGCGAGGTGTAATAAGACACCCCGATGAGCATGGCAAAATAGGCGGTTAAAATGACGAGTGCGATGGTGGCATTCATAGTGTTCAGGGCAACTTTTTAGGGGAGGATGGGGTTAATTAATAGGTCAAAATTGCGTAAATTTGTCCAATCCAAGCCGAATTTTATCTCACGAATTAAATTCTTATGTTGCCTTTTGAACAAAATGAGGTTGATGTCCTCGAAGACATAGTTGAAACCGATGTCTATCACTTGATTGTTTTCAATGATGATGTCAATACGTTCGACTATGTGATCGACACACTCATGGAGGTGTGCGAACACACGCCTGACCAGGCCGAGCAATGTACCATCATTATTCACTACAAAGGTAAATGTTCAGTGAAAGATGGCTCGTGGGATCAATTGGTTCCGATGCGCAACGAAATTTGCCGCCGGGGGCTTTCTGCTGAAGTCTTACAATAACTACATGGAATACCCATCCAAACTAATTGAGGACGCAGTGAATGAGGTGTCGAAATTGCCGGGAATTGGCAAAAAAACGGCCCTTCGGCTCGTTCTCCATCTGCTCAAACGCGACGAAGACCAAACCGAGACCTTAGCCAATGCGCTTATGGCGGTGCGCTCCCGGATTCAGTACTGCAAAAAATGCCATAATCTCGCCGACAGTGACCTTTGCACTATTTGCGCCAGCCGCAAGCGCGATCATTCGCTGATTTGCGTGGTCGAAGATACCCGCGATGTGTTGGCCATCGAGAATACGGCTCAATTCAAGGGCTTGTATCATGTCTTGGGCGGAATCATTTCGCCGGTAGAGGGCGTTGGCCCCAGCGATCTGCAAATCGAGTCGTTGCTGGAGCGGCTTCGGAGTGAGGAAGCAGGTGAGGTTCGAGAAATTATACTGGCACTCAGCCCTACCATGGAGGGCGATACGACTGCTTTTTATCTGCAAAAGAGACTGAAACACTTTCAACTGAAAATCTCGACCATTGCCCGTGGGGTGCCAATCGGGGGCGATCTGGAATATGCTGATGAGGTTACGCTGGGCCGGAGTATTTTGAGCCGGATCGTGTACGAATAAGATTGTTCAGACAGGATTACAGCCGGGTTGGCTGTAATCCTGTCGAAAACCGCTTCTACTAATTCTCGCTTTTTTCTTCTTTTTTCTTAGCCTTCTCCATTTTCTTTTCGGCTTTGTCCATTTTGTCGCCGGCATCGTTCATATTGCCTTTGGCACCTTTAGATGCCGCTTTGGCCATTTTCTTCTCGGCTTTCTCGCGCTTCTGAGTAGCCTTCATTTCTTTTTTAGCTTCTTTAGACTGCGTTACGTCTTGTGCCATTGACGGCATGGCGATGAGCAGTGCAAGGGCGAAAACGCCACTCATAATTAACTTTTTCATTGGTTGAGTTGGTTTCACGAGCTGAACCATTCAGCTTGTTTCAGTATAACTGAATGAAACCGTAGAGATTTTCACTTTATTAGCGAATGGTCCACATAATCAGGTGAATATATAGGTTTATCTAAGGCCTATATAACTTTACCAGTTCTTCCGCGCAGCGTTCGCCATCCATTGCGGCAGAAACGATGCCACCTGCGTAGCCCGCCCCTTCACCGCACGGGAATAGCCGCCGGGTTTCTACGTGTTCGCAGGTTTGGCGGTCGCGGGGGATGCGAACGGGCGAAGAGGTCCGGCTTTCGATGCCGATCAACTGCCCCTCGTTGGAAAGATACCCGTTCATTTTGCGGCCAAAATCGCGCAGACCTGCCCGAAGCGGTTGAGCAATATGATCGGGCAAAATCTCGTCCATGTCGGCAGAAAGCAAACCAGGCTGGTAGGATGTTGGCAGCAGGGTAGGGGAGAGCTTGCCATTCACAAAGTCGGCCACGCGCTGGGCAGGTGCCGTTTGCGACAGGGCCGGATTACCCGCACTCGCCATTTGGCAGGCGCGTTGCTCCACGGCCTGTTGCAGAGCCAAACCCGCCAAGGGCCCATGTATGGCATATGGTGCCAAATCGGAGTCAGTAATAGCCACCACCACCCCCGAATTAGCATATTTGGAGTCCCGACGGGACGGCGACATACCGTTCACAACCAACTCGCCGGGGGCCGTGGCCGAGGGTACAATGAAACCACCGGGACACATACAAAACGAGAAAACACCCCGCTCAACACCGCCAAATTTGGTTTGTGCGACAAGGCTGTAGGAAGCCGCCGGGAGATAATCACCACGACCCCTGGCATTGTTCGGCAGGTGATATTGCAGGTTGTCGATCAGGCTCTGCTGATGCTCGATTCGGACACCCATAGCAAAGGGTTTGGCTTCGATCAGTACATCGCGCCGGTGTAACAGGTGAAAAATATCGCGGGCCGAGTGGCCGGTGGCCAGAATAACCCCCAAACCCGTTAGTTCGCGGCCATCCTGCGTGATTACGCCCCGAATCTCGTGCTCCTTCAGAATCAGATCGACCACTTTGGTATCGAAATGCACCTCGCCACCAGCGTCTAAAATGCTTTGGCGAAGGGCCGTCACCACGGCGGGTAATTTGTTGGTGCCAATGTGCGGGTGAGCCTCCACCAGAATCTGATCGGTGGCACCGTGAGCCACTAAGATTTCGAGAATCCGGCGCACGTCGCCCCGTTTGGTTGAGCGGGTATAGAGTTTCCCATCTGAGTACGTCCCGGCACCGCCCTCGCCAAAACAGTAGTTCGATTCGGGATTCACAACGTGGTCTTTGTTGATAGCGGCCAAATCGCGACGGCGGGCGCGAACATCGCCCCCCCGTTCCAGCATAATTGGTTTTAGGCCCAACTCGATCAGCCGGAGGGCCGCAAACAAACCCGCTGGCCCGGCCCCAACCACAATAACGGACTGGGCATGGCTCACGTCGGGATACTGTAATCCATTATTGATGAGCGGAGTAGGTTCTTCTTTGACAAAAACATCGGCCTCCACATGAACGCGCACCTGTCGGCCACGAGCGTCGATAGACTGGCGTTTTTTCCGAACAATAACGTCGGGCCTATCGAATAGGCGAAGAGAATGGAGGGCTTCGGAGCGAAAAGCGGCTTCATCGTAAGCCTGCTCAGGCGTGAGCGCGAGAGAAATGGAATGAATCATGTGTGTTGTGGCCGGTTTTTATCCGGCAATTTATAATTGGCAGTGGGCAGTCTAAATACTGCCCACTGCTACTGCTTTTACCCCCCAAACGCAGAATAATGCTTCTCTAACAATGCCTCGTATTTCTTGGCCAGCACATCTTGCTTGGCTTCTTTGCAGGCTTCCACAATGGTGTTCAGGCTGTAGAGATCCGAGTTTACATCACCAAATGAACGACCCGATGTCTTGGAATAGTTTAAATTCTGGTCGATGCGCGTGACCATTGTATCGGCAATTTTCAGGGCGGTTTTTGTTTCGCCTATGCTGAAGTAGAACCGTACAAAATTACCCGAAATCTGGTCGAAGGGAATTGTGTTGTCGGGGATCACACTCAACGAATAATCCAGCACCTTTTTGGCTTCGGCTTTCTTGTTTTCGCGGATAAGCTGGTCGGCTAATCGGAAAAACGCAATGCGGGCCGTGAGTACGGGCGAGCCTTTGTAGGTCTCGTCATAATAGGAGTTCGGATTGTTCATCTCGCGCCAGAACGACCGCTTCATCAAGTTGTTCATGGCAATTTCGGTGTTCACATATCCATCCGACGCACCATCGACACGCACCGGCATCAGCCGATAGGCGTAGCCTTCAACCTGCATGTGGTCTTTGAGATTCAGGTAGTTATCCGATGCCAGCGTGGACGAGAAATAGATGGGCCGCTGCCAGTTATTGGTCGCAATCATGTCGAGCATAATCAAATCCGGCTTGTAAAGGTCGCGCTTGCCGATGGTCCATTGGAGCGTATCGCCAACCAGCGGACGAAGCAGCGATGGTACAAAATTGGCCTTGTCGATGGCGGCTTTGTCGAGGGGCAAAAACAGCACTGACGAGGGCAACACGCTGGTCATTTCGCCCGTGGTGAGCGGCACCCGAACGGCAGGGCTACCCTGTTTCACCAGGCTAATGTACTGCTTGAGGTCAATGCCATTCTTGACTGCGCCCATTTCGTAGAATGGAATGATGTCGTTTTCACCCTTGTTGAACTGGTCAAAATCGAGCGAAATGGGCAGCGGCTCCGACTCATAGGTCTTGCGCTTCATCTGCTGAATGTACCATTCTGTACCTAACAAGCTCAGGTTACACACCCGCACATCGCGCCGGAAACCTTCCACCTCCTGCACATACCAAAGTGGGAAGGTGTCATTGTCGCCCCCGGCGAACAAAATGGCGTTCGGGGCGCAGGAGTTGAGCAGGTTTTTGGCAAAATCGACCGAGTGATAACGGTTCGAGCGGTCGTGGTTATCCCAGCTTTTCAGGCCCATCATAATCGGAATCAGCAGCGTCAGACCCACAATCAGACCATTGCGGGTCATGTCGTTTTTGAGGTATTGGCGGGTTCCTTCGGCTAAGGCCATGATGCCAAGGCCAATCCATATCGCAAAGAAATAGAACGAAGCTACGTAGATATAATCCCGTTCGCGGGGTTCGGACGGGGGCGAGTTCAGGAACACCTGTAGGGCAATTCCGGTGAACAGAAACAGGAAGCCAACCACCAAAAAGTCGCGCTGTCGGCGGAAATACATATAGACAATACCGAACAAACCGAGCAGGAACGGCAGCATATAAAAGTTATCGCGGGCCTTGTTGGCTTTGAGCAAATCGGGGGCACCGGAGTCTGTTGACCAAGGCAATAGATAACCCGCGCCCTCTTCGTCGGACTCGCGCCCGGAGAAATTCCACATCAGATACCGCCAGTACATATGGCCCAACTGATGGCTGAAGAAGTACGAAATGTTATCGCCAAACGTGGGTTTTTGTCCCTCGGCCAGACCCAGCATTTGCCGGTAGAGTTGGGGGTGATTTTGCTGACTACTATAGACCCGTGGGAACAGCATTTCGTCGCCCTGCTCATACACGTACTTGGGTGAGTTGCCATATTCCACGTACTTTTTGCCTTCTTTTTTGAAGAGTGCGTCGCCGGGTTTCTGGTCCACCGGGCGGGCCGTGAACACTGGGCCAAACAGCAATGAACGGCTTCCATATTGCTCCCGCTTGAGATACGAAATAAAGTTCAGCGCGTCGCTGGGGTCGTTTTCGTTGATGGGCGGGTTATAATCCGACCGCACCAGCACCTGGATATACGAGATATAGCCGACCAGTACAAACGACAGAGCCAGCAAGCCCGTGTTGATGTAGACCCGCTGGTTTTTGTTCGACCAGAACAGGGCGTAGATCAGGATGGCAAAGAAGATAACGGCGAACACCGTCATACCACTGCTAAAGGGCATGCCAAGCGTGTTGACAAAGAATTTTTCGAGCACGAAAGCCGCACTGGGCAAGCCCGGAATGATGCCCGCGTTGATGATGCCAAGAATAACTAAACCAATAAAAAATGCAATGGCCCCACCCCGGAAAGTTGGACGGGCGGCTTTCTTGTAGTAATAAATCAGGGCCAGTGCAGGCAGAGTTGTTAGGTTCAGCAAGTGAACGCCGATGGACAAACCGATCAGGTAAGCAATGAAAATGAGCCAGCGGTTGGCGGCTGCTTCGTCTTCAATGCCTTCCCACCGGAAGGCAGCCCACACCACAATGGCCGTGAAAAACGACGACATGCCATACACCTCGGCCTCCACCGCCGAGAACCAGTAGGTATCGGAAAAGGTATAAATCAAGGCGCCCACTACTGACGAACCCACCACGATTAGCGTGTCGGCGGGGGTATAATCAGCTATTTTTTTGCCCAACAGTTTTTGGGCCAGCATCGAGATTGTCCAGCACAAAAACAGGATACCAAAGGCCGACGACAGCACCGAGACCATGTTGACCCAGAAGGCGACCATCGTAACATCGCCCCCGGCGAGCAGGGAAAATACGCGGCCAATGAGCAAAAAGAAGGGTGCCCCCGGTGGGTGCGGCACCTGGAGTTTGTAGGCACAGGCAATAAATTCACCGCAATCCCAGAAACTGGCGGTACGTTCCACGGTAAGGCTGTAGGTCAGGAGCGCGATGGCGAAGGTGACCCAGCCCGCAATGGTATTCAAGCGTCGGAATGACTGCATAAAATTGGCTATTGGATACTGGATTATGGACGCTGGATTAGTGACTGCAACGTCCCGCAGTGCCAAAATTACTAAATTTGAACGGGGCAGTCGGGTATAGGGCTGTTAAAAATCGTTAAGCCTACCTCACCCCAACCCCTCTCCTTGCGAAGGAGAGGGGCTAAAGTATATCAATTGATGTTTTCCAAACTAATTAAACGTCCGTCGTTGATAACTCCCCCTCTCCTTGCGAAGGAGAGGGGGTTGGGGGGCGAGGTCGAAATTATCGCCCATATTGCTACCCTCCAGACCACTCAAAACGAGCCATTTAGTCCCGGCCTGTTTCCGTCGTATCGCGTTCAACCCCAGTGGTTTGGCTATCGGCGGGCCGACAATAACGTGTTTCTGACGGCTTGTACGCTGTTCACTTTGCAGGGCATTCGGGAGCGGGTTTCGCCGGAGAGCCGGGTGTTGATCGACCAACTGACAGAACGAGCTGCCAAAGCGTATCCGCTCTTTCGGAATAAGGATGGATTGGCTACGTACAACTTTTGGCCCACCCGCCCCTCGCGACATTTCCCCAATGGCCACCTGCTGCATCGGTTCGATCATTTTCGGATTCCCGATGACATCGACGATACAGCACTGGTTTTCCTGACCCAAACACCCACGCCCGAAACGCTGTTGTGGCTCAAAACCAAACTTGCCCAACACGCCAACGGCACGCAACAAACCATCCGCAATATCTTTCCCGACTACCGGCACCTCCGCGCTTACTCAACCTGGTTTGGCAAGAACATGCCCATCGACTTCGATGCCTGCGCGTTGAGCAATATGCTGTATCTGATTTTTCGGCATAACCTGCTCCGAAACGAACATGATACCGACAGCCTGAGCCTGTTGGCCAACATGGTTCGCTCCGGAAGGTATGTTTCTAAGCCGTTCCGCTGCGCCCCACATTATGCCCGAACGCCCCTGATTTTATACCATCTCGTTCGGCTTTTGGCAGCTTTTCAGCCTGCCGAACTGGTAGCGGTGCAGCCGCAATTGATCGCTGATGCCCGCGCTCAACTCACCCTTGCCACACACCCAATGGATCGCGTAATTTTGTCCACGACTCTGCTCCGCTTAGGTGAAAATACACCCAAACTCGACCTGACGGGCATTGAAAACGCCTTCCCGACCTTCCATTTTTTCATTGCCGGAATGCTTACGGCCTACGAAAATTCATTACTCAATAAACTGGCTATCAGTCCATTTGTGCAAATGCGGTGGACGTGCGAAGCGCATTGCTGGGCGTTGGTAGCGGAGTATCAACTATCTTTGCCCCATGACTAATCAACCTATTCGCGTGCTTGTTGTCGGGTGCGGCAACATGGGCGCATCCCACGCTCAGGCTTATCAACTTCTCGATGGTTTTGCCATTTGTGGCATCGTTTCGACGGGTAATAGTAAACACGTCCTCAACGAAAAACTCGGTGGCGGCTATCCCCTTTTTGATGATTATGCAGCCGCTCTCGCCGAAACCAAACCCGACGCGGTCTGCATCTCGACTTATCCCGATACGCACGAGCAGTTTGCCGTGATGGCCCTTGAAGCAGGTTGCCATGTGTTTATCGAGAAACCGTTGGCCGACACTGTTGAAGGGGCCGAGCGGGTGGTTGCTGCCGCCCAAAAAGCCGACCGGAAAGTGGTAGTGGGCTATATTTTGCGGGTTCACCCGTCGTGGGAGCGGTTTGTGCAGGAGGCCCAACAATTAGGTAAGCCACTGGTAATGAGAATGAACCTGAACCAGCAAAGCCACGGCTATATGTGGACAGTCCACCGGAATTTGATGAAATCGCTCAGTCCGATTGTCGATTGTGGGGTGCATTATATCGACGTGATGTGCCAGATGACGCGCTCAAAACCCGTTTGGGTCAGTGCCATCGGTGCCCGAATGACCAACGAGATTCCCGCCGATAATTACAACTACGGACAGCTACAAATTCGGTTTGAAGACGGCTCGGTGGGTTGGTACGAAGCCGGTTGGGGACCCATGATGAGCGAAACAGCCTTTTTCGTAAAGGACGTGATCGGACCAAAGGGGTGCGTGTCTATCGTCGCCAAAAACGCGGCAAACACGGGTCAATCCGACAATGTGGATGCCCACACCAAAACGGAATCCCTCCGGGTTCACCGCGCCGACCTCGATGCCAACGACGAGTTTGTCCACCCCGACACCTGGATCGACATGCACGACGAACCCGACCATCAGGAACTCTGCAACCGCGAGCAACGCTACTTTCTGAACGCCATCCAAACCAACCTCGACCTCACCGACCACCTTGCCGATGCCGTCAACTCGCTCCGCATTGCCTTTGCCTGCGACGAGAGCGTGAGGACGGGTGAGGTGGTGAGGTTATGAGACTATCCTCGCTTTTGCCGCTGCAACTCGTCCAGCAAATATTCCAGTCCGTTTAACCTGATTTCGTAGAGGGTATGGAGCAACATGCCCAGTTTGCCGGGTGGGAAGCCCTTTTTTGCAAACCATTCGAGGTAATACACAGGCAGTTCGCGGAGGAGCCGCCCCTTGTATTTGCCAAATGGCATTGGGTAGCGGATCAATTCAAGCAGTAATTCGGGGTTGCCGGGAGTGAGGGGTTGAGGCATTAAGCTGCTGGTTCTAACAAACCCACAACCCACAAAAACTGCTCAGAGTGCCGTTTAGTAAATGAATGCTGGGGCTTTCGGGCAATTTTCTGATCTTGGGCAATTTCACGATTGCATCACAGCCTCAGTATGCCCTCAGTGCTCAAAATCTCCGCATTTATAGCTACCAGCTTAGACGGCTTCATTGCCCGACCCGATGGCTCCATCGACTGGCTCACTGACCCTGATTACGAAATCCCCGGTCAGGATTTTGGTTACCAGATTTTTATGAATTCCGTCGATGTCCTGGTGATGGGGCGAAACACGTATGAAAAAGTGCTGACGTTCGGTGAGTGGCCTTACGGGAATAAGCCTGTTGTGGTGCTTAGTAATGGACAGCCAACCATGCCCGATGAACTCACGGTAAAGGTTGAGGTGCTGTCAGGCTCTCCGGCTGAGGTGGTCAGCGATTTGAGCAAGCGTGGTTATCAGCATGTATATCTGGATGGTGGCCAAACCATTCAGGGGTTTTTGCGGGATAACCTGATCGATGAATTGATTATCACCCGAATACCCATTTTGCTGGGGCAGGGCTTACCGCTTTTTGGAGAAACAGGACACGACATCCGACTTGAGCACGTAAAGACAACGGCTTATCCCAACGGCTTTGTACAGAGTAAGTATACCGTCGTTGCGCCTTCGGTATCTGACACTTAACTTACGCTGAACCATGAGCCAACAGCAGCCAAACCGACGAAACTTTCTGAAAACGGCAACAGCGGCTGTACCGCTGCTGGTAACCAACTCGCTTGCTCCAGCAGTCAACGCTTCTACCGCTCCTTACCCCGGCCAAAAGGGTCCGTTGCGCCTGAGTTGCAACCTGTATTCGTTCAACGAGCCGATGCTGGTCACGAAAACCATGACCCTGGAGCAGGTCTTCCAGTTTTGTGCGGAACTTGGCTTTGATGCGGTCGATCCAACGGGCTACTACTTTCCGGGCTACCCGGCCTTACCCGCCGACAGCTATGTCTATGACCTCAAACGGAAAGCCTTCCGCATGGGTCTCGACATCAGCGGCACGGGTGTTCGCAACGATTTCACCCTCGCCGATCCCGCCAAACGCAAAGCCGAAATCGACCTGGTCAGGCAGTGGGTTACGGTGGCTGCTAAATTGGGTGCTCCCTGCCTGCGGGTATTTGCGGGTAAGGGCGTTCCCGCCGGACACACTCGCCCCGATGTGGTGAACTGGATGGTCGATGCGGTGGGCGAATGTGCGGAGTTGGGTTCCAAACAGGGCGTAACCATTGTGTTTCAAAACCACGCCGATTTCATCGAAACCGACGTTCAACTGCTCGAAATTCTGGATAAAGTTAATTCCGATTGGTTAGCGGTGAACTTGGACGTGGGCAGTTTCAAAACGGGCGATCCCTACGCGCAGATTGCCAAAGTGGCTCCGAGGGCCGGTACGTGGCAGATAAAAGAAAATCTGTTTGTGGATGGCAAGGAAGTAGAAACCGACCTGACCAAGATCATGCGAATCGTTCGCGAATCGGGCTATAAGGGGTATTTGCCCATTGAAACCCTCGGCAAAGGAGACCCCCGCCCCAAGGTGACAGCATTTTATGGCAAGGTAAAAAAAGCCCTCGACGCGCTTTGATCAGTAGCGTCTAACCTCACTTTTTTCAAATGAAAGACTCCACCTTGTCAACCAACAACCCGGCCTCCCGTGGTACGGCCGGTTCGCCGGAGCGATCCCGGCGAACATTTCTGAAAACCCTCGGCGTGGCAGCCGCAACCGCTCCAACCGTGGTGGCCGGGGCCAATGCCGCGCCTACTACGCAGTACCTGAACCTGATAAAAAGCCACGCCAGCACAGCAGCCAACAGCAAAGTTCGGATGGCCCTGATCGGGACAGGCGGCATGGGCATCGGCGATATGCAGACCGCCCTCATGGTGGACGGTGTCGAAATGGTGGCCGCCTGCGATCTGTATGATGGTCGTTTGCGCCGGGCCAAAGAGCTGTGGGGCGATGGCCTTACTGTAACCAAAGATTACCGCACCCTGCTCGACCGCACCGACATCGACGCAGTTATCAATGCCACCACCGACCATTGGCACGAGAAAATCTCGTCGGATGCCATGCGGAAAGGCAAGCACGTGTATTGCGAGAAGCCAATGGTTCAGAAAGTGGAAGATGGCCACACGCTGATTGGGGTTTCCAAAGAGACCGGCAAGGTGTTTCAAGTGGGCAGTCAGTTTGCATCGTCTATCATTGTTTCCAAAGCAAAGGAACTGCTGAAGGCGGGCGACATTGGCGAACTGGTGTTTGCCGAAGCGCAATATGACCGGCACAGCGCGATGGGAGCCTGGCAATATTCTATTCCGCCCGATGCTTCACCCCAAACCGTGGATTGGGACACTTACCTCGGCACGGCCCCCAAACGCCCGTGGGACCCCCTCCGGTTTTTCCGGTGGCGCAACTACCAAGACTACGGAACCGGCATTGCGGGCGACTTATACGTGCACCTGCTCACGACCCTGCATACCATCACCGGCTCGCTCGGCCCTAACCGCGTTTACTCCAGTGGAGGCACACGCTACTGGAAAGATGGCCGCGATGTGCCTGATATTCAATTGAGTATCTACGATTACCCTAAAACAGCCGAACACCCGGAGTTCAACCTCACCACTCGGTCCAACTTCGTCGATGGCGGGGGCGGGGCCTATCTCGTCCGGCTGGTTGGCACCGAAGGCGATCTGTCCATTGGGTGGGACAGCCTGACCGTTCGCAAAAACAAATTCCCGAAGGCACCGGGCATGTCGATTGATAATTTCCCAAAAGATCAGAAGGAGTTGTTCGTCGCGGAATACAACAAAATGTATCCCCAACGCGCCGAGATGGAAGGCCCGAAAGAGTTCAAATACAACGTCCCGAAAGATTATAAAGGCGACCGCTACGAACACTTTGTGAACTTCTTCAATTCTGTTCGCGACAACAAACCGAACATTGAGGATGCCACGTTCGGGCTTCGTGCCTGTGGCCCCACGCAATGCGGCAACATGAGTTTGTTCCAGAAAAAAGTGGTTAGCTGGGACCCCGTGAAAATGAAGATCGGCAACGCCGTGTAATGCCAATACCTAAACCCCTACCGACATGACTGCCCTGAATCGCCGACTTTTCCTGAAACAATTGGGTTTTGGGGCCGTCGGCCTAAGCCTTGCCACGGCTACATCTGGCTTCAATGCACCGGGATGGGCCGCGCCAATGCGGTCGGCGAAACTGCCGCGAAGTTTGCCCGCTTTGCAGGGAGTGGCCTCGGAGGGGGTATTCAATTTTTTGAATGCGGTTGAAAAAGCCAACCTGAACCTGCACAGCCTGATGCTGGTGCGGCATGGGCAGGTGGTGGCCGAGGGCTGGTGGACACCCTACGCCCCCGACCTGAAACACACGCTCTATTCCCTCAGCAAAAGTTTCACGTCAACGGCGGTGGGCATGGCCGTGGCCGAGGGCAAGCTGACCGTTGACGATAAAGTGGTGTCGTTTTTCAAGGATGATGCGCCCGAAACGATCAGCGAAAATCTGGCGGCCATGCGCGTGAAAGACCTGCTGAGTATGGCAACAGGTCACGCCAAAGAGCCAACGGGGGCTATGCGGGCCGATGGGAACAAAAACTGGATCAAAGCATTTTTGGCTGCCACCGTTGACCACAAACCCGGTACGCATTTCGTGTATAATAGCGGGGCCACCTACATGCTCTCGGCCATTGTGCAGAAACTCACCGGCAAAACCGTTCTCGATTACCTGAAACCCCGTTTGTTTGCGCCCCTTGGCATCGAAGGAGCCGATTGGGAGGTCGATCCGAATGGCATCAACACGGGCGGTTGGGGCTTGCGGGTTCGCACCGAGGACATTGCTAAATTCGGGCAGTTATACTTGCAAAAAGGCATGTGGAACGGAAAACGACTCATCGCCGAAAGCTGGATTAATGATGCCACGAGTGCGCAAATCATGCAACCCGGCGACGACAGCAAGCGGGCTTCCAGCGACTGGTTGCAGGGCTATGGGTATCAGTTCTGGCGGTGTCGTCACGGGGCTTTCCGGGGGGATGGAGCCTACGGACAGTATTGCGTGGTGTTTCCGAAAGAAGATGCGGTGCTGGCCATCACCGCCGAATCGTCGAATTTGCAGGGTGTTCTCAACGCCGTTTGGGAACACATTTTGCCCGCATTACAAGCCAATAACTCGGCAGATAAAACGGCCTTCGCACCGCTGACCCAAAAACTGAAGAGCCTGGCTCTGCCGTTGCCCGTGCAGGAATCAAGCTCGCCCACAGCGGCTGTTATCAGCGGAAAAACGTTCTCCTTTGCTGATAACTCGCTGAAAGCCAAGTCGGCTTCGCTCACGTTTGGCAAGGATGGCTGCATTTTCAAACTCCACGACGACACAGGCGATCATCAGGTAACGTGTGGCATAAACCGCTGGGCCGAAAGTGAAACCACTTTCTCATCGACCCCGCTCAAATTGACGGCCACGCCAATTCCCGGCGAAACCCACACGCGGGTGGCAGGCAGTGGTACGTGGCAAGATCCCAACACGTTTATGATGACGTGGCGATTCATTGAAACAGCTCACTACGAAACTGTTACCTGCCGGTTTGGTGCCAATAGTATGGCTGTTGAATTTGAAACCAGCATTGCCAAACTCACCAAAAACAAAGACAAACGACCCGTGCTGGAAGGAAAGGTAACGGTGTAGTTAGCAACGCATAATGCATAGTAAAAAATGGGCTGACGCACGATGCATCAGCCCATTTTTTAGTATACAGTCACCGGCGAACCAGTGGTATTCCTTACTTCCCGTGATCCATCACAGGCACCGATACCGTTGCGTTGTCCCAGGCAATGGCAATGCTGTTGTTGGCAGGCGTAATGGTCAGTTTTTCGATAGGCGTTTTGCTGGCCGAAACAGGTACTTTCACCTCAGCCACATTGCTCGCTTTGTGCTTATCGTATTCGTAGGCACCCCACTGGCCAAGCACTGAGTTGAGCACAACGCCCCACTCTTTCTCGCCGGGCATTGTAACGAGGGTATACGTACCCGCCTTCACGTGTTTGCCACCAAACATTACATCGTTTTTGAAGGTCACTTCAGTGGCTTCATTGGCACCTGTGCGCCAGGGCTTACCGTATTTCTCCAGCGCTGCTGAACCCTCTGCGCCAAAAATTACCCGGCCTTTTTTTGACGGCTGACCATACATCACTTTGATGTTTTTGTTGGGGCTTTCAGCCGTAATGCGTGGGCTGGCTGCTGGCTTGGCATCTTGTGCAATCGCGAACGTCAACGTCGAGAGCAGAACCAGAAATAATGCACTTATTTTTTTCATGTTTGTAAAGAAATGGTTTGTTATTACAACGCTTCCTAAACGGTCTTTTACTCATTATGTTGTAAAATGACCCCCTAAAATGCGTTCTTCTATAGACAATGAACGGACAGATTAGTTTAATGGTCAACCATGTCAAGGCTCGATAGTTAGCATTTGGTAATGTTCTTTCGTCAAAATTCACAAGTCAAGCTTGCACTATTGCCCCATTTGGCTGTACTTTTATACCATAATTAGTATGCGTGCATACTATTAAAAAATCAAAAGCTAAACAACCTCTATGGCAACCTATTTTAGCAGACGCAACCTGCAATTCCTGCTCCACGAAGTATTCGAAGCCGAGCAACTGACTCAGTATGCGTATTTCGGCGACCACGACAAAGAGACGTTCGATATGGTGCTCGATTCGGTGACGCACATCGCCGATACACTCATGTATCCGTATTTAAAGGAAGTTGATAAGAACCAGCCCGACCTGAAAAACGGACAGGTTACAGTTCACCCTAAAATCAGGCAATACCTGAAAGAAATGGGTGACGCAGGCCTGATTGGGGCCGGTTTCTCCTACGAACACGGTGGACAGCAGGTGCCACTCTTGGTTAGTTCCTGCATTGGGTTCATTCTGATGGCCGCAAACAATGGCATGATGTACACCGGCTTATCATCGGGGGCCGCGCATTTGATCACCTCGTTTGGGTCGGAGGAGTTGCAAAAAACATACGTGGAAAACATGCTGTCGGGCAAGTGGCAAGGGACAATGGCCCTCACTGAGCCACAGGCCGGTAGTTCGCTCTCCGACGTGATGACCACAGCTACACCACAGGAAGACGGAACCTACAAAATTCGGGGTCAGAAGATCTTTATTACGGCGGGCGACCACGATGCCGCCGACAATATTATCCACCTGTTGCTGGCCCGCATCGACGGGGCACCCAAAGGCACCAAAGGAATTTCGCTGTTTGTGGTGCCCAAATACCGGCTCGACGGTACGTCGAACGACGTAACTTCAACGGGTGTTTACCACAAATTGGGGCAGCGTGGTGTGCCTGCCATGCACCTGACCTATGGCGAAGACGACGACTGCATTGGCGAACTCGTGGGGCAACCGCATATGGGCCTGCCCTATATGTTCCAGATGATGAACGATGCCCGGATTGGTGTGGGTATGACCGGAGCTGCCATCGCTACTGCGGCCTACCATGCCGCTTTGCAATACGCCAAAGAGCGTCCGCAAAGCCGCCGACTGAATCAGAAACACGCCCTCGATGCCCCTCAAACGCCCATTATCAACCACCCCGATGTGCGAAGGATGCTGTTGTTCCAGAAGGCCGTAACGGAAGGCTCCCTGTCGCTGCTGCTGGAAACGGCGCGGTTGTTCGATTTGGAACAGGTGACTGAAGGCGAAGAGAAAGAAAACTATAAGCTGTTACTCGAAATTTTGACTCCGATGGCTAAAACCTACCCCTCGGAAATGGGCTTACAGGCAACCAGTCAAAGTGTGCAAACCTTTGGTGGTTATGGCTTTACGGAAGATTTTCCGGTAGAACAATACTACCGCGATATTCGGATTACGCCGATTTATGAAGGCACCACGGGGATTCAGGCGCAGGATTTGCTGGGTCGGAAAATGACCATGAAAGGGGGCAAAGCGGCTCAGTTGCTGTTTGCCGAAATGGGCAAAGCCATTGCCGAGGCCAACACCTACGACGAGCTGAAACCCTACGGCGACCGCATGAAAGCCGAGCTGAAGCAGGCGCAGGAGGTGATGATGACCCTGATGCCCTATGCCATGAGCGATGTGGAGCGTTACCTCTCTGATGCGACCCTGTTCCTCGAAATGATGGGTAACATTGTGGTGGCATGGCAGTGGCTTAAGCAGGCAACGGTGGCTACCCGCACCCTGCTCACCCAAAACCCACAGGGCGAGGAACTGGCATTCTACGAAGGGAAAATTCACACAATGAAGTATTTCTTCCACTACGAAATTCCCAAAAACCTCGGCCTTGCCGCCCGCCTGAAAGACCCGGAGGTGCTGACCATTGTGACCGAGAAGGAGTTGGCATTATAACAAAAACGGGCCGCCACGCGGCCCGTTTTTGTTTTCACCCTACCAACAACGATTCGGCCCCGTCGATCCAGATGGGGGTGCCGGTGATGTGGCTGGCGCGGTCGGAAGCTAGGAAAAGAACCAGCTCGGCGACCTGTTCGCTGCTGCCGGGCTTTCCTTTGGTGAGGGGAATGGTGCCGTCGGGGAAGTTGGCGGGTTCTTTGATGCTGTCGATGTTTCGGCGGTCAGCGGTTTCTTCGATTTTGGTTTCGATGGCACCGGGGCACACCACGTTGACCCTGATTTTGTGTTTGGCCAACTCTAAGGCCATCATCTGCGTGAAAGCGACCTGAGCTGCTTTGGTCGACGAATAGGCCGTGGAGCCGGTGTTGGTGAACATCCGCGTGCCGTTCACCGAAGCGGTAATAATAATGGAACCTTTACCCTGTTTTTTGAGAAGAGGCAGCGCATGTTTCACCGTCAGGAAGGTTCCGGTGAGGTTGATGTCGATGGTTTGTTGCCACTCGTCCAATTCGATTTCGTCTAAGGGTGCCCACACGCCATTAATGCCCGCGTTGGCAAACACCACGTCGAGCCGCCCAAACTGTTTCTCGACTTCGGCATAAACCCGCTTCATGTCGGCCTCTTTCGACACGTCGGCGGGAATGGCGATGCCCTCGCCCCCAGCCTTCCGAACCTCGTCTATAGTCTGGTTAATTTCTTTGTCAGTTCGGCTGATAGCCACCACTTTGGCCCCCTCTTGGGCCAACAGCAAAGCTGTTGCTTTTCCAATTCCCGACCCGGCTCCCGTGATCACGGCAACCCGGCCCTCCAGTTCTTTTTGTTGAGTCATAACGCTGGTTGTGTATTCACTTACCTTACCAGCAAGACAGGGATATTGTTTTGGTTTGTACAACGGAGCGATGCTCCGTTGAGCCGTGAGGCTAAAACTTTCGCGGACAGTTAATTTAGGGTTGCCACTACTTAGCCTTACGGCTCAACGGAGCATCGCTCCGTTGTACAACCAACAACACCTGCTTTTTTGGTCGCAACGTAATGAGTGGTTGCGGCACCACACGTTGACCGGGGAGGGTTTCAACCGAAAATGCCCGAGCAAACAGGCCCAGCATGATCTGCATTTCCATGAGGGCAAACTGGTTACCGATGCACAGCCGGGGTCCACCGCCAAAGGGCATATAGGCATAGGAATGGCGTTCTTTATCGCGCGGTCCGTCGCCACGGCCCGGCGCGAATCGTTCGGGGTCGAACACATCGGGGTTCTCCCAATGGCGCGGGTCGCGGTGAAGCAGATAGGGCGACATAATCACAGTGTTGCCCGCCGGAATGTGGTGCGGCCCCAATTGGTCGTCGTGAACAGCCATTCGACTCATGGCCCAGGCAGGCGGATACAAGCGCATCGACTCCTGAATAACCTGTAGCGTATAGGTCATGGCGCGGAATGCTTCGGGAGCTGGCGTTCCGGCATCACCCAAGTGTTCCTGTGCTTCGGCCCGAACCCGCGCCAGAATGTCGGGGTGTTGTGCCAGCAGATACAGCGTCCAGGCCATCGAGACAGCCGTGGTTTCGTGGCCCGCCGTGAACAGGGTAATACACTCGTCACGGAGTTGCTTGTCCGACATTCCCTCGCTTGTTTCCTCGTCCACGGCGTTGAGGAGCATATCCAGCAAATCATCGCGGGATTCGCCGATTTTGCGTCGGCTGGCAATGAACCCGTAGATGAGGTTATCGACAAGGTCCCTGGCTTTCCGGTAGCGGATATTGTCGGGCGTGGGCCACGACATGGGAATCCTTACTGGACTCAGCAACATCTTGTTAGCCAAATAGTTGACCGTTTCGAGCGCATGAGACAGTCCATCGAGCCTGCCCACCACGTCTGTGCCAAACAACGTTTTGCAGACAATTCGCATGGTCACATCCATCAGCGACTGCGACACGTTGACGGGTTTCGACAAATCGAGTTGACCCACTTCATCGACCCATACCGAGGCTTCCTGCACCATTGTTTGGGCCAGCACCGCCAGCTTTTGCCGGTGGAAAGCGGGTTGTGCCAATCGCCGTTGTTTGCGCCAGAAATCACCGTCGGAAGTGAGCAGGCCCTCGCCCAGAAAGATTTTGAGAACCAAAAAAGCCGGGGAGCGCACGTAGTTCCGGTGGTTTTCCTGCATTACGTACCGGACATCTTCGGCCCTGAGTGCCACGAACTGGTTGCGACCGCCAATTTCGATGCGAACGACGCGCTCATACTGGTTCGACAGGCGGGTAAATGTGGCCAGCGGGTCGCGGGCAAACTCCAGCGTATTGCCCACAAAAGGCCAGCCGGGATGAATGGGGGTGATGGTTTCGGGAGCGGTCATTTGTTGATTATATCTTTCACGCACCGGAATCCCGTGTGCATGAGTGACGTTTCGGCGGTGCTGCCCGACCGACCCGACACTCGGTAGCCGTGGCACCAGCCCGGTTCGCAAAGGTAAGAACCGCCCCGCTGCACCCGTTCGGTTTGGGCAGTAATTGTCACCGGCACCTGATTAAGCAGATCCGAATAGGCCACTTTTGTGTCTTCGCACCACTCCCACACATTGCCAGCCATGTCGGCCAAACCAATCGGCGACACCCCAAATGCCCCTACCGGAGCCGCCCGGTGAAACCCATCCGTGACCCGGTCGAAATCGGGGAAGCGGCCATTCCAGGTGTTGGCTAAGGGTTTTCCGTTGGCAACCAACTCATTTCCAAACGAATACAGATTTCGACTATTTGCTCCATTGCGGGCCGCGTGTTCCCATTCGATTTCGTGGGGTAATCGTTTCCCGGCCCAGGTGGCGTAGGCTTTCGCATCGTTCCACGAGACCTGCGTAACAGGCTGATTATCGGCGGCCCGTCCTGCTTTTGGGCCGTAGGGATACTGCCAGTTGGTACCTTTAATGAGGTTCCAGGTTTTGGTAGAGTCATCGAAAACCCCGGCGTCGCCAAATTTTTCAGCTTCGGTCTGGTAGTGGGTTGCCTTCGTAAACGCCCGATATTGTCCCACCGTCACCTCGTGCTGATCCATCAAAAACGGTTTTACCAGTACCCAAAACGTGGGTTTCTCCTGATCCAAGCCCTCCTCGGATCCCATTTGCGTGTAGCCCCCCGGCACAAAAACCATTCCGTCGGGCAGGGTTGCGGGGGGGCGGTTAGCGGGTGCAGGTTTCTCGGCGGGTTCGGTGGCAAACACTGTGACAGTTGGCGAAAAGGCAAACTGCTTCGATGGCTCCGATTGACAGCCAACTAATGTCAGGCCAACAAATACAATCAGTTTATGCATACTTAACCTATTTAACCGCGCTAGGCCGGACTGTATATTGCTCGAAGCGGAACACCTCTTGCCGCACTACCTCAAACGTTCGGGTAATCTGTTTTTGTGTATCCGTTAGTTTTGAATCACTGAGGCTTGCCATCACTTTGGTGCCTGTTATGGGCCGAGCCACAGCAAAACCGTAACCTTTCTCGCTTCCGTTGGGCAACACGAGGGCCGAGAAACCCCAGCCACCCAACAGGTTTTGCCCAACCTGCGTGGCTGCGGCTCGTCTCATCACGTCCATCGTTTTGAGCCAATCGGCGTTCGGGTCGCGCAGGCGCATGAAATCCACGACCACGGTTCCGGTTTTGCCGGGGCCAAAGGCCGTACCAAACTGAGTATCCAGGTTCTCCCAAATTTCCATCTTGATAACCGGGGCCGTTTGTCGGTCGCGCTTTTGAAGACTGGCCATGCGGGTTTGCACACTGTCGCCGTAGATCTTGGCCATTGCCGCCGGTGAGGCTCCTTTGATGGCCATTTCGCTGGAGACAATGCACGTAACATAGTCATATTCAGACGGGTTGGGATTTGAACTCATCTGTTTGACCATCATGTGCCAGCCAATCAGGTTGCCTTCGTCCACAGCGGCCTGGTTAATGGCTTTCCATTCGCGTTCCACGGGCAGGGCATCCTGAATGGTCATGCCGGGGGCCAGTTTGTGGTAGATCAGATAGGTATACGTTTTGGGGACGGGGCTGGTCTGCGCCAGCGTCCTGAAAACAATAGACAGGAAAAAGCAGGATAATAAAAAACGGTTCACGGCGAGTGGGTTTGGTTTATGAAAAATCAGTGGGCGTTCTACTTCCGAACCGAAAATTTATACATCGTTGTCGATTGGTAGGTGTCGCCGGGGAGCAGCGTGGTTGTTGGGAAATCGGGGTGGTTGGGCGAGTCGGGGAAGTGCTGGGTTTCGAGGCAAAGCCCAAACCGGCGGGGGTAAGCAATGCCCTCCGGCCCGGTTATTTTTCCGCTCAGGTGGTTGGCCGTGTAGAGTTGAACGCCCGGCTCCGTGGTGAACATCTCCATTTGCCGACCGCTGACGGGTTCATAGACCACCGCACCCAACGTCAATTTCTTCGCTTTGTCGGTGAACACCCAGCAGTGGTCATAGCCGTGCCCATACTGAATCTGTGTATCGGTGGTGTCGTTGATGCGGTTGCCGATGGGAGTCGGCTGCCTGAAATCGAAGGGTGTTCCGACCACGGGTTGGCGTTCGCCGGTTGGGATTTGGGCTTTATCCGTTACCAGATACGAATCGGCATTAATGGTTAGCACATGGTTCATCACATCTGTTTTCATGCCACTGAGGTTGAAATAAGCGTGATTGGTCAGGTTTAACACCGTTGGTTTGTCGGTGGTGGCGCGGTAGTCGATGCGGAGCGCGTTGTCTTTTTGCAAGGTGTAGGTCGCTTCCACGGCCAGCGTACCGGGGTAGCCTTCTTCGCCATCGGGGGAGGTATAGCGCAGCGTCAACGCGGGTTCGGCGCGGTCGATGGGGGTGGCTGTCCACAGTTTTTTATCGAAACCAACCCGACCGCCGTGAATGTGGTTGCCGTTGCTGTTGGCGGCCAGGGCATATTCTTTTCCATTCAGCGAGAACTTGCCCCCGGCAATCCGGTTGCCAAACCGCCCGATGATCGGCCCAAAACTGGGTGTTCCTTTCACGTAATCGGCAAAGGTTGGCACACCCAGCGTCATAGCATCCTGCTTGCCATTGCGGTCGGGAGCCATCAACGACACAATATAGCCGCCATAGTTGGTGATCTTCACTTCCATACCGGCCTTGTTTCGCATTGTGAACAGACTGACTTCGCGCCCGTCGGGCAATTGGCCAAACGTCGATTTTTCGATGCCGACTTTCGGGGCTGTGGACGTTGGATCGGGCATCACGGCGAGCAAACTGGCTGGGAGCATAAATAAAAGGGAAATCAGGGTTTTCATAGTCAGGCCAACGAAAGAAAGTTGGGAGTTAGAGAGAACAGGGCTTAGGCAAGCTTGCCCAGTGTTAAGAAGCCTGAGTTGGTTCACTCTATACTCAAAAATGGGGGTTGGAATTCAGCAATAACCCAGGCATCATCTCCCTTTTTGGATCTCGGCCAGCACAATAGCCTGGGTTGCCTTCGCCCGCGTTTTGTGGTTCAAAAATGGCCCGGTTAACTTCGTGACGTGGAAAAACTGGAAGGTGTCGATGGGCGCAACCGCCCAGCCTTCGCGCCGGAGGGTGTCGAGGTGGAGCGGAGTCGAAATGACCCAAACGGGTTGTTGGCGGGCGGCTTCGGTGAGGTCGGTTTTGGTGCGCCAGTAGTTTGCTTTTTGGTGTAGATAAAACTCGAACGAGTATGAATTGAACCCGTATTGACCAGCCATTAATTGCTTCTGATTGAGTTGGTTGACCCGAAAAGCGGCTTCTCCCCCCGCCTGATACGGCATCAGGTTCGGGTACAGAAACAGGTTGTAAAACCCCAACGCCAGCACTGCCCCCCCCACCGACCAGCCGACTAAGGCCGGCAATTGCCGGCCTCGCGCCAGCACCACGGTGGCAATCACAACCACAACCGCCCACGCAATGGGGCCCCACAACGGCTCCGGCCTGAAAAGCCAGATCAACCCTACCACAACCGCCAGCAAGATTCCGAAGAGTACTTGTTGCGTGATCAACCATCCCCGGCGCGAGCGTTCGGTGCGGAGTGTGGTCAGGAAATGAGCCGTGAGTACGGCATAGAACGGGAACACAATGTTGAGGTAGTGCGGCAACTGAAATCCCGACAGCGAAAACAGCAAAAACGTGGTCAATCCCGATCCCAGCGATACGTATTCGGGGAGGTAAGATTGTTTCTGAACCAGCCGGGAAATGGCTCGCCCAATGGCTGCGTAAAGAAGGAATGCCCAGGGTGCGAAGGCCCAAAGCGTGGTGTGCAGAAAAAACGTTTTCTCGCCCGTGCCTTTGATTGGCCCTGTGTTGAAAAACCGCCCAAACTGACTGTCCCAGGCAAAAAACCACAAGCCCGAATTGCCCGTTTTGCCAAACACAACTTTTTCGGGGTGGAGGTCGAATTGCAGGTACAGCGTGTAGAGTTCGGGCAGGCAAAAGACCACTGAGAGCAGAATGGCGGCATACCAGCGGGGTTTCAAGAACTCGCGCCAGTCGCCCACGAGGACGAAATGAATCACTAATCCTGCGCCGATTGGCACCAATACAAACGGGCCTTTGGTCATCAGGGCAAGGCCCGTCCAGAAAGAACCGAGGACGAGGTCTTGCCAGCGGTTTCGTTGATATAATCGGAAAAAGTGAAACGCGGCCCCGATTACCTGCGCGGTCAGGTAGGGTTCGGCCCGGACATCGTTGTTGGAGATCACCAGATGCAGGGCCGTTAGCATGATCAGCGTGGCGATTTGGGCTACTAAACGGCTGTAGGTCAGGCGGGCAAACTGATAGGTGTACCAGACACTGACGAAGAAAAAGAGCAGGGCCGGGAGTTTGTAGGCGAATGAATTTACCCCGAAAATCTTATAGCTGATGGCGGCCATCCAGAACGGAAAATGAGGTTTGTCGAGCCAGTCGCGGTCTTCGACCATCAGGTTCACAAAGTCGCCGGATTGGGCAATGGTTTTGGCGATGGTAGCGTAAAGGGCACCGTCGGGTTCCATGACCAGGCTGAACAACCCGATGGCGTTGAGCAGCACACCAAGCGCAACCAATGAGGCAAATAATAGATCGGGAAGGGCGGGGGAGTTGCTACCGGGCGAATTCATGCCGCAATAGACTGAAAAATGACCGCTTGTGCAAGCATCAATAGGGACCGTTCTTGTTAGCTTTACACACATTGATTTTACATGGAAAAAATAACCAGGCCCCAGGTGATTCCTACGTTGGCCCCACCTGAACTCGACAAACACCATTTCGACGCACGGGCCGATTGGTTGCCGACCTTGCGGGCCGATTATAGCCTGTTTCATTTCAACCGGATCGAGAACTACCGGCAGCACATGATCTTTCCGTTGTCGCCCCACCGGAAAACGGTTTACGACTTTGTGTATCTCACCAAAGGCCACTCGATTCGGAGCAAGGGGCTGGATAATTACGAGTTCTCGGCCCACAGTTTCTTCTTTTTGCCGGCCTATCAAATCACGGCGCACGAATGGATGAGCGAAGATGCGGAAGGGTATTTCTGCCATTTCGATGCCCAGATTATCCACAAGAATTTTAGTAAGCACGATTTCTCCAATGAGTTCCCGTTTATGCACTTTGCCGGTGATCCCATTGTGCGCACCAATGCTGAGTTTCTGCCCCTTGTGCGGCCCGTTTTTCAGAAACTCGAAGCCGAATATGAGCAAAACCTGCCTTTTAAGCTCGATTTGGTCAGCTTTGCGCTGCTTGCCCTGTTCACCGAACTTAAGCGGTTTACGCACTCTCAGGCCACTGTGCATGAAAATTCGGCGCTGCGCATCACCCGAAACTATAAGGATGCCCTGAGCCAGCATATTTACCAGAAACAGGCCGTTTCGGAGTATGCTGACCTGTTGGCGGTGTCGCCCAATCACCTCAATAAGTGCGTGAAAAGTGTGACCGGCAAAGCGGCTCAGGATCTGCTGAACGATATGATTTTGCTCGAAGCAAAGGTCTTGCTCCGACAGTCGGACTTGCCCATCAGTGAAATCGCTTATCGAATTACTAAACAGAACCCAAGTGATTTTACCCGGTTTTTTAGAACGAAAACGGGCTTTACCCCCAAAGAGTACAAGAAAATGGATTGATAATGCTTTTTTTCTGCATTTTTCTGCTTAACCCCTCCCGACACTTCTGGCTTAGTTTTGTACAATAAAAAAACAGCTTTCTCATAGCTGTACAAACACGTAAGCCAGGATGCACACAGTTACTACATCTCCGTTACGCCACCATACGATCCGATTCGTAGTCGGCTTCCTGTTGGCTCTGCTTTTGCCAATTGGCATTGTTCAGGCCCAGACGATGATTCAGGGCACCGTTTCTGATGCCCGGAAACAGGCCCTCGTTGGGGTAAATGTGCTGGTGAAAGGCACCGGAAACGCACCGGCGGACCGCATCACCGGCACCACTACCGACGCAAATGGTGCCTATAAAATCACCCTGCCCGACGGAGCTACCGAGCTGGTTTTCAGCTTTGTTGGCTATGTAGCGCAGACCGTTGCCGTGAAGAGTGGTAGCCCAACCATCAACGTTGAGTTAGCTGAAAACAACTCGACCCTCGAAGAAATCGTGGTAACGGGTGTGTTCGATCCGCGCAGCCGGATGTCAGCTTCGGTAGCCATCAGCACGCTCTCTGCCAAACAACTCGAACGAATTGTACCTACAAGCGGTATCGACTTGCTCAAGAACATACCGGGCGTTTATGTGAACTCGTCGCGGGGGGAGGTGAGCGGGAGCCTGTACACGCGGGGGCTGTCAATTGGCGGGGGTTTCTATTACGTCTCGATGCAGGAAGATGGCCTGCCAATCATGGCGGTGCCGGGCAACTCGGCTGCTGACCCGATTTTTAAGCCAGACGGATTCCTGCGGGCCGATGCCACGCTTGCCCGCGTCGAGGCTGTGCGGGGTGGAACGGCTTCCATTTTGGGTGCCAATGCACCCGGCGGCATTTTCAACTATGTCTCGAAAACGGGGGGCAGTACGTTTGCCGGTGAAGTCAGAACACGGGTTGGTTTGGAAGGAGATGGCAAAAATCCATATTACCGGGCTGACATAAATTTTGGTGGGCCACTGAGCAAGGATAAAAGCCTGACTTATAACGTGGGTGGGTTTTACCGTTATGCCAATGGAGCAAAATATCCGGGATACCCCCTCAGCTATGGCGGGCAGATTAAAGCAAACCTGGTAAAAGCCTATAAATCAGGCTCGTTGAAACTGTATGGCAAATTTCTGAATGACCACACGGCTCAGTTTGAGTTTACGCCAACCGTTAGTTTTACCGACCCGAAGCCCGTAGGTAGTTTCAATAATAGCAGCTCGACACTGATTCGGGACGTGGCCTTCACGATTCCTGGAGCCATTTGGGGCCGTTCGGAAAACATCAGCTTTGACTCCCGCAAGGTTGGTCACTACAAAGACTATGGCGTTGGCCTGAACTGGGAACAACGCTTGGGCGAAGGTCTCACGCTGACCAACAACATCAGGCTTTCGACCAAATCGACCGTTACCAACGCCACTGCCGTTGTGTTCCCGTTCCGTGTCGATCAGGTCACGTTCTATGGCGTTTCGGGTAATTTGGGGCCGTTTGGAAACCGTTTTGGCACCTACGATTTTTATAACCCAACCACCGGCAAGTCTTATGGTACGGTTAATTTTCTGTCGCCCGGCAACATCAAAGCCAACAATATGAGTTTGCCCGGTGGCGATGTGTTGCCCAATGGCGTGTTGTATAACCCTACGCCCTACAACAATGTTGGTTACGACGAATTGGTTGACCAGCTTACGCTGACCAAGCGACTGAACAAAATGAGCTTTACGGCGGGAGCGTATCTGGCAAATTCGCGGGTAACCCGGCTTAGTTCCGGCCCGGCGGGACAGGGTTTTTCGACCATCGAAGCCCTGCCACAGCTGGTCGGCATTCGTTATACCAATGCCGCCGGGGCCACCTTTGATTTCACCGACAAAAACGGCATTGCCAACTATGGTGCCGCAGGGCCTTATACCAACGATGCGAAAGTGAATCAGTCTGCCCTGTTTTTTGGCCATAACTGGGACATCAACGAGAAACTGAACTTCGATTGGGGCCTGCGCTACGAGCGGTTCAAGATCAATTCCAGTTTTTCGACACCAACCCGGCAACCTGACAGCCAAACCGGCGGGGCCGATGGCAGTACAGCCACGCTCTACGACAACCGGGTTTGGAAGCAGGGAGCCGACAAGAATTTCGAGAAAAGTGTGAATACCTTGTCGTACTCTGTAGGTTTGAATTATACCATAAACACCAACTTCGCGGTGTATGGCCGTTATTCTCAGGGTCGTAAATCGCCCGATTTAGGTTTCTTTATGGACATTGCCAATCAGCAACTTACGTCCAGTATTTCGGCAGAAGCGCAGGACATCAGGATGCTGGAAGCGGGTATCAAATACCGTGGCCCCCGGCTCAACCTGTTCCTGACCCCGTTCTACAACATCATCAGTAATGTGCCGAACTTCCAGATTTTCCAGAACGTGGATGCCACCTATTATGCACCGCCACGCGCTTACCAGAAAATTCAGACGCAGGGCATCGAGGTTGAAGCCAACTACGCGGTCTCGAAGCGGTTCAGTGTGCGGGCCACGGGAGTTATTCAGGGAGCGAAAGCCTTGGAATACAGCGTTTATCTGGCCAATGCCAACGGTGCTGCCGATGATAAGCTGGTAACGTACAACGGAAATCAGTTAGACAATGTGGCCCCGATTATGGCCAACATTACGCCAACCTATACCCACGACAAACTGTATGCCTCACTGAGTTTTCAGTACACGGGCAAGCGGTGGGCCAACGTTGGGAATGCGTTTGAACTCCCCGGTTTCTGGGCCACCGATCTTACTATTGGCTATGACCTGACCCAAAAACTACGGCTTAGTGCCACGGTTAACAACCTGACGAACACCTATGGCGTGATGGCCTGGGCCGCACCAGGTGGTTTTCCGGCCTCGCTCGACACGCAGGGATTCACCAAAGCCATGCTCGAAGCCAACCCCAATCAGGTGTATTCTACGCTGTCAATCCAGCCCCGCGCTTATTTCCTGACGGCTTCGTATCAGTTTTAAACGCTCCACTCTCATGATTAAACAAATGGTAGCCGTTCGCCGTCGACCCGGCCTTACGCATCAGGAATGTTGCGACTATGTCGAAAATGTTCACGGCGAATTAGCCCGAAGAGAACCGGCCGGCCTGACCCGCTATGTGCAAAGCCACGCTTTCGATGGAGCCTTTGGCTCGAAAGCCGACATGATGTACCAGCAGTTTTTTGGCCGCGATTTCATTACCGAACTGTTTTTCAACACGCCGGAAGACATGGTTCGGAATGCAGCCACGCCTTACGTTCGCGATGTGGTGATGCCCGACGGACGTTTTTTTAACAACTTCGAGGCTCTGATTTTGTCCACAATGGCCGAGACCGTCGTTCCTGTCGATCATCCGGGTGCGGGCAAGGTGAAGGTGATTCATTACCTGAAAAAAGCCGACGGAGTTAGCGATGCCGACTATAACCAACGCTGGGCCGAGGCTCATGCGGCTATTCTGGCCAAACAACCGGCTATGGCAACCGCTCTCCGAAAGTACGTTCAGAGCCGCCCCATTAAAACGCCGGGCGACGCCAGCACTCATTTTGGCGTTGCCAAGGGGCCATTTTATGAAGGGGTAGCCAGTATGTGGTTCGAGGATGAAGCCACTCTGCCCATTTTCCGGGCTTATGAAGTTGAGTTAAATCGGGTCAATGCCGAAGATGGCCCGCCCTTTATCGACTTTTCGCATTCGTTCTTTCTCTACACTCACGAGAAAGTTATTCTGGAAGTCTAACTCCCGCAACCACCCCGTTAGTTATGAAAGAATTCACGAAAGACAACGCCATCAAATCGACCATTGGCAACCTGGTGATTAATGCGCTGATGCCGTTTTTGTTGCTACTCTCCGATCCGGTGGTGAATGTAAAAGGAGCCACGCCTAACCTGATTTCGGTGCTCGTGCCGGGCGTATTTATGTCGGCCCTCGTCACAACCATCATCACCTACGGCGTGATGACGAGTCAACGTAAACGGGGAGAGTTGGCACCCGCACTCGATACCTCAGTAGGCTGGTTTCCAACGGCTTTGTTCAACGGCATTGGCATTGGATTGCTGTTTGCCATCCCAGCGTTGTTGCTGCTAATGGCGGTGCAGTCGGTGATGGGAGAGGGGCAGTTGCCAAAAGCCCCGATGATTGCGGTATCATCAATTATTGGGGCCTTAACGGGCCTGTTCTCGTCGCTGGTTGCGGTGAACCGGGCTGTTAAGCTGCAATCGCGTTGATAAACAGACCTATGCTCATTCAGGAACACAAAACAAACCCATTGAAAGGCTGGCAGGTTGACCGACAGTCGATTCGATACCTCGGCCACGACCTGCAACGCCCGGAATGTATTCTGGCCCAACGCGATGGTACTATCTGGACAGCAGACGCACGCGGGGGCGTGATGCGCCTGAACCCCGACGGCTCTCAACAACTTATCACTCCTTTTACGGAAGCAACCGACCCGGCTACCGTATCGTTCGAGAATCGTTACGTTCAATCGGAAGGGTCGCTTCCTAATGGGTTGTGTTTCAGTGAGAACCAAAGCGATTTTATTATTGCCAATTGGGGCACTGATGCCCTTGAACACATGACCCGCAACGGTCGCCTGACCACACTTTGCACCTCCATCGACGGGCAACCGCTCGGCAAAGCCAACTTCCCCCTGCGCGACTCCAAAGGCCGCATCTGGTTCAGCGTTACCACGCGCACCAACCCCTGGACCGCCCAACTGACCACCAAAGCCACCGATGGCTATATTGCTGTGTTGGATGAAACGGGGGTCCGCATTGCGGCTGAGGGGTTCTGCGGCACGAACGAAATTCGCTTCGACCCCAACGAAGAATGGCTCTACGTGGTCGAGAGTACGGGCCACCATATCTCCCGGTTGCGCCTGCAACCCGATGGCACACTGACCGACCGCGAAATTTATGGCCCGGCCAGTTTGGGTGGTTTCCCCGATGGGTTTGCCTTCGATGTGTTTGGTAATCTGTGGATTACGCTCATTTTTACGGACGAACTGATTGCCCTCACCCCCGACGGGGAGATTCTGATGCTCTTAGACGACAGCGACTCCGACACAAAAAAGCAACTGCTTGCCCATTTTGAAGCAGGTACGCTAACCCCACAAATACTGGGCGCTACGCATGGAACCGTGGCACCCTGGATGGCCAGTCTGACCTTTGGCGGGCCTGACCTACAGACAGTTTACCTCGGCAGTCTGCGTGGCACCACGGTTCCCTATTTTCGTAGCCCGGTAGCGGGTCAGCCCATGATTCACTGGTAAAATGACCAACCTTTTCGACCTTACGGGCAAAGTAGCCCTCGTCACCGGGAGCAGCAGTGGCATGGGCCGCGCCATTGCCGAAGCCATGGGCCAACACGGAGCCACCGTTATTTTGTCGAGCAACGATGCCAACGGCTGTGCCACCGTCGTGGGCGAACTTCAGGCAGCGGGCATCACGGCCATTGCCATCCCCTGCGACGTATCGGAAAAAGAGTCTATTGACAATCTTTGCCACACAGCCCTGGCCCAATTCGGGCAAATCAACATCCTGGTTTCCTGCGTGGGTATGGCCCCCACCGGGACATTACTGGAGATGAAATCGGCTGATTTTGAGCAGATTATGGCCATTAACCTCCAAAGTGCTATCTACCTGACCAAGCTCTTAGTGCCGCAGATGGTGGTGCAGCGCGATGGCGTTCTGATCTATTTAGCGAGCATTGCGGGCGTTCGGGGGAACAAACAAATTGGATTATATGGCCTCACGAAAGCTGCCCTGATTCAATTGGCTCGTAATTTGGCCGTTGAGTTTGGCCCCGACAACATTCGGGCCAACACCATTTCGCCGGGCATGATCGACACCCCGTTCTCAAAAGCACTACTGGAAATCCCGGCTTTCGTGGAAAAACGACTGGCTCTGACCCCGCTTCGGCGGGTGGGCCAACCCCACGAGGTGGCAGGTGTGGCCGTGATGCTGGCGAGTCGGGCGGGTGGTTTCATAACCGGGCAAAACATTATCGTTGATGGCGGCACGGTCATCAGCGATGGCAATTAAAAAGCAATACTCATGAGCCGAAACCGATTTGAGAATAAAGTATGTTTGGTTACGGGGGCTGGGTCGGGCATTGGCCGGGCAACAGCCCTCGCCTTTGCCCGCGAAGGAGCGAGCGTGGTGGTGGCCGAACTGAATGCGGCTGCGGGCGAACAAACCTTGGCCGACATTCACGCGCTGGGTGGCAAAGGCGTTTTTGTGGCCGTTGATATTTCTAATCGCGAACAGGTGGAAAATATGGTGGCCGTTGCCGTTCAGCAGTTTGGCCGCTTAGATTGTGCCGTGAACAGTGCGGGCATTGCCGGGCTGGTTTCGCTTCCCACCCACGAGTATCCCGACGAGTTGTGGATGCAGATGATTGCCACAAACCTGACTGGAACCTGGTATTGCGTGAAGGCTCAACTGTCCCAGATGCTCAGGCAGGGTGGGGGCAACATCGTCAACATATCGTCGGCGGCAGGCTTGCGGGGCCAACCCGAAAACGTGCCCTATGCAGCCTCCAAGCACGGTGTGGTGGGAATTACCCGAACGGCGGCCATTGAGTATGCCACCAAAAACATTCGGATCAACGCGATATGCCCCACCGCCATTGAAACCCCAATGCTGATGGAAGGCCGTCGGAAACTGGCCCACAACCCACAGGCGAAGGAACAGGCGATCAACTACCAGGCCATGAAACGCATGGGACAACCCAGCGAAGTGGCCGATGTGGCCCTGTGGCTCTGCTCCGATGAATCCACCTTTATGACCGGCCACGCTCTGCCCGTTGATGGCGGGGCCTTTGCCTGATTTTGATTACGATCTGTGTGGATGAGTTGTCCGTACTCCACGAAGCATGGGGACCCTATAAAAAAGCCAGCCCCTTTCGGAACTGGCTTTTGATGATCTATTAGTCTTAAAAAAATTACTTTCCTGCTACTGCCGTTCCACGCAAAGCACGTGGAATTTCGATAGAGGCCACGGGGTTCGTAGCACTCTCCAACAGCGTGTAGTTACCCGGTTTAATCTCGCTAACCCGAACTGATTTGCCCAGGTCAAGCTGAGAAACATCCACATCGATATAATCGGGGATGTCCTGCGCCATGCCACGAACCCGCATCTTGCGAACCCGTGTTACTAATTTACCACCCTTCTGTACACCCGGAGCCGTACCTACCAACCGAACCGGAACAGCCACTTTAATAGGCTTACCGTCAACGATTTGCAAAAAATCAGCGTGTAGCAGATGGTCGGCAACGGGGTGAAATTGCGTTTCCTGCAAAATCGCCTGATATTCGTCGCCTTCAATGTTGAGTGTTACTTCGTACACGTCGGGCGTGAACAGAAGTGGACGGAACAGGATAGACGGAGCATAGAAGTGAATCTGCTCCTGGCCTCCGTACATCACGCACGGAATGTTACCCTCGTTACGAATGGCCTGAGCCTCAACGGGGCCGAGATTCGCTCGTTTATACCCTACAATCTCGAGTTTTTTCATGACAAAAAAATGAAAGAGTGAAAGAGTGAAAACCGTCCGGTATTGCTCTATCATCTTTCGCGCTCTTTCGCTCTTTCACTCTTTCACTACTTAATATTTAATAAAAAGTGAACTAATAGATTCATGATCGCGGATGCGGCCTATGGCTTTGGCAAATAAGTCGGCCACCGACAGCACCTTAATTTTCTCGTTCGCTTCCCGCATTGGGATCGTGTCCGAGACCACCAACTCTTCCAGCACCGAGTTGCGGATGTTTTCGTGCGCTTTCCCCGACATAACGGGGTGCGTACAAATAGCCCGCACCGATTTGGCCCCTTTTTCGAGAATAATCTGACCCGCTTTAGCCAGTGTTCCCCCCGTGTCAATCAGGTCGTCGATCAGCACCACGTTGGCTCCTTCCACATCGCCGATTACCTGCATCGACGCAATTTCGTTGGCCCGCTTGCGATGCTTGTCGCAGAGCACAATGTCGGCGTTGAAATGCCGGGCAAAAGCACGGGCGCGGTTGGCTCCTCCTACATCGGGAGAGGCCACCACCAGGTTATCCAAAGCAAGACTTTTGATGTACGGAACAAATATGGATGCTCCTTCCAAGTGATCGACCGGAAAGTCGAAAAAGCCCTGAATCTGCCCTGCGTGCAGGTCAATCGTCATCAATCGGTCGGCTCCCGAAGCCGCCAGCATATTGGCAACCAACTTGGCGGCAATGGCCACGCGGGGCTTGTCCTTACGGTCTTGCCGGGCATAACCAAAATACGGAATCACCACGGTAACGTAGTGGGCCGAAGCCCGCCGGGCCGCGTCCACCATCAGCAGGAGTTCCAGCAGATTGTCGGCAGGCGGGAGTGTGGATTGCACCAAAAACACGTCGCAACCGCGAACCGATTCTTCAAAACTGGGCGACATCTCCCCGTCGGCAAACCGACGACAGGTATAGCCCCCCAACTCTTTACCGTAGTAGTGCGCAATTTTTTCGGCCAGATAGGTGGACTGACTGCCCGAAAAAATTTTCACCGGATTAAATGATGCCATCGTGCCGGATAAATTTCCCGCAAAAGTACGGATAATTGGGGCTAAATCCTTGTGGCTATTGGATCTTGAAGGCTGGATCTTGGACAAAAGATTAACAATCAACGATTTGTTCAATTCCGACATGGCAAGGTTCAATCAAGACGGAGTTTTTCACCGTAAGTTTGTGGCTCATTTAACGAGATATTCATGTCGCGATTCTCTGCCCTGTCGTTTTTCTTTTGTCTTATCCTGTCGGCTTGTACGCCCGAGCACGATGCCAAACGTATTATTCAGCAAGCTATTGATGCTCACGGGGGTAATGCCTACGAAAACAAGCGGATCGAGTTCGATTTTCGGACATTTCACCTTGTTCTGGAACAGCAGGGCGGGCGGTTCCAATATACCCGAACCCATCGCGATTCGGCCGGTGTGCTAATTGAGGAAGTACTGACCAACACGGGCGTAACCCGAAGTCTGAACGGACAACGCCAAACCCTCGATTCGGCGCAAACCAGCAAATACAGTCAGGCCGTAAACTCAGTGGCCTATTTTATGCTATTGCCGCACAAACTCAACGATCCGGCAGTGATGGCCGATTATGCCGGCGAGAGCCAGATCGAGGGGCAGAAATACGATAAAATCCGGGTGCGCTTTCGGGCCGAGGGCGGTGGAAACCACTATGAGGACACGTTTTTCTACTGGTTCAACCAGCAAACCCACACCATGGATTATTTGGCCTACAGCGAAGGCGGGCCGCGTTTTCGCAAAGCCATCAACCCACAAACCGTGGGCGGAATTCGATTTCAGGATTACATCAATTACAAAGGCGACGCAGCCGATACCACTTCCGTTGGCACCTACGACCAACGATACACGGCCCGCCAACTCACGGAACTGTCGCGCATCGAACAGAAAAACATTCGGGTAACGGATCTGCCCTGAGCTAAGGGGAAAGGGTTAAGGGCGGTCCGACGGGTCGGAGAAAGGGGTTTTGCGGTACAAGGCGACGCTTACCGAGGCCATCGCGACTCCGATACCAGCCCCGGCAATCACGTCTAAGGGGTAATGGGCGCCCACATAGATGCGGCTATAGGCCAGAAGGGCAGCCCACAAAAATGCCCAACGAAGCCAGGGGAAGCGATTTCCAAGGAGCAACCAAATCCCCGTCGCCAGCGCAAACGCATTGGCCGCGTGTGAGGAGGCAAAGCCGTATTGTCCCCCGCAGGGCAGCACCGGGTGAATAAGCGGTTGTAGGGCGGCCACATGACAGGGTCGTAGTCGCAGCGTGAGCGGTTTGAGCAGGGCCGAGGCTATCTGGTCGCTGAGGGCTACAGCCACGGCGAGGGTCAAAACGAGCGGCACTGCCTGCCAGCGGAACCGATAACCAAGCCAGCCAATGAGCAGCGCGTAGAACGGGAACCACGAATTGCGCTCTGTTATCCAGACCATGACGGGATCAAGCGCGGGGGCGTAGTGGCCGTTGAGCCACAGAAACAGTGCCGTATCGAGTTGGTTCAGGGTTTCGATCATGAGGCAAAGGTAAAAGTTGACTATCTTTCCGCACCATGACCGCAACCCTTTCCTCTGAACAAATTATCCCCGCCGACTTTCCCGTGGCCGTTGTTGGCCTGGGCCTGATGGGGTGCAGTATTGTCACGTGCCTGCTTATTGCCGGGCATCCGGTGGTGGCTCTCGCACCCATTGCCGCCGATGTGCCAACCGCCCTGCCGCGCATTCGCCACCATCTGGGTGAGTCGCACGAACACGGCATCACGGCTGAGGAACCCGACCATTGGCTGGCGAACCTGACTATTTCGGAAAACTACGCCGACCTGAGCCATTGCCGTTTGGTGATCGAATGCACCCTCGAAGACCCTGCCATAAAACAGCGCGTGTATGCCCTGATTGAAGCGCAGGTGGCCGACGAAACGGTGATTGCTTCCAACACCTCGGCCATTCCGATCTCGCAACTCCAGAGCCTGACCCGCCGTCCGCAACGGGTTATTGGTCTGCACTGGGCCGAACCCTCGCATACGACGCGGTTTCTGGAGGTGATTTGTGGTGACCAAACCGAACTGGCCTACGCCGAGTTTTTCTACGCTCTCTCGCATCATTGGGGCAAAGAGCCAACGCTGGTCCGCAAAGATATTCGGGGGTTCATCACCAACCGGCTCATGTACGCCATGTATCGCGAGGCTTTTGATCTGGTCGAGAAGGGCTACGCGACGGTGGAAGATGTGGATCGGGCGTGCCGTAACAATGCGGGTTACTGGATGACACTCGTGGGTGTTTTTCGCTGGATGGACCTGACGGGGGTTCCGGCCTACCTGAACGTGCTGAAAGACCTGTGGCCCACCCTCAGCAACCGTACCGACGTGCCGCCCCTGATTCAGGACATTGTGGATCGGGGTGGTCGGGGCGTGGCCAACGCCGACGGTTTCTACGACTACACCCCCGACGAAGCGCGGCTCTGGCAGGAGACATTCGAGCGGTTCAGTTTCGAGATTCGGGAATTGGCCCTGCGGTATCCGGCAGATGTAGTGAAGAAAGAACTGGACAAGAAGTGAGGGTTTAAATTTGAACAATATGCTATCAGTTATCATGTCTGAGCGGGATTATAACGAGGTTATGGATCAAATCGAATTGTACCTCACCAAAGGGTCAGCTAAAATGACCGAAACCGATTTAGCGGACTTACAACGACTGTCCTTAATAGTAGAGAAATACGAAAATATGCTCTATCCAATGCCTATGACACAACCTGCATAACCACTCAATAAATGATCGCCCTTATCACCGGCTCGGCCTCTGGAATTGGTCTCGCTATTGCCCGCCGATTGGCCCACGACGGGGCCACCGTTGCCTTACTTGACCTCAATGCCGACGCACTTACGCCTATTGCTGCTGAACTCGGTGGTCATGCCTATCCGGTAGATTTGACAGATAATCAGGCTGTTGAGATGATCATTGCCAGGGTGGTTGCTCAGTTTGGGCGGGTCGATGTGCTGGTGAACTCGGCGGGAATCACGGGCCTGACCCAAACCCCCACGCACTTGATGCCCTTAGACAACGTGCGGCAGGTGTTCGAGATCAACTTTTGGGGTGCGCTTTATACCACTCGCGCCGTGTTGCCCACTATGCTCCAACAGAACTACGGTCGGATTTTGCATATTGCCAGCATTGCCGGCAAAGAAGGCAACCCCGGCATGTTGGGCTATTCGGCCTCCAAAGCCGCCGTGATTGGCATGACCAAAGCACAGGGAAAAGAGTACGCCGACACGGGTATCACCGTGAACGCAATGGCCCCCGCCGTGATTATGACCCCCTTAGTCGAGTCTCTGCCCGAAGCACAGGTAACCTACATGACCGACCGAATTCCGATGCACCGTTGTGGAACGCTGGACGAAGTCGCCAACACAGTCGCCTTCATCGTTTCGCCCGAAAACAGCTTCACCACCGGTTTCTGCTACGACCTCAGTGGAGGCAGAGCCACGTATTAAGTACAAACCCCAAACCTCTTATGGCCAATAAAATAGCTGTTTACCACCCCGATGCCAAAGATGGCTTTTCGACGGGTGCCTACACACCCGGTGTGATTTGCGATGGCTGGCTTTATATGGCTGGTCAAACTCCGTCCGATGTAGCCAAAGGCGTGTTCCTGTTAGGGACAATCGAGGACGAAACCCGGCAGGTGATGCACAACATTGGACGAGTTCTGGACGCGGCCGGTTGCACCTTCGATGATGTGGTGAAGACAACCGTACATTTGGCCGATATTGCCGATTTTGCGGCCTACAACGCCATTTATGCCAGTTATTTCCCCGGCATCAAACCCGCCCGAACAACGGTGCAGTCGGTGCTGAACCGGGGCATCAAAATCGAAATCGACGTTGTTGCTAAACTTTCCTGACATCCAAATGGCCTGGTATCACCTTATAAATCCCGCTACCATCGACTCGCCCGCTTTGCTGGTCAGCCCTGAATTGGTCAGCCACAATATTCGGGAGACCGTGCGGATTGCCTCGTCGGTGCAACGCTTGCGTCCCCACGTGAAGACCCACAAAATGAGGGTCGTAACGGACATGCTGCTTGCCGAGGGTATTACCAAATTCAAGTGTGCTACGCTGAAAGAAGCCCGGATGCTCGCCGAAGCCGGTGCCGCCGATGTGTTGCTGGCCTACCCGGTGGTGGGGCCAAAAGCAGCAGGTCTCCGGCAACTAACCGAAGCGTTTCCGGCTACTCAATTTGGTTGTTTGACCGATTCAAAAGCCAGTGCCACGAACCTATCGGTGGTTTTTGGTGATGCTCCCCAACCGATTGATGTTTGGATTGACCTAAATGTGGGTATGGGCCGCACCGGGATTTCGCCGGATAATGCTCCCGCTTTGGCAACGTTTATCCAGCAACTGCCCGGCTTGAATCTCGCGGGTTTACACGCCTACGATGGCCACATCCGCGATACTGACTTTGCCCTCCGTTGCCAACGTGCCGACGAATCGTTTGCCCTGGCCAAAGGCGTTCAGCAAGCGATTAAGAACGAACATGGCCTTACGTTGCCGATTGTGGTAGGTGGAACACCAAGCTTCCCCGCTCATGCCCGGCGCACCGACTCAACGATGCAACTCAGCCCCGGCACGTTCGTGTTTTGGGATGCGGGTTACGGTCAGGCCCTGCCCGATTTACCCTACGAGGTAGCGGCTGTGTTGCTAACCCGCGTTATCTCTATCATCGACGATCAAACACTTTGTATTGACTTGGGACACAAATCGGTAGCAGCGGAGAACCCGTTTCCGCGCGTCGTTTTCCTCGATCACCCCGATGCTACACCCATCGGCCAAAGTGAAGAACATTTGGTTGTGAAAATTCCCAATGCCCGCACTCACCAACCTGGCGATGTGTGGTACGGTATTCCTATTCACATTTGCCCAACAGTTAATCTCTATGACGCTGTCCATGTAGTAGAAAACGGGCAAGTGACGGGGGAGTGGGCTGTAACAGCAAGAGGACACTGAATCATGATAATCGACTCACACTTAGATATTTCGCTCAACGCGATTGAGTATAACCGCGACTACCGCCGGTCCATTGCCGACATCCGGGCATGGGAACAGGGCATGACCGACAAAATTGACCGGGGTCGGGGCGTGGTGTCGCTGCCCGAATTGCGGAAGGGTAGTATCGGGTTGGTGGTGGCTACGCAGATTGCCCGCTACAACGAAGAAGATAGTGGATTGCCGGGCCTCGGCTGGAACTCTCCCCAACAGGCGTGGGCTATGACGCAGGCCCAACGGACGTGGTACGAAACGATGGAAGATGATGATAGTCAGGGTTTTCCGCAGATGCGCCAGATTCGAGACCAGGCTGGGCTTGAACAACACATTGCCTTGTGGCTGGATGACTCCATACCGAATGACCAAAAGCCCGTTGGCTATATTCTGAGTCTCGAAGGAGCCGATTCATTAGTGAAACTCTCCTATCTGGAACGGGCGTATGCCTACGGTCTTCGGGCAATTGGCCCAGCCCATTATGGCCCCGGTAGGTACGCGCCCGGTACTGGAATGAGTGGCCCGCTAACGGCTATTGGTCAGGATTTGGTGCGGGAAATGGATGCGCTGAACATGATTTTAGATGTAACGCACCTGACCGACGAAGGCTTCGATATGGCTCTGGATTTATTCAAGGGGCCGGTTTGGGCGAGCCACCATAACTGCAGGGCGTTGGTGCCGCATCAACGCCAACTCACCGACGACCAAATTCGCCGACTTATTGAACGGGGGGCCGTGATTGGGGGCTGTTTCGATGCCTGGATGATGAAACCCGGCCTGACCCAACGCAAAAGCAACCCGGCCGATTTTGGGGTAACGATTGAAACCATCGTTGATCATTACGACCACATTTGTCAGATTGCCGGGAACGCCAACCACATCGCCATCGGCTCCGACCTCGACGGAACCTATGGACTAGAGCAATCTCCCGCCGACCTGAACACCATCGCCGACCTCGCCCGTTTGCCCGGTTTGTTGGCTAAACGAGGTTACTCAACTATTGATAGTGAAGGAGTTATGTGTAGTAATTGGCTCCGGTTTTTGCGGGGAGCATGGCACTAAGCTAAAATGGACTTATACAGGTCGATAATTTGCTGGAAAACACCCAGCACCTCATCGGGGCGTTCTAAAAAATAAAGTTTGGGGTCAATAGTCAGTTCATCGGCGAGTTTCAGAAATAGCCATTCGTTGCCATTGGTTACGCACCCATAAACGGCTGGCAATTCAACGTTGCGTTTTTGGTTGAAGAGTCTTGCCCCAATCAACTGAGCTGCACATTGAGCAACACCTAATTGAATTTCACCCCGTTTGGCTTCGACAATCTGAATAATCGGGTAGTTAATACCGAAGCTCTGAACATCTTTAGCCAGGATAAAATCACATTCTCCGTTCAATCCTTTTTCGGGAGCAACGCTCAGATTATCACCGGAGTAGATAGTCAGAAAATGATCGTTCCGCTGCCGAAGCTCCATCAGGATTGGAAACACAATAGCTTCTGATTTGGCTTTCTCACTCGACAATCGAAGGCCACTATTTTGGGCAAGGGTAGTCCGCAACCATTCGCTCGGCGCGACGGGTTGGACGGATGGAAAGAGCTGACCAACCCGGTTTTTAATCCCAAAAGTCTCTTCGATCAACTCAAGCGTAAAGTCACCGTATGTCATATTTTTTTAATTTAAAAATCAACTTTGTGATAAATATCCCGCATCGTCAGGTCAAAATCGCCGATTTTTACGGTTTCGTCTAACGAATAATAATCAACCTCGTACCAATGATGTACATCGCCGTTTTTGGTATAGACAGAGATGTAAGGCTTAAATTGGTCGATATAGATAATATGCTGAATGGATTCCAGCAGTTTGTAGCAACGGAGTTTCTCGCCCCGGTCGTCTTTTTGGGTAGAATCTGAAAAGATCTCGACAACCATATATGGATTCGTGGTGCCGGGTTCCTGCCCTTTTCGACGGAAAAACTGGCTTGGTTCTGCCATTACCACCAAATCCGGCTTAACGGCTGTCTGGCAGGCAGGAATGTAAAGTGTTTTGTTGCTGCCCATCACCCGGAGGTTAGGTACATTGTAAAAGGCCGTTCCTAAAATGCGGCCCACATTGGTTACCATCACCTCGTGATTGTCTGTTGCCACGCCATCCTGGGCTTTAATGTGTCCGTTAATGTATTCAAGGTCGAAATCAGGCTCCTCACCAAACTCGTCTACCACCTCCCAAAATTCATCGAGCGTGGCGGGAATAAGAACGATTTCTTCGGTTTGGAGCCGATCTACGATTTGTTGAGCCAGACTGAGCGTTGCAACTTCCATGACTTCGTTGTTTTAATTCAGGTCAATTTACGGATTTTTCAGTTAAACCCCATGACCGTCCGAACCCGTTCGATGGTTTGGCGGGCCACTGCGCGGGCCTTGTCTTCGCCCTCACGAAGCACCGTCTCCAATTCGTTGTCGTTGGCCATGTAAAAGTCGAACCGTTCGCGTTCGGTGGCGTATTTGGTCAGGATTAGTTCGTACAATTCCTTCTTGGCGTGACCATAGCCGTAGCCCCCCGCTTCGTAGTTTTGGCGCATTTGGGCTACCTGCTCATCGGAGGCAATCAGGCTGTATAGTTGGAATGTAATGTCGGTATCGGGATTCTTGGGGTCTTCGAGCGGGGTTGAATCCGACTTGATTTTCTTGACTACTTTGTACAACTCGTTAGCGGGCTGGAAAATGTCGATGTAGTTGCCATACGACTTGCTCATCTTGGCCCCGTCGATGCCCGGAATCGTCATAATCCGCTCGTCGATACGGGGTTCGGGCAACACAAACACCTCCGAATTGTACTGGTGATTGACCGCCGAAGCTATATCGCGGGTCATTTCGAGGTGTTGCCGCTGATCTTTACCCACCGGCACTAAGTTCGCGTCGTACAACAAAATGTCGGCTGCCTGCAAAACCGGGTAGGTGAACAAACCCGCGCTTACCGCCGAACTGCCCAGCTTCGCAACTTTGTCCTTGAACGAAGTCGCATTTTCCAGCATCGGCATCGGCGTGAAGCAGTTCAGATACCAAGCCATCTCGGCATGTTCGGCCACCCTCGACTGCCGCCAGATGGTGTTTCGCGTCGTGTCGTAGCCAAACGCCAACCACGTTGCCGCAATGGCCCGCACGAACTCCCGGCGGGTCACGCCATCGCGCAGCGTTGTCAGCGAATGCAAATCAGCAATGAACAGAAACGACTCATTGCCAGTCTCTTGCGATAATTGAATGGCGGGGACAATAGCCCCCAAAATATTCCCCAAATGCGGCCTGCCGCTGGACTGAATTCCGGTTAAGATTCTCATTTTCCTTGTGCTTCCACCACTGCGATGGCTACCATGTTCACGATTTCGCGTTCCGACGAGCCAAGCTGCAACACGTGTACCGGCTTGCGAAGTCCCAACAAAATGGGGCCAATCGCATCGGCACCACCCACTTCTGACATCAGGTTGTAGGCAATGTTTGAGGCCGATAAGTTCGGAAAAATCAGGGTGTTGGCTCCTTCGTCGATGAGTTTGCTGAAGGGGTGATTTTGCTTTAATAAGTCCGTATTGAAGGCTAAGTGGGCTTGGATTTCGCCGTCGACCACCATGTCGGGGTTGCGTTGGTGTAGCATTTCCACGGCCTTATTCATTTTCTCGGCATCGTCGCCTTTGGCACTGCCAAAGTTTGAGTAGGTGACGAGCGCAATGCGCGGCTTGATGTTGAAATGCTCCACCGCTTTGGCAGTCAGCTCGGTAATCTCGACAATCTCCTCGGCAGTTGGGTTGATGTTCACCGTTGTGTCGGAGAAGAACAGCGGCCCACGTTTGGTGAGCAAAATGTACATACCCGCCACCTTTTTCACGCCTTTGTCGCGACCAATCACTTGCAACGCCGGTCGAATCGTATCAGGATAGTTGCGTGTAAGGCCCGAAATCAGCGCGTCGGCCTCACCAGTTTCCACCATCATAGCGCCAAAATAATTCCGGTAGTACATTAGTTTTTGGGCTTCGCGGATATTCACGCCCTTGCGTTGCCGTTTCTGAAAATACAAGTCCGCGAATTTCTGGATCATGGCTTCCTGCTCCGGTGCGCGGGGGTCAATAATCGGAGTGTCGCCGAGGTCGATATTATACTGCTCGATCATTTGCCGGATCATGGCTGTTTCGCCCAGCAAAATGGGGTGGGCAATACCCTCATCCAGAACCTGTTGAGCCGCTTTGAGCACTTTCAGGTTCTCGGCATCGGCAAAAACCACCCGCTTCGGGGCCGACTTTGCCTTGTTCAGAATTACCCGCGAAATCCGGTTGTCCTGCCCCAAACGGCGGGCCAACTGATTTTCATAAGCTTCCCAATCAGTAATCGGGTATTTGGCCACCCCCGACTCCATCGCGGCTCGTGCCACGGCGGGTGCCACCGTCGCCAGCAAACGCGGGTCAACGGGTTTCGGGATGATGTAAGTCCGGCCAAACATCAGGTTGTCCGTGCTATAGGCCAGATTTACCAGGTCAGGAACGGGCTTTTTAGCAAGCTCTGCCAAGGCCAGCGTGGCCGCCAGTTTCATCGGTTCGTTGATCTCCGTGGCCCGAACGTCCAAAGCTCCCCGGAAAATATAGGGGAAACCCAGCACGTTGTTCACCTGATTGGGATAGTCGGAGCGGCCTGTTGCCATGATAATATCGGGGCGGGCGGCCATTGCGTCTTCGTAGGCAATTTCGGGGGTGGGGTTGGCCATGGCAAACACGATGGGGTCTTTGGCCATGCTCTGCACCATTCCCTGATTCACGACGTTGCCTTTCGATAGGCCAATAAATACGTCGGCATCCACAAAGGCTTCTTCCAGCGAATGTACATCGCGGTCTGTTGCGAAAATGCCTTTACGCTCGTCCAGATCAGTGCGGTCAGAGCGGATTGGGCCTTTGGAATCGCACATCACAATATTTTTGACGTTGGCACCGAGGGCTACGTAGAGTTTGGAACATGAAATGGCCGAGGCCCCTGCTCCGTTCACCACTATTTTCACCTCACCAATTTTCTTTCCAACCAGTTCGAGCGCGTTCAGCAGGGCCGCGCCGGAGATAATAGCTGTTCCGTGCTGATCGTCGTGCATGATCGGGATGTTCATCTCTTTTTTCAGACGCTCCTCGATCTCGAAACACTCCGGGGCCTTAATGTCTTCGAGGTTCACTCCTCCGAAGGTTGGCTCCAGAATCTTCACCGTGCGCACGAATTCGTCCACGTCTTTCGTGTTCAGTTCAATGTCGAACACGTCGATGTCGGCGTAAATTTTGAATAGCAGACCTTTTCCCTCCATTACGGGTTTACCAGCTTCAGGGCCAATATCGCCGAGGCCTAAAACCGCTGTTCCGTTGGAGATAACGGCCACAAGGTTGCCCTTACCCGTATACTTATAAACGTCTTCGATGTTTTCGGCAATGGCTAAACAGGGTTCGGCTACACCCGGCGAATAAGCTAATGAGAGGTCACGCTGGGTGCTATATTCTTTCGAAGGAATAACTTCTAATTTTCCGGGACGACCCTTTGAATGGTAGTCGAGGGCGTCTTCACGCCGGATTTTCTGTTGCATATGTGTAGGTTTCGAGGGTTCTGTCAGACACGCGAAGGTACGGAAGGAAGGCGATATAGACCGCTTGTAGATGAAAGAGAAAAGACGTAAGACGAAAGACAATGTCAGAAACAAAGTCTTTTGTTTTACGTCTTTCGTATTTACTCAACTACGCCTGGTCTATTTCATTAGATCATTAACCGAATAGCCGGCAATGAACTCGTCCAAACAGAGTGTATTGGAAGGCATATCAAGATAATGGCGGATCGACGAGACCTGCCAGGTTGTAAACCAGCCTTTTAGAACCGGTACGCAAGTAATATCGACAAAATGGGAATCTAAATAATAAAGACTCCGCATTTGAGTGTTGCTAGTGAGGCTCGACAGCAGCGTACCTTCTTTGTAGGTAAGGCTAAGCTGTTCCTGGACATCCATTGATTTGAATTCGGCAGTTAACATAACGGTACTTAATTTATCGAATGAAGTTGATCTTTTGTCTGTAGGGAGATTGCTTACTGAAAGCTAATTTCCGGTTAGTTTGTTAACGTATTAACAGAACAAAAAGATTTAAAAAAATCGTCATTTGCAAGAAAAATACATCAAATATTAAAAAACTATGCTTATAGTTTAAAAAATTATCTTTAAAAAGTTTAAAATACTCGAATGGACTGAAATAGGCTGATTTTTTAAAACTAGTGTCTTGCAATTTTATTTCTATCCCAACTGTAAAAATCGGGTGTAAAGAGTGTAAGTCAGACCTGGCCTATTGACTGTATACTCAAGGCTAGATTGTCGGTCTGAAAACACCGAACAATAAAAGTGGCTGATGGGCTGCATGAATAGGGCCTATATTTTCCGGATTAATACATAAGTATTTCTTGATAAGTAATCGCCCGCATTCTATGTTTTCTTCCCCGATGTCGATTCGTTGGTCTGCTCCTGGGTATCTTACTCCCCTCCTGTTTTTTTAGCATTTTACGTTGACTGTTTCGCCTGCTAATAGCACCACGTATGCAATTGCTCAAGTGCGAAACACCTGCGGTAATGGCTTGATTGAGGGCAGTGCAACGAGCATTATAGTACTATCGTGTATGGTGATGCAGACAATTGCTAACGGCAGCTGGACCAATCCTGCCGTGCGGTCGTGCAACCGCATACCGGCTAACACCGATTCCGTACTGGTTGGGCATACCATTACGTTGCCTGGTTCAATGCTTCATCATGCAGGTCGGCTAGCCTACACGGCCGGGGGCAATTAATTTACCTGACGGGTGCCCGTCTTCGACTTGGTCCCTAAAATCTGTTAAGCAGATACAGGCAAATATACCCGGAATGTGCTGCCTTCGCCGGGGGTGCTGTTGGCTGTAATAGCTCCTTTGTGATGTTCCACAATCTTCTGGCAAATGGCCAACCCGATGCCCGATCCCGAATATTGATTGCGGCCATTTAACCGTTGGAAAACCTGGAAGATACGGGGGGCGTATTTCTCATCGAACCCAATGCCGTTGTCCATTACGGTAATCTCAATGAAATGATCGCTAATCGGGTTGGTTTTGCCGGGAGTGACCGGAGCGAGTAAACCGGCTGGCACTTCGGCCCGGCTCAATGGTCGGCTGTCGATGGAGATAACGGGCGTGCGATCTTTCTGGCTAAACTTGACTGCGTTCGAGATCAGGTTCTGAAACAGTTGACGCATTTGGACCGGGTTTGCCCTGAGCGTGGGTAAGTCGGTCAGGCGTAGTTCGGCTTTGCTTTTGTGCAGGACCGCCCAAAGCTCTTCCTCGGTTAATTCCCGAATCAGTGTGGTCAGGTTAACTGTTGTAAACGAATCCTGGTGTGTTTCAACCTGCGCATACGTCAGTAAATCGCTGATAAGCAGCCGCATTCGCTCGGCAGAACCGTTGATGCGTTGGATAATGTCGGTGGTCTCGGCATCAAACTGTCCGGCGTGTCGAGTGTGGAGCACATCGGCAAAAGAACTGATTTTTCGCAGAGGTTCCTGCAAATCGTGGGAGGCAATATAGGCAAATGAGTTTAGGCTTTCGTTCGACCGTTTGAGTTCGTGGTTTGCCTGTTCGAGTTGCTGCCGGTGCTGGTGCATATACGTAACATCCTGGACAACAATCACAAGACCTGTTCCAAAACGGTTCACGGATAGTTCGTACCACCGATCATTTCCGGGGAGTTCGACGCGGGTTGGTTTACCCGTTTGAATAACCCGGCGGTATTTTTCAAACAAAGGTGTATCCTGTACACCCGGAAAATACCGGGAAAGCAACCTATTCTGAATTTTTTCAATAGAACTACCAAGCAAATCAGCCGCCATCTGGTTGAGTTGGGTCAGTCGAAAATCAATTAGTTCACCCGTTTCGTTATGAACAGGTTCATGAACGACGATTCCTGTCAGGGTGGCGTTCATTACTCGTTCGAGTAACTCGGCCTGTTGTTGCTGGGCCAATTCGGCTTCTTTCAAGGACGTAACATCAACATACGTGTACAGAATACAATCGTCAACGACGCTGAACGATCCGTCGAACCAGCCTTTCATGCCATAGGCTTCATAGGGAAACGTGAGCCGTTGGGTTTGGCCCGTTTCAACAACGACCACATACTGCCGAAACAGGTCAGAGTCCTGCCAGCCAGGAAATAGATCGTTGACCAACGCGCCTGTCATGTCGGCCACCGACCGACCTGTGATGCGGGCATTATACTCGTTGGTCAGTACGTACTGAAAATCAATGATTTGCCCCTGCTCGTTGCGAATGGGCCGCGCCAGAAGTAAACCGGCCTGTGTGTTGTTTACAACCTGTTGAAGAACAGCCGATTGCTGAGAATCGGATAGGTTGGCTAACGGAATTGAAGAAGTTGGCATAGCGGAAAGAGGACGCTTGACCAGCCTTAAGCTGTAGTTACGGTATGAGAACAAATATAGGACTATGAACGCACGAAAGCCAGTCCTATAAGAACTGGCTTTCGTATTTGTTAGTATGCGTGTACTTTGTTTATCGGTTCACGATTAACCTATTGGTAAGTTTCCGCTCATTGGCTTCTACGGCCACTATATAATTTCCAATAGGCAGTCCCCGCACACTCATCCGATACGAACTGTTGTTGAACCGCTCCACCGGAACGCTCACCTGCCGCCCCGCCATGTCAACAACCCGCAACGACTGTATTCCCCCTGGGCCAAACAGTTCCGATTCGATTCGAACCTCGTCTACCGCCGGGTTTGGATACATGCGGAATGTAACAAACGGGTCTTCCGTGGCCGCCACCGTTTGCCGGAACATCGGTGCGGGGTCATAACTTTTGTTTAACACGCTGGTTGACAAGCTGGTTGTTTCGCCGAGCCAGTCCGTAAGCAGAGCCGAATAAACCGACCGAAAGTCGGTTTGCATTTTTATGGTGTTATTGTCGAGATCGGAGAGATTGGGGTTTTTGCCCACAAACTGGGTTTTGATGCCCTCGCCCGCAAACACAAACAGGGGAGCAGCCTGCCCGTGGTCGGTGCCACGCGCGCTGTTCGAACCCGCCCTTCGCCCAAATTCTGAAAAGGTCATGCCGGCCACCCGCTTGTCGATGCCCATCAATTTCAGATCATCCATAAAGGATTTGATCCCTTCAGAAACTTGTTTGAGCAGGTTGGCATGTGCGCCAATGCTCGTGTCGGTGGCATCGGTCTGGGTGGCGTGCGTGTCGAACCCGCCAATTGACACATAATAGACTTTGGTACGCATACCCCCATGAATTAGCCGGGCCACAATTTTTAACTGATCGGCCAGCGAGTTGCCGGTAGGATAAGCCACCATGTTTTTACCCTTGGCTGCGGCTGCTTTAATCTGTCCGGCATATTGCACCGACGTAACCTGCTGTTGCCGGATATAGGAAATACTGCGTCCGGCGGCTGTGTTGGCAGTTATTGTGGGATCAATACTTACCTTGTCGCCAACAAGTGTGGCAAATGTATCGGGGTTTTGCAGGGCAATGGCCATCGACTGCTCCGGGCCAAGCAGGGCAGTGGAGGTAATATAACTAATCTGCACGGCCAAAGGGTCGGGCATGTCAGTACTGGGGTATTTTTCGGGGTATCCGGGAAACTCGGTGTCTAAATAACGGCCTAACCAGCCCGTGGTGAGGGTTTGGTTGCTGCTGGCCCCCGTGAACCAGATGTCGCTGGCCCGGAAGTGCGATTGTGAAGCCGAGGGATACGAGACCGAATGCACAATCGACACTTTGCCCTCGTTGAACAAATCGCGCACGCCGGTCATGGCTGGGTGCAGGCCCGTCACGAGGGTGTTGGTAAGGCGAGCCACCTTACTTTCCTGAATGGCAATGTTGGCTCTGATGTTATTATAGACGCTCATTTGGTCGAGCGGGATAACCATGTTCAGGCCGTCGTTACCACCATTGAGTTGAATCAGCACCAGCACCCGGTCGTTGACATTGGCTACCGAGGCCAGGGAGTTCAGCAACGCCGATTGTCCATAGGCGTTGGCACTGTACCCCCCAAATGCTACCGGAGTCATAACACCGGCAGTTGCGTATTGTATAAAATCGCGACGTTTCATAGTTATGACATTTGGAATTCCGCCATACGGAACATGAAGATGAACAGGTTATCTAACTTTATTTTGACACTCATCTTCCGAGCAACATTTGGATTTTTCACATAATCGTTCCATTCCAATTCCCACTCGTAGCGGGGTAATCCGGGCAGCAAAACCTGGTCAATCAGAAAATCGCGCTGCGATTTCAACAGAGGTACGGCAAAGAGCTGATTGGTCAATTCTTCCACCAGCTTGTCGGGGTCATTGGGCATGCTCAAGGCTTTCACTACCTCCACCGAGTCGGGACCGTATGTAATATTGTTGTACTTTATGGACCCGCGTGTTAGTTGGTCCGTAAATAAAGACCTCAATGCCAGTGTATTGGCACTAATCCAGATACGATCTAAACCCGTGTCATAATAAGGTCGGTAGCCAAACACGGTCGATTGCTCAAACACGTCCATTTGCTGCTCGCGGGCGCGGGCGCGGATGTAATCCCCCAATTGATTGAAGGGGGCCGTGCCCGATTCGGGAGCCTTGATTCCGAAGTGCCGCATCGACCCAATCATGAGTTCGAGTGGAGACCGGATGATGGCTCCGCGCTGATTTTCGTCGTAAAAATGATCACTGCTGAACAGGGCCGTCAGCACGGGTTTTAGTTCGTATTTATTATCGCGATAGACTTTTGCCAGCGGTTCAATAAAATTGGTTTCGATGTCGGGCGTAATCTCCGTCGCAACATAGAACCGATATAATTTTCGGACAATGAAGCGGGCTGTTTCGGGCTGGCGCAAGATCATATCCACCATGTCGGCCAGTTCTTCGTCGCCTGCGGTGGCTCCTGTTTTGCCTTTTACGGTATAGTTTCCGTAGGCAGCCGAGAATTTTTTGTCGGCTGTGTCGTGTTGATTGGCCCGGAACGCAACCGTAATGTCAGCTGAGGTTGTAACACGGAAACCCGTATCGGCCCAACCCGTTAGCACGCGGGTGGCGGCTTTCACGTCGTCTTCGGTATAGTTTCCGCCAAGACCAATCATAAAGAGTTCCTGCAACTCACGCCCATAGTTTTCGTTGGGTTTGTTGGCTACGTTCTGATTGCCGTTCAGGTAGCGCAGCATGGCCGGGTCTTTTGTCATGTCGATGACAAATTGCCGAAAATTACCTGCCGAATGCTGCCGGATCAGATCCAGTTGGCGGTATAGATACCGGGCATCGGATACAGTGGCATAGGTTGAAACGAAGTGGTTTTGCCAGAAAATCGTTAGTTTTTCCCGAGCAGAGGTATCTTCGTTAATCATCAGGCCCAACCACCAGTTTTTCAGATAATTAGCGTGTTGCCCCTGCAAATCGAGGTTGAACGGCAAGCCCACGAAAGTTTTCATGGTTGCCACGTCCACGGGTGGGGGCGGAGCGGGCTTGTCGGCCAGCAGCAGTTTGAGGGCAGCATCGGGTTTGAGACCCGTAAACTGTTTCACCTGAGCCAGGGTAGGTCCAAGGGTCGCCCGTCGGAGCAGGTGAGCTGCCTGAACGGCTGTCAGAGGTTGTGAATAGGGATTGAGCCAGGCCATATAGTAAAGGAAGCTATAATGCGGTTAGTCAGTATGACAGAAGGGCTAAAGAAAGGGTTGCATATACTTACTCCCAAACGACAGCTTCTTCCCGCTCATACCAGTCTTCCATAAAGGGGTTGTAGTGCGCTTCGACCACATTACGTTTGATTTTCATGGTCGGTGTGAGCCGGTTGTTTTCAACCGTCCAGGCATCGCTCACGACCACCACTTTTTTCACCCGCTCATAGGAGTGAAGTTTTGGATTCAGCGCGTTCAGGGTTTGCATAAGGCTGTCGGTAACACTGTCGGGGTGAGCAGCCCTGCCCAGATCCGAGAGTACGACAAGAGCCACCGGCTGCGGCAAACTCTGTCCGGCCACGCAAATCTGCTCGATCAGGTTATTGTCCGAAAAACCAAACTCGATTTGGGCGGGAGCCACATATTCGCCTTTGGCAGTCTTATACATTTCTTTCACGCGGCCCGTGATTTTCAGGAAACGCTCGTCGTCCAGTTCACCCACGTCGCCCGTATAGAGCCAGCCATCGCGAATGGTTTGGGCGGTCAGCTCAGGCTCACGGTAATAGCCGATCATATTCCAGGGGGAGCGGGTGGCAATTTCGCCGGTGATGGGGTCTGTTTTTACCTCCATGCCCGGATACAACTGACCCACAGTGCCATCTTTTATGTTGTCGGTAGGCATCATCGACACCGCGCCGAGGTTTTCGCTCATCCCATACGCTTCCTGAATAACAATGCCCAATCGCCGGAACCACTTAATGAGGGCGGTAGGCATGGGGGCGGCTCCTGTCAAAATCAGTTTCGCGTCGTTCAGGCCCAGCCCTTCCCGAATTTTCTTTTTCACGATGTTGCCCAGAATTGGAATGCGGAAAAACATATCCATTTTTTTCTGGGGCATTTTCGATAAAATCCCCAACTGAAACTTAGTCCAGATGCGCGGCACCGCCAAAAAGTGGGTAGGTCGGGCAGCGGCTAAGTTTTTACCGAACGATTCGAGGGTTTCAGCAAAATAAATGGTGCCCCCCGTCATAATACAGGTTGATTCGACGAGGTTGCGCTCGGCGATATGGCACAGCGGCAGGTACGAAAAAAAACGAGTCTCTGCCAGGTCATAACGCATCAGGGGCTTCGTTTTAATCAGGGCTTCGGCCATTGCCCGAAACGGCATCATCACGCCTTTTGGGTTGCCGGTGGTGCCAGAGGTATAAATAATGGTGAACAGATCGTCGAGCGACGGGCGAAATTCCCCGGTCATGGGTTCGTTCTTGTCCATGATGTCGTTCCACTGAACCAGGTCGTGATCGGGGGCCTCGTAATCAGGGAACTGAATACTGATAATGTCTTTTGGAACGCCCGGTTTCATTCCTTTCCAGTCGTCCAGTTTACCCACAAACGTAACGGGGCATCCACTGTGATCGAGCACGTGCCGGATTTGGTCGGCGGTGAGCGTGGCATAAAACGGCACCGAGACATGGCCGCTAATCATAATGGCGATATCGGCAATAATCCAGTGCGCGCAATTTTTAGAAATCAACCCGATATTACTACCCGGTGGTAAACCTAATGAATGAAAATAAGTGGCCAGGGTTCGCGCTTGCCGACCTGCCTCTGCATAGGTAAAATCAATGAAGGAGTCGCCGACAGGCTGGCGAAGAAATACCTTAGTAGGTTGCGTTTTCTCGAATTCGTAGAACTTATCAACGAGAGTGAGCAACAGAGCGTCTTTTTCGGTAGCGGCTTGCATAGGTTCAAGGATAATTTTTGGGATAAATATAATTTATTATTGACGTAGAGACGCAAAATTTTGCGTCTCACTCGCGTCAGCAATATTTTCGTGATGAATTGCTGACGCAAGTGAGACGCAACGGATTGCTGACGCAAGCAAGTGAGACGCAAAATTTTGCGTCTCTACAACACACAGATATTATTTCCCAAACAGTTTCCCCCAGAAACCTTTGGCTTTTTCTTTGACAACTTCCACTTGTTCAGCAGCTTCGGCCTGAAGTTCGTCGAATTTCTGACCGGCGGCTTCGAGTTGTTCGGCAGCTTCGGCTTTCAGTTCATCAAGTTTTTCGCTTGCCTCAGCCTTGAGTTCATTCAATTTTTCGGGCATGTCACCCACTTGCTCGGTGGCGGCTGCTTTCAGTTCGTCGAACTTGGCCGATGCTTCACCAGCTACTTCGTCTAATTTGGCTGATGCCTGGGCGGCTACCTCGTTGGCTGAAGCCTGGAGGTCGGCCAATTTTTCGGAAGCCTGCGCTTTCATGCCTTCTATATCGACACTGGCCGATAGTTCAGCAATTTTCTCGGCTGCCTGGTCTTTCAGGTCCCCTAATTTGGCTGATGCTGCGTCGATTTGTTCGGTAGCGGCTGCTTTTAGCTGGTCAACTTTTTGCCCTGCCTGTTCGCCCAGGCTGTTGGTTTTCTCGTTGAGGTCGTTGGTTTGCTCGTTCATCTTGTAAGTTAGTATAGTAACGGATTGTGTATGAGGTGGTAAATAGACAAAAAAGTGGGCGGTTTACCAATGAAAGAGCGCGAAATAGTGTTATATATTCACTATGAAACTACTTCCCATACTATTCCTGAGCCTGGCTCTGCTCACCGGATGTACTCAAAAACCAACGAGCCAATCGACAGCTGCGGTAAAAGATACTGCACCCGTAAAACTGCCTGATCTTAAACCGGGCGAGGCCGTGGCTACCCTTGCAGGCGGTTGCTTTTGGTGTATAGAAGAAGAATTTGAAGAACTGAAAGGTGTGCGCGAAGTGGTATCGGGCTATGCCGGGGGTGATGTTGAAAACCCGACCTATGAGCAGGTTGGCTCTGACCAAACAGGCCACGCCGAAGCCGTACAGGTGTATTATGACCCTAAAGTGATCCCTTTCGACACCTTGTTGACGGCCTTCTTTGCCGGTCACGACCCCACCACACCCAATCGGCAGGGGCCAGACATTGGCACGCAGTATCGTTCGGTGGCCTTTTATCGCACCCCCGATGAGAAATCTCGCATTGAGGCTGCCATAAAGCGAACCAACGCATCGGGGCATTTCGATAATCCAATCGTTACGCAAGTAGTGCCCTTCAACGCGTTTTACGCAGCCGAGGGCTACCATCAGGGCTATTACCGGGCGCACCCCGAAAACCCCTATGTGGAGAACGTATCGGTGCCCAAAGTAGAGAAATTCAGGAAGGCCATGAAGGCGTGGCTCAAGCCCCCAGCCTCCTCATAATCAGACTATCAACCAGGGTGTAAAGACCAATAGGTTTGAGGGTTCGCCAGTTTTCGAGGTGCAGCGTTCCCCCAAAGTTGATGAAATAATCGAGGTGATACTTTTTCCATTCGCGTTCCACAAACTCGGGGAAGTTGAGGCCTACAATCCAGCCATCTTCCACATCTTCGAACCATTCTTCGTAATAGGCATCGTCGGAACCGTGGAAGTTTAAAACGTTTTCGCCTACTAATATAAAGTGGTTGATTCCTTCCAGAACGAGGGGATCAACCACTTGTCGTTTCAGGAACATAATGTCGTTATGCAGCGTGTCGTTCCACTCGCCGAAGAGTTCGATGACCGAGTAACGCCGGTCATAGTCGGTGAAAAGGATTTTACAGTAGAGGGTTTCGGAGCCGATTTCGTCCCAAAGTGGGTGGATATAGTACCCGTAAATGGTATTCTCGTACTGAGTCAGATTATAATCCCGCTCGTGAAATGGCGAGCGTTCATCGTCGGAAGCAACGTAGTATTTTTCCCAACCGTAGTAGGGTTCAATGTCTTGCATGGAGTAAAAAAAGGCTACAGGACAGTATGTTTATCGACACTAACTGACAAAATTAGTGTATTGTTCCTTGCCTGTGTCGATTAGAGGAAACCTCAGTAATGATATCATTTACGCGGTTTTCTGGTCTACATTTGCCGCGTATACCGCACATGACTCCTTCCAGTTATGGTAAGCCGCAACCACTTCAAAATGAGCCTTCTCGAGTCCCATTGAGAGACCCCCACAACCCGCAAAAAGGTCAATTACTCGCATAGATACATAATCTCAAAACTAATACCACAATTACACATTCAGCCAATAGGTCATTTTTAACACCAAAGCACGGTTTTTGACAGCCGGGTTCTGGAAAAACTGGTCAGAATAATAGTTGTCGGTATATACCAGAAACAGGTCCGACACAGGTCGAAACCGCCATTGTAGCCGCGAGTTGATGTTGATGTTGTTGGCCTGTGTGTTATACTGGACAAACGTGCTGAAAAACACCGTTCGGCTAAACGATAACTCGGCGCGGGGACCAATCAGAAACAGGTTGGTGCTGGTGAAGGGGGCCGGCAATCGGATGGCGTTGTAGGTGTAGCCAAGTGCGAAAATGCCGTAGGGTTGCCAGCGATAAGTCAGGTTGCCACGCAAACTGGCAAACCGACCATTATAAAACTCCCCGGCCTGTACCCTACTGTCGAGGGCGAAGTCTTTCCGTCGGTCGGAGGTGTAACCCGCAAAAAGGCCGGACGTGGTGTAGCCGTTGCCTTCAGGAAGTTTTTTGCCGCCCGTATTGGTGGGGTCGAAAGCAAAAAATAGGTAAGTGTAGCTGTTGAAACCACCCACAAATACCTCACTCTGATTTCGAAAACTGATGAAACCGTAGGCATTGTTATTGCGGTCGGTGAGTTTGTAGCTGGGCAAATTCCACGACAGGTCGTTTTCGGAGCCAAACCCCCAGGCAATTATTTTTTTGGCCAGTTTCGGGTTTTTTGGATTCCAAAGCCGGGTAAGCGTGGGAAAAGCCCCCACATAACCAGTTCGCGGAACAAAGCCAACCTCGGCCCGGTAGCCCTGCCCAATATACTGAGTGCCAGCCTGAAACCGCCAGTACTGGTCGCGGTAGCCTACAAAAGCAGCCCCCGCCTGGGCATCGGCAGCCTGTCGCTCGCTGAAAGAGCGGTGATAAAAAAACTCGCCTTCCCACTTGCTGTCCTTCGAGTTCAGGTTGTATTCAAGCCCCGCCACCCGGTTAAATCGGTTGGGCAAGGCCGACCCATCGGTGGGCGGAGTCATGGTATTCAGGAAGTTTTCCTTATTCACGAACACAGCCCCCAGCGTGGAGCGACTGAACATCTTGCGCTGTACCACCCCGACGGAATAATTGGCGGCTGGCAGGTTAATGTCGTCTACGGCGGCTGTCTGCATGTTCAGCAAGCCGATTCGCCAGTTTTTGTCTAAGCGTCCGCTCAGTCGTGCCCCAAACTGAATTGGCACCGTAACGTTGCCCGTGTAGCGGACGGTGTCACCTTCGCTTAGAACCCGCGTTATGTTGCCCCGGCCAATGCCAATACGCCGACTGAAAAAGGGGCGACTGCCCGTAAAACCAAACGTGCCGAAGAGGTCGTTATTTTCCAAGAAAAACTGCCGCCGTTCCGGAAAAAACAACTCGAATCGGTTCAGGTTGGTCACTTGCTGATCTACTTCGACTTGCGAGAAATCGGGGTTCACGGTCAGGTCGAGGTTGAGGGAGGGAGTCACGGCGATTTTGGCATCGCCCCCAATGGCAACCTTCCGGTCGGCGGGGGTGCGGAGTTCGTGGTCGCGGGTGGAGCGGGCCGAGAGATACGGAATCAGCGACACGTTGGCACCGGGTTTGGGGGGCGCGTCGTCCCAGATCATCGTTCCTGAAAAGGCCACACTGTTGGGCCGAAACTGCCGGGGAACAGGTCGCCATGTCGATACTTCGTTTTCTTTCAGCGAGTTACGGCCAAAATTAATTCGCCACACATTGTCGCCCTCAAACCGTCGGTAGCGCAGGGTCGTGAACGGAATCGCGATCTCAGCCACCCAGTATTCTTCGAAGTTCTGCACTTCGGCATACCATTTATTATCCCAATCGAGTGATAATTCAGAGCCGTTCGACAGCAGGCCCTCACGCTGAACACCGTAGGGCGAAAGGCCAAAATGAAAACCGTTGAGCCGGTCCTTAAATGGGTCGACGTTAATGGTAATCACATCGGAAGTTCCGCTTTCAAAATCGCGCTTGAGCGAGCGGGTAATGTAGCTGCTGCGAGGCTGCGTTACTCTTACTCCTATGTACAAAAAGTTCTGATCGAAGGTCACACGGACTTCGGTGGGTAGTTTGGCAAACGACGTATCGAACGGGAAAACCTGGTAGAAATCGCCCGCCACCTGCGCCGATTGCCAGCCGGGTTCGCTCAAATCGCCATCGAGCCGGATGGGGGCTATGGTTTTCCGAATGTGCAGGGCATATTTCTCATCGTCGGTAGATGAGGGATTCTGAGCGGCTAATGAACTCGAAATCAGGACTAAACAAAGCGATACCAGGCCGTAAAATATGCGCATAAAATGAGTTTGAGACAAAGACATCTGCTAGTGGGGAATGTTGCAGATGAATCGGCAAAACTACGGATTGTGTGCCCAAAAAAGGGATTTCTGACGGATGAGCGGGCCTAAGATCGGATTGATGGAAACCATGACCCCACCTTTCACGTTTCTGTTTATATGGCAGATCACATCAGAACAGCCTTCATCACGGGAGGCTCAAAAGGTATTGGCTTCGGCGTGGCCGAAGTACTGATTAAACAGGGCATTAAAGTGGCTATCACCAGCCGCTCTCAGCAGGCCGCCGACGAAGCAGCCGCCAAACTCAACCAGATTAAGGACGGATATGCACTCGGTATGGCTGCCGATGTACGCGATCTGGCTTCGCAACAGCGCGTTGTCGAGACCATTTTGCAGCAATGGGGCCGCCTGGATTATGTTATTGCTAACGCGGGGGTGGGGCATTTTGCGCCTATCCAGGAGCTGACCCCGGAGCAGTGGCGCGACACCATCGACATTAACCTGACGGGTGCTTTCAACACCACCAAAGCCACCATTGCTGCCCTGAAGGAAACAGAAGGGTATTTTATCTCTATAGCCAGCCTTGCCGGTACCAACTTTTTCGAGAATGGTTCGGCCTACAACGCCAGCAAGTTTGGTCTGGTTGGTTTCACGCAGGCCATCATGCTCGATCTCCGCAAAGAGGGTATTAAAGTATCGACCATCATGCCCGGCTCCGTGGCCACCGAGTTTGCTGACCACACACCGAGCGATGCCGATGCCTGGAAAATCCAGCCCGAAGACATTGGCAACATCGTGTATGATTTGCTAAAAATGCACCCCCGAACGTTGCCCAGCAAGGTAGAAGTGCGGCCCACGATTCCGGGTGGGAAAAAGTAGGGCTTGGTGCTCCCGACAGCATTGGTTGGCTAGGCGTGTGCCTGCACAAACTGTTTAACTGTTTTTATTTGCTTGGGAATAGTCAAATAGAATGTGCTGCCTGTGCCAACGGTGCTGTCGAGCCAGATTTCGCCCCCATAGATGTCAATAATTTTCTTACAGGTCGCCAGCCCGATACCCGTACCGGGGTATTGGGTGCGTCCATGTAGCCGTTGAAATAGCTGAAAGATTCGGTCGAAATATTGTTTTTCGATGCCAATTCCATTATCGCTGATGGCCAGTAAATACTTGGTTCCCTGATCTTCACCCCATATTTTAATAACGGGTCTAACGCCTGTCTGACTGTATTTCAGACCGTTCGACAGTAAATTTTGAAAGAGTTGTTTCATGTCGGTGGGGTGTGCCAATAAAGTGGGTAAAGTCGCTACTTTCACAGATGCGCCGGTTTGCCCGATTTCTGCCTGTTGCTCGTCGATAATCTCAGCCACCACCTTATTGAGATCCACCTGAGACCACTCTGTATCACTACCGACTCGTGAGAATTCCAATAGATCGTTAATGAGTGTGCGCATCCGTCCGGCTGCCGCCCTTGAAACCCCGATGAGCTGCCGGGCATCGGGTGTTATCTCCTGTGCATGTTGGTGTTCGAGCAGGCTCAGGTAGTTTTCAATTGTTTTCAGCGGGGATTGCAAATCGTGCGAAGCCACGTAAGCAAACTGCTGTAATTCCTGATTTGAGCGCGTTAACTCCTGCATGGCCTGCTGCCGAAACGACATCTCAACCGAAAACTCTTGAGACGTTTTCAGGCCGACTGCTTCGTTAAAATAACGGATTAACGCCAGCACCGTGAAAATCGAAACAATTCCGGTTAGAAAACGGATCAGGGCACTAAGCCGGTAGGCAGGCCACCAGAACAGGAGTGCGTCGAGCAGGTGGGTTAGTCCACACAGCAGGATAAATGCGCCAAACAGATAGAACACATTCAGCAACGGTACTCCTTTTTTCAGTACGACAAACCGAATCAGAATGAGTGGAATACTCATATAGGCTCCCCAGATCATGAGGTCAGATACAATATAAAGCCAGCCATGAAAATTGGTCCAGGTGCCACAATGCCAGCGTGGTGGCCAATCCGAGGTGTCGAAGAGACGGGAGAAAAAGTCGATAATAGAATGCATGTTAGGAAATAATTGAGCGGATGAGCAAATATAGGCGTAATGTGGTATCTGCAATCAGGCTTCAGTTATTCGTTGCGTGCTATTCCATCCGTATCTTCGCGGTGTAACTTATACGACCCGCCAATGACTCCGGTACGCTTTTCTCTTGCCTGTTTTTTTATCCTTTTAGTAACCCTCTCTCGTGGTGCCGACGTTTGCCGACAATTAACCGGCAGCGTAATCGACGTAGCCACACGACAGCCGGTGGTGGCCAAACTGTTTCTGGTCACGGCTTCGGGGCGCACTGCCGCCGGGCAGTCGTTGGCAACGGGCAGTTTTTCGGTGCCAATACCCTGCGATGCCACCGCCCTGATTGTGGAACGAACGGGTTATAAAGAGCAGAGCCTGACGCTGACCAATGCCACGCCAACGGCGCAGGGAATGACTATTTTCGTGACTATACCGCTGGTTCCCAATAACCGACCGGCAGGAGTTAGACCCCTACGGGCGGAGGAATTCAGCCAATTGGCCATCACCACCATGACCGACAAACGCCAGCGAACCCTGTTTTTCCTGACCGATGTCTATACCAACCTGCCCTTGCAGGCGCGAACCTGTTTTTATTATACCAAAGCCGACTGGACCAATTGCCTCGACCCCGATGTGATTGGCCGGTTTGAGATGGCTTACGCCGAGAAAGATGAGCTGACGGTCAGCATCAAAGCTCCCAATTATTATCCCTACGAAGGTCGGCTTACCATCGACGGCGACAACCGCCGAACCCGGCAGGACTATCGACTGCTGCGTGAGCTGGTGGTGGTTTCGGTGCAGGTGAAAGGCGGCTCCAGGGGCGAACAATTTCGCTGCGAACTTCGCCCCGCCGATGGACCCGGTATTATTTTGACCCCCGGCCAAAACGAGTGGAGCAGCACTTTCGAGGTAATGCCGCAAGCCTACCGGCTCATTGTTACCGACGACCGGCGACAGATTCGCCATCAGGAAACTGTCACCCTCGCGAACGGCCTGAACACGATAGCCGTGAATCTGGCACCCGTTGCGCAAACGCCCCGCACAGCTCCGGCTGCCGAGGTCGTGATCCCTGATCTGGAACCAACCAAATATATTCCGCCCATTTATTTCCTGCAAAGCAGCTATCAACTCATCCCCGAATCGGAGGCTGTGTTGCGGCAAATGGCTAAATTCATGCAGAAAAATCCCCAACACCGGCTTCGGGCCATTGGCCACACCGACAATGTGGGCGACGAACGGTTGAATCAGGCCCTGTCGGAATATCGGGGCATTGTTACGGTCAATTATTTGCGTCAGCTGGGTGTGCCGGAGGGTCGCATGACCAGCACCGGTAAGGGCAGTAAAGAACCCTTAGTGGAGAACGACACCGAAGAACACCGCATTCAAAACCGGCGCGTTTCCTTAGTTTTAGAGAAATAATCGCTCATTATGAAAATTCTGCTCCTCCTCCTGCTTGCCCTGCCAGCCCTGGCCGAAGTTCAACTGCCCAAACTGTTTGGCGACCACATGGTGCTGCAACGCCGGAAACCCGTTCCCGTTTGGGGTTGGGCCGACCCCGGCGAACGGCTGACTGTTTCGTTCAACGGCCAAACCAAAAAGCTGAAAGCCGGTAACGATGGCCGCTGGCGAACCAACCTCGACCCGATGGAAGCAGGCGGGCCGTTTGTTCTCACAGTACAGGGCAAAATCAATTCGGCCATGGTACAGGATGTGCTGATTGGTGAGGTATGGATCTGTTCGGGGCAGTCGAATATGGAGTATGTTGTGAAGAACTCAGTGAATAGCAACGACGAAATTCAGAACGCCAACTACCCACAGATTCGCCATTTCAAGGTTCAAAAAGCCACCGCCGTGCAACCCCTGACCGATGTATCAGGCGAGTGGCAGGTGTGCAGCCCGGCCACGGTGGGCGATTTCACGGCGGTGGGCTACTTTTTCGCCCGCGATTTGGCGCAGAAACTCAACGTACCCATCGGCCTGATGCACACCTCCTGGGGCGGCACCCATTCCGAAACCTGGACGAGTCGCGAAGCCATGGAAGCTGACTCTGGTTTGCGCCGTGCCGTGGCCCGGATTCCGGCCTACAGCGATACGCTGAATTCGATTCGGAACAAGCCAAATATGTATGGCACCCTGCTCTATAATGCCATGCTGAACCCGCTGATTCCGATGGCGATGCAGGGTGTAATCTGGTATCAGGGCGAGTCGAATGCGGGTAGGGCCTACCAGTACCGAACCTCGTTTCCGCTCATGATTCAGGATTGGCGCAACCAATGGAACCGGCAGGAGCCGAGTGCCGGAGCCTTCCCGTTTCTGTTTGTGCAATTGGCTAACTACATGGCCAGCAACGGCACCAGTCAAAAGGGTAGCACCTGGGCCGAACTCCGCGAAGCCCAGACCATGACGCTCAACTTGCCCAACACCGGCATGGCCGTAACGTCCGACATTGGCGAATCGAAAGATATTCACCCAAAAAACAAGCAGGATGTGGGCAAACGCCTGGCTGCCGAAGCCATGCGCGTGGTGTATAAAGCAGAAAATGCCCAAAATGCCCGCCCCGAAGCGTCGCTGGGCGACGCTTCGCCCGGCCCCATGTTCGACCAATTGAAAGTCGACGGCAACCGCGCTTTGATGACCTTCAAAAACGGGGGCAGTGGCCTGATGACTCCCGATAAATATGGTTACGTGAAAGGCTTTGAAGTGGCGGGCAGCGACCAGAAATTTTATTACGCCCGCGCTGAGATTCAGGGGAATAGCGTTGTCGTTTATTGCCCCGAAGTCCCCAATCCCGTGGCGGTTCGTTATGGTTGGGCTGACGATAATGGCGACGTAAACCTCTATAATAAAGAAGGTTTCCCAGCTGTCCCCTTCCGCACCGATACGTGGAAAGGGATAACGGAGGGGAAGCGTTTTTGATTACGGCACCGGGTCGTGTCCATGCCCGCCCCAGGGATGGCAACGGCTAATGCGTTTGAGACCCAGCCAGCCCCCGTGCATGGCTCCGTGCTTCTGCACTGCCTGAATCATATACTGTGAACAGGTGGGGGTATAGCGGCAGGCGTTGGGCAGAAACGGCGAAACAGCCCCCTGATAGAACCGCACCAGCCAAATTAGTAGTAGTTTCATGGTTCAGGATATTATCTTTGCCCGTCATCAAAACCCCAACGGTTCCGAAAACAATCCGTTATGCACAAATACATTATTTGGGATATCAATCCTGAAATTTTCTCCATTGGCCCACTTTCCATTCGCTGGTATGGTCTGCTGTTCGCGCTGGGTTTCCTGATCGGAATGCAGATTATGACGTACATCTTCAAAAAAGAAGGCAAGCCCGAAACCGACACCGACACCCTCCTGATTTACATGGTTATTTCGACCGTTTTGGGTGCCCGTCTGGGTCATTTTATTTTTTATGAGCCTGAAGCATTTCTGAAAAACCCGTTTCAAGTACTGATGCCGCCCTTTGCGGGTCTGGCCAGTCACGGGGCCACCATCGGAATTTTGCTGGCATTGTGGCTGTATTCGCGCCGGAAAGGAAGCATTGCAACGGGTCAAACATTCCTGTGGGTAACAGACCGCATCGTGATCGCGGTGGCTCTGTCGGGGGCTTTTATCCGGTTGGGAAACCTGATGAACTCCGAAATCATTGGTCGCCCCACCGACCTTCCGTGGGGTTTCATTTTCATGAACGCCGACTATCGGGGTATCACCGACGTGGTGAGTTTGCAAAAAATCCCGCGTCATCCATCCCAGCTTTACGAATCGCTCTCGTGTTTCGTGCTGTTTTTTATTCTGTTCTGGTTCTGGAATAAATACAAGGAAAAAACACCACGGGGCAGCATGTTGGGCATTTTCCTGATCTGGATATTCGGGCTTCGGTTCTTCTATGAATACACAAAGGAAAATCAGGTGGCCTTCGAGAATAATCTGTTTCTCAACATGGGCCAGATTCTGAGTATTCCGGCGGTGCTGATGGGGATTTTCTTCCTGGTGAAAGCCTACCGAAATAAGCCGGTAATGAGTTAAGGGATTGTATGCTGCGCTGTTTCATTGGCTGCGCCGTTTCTATTGTTTTATGCTGCGCTGTTTCTAATAACTGGCAGTGAAACTACAGAAACGCCGTAGGCAATGAAACTACAGAAACAGCGTAGCAATGATTATCCTTTCAAAAAACTCGATTCCCGTAAATACGTGGGGTCGGGGGAGTAAATAAACAGGCAGGTGCCGCCCTGAATCACTTTGATGATGGGGGTGCAAATAGCATTCGGCACGGCGGGGCAACCCTGACTCCAGCCCAGGCGGCCCTTAACCCGAATTGTATCTTCGCTCACATAGTTGGCTCCGTGGAACACGATTGTCCGGTCGAAGGCATTGTTGTTTATGCCCGGTTCAAGACCCTTCAGTTTGAGCGACAGTCCATGTTTGCCTTTGTAGGCCCCCATTGTCTTATAAAATCCCAAACTCGATTGATTGGAGGAAACCTCATTGGAAAACTGCCGGGCCAATCGGTCGCCGGAGTTGCGCCCATGCGCGACGTAAGTATGGAACAGCAATTTCTGGTTCGTTAAGTCGATCACATACAACCGTTTGCTGGTCGACGGTTGACTCATGTCGGCTATCGAAATGATGCTGGGTTGTTTGGGCATATTCTGAATACCCACCAAAGCATATTCAAACGCCAGGCGAGACAAGCCAACTTTCGATAAACGGAGCTGATCATACATCGACGACCAGGTGGCGGTTCGGGGCGTTACGGGATGCCGCCCATAAACCAGTAAACTACAAAAAAGCAGAATTAGTAGAGCAATATGTTTCATGGTTACGTTTGTCGGCGGGTTAGCAGACCGAAACGGATAGGCAATATAACGGAAAAGCATTTCGTCCGTTGCAAAACTCTTATCCGGCTAATGCGTTGTTTAGACGGGAACAGCAGAGAAAGGCAACAAGAATAACAGATTAAATTTGTTAAAGCAACATATGTCTTATTCTTTTATCGCTAAACATTCAGAGAACCAACGACATGAACACAAATCCCGAAGAAGAATATAACCCCGCCGACGATGATAATCAGGGTGTGGTGCAGTTGATGGCGCAGGCAGAAGAGGCCACGCAGGATATGGGTGTAGAACAGGCTCCGCAAATGGATCCGAAAAATAGTGATGAGTGATGAACGGTCCGCCCTTGCGGTTTGCTGACGCAAAAGCACTTATCGTTCATCACTCATCGTTTAGTATTATTTCCCCGTCGTAGCGGTGGCTTTGCTGAGGTCGGCGGCCCGGTGAATGGCTTTGCGGACACGGGCGTAGGTGCCACAGCGACACAGGTTCCCCTGCATAGCCATGTCGATGTCGGCATCGGTAGGGTTAGGTTTTGTTTTGAGCAGGGCAACCGCGCTCATAATTTGCCCCGACTGGCAATAGCCGCATTGTGGGACCTGCTCGTCGATCCAGGCTTGCTGCACGGCGTGAAGATTGGCTTCGGTGCCGATGCCTTCGATGGTCGTAATTTTTTTGTTAGCCACCGTCGAAACGGGGGTCACACACGAGCGGGTGGCCACCCCGTTGATGTGAACGGTGCAGGAACCACACTGTGCCATGCCACAACCAAACTTGGTGCCTTTCAGACCAACTACATCGCGAATGGCCCAAAGCAGGGGCATTTGTGGGTCGGTGTTGAGGGTATGCTTTTTGCCGTTGATCGTAAGCGCGATGGTTGCCATAGTACAAGTATGATTTCTGTTCTGTAAAGATATAAAAAACCCTGTTTTACCCAACAAATCCCTATCAACCATGACTCCAACTAACCCAACTGTCACCGTAAACAAACACCGCCACCGGTTCGAACTGACAACCGACGGCAAACTGTCCATCGTTGAATTTCAACAGGTTGACGACGAAACGCTGGCACTTACCCACACCGAAGTCCATCCCGATCTGGAAGGGAAAGGCATTGGCTCGGCATTAGTGAAAGGTGTTCTGGAATACATCGAACAGAATAATCAGCAGATTGTGCCGCTCTGTCCATTCGTAGCGGCCTACATCAGGCGACACCCTGAGTGGCAGCGCATTGTCTCGAAGGCATATTCGGCGACTGATTTCTGAGGTTTTACAGAAATTCTTCGCTATCTAATTGTACTTGGTATATAGCGAAGAAAAGATGACTGATAAGCGTTTTTAAGAAACTAAGCAAGTCTTTGTTAACTATTTTTTGTGCAGGGATTTCGTGCAAGATTTTATGCGTTATATATTTGTATCAAGATTGAACAAGTAAAAACGCCCCACCCTGTCAAGGATGGAGCGTCGGTTAGGAAACTAGCTTACTGGTGTCGATGCCAAGACATCAACATCGAAAAGCCAGTCCTTATCAGTCCAAAGATTGTTTGGATCAATGGCTGATAGGTTTTGAGCCTACTTAGTATTCTCTGTACTAAGCGACTCGACTTCGCTCTAGGCATGGTGGTACATGTTTAGAGTTGATAAAACGCCTGCTCCGACAGGCGACACGGGCCGGTCAGGTGTTGGTAGCACTTGATCGGCTTTTCAAATCTACGCCTTTTTGGAATGTCGCTCCAAACCGTGATCTTTACTTTTTGTGTGCGAAGTGAACCCCCTATTCTTTTTCAAAAAGAATTTTGAATTACTGCGCTGACAAGCAAACCATGCTTTTTCCATGGTTTGCTTGTCAGCGCACGCCTATGAAGACGAATCAACAACATGATATTTTACACTCCCTACCCCAAACTCCCCCTTTCCCTCCTCCTATTCCTATTTATCACGGCCCAAACCCCCGCGCAGACGACCGATGCGTTGCGGCAGAAAATTGAGCAAATCGCTGGGACAAAAAAGGCGGTGGTCGGCGTTGCCATTCGTGGTCACGATGGAAAAGATACGCTGTCGATAAATGGAGACCGGCATTATCCGCTGCAAAGTGTGTTTAAGTTTCATATTGCGTTGGTGGTTTTGTCTGAAATTGACAAGGGACGATTCTCGTTGGATCAAAAAATAAAGATTGAAAAAAAAGACCTTTTGCCGGATTTGTATAGCCCCATTCGAGACGAGTATCCGAATGGGGCAAGCCTGCCTCTTTCGACAGTTATCGCCTATACGGTGGCGCAAAGCGACAATGTCGGCTGCGATGCTTTGTTACGATTGCTGGGTTTCCCGGAGGTGGTTGATGCCTATTTTCGGAAGAACGGGTTCCAAAACGTATCCATAAAAATTAATGAAGAGCAGCAACAGGGCAATTGGGAATTGCAGTTTCAGAATTGGACAACGCCAAAAGCCGCAAACGAAGTCCTTATGGCTTTCTATACCAACCCAAAAAAGCTGCTTTCTAAAAAGAGCTACGACTTCATTTGGCAAGTGATGCGGGAAACCGAAACGGGTAAGAACCGGCTAAAAGGGCAGTTGCCAGCGGAGACAGTTGTGGCTCACAAAACGGGTTCGTCGGGGGTAAACAAAGCTGGTTTGACGGCTGCCGTTAACGATATCGGCATTGTGTTTTTACCGAACGGAAACCACTTTTTCATTAGCGTTTTCGTGACGGAGTCCAGCGAAGATGCCGCTGCCAACGAGAAAATCATTGCCGATATTGCCAAAGCCACCTGGGACTATTTCAATCAAAAGGCGAAATAAAACGGAGATGACTGGGAGGGTTTAACAGTTTAGCTACGGGCCATACAAACCGCCAGTCAGTACGAAGACTTCAAGTGCCAATCTTCTTATAATTTGTCGCAATTACCCCCGCTCAAAGGCGCGAAAGCAACCCATTGAAACGAACCGCACCCGCTATTTTTGTAGAAAACAAAACGACAATGAGAAAGCTGAAATTACAGACTCAAATGACCGTTGATGGGTATATAGCGGGCCCAAATGGCGAAATGGACTGGCTGGTGTTCAACTGGGATGATGGCCTTAAAGACTATGTTGACAAACTGACCCAACCGGTAGATTGCATTGTTCTTGGCCGGAAACTGGCCCAGGGGTTCATTCCGCATTGGGCGGGGGTGGAGGCTGATCCTAACAACCCGGAAGTGGCTGCCGGTCAGAAATTTACGAACACTCCTAAAGTGGTTTTTACCAAAACACTGGAGCACTCAGACTGGGACAATACCGTTCTGGCAAAAGGCGACCTTATTGACGAAATCACCAAGCTCAAAAACGCACCCGGTAACGACATCATTGCCTATGGCGGGTCAACATTTGTTTCGGCCCTAATCCGGAACAGGTTGATCGACGAGTTTCATTTGTTTGTGAACCCAACGGCCATTGGCAACGGGATGCCCATTTTCAAAGAACTCGGCAGTAACCAGCCCCTGAAGCTAATAAAAGCTACGTCGTTTGATTGTGGAATCGTGGTGTTGCATTACGAACTGTAGCGGCATTAGAGTCAACAAAAAAGCCGAACGAGCGATTCGTTCGGCTTTTTTGTACAACGTATCGGAATGGCGTTCCAGCGATGCTTCGCTGGGCCAACCTACGCAGCCCGACTACTGGCTGGCCGACGCAGTGTGGCAGCCCGGATGGGTTGGCGGTTGTTTCGGTTTTCTTCGGCGACTTCTTCCGAAACCGCTCCAATGTGCAACGCCCGCTTTAGAATGTACTCGAACGGCAAATTGAAATACGCCGATACTTCGCTGCGGAAACTGTCGGGGAAGCGTTGCAGGCGGATACCGAAGAAATTGCGGACTTCGGCTTCGGGCAAGAGAGCGGCAAGAGCCACGCGCTCGGCTTCGGTGAGGAGTTCCTGGCGGGAGGTATAGAGATGGTCGAGGCCGATGGATGCCGTCAGGATGTTCAGAAACAGGTTCTTATACATACCCGATAGTTCGGCGGGCAGAATCACCCAACCCTGCTCCCGGAATTTAGACGCAAAACCTGTCAGCCCCTCCACACCCCGGAGTTCACCGGCAATTATTTCAGCGGGAAACTGCAAGCGGGCATCTTCTTTCTGGAGCCGATAAACCACCGCTTCGACGGGGCTTTTCTGGAACAGCAAATCGGCGGGGATCACGCGCTTGCTCTCCCATTGGTCGGTTAGGCGGGTGAAAACAGACTCGTTGTAGACTAATTTATCGGAACTGCCGAGGCTAACCAGCATCTTCCGGTAGGCCGCCAGAAAATCAATGGTGAGTTGATTGGAATTAGGTTTGATTCGTGCCATGAGCGTTAAAAAAACCGGCCATCGCGCCGGGGTCAAAAGTATGGTTGTCCTGTTGGTAATCAACAGTAAAGCTACCAAAAACGTGCCGAAAAAGAAAGGAGATTTATACCCGGAAAAGCATTCGGTATATCCCCAAAAAAAGGGCAATTTTGGGGATACATTAACCCTAAACGACAGACTGCATGAAACGTGTTACCGGCGTAGGCGGAATTTTCTTTAAAGCTGAACAACCCGACCAATTACGGGAGTGGTATGGCCAACATCTGGGCTTCAAAACCGACCAATACGGGGCCACTTTCGAGTGGCGGGAAGCCGATGCGCCCAACCGAAAAGGCTCCACCCAATGGACTACGTTTTCGGCAAACAGCACCTATTTTGCGCCTTCCGAAAAGCCATTTATGTTTAATTTTCGGGTTGAGAATCTGGTTGAGTTGCTGAAACTGCTTCGGGAAGAAGGCGTGACCGTGGTAGGCGAAATGGAGGAGTTTGACTACGGCAAATTTGCCTGGATTCTGGACCCCGAAGGCAACAAAATCGAACTCTGGGAGCCGAACGACCCGGAGTACGAAAAACTCGCCGAAGACAACACCACGCATTGATTGGAAGGAAGATTTCCTAAATTGCTCTTTCTCATTTCATCTCCTCAAGTCAGCTATGGTCCAACCACTACGCGCTACTCTTTTTGCGGCTTGCCTATTAACTTTTTCTGCCGGTTACGCCCAACAGATCGACCAGACCTACAACGCCAAAATTCGCGAACACACCACCGACCCGCGTTTTTTGCCCGCGTCGGTGCTCGACCTCCCCGATGACCCTAAGGTTCCTTCGCCCCTGAAACATTTTGGGCAGATTATCGGTACGCCCGGCATCCTGCACCATACGACTGAGATCTACGGCTACTTCAAAAAACTGGCCGAAACCTCGCCCAACGTTAGTATGCAGCCCGTGCTGATGAGCGAAGAAGGTCGCCCGATTAACCTCGTGGTGATTGGTAACGAAGATGCCCAAAAACGGCTCGATCATTACAAACGCCAACTGTCGCTGCTGGCTGACCCGCGCAAGGTGAACCCGGCTGATCTGAACAAAATTCTGGGCGATTCAAAGCTGGTGTATTACCTAAACGGCGGGATGCACTCGCCCGAAATGGGGTCGCCGGAGATGCTGATGGAACTGGCTTACCGGCTGGCGACGAGCCAAAACGAGGAGATCAAAACCATTCGGGATAACATCATCGTGATTATCAACCCCATTTCGGAACCCGACGGTTGGGACAAGCAGGTAGACTGGTATTATCGCTACTCGAAAAACAAAAAGGAGTTTGCTGATGGGTCTCCGAGTGTGCCGTACTGGGGCAAATACACCTACCACGACAACAACCGCGACGGCTTGCAGATGTCGCAGGCGATTACTAAAGGGCTGCTAAAAATCTACTACGAATGGCACCCGGTGGTTTCACTTGATTTGCACGAGTCTGTTCCGCTGCTTTATATCTCGACCGGCACCGGCCCTTACAACGAAACCATCGACCCCATCACCATTGGCGAGTGGCAAACGATGGCCCACCACGACATCACGAGTTTGGCCGCTCAGGGCTTGCCGGGCGTGTTCACCTGGGCGTTTTATGATGGCTGGTATCCCGGTTATGGCCTGTGGGTATCCAACAATCACAATTCGGCGGGGCGATTCTACGAAACTTTTGGCAACGCGGGAGCAAGCACTTATCTGCGCGACTTGGCCGAGCAGAAATACGCGGGCGACCCAGCCACGAGCAAAGAGTGGTATCGGCCTGTGCCGCCCACCGAAAAGGTCTATTGGTCGTATCGCAACAACATCAATTACATGGAAGCGGGCGTGTTGGCCTCCCTGTCATACGGGGCCACAAACGGCCGGTTGCTGATGAAGAATTTCTACCAGAAGGGGGTAAACAACATCCGCAAAGGCACCGAAGAAACACCCCGCGCTTTCGTAATTCCCAAATCCCAGCGCGACCCGGCCATGGCCACTTACCTCGTGAATCAGTTGCGGGGGCAGGCCATTGAGGTGCATAAAGCCGAAACCGGCCCCAACGCAGGCGATTATGTGGTGTTGCTAAACCAGCCCTACCGCAATTTTGCGGTGAGTTTGCTGACCAAACAGAACTACCCCAAAGAAGCCAAATTCCCGCCTTACGACGATATTGCCTGGACACTCGGCTACCTGTATGGCGTGGATGTGAAGGCGCAGGACTCCGTAAAATATGCCCCCACCGACCTAAAAATGCTCACGAACGATGTGCAGTATGCGGGGAATCTGGCAGGTGAAGGCACCAACTACGTGTTGAACTACAAAGGCCAAAACACAGTGCTGCCTGCCCTGTATTGGGCGAAGAATCAGGGAAAAACCGCCAAAGCGGTGATCCTGGACGAAAAGACAACCCTCGATGGAATAAAGGACACGCTCATGGCGGGGTCGGTGGTGTTCAGCGGGTTGACCGGCGATCAGGCGGGGAAAATGGCCGCCCAGTTCGGGCTTGATTTGCGGGCCACCAAAGCCAATCTGTCGGTTCGGCAACACGAGGTTTCGCTGCCCCGCGTGGCGATTTATCACAGTTGGTATAACACGCAGGACGAAGGCTGGGCGCGTTATACGTTCGAGCAGCGCGGCATTCCCTACACCAACATCGATAAAGACGACCTGAAAGCGGGCGACCTCCGCAAACGCTTCGATGTGGTGCTGATTCCGCGTATGGGCGGCACAGCGGCTGATTTTATCCACGAAATCGACAAGAAATACAGCCCCATGCCCTTCACCAAAACCGCCGACTTCCCCGCCCACGGCTTCCCCGACTCCACCCCCGACATGACGGGCGGGCCGGGTTTCGATGGCATCAACAACCTGAAATCGTTTGTGGAAGCGGGCGGGGTGTTAGTCACGCTCGATAACTCGTCGATGCTGGTAGCTGAGGCAGGGATCACCCGTGCCCTCCGCACCAACACCACGGCAACGGCAGCGGGTTTGTTCCATCCCGGCTCCATCGTAATGGCCAAATCGCGGTCCAACAGCCCGGTTCTGTATGGCTTCCCCGACACCTTCCCGATTTTCAAGGGTATGGGGCCGCTGCTGCAAACCGCCAAATACAACCGCTCGATGTTGCTGTTGCAATACGGCACCAAACCCCTCAAAGACGAGGAAGAATATAAGGGCCTCGTGATGGGGATGCCCGACAAAAAAGTGGTGAAGGACCGAGACGTCGGACCGTCCGAAAACAAAACCCCGAAAAAGGAAGACCCTTACGTGGTGTCGGGGATGGTGCGCAACGAGCAGGCCATCATCGGCCACGGGGCGGTGTTCAATGTGCCGGCTGGGTCGGGCCGAGTGATCGCGTTCACCTTCGACCCGTTGCACCGGTTTCTCAACCACCACGACGCGCCCATGGTCTGGAACGTACTCATAAACTGGAATAACCTGGCCGAACCTACCCCGGTAGTCAGTTCCAAAGACGGGCAAAAAGTGGGGAACGGAAGAAATTGAGTGCTAAAGAAAGTCGTCGCGTAGCGGCATCGGCGGACCGAACCTGATATTTATAGCCCATACAAATTTCCATGTGTTTTTCCGTCGCGTAGCGACCTGATCAATGGGTCGTCTTTTGTTAGGTCGCTACGCAATGGAACTTCCACTTTGTATCATCTTTTGTGCTACAAACATTGGGTCCCTACGCGACGAATCATGCAAAATAATTGTTGGCAGAAAAGGGAGTTTTACCAATCGACTAAGCAGTAGCCGTTAACCAAATCGAGCCATGTTTATACGCTTCATCGGCAAAGAGGTTGACCCATTATCCAATGTCGAAAAAGGTATTTTTACCTTGGCTTACGACTTGAAAAATGGGGATTTGCTACGTAAAGACGAAGTGATTTTTTTAGACGAACTGTTCGCATGGTTTAAGCAACACTTACCTATCCCAACAGCCTTTGGCAGCCCTATTGATGCTAACGATAACACGAGCCGGGGCATTTGCTGGTTTCGGTCTTCATCGAATGGAGTACTGGCAAAAGTTTGGGAATTGAAGTTTTTCATAGAGGATCAGGGCATTCTAATTGACGTGTTGAAGGCAGAAAGCGTTGGCTATTGGCTGTATTCTGACGAATACCAAGTCGTGGCTGAACCGAGGAGACCAAGTTATAAAAAACTTAAGCGGCACTGATTTTGAGAATAATGCGCTAACAATTTAATTATAGCTATGTCAAATATCCATTTTTAGAACTCTCCCTTCTCCCTAAAACCACTACATCAGCCATAATCTCCCGGTAAAAATCAAGGATGTGCTGGAACACGCCGAGGAGTTCGGGCAGGCATTAAAGACGTTGGATGCCACGTTCCCTGCCTCCTAACACAACACTCCGCCAATCAACGTGGCTGCCGTGCGGACGGCTACCGTGAAACCAAAGAACGGCCCGAAGGAATGCCCTGCCGGAAAGCTGCTGAAATACAAGCCCGGTACGCTGCTCTGAAAGTGCAAGTCGAGAACGGGGAAACCATTTTTAACGGTAAGAGCCTCCAGAAGCGGGGCAGACAGGAACGGTAACCGGGCTACATCGACCTGATAGCCGGTGGCCAGCATGACCTCATCCACCTCGAACGACGCACCAGAGGTCAGAGCAATACGCAGGGCATTGTCGGAGAGCAAAGTAGCTTCCACTACTTCGGTGCGCGGGTGTAGCGTTACTTCGGGTTGGCAAACCCGCTTCTCGAGCCAGGGTTCCACTTTCAGGCGACCCTCAGCCCATAAACGATACCGATAGTGTTCCTGCTCGTCGGGCGACAACTCCCGAAACCAGCCCGGTTGGTCGGACATTCCCGCCACAATCGTCTCGACCCATGACCAATCGGCCTCTTCAAAACGGGGCGTGTCGTGCCGGTAGCTGATATGAATGTGTTCGGCCCCGGCCTCCCGGAGCAGAGCCGCCGACTCAAATGCACTCTGTCGCCCGCCAATGAGCAACACCCGCTTGCCCCGGTATGCTTCCATATCGACCGCGTCGCAGGTATGGCTATATCGGCCTTCGGGCAAAATGGCCACCAGGTTTTTGGGGAAACAGGCGAAGTGTTGAAAACCAGTGGCCAGCACCACGTTCTGCGCCCGGATTGTTTCTCCATTGTCTAACTCAGCACTGAAGATGAGGTCGTTATGGGTTAATTGACGAACATAGCTGGGTTGCGCGTTTATCCCTGCCTGTTGCACAAACCAGTCCATATAGTCGAGGTAGTGTTCCCGTGAGATGGGCTCATCGGGTTGCCGGTTGGGGTAGTGTTCGGTGAAGAACCGATTGATGGTCCATTGGTGATTGGGGTCGAGATACCAGTTGGCGTTGGAACGAAGCAACATGCCATTGGGCATATGCTTTTTCCAGAACTCGGCGGGTTTACCCACGATCCGGTAATCGTGCCCGCGTTGCTGTAGATAAGTGGCTAATCCAAGGCCAAACGGCCCGGCTCCAACAATCAGGGTAGTAGTTTGAGAAGGCATGAGATCTGGTTCGGGAAGGTTAGTTGTTATGGGTATGCATTGGATGGATAAAGATATTCAGAAGGATGAAATGGGCAGCCATTTATTGCGATTCTATCTTTCCTATATTTACAGGTTGATTATCAATTAGTCTGAACCCCTGTTCATAAACAGTCACAAGCCAATGAAACCTTTTTCAATCCTTATCACGCTGCTGGTTTTCCTCTTCCTGGGAGCCTGCCGTCAGCAAGAAGCCCAGCCTACTGTTGCCGACGAGTTTCCGGCTGTGCCAACGGCTGTTGTGCAAGCCCTAAGAACCGCCTACCCCAGCGCGAAAGACCTGAGTTTTACGGAAATCGACAAAGGAAACATCTGGGAGTCGGCCTTCACGGTTCAAGCCATCAATCACCAGGCAAAATTGAACGCCAAAGGGACTATTCTGGAGGCTTATGCCGTGGGGAGTGCTGGTGCCGGAGACAAAGGGCCAACATCGGTCACGCTGCCCGCTGCCGCCAAAGCCTATATTGACAAAACCTATCCCGGCTATAAACTAATGGCCGTTGGCGAAGGGCAATATAATAATCAGAAAGCCTACAAGGTGCTGTTGCAGAACGAGAAAGAAGCGGTTACGCTCGTTTTTGATGGCAACGGAGTCTTGTACCTGGAGTTCAAGGCGGCCATCGTGTCCAAACCAACTACGGGCGCAGCCGACCTCCCAAAGACATTCCCGATTACCAACGTGGCCGAATTGCCAACCGCCATCAGTAAGTACCTGAGCGACAACGGGCTGACGTTCGGCAAAGGGTTAGCGTCGGTGGATAAAGCCGATAAAAAAACCTGGTTGATTATCGCGACAAAAGAAAAAGTCGTACACGAATTGCTTTTCGACAACGATGGTAAATTGCTCAAGAGCAGCTCAGTAGCTGTTCCTCCTCTGCCCAGCCTCAAAGAGAAAGCGATAACCGCTGTTACGGAGATACCCGCCATCATCACCGAGTACCTGACGAAAAACTACCCCAACTGGGTATTTATGAAAGGGATTGTGGTCATGAACAGTGACAAACCCGTTAGCTACCTCGTTGTTGTTAAAGTGGACACAACCCTTTATTATCTCTATTTCAATGCAGAAGGCAAGTTTGAGTCTGTTAAGAAAGGGTAGGTAGTCTTGAGTTCGACGTTGACGTGCCATTCACGTAACCGTCCAAATTGTCCCCAAACTCACTGATTATGTCGCTCGAAAACTAACTGGTTCGTGAGTATGTATCGGTTAGTTTTGGTCGATTTGTTATCGTCTGTGTCAGTTATTGTGCTGATAACAAGCTCTTTACCCAAAACCTGGGTGTTAATTGTTTTGATATACTCAACCTGATCGGCGTAATAGACCTGATCCCAGAACACAATTTTTTGGCGATTGTCATACTGTACCAACCAGCCTTCGGTTTCGTTCCCGCTATCGTAACCCACAATCAGAATACGGCCCCGGTCGCTAAGGAGCAGGGTATCCAATACACCTACCTTCGAGCCGGGAGCATTTAGTTTATCGGTTTCCACCAAGTTGCCCAGCTCCAACCGGCTGAACGCCGACCCGACGAGGGCTTTGGAACGGGCCATTTTATGGGTGAAATAAGCCTCGTCGATGGTGCTTGTTTTTAGCTGAATGGCATTTGTTTCGGCGGTGCTTACACCCATATCACACTCAATATGGCTGATAAGCCACTTGCCGTTTTCCTTGACCAGGTCAATGTTTCGCTCCATCGGATTGTCGAAATAGGTGCCATAGAGTGTGGCCCGCACTTTCATGGACCCGGTGGACTTGATTCGCACCGGGGAAGTTGTCCAGAAATCAGGCTCCCACTCCTGCGCACAGAAATATTTGTCGGCATCGAGGCAGGATTGAACCTCGTCGATGGCCTCATGTTGCCATGCCTCGCTGCATTGCCTGTAGAAGGCGTACTCGTTGACGATGAAGGCATCGCTCACAAAACCACTGGTTTTGAAGTGCGCATAGTAGCGTTCGAGTTTTGGCTGAATCAGCTTTAGGTGCTCACCACGGTTGTCGGTGAAGTCCACTCGGTGAGTGGTATCCTGCGAAAAGGTTGTATACCATCTGTAGAACCCGTGAACAGCATCGGCAATGGCGGCTGAGTCGGAAAGAGCGGCTGGGCTTGTGTTCGTTTCGGTGGTGTTATGTGTACTTTTAGTGCAGGCAAACAGAGCCAATAATACGATTGTGACAATAGACAGGGTTTTCATGATTTTCAGGTTCAGGTATATACACGACACTGGTTTTAGGGCTTGTTGTTGTCGAGCCAATCTTGTACTGAGTTAGTGACCCGGAAGCGATTAGTTTCACCAGCACTCTCCAGAGCCTGTTTGAGGGCTATCATGTTGGGATAGAAATTGACACCCCGGTTCTGAAACTGCCTGTTGAGGGCCTCCAGCAGGTTGTTAATCTGGTAGGTGCTGAAACTCCATTCGCTCAGGTTGCTTCTGTCTCTGTTGATCTCGGCCCGGATGTCGGCTGCCAGATTCAGGATACTTGCATTGAGCGGCTGGGCAAACTGTTCAGGATGGGTCACGGCATTGCCATCTAAGAAATAGTAAACCTCCCGATAAGACTGGCGGTCGTTTAGCAGGGCCAATAACTCGGCTTCCCAGTTCGGATGGCTTTTGATTTGGGCAAGGGCGGCCTCCCGAATGTCGGACGGCCGCGAACCAGTCGATTGAGACAACAGATTAACGATGGAATCAGTGGGTTTGTGGCGCGCAATTTCATCTAAAACTGTCCGGTGCCACACGTCTTTTGTACCCCCTACTGACTGTTGATCCCTGAACGTCATTGCCGAGTGTTTTAGTTGTGCGAAAGCTAAACCGGCACTATACAGCATGCTGATGAGCATAGCAATGTAAAATGTAACTTTCAGAAATACAGAAGCCTGACCGCTTTGGTCGCTGTTATTAATTGATAGCAAACAGCCCAGCAACCAAAGCAACGGAATCCAGAGTTGCCCGTGATACAGGGCTAGCCAGCGCAAAAAATAGGGAAACAGATGTTCTTCATTGGCGTGCCACTCCCATTTGAAGAAGCTGCAGAAAAGGGTCGTCAGCACAATACATAACCAGCCTCCCAGCCCAATGGCTATGCGTGTACCCTGCCCGACAGCCACCCAATGAAAACTGCCTTTAGCGAGCATATTAATGGTTAGCAACAAGCTGCTGATGGCAAAAATGGCTGTCAGGCCGACCACAGCCAGGCCGTATATCCCCCCTTGGTCGTTCATTGGTGGTTTTGTGGCATTGAACAAGGCCAGCCCAATGGTGATCAGTGTCGTGATAAAAAGGAGGAAGTAACTCATGAGATTTGGCTAATTGAGGTACGTGCCAAACAACCTGTTTGTTCGGGCAGACCGGACTTGTTTAACCGGCGGATCAAAGGTGAATAACCGGTTGGAGAAAAGCCAAAAAAGTTGCCCTGATCGCCGGAATAGGCGTATGAATAGTAGGAGAACGCCCATGAGTCGTTATCCTGGCGGCACGCAGACAATACCATTGTATATATTTCGGCCTTCAGTATTCAGGTCGCTTCCGAGCGTTATCTTTACGTTTCTTTCATCCTGCAAATCATCTATGACTAAACACATTACTCTTACCTTTTTGGCCGTAACTTCCTTATTATTGGCCAATCCTGCGCTGGGCCAGCGTAAAAAAGCGGCTGTTGTTCCGGCAGTAAGCGTGCAGAACGCCGTGTCCGACAGCCTGTTCAACGGGTTGCGTTGGCGCAACATCGGCCCCTTCCGGGCGGGTCGGGCACTGGCAGCAGCCGGGCATCCCGACCAACCCCTGACCTATTATTTTGGTACGACGGGTGGGGGCGTTTGGAAAACCATCGACGGGGGAGCCAATTGGTCGCCCATCTCTGACAGCACCTTTAAATCGTCGTCTGTGGGGGCTGTAACGGTGGCCCCGTCGGACCCGAACACCCTGTATGTAGGCATGGGCGAGGCCGAAATCCGGGGGAATATTTCGTATGGTGACGGGGTCTATAAATCGACTGACGCGGGCAAGACGTGGAAACACATGGGCCTGAAGATGGCCGATGCAATTGGCAATATCGAGGTTCACCCGACCAATGCCGATGTAGCTTATGTGGCTGCCCTTGGCAATCCGTTCGCGCCAAACAAAGAACGGGGCATTTTTCGCACCACCGACGGCGGCAAGACGTGGCAGCATATTCTGGCCAAAAACGACAGCACCGGGGCGGCCTGCATCAAAATGGACCCCAACAACCCACGTATTCTCTATGCAACGATGTGGCAAGCCTACCGTAACAGCTTCAAAATGAGCAGCGGAGGGCCGGGTTGTGGTTTGTATAAATCGACCGACGGGGGCGACACCTGGATCAACCTCAACGACCGGCCCGGTATGCCAAAAGGCTTGTTGGGTAAGATCGGCGTGACGGTTTCGCCCGCGAACTCCAACCGGCTCTATGCCATGATCGAAAGCGCGAAGGGCGGTTTGTATCGTTCTGATGATGCGGGCGAGACCTGGCAACTCATCAACGAAGACAAAAATCTCTGGCAGCGGCCCTGGTATTACATGATGCTGGCGGGCGATCCCAAGAACGAAAACGGCCTGATTGTGCTGAATGTCAATGCCCAGAAATCCTACGATGGTGGCAAAACATTCACGACCATCAACGTGCATCACGGCGATACGCACGACATCTGGTGGAACCCCCGCAATCCGCAAAACTACATCATTGCCGACGATGGCGGTGGTGAAGTGACCTTCAATGGCGGGGCAACGTTCTCAGATATCGACATCCCGACCTCGCAGTTTTACCACGTTGCGCTCGATAATTCGTTTCCATACAATGTTTATGGAGCACAGCAGGACAACTCGTCTATTCGCATTGCCAGCCGCACCACGGGCTTCTCCATTAGTAACAGAGACTGGTGGCCGGTGGCGGGTGGAGAATCAGGCTACATTACGCCCGACCCCAAAAACCCCAATGTGACCTTCGGTGGCAGCTACGACGGCTTGATTACCCGACTCGACAAATCGACCGATCAGGAGCAAACCGTGAACGTCTATCCCGAATATGGTATGGGTGCGCCTTCATCTGCTCGCAAATACCGGTTCCAGTGGACCTACCCGATTGTGTTTTCGCCCCACGATAACAACGTGCTGTTTTGCACCTCGCAGTTCGTGCATCGCAGCACCGACGACGGGCATTCGTGGGAGGATATCAGCCCCGACCTGACCCGTAACGACCCGAAAACGCAGGGCGATACGGGTGGCCCGCTTACGAAAGATAACACAGGTGCCGAAACCTTCCCGACGGTTTATTCCTTTGCCGAATCGCCCCAGGAAAAGGGCGTTTACTGGACGGGTTCCGACGATGGCCTGATGCACATCAGCCGCGACGCGGGCAAAACATGGCAAAAAATTACCCCGCCAAGCTCGATGGTGCCCGACTGGGCCTTGATCAGCATTATTCACCTGTCGGATCACACGCCGGGCAAGGCGTATGTGGCCGCCAAGCGGTATATGTCGGGCGACCGCACGCCGTATTTGCTCAAAACTACCGATTACGGCAAAACCTGGACAATGATTACAAAGGGTATTCCGGCGGATGAATATACCCACGTGGTGCGCGAAGACCCCAATCAGGCGGGTTTGCTGTATGCCGGAACCGAGCGAGGAATTTATGTTTCGCTTAATGACGGGGCATCGTGGCAACCGCTGAACCTGAACCTGCCCATTACGCCCATTCGTGACCTGCAAATTCACAAGGGCGAGCGCGATCTGGTGGTGGCAACCCACGGGCGGGCGTTCTGGATTTTGGACGATGTTAGCCCGCTGCATGAGTTGGCCAATGCCGAAACCGCCCGCACCATTGCGGGAAAAACGGCGCACCTCTACAAACCCCGCCATGCCTACCGGATGGACGGCGGTAGTGGTGGTCGCAGAGGCCCTGTGACGGACGCGGGTGAAAACGCACCCAACGGTGTTCTGGTCCGGTATTATCTCTCGAAAAAGCCCACCGAAGAACTCCGGATGCAGTTTATGACCGCATCGGGCGATTCGATCAGCACGTACTCAAGCACGAAAGACAAGAAGGGCGAACCGCTGAAGATTGCGAAAGAGTTTTACCTGAATCCTGATGCCAGCCGGGGCGATGTGGTGTCGAGCAAGGCGGGGATGAACGTGTTTTTGTGGGATATGCGCTACCCCGATGCCACCGCCGTGGAGGGCACCAACATCATGTGGACGGGCCGGGGAACGGGTGCCAAAGTGGTGCCGGGCATGTATAAAGTGCGGCTGATGATGGGCAAAACCGTGGTGGGCGAACAAACCATCGAGATTCGGAAAGACCCCCGCCTGAAAACCAGCGAAGAAGACTACAAGGCTCAGTTTGCGCTGATGCAAAAGATCAACGATAAACTGTCGGAGACGCACAAGGGCGTGAACCAGATTCGGCAGATTCGCAACCAGATTAACGGCTACCTGAAAGACGTGAAAGAACCGGCGGTTGCCGAGAAGTTCAAGAAAGCGACCAAGCCGATGCTTGACGAACTCGACCAAATCGAATCGACCCTGATGCAACCCAAATCGAAAGCGGTGCAGGATGCGTTGGCTTATCCCATCCGCCTGAACGATAAATTAGCGGGCGTGGCCTCGGTGGTTTCGTCGGCAGATTCCAAGCCAACCAAAGCCTCCTACACGGTTTACGACGACCTCGCCAAGCAGGCCGACGTAGCTCTCGGTAAGCTGCGGGACCTGGTACAGAAGCAGGTTCCAGCGTTTAATCAGTTGGTAACCGAGCAACGGATTCCGGCGATCAACGCGCAGTAGAGATACTATTTTGTATAAAACGGCCCTGACGGATTGGTTCTGTCAGGGCCGTTTTATACTACGGAATACAGTTTAGGAATCGATCAGTTAATTAACAAGTATTTTGACCGGGCGATTGCACGCATCAAAATTAACTACTCCGTATATTTGTGTTTATAAAAATTACGACATTCTATTATCAATATTGAATAACAAAACCATGCAGAAAAAGCCAAGAATTTTTATTGGATCATCAGTAGAGAGCCTACCAATTGCAGATGCAATTAATGCAAATTTAGACCACGAGTTCGAGGTCACACTTTGGCGTAATGGGTTTGACTTATCAACGAATACCGTTGATTCTTTGTTAGCGAAGGCATTGTCGGTTGATTTCGCAGTGTTTATTTTTTCACCAGATGATTTATCTACAATTCGGGAGCAGCAATCTAAAGTAGTCAGGGATAATGTTATCTTTGAATTAGGGTTATTCATAGGCACTATAGGAAAAGAGAGATGCTACATAGTCAAACCAAGAAATACCGAATTGCATTTCCCCACTGATCTTTTAGGATTAACAACTGCGGATTATGAGCCAAATCGCTCAGATCAAGATTTATCCTCTGCTTTAAACTTTGCTTGCACTCAGATAAAATTAGCAGCTAAAAAAAATGGCTTAGCTCAGAAAAGCCAAACTCTTATACGTAAAGAGGGCAGAAAGGCTGTATCCCGGCCATTAAACAGTTTAGATGGTGAGGTTTTAAAACAATTAATTACTACTGTTACTTCAGAACCATATGGAGTAGCCTTGTGGTCAATTAAGCAAAAATTAGGTGAATCTGGATGTGCAGTCGATATATCAGCTATCAATCTTGAACGTCAGGGCTTAATCCAGAAGGAGAATGATTTTCATGATAATGGAGAAGAGTACTATTCCTACAAAATAACCCAAGATGGAGTTGACTATGTTCTTGAGAGCGAATTGGACAGCGAGAGATCGAATATAGTCGAAAGTTCGAGTAATGATCTACCCTTCTAATTATTTTGTTGTAAACAAAAGGTGGTTTGGACTTAAAAAACCACTTTACAATTCAAACAAGCATGGTTATTAGGCTAAAAAAGAATGCCACTCCGAGCCAAATCAAAGAAGCATTGAGCAAAGTTAAGAAGGTTCAAAAGCCTTTTGACATTAGCCACTTTGCGGGAAAAATGAAATGGGGGCAGGATGCACTTGAATTTCAGCGTGAACTTCGGGGAGACGATTGATGATGGAGCGTTTGTTTTGTGATACGAACACGTTGATCCGCTTTATAGAGGCTGATGAACTTGTAGTGGCTTTGTTGTCAAAAAAGCAGTTGACGATTTCGGTCATTACAGAGATGGAAATGCAATGTAAGCCACATATCAGCGCGGCAGAACGATTGGTTATTCGGGAGTTTTTGACCTATTTCGAGATTATCGATTTGACTGAAGAGATCAAAGAACGAGCCATCAGAGTTCGTCTTACTACCCGGCTCAAACTTATGGATGCTATTGTTGGTGCATCAGCGATTCAAATAGGTATTCCCTTAGTGACGGGTGACGAAAAATTTAGTAGTCTCCGAGGAGTTGATGTTATTTTGCTACCAGAGCGAAAAGGCAATGACTAAAGACAAATGGTAGCTTGTTCGGCGTAAGATTCTGATTGGTAGTCCGGTGCCGGGGTTCAACTAAATGATAGCCGAGCAGCAAATTCCGGCGATCAACGCGCAGTTGATAGAAACGCGGACGATTGCTGGGCACTGTCCGCGTTTTTGTTTGTTATAAACCCCTTATCTTCTTCATCAGCACAATTTTATCGTGTACCTGTGTATATTGATTGGTATTGATACACTGCATCTGATTAGCTTTTACGAGGTAAGGGTAAAACTTGCTTAACTGCTCATAATTATCACGTGTGTGCCAGACAATGAACCAGGCCTTGAAGGATAAATCCTTGTCACAAGGCCAGCCATACCGACGAAGTAATTTGAGCAGAATAGCCTGATTGACGGGATCGTTTATCATGATCAGATTCCAAAAATGATCTGCTTTGTCACTTTCGGATTGCCCATCCATCTTCTTTAAACTAACCCTGTACAACTGATCAACGGCAAATAGCCTTTCGATCAATGCTTTACGGCCATCGGCAGATAGATTCGTAACATCCATTGTTGAATCCAGATGGGGAGAGTACCGATAACGTTTCAGAAACAAATCATCTAAATTGCCTTTGCTAAATGATTGAGCATTTGCTGTTAGAAAAGCGAAATGCAATATTGTAAGCAGAGTGAACTTTTGCATAGTTTTTATTTTGAGTCAAAACCACAAATTACCTCCCATAAACTCGCACTGCCTGCTGATTCACGCCAATCAACAATTTGTTGCCCACTGGCACCACCGAGCGCACATCGCCACGGAGATCGAAACCGGCCTGGGCTTGCGGGATGGGGGCAAAATTGCCTTTTCCGTCGCCTTTGAGCAACAGACCCCGGTTAGCATCGGAGCGGCCAAAGCGAAGCCGGGTTTGGTAGGTGTTGCCGCAAAGCAGGAGGTCTTTGCGCCCGTCTTTGTCGAAATCGAGAGGGGTGATGGTGAAAATGGGCGACGTTTGGGCGGCCATTGGCAGGGGTTTCATCACGTATTTCCCACCGGGCGAACTCATGAAACTCAGGGTTTGAAACTCGTTGGCAATCAGTTTCTTAGTGTCCTTTAATTCCTCGGTCGAGAACACGTCGGTGAGGGTGGCGTTGGCGTAGCTTTCGTAGGTGGTGAACCGTTGGCGGAGCATCCCGATTTGGTCGAGAAGTTCGTCGCGGGTGGCGTGGGGATACGATTTGCCCTGCACGAACAGACACAGCACCGGGTCGAGTTTGCCGTTGTTGTCGAAGTCTTTATACACCAGTTCGGCGGGTTCGCGGTCGTTGGCGCGGCATTGGGTGTTCAAGCCCTGATTACCCACCACCAGATCGGGCCGACCGTCGCCGTTGAGATCGTCCACGGTCAATTTGTTCCACCAACCCCGGTATTCTTTACCCAGAAAATTAGTGGTTTGATCTACCAGTTGTGTTCCTGACCAACCCAACACGGTCACGGGCATCCATTCTCCTACCAAAATCAGTTCGGGTTTGCGGTCATTGTTGAGGTCGGACCAGGCGGCATCGGTCACCATGCCGATTCGTTCGAGCATTGGGGCGAGTTGTTTCGTTTGATCTACAAAGCTCGGCGAACCGCCCTGCCCCTTTCCATTATTTATCAGCAAAAACGAACGGGGGGCTTCGGGGTAGCGACCAGGAATTACCCGCCCTCCGACAAACAAATCGGGCTTGCCGTCGCCGTTCACATCGGCCACACGGACGCAACTCGTGCTCGTTTTGAGGGCGGGGAGGGCGTTGCGGTCCGCCGTCGCGGGTTGTTTGGTAAAATTGCCTTTGCCATCGTTCAGATAGAGCCGATCCTGTAAACGAAGGTCAGTATCAGCGGTGAGGTCGCCATAGCCCCCGCTGCATACGTAGAGATCGGGAAAAGTGTCGCCGTTGGCATCGAAAAACACCGCGTCGGCATCTTCGCAGGATTTGTCGGTATCGAAAGCGGGCTGGATTTTCTTACTAAAACTACCGTTTGCCTGTTGCACAAACAATGCCCCCGCCTGACCATAACTGCCTCCGGCATAAATATCCTCGCGTCCATCGCCGTTCACGTCGCCTTTTGCCAAACACGGCCCGTTGAATGATTGGGCGTTCACGAGCAACGGTTGCCGTTTGAAATCGTTGGTTGTGGTGGTAGGGTAGGAGTGCGCCAATGTTCCGCCAATCTCCCGAAACAAGGGCACGGGCGAACTGGTGGGTCGATAGGTGCCGTTAGCATCGGCTTCACGCACAGTCAGGAGTTGATCGGCCTTAATTCCCTTGATTAACTGCTGTTTACCCGTAGGCCAAACAACCCGCACGGAGTCGATGGTGGGATTGGCTCCCAAGCCAAAATGTACCCTCGGCGATACACTCGACTGGTAGCCCCGCGTAGGCATCTGTTCCACAAATTGCTGTTTAGCATCTTGATAAACAGTCACTTTTGCGCCAATGCCGGAGGTGTTGGCTCCGGCTCCCTGCAAGGTTAATGCGAGGTAATGGTGGGTACGTAATTTGCTGGTTTCATTCTGAAAAATGAAGGCAGGCTGATTGGTGTTATTTACTACCAGATCCAGATCCCCGTCGTTGTCCAAATCAGCATAAGCGGCTCCGGTGCTGTTCGATTGCTGGTTCAGACCCCAGGCCGCGCTCACGTTGGCAAAGGCCGGTTCCGACTCGCGCCCGTCGCCCATCTGATTTCGGTACAAATAGTTAGTCACGTTTGAGGAAGGCATCTTATGCACCAGATCCAGCACGTCGTTCCGCTGCACATCGGTAGGCCGATTTTGCATAAAATCGGCCATGTATTTCAGGAAATCAAGGTTGGTATAATCGCGCACATAGCCGTTGGTGATGTAGAGATCTTTCCAGCCATCGTTGTCATAGTCGGCGAAGAGCGGTGCCCAGCTCCAGTCGGTGTTCGAGATGCCCGCCAACTGCCCCACCTCCCGGAATGCGGGGGTGCTGCCGCCTTCGTTCAGGTGCAACATATTCCGCATATACTGGTGATGAAAGCCCGATTCCACGCCAAACGCGAACTTTTCGTAGTTGTCGGGGGCCATCAGGAGCTTCTGCCGACGGTTGTCTTCAGGCAGCATATCGAGGGTCATGATGTCGGGGCGGGCATCGTTGTTGATGTCGGCCACGTCGTTGCCCATCGAAAAATTGGAGGTATGGCCCAGGCTTTTGCTCAGTACGTCGCGGAAGGCCATGCCGCCTTTTCCGGCATTGTTCAGGTACAGATAATCGGGTACGGCATAGTCGTTCGAGACATAAATATCGAGCCAGCCATCACCGTTCAGATCCGAAACGCCCGCGCCCAGCCCATAGCTCAACACTGAACTGCTCAGACCCGATTTTTGGGTAATGTCAACGAAGAGTTTCTTCCTGTTTTCTAATAAGCGAATCCCAATTTCGGAATTTCCTTCCTTCAGCAAGGCCGAGGTGCTGGATTTGTCGAGAACGGGCAGCGATTTGGGGTTGTGGTTCAGGAGTAGGAGGTCGAGATCACCGTCGCGGTCATAATCGAAAAAGGTGCCCTGAGTGCATTGGGCAGGCTTGTCGAGGCCATATTGCGCGGTTTGATCCGTAAAATGCGGAACGCCCTGCGCGTCGGGGCCATCGTTGATGAACAGTTGGAGAATACGTTTTTCGGGACGTAAACTGCCTGAGTAGCAAACAAATAAGTCTAATCGGCCATCACCGTTCACGTCGGCCATCGACACACCCGTTCGCCAGGGGCCTTCGCGACCTGCCACGCCCGCCGTTTGGGTCACATCCCTAAATTGCATCTTGCCCTTGTTCAGGTAAAGCTGGTTTGGCACCATGTTGCCGCTGAAATACAGGTCTTCCAGTCCATCGCCATTCAGGTCTCCCACGGCAACGCCCCCGCCGTTGTAGAAATACTCGTACATCAACACGTTGGTATTCAGGCCTTCGCTCAGGTTATTGGCAAACGTAACGCCGGTTTGATCGGGAGATAGGGCCGTGAATAAGGGTGGTCCGGTTGGCTTTTGGGCTTCGTCGGTTTGGGTAGTTTCAGTAGTTTCGCCCGATTTGGTGCAGGAAAACAGCGACAGGGAAGCAAGACAACAAAAGACAAGGATACGGACAGGGGCGATCATTCAGGCAGTTTTAAGGGACTAAAGTACGCAAAAATGAGGGTTTATGTAGCACTGCCGATAGGCAAATATTCCGCTGCCGCAGGGTTTACAATTCACTGCAAAACTGAAGTAGTTTTTGAAGGTCAGCTTCTTCCGAAAATCGAATCGACTGTTCGTCCAAATACGTTTCGATAGCCTTTTTGTGCTTTGGGAAAACCTTGAAAATGGCGTTTTTATTGAGCTGATTATACCTTTCGTTCTGGTCAATAATAAAAAAAGTAGTTTCTTCTTTCACCATCTGATCGCCGGTGGCTTCAATCCGGTGCATCGAACTGTTGCTGGAATAAGGTTGCACGGTTGCCACCGACGATGCCCCCGACGACTGCCCGTAGGCCACCTTTTTTTCTGTACGCATTGATTTGAAAACCGTCTGCCTTGCCAATTTAATGGGGCCGTGTTCGGAGATCACTTCCGGGCAACCTTTGCCCGAATTTACATAGAATCGGGTTTTGCCAATCATTACATGGGCCACATTCTGTTCATCGGCCAAAGCAAGTGTATCGCCTTTATTATCAATAAATTGCATTTCGCCCAGCAGACGATTATAATTAAGCCTCCCCCCTCCCGAAACACCGTTTCGATAGACCACACTGCCAGCCATAAATTGCGGATACCGGTATCGGTCCGACATGGGTATTGCCTTGTTAATATCCGTATCGGACTTCACCCGAATCTGTTTCTGAGCCTGCGCATAAACACACGTCAGCACCCAACAAAGCAAAATAAGCGATGTGATTTTCATGAAGAGAAAGTATTTTTAGTGGAAGAAAAAGGATAAAAGATGAAGGGTGTGAAGAGTAAACGTATCTGTGCATCGTTAAGATGTCTGACACGCCTACTTTCCACACCCTCACTCTTTTATTCTACTTTTTAATACCCCGGATTCTGTACTAGTTTACTGTTCCGGTTCATTTCGTCGCGGTTGATGGGCAGGAAATACATTTTATCGGCCCACTGTCTGTTTTCTTTACCCGGGTCAATTTCGGCTACTTTGTACGTGTAGTCGTAACTAGTAGGGTCATATTTGTAAATATTCATCGTCTTACCGGCTTTCAGCGTACCGTTTACTACGATCAGATTGGCTTTGCGGCCCAACGTAGCGGGGGCAATCATCCACCGGCGGGCATCGTGATAGCGTTGTTCCTCAAACACCATTTCAATGCGCCGTTCGTTGCGGTAACGTTGCCGGAGGGCATCTCCCGACTCGGTGAAGGCAGGCATCCCCGCCCGGAAACGAACTTTGTTCAGCCACGTGCGAGCCTCAGCATCCTGCCCCAACTCAATACAGGCTTCTGCATAGTTCAGCACGGCTTCGGTGTAGCGCAGAAATGGCCACGGAATTTGCTGCCATGTGTTTTGATCAACCACCGCTGGCGAGGGATCAGTGAATTTACGCATGTAATAACCTGTATAGCTGCCGTTCCAGTCTTCTATGCTACTTTTCCGGGTATCTAAACCGAAGTGGGTCACTTTTTTACCCGTCCCGTCAGTCACTTCGTAGGTTCCCGTCTGAATCTGATTGGCAGGGTCTCTGGTAGCACCGGCGGGCGTGCGGGGCTTCCAATCGGATCCGTCGTGCATAATCGAGACAGACATACGTGGGTCACGATTCATATACGGTGCCTGGGCCTGTGCCGGATTGCTCCAGCTAAACTTGGTGCCATCCATCATTTCATAGTCATCAACCAGGTTTTGAACGGGTGTGTTGCCCGCCCAGTTGTTATAGCCGTTTGGTCCATTGAACAATCCCTGACGGCCACCGCCTTCCTGCTTAAGATTGATAAAATAACGGGCGAAGAGCAACTCTCTTTCACCTCCATTTTGCGACAGTGACGCATTCATGTAGTTGGTTCTGGCCTGCTGGTTCGTAGCGGGAGCGGTCAGGCCCAACTGATACCCGTAATTCGTCAGATCAAGAACGGCTTTGGCCGCATCTTTCGCTTTTTGCCACCGTTCAGCGCGGCTCCCGGTCGACAGGCCAAGCAGTTCGGACTTGGCAAAAGCAGCGTGAACACTCGATTTGGCTTTGGCTGTGGTTGCATCGTATAAGTCGCTGGCGGCATAGAGCAGAATCCGGGCTTTCAATGCCAATGCAGCCGCTTCGTTGGCCCGGCCAGCCGCCAATGTTTTGCCTTTCAGTAGTTTAGCGGCCTCGTCGCAGTCTTTCACAATGGTGTTAATGCACTCCTCCATTGTGTTCCGTGGAGCCAGATAATCAGCCTCACCGAGGTCATACGGGCGATTAATGATGGGAACTGCCCCAAAATAACGAACCAGCTGATGGTAGTAGTAAGCCCGCATAAACAGCGACTCACCTTTAAGCCGATCCACCATCGTTGGGTTGGTAAACTGTGGTTTTTCCAGGTTTTGGAGAGCCAGGTTTGCCGCCCGAATCCGCGAGTACATATTGGGCCAACTGATGGTGCCGTTGATCCAGCCCGGATCCGCCGGGTTTGAGCGAGACTCGGTGATGGTGGTTATATTCCGACCGGGGTGGGTGAAAATGGTTTCGTCGGTTAGCGAAGCCAGCATTTGCTCGTCCAGACCGCCATTGCCGAGGCCAGCATAAATGTTGGTAACAAACGCTTCGGCTAAGGCCGCATCCGTCCAAACTGCTGCTGCCGACACCTGATCGAGAGGTTTGGTATCCACAAAGTCGTCGTTGCAGGCCGTAATCGTTAGCGAAGCGACAACAGTAGCAAGAAGTATGTTCTTAAAATTTTTCATGTGTTTCGATGATTCTGTGTGTTAGAAAGACACGGATAAACCTCCGCTGACAATTCTCGACTGTGGATAGTACTGACCATTCTGATTGTCAGTTTCGGGGTCATATACCTTCAGCTTGTCGATGGTAAACAGGTTCAGGCCATTCAGGTAAATCCGCATATTGCTGATTCCCACCTTGCTGCCCAATGTTGTCGGAATAGTATAACCGATCTCCATGTTTTTCAGACGGATATAGTCTGAGCTACGGAGCCAGTAGGTGTTGTTACCCGAATAATACTGATCGGCGCGGTTGGCAATACGCGGGTGAACACTGCTTGGGTTTTCCACTGTCCAGCGGTTTTCGTAGATATCGGTCAGATAATTACCGATGTTGCCCATTTCGCCCGTACCGATGTATTGCTTGGCACCAGCCGCACCCTGGAACAGAATCGTTACGTCGAAGTTTTTGTAGGAAGCTCCCAAATTCACACCACCCTGAAACAGCGGGATGTTCGTGGCATTGGTACGAACCTGATCATCGGGCGTAATCTTGCCATCGCCGTTGTAGTCCTTATACTTCATGTCGCCGGGGCGGAGCTGATTAACCAAAGCTTTGTAATCGAGCTTGTTGGCATCAATTTCGCCCTGATCTTTAAATACTCCGTCGTACTGGTATGCCTGATACGTGCGTATTGGCCGTCCGGTGGTACGTTGCCATTCGGGTGCGCCGGGAGCTTCGTCCCAGAACAGAATTTCGTTTTGGGCATAGCCACCGTTGACACTGACGTTGTATTTGAAATCGCTTATCTGGCTGCGATAGCCAATATTGAACTCGAATCCCTTGTTAAGCACTTTGCCGATGTTTTGGGCAGGGAGTGTGAGACCGGTGCTTTGGGGAACAGAGGCATTCTGGAACCAGAGAATGTTAGACCGCACATTACGGAAAACATCGAACTCGAAGTTTAATTTTCCGTTAAACAGTTGACCATCAAGGCCTAAGTTTGCATTAGTAGCCACCTCCCAGGTGATATTATTGTTTGGAATCCGGGTCTCAAACAGCGTTTTGGTTTCTGTATTATTGATGATGTACGAGTTGAAACCATACGTTGACAGGTACTGGTACGTAGCCCGTGTTGACGAGTTTGGTAAGTCGATCTGATCGCTACCCAACTGCCCCCACGATCCCCGTACTTTCAGGAAGTTGACGGATGGTACGGCGTTTTTCCAGAAACTTTCTTCGGAAATAGTCCAGCCGGCCAAAAAGCCGGGGAAGAAACCATAGCGCGTTGATTTCGGGAAAATATCGGAACCATCGTACCGCCACAGAAACTCAGCAAGGTATTTCTCTTTGTAGTTGTAAGCGGCCCGGCCAAAGTAGTTGATACGAGCACTTTGGAAAGCCCTACCATCGTTGTTCTTTTCCAAATCACCACCGGCAAATAATTGGTCGATGCCTGGGGATAAAAAATATCGGCGGAAAGCAGAGAAATTCTCGCCCGAAATGGTTTCGCGGTTCATACCGGCCAGAAACGTCAGGCCATGCTCACCAATTTTACGTTCGTAATTAACCGTACCACCCAACAAAACGTTGAGCTGATTGCTGGTCGATTGATCCAGTCGGGGTTCAGGCTGACCACGTTTGCTCTGCGTGAGTTTAGGCGTTACACCATCGGCTTCAAAACCAACACCCCGCTCATACAGGAACCAGGGTATCTGCCAGTTCCGGCCATTGGTGATTCGCTTATCGATGGCCGCCGTTCCCGTAACTTTCAGGCCCGGTACGCCTGGTACCGAGAAGTCGAGTTGCCCATTGGTCTGGAGAAAATCGCGTTTCTCGCGGAATTTCCCGCTCAAATCAGTGGTGATAACCACTGGGTTTTCGCCGTTTTCGATGTCGGGGCCAGGCAAACCATTTGGCCAATAAGCCTGCTGTTGGGGCTTACCACGCATTTGCATCCTGAAAATAGCACCAGCTCCACGGGTTGGGTACGAACGGTCTTCCTCACGACCCAGGATACCCACACTGGCGTGCAGGTATTTATTGATGTTGGCATCGAGATTAATCCGTAGGTCATACTGCTTGTAGCCCGTTGCCGAGTTTTTGTAGTACCCGTCCTGATTCTGATAACCCAACGAAGCAATGTAGCGAATGCTTTCGGTGCCACCCGTTATCTGCATATTGTGCCGCGTCTGGGGTGACCAGTTTTTAAGCGTAGCCTTGTACCAGTCGGTGTTGGGGTGATCCCAGGGGTCGGAACCATCGGCATATTTCTGAATACTGGTTGGCGAGAACGGAGCGTTCCGAACAGTACCGTTGGGGCGCGTATAAACACCAGTCGTTTTGTAAGCCTGCGTTGCGGCAGCCCACTCACTAACGGGCAATCCATACACATCCAGGTCGTTCAACATACCCGTGTATTGAGCCGCATTGGTCAGTCCGGGAATAACGGTTGGTTGCGAAAAGCCCTGGTTAAATGTGTAGGATAATTGTGGTTTACCCGTCTTGCCCCGCTTGGTCGTAATCAGGATAACGCCGTTTGCCGCCCTTGAACCATAAATGGCCGCAGCGGCATCTTTCAACACCGAAATACTCTCGATATCAGCCGGGTTAATCCGGTCTAAACCACCTTCCCGGCCGGGAATCCCGTCGATAACGATCAGGGCGGCTGTGTTGTTGAGCGTATTGGAACCCCGAATACGGATGTTTGAGCCATCGGCACCCGGTTCACCGCTTCGGTTCACGGCAAACACACCCGGAAGCCGCCCCGCAATGGAGTTCGACAGGTTCACGGCTGGTGATTTCACGAGGTCGGTTCCCTTCACCGAGGCTACAGAGCCGGTTATGGTCTCTTTCTTTTGAGTGCCATAACCCACCACAATCACTTCATTCAGCGATTTGGTATCGGTAGCCAATGTGATGTCAACTGTTGATCTGCCGTTCATCGCCACTTCCTGAGTAACGTAGCCAATATAAGAAAATACCAGCGAACCTTTTTGATCAGTTGTATTTACTGAGTAGGCTCCTTTTGCATCGGTTACAGAACCTGTAGAAGTTCCTTTGAGTACGACGCTTACGCCGGGTAGTCCCTGTCCTTCTTCATCGAGAACCTTACCAGAAACTTTCGATTGGGCCATTACGCCAACTGAGCAAAATAGCCATAGAAATAGACTGAAAAACAGGACTTTGCCGGTCAGTTGATCAGTTGTGAGGGTATCCTCTCGTGCCCGGACTCTCACTCCTTTAGTAGAATGTGTTTGCATACACTGATAGATTTTTAAGTTAAACAACTGTTAAAGTCATTACTCAAAAACCTTCTACTTTGGAAGCATCAATTATTGAACTATTTTGCCAAATTTTGGTAATATAATCTTACTCTCTGTTAATTTATGCTTAGTGAAGTAAGTAATTATACTCATTCCCGTTTTGCTATAAAAAGTGAGGGGTGACTGGTAAACGTGTCAGACATCTCGAAGATGTATAGATACGTTTACCAGTCACCCCTCACCATTCATCTCTCACCTTTAATATCCGGGATTCTGCACCAGTTTGGCGTTCCGGTTTATTTCGTCACGGTTAACAGGCAGATAATACATTTTGTCTAACCAGGCTCTGTTCTCTTTGCCGGGGTCAATGTCCACCACCTTGTAGCTGTAATCATAGCTTGTGGGGTCATATTTGTACAGCGTGACACTCTTACCCGGTTTTAGTGTTCCCGTGATGCTAATGGTGTTGGCTTTCCGGCCCAGCGTGGCAGGAGCAATCATCCAGCGACGGGCATCATGAAAACGCTGCTCCTCGAAGACCATCTCTACCCGGCGTTCATTGCGGTAGCGATCCTTCAGAGCGGCCCCTGTCTCGGTCAGGGCGGGCATCCCGGCCCGGAAACGAATTTTGTTGAGCCACGTTTTGGCTTCGGCATCCTGCCCTAACTCGATGCAGGCCTCGGCATAGTTGAAAACAGCCTCGGTGTAGCGGAAAAACGGCCAGGGGACTTGCTGCCAGGTGTTCTGATCGACAATGGCCGGGCTGGGATCCACGAACTTGCGCATGTAGTAGCCCGTGTAGCTGCCATTCCAGTCTTCCACTGTGCTTTTGCGCGTGTCAAGACCGCCGATGGTGACCTTACTGCTACCGCTTGTTACCTCATACTGACCCGTTTGAATCTGGTTGACGGGATCTTTGGCGGCTACGTCGGCGGTGCGGGGTTTCCAGGGGGCACCGTCGTACAGAATCGAGCCGTAGAAACGGGGGTCGCGGTTGGCGTAGGGCGTGGCTGCTTTGGCGGGGTCGGTCCAGCTAAACTTGCTGCCATCCATCATCTCATAATCGTCCACCAGCAGTGAAATAGGCGTATTGCCTGCCCAGTTGTGGTAGCCGTTTGGCCCGTTGAACAAGCCCTGCCGACCCCCGTCTTCCTGCTTGCCGTTGTTAAACGAGCGGGCGAAAATGATGTCTTTCTCCCCTCCATTGCGGGCCAAAGCGATGTTCATGTAGTTCTCCGTGCCAACTGCCGGGGTTGCGGGAGCCGCCAGGTTGAGTTGCGCTCCATAAGCCGTCAGGTCGAGCACGGCTTTGGCGGCATCTTTCGCTTTTTGCCAGCGTTCGGCACGGGTGCCGGTGGTATAGCCCAGCAACTCAGGCTTAGTGAAGGCAGCATGAACCGTTGACTTGGTTTTGGCCGTGGCTGCGTCATACAAATCACTGGCGGCATAAATTAAAATGCGGGCTTTCAGAGCCAAAGCAGCCGCTTCGTTGGCGCGGCCTTTGGCTATTGATTGACCTTTGAGCAGAGCAGCCGCTTCGTCGCAGTCTTTCACAATGAAGTTAATGCACTCTTCCATCGTGTTGCGGGTCAGCGCATAATCAGCTTCGCCCAGTTCGTAGGGGCGATCAACAATGGGCACACCGCCGTAGTAGCGCACGAGCTGATGATAATAATAGGCCCGCAGAAACTTGGCTTCGCCCGTGAGCCGCTCCACTATCTTGTTCGTGTTGGTGAAAGCGGGCTTTGCCAGATTATCTAAGGCGACATTGGCTGCCCGGATACGCAGGTACATCTGATTCCAGTCGATGGTGCCGTTAATCCAGCCCGCATCAGCGGGGTTGGAGCGCGACTCGGTAATGGTTGTGATGCCCCGGCCGGGGTGCGTGAAGATAGTCTCATCGGTGAGGGAAGCCAATTGTTGCTCGTTGAAACCACCCTGCCCTAAGCCCTGGTAAATACCAGTTACGAAGGCTTCCGAGAGGGCAGCATCTGACCATACTGCCGATCCAGCCACCTGATCTAAGGGCTGGGTATTTACAAATTCGTCGTTGCAACCTGTCACGGCAACCGCCGAGAGGAAGAGAGCCAGTGGAATTGTTTTTATGGTAAATTTCATAATGAATGAGTGATTAGAAGCTCAACGATAAGCCCGTGTTAACAATCCGCGACTGTGGATAATACTGGCCTGTTGCCTGGTCGGCTTCGGGGTCGAACGAACCAAGTTTATTAACGATGGTAGCCAGATTCAGCGCATTCACGTAAACGCGCAGGGAATTGATGCCCACCTTTTTGCCCAGCGTGGCCGGAATGGTGTAGCCAAACTCCAGGTTTTTCAGACGGATATAGTCTGCCGACCGTAGCCAGTAGGTATTGCCGCCCGAATAATACTGATCACTTCGGTTGGCAATGCGGGGGTGAACGCTGCTGGGGTTGTCCACCGTCCAGCGATCCGTGTAAATCTCCTTCAGGTAGTTACCGATATTGCCCGACTCGCCCAAACTGATATACTGCTGTGCCCCTGCCGACCCCTGAAACAGAATAGTCAGGTCGAAGTTTTTGTAGGTAGCCCGTGCATTCAAACCACCCTGAAACAAAGGCAACTGGGTGCGGTTGTTCCGAACCCGGTCGTCGGGCGTGATTTTGCCGTCGCCATTGTAATCCTGATACTTCATATCGCCCGGCCGGATGGTCTTTACAATCGCCGAATAGTCGAGTTTGTTGGCATCAATGTCGGCCTGATCTTTGAACACCCCGTCGTACTGATAGGCTACATAGGAGTTGATTGGCCGACCCGTTGACCGTTGCCATTCGGGGGCACCGGGAGCCTCGTCCCAAAACAAGATCTTGTTCTGGGCATAGCCGCCATTGATGCCTACGTTGAACTTCACATCACCAGCCTGCCCATTGTAGCTGATCTGTCCATCAAAACCCCGGTTACGTACTTTACCGATATTTTCGGGGGGCAGGATCAAGCCCGTTGTGCGGGGCACTGAAGCGTTTCGAGGATACAAAATCGAGGTTCTGAGATTGCTGAACACGTCGAACTCAAAGCTGAGTTTACCGTTGAACAACTGGCCTTCCAGTCCAATGTCGGCGTTGTTAGCCACCTCCCATGTGATGCTCGTGTTCGGAATCCGGCTTTCCAAGAGTACTTTCTGCTGGCTATCGTTGATGATGTACGTGTCAAATCCGTAAGTGGGCAGATACTGGTAAGTAGCCAGCGTGGTGGTGCCGGGGAAATAAATCTGGTCATTACCCAACTGTCCCCATGAACCGCGAAGCTTCAGATAGTTGACCGTTTGAACCGAATTTTTCCAGAAACTCTCTTCCGAAATTACCCAGCCGGCCAGAAAACCGGGGAAAAAACCGTAGCGGGTTTCCTGCGGGAAAATGTCGGAACCGTCATACCGACCCACAAACTCAAACAGGTATTTGTCTTTGTAGTTATAAGCCGCCCGCCCGAAGTAGTTTAGACGTGCCCGCTCAAAAGCACCACCGCTATTGTCTTTGCTGAGGTCGCCCCCCGCAAAAAGCTGGTCGATAGTGGGCGAGAGGAAGTACCGGCGGAATGCACCAAAACTTTCTCCGGCAATGGTTTCCCGATTCACCCCGGCCAAAAATGTCAGGCCATGATCACCAATTTTGCGCTCATAAGTAGCGATTCCACCCAGCAGGATGTTCAACTGGTTTTCATTGTATAGGCTCAGGTTAGGCTCTGCCGGCCCACGAACACTGGCTACCAGGTTGGGGTTGCCAGTGGCATCCACACCTGTTCCCCGCTCATACAGTGTCCAGGGCGTTTGCCAAACTTTGTTGTTTTGAAGCTTCTTGTCAATAGCTGCCGTACCGGAAATTTTCAGGCCCTCCACACCCGGTACTTTGAAATCTAACTGGCCATTAGTCTGAATATAATCGCGCTTATCTTTGTTGTAACCCGTTGCATTCGTCGTAATCACGACGGGGTTCTCACCGTTCTCAATATCGGGGCCGGGCCGACCATCGGGCCAGAAAGCAGGCTGGTTGGGCTTACCCCGCATTTGCATACGGAAAATGGCCCCGGCACTCCGCGTTGGGTAAAATCGGAACTCTTCGCGACCCAGAATACCAACTGCCAGGTGCAGGTACTTATTGATGTTGGCATCGAGGTTAATCCGCAGATCATATTGCTTGTAGCCCGTTGCCGATTGTTTGTAATAAGCATCCTGATTCTGATATCCCAGCGAAGCAATATATTTCAACTCTTCCGTACCGCCCTGCAACTGAATATTATGGCGCACCTGTGGCGACCAGTTTTTCAGCGTGGCGGCATACCAGTCGGTGTTGGGGTGGCCCCAGGGGTCCGATCCGTCGTTATACTTGGTGATATCGTCAGGCGTGTAAGGAGCCTTACGGACTGTTCCGTCGGGGCGGGTGTATGAACCCGTTGCCTGGTAGGCTTTGGTGGCATTGCCCCACTCCGAAACGGGTAACTCATACACATTCAGGTCGTTGAGCATGGTGGTATACTCAGCCGCGTTGGCCAATTTAGGAACCACCGTTGGTTGGGCAAACCCCTGATTAAAGGTGTAGGATAACTGTGGCTTGCCTGATTTGCCGCGCTTGGTGGTGATCAGGATAACTCCGTTGGCTGCCCGCGAGCCGTAAATAGCGGCTGAGGCATCTTTCAATACCGAAATAGTCTCGATGTCGGTCGGGTTGATCCGGTCCAGACCACCCGCCCGGTCGGGAATACCGTCCACCACAACCAGGGCGTTGTTATTTCCAAGCGTGTTCGTGCCCCGAATCCGAATGGCCGATCCATCTGCACCGGGCTCCCCGCTCCGGTTCACGGCGATCACACCCGGCAGGCGACCCGCAATGGAGTTGGAGAGGTTGGTGGTTGGCGATTTAATGAGGTCGGAGCCTTTCACGGCAACAACGGAGCCGGTGATGGTTTCCTTGCGTTGAGTGCCATAGCCTACTACCACCACCTCATTGAGGGATTTGGTGTCGGTTGCCAGCGTGACATTGATGGTTGATTTCCCCTGAAGCGGAATCTCCTGGGTATTATAGCCGATATACGAAAATACCAGCGTTCCATTGGGGTCGGTTGTGTTAACGGAAAAAGCTCCCTGTACATCGGTCACGCTTCCTGTTGAGGTGCCTTTCAAGACCACACTGACACCCGGCAAAGCCTGGCCTTCGTCGTCAAGAACTTTGCCGGTGATCCGGTTCTGGGCCATCACGCCCAACGAGCAAAGTGAAAAGAGTAGGGCGGTAGCAATCGCGAATCGCTTCCAGAACCAGCTGACAGGCGGACTCCCTTCGCGAGAGCCAAGCTTCATTTTTTTTGTAGATTGGTTTTTCATGTGTGTATAGACTTAAACGCATTGTTAAGCGTAAAGTCTCACATTAAACCCTTCTACTGACTTTGTCTATAATTTAAGTAGAATTTTGCTATTCCAAGAATTATGGCTTTTTCTTGAGTAGAAATAGGATAATAAATGTCTATTTATACTCAATTGATAAATAATAAACTTCTGGTTGTAAGCGTTTTATTATATGAGAGACAGCAAACAAAAACAGGCGTTATTCACTCCTGTTGAGAGTAAATAACGCCTGTTAAGCTAAACCGCTGAAGATTTACGCCAGCCCCTTATCCCGCATCTTGCTGAAATCCCGGTAACGCCGAACGGTCGATATACCGAAGCCGAGAGCGACAATCAGTGTTCCTATCCACAATACATTGATAAGCGGTTTCTCAAAGGCTTTCATCACAATATAGTCGCGTTGGGTGGTGTTCACGGCAAACGTGAAATTACCGGTGCGTGGGTCGATTTCGTTCAATTGAATCCGAACGCCTAATTCGTCGCTGATATAGGGTGGACGGGCCACCAATCGGTCTTTGATGACGAACGAGGGAGTCAGCACATATTCGCCGTTTTTATCGAGCACCCGGACCTGCGCCTGCACAGCGGCATCGCCGGGGCCAAGCGTGACCCCATCGACCTTGTCAATCTTGGCGACATTGTCCAGAATGGCCACGTAATCGTTCACAAAGAACGTGTCGCGCATGGCCACCGTGAAGTTTTCGGTTTTGCTCCACTCATTATCGGCGTTGGGGTCCGGCACCGACGATACGTAGGTATACAGGTCGCGGCTGGTGTTGCGGGCAATATCAGGCGATACCAGTAAGCCCATTTTTGGGTTGACCTGAGCGCGGGGGTAGAGCGTAAAAATTTTTCCGTTAGGGTCGCGGTATTCTACTTCATAGAATACGTTTTCGGGATACAGCGCAAGGGTATCCCCTTTTTTGTGATACAGCTTGCCGTTCTGGTCAATATCACGCTGGGCAATGCCGTGGAAATCGCCTTCGATCACCGTTACCCACGAGCGCGGCACATAGCCCGGCACATCGCGAATCTCGATACGCTGCCCCCGGTAGGTCATCTGGTACTTGTCCATCCGCTCCGGCTGATTGATCCAGAGCAGGACGTTCTCCTTGTTTTCCTGGTTATTGTTCTTCGTAAATTCCTCCCGCTTCGAGATAGCAATGCCGCTGTTGTTCACCGACACTACTTTGGAGTAACCTGCTGAAAAGAGAATACCAATCAACATCAGGGCTATCCCAATGTGCGCCACTGCGCCCCCCGACATGCGGTAGTTACCCCGCAGCACGCCCCAAAGCACGGTGCCGTTGGTAGCTAAGGCGAACACGGAAGCCACAATTAGGGCAATATAAACCGGGTTCGATATTTTGCCCACAGCGATAATTCCCGCGCTCACAAGCAAGGTGGCCATGGCTGGCGTAATCAGTGCATTCCAGTTTTTACCCTCAATTTTGCGCCACCACAGAAACTGCCCGATGCCCGTGAGCAGGGCAATCACGATGAAAAACCAGACCTGAAATTTGTTGTAAAACGCAATCGCATCGGCAGGCGGTGCCAGGTTGCTCACCACACCAAACACTTCAAGAAACTTATTGAAAGCCGGAATCGAAGTGGCCACAATGATCTGGAAGCCAGCCAGTACCAAAATCAACGCCCCAATAAATAGCCAGAATTCTTTGGTATAAATGGAGGCTTCTTTTTCATCGCTGGGCATGGTTTTCCATCGGGCAACCATCATGAAAACAGCCCCAATCACAAACACCATCAAGTAGACCAGTAACTGCCCCGACAAACCCAAATCCGTAAACGAGTGAACGGATGCGTTGCCCAGAATGCCGCTTCGGGTTAGGAAGGTGGAATAAAGAATAAGCAAAAACGTCGAAATCGTGAGGATTACGGCGGTTTTCAAACCCGTCGAACTCTTTTTAGCAATCAGCATGGTGTGCAAGCTGCCCACCAGCACCAACCACGGAACAAACACCGAGTTCTCGACCGGGTCCCAGTTCCAGTAGCCCCCGAAGTTGAGGGTTTCATAGGCCCAGAAGCCGCCCATCATAATGCCCACACCCAGAATCATACCGCCGACAAGCGTCCACGGCAAGGCGGGCCGAATCCATTCGAGGGGCTGCCTGCGCCAGAGACCGGCAATGCAATAGGCAAAGGGCACGAGCGTAAGTGCGTAACCCAAAAATAGGGTAGGGGGGTGAATCACCATCCAGTAGTTCTGGAGCAGGGGATTCAGGCCGTTGCCATCTTTCGGGATAAAGTTGGGGTCAGTACCGAAAATAGGTGCTTCTGGCATGGCTTCGCGCAACAGCATGAATGGCGAACTGCCAATTTTGAACGTACCGCCAAACACCACACCCAGAATCATGGAAGCCAGAAAAGCCTGCACCAACGCAAACACCGTCATCGTAGGAGCCTCCCATTTTGAGCCGCTTTTATTCAGCAAAATAGCCCCCAAAACGGCGTTCCAGAACAGCCAGAGCAGAAAACTACCCTCTTGACCTTCCCAGAAACACGACACCACATATTGCAGCGGCAAGGCCAGCGATGAGTGGCTCCAAGCGTATTGATACTCGAAATAATGATTGTAAATAATGGAATAGAGGCAGACAATAATGCCAATTACTGCCGCCCCATGCACATAAAAGGCCCACCGTGCCAGCGTCCGCCAATCATCTTTTTCTGTAACCCTGGCCTCTGGCCGGGTTTTGGTGGGCTTACGCGTAGTTGTTTCGCTTCGCCCAATTGCCTCACCGGCATAAGCCAGTTCGGGTTCGGCAATGGCTTTTGCCTGGCGGAGTTGCCCCTTGCCTAAGGCCGACATCAGGTAGCCGACCGTGGCCACCAACGCTGTCACGAACGACAGAATAACAAAAAAGTGGCCCAGTTGGCCAATAGTTTCGTGAATCATAGCTTAGCCGTTTTGGCCTCATGCTCGGTCGTTTCCAACTTGCCATCCTGATATTTGGACGGGCATTTGAGCAGAATTTTGTTGCACTGGAAATAGTCTCCCTGAACGGCCCCGATTACCACAATTTGCTCCGACCGGTCGAAATCTTGGGGCTTGGGGCTGTTATAAACCACCCGCTTGGCGTGGTTCTCGTTGTCCATCAGCGTGAACTCGAAGTGATTTGGGTCGATTTGCGGATTGTAGAGCATATCCGTGATTTTGCCGCTGCTATTTTTGGGCAGCTTACCCACCACGTGAATCATGTCGGCATCGCCGTTTTTGGCCATTTCTTCGGCCTTCGTAAATGTGGTATAAACGCTGGCGTCGCCCGCCGTCGAAACAATGATGCCGATAGCAATGGCAATAACGATAATACCGAGGATGTGTGTGATTTTCATACGGATGTCTTGCGATCTAACGTCTTCTGGTTCACTTCTTTCTCTACTTTACTCAACTGCCGATCAAGTCGAACGAGGTAGGCGACAATGCCTGCGAACACCACGGCGATCACCAGCACCACCACCCATATTTTACCGTCGGCCCGGAGTTGGTCGGCCATCTCAACAGAATCAGTTTGTTGAGCCAAAAAGTTTAACGCCAGTGAAAGCGAAAGAAGTACGTTCATTATGGTAAAACAAAAGGGATAATCTATACAAAACTAACACGTATCTGCGTCCAAACATTCCGTTTAGAAGCTGTTTGAGTTATTGATTCGAGTCGAAAGGCAGTGGATTTTGGCCTTAGCCAAGGCACTTTTTCAGAGCGTAGCCGTTGCTACGGTGCGAAAAAGTAACGCAGGATAAGGCCTAAAGACGCGCCTTTAGGCCGAAGAAATTAACTCAAATAGCTTCTTGATCTTCTAAAACAGCCTGAATCCGGCGCATTCTGATGCGGAGTTCGGTGATCCAAACGCCCAATAGCGTGAACCCAATTACCCCAATATAAAAAATGGGCCGCATCTGACTACTCATATTATACTGCCCAAAGGCTGGATTGCCGCCATTGCCGGGGTGCAGCGAATCAGTCAGGCGGGGGACAATGAAAATGAGCGGTACGAAAACGGCAAAAGCAAAGATGTTATAGACCGCCGAAATCCGCGCCCGCCGTTGTTCATCATCGAAAGAGCCGCGCAGAATCGAATAAGCAAAATACAGCAGCATTCCCACGGCCACACTGTTCAGTTTGGGGTCGTTGGGCCACGGTTCGCCCCACGTGAAGTTTGCCCAGACGGACCCAGTCAGGCACCCCAATATGCCAAAAACGAGGGCTGTGTTGGTGAATTCCACGGCAATTCGGTCATGGTCGGTTTTGCCGGAGCGGAGGTATTTGCCGGAGTAAATGGCCGATGTCAGCAGCAACACAATCATGGAAAACCAGAGCGGCACATGAAAATACACATTCCGAATGCTCTCATTCAGAATGGGCAAGCGGGGCGTTGGCCCAACCAGACCCGCCACAATCACAAAGAAGATAATCAGGACCGCAAGGGCCTTCCACCAGTTTTTTTTCATTGTTTTTCTACCTCAGCTCCGCCATAAAAACGGAAATAACAGCCCCGACAGTACCAACACGATAGCGTCGATGGCTACAATAGTAACAATTTCGTCCACACTAACGCTCCGATCAAGGCCGTCAAGTGCATTTTTTGATACCCGAAGCAGCATAAGCAGCAGCGGAAGCACCACCGGGAAACTCAACACGGCCATAAGTGTAGCTGAGTTTTCGGCTTTGGCCGCGATTCCCGCAATCAGCGTGAGCGAAGCTGCAAACCCTACCGACCCCAACACCAAACTACCTATATATAAGGCAATATCCTGTACCGGATTACCCAATACAAACGCATAAGTGGCAAAACCCAAGCCCGACAACACCAGCATCAACACGGTGTTGTAGATAATTTTGGAGACAATGATCTGCAAGGGACTGGCTACCGTATAATAATATAAAAACCGCCCGGCGCGTTCCTGCACAAAGCTTTTGGCCACGGCATTGATTGCCGTAAACAACAGGATGATCCAGAAAAGAGTGTTCCAGACAATGGGCGTAAGTTGACCCCGACGGGCATTGAAACTCAGGTAACACACAAAAACGGCACCTACAATATAAAGCAGCATCCCGTTAAGGGCGTAGCGTTGCCGCCACTCCAACACAAACTCTTTGCGCATCAACGCGCAAATTTGCCGTACCGATTGAGTCATGAGGTGCAAAGGTACGGGAGAAACCGTTTCATTGGCTTCGCCGTTTCAATGCTTCACCCTTCATTAGCTTCGCTGTTTCAATAGCAGAGAAGAGTTATGAAACGCGAAGCATTGAAACCTGAAACGGCGTAGCCAATGAAACTTTCGCGCGCTTCCCTTGCACAGACAAACTTTCCGCCGTAATCTTGTGTTAATTAAACTGAATCTAAATAGTAGCAGCCGTCTCGACGCGGCATCACCACCATGAGCAAACGCAGTGTAGCAGACCTCAAAATCGGAGAACGGGCAACAATCATGTCGTTCAACGATCAACTGATGTCGCTCAAACTTCTCGAAATGGGTTGTTTGCCCGGTGCCGAGATCTGCCTGCATTGCAAAGCTCCCCTCGGCGACCCAATCTGCCTCAACGTGTCGGGCTATTGCCTGTCGATGCGCCGTTCCGAAGCCGCTACCATTTTGGTTGAATAGTTCTATTTACTGCTTTGCCTCCTCCCGTAATAGCCCTTGTGGGCAACCCGAATGCCGGAAAATCGTCGTTGTTTAATCAACTGACCGGCCTCCGCCAGAAAACCGGTAACTTTCCCGGCGTTACGGTGGACAAAAAATCTGGTTCGTGGCCGCTCGATGCCCAAACCAATGCCACCATTGTTGACTTCCCCGGCGTTTATTCCATTTATCCCAAGTCGTTAGACGAACAACTCGTTACAGACATCCTGGCCAATCCTGCCCATCCAGATTATCCCGATGTGGCCGTGGTGGTGGTCGATACCTCGAACCTGCACCGTAATTTGCTGTTGTTCACGCAGATAGCTGACCTTGGTGTGCCAACGGTGCTGGCGTTGAACATGCTCGATGTGGCTCGCGATCAGGGTAAAGAAGTGAATGGAGCGCGGTTGGCCATGCGGTTAGGCGTTCCGGTTATCCGCATCAATGCCCGCACCGGCGAGGGGCTCGATCAGGTCAGAAAAGCCGTACAAGGGCAGTTGACAACGCCCACGTTACCCGCCAAACTGTTTTTTGACCCGGCAGAGGAAGCCCCCGAACTTATTGCCGATACCCGTGTTCAGTATGGCTTAGATAACAATTACCTCGCGCTGCAATATGTGATTCAGCACGATGGTTTCTCGTTTCTGAACCGCCAACAACAAGTTGGGTTAGATGGACTTATAGCGAAACATCAGTTTAGCGAAACAGCGTTTCAGGCCAACGAAACCATCACGCGCTACAAGCGTATTGCGGCCCTGATGAGCGAAGCCATTACCCAAAAAACACCGGCTAACCAACCCACTTGGAGCGGGAAACTTGACCGGATTCTGTTGCACCCAGTTTGGGGATATGCCATTTTCGGATTTATTCTACTGCTTATCTTTCAAGCTATTTTTGCCTGGGCTACCCCTCTGCAAGATGCTATTGATGAGGGCGTTGCCTGGCTTAATGGCACACTAAAACAAACCCTCCCCGCTGGACCTTTAACTGATTTATTGACCGATGGTATTCTGGCGGGTATCGGTGGTATCCTGGTATTTGTGCCGCAAATCGCGTTCCTGTTTTTGCTGGTTTCGCTGCTCGAAGAGTCGGGTTATATGTCCCGCGTGATGGTGATTATGGATCGAATCATGCGGAAATTCGGGCTGAATGGCCGGAGTGTGGTGCCGCTGATTTCGGGCGTGGCTTGCGCCGTTCCCGCCATTATGGCCACCCGCAGCATAGGCACCCGGCGCGACCGGCTCATTACCATTTTGGTTACGCCCCTCATGAGTTGCTCGGCCCGACTGCCTATCTATACCACTCTGATTGCGCTCGTGGTGCCAGACACGCGGGTTTTGGGCTTGTTTAACCTACAGGGCCTGGCCCTGATGTTCCTCTATCTGCTGGGTTTGGTGAGTGCGTTGCTGGCGGCCTACGTGCTGAAACTCATCCTGAAAACAAAGGAGCGGAGTTTCTTTATTATGGAGTTGCCCACGTTCAAAATGCCCCGCTGGAACCACGTGGGCCTGAGCGTTTGGGAGAGTGTTCGGGCATTTGTGTGGGAAGCGGGCCGGGTGATTCTGGCCATCTCGATTATCCTCTGGGTACTGGCAAGCTACGGCCCCGGCGACTCCATGCAACAGGCTGAAGACCGAGTTCGCCAGGAATCGGCAAACCTCCCCGCTGTGAGCCGCAACCAACTCGAAGACCGGGTAGCCTCCGAGCGACGCGAAGCATCTTATGCCGGGCAGTTTGGCCACTTCATCGAACCCGCCATTCGTCCGCTGGGCTACGACTGGAAAATCGGTATTGCCTTGCTGGCTTCGTTTGCCGCCCGCGAGGTATTTGTTGGTACCATGGCCACCATCTACAGCATTGGCAGCCGCGCCGATGAAGAAGGCGTTACCATTCGCGAACGCCTGAAAGCCGAGCGCAACCCCGACACGGGCGGTCCCATGTACACCCCGGCCACGGCCTGGTCGCTGCTGATTTTTTACGTCTTTGCCATGATGTGCATGAGTACGCTGGCGGCCACCCAACGCGAAACCAAAAGCTGGAAATGGCCCACCGTGCAGCTAATTTACATGATGCTGCTGGCCTACGGAGCCGCTTGGGTGACGTATCAGGTGTTGGTGTAGGGTTAGGTGGCTTATAGTAATGCACAAAAAAAGCCCGCTTATCGCGGGCTTTTTGTATGGGCAGAGGCTGTTGCTACCAGAGCAAACCTTTTGAAATCATGGGATAGATAAAATGATACAGTATATAGGTGAAAAGGGCAAATGTAATGCCGCCCAGAGCCATTGTTTGGTCGATGCCCGTCTGCATTTTCTGGCGGGAACGAGTAGTCCGAGCTGTTTTTGATGGGAAGTTAGCCATGTCTGTTTTCTAGTTTTGGGTGAATGTTTATTCTTATATGGCACAAATTTCATGCCATCACCCGAAACATTTTAGCGCAGAACTACGGAATCTGAAATACACGTAGTAGTACGGGTATTTATGGGAAATTTCCGGTGTACTTGATTAAATCCCTGATAAGAAGGCGTAGAATTAGCTCTACACAAGTGTCCAGTGACTGCCTATGCAATTCATTACATACGTACTGTTTCTAAAGTTGCCAACGTAGATTTTCGATCACATCAGTTGCAGTCAGGCCGATCTGCCCCCGCTCATTGGCTGCCCGGTCGCCCGCAAGGCCGTGGCTATAAACGCCCAATACCGACGCTTCGACGGGGTCGTATCCCTGTGCCAACAGAGCCGTGATCACGCCCGTCAGCACATCGCCGGTGCCGCCCGTGCTGAGGCCGGGGTTGCCCGTCGAGTTAAAATGCACTTCGCCTTCGGGGGTGGCAATGGCCGTGTTCGCTCCTTTCAACACCACCACGACATCGTAACGGCGGGCAAAATCCTGGAGAATTTCGAGTTTGTCGTAATCGTTTTCCCAACGTTGCGTAAGGCGTTCAAACTCTTTGGGGTGGGGAGTCAGAATGCTGCGTTCGGGAAGCAGGCCCAGTAAATCGCGATTTTGGGCCAGAATATTGAGCGCGTCGGCATCGAAAACCACCGGCTTGCGCACCGATTGCAGCAGGTTCCGCAGCATCGACACCGTTTCGGGCGATTGCCCGATTCCCGGCCCCACACCCACCGCTGCATAGTCGTTGAGGGCTGATCCCGGTAAGACAGGTTGGCCTGTCAGGTGGTGTTCGTGTTCATCGGGCAGGCACATGGCTTCGGGAACGGCAGTTTGCAGAATGTCGTAGCCACAGCGCGGCACCTGCACCGTGAGCAAACCCACCCCCGACCGCAAACACGCCCGGCTAGCCAACACGCCCGCGCCAATTTTACCGTAGCTACCCACCAGCAGCAGCGCGTGGCCAAAGGTGCCTTTGTGCGAGTGTGTTTCGCGGGGACGAAGCAGCAAACGGGCTTCTTCGGGGTTGGTGTAATAATACGATGTGCGAGCCTGATCAATAAATCGGCGGCTCAACCGAATATCCAGGACATGCCATTGACCCACATATTTGCCGTTTTTGGGCAAGACCAAGGCCAGTTTGGGCAGTTGAAACGTAACGGTATGGTCGGGTTCCACAATCACATCGCCGGGTTGGTTGGGTTGGTCGGCATAGAGACCGCTGGCAATATCGACCGAAATAACGGTAGCCGGGGCGCGGTTGATGGCCTCGATCACGGTCTTGACAATTCCCTCCGTTGGCCGCGACAAACCCGATCCCAAAATCGCGTCGATCACGATTTCGTTGTGTCGGATGGTCGGAATATCCTGCGGTTTTTCGATGTAGGTAAGCGTCGTCAGCAATTTGAGCCGACGGTGGTTATGGGCGCAATCGTCGGATTCGCGGGGGGCATAGCGCACCACGTTAACTTCTACCTGATAGTCGAGTTGGAGTAGCATTCGGGCCACGGCCATGCCATCGCCCCCGTTGTTGCCGAGGCCACAGAAGATTTTGATGGCGCGGTTAGCAGGGAAACGGGCAACAAACCAGTCGGCAAAAGCTTCGGAAGCCCGTTCCATCAGGTTGATGGGCGCAATTGGTTCGTATTGAATCGTGTATTGATCGAGTTCGCGAGTCTGGCTAACGTTTAGTATTTTCATGCGATTGGCAATTGGGGTAACTAGTACGCAAAAGTACGTAATCTTGGTACACTGACTGTTTTAACCAAGCCAACGGTAAAAAAAGATGCGGCTTCCCAAAAGTCAGGAAGCCGCATCGTCACTCTCAATCAGGATACTACTTGTCGAACCACTGGGGGGCATCTACGGCCAAACCCGTTGGTGTGTTTGGATTCGAGTTGATTTCTTCGCTGCGGTAGAGCAACCGACGCACCAAACCCGCCACAGGCGTACCCGACGGAGTGGTCATGGCCGGGATTTCCTGCCCGGCATTCCCCGACCGACGGTGCTGTGTCCAGCCCTCAACAGGGCGCATAAACAAGTCCAGATATTGCTGTTGGGCTAAAACGGTTCGATAATTGGCTGCCGAGAGCGTGGGTAACTGATTAGCGTAGGTGTCGGCCTGGGCGGCTGGTACACCAAAGCCCAGCAGCGACTCACGCACACCCGCCCGCATCCGTAAGGTGGCCTGATCGAAACCGCCCGTTGCAAACCCACGGGCAATAGCCTCAGCTTCCAGCAACAACTGTTCGGAATACGAAAACGAAACTTCGGGCAGGTCGGCTTTGAGCAGGTTCATGTTCACTAAAGCCGATTTGGTAGTGTAGGTCTCCACGCTGTTGAGGGCCACATATTCGTTGGCCGCAGCGGTTGGCCCCGGCTGGTAAAAATAGGGAATACGGGGATCATTGAGCGACACCAACAAGTCGTAGACCGGCTTAGAACAGTACCAGTCGGACTGCACACCGCCCCGGAAAATGGCCGTAAATGAGAAACGCGGATTTTGCCGACCGGGTTGGTTGTAATACTTGAACAGCATGGCATCAGCAGTACCAGCAATCATATTTCCTCCACTTATCACCTGCCCAATGGCGGTCGATTTCGATGGATCGGCATCAACCATTGCAAACAAAATGCGGAGTTTGAGCGAGTTGGCAAACTTGCGCCATTTGGTCATGTCGCCCCCATAATAGAGGTCGTTGGGTGCCACAATGCCTTTGACGGCCGGGTCTATCTGGGCTATTGCCTCGTCGAGCAGTGCTACACAGCCGCTCAGCACGTCGGCCTGCTTATCGAATTTCGGAAGATCAACCTCACCCGTTGCGGCCTGCGAGAATGGAATATCGCCCCAGAGCAGCGAGGTCTGCGAGAACGCAAACGCCTTCATGATTTTGCACTGAGCCACCGCATTTTTATTGACGGGTTGCGCTTGTTCGGCCACCTGAATCGCTACATTGAGGTTCTTTAGCACGTCGGTATAGGTACGGCCCCACGACGACCGAATACGGGTCTGGTCATACTGCGCCTGGGAAAGGCCCCACCGCCCGCCCGATGCCCACATTTGGTTCATCAGGGCCACCGGCCAGGTTAGTTCGCCCACCCGCAGAAGCGAAAACTGAGTGCTTGCCCCGGCGAAAAGCAGGGCAGGGTCAACCGTTGTGGAGCGGTTGGGGTCGATGTTAAGTTCGCTGTTTTTGAAACAGCCGGTTGTTGTAAGGGCCAGTAAGAGACTGGCATACAGAAGTTTTTTCATGATTGTCTTTCGGTTGGCCCCCCACCCCCTGAAGGGGGCTTAGGTTGAGCATAGGTAAAGCCCCCTTCAGGGGGTGGGGGGCAGTGTTTTATAACTTAAAAGGTGAATCTCAGGTTGGCTCCAATGCTTCGGCTGCTGGGAATGCTACCCCGCTCCAGCCCCTCGCCAATGAGGCCGGTGCCGAGCACGTTGGCTTCGGGGTCGATGTGCGGCACGTTCGATTTAATAATCCACAGGTTGCGTCCTTCCAACCCAACCGCAATGCTGCCGAAAGGGGTCTTGCCCACCAGCGGGCGGGGCAGGTTGTAGGCCAGCCGAACCTCGCGCAGTTTGGTATAGGAACCGTCGAAGGTGTTGTTTTCGGGGCTAACCGAGTTGTCTAGCTGGCTCCAATACTGCTGCACACTGGCCACGGGTTTGTCATTGGGCCGGTAGGTTCCGTCGGTGTTGCGAATCACGCCGGGGTCGATAAACGGGGTTCGGTTGTTCACGGCAGTTTCGGCGGCCATCCCACTACCCCGCACAATGCCCACGGTTTGCGAGTTCACCACGCCCCCTTTCCGCATGTCGATCAGGAAGTTGAAATCAATGCCTTTAAACGAGAAACTGTTGTTGATACCGAGGGTCCAGTCGGGGTAGATGTTACCCAGCAACTTACGCGGCCCCGGCGTGCGCAGGCCCGTGGCTGGGTTAATCACGATATTTCCCTGCGGATCACGAAGCCAGCCAACGCCCTGAATATTAAAGGTTTCGCCCGGTTTGGCTACCACAAAAATGCCAAAACCATCGCCTGAAGTCGTTACGAACTCGGTTAGGCCGGGTGCCAGCGATTCCACGCGGTTGCGGTTTCGGTTGAAATTAAAGGCAGCGTCCCACCGGAATCCCGACCGTGTTTTCAGGGGCGTTACGGTGAGCATGGCTTCCACGCCCTGGTTCGAGATTTCGCCCACGTTGAGCCGCCGGGCCGAGTAACCCGTTGACTGCGGCACGGCTATCGAGATAATCTGATCGTAGTTCAGGCTCCGGTAATAGGTCAGGTCAAGCCCCACGCGACCCCCGAAAAACTTCAGTTCCGTACCCAATTCATAGGAGGTCTGTTGCTGCGGGAGCAGGTTCGTTGGCGGCAACACATTGGTGGCTCCAAAAGCGGAGGCTCCACCAATGGGATATAGAATATTGAAGGTGTAGATGTCGCTGGCCTGCGTGAGCGGGTTATACGTGAAGGCGAGTTGGTATGGATCTTCGTCGGAACCCACGTTGGCATAATTTGCCCGCAACTTGGCGTAGCTCAAAATGTCGTTTTTCACGATGCCGAGGTTCGGGAAAGCCTCCGTCAACACAAACGACACGCTGGCCGAGGGGTAGAAATACGAATTGTTGTTAACGGGCAGAGTGCTCGACCAGTCGTTACGGCCCGTTACGTTCAGAAACAGGAAGTTGCGGTAATCGAAACTGAAGTCGCCATAGGCCCCGAAAATTTCGCGTCGGCTGTAGAAGTTCGAAGCCACGTTCGACTGGGCGTTGGCAAACGTGTAGAGTTGGTCGATATTCAAGCCCTCCGACTGCACCCGCGACCGCCGAATGGTGCGTTGGTTGAACTGGTGGCCCACAATACCTTTGAATGTCCAGTTGGTGGACAGTTGCCGGGTTATGGTGCCGATGAGGTCGGTTTGCAGCTCGCGTTCGTAGATTTCGTTGGTATCGAACTGCCCGTTCAGCCGGCCCCGCGTACCCCGGCGCGTTACCGAACGGCGGTTTTCGGTGAAGAAATCGGTGCCAACCCGACCCGTTACATTAAACCACGGAGCCACGTCGTAGCTCAGGCTGGTGCCACCATAAGCCCGGTCAACAGAGTTGGAGAAGCGGTTAAACGTGGTCACGAAATACGGGTTGTTCTGAATCCCATCAAGGTCAATGGCCCGCGCCAGGTCTCCCGTCCAACCCGCTGGTACGGCCTGCGTCGACGGGGCAAACAGGTTGTCGCGCAGTTCGTTGATGTCTGCCGTAATGGGCGTACCGGCCAGAATCGTTGAGATAATATTGGTGGTGTTAGAGCCTTGTTGGGGCCGTCCATCGCTGGTGGTACGCACGTAGTTGAGCCACACTCGGGAGGTCAGTTTGTCCGTAATTTTCCGCCCCCCGTTAATCGCAAAGGTGTTTCGTCCCAGCTCTGACCCCGGCACCGTACCCGTTTGGCGCAGGTTGGTATAGCCCACCCGGTAGTCGCCCTGTTCGTTGGCTCCATCAAGCGAGACGCTGTTGATGAATGTGTGGCCTGTCACAAAAAAGTTGCGCCAGTTTTGTGGATACACGGACAAACCCTGCACGGTTGCACCTTTATAGTCGGTGATTGGCCCGGTTATGCTCGACACAGCCGGTCCCCAACCGTTGCCCAATCGGGGATTATACACGCCGAGGTTACCCTGCGCATATTGAGTCTGGAGGTCAGGCACGCGTAACACATTATCGGTTCGGTAGGAGGAGTTGACGCTGACGTTCATCTTTTTGGCCCCCGGACGGCCCCGTTTGGTCGTAATCACAATCACCCCATTGCGGGCGCGCGATCCATAGAGAGCCGAAGCAGCGGCCCCTTTCAGCACGTTCATCGACTCAATATCGTCGGGGTTGAGGTCGCTGGCGCGGTTGCCTACATCAACACCACCCGTTACAATATCGGTTTCGGAGCCAGCGAATGAGGAGTTGGAAATAGGCACTCCATCCACCACAAACAGCGGTTCACTGGCACTCGACAGGGAGTTGGCTCCCCGAATCATCACCCGCGACGAACCACCCACCGACCCCGACTGCTGCGAAATGCGAACCCCGGCCACACGCCCTGCCAACGAGTTGAGCACGTTTGGATCACGGGCTTTGGTGAACTCGGCCCCGCTCACGGTCGAAACGGCATAACCCAACTCTTTTTTCTCGCGGACAATGGCGTTCGCTGTCACCACCACCTCGTCTAAATTGGTTGGATCAGCCACCAATTTCACATCGATTGACGTACGGTTTTCCAACTCCATCTCGGCGGTTTTAAAGCCAATAAACGAGAAGATTAGTGTTTTGGCCGAGGCCGGCACCGTAATCTGGTACGAACCGTCCGCTTTGGTAACGGTGCCGGTAGTGGCCCCTTTAATGAGGACATTGACACCGGGAATGGCTTCATTTTCGGGCGAAGAGACCTTCCCCGAAATAACTCTGGACTGGGCATATGCCCCTGAAGTCCAACTACATAATAGCAGGAAAACAAGTACTGTTTGCTTCATAAACTGAATGGATTGATAGTAAAATGGATAGTGTATGCGGGATGGGTGTGGACGCTTACCAGGGAATGCGTTGTCAGAAAAAAGCCTACTGAACGCGCCGGACTGACCGTATTTTAACGGGTGTTCTGAGCAGTTGCAATGGGTTGGAGTAGGCGTTGGTGGGGCCGGGTTGCCCGGTTTCTCCCTGCTGAATCCGGCGCACCACGTCCATGCCGGTCAACACCCGCCCAAACGCGGCAAAGCCCTGCCCGTCGGGGTTGCGTTTGCCGCCAAAGTCGAGTTCGGGCTGGGGGTTGATGCAGATAAAAAACTCGGATGCCCCGCTTGCCGGTGTCCCCCGTGCAAGCGACAGGGTGCCATCAAGGTGTTTCAGACCCGTTTTTTGGGTGGTTTCCTGCGGAATAGGCGGGAACATACGGGTAGAATCGGCGCGCAACCCACCCTGAATGACCTCAATTTTGACGGGATTGTTAGCTTGATTATCCAGCCGGACAACGCGGTAAAATGTGGTTCCGTCATACCGTTTATCGTCCACATACCGTAAAAAATTGGCCACCGTGCCGGGTGCCTTGTCGGGAAATAATTCCAGTGTGATGGAACCAACTTCGGTATCGATGCGAATCTGTTGCGCATTGGCCACCGAAAATAGAACTACAAGTACATTTAGTAGCACATGTTTCATAATATTCTGCAAGAAGGCGATTAGATAGAATTTTAACACTAAATTAACCAACAATACAGATTATTACTAATGAGCCACCTATTACTTACCAAAATAGTAGTTCCTACGGGAGTAAATAAATGGCTGGTTGAGGGATGTTGGGGAAGTTAAGCTATCCGTCAATTGGTCAACAATTTACAAATCGAAGCTTTTAACCTGCGGATATTTTCTTATCTTTGCGGCTCGATTTACAACATTAAGGCGCTGTAGGCGTATTGCCTGTAACCTTATGTTCGCAATAACTTAGCTGACAATATACTACAGTCATGAACGACCTGATTAAATTAGTGGAGGCCGACAACGCACAGCGTCGGACCGAAATGCCCACCTTCCGGGCTGGCGACACGGTCAATGTGCACGTAAAAATCCGCGAGGGTAACAAAGAGCGTATTCAGGTTTTCCAGGGCACGGTCATTCAACGTCGGAATCCAAACACCAACGGTGAAACCTTCACGGTTCGTAAAATTTCAAACGGCATCGGTGTGGAGCGTATCTTCCCCGTGCTGTCGCCGAACATTGACAAAATTGAAGTACTTCGCTTAGGTAAAGTACGTCGTGCCCGTCTGTTCTATCTCCGTGGTCGTCAGGGTAAAGCGGCCCGCGTTAAAGAGCGGAAAGTGGTGAAAGTAGCGAAGGTAAAAGCTTAAAAACGTCTTTTAGTCGTAACGGGGCCGCCCGTGCAGTCGGCTTATGCATAAATGTTCCCAAGAGGAAGCATATATGCATAAGCCGACTTTTTGAGTTCAATGCCTAAGCTAACGATTTTTGGCAATAGAATCCTTGTTCCTGTCATTCCCAAACCACTTCGATCACTTCCTTCTTCAGATCAACCGTGGTGCGCGATTCTCCGCGTAATCGTTTGATAATCAGTTTTCCATTGCTGGCTTTGAGGGCTTCCTGATGCAACACATGCGTGGCATCTTTCTTGCGAAAAACCGACAGAACCTCTTTGCCATCTACCCCCCCAACCGGAATCGAAACCGACTTGCCCGTTGCCGTTATGGTCCGGGCGGTGGCAGGCAGCGATTGTTTACGCAGCAGAGCCAGCACCCGTGATGCCTGCGGCACGCCGTAGCCCACAAAATTGTTGCCATACGGGTACAGGTGCGACGATTTCTCGATCAACTCGATCACCTCCCGGTTGGTTAGTTTGGGATTTGCCTGCATAATGCAAGCCGCGAAACCCGTGATCACCGGGGCCGATAAAGACGTGCCATACAACGAAAAACACGACACATTAGGCTTCAGATAGGGGAGAGCCTCCGGACCAATGCTGCTGTAGCCGATGCGGTTCCAGAGCCGCGAGTTGGTGGCTCCCACCGCCAAAACACCCTGCGCATCGGCGGGGGTGCTGATGATGCGCCAGTTGCGGTCGTCGCCTTCGTTACCCGCCGACACAATGATGAGCATCCCTTTTTTGTCGGCGGCAATCTGAGCCGCCCGGCTAATGATGCTGGTGTGGCCGTCCATCTGCTTCGGTTCGTAGTTCTCTTTGGGGTCCGTGAAACCCCGTGCATAGCCCAGCGAGGTATTCACAAGCCGAACTCCCAGGCTGTCGAGCCATTCGATGGCCTGCACCCAGTTGTCTTCTTCGCCCCGAAATTCGCGGTTGCCCTGATCGGTTCGGGCCAAATAGAACGTGGCATCGGTGGCCAGCCCATACTGAATATTGTCGGTGGGGTCGAGACCGGCAATGGCGGCCAACACCTCGGTCCCGTGAAAATCCGACATGGTTTCCAGCGTATGAAACAGGTCGTTGTTCGTCTTTTTGGCATTCACATAGTCGCGCACCGTGCGCACGCCCTGCCGGGTGAACAGGTGCTTGAGCGCGGCCGCCGAATCAGCTCCGAAAAAGCCCGCGTCGATCACGCCAACCTGCACAAACCGGCCCGTAAGGCCTGCCAGCGCAAATTCGCTGGCCTGAATCTGGTTCATAACCGGAGCTAACTGTGGTTTTGTCAATGGTTCGCGGGGCAAGCTCGTAACCACCAGATGCCGGTCGATAGGCACCAGTTCTTTCACAAACGGAAGCTGCCGGACTCGCGCCTGCATGTCGGGGGTGAGTTGAGCCGACACGGCGTTGAACCACCGCGACCGACACAGCGGCTCCACACCCGTCTGGGCTAACTGATTCAGATAATCAGCCGAAAGCGGTTGGTCGGTAGCATCAACTACCAGACCGCGACCTTGCCGGTTAGCGAGCGTGGTTGCCGACAGAGCGGGTACGGCCGTTTGGGGTTTGTCGGCAAAAACAATCCAGTATTTGGCAGGTTGCTTTACTGGCTCATGCTGTGCCAGTGAGAAAACGGGCAGCAGGCAAAGCAGCCATAGGGTGAGTTGTGTCATGAGTAGAGTTGGGTACTAAACGCTAAAAGGGAAAAATGAGGTAAAGTACCCTGCTGACAGGATAACTTTCAATGACAATGTTTTTCTTTGCAAACTTACTTGATGGACATTAGATCGATCCGATCCAACGTCTAAAATCCAGAATCCAGCACATGCGCTACGAACCTATTGACAATCAACTTTTCGTACAGAATCGACAGCGGCTTACGGCTTTGCTCAAGCCTAACTCATTGGCCATTTTCAATGCCAACGACATACTGCCCACCAACGCCGACGGAACCATGAGTTTTCGGCAAAATAACGATTTGTTTTACCTGACTGGTGTCGATCAGGAAGAAACGATTCTGGTGTTATGTCCCAACCACCCCGATGAGAAGTTCCGCGAAGTGTTGTTTCTACGCGAAACCAGCGAAGAAATCGCTATTTGGGAGGGTCATAAACTGACTAAAGAAGAAGCCGTTCAAACGACAGGCTTGCCCCTGAAAGCTATTTACTGGACCAGTCAGTTCGACAAGATTTTTGGCCAGATGGTGTTCGAGGCCGAGCGCGTTTACCTGAATACCAACGAACATACCCGCGCCGAGGTGGCCGTGCAAACCCGCGATGCCCGCTTCATCGACTGGTTCCGGCAACAGTTTCCCCTGCACACCCTGGAGCGGGTGGCTCCGCTCATGCATCAGATCCGGGCCATTAAACTGCCCCAGGAGATTGTTCTTCTAAACCGCGCCATCGACACCACGGATAAAATGTTCCGGCGGTTGCTCAACTTTGTGAAACCCGGTGTGTGGGAATACGAAATTGAGGCCGAGATGATGCACGAGTTTTTGCGAAACCGCTCACGAGGGGCTGCTTACTCGCCCATCATTGCGTCGGGGGCGAATGCCTGTGTGCTGCATTACATCGACAACAGTATGCAATGCCAGGCTGGCGACATGATTTTGCTGGATCTGGGTGCCGAATATGCCAACTACAATGCGGACATGACCCGCTCAATTCCCGTTAGCGGACGATTCACGGCTCGTCAGCGCGAGGTGTATAGTGCGGTGTTACGGGTGATGAATGAAGCCAAACAATTGCTGCGCCCCGGTAATTTGTGGGACGAATACCACCTCGAAGTGGGCAAAATTATGGAATCGGAATTGATCGGGCTGGGGTTGCTGGATCGGGAAGAAGTAGCGAAACAAGATCCGGATGCGCCTTTATATAAAAAATATTTCATGCACGGAACCTCACACTTTCTGGGTCTCGATGTGCATGATGTGGGCAATAAATACCGCCGTTTTGAGCCGGGGATGGTGTTTACGGTAGAACCGGGTATTTATATTCCTGCCGAAAAACTGGGCATTCGCCTGGAGAATAATGTGCTGATTACCGAATCGGGGAACACCGATTTGATGGGGCAGATTCCAGTTGAAATTGAAGAGATTGAAGCGTTGATGAACGCCTGAATGTGAAAACGGGCCTACGCGGAACAGGGAAGGCTGTAGCCTGTTCAGGGTAGGCCCGTTTGTTTTTACTTCGACTCTTTGGCCAGTTCAAGGGCAGCGTTCAGGCTTGAATAGACCCGACGAACGGCTTTCTCGATACGGTCCCAGCCTTCCTGAGATTTCAGGTCGATGTCCATAATATTATCACGCTGATTACTCAGCAACGTCAGGTGCGTGATCCCCGAAAGAATCAGGGCAGCAATTGCGTTTGGATCATAGTCTGGAAAGGGGGCCAGTTTTTTGATCATTTTCTCGTAGGAGGCATCTCTGAATGTGGCAATTCGTTTGGCGAGTTCTGTTTCGCCATGCGACATCTCCCAGCGTACTAGGTCCTGCGATGATTTACGGCTCCGAAATTCGCGCATCAAATTGATGGCATACTCCGACCATACCTTACTCCGGTCGGCTGCCGGCACATTCTCCGGTACCGACTCGAGGTATTTCTCGTTAAACATCGACAGGAAAAAGCCCCGTTGCACGTAGGCTTCGACCAGACCATTCCATCCACCGAAATAACGGTAGATAAGCACTTTGTTCACCTGGGCTTTCTCCGCAACAGCATTAATGCCTGCTTTCTCGGTGCCGCGTTCAGCGATCACTTCGCCCGTTGCCCGTAGGATGCGCTCCATTGTCATCGCACGGTTTCTTCTTTTGACTACTTTCATAGGGTTACCTGACTTTTTGGTGGTTAATGGGGTTTATCCACTACGTGAAAATACGCAAAGGTGTCTCGAATGATACCCGCGAAACGAGAGTAATCAATTGTTTAACGACCATCGGCACAAAAATGTAAATTAAAACTAATGTTACCAAGCGGTAACGAGGAATTTTTAGATAACTATCGCAACTGAATTGAAATAATTGGTGCTATAGGACCAAATATGTCAAAGATTTAAAATATTCGGTTGCTAAACTACGAAAAAGCGCAATACGCGCTTCCTGACAGATTACGCTTTTTTTACGTTTTGGTAAAAATTAAGTAGACAGGCACTTATCAGAGCCAACTACTTAATTTTTTGGTAACCCGGCTAACGTTTAGAACACCAGATTATCAATTAAGCGAACTTTTCCCAACTGAGCAGCCAGACAAACAACGGTTTGACCGGGAGCCTGAAGCTCCGTCACGTGCTGTAGCGTATCAGCGTTGGCAACCTCCACATAGTCAAGCCGAATTCGGGGATGCTGAGCAAAGAATCCCGTAACGGCCGCTTTTGTCTGATTCGGACTTTGCCCTTCGGTTAGTAAATCGCGGGCGAGGGTCAGAGCCTGGTATAGGTCGGGAGCCCAAAGCCGTTCTTCGTCGGACAGGTTGCGGTTGCGCGACGACATGGCCAAACCGTCGGCCTCGCGAACCGTGTCGCAGCGCACCAGCTCAATCGGAAAGCTCAGGTCGCGGATCAATCGCCGGATCACGGCTACCTGCTGAATATCTTTCTGGCCAAAATAAGCCCGTTTGGGTTGCACAATGTGGAACAGTTTTGCCACCACAATGCCCACCCCGTTGAAATGGCCGGGACGGAAAGCCCCCTCCATCACGGTTTCGAGTTCACCGAAATTGAGCCTGATTTGGGGCGGTTCGGGATACATTTCGTCGGCTGTTGGAAAAAAAAGCACATCGGTTCCAACCTTTTGGAGCATTTCGGAATCCTGTTCAAGAGTGCGGGGATAACGGGCAAGGTCGTCGGGATTGTTGAACTGAACGGGGTTCACAAAAATGCTGGCTACTACCACGTCGCACTCCTGCTTTGCCCGGTGGATCAGGTCGAGGTGACCGTTGTGAAGGGCACCCATTGTGGGAACAAACCCAATGGTTTTTGAGGACTGATGAACGGTGGCGAGGTGCTCACGGGTAGCGTAGATGGTATCAAAACGCTGCATAATAAATAAGGATTTGCCTTTGTTGGCCGAAAAGTAGGGATAAAAGGGCTTTGTAAGGCACTGTTGTAGCGTATTAGTTACGAATTGGTGATTTTTTGGACTTTTAGTATTGAATACAGCGAAAAAATTGTATAATTTTGCAGATTTTCTAATTTCAATCAAGTCCAATTAGCGCCCGTCTTTTATGAGCAAACTCCGTATTCTGTACGTTGCCAGTGAGATTAACCCCTTCTTGAAAACCACCGACGTTGCTGATTTTGTTCGCAAATTGCCACAAGTGATGCAGGAGCGGGGTATGGAAATTCGGATTCTGGTGCCTCGGTTTGGCCTGATTAACGAGCGCAAAAACCGGTTGCATGAAGTGGTCCGGCTTTCGGGAATCAATATCTCGGTGGGCGATGAAGAGAAACCGCTGATTATCAAGGTGGCCTCTATTCCGAATGCCAAGCTACAGGTTTATTTCATCGACAATGAAGACTATTTCCAGCGGAAGTACGTTTTTCACGATAAAGAAAACCGGTTCTATGACGATAACGACGAGCGGGCTATTTTCTTCTGCAAGGGTGCGCTTGAAACCGTGAAAAAGTTAGGCTGGTCGCCCGATATTGTCCATTGCAACGATTGGATGACCGCCCTGATTCCGTTGTATCTGAAAACGACCTACAAAAACGACCCGATGTTCAAAGACTCGAAGTCGGTATTTACGGTCTATAACAATGCCTTCGATCATCAGTTTAAGAGTGAAGAACTGATCGAAAAAGCGAAAATGCTGGATGTTGACGACGAAATGTTGTCAGAACTCAAAACCGGTGATTACGAGGGCTTTATCCGCGTTGGCTGTGCTTATGCCGATGCTGTGGTGCGAGCCGAAGACGAAGTAAGTGAAAGTTTGAACGCCATTCTCAATGACATCCCCGACCATAAACTCGGAACTAACGAAGACGAAGATTTTGCCGACCGGTATTTTAACCTCTACACGCAATTGGTTGGCTAAGGCCACCTTGCTGGTTGGCGCGACGCTAACCATTCTGGCTTGCCAGGAACCCAGTGAAATTGGATTAGCGCCCACTACTCCCGTGGGCGTTTTCTTGAGCGACACCTTCACCATCCGCCGTTCAACTATTCTGCTCGACTCAGTGCGCAGTAACGGGTTGAGTGGGTTGCTGGTGGGCAGTTATAGTGACCCAATATTTGGCAAGGGAAAGGCTACTTCCTATGTTCGGTTTGCTCTAAATACAGCATTTACGGTCGCTGATAATAGCGGAAATGTAATCGCTGCCAATAAAATCGTTTACGATTCGACGAAGTTGCTGATGGGGTACGATTCCTACTTCTTTGGTGATACGCTGGTGCGACAGGAGTGGGGCATTCACCGGCTTACTGAAGACTTAGGCACGGGAAACTACGACATTCGGAACACAGCAGCTTATGAAGCTCAACCTATTGCCCGATTTACGGTGAACCCACGTCCATTCAGCATAAATGGTGATAGTACACGATTGCTGTTTAAGTTGCCGGATGCTATTGGACAGGATTTAATCAAACTGGCCAATACAGACGAGTCAAAAGATCAAACGAAGTTCCTTGCTCTCAATAAAAAAGGCTTCGCTATTGTTTCAACTACCTCTGATAAAGCTGCTTTATTACAAGTTGTTACCGGATCAAACGTAGCAGTCTATTATCACGTTGAAGGTGAAACAGCAGCGCGAACCCAATTATTTACATTTACCGGTCCGCGTCTTACCAATCTCGCTGTGAATCGTGCGGGTACGCCCTTAGCTAACTTGAAAGCTGGCCAGGCTCTACCTGCTTCGGCAACTAATGGACGTTCTTATGTGCAACCATTTACGGGCGTAACTACTAAAATCGAGTTTCCGAGTCTGCTCTCTCTGGAGCAAAACCGGCGAGTGGCCATTAACCGGGCTGATTTAGTTATTACGCCAATGTTGCCTGATGGTGCTGTGCTGTCAAGTTTTAGCATTGTTCCCTATCTTACTCTGGCCGAAGCCAACGGATTTCAGCTAGCCCGCACTACACCCAATGGTCTTGCGCAACTGCTGCCGATATTTCCGGGATCAGCCGTAAATCGCAGCGAATCTTCATTCTTTAGCCCCCAGGTAGCTGTCTACAATTCGCGGTCAAAGAATTATACATTCAATATGACGGGGTATATCCAGTCGATGATGGCAGGGACAACGCCTAATAATGGTTTGATTTTATTAACCCCAGGAAGCCCTGATGTTGCTCCGGTTAATTCCAGTACCGGAGTGTTATTGCCAGCTCAACAGCAGGTTTATTTGAATGACCGGGTGCAGCGGATGATTCTGGATGGTAATGCCAGTGTGAAACTGGTGTTGTTCTTTACGTCGTCTAACTAACGTTATACGCCTTATCTTTGCCCCGACCTGTATTACAAACGGGTCGGGGCTTTTTTGTATAAAAACTTATGTGTGGAATTGTGGCATACGTGGGGCATCGCGAAGCGGCTCCTCTGGTCCTGAAGGGCCTGAAACGACTGGAATATCGCGGCTACGACAGCGCGGGTATCGCCCTGCTGAACGGACATGGCCTGAAGGTGTATAAGAAAAAAGGCAAAGTAACTGATCTCGAAGGCGAACTGGGCGGCAAAGATCTCCACGCAACTATCGGGATGGGCCACACCCGCTGGGCCACCCACGGCGAACCCAACGATGCCAACGCCCACCCGCACTACTCGTTTCACCGGGGGCTGGCCATTATTCACAATGGCATTATCGAGAACTACGCGGCTATCAAAAAGAGTCTGATTGCCAAGGGTCATACGTTTCGGTCGGAGACGGACACGGAAGTGCTGATCCAGTTTATCGAAGATATCCAGGAGAATGCCGGGCCAAATTCTGAGGGGGTATCGTTGGAAGAGGCTGTGCGGCTGGCGTTGCAGGAAGTGGTGGGCGCCTATGCCATTGTGGTGATGAGCAAAGACGAACCAACTCAACTGATTGCCGCCCGCAAAGGCAGTCCGCTGGTGATTGGGGTAGCGGAGAACGAGTTCTTTTTTGCCTCCGATGCCTCGCCCATTATCGAATACACCAAAGACGTTGTCTATCTGAACGACTACGAAGTTGCCGTGGTCCGCGAGGGTGAACTGAAGATTGTCACGCTCGAAAACGCCGAGAAAACGCCTTACGTGCAGAAGGTAGAAATGGAACTCGAAGCCATTGAAAAGGGCGGCTACGACCATTTTATGCTCAAGGAGATTTTTGAGCAACCCCGCTCCATTGCCGACTCCATGCGGGGCCGCGTGAACGCTGACGAGGGGATTCTGCAACTCGGTGGCCTCCGCGACTATATGGACAAACTGGCCAAATCAAAGCGGATTGTCATTATTGGCTGCGGCACCTCCTGGCACGCGGGTTTGGTGGCCGAATATATTTTTGAGGAACTGGCCCGGATTCCGGTCGAGGTGGAATATGCCTCGGAGTTTCGGTATCGGAACCCGATCATTAAGGAGGGCGACATTGTGATTGCCATCTCGCAATCGGGCGAAACGGCCGATACGCTGGCCGCTATCGAACTGGCCAAATCGAAAGGGGCGACGATTTTTGGCGTGTGCAATGTGGTTGGTTCGTCCATTGCCCGGGCCACCCATGCAGGGGCATATACCCACGCTGGGCCGGAAATTGGCGTGGCCAGTACCAAAGCATTCACGGCGCAGGTAACGGTGCTAACGATTATGGCCCTGGCCGCTGCCCAGCGTAGAGGCACTATTTCAGACTCCTTGTTCCGGCAGTTGCTGGTCGAACTCGAAAGCATTCCGGCCAAAGTGGAGCGCGTGTTGCAAGCCGCCGACAAGGTGAAAGAGATTGCCCGGATTTTTACCTATGCCCGTAATTTTATCTATCTGGGCCGGGGTCTCAACTTCCCCGTTGCCTTGGAAGGTGCGCTTAAGCTAAAGGAAATCAGTTATATACATGCCGAGGGCTATCCAGCCGCCGAGATGAAGCACGGCCCCATTGCCCTCATCGACGAAGATATGCCGGTGGTGGTGATTGCTACCAAAGACAGCTCCTACGAAAAGGTTGTCTCGAACATTCAGGAAGTGAAAGCCCGCAAAGGCCGCGTGATTGCCATTGTCACCGAGGGCGACACCAACCTGCCCGGCATGGTCGATTTTGTGATCGAGATTCCGAAAGTTCACGAAATTCTGATGCCGTTGGTGTCGGTGATTCCGTTGCAGTTGCTGTCCTACGACGTGGCCGTGATGCGGGGCTGCAACGTGGACCAACCCCGGAACCTGGCCAAGTCGGTGACGGTGGAATAGAATTTGTAAATTGCCTTTCCGGTTGATCTAACTGACAAAGCTGATGCAAACAATCACGAAGCCACTAACCTATGAAGAGTTCCAGGCGATGGAGTTTTCGGAGGAGGACGAGAAGGCATACATTTTTGAATTAATAGACGGCGGAATAGTGGACAAGAATCACCCCACCGCAAAGCATCAGAGAGTGCTTATTAAATTGACGGTACAATTCGAAACGCTTATAGAAAATAACAAGCTGGGCAAAGTATATATTGCCCCTTTTGGTGTGGTGCCAGAAATAGGCACGGATGTGCAACCCGATCTGTTCGTTGTGCTGGATGCAAACCTGCCAAACCTACGTGATGACGGTTTTTTTGGCGTTCCTGACCTGATTGTTGAAATCATATCGCCATCGTCGCTCAAATCTGACCGCAATACCAAATTCAAACTCTACGAACGCACGGGTGTGAACGAGTATTGGATTGTCGATACCAAAAATCAAAGCATCGAAGTATATGGCCGTCAGGGCAGTGGCTATGACCTAATTTCGTTTGCCGTGGAAAAAGGCGCAGTGGAGTCGAGCGTGTTGACAGGCTTGAGCGTTGAGGTTGCGGAGGTGTTTGGATAAGTTGCTTTTACTGATTGTTTGGGGTTCGTTCCTCCCAAACACGCGCCACTTGCACAATAACTTCGGCGGCTTTTTCCATGTCCTGCACCGATACCCATTCCTGCTGGGAGTGAAACGCATGTTCACCGGCAAAAATATTGGGACAGGGCAATCCCATAAACGACAGGCGTGAGCCATCGGTGCCACCCCGAATACTTCGGCGTTCGGGGGTGAGGCCCGCCCGGCGAATGGCTTCCAGCGCGTTTTCGACAACGGCAGGGTGATGATTGAGCACCTCTTTCATATTTCGGTATTGCTCCGTCACTGTGAGTGATCCCGACGAATTGGGGTAGTGTTTCAGCACGTCGGTCAGCAGGGTTTGCAGATATTGTTCTTTCTCGTGCAAACCCGCCACGGTGAAGTCGCGAATAATGAAATCGAGGGTGACCCGGTCTTGGTTTCCGCTCAGATGACCGGGGTGAATGAAGCCTTCCTTTCCCTCGGTTGTTTCGGGCGAAAGGGTGTCTTTGGGGAGAGCAGCCAGCAGGTCGGCGGCAATTTTGAGCGCGTTTTCCAGCTTCCCTTTCCCAAAACCGGGGTGCGTACTAACTCCCTGAATCGTGATTCGGACGGCATCTGCCGAGAAGGTTTCATCCTCCAGTGTTCCCCGCGCTTCTCCGTCGATAGTATATCCGAAATCGGCTCCCAGTTTCTGAATATTCACTTTTTCGGTGCCTCGCCCCACTTCTTCGTCGGGCGTGAACAGCAACCGAATGGTGCCATGAGGGATCTCCGGGTGGGATACCAAATATTGGGCCGCCGTCATAATGGCGGCTAGACCTGCTTTGTTGTCGGCTCCCAACAGGGTGGTCCCGCTGGCTGTGATGATATCGTTGCCGATCTGCCCGGCCAAATCGGGGTGGTCGGCGAACCGAATCACCTGGAAACTGTCGGTATCGGTCAGGCGGTCGGGCAAAATGAGGTCGCGGCCATCATAGTTTTGGTGAATAATGGGCTTCACGCCGGCCCCCGTCACATCGGGGGATGTGTCGACGTGCGAACAGAAGCAGATAACCGGAATGCCGGGTTTGACCGACGTGGCCGGAATAGTGGCATAGACGTAGCCCCATTCGTCGAGTTCGGCATCGGCGATGCCCATGTCGTGGAGTTCGGCAAGCAGCACCCGGCTTAAGTCTTTTTGCTTTTCGGTGCTGGGGTTCGTGGGCGATTGTGGGTCCGATTGCGTATCAATCTGAACGTAGCGGATGAAGCGGTCGAGAAGGGTCATTTCTGTTGTGTTGTTAGCGATTATTCACTTCGCGTCAGTGGTGGTCATCACTGGCCATTAGCAATTATTTCGGTCAGGTTCGCGGGGGAGTAGTTGATGTTTTTGAGGGTTTTGCGGTCCGCATTGCGGAATACCAGATACCGCCCGTCCGACTCTTCATAGTGGCAGGGTGTGCCCTTGTCCTGGTAGAGAGATACAGTTTCCTCAGCTTCCTGAATAGTCAGGCAGGCTTTGCTCATGTTGGAACGTTGCACTTCGTCGAATAATGCCTTGAACTGGTTACCCAAACCGAACTCCAGTACCGCCCCCGCCAATACGTATTGCAGGTCGCAGAGGGCATCGGCCACGGCTACCAGATCGCCCTCGGCAATGGCCTCCCGGAATTCGTCCAGTTCTTCGGCCAGGAGGGAAACGCGCAACTGGCACCGGCTTTCGGAGGGAATTTGGGGGGTATCCAGCACGGGTGCGTGAAACGTATGGTGGAACTCGGCCACAGCATTCAGAGAGTCGGGGGATTGCATACGGAAATTGTCAAGTTGACTTTATCTGCAATATTAAGCCCTGAATGGCAAATCAGCCATACCAATAGTTTGCAAATCATGATGAAACAAATCAACTATATTTATCGTTGTTCTCCCATAAACCCCGTTTTATTATGCGCTCTTACTTATTGTTACTGCTGATTTTCACCGGGTTATGCCCCAATAGCTTTTCCCAGACCAAGGTAATCGACATTGCGGATACAACCCGTTATGGGTTGAGGGTTAGTGAGTTATATAAAACTTACCCCGAAATCAGGCAACTATTTTCGAAGCAACCCAAAGAGGGACAGGCACTGACAGTTCAGTCGCTGAAGCAGTTTCAGGCCTTTCAAAAGCAGCATGATCTCAGTGGATTCAAAGTAGGCTTTCAACTAACGGAGTTTTTTGAGCCAACGGGTGAGGCTACTTATGCCCTGGTCGAGTGGTTTGGGGTCACACCTGACTCGACAAAACAGGCCGTGTTCAGCCTGTTGGCCGATTATTACCGCACCAAACGACTGAATGTTACGGCCAACATCCGGTTCAGAACATCGGTTATCTATGCCGGTAAGTTTATCGAAAAGCGAACAGTCCGTTCGAAACCCGGCTCCATCAGCACCCTCGAAGCGGCTCAGAAAACAACCCGCCCCGATACAGTAAAGATTCTGTATTTCAATCAATTAGATTTGAAATCAGTCCCCGAAATTGTCTATCGGTTCCCCAATTTGACCGAACTCGATTTATCTAAAAATAACCTCAAAACGTTGCCTGCCCGCCTAACGAAAGACTTGCCAAAACTCGAAAGGCTTAGTTTTTTGTATAATGCTCTGACTAACGACAGCGTACTTTTTGTGCCGAACAAACATCTCAAAGCCTTGAACATTCAGGGAAATCAACTGACACGATTACCGGTGAGCGTCCGCCAAAATCGTCGACTCGAAAGCCTGTGGCTGGGCAATAATCACCTGAAAACGGCTGATTTTCGGGGTCTGCGCCGACTGACCGACCTGAATATTTACAATGCTGAACTAACGGCCTGCCCACTGACGGTGGCAAAACTTCGGCGGCTGAAAGTGCTCGATTTATACTACAACAACCTAACCGAATTGCCCGCCCGCCTGAGTCGGCTTCGGCGGCTGGAGCAGTTGGCTGTATCGCACAACAAACTGAAGCAATTGCCGGAACAGCTCTCAAAGCTTCGGCGGCTACAGGTTTTGTATGCGCATCACAACGAAATCGGCACGTTGCCCGCCCGCTTCGAGCGGTTCCGCAGCCTGCGCCTGCTCGACCTCGGTTACAACTTTTTCAGCACCACGCCCCCTGTGCTCGACCGGCTTTATACCCTTGAGGAACTCGATTTGAACAATAACAACCTACAGGAACTATCGCCGGGTTTGCTGAATCTGAGCAACCTCAAAAAACTCTACCTCCGCAACAACCCAATCACCACTGGTCAGGGCCGAATGGGGTCATTCACGCAAACGATTCAGCAAATGGAAGCCCGTAAAACAGAAGTGTTCCATTAAGAATAGCGACAAATTCTGTTTTATGCCTGTACTTTGCAAAAATCTAATAGACTCCAACCATGCAAATCGGATTCGTTGGCCTCGGTAAAATGGGCTATAATCTTGTTGTAAACCTGCTCCGTCACAAACACGAAGTCGTTGGTTACGACATCAACCCCGAATTAGTTGACCTCATCAAAGGCGAAGGTGCCGGGGGCGTTGGCTCCTACGAAGAGTTGTTTAAAACCCTGCCAAATCCTCGCGTCATCTGGCTCATGATTCCGGCGGGGCCGCTGATCGACAAGGTGTTAGACCAACTGCTGGCCGCTGGTCTATCGTCGGGCGACATTGTGATCGACGGGGGCAACTCGCATTTTCAGGATACGCTTCGGCGGTATGAGATGCTCAAAACCAAAGGCGTTCATTATGTCGATTGCGGCACAAGCGGGGGCATCAGCGGTGCCCTCAACGGAGCCTGCACCATGGTGGGTGGCGATGTTGATGTGATCGCTAAATTAGACGATGTTTTTCAAGAGATTTCGGTAGAGAACGGCTACATTCATGTTGGGCCAACGGGCAGCGGACACTTTACCAAAATGGTGCATAATGGCATCGAATATGGCATGATGCAATCCATTGCCGAAGGTTTCGAAGTGTTGGAGAAAGGCCCGTTCCCAATTAATTTTGAGGCTGTTGCCAAAAACTGGAATAATGGTTCGGTGATTCGTGGCTGGTTGATGGAACTGACCGAGAACGCTTTCAAGAAAGATGCAAAACTCGAGGGTATTAAAGGCCGGATGTTCTCATCGGGCGAAGGCAAATGGACGCTCGAAACAGCCATGAACCTCGGCGTACCAACGCCCGTGATTGCCCTCTCGCTGATGATGCGCTACCGCTCGTTGCAGGATGATACCTTCACCGGAAAAGTGGTGGCCGCCCTCCGCAACGAGTTCGGTGGCCACGCAGTGGTGAAAGCGGACTAAATGGTGAATGCGTAATGCGTAATGATGCGTTAGCCCATTACGCATTACGCATTCACCCTAAATATTCCCCTTTTTCATTTCTTTCACAGCGAAGTCGGCGGCACGGGCAGTGAGGGCCATGTAGGTGAGCGAGGGGTTCACACAGGAGGTCGAGGTCATGGCGGCTCCATCGGTGACGAACACGTTTTTCACGGCGTGCATCTGATTCCACTTGTTCAGGATCGACGTTTTGGGGTCGCGACCCATGCGGGCGGTACCCATTTCGTGAATAGCGGCCCCCGGTGCGCTGTGCAGGTTATACGGCTTAATGTTTTTGAGGCCAGCCGCTTCGAGCATTTCGGCGGCATCGTTCATCATATCCTTCTGCATTTTGGCCTCGTTTTCTTTGAACCCCGCGTTGAAGACCATCGTCGGAAGACCCCATTTGTCGGTTTTTTGGCGGTCGAGCGTCACCTGATTATCCTCGTAGGGCAGGCACTCGCCAAAGCCACCCAAGCCCATGATCCACTCGCCGGGTCGGGTCAGTTTCTCCTTAAAATCGGCTCCGAAACCTTCGCTTCCTTCGCCCCGCCCGCGTGAAGCCCGGCCCTGATAGCCAAAACCACGTAGGTAGTCGCGTTTGTCGTTGCCAATGTTGCGGTAGCGCGGAATATAAATGCCGTTGGCACGTCGTCCATAGTAGTAACTGTCCTCGAAACCCTCATAGGAACCGTTGGCTCCCACCCGGAAATGGTGGTCCATGAGGTATTTGCCCAACACGCCACTGTCGTTACCCAGACCGTTGGGGAATCGTTTCGAGATGGAGTTCATCAACACAAACGTAGAACCAAGCGTGGAGCCGTTCACGAAAATGATCTTGGCGGTGTACTCCATGCTTTCGCCTGTCAACGAGTCGATTACGCGCACTCCTTTGGCATTTTGTTTTTGCTCATCATAGAGGATCTCGGCTACAAGCGAGTGCGGACGAACGCTGAGTTTGCCCGTTTTCATGGCAGCGGGCAGGGTGGCGGCCTGCGTGCTGAAATACGCGCCAAACGGACAGCCCCGGCTGCAAAGATTCCGAAACTGGCAACTCGCCCGACCCAAATCGTTGTGAATTTTTTGGGGAGCAGTGAGGTTGGCCACCCGCCCGATGGTCATCACACGGTCGCCTTTGTAGCGCGACTTGATGGACCCGGCTACGTGCTTTTCGAGACAGTTCATGTCCATTGGAGGCATAAACTCCGAATCGGGGAGTTGGGGCAGGTTCAGCTTCTCGCCCGAAATACCCACGAATTTCTCCACGTAGCTATACCACGGAGCCACATCGGCGTACCGAATAGGCCAGTCGACGGCGATGCCTTCTTTGGCGTTGGCCTCAAAATCGAGGTCGCTCAAGCGGTAGGTTTGCCGCCCCCACATAATAGATTTACCCCCTACAATGTCGGGCCGAAACCAGTCAAAGCGTTGTTTTTCGGCGTAGGGTGCGTTGGTATCCTGAACCCAATAGTGGGCGTTAGCTTCCTGAAAAATCTGGTCGCGGCTCAGGTACGGATGCGATTTGATGGTTTCGGTGGTGAGCTTGCCCCGGTGCGGCATCTGCCATGGGTCGCGCATGGCGGTTTCGTAGCCCGAAACGTGTTCAAGGGGTTTTCCCCGGTCGAGCATGAGAACCTGTAATCCCTTTTCAGTGAGTTCTTTAGCGGCCCATCCACCGCTCACGCCGGAGCCGATTACGATAGCGTCGAAGGATTGGGGGGGAGTTAGTATGTGCATGGGATAAAGATACTGAGTTTTAATAACCTCGTGTCAGGTCGATTTGATTTTCTACGGGTTTCCCCTGTTCAAAGAGGGTCAGGTTGCGCACAAACTGGGTCACTTTGCCTTCGTCTTCGGTGCGTTGGCCGCCAGCGGTGTGTTGGGTCAAGATCACGTTGGGCATGGCCCAGAGTGGACTTTCGGTGGGCAGTGGTTCTTCCGCAGTTACGTCGAGAACGGCCCCGCCGAGGTGGTTGCGTTGCAGCGCGTCGATCAGGGCAGGTTCATCGGCGGTGTTGCCCCGACCCACATTAGCAAACACACTGCCGGACTTCATGGCTGCAATCACTTCATCGTCAACAAAATTATCCACCGTGCCGGGCAGGCAGTTTATGAGCAGATCGGTGGTGGGCAAGGCCGCCAAAAGTTCTCCTCGGGTGTGAATTTGCGCATCTGGATTGGAGCGGGCCATAAGTTTGATGTCGCACTGAAAACCTGTCAGAATGCTTCGGACAGCCTGCCCAATGGTTCCTGCCCCCAAAATCACGACCCGTTGGTTGTGCAGGTTGGTCATGGTGTGGCGAAGGGGTACGCCCACCCATTTTTGCTGGCGTTGCAGCACCGCTAACTCGTCAATCCGACGATAGAGGGCCAGAATACCCGCCACGATGGTTTCGGCGCAGGGCCAGGCAAAATAATCGCCCATGTTAGCCACCGGAATGGTCAGGTTCAGGGCACTGTAGTTATTGAATCCGGCGGAATCCAGTTGCCAGAATTTGAGGTTGGGTGCGTTTTGGAGCCAGGCAATGGGTGGGTTTCCCATCAGCACATTGGCCTGTTGGAAAGCGGCCTGCTGTTCGGTAGACGATAGTTCATTTCTGAAAATGAGGGTACGCGAATCGCCGATTTGCTCGCGGAGCGTTGTCCGGTTAGCTTGGTTGAGGCCGGTTTGAACGAAAAGAATCATACCGGAGAAAGCGGATTTAAGCTCTTATCTAATGACTACCAACTATCTTGCGGCTTATTTTCAACCCCTTCACAATGACAAAATCACTATGGACACTGGCACTCGTTGCCAGCCTTGCCGGATCTGTTCAGGCCCAGATTCGTACACCCCAAGCCAGCCCAATGGCGACTGTTTCGCAAGGCGTTGGCCTCGGAAAGGTGACAATTGACTACAGTCGACCGGCTCTCAAAGGTCGCAAAATGTTCGGCGATCAGGTTCCCTACGGCAAAGTGTGGCGCACGGGTGCCAACATGGCCACCAAACTAACCCTCGATACCGATATGACCATCAGCGGCAAAACAGTGCCTGCGGGTGCATACGCCCTGCTCACGATTCCGGGCGAAAACGAGTGGACAATCATTATCAATAAAACGGCACAGTCGTTTGGTGCGTTTACGTATAAAGAGTCCGAAGACTTTATGCGCTTCACCGTGAAGGCAGAAAAATTAGCTGCGCCTGCGGAGTTTTTCACTATTGAGTTCACCGATTTCACGCCTACTGCCACCGATGTGGCCCTACGTTGGGAAAATGCACAGGTGAAGTTTCTCATAAAAACCGACCCCGATGCGGCTATTATGGCTCAAATTCAGACTGAAACGGCCAAACCCGATGCCAAGCCGGGCGTTTTCTCGGCTGCCGCTAACTATTATTTCGACACCAACCGCGATCTGAAGCAAGCCCGCGAATGGGCCGATAAAGTGGTTGCCGCCGACCAAAAATACTGGACTTATTTTTTGAGGGGCAAAATTGCCGCTAAACAAGGCGACTGTAAAACGGCCAAAGCCGATGCTGAAGCGGGCCTGAAACTAGCGCAGGAAGCTGGCGACGATGCCTATATTAAGAACCACAAAGGCGTGTTGGCGATGTGTAAATAAATAGATGATAGTCGATCAAAAAACTATATCTTTGATAAACGGCAATGGGATTATTCTCATTGCCGTTTATTCTATAGAAAGTTTCTCTTCATCCTGCCTTTCATGCGTACACTCGGCCCCATCAGTGACCCTGGGTTTATTCAACCCACCTATTCCCGTTTTGATCAATTCATGTTGCATTTGTTGAAAGACGAGCGCGATCTGGTTTTTATGAACCTGGCTATTCGCATTACCCTGACCATTATTCCGCTGGCGGTGCTGCTCTACATGCCGTTTGTGACGGGCTGGGTTTGGGGCATTATGGCGGTGGTGTATCTGTACCTGAATAATATTGTGTTCAAAGGGCCATTTGGCCTCATGCTCCATTGCACCAGTCACCGCCCGCTGTTTAAACCGGAATACAAAAACGCTTATTACTACTGGACCTGGGTGATTGCCCCATTTTTTGGCCAAACTCCCGAAACCTACTTCAGCCACCACATTGGGATGCATCACCCCGAAAACAATGTGGCCCCCGACGAAAGTACCACTATGCCCTATCAGCGCGACAGTCTGCGCAGTTTCCTGACGTATTATGGGTTGTTTATGGTATTCGGCGTAATTGAACTGGTTGGGTATCTGCGCCGGAAAAATCGCCTGAAGCTGGCCTACCGGGCAATTTTGGGTGAACTCAGTTTTTATGCCCTGTGCATCGGTTTATCGTTTGTCAGTTTCCCGGCTACACTGGTTGTTTTTGTGCTGCCATTTTTGATTTTCCGGCTTATTACCATGATCGGCAACTGGACGCAACATGCGTTTATCTGTGCAAAAGAGCCATTGAACCCCTACAAAAACAGCATTACCTGCATCAACGTTAACTATAATCACAAGTGTTTCAACGATGGCTACCACATTAGCCACCACGACCGCCCGGCCATGCACTGGACCGAACACCCGGCTTTTTTTCAGAAAACAATAGACAAATACGCTAAAAATCAGTCTATTGTCTTCGATCAGTTGGATTTTATGGGCGTGTTCTTAAACCTCATGCGTAAACGTTATGATGTGCTGGCCAGCCATGTTGTGAACGTTAACGGAGCCTTCCGCGACGAATCCGAAATTGAGGCCGTGCTGCGGCAGCGGACGAAGAAAATAGTTTCATAGCTCCGCCGTTTCTATGCCGTTGGCGTTTCTATGGTTTCTGTGTTTCAATGCCCAGATCTGGTTGAAACACAGAAACGGTCAAAGGCCATGAAACCATAGAAACGGCCAAAGGCCATGGAACTTTAAAAACCCGCTCCCTCTGTTTCCCGAACATTAGCCCGAAAGGGTCAGTTAAGGGTCATAAAATCACTACATAATCGGTAGGTTTTATGGCACTTAATATCCTGTCTTATCTCAGCGACCAATTCTCGTCGTCGGTCATCGATCAGCTTGCCCGGCAATTAGACGAAACCCCGGCCAGCATTTATAAAGCGGTTGAGGCTGCCTTGCCTACTCTGTTGGGTGGACTGACCAACCGAGTCCAAAACGGTGGTGCCGATACGATTATTACCGTTCTTAAATCGGGCCACTTTAGCAAAGAAACCACCCCAATCGAAGCGGCTCAGGTAACCGATACCCGCGAAGAAACCCAGAAAGCAGTGGAAACCGGCCGCGAATTTGTCGGCACCATTCTGGGGGCCAACTCCGACCGCATCACCGAGCATATTGCCAACTATAGCGAGATTCAGCCCGCATCGGCCCGGTCGGTCATGGGTTTGGTGGGGTCTGTGCTGATGGGCCTGCTGGGGCGGCAATACCAGGAACAGGGTTTGACAGACACCAACCTGAAATCGTTACTGATGGGTCAAACTGACCTGATTAAGGCAGCCTTGCCTGCGGGGCTTTCGTCGGTGGGCGAGTTACTGGAATTCGATCAGTTTAAAACGCCAACCGGACCGCCAACCGAGGTACAGGGAGCCGATAATTTTAGCGGAACACCCTTGAATCCGAACATACCCAAAAGTACCGATGGTGAACGGCAGAAAGAAAACGTGCGCTGGCTGCGCTGGGCAATGGTGGCCATTGGGATTTTGGTGCTGGCTCTACTGATTCAGAAATGCCGCGAACCTCAAAATGGTGTCGATGGGATATATACGGACACCACCAGCAGGGCAGAACCTGAGCGGGTGGAAGACCGATCGCCAGCGAAGCCGAATAACTAGTCGCCTGAAATGGGGATGAACGGAAAAAACAGATTAAAATGGCTTATGAAACCCATTTTCGTCTGTTTTTTCCGTTAAAACTGGTAGCATACCGATGTAAATTGCAGTCAGTTAGTTTTGATATACTTACGATCACTCAACAACCGCCGTATATGTCATACTTTTCTCGGATATACTTTATTGGCTTGCTCACAGCCTTGCTTCACCTGGCATCAGTTCTCCCCGCTCTGTCCCAAAAGAAGCCCGGTAATCCCCGCGATTCACTGTTTTGTAATACACCCGAACCTACCCCCGCCGAAATAAGGGCGTTGGAATCCCAGATAAAACTGGCACTGGCCGTCAAACAGGCATCGGGCACCGATAAAGCAGGAGTCACCACCTATGTTCCCATTCGGCCCCATATTTTCCGCCGATCCAATGGCACCGGCGGGATGACCCTCAACAGCCTGAATAACGTACTGGCTCTTACCAACAAATTTTATTTCGACAATGGGTCGGGGATTCAGTTTTATTTCTGCGGCACCTCGCCCGATTATGTCGACAACGATGCCTTATTTACCGCCTTTCCCAGGAACGACGAATCATCCGCTGACAGCCGCGATGCCACAAACGCGATGAATGTTTATCTGGTCAATGTATTTGATGCTAGTAATGTACTGGGGTTTGCCAATTTTCCAAATAATTCACTTCAATCGACACGCTCGTTTATCAGAACCGGCAGACTGTCGGATAACTATATTGGGAGCTACGTACTGAATCATGAATTGGGTCACAATTTCAATCTCTATCACACCTTTCAGGGTAGTTCTTCAAGCTATACTCCCGAACTCGTGACACGCGGCAGCGGTGCCAATTGCACGTCGGCAGGGGACTTCATTTGCGACACTCCCGCCGATCCATTTGGTCGAAACGGAGCCACTTCATCTATCGTAAATGGTTGCGAGGTCTATACCGGCACCATTACCGACCCGAATGGCGAGCAGTACACTCCCCAAATGGCAAACATTATGTCGTATTATGACGGCTGTAACCCCTTGTTCACCACCGGGCAATTTGAGCGGGTTCAGGGTGGTTTGGCAGTCCGGCAAAATGCGACAACCTACACTCTTAACTGCCCCCCTACGCCGGTTGCCGCTGTTTCTAATCTGAATGCCACCCCCGGACCAAGTGGGGGGATTGTGCTAACCTGGCAAGACAACGCCAGTAACGAAATGGGCTATTTTGTTGAGCGAGCCACTTCGCCAACGGGCCTTTTTGTGCCAATAGGAGGATTGGGGCCTAACAATACCTCCTTTAACGACCTGAATACCGGCTCATTTACTACCTATTCATACCGAATCCGCCCCTCCAATAGCACCACAGGCGGACTGTCGGGAGTGGTTACGGCCACATCGGGCGCGACTTTCTGCCGACCTACGTTCACAAGAGGTTGCTATGAAGAAGATGGCCTGGATAGTTTCACCATCAATGGCACCGTGATGAGTCAGAATACGGGCTGTTCATCGACGGCTTATAATCAGTATATTAGTCCCGTCCCTACCCTTGTTGCCGGGCAAACCGTGCCAATCGGCGGACGTTTGCTCAGTACTTTTTATGAGGAAGGGATCACTATTTGGGGCGATTTGAACCGCAATAACACCTATGAAGCCTCGGAGCAACTTTTTCAGACTCCCGCCACCCTCACTACCGGGTTTTCGGGCAACATAACTATTCCGGCCGGCACAGCAGCAGGATCGCTGAAAATCAGGTTGATTGTTCAATTTGAGGGCAACCCCACCAATCCCTGCGGTAACTACGAATATGGTGAGGGAGAAGATTACATGGTTCAGATCGGCTCGACCTGCACCACCATGTTCAGTACCCGTGCGGGCAACTGGAACGACCCCAGCCTGTGGTCGTGTAACCGAGTGCCAACGGCCAACGATTCCGTTGAAGTACGGCACGTTGTAACGGTGCCAGCCAGCACAATAGTCTCTGCCCGGCGGGTTACCTACACCTCCGGGGGCAAAGTTTCAGTGGGCACCAACGGACGCTTGCAACTGGGGCTGTAGTGTAGGAACTGGAACGCTGCTCTGCATGAATTCGGGGGGTAACAAAAAAGGAGGCCATCAATTCGATGACCTCCTTTTTTGAATTATTTAACCCGTCTTTTAGTCAATATCCCAGAACAAACGGGTGGCAAACACGTCAACAGCACCTTGAGCGGTTACGTTGGCACCGTTCGAGCCAGACTCCGTGTTCGGATAATATAACCGAACGGGCCGTTTTGCATCCGTCACCTGAACACTTTGTGGTATAACCGGCAAACCAGTTTTGCGGTATTCCGCCCAGGCTTCAAAGCCGTTGTAGTTGGCGAAGGCGAGCCATTTCTGAATAGCGATGGCGGCCAGTTTATCCGTCGAAGCATCCCAGTCATAGTTATTTACTTTGCTGGTTTTCAGGGCTGCTGCGCTGGCAACAGGTGCCCCTAAAGCGCGGAACGACTGCGTGATACCCTCCTCAAAATACGCTTTAGCCGTGTTGGGAAGCGTTACGTCGGCATACCGTTGCTTGGCTTCGGCCAGGTTAAGTTGCACTTCGGCGGCTGTCATAAGAACAAACGCCTTGTTGAACTGACCCCGTACCAACAGGCTTGGTCCAACCGCACTGGTGTTACCGGGCAAGTAGCCCGACGAAGCACCAAACGGTGTTCCCGTATAGTTGGCTGCAATTTCGCGGGCTGTACTAACACCCGGAGCAGCACCATTTTCATTCCCAACGGCGTAGGCAATGCGCTTAAGCCGAACCGTATCACCAGCTGCTTTCAGGCCATTCACCAGGAAAGCGGTAATTCGCGGGAAGTTGTTCAAGGCCTGACGCGCACCCGTTGCCGTATAACCCCAGCGTTCATAAACTGGGTTCAGTTTGCCAGCTGTTGCCTGGTAGAAACTTGCACCACCAACGGCCACATCTTCGCCCGTAATGAATCCCGCACCACCCGTTACAATCCTGTTGATCTCCGTTTTGATGTAGGTATCGCGACCGGCGACACGCGCCTGACGCATCAGAATTCGCATTTTCACCGAATTGGCAAACTGCGCCCACTTGGTAGTGTTACCGCTAAAAATGATATCCGAACCCGTGAAAGCTGAAGCAAACGCATTGGCTTTGATGTCGTTAACCGCTTCGTCCAGCAGCGTAATGAGGGATTCATACACGGCTTTCTGGTCATCAAATTTTGGAGCCAGTGTAGAAGCACCTTTCAAGGCATCACTATACGGAAGATTGCCATACATGTCCACCAATTGCTGGAAAATCAGGGCTTTCATCACTTTTGCCGGCCCTTTCAGGAATTTCTGGTTGTTGGCATCGGCGTTGTCGATCACAAACTGATAATCGTTCAAGTTGTCGTACAGGCCATCCCAATAGTTAAAATCACCATTGGTGAAGTTGTAGCCAAACTGCGTCGTACTGATAATATACCCGTTCGACTGTGTCCACTGCCCTGACCAATATGACCCCAATTCGTTGGTATTGATAACGTTCAACGTTGTGGTATTCAGCGCATTGGTGAACACGAAGCTTGGCGTAGCCGTAGGCAGCGTATTCGGGTTAGTGTTTATGTCGAAAAAATCTTCTTTGCAGGCACTACTGGCCAGCGTCAGAGCAGAAAGTAGTAAAGCGACTTTTAGTTTCATGTCGGTCAGAATAACTGATGATTAGAAGGAGAGGTTGATGTTCACCCCATACTGCCGTACGGGTGGCGTTTGGGTCGTGCTGTTGATACCAATACCAATCGCCGAGTTTGTGGTTGGCGTATTGATATCACCCGCTCCCGGATTGCCCTGATAGCTAAATTCAGGGTCAGTGTAGAAGTTTTTCTTGTCCACAATCGTCAACATGTTCCGTCCGTAGATCGCAATGCTGGCGGCTGAGAAAATCTTGGTTTTGCTGATCACCGATTGGGGTACACGATACGACAGGTTGATGTCGCGGAGTTTGATGAACCAGGCCGGGTTCACAAAGTTCTCCGAAATAACCCGGTAGCTGTCCACCCACAAGGCATATTCAGCCTCTGCCGTCTTCACGGTTGTGTTCGTCGTTACGGTTTTTCCATCGCTACCCAGAAGGGCCGAGTTCGGGAAGATGTGCGGCAGACGATTTTCGGTCCACGCACCGGAGCCGGTAAAGGTCATCTGACGGCCCAAATCGCTGTACATCACGTTGCCACCCCGATACTCGAAGTTAAACGTGAAGCCGAAGTTACCGTACTCCATTTTAGACCCTAAACCCGCAATGTGGCGCGGCAGTGTACCACCCCGTGATGTCAGCGTTGCCTGACGAAGGGGATAACCCGTTGTAGCATTCACCAGCACCTGACCTGAACCGTCGGGGGCGTACTGGTAACCATCCGTTTTCAGGATTGGGAACCGCTCGCCTTTGATTACGTTCGTGTTGGCGTATGAATAGCCGCCATACTGGAATTCATTGATGCCCGGATACAGGTCGTTTACTTTGTTGTCGTTGTACGAATACCGCAGGGCTGCATCCCAGGTGAACTTACCTCCCCGCAGAATGAGGTATTTCAGTTCGGCCTCGTAGCCCCAGTTTTTGGTTTCGCCTACGTTGATGAGCAGGTTGCTGAAGCCCGTCGTGTTGGGAACCCGAACCGTAATTACCTGGCCTTCGGACCGTTGACTATAGGCCGATACATCGAGGTTGATGCGGTTGTTCAGCAATTGAAATTCGCCACCAATCTCAGTCGAATACACAATTTCGGGTTTCAGGTTGGCATCGGGCAGGGTGTTACCCACTGTCAGACCAACCGTATTACCGTAAGGGAAGCCTGAACCATTGCTATAGACCAGATCCAGACCGTAGAGCGGAATGTTATCGTTGGCGTTTTTGTTGGCGTTCACCCGAATTTTGGCGTAGTTCAGGAATGAACTTTTGATGGCCGGGAACGCATCCGTTGCGATAAAGGAGAGAGCAGCCCCGTAGTACGGATAAGACCAGGCGTTCGATGGGCGCGTTGGCTTATAGAAACGCGAGGTCTGATCGAAGCGGAACGTACCGTTCACAATCAGCCAGTTTTTGTAGTTTGAGGTCAAATCTGCATAATACCCAACCCGACGCTCCTGCGTGTTACGCTCACCACCCGTTAGCTCGCCCTGCCGGTTGTCCACGTTATACACATCGGGTACAACAATGGAATTTGACTGAACAGCAAGACTTTTCGTTGTGCGCTGGTAAATGCTGTTACCCAAAATCAGCGTGTTTTTGGTTGGGCCTAAATCTTTGGTCAACGTAGCCAAAAACTCGTTGTTAACTACGTTTTCTGTGCTTGAATAATCCCGTACTGATCCCAACACATCCGAAATAGCCCGGTAGATGCCCGTACCGTCGCCGTCAAAAAAGAATGGTGGCGGAATGAACGACTTGGTTTTGGCCCAGTCAGAATACTGAAACTTACCCACCGTATTCTTACCTGTCCGGGAGTTATTCATCACACCCAACCGCTCCGTAAACTTCAACCACGGGGTAGCCTGAAAATTCGCGTTCAGGTTTCCGTTCAGGTTCGCATCTTTATACTTGTTCCGGTTGTTATCGGCGTTGAAATATGGGTTGTTGTAATAATCATTGTAGAACCCGTTTGGATTGGCCAACGGGTTGGTTTGCCAGTCGCGCAGGTCACCCAAAGGCAGGTTGGCGGGCTGGTTTATTACGTCATTGTAAAAATCAGACGAAGTCCGGTCGTAGGCAGCCTGCGTATAGGCCACATTAAAGCTGGTTGTCAGTTTGCCATATGCTTTAGTGGCCGACAAACGGGCACCCGTCCGCTCGCTCTTGTCGTGCGGCACGATACCGGCAATCTTCTGATTTTCCAGCGATAGGTAGAACGAGCTGGTTTCGTCGCCACCCTGGATACTGGCCTGATTGTTCATCGACACGCCCGTGTCAAATGCCTTCTTCCGACCATTCTTAATGGCTGCATACGGAATAAGCAACTGGCTGCCATCTTCGGCAGTACGACCCTGAATCCGGGTTGAACCATCAAAGCGGTCGCCAAACTGCTGGTTTTCGTATGCTCTCCAGTTCGCTTTCATCCGAACTAGTGGGTCACTGCTGTAACCTGCCGTACCAAGTGACTGATAATAGTGTGAACCAGAACCAAACTGATCCTGAAACTTGGGCAGGAAGCTGATCTCCTCAAAGTTTGTACTGTTCGAGTACGCTACTTTCACTTTGCCTTTCGATCCGCGCTTGGTTGTAATCAGGATGGCCCCGTTGATGCCCGCCGACCCGTACAGGGTTGCCGCCTGACCACCTTTCAGAATCGACACACTTTCGATGTCATTCGGGTTGATGGTCGCCAGAATCGTGGACGTGGTCTGCATACCGTCTAACACAACAAGAGCTTCGTTGTTACCCGTTAGCGAGCGATAGCCCCGAAGAACGATTTTCACCGCCGGATCAACGCTGTTGTTCACGTTATACACCGCCAAACCCGTCACTTTGCCCGACAGGGCCTGCGCCAACTGGGGTGAGCGGCCAACCGTCACATCCTCGGTTTCTACCTTTGAGATGGCGTAACCGATCTCCCGCTGGCTTTTCCGAATTCCCTGGGCCGTTACCACAATCTCCTGAAGGTTTGAGGCATCCGCTTTCAGCGAAACGTTGATCGTTGATTGATTGTCAACCTTGATGCTCTGGGTGGCAAAACCGATGAAACTAACCTGCAACTCTTTGCCATTGGGAACATTGAGTTTGTAGATCCCCTCCGAATCCGTGGTAGTACCCTGATTGGTACCTTTAATTACGATGCTCACACCCGGCAGTGGGGTGTTGTCGTCCGATGAAGTGACCTTCCCGCTGATAAGCCGGTCCTGGGCCAACAACGGAATGGATAGTAAACACAGTAATAACTGCGTCAGTAAAAATTTACGCATAAGTATTCATTTTTAAGTTGGACAAGTAAAACTGATTCAAAGGTAGTATTCGAGAAGACAATATCAATAGCTGGTTTTTCTGATATTTACAGAATATTATTCTATATACTCAATATTTCACAGTATAATATTTTAAATATACTCAATAATACTACTCATCTATTCAGAGGTCAATGAACATGGTCTGGCCATTGGAAATAACTGCTCACCGTGATAGCAGCCAAGCAACTGCACATTGCTACCTTATTTTTTACCTATTTTTGCTCCTTACTTTTTTAATCAATCACCATGTTTGTCGACGCTATTGAGCGCATTGATACCTTTACCCGCCCCATGCACTCCATTGTCCGGCTATATGGCCACGGCGAGGTTGTTCCCGGCAGTGCTACCTTGTTTTTTGTGAATGATGAAGGCTGCGCTATTACCTGCAAACACGTAGCTGAACTAATTGTAAATGCTGATGCCATCTACCAGAATTACCGGCAGTTTCAGTCGGCAAAGGGGTCGCTGGCGCGGGATAATAATGGCCCGAATCAGGTTCGGCAGCTAGAAGAAAAATACAACCTCCGGGCCGAGAGCATGATTCGGATTAAGAACTCGTTCCATAACTGTTTCGATCAGTTTTCCGAAATCAATATCGACATGCATCCAACCTACGATTTGGCTCTGCTGCGCTTCAAAAATTACACCCGAAAGTTCTATCCGGCCCATGCCGTTTTCGCCCGCGACAGCAGCTTCATCAAACCGGGCCGGAATTTATGCCGATTGGGGTATCCGTTCCCTGAGTTTACCAATTTTCGCTATAATCCTCAAACCGACGACATTGAGTGGACCGAAACGGGCCGCCTGAGTTCGGCCCGTTTCCCCATCGACGGTATTGTGACGCGCCTGATTGCCGACCCCGATGGCACTATTTCGGGTGTTGAAATGAGTACGCCCGGATTGCGCGGCCAAAGTGGTGGCCCCCTCTTCGACACACGCGGACTGATCTATGGAATGCAGTCGGCCACGCGGCATCTGCACCTCGGATTCGATATTCAGGATATGGAAGTTCTGGTCAATAATCGCAAAACAAAGGTCTCGAATTACCCCTTCCTGAACGTGGGCATGTGCGTTCATGTGGACGTGATCAAGCGGTTTTTGCGGGAACGTGGCGTGCGCTTCCACGAAGCCTGACGTATCTTTGGCCGACCGTACTATCCGCTGCTTTCTATGCCTACCCAAACAACTTCCCGACAAACCGTACTGACCAAAGCAGCTATTTCGCTGCTTAAACAGTTAATTGCCACCCCTTCATATAGCCGGGAAGAAGACAAAACAGCCCTGCTGATCGAGCAATTCCTGACTGATCAGGGCATTCCGTTTCAACGAAAAAAAAATAATATCTGGGCAATTAATCAGCACTTCGATCCGGCCAAACCGACGATGTTGCTCAATTCGCACCACGACACGGTGAAGCCCAACCCATCGTGGACACTCGACCCGTTTACTCCGCTGGTTGAGGACGGTAAGCTGTTTGGACTGGGGTCGAACGATGCCGGCGGGTGCCTTGTTTCATTGCTGGCCACGTTTTGCTGGTTCTATGACCGAACCGATCTGCGCTATAACATCGTGATGGCGGCCACCGCCGAAGAAGAAATTTCGGGTCGGGACGGGCTGGAACTGATTGTAGACGACTTGCCGCCCATCAGCTTTGCCATTGTGGGCGAACCCACCGACATGCAGTTGGCCGTGGCCGAAAAGGGCTTGCTTGTGATCGACTGTGTGGCCCACGGGCGGTCGGGTCATGCCGCCCGCGACGAAGGCGAAAATGCCATTTACAAAGCGATTCAGGACATTAACTGGCTCACCACCTACCAGTTTCCGAAGGTGTCGCCCACGCTGGGGCCAATCAAAATGTCGGTTACAATTATCAATGCCGGGACGCAGCATAACGTGGTGCCGGACACTTGCACCTTCACCGCCGACATTCGGGCAACCGAGCAATACACTCTCGAAGAACTCATTGAGACGGTGAAGGACAACATCAGTTCGGAGGTTAAACCCCGGTCTATCCGGCTGAAACCGTCGAGCATTCCCATCGACCATCCAATTGTGCAGGCCGGAATCGCACTGGGCCGCACCACCTACGGATCACCCACCACTTCGGATCAGGCGTTGTTAGATTGCCCGTCCCTTAAGTGTGGGCCGGGGCATTCAGGCCGTTCCCACACGGCCAACGAGTTTGTGTACCTCCACGAAGTGGAAGAAGGCATTCAGGGGTATGTGGCGATGATTCAGTCAGTGATAAGTGATGAACGATGAGTGATGAACGATGAGTGATGAACGATGAGTGATGAACGGGCTGACGCGAACGGTATCTATCGTTCATCACTCCTCACCACTTTCACCGTATCAATCCGGGTGCCATCCATCGATTCGACAATGAACGTGAAGGGAGCCATTTCGATGCGTTCACCCACGCTGGGGAGGTCTTCGTTGAGAGCCAGAATCAGGCCACCGAGGGTGTCGTAGCGGGCCGACGGTTGATCGCCTTCCGGGATGTTCCAACCAAATTTTTCGTTCAGGTAGGCAATCTCATGTCGGGCACTGAGCCGGTAGGTATTGTCGTCGATTTGGCGTTCGGTCCAGTCTTCGTTGGTATCGAACTCGTCCTGGATTTCTCCGAAAATCTGCTCCACAATGTCTTCCACACTGATAATGCCCGCCGTGCCACCAAACTCATCGACAACCAAAGCCAGGCTTTTGTGCTCGCTCGTGAACCGGAGCAGCAGATCCTGAGCAGGCATGGTTTCGGGCACCGTGACGATGGGGGTCAGAATGCTCTCGATGGTCTGGGGTTTTTCAAACAGGGCAAGGGCATGGCAATAGCCAATAATATCGTCGATGCTCTCGCGGTATACCAGGATTTTGGAATGGCCGCTATCCTGAAAAGCCCGGCGCAGATCGTCTACACTGTCGTCTACTTCAACAGCGGTTACCTCCCGGCGCGGAATCAGGCAGTCGCGCACGCGCACCTCCCGAAACTCGATGGCATTATTGAAAATACGGGTGTCCACATCGACTTCGTCCTCCGTTTCGGCCTTTGTTTGGTTGGCCTGTTGCAGGTAGTGATTCAGATCGGTGAGGCCAAAAACGGGCCGGATTTCGTCATGTTTCTGGCGTAAAATATACTTATTGAAAAGTCGGGCAGTGCCCACCAGCACCCGCACGAGGGGGGCAATTGCCTGATAGATAATCCATAAGGGCACGGCTAACAACTCCAAAAAGGCATCGGGATGGATGAGGGCGAGGCTTTTGGGCAGGTAGTCGGCCACGGGCATGAACACCACCGTCAGGATCAGCGTTTCGAGGGCGATCACCACAAACGGACTATCGTAATTATCGGGCAAAAGGTCCATCAACAGGGGATGAAGGCCCGTAACCCCCAACACCGCATACAAAACCAGGAAAAGTGTGTTACCCACCAGCGTGGTGCCGACGAACAAAATGGGTTTTTTCAGAAATTGCGACACCAATTTTTCGCCAACGGGTCCCTGTTTGCTGTGTAGTTCAAAATAAACCCGGTTCACTGACAAATAGGCCGTTTCGACCGCCGAGAAAAAGCCGGCCAAAATGAGGGCAAGAAAAGCACCGAGGAGTAGGAGCATAGTGTAGGATACTGGCTATTAGACGCTGACTATTGGACACTGGATTTGAATAATAGTCCAGTTTCCTGCATCCAATGTCTAACGTCTATTTTTTTTCTTCTTCTGATCTGCGGCCATTTGTTTAATGGTGGGCGAAATGACTTTTTCGCGTTGAAGCCGTTTATTCCGAACATACTGGAAGGTGAACAACAACCCCAGACAAAGCATCAGATAAACATAGCTGTCCAGAAATGAGGTGCGCTGGTATTCCAGAATCCAGATAATTAATGCACCGGCAGCACCAGCGAGCAAGAGTGTTTCGTGTATTTTCATCGTTGGTTGTAATCCTGTCCAAAAATCGTAGGTACAATTCAGACACCGCTAAGTTAGATCAGAAAAAGGCACCACCCAAAATGACCCCTTTTTATCCTTTCCAAATGGTCAATGGCCTATCGGAATACTATTCTACGGTTTGAGACGTTGTTTTTCAATCAACGATCAACGTTCGTCCGTATGGCTCAACGAATTAACCGCTTACCGTTGTTTCTGACCTCAACGGGATTTTTTTTCAGTACCCTATTTTTTATGAGCAGTTGCCACCCAGCCGGGGTTGGCTTGTTTTCCACTAAAAAGCCTGCCAAAAGTAAACTCACCGAAACCTCCGACTGGGCCGATAAACGCCGACAGGGGGTTGATTTTGTGGCCGTCGGCACCAGTCCGGTAGCCACCACGACCGAGCCGGTGCGCCGGAGCGACGGCCTGACCGATCGCGGCCCGACCAATTGGCGGTTAGACGTTGATTTCTCCAAACAACTGCTTTTCCGAACACCCGATGGTCTTGAGTTGCTGTTGCCAATGCCTAAACCGCAACCCACCGGCAAAGGGTTGGGTGTGTTGCTCGACGCTCGCTCTACTCCCGTTTATGCCTCAACAAGTCGGCGGAGCGGTGCCAGTCGGAGCAATGTTGCCAATGTTAACCGGCTGAAAGTGAGCATTGAGCCCGTTGCCTGTCGCGATCCGCTGACCAACCGCGACTATGCCTACACGGTTCGGATTGATGCCAACGGCAAACGATATGTGGGTTGTGGAGCCTTTATCCGGGGCAGCGAACGACTGAATGGCGAGTGGTCGCTGGAATCGTTTCAGGGACAACGCCTTCGTCCCGATCAGTTCCCTGACAAAGCACTGCCGTTTATCGACATTGATCTGGCCAATAACAGGTTAACGGGTTCAACCGGCTGGAATAAAATCAAAGGCGATGTTCACGCCGATGGCGACCACCTGAACATTGACCCCAAAACAACGACCCGCAAAGCCAGCATTGGTACGTTTGAGACTGATTTGCTCGACGCGCTCCGACAATCGTCGCTCTTCCGCATTGGCAAAGACCGCCTGACGTTGCTGGTGAATGGTCAGTATGCCATGACGCTCCGAAAAAAGTAGCGTTAAGAATCGGTTGAATTACTTGATTCCCGGCAGCAAAGCCGTTCGTAACATTACGTCAATTTTTTGGGCCGGTGTGCCAAATTCGTTGTTAGCTATCGGTTTAATCAGCCACCGAACCAGCAAAGGTGGACGAACCACTTGCAGGCCTAAACCCGCCGAATGCGCTTCGATGCGGGCGATGATTTGCTGGCGCGTGGCTTCGTCGGTGGTTTGGTGAAGTTCGGTGCTCACTTGCCAGGCATAGTCGCGGTTTTTCTTCATCATGCTGCGTTCCAGGGCTTTAAACCGATCTTCGATCAGGTGCAGAACCCGTCCGAACGGTCGATAGATGCGCCCGACGTTGTCGTTCATCTGGTCGTACATATCATCGAACAGCTTGTTCATCAGGTCAAAATCGCTGGTGATACTCTCCAATTTTTGGTCTTTGAACACCTCCGCCAGCACAATCGGCAAATCGAAGGTGATGTGGGCGTTGGCCGCCGAAAACACGTGCTGATTTGTAACCACACCAACCGAACGCGGCCCGGAAGCATCAAACGAAACCTGCCAGGGGCCGGAGGCTTTCTCGCCATCGAAATAACGGTTTAAAGCCTCGAAATAGCGATTACCAAAGCCCACGTCGAGTCGTTCCATATCAACCGGGTTTTGAAACAGTCCTTGGTTGATACCGTCGGCCACGCGCTGCGTTACCACCCGATAAACCGCCGTGAACAAGCCCATTGGATTATTTTGGGCCTTGAAATGCCTGGCCAGTTTGTCCAAATAAAAAATCACATCGTCGATCTTTTCCAGGGGCGGAATCCTAAAATCGGGGGTCAGTTCTTCCCATTCGTCGGTGAGGGCCGAGGGCAGGTAAAACTGTTCGCTTTTGGCCGCGTTGGTGAACTGGAGAATCCGACTAATCATGCTGTGGCTGAATGCCCGACCCATTGCGGCCACAATCAGGTTGCTGTTGTCCAAACTCCGAACGCCCTTATCGAACCACTGCACGGCCTCCATCACAAACGAATCGCCCGCATCGAAGGCAGGCACCTTGAGCATATCGGCGTAGTGATCGCCCACGAAAAACCGCACAAAATAGGGCGACAATCGTTGTAACGGCCCCACAATCAGGCGGTCGTGCATTAGTGCCGTGCAGGCATTGGTCAACTCCGTTCCCTCCACCGACGGGCCGGACTGTTGGGCCAGAATCGCGTTCATCAAGTCGCGGCACTCGGTTTCGTCTTCGATCAGGAGGTCATTGTCAATACCCATCATGGCTCCTACCACGCGCCAGAGGTGCAGATAGGCTTCGCGTTCTTCGGGTGTGAGCGTGATGCCGAGTTGTTCAAGCCCGTCAATGATAACCACCCCGAAAGAGAGCAGTGTTCCTACCAGATCCTGCTGGTTGATGGGGATTCCATAGGTGTCTTTGTCCCAGTTGCGCTGTTGGGCAAAATGCCGGATGGTGGCGTGCATGAGCCGCACTTTTTGGGTGGCCACAATCGCGGTTCCGTCCTGCTCAAAATTGTCTTTGGTGAGCATATCCACCACAAACTGCGCCGTTTCCATCAGTCGGCGGCTGAACGCCGACAGTGACTGGCCATGAACGCGCAACCGCCCGGTTTGGTACAACACTTTGGCCCCGCGCCAGCAGGTGTAGCACAAGGGCAACGACTTGCACAGCAGAATCATTAGGATTTTTGGGCCGTGCTGTCGGAACACGTCCGAAGCTACCATCAACTTGAAGGGTTCGGCGTAGGCGGGGAGCTTTCGGGTATGGACAAAATACCCCTCCACAATGTCGCGCACCTTTACGGGCAGCGCATCGAAAGCCGGGTTCGGAAACTGCCGGTTCTGCACCAGCATCTGGAAAATCTGGTCGATTTCGCCCTTCTGGTTTTCGGCCAGCAGGGTCGTAATGACTTCGTCGGCAATGGGGTCGCCCATCAGGCGTTTGCTCCAGAGAAATTCGTCGGTCCAGCGGGGTGTAGTCATGGTTGCTGTGGTTTTACCCCAGCAGGGTGGGGTTCTATTTTTTGTTTATCTCCGCCACAAACTTCGACGAAAGGCTCAAAAAGCCCTTGTCGTTGGGGTGGATTTCGTCGTACCAGTAGTCGGCCAAGCGATCGGTGCGCCGGACGGTTCCCCGCAGGTCGAGGTAGGTCACGTTGGGATATTGGGCGGCCACGGTGCGGAGTTGCTCGTTGAACCCGTCGATGATGTGGCGGCTGATACCCTCGCGTTCGGTGGTGGCGGTGATGCCCCGTTTGTTCAGCACTTCGCCCATCCAGCTTGACGAGCCGGGCAGTTTTTCAGCCCCCGACGGAATCACGTAGTCGTAGCCATGCACCAGCACCCGCACTTCAGGATAACCCAGATGCACCAATCGCAAAATGCGCTTATACCGATCCAGAACGGCCGTTAATGTGGTCTGAAAGGCATCGGTCAGGTAGCGGTCGGGGCCGGTTTTGCTGCCATCGGGTGCATCGCGAATGAGGGTGGCAAAGGCTTCGCCAAGGAGATCGTTGCCACCCCCGCTGAGGAGAAAAAACTGGGGTTTCACCTGCGCAATGGTTTCCAGAAACTCGCTGTTTTTCAGATAATCTTCCAACGTTGCCCCGGCTGCGGCCACGCTGAAAACGGAATACACGCCCGACAAATAATCAATAATGTCGCGGAGCATAAACGGGTACTGAAACCACGAATCGCCCTCAGCCACAATGCGGATTCGGTCGGGGTAGCGAACCAGATTTTGGCGGTATTGGCGGTTCTGCACCCGTTTGGCTACCGAGTTTGCCACCGCCAACGTCAGGTCGGTCCAGAGACCGCGCTGCCCTTCGTCGGGCAAAATCACCCGAATCTCGTCGCGGAGTTTGAGCGTTGGTTGCAGGGTTGAGTTGTCGGTTTCGTAATATAAACCCAGCGCGAACTCGGCCAGCATATCATCATCGCTGGGCGGGGTCAACATTTGTTTCAACTCCTCTTTATGAACGGTATTATATTGAGGGTTAATGAATTGCAACGTGATCGTTTGCGTACTCCACTCGGGCAGGGGTTCGGCTTCATCGAGTTCGGTGTCGATGCTGCCCCGCGTGTCGGTGGGTTTCAGACGGTCGGCCAAAACGGGGGGCGAAGGCAGCGCGTCTAAACTCAGAAACGCCAGCGTCTTCTCCGAAAGCGGGTCAGTCGTCACCAACATTTTGAAATATTCGGTTGCTTCCGGCCAGTTGTATTCCCGGATTACGTCCTCCAGCTTCATCGTAAACGCAGTCCGGCGACCCGTGGGAGCCTTTTTGTCGGCCAAGCCGAGCGTGACCGTTTGCCCCGGTTCAATCCGGCAGTTGGTGGGCAGAAAACCTGTAAAAGCCTGGAAATCCCGCGACAGATACAGGGCCGTGCAATAGACCGGCTGCTCAGTCGGGTTGGTGAGCCGGAGAGTCAGCGTGGTGCTCCATTTGCCGTTGTTGTTGGTGTACGTAATCGGAACAGCGGGCGAATGCGCTTCGGTCAGTTTCACCGTTGCGGCTCCGGCGGGCATCAGTTCAACGGTCAGCACCGGATCAACGACTTCGGGGTTGCGGAGGTTCTTCAAATATTCCCACTTCGCCACGTGCCGGAGGTCGTTGGTGAGCCAGGTAAAGACCTTGGGTTCGTCGGCGAGGGCCGGGCGAATGAGGGGACGATATGGGTTTGCTGGTTTCGTTAAATAGTACAAGCCGTTTCGGACGTTGAGGGTGTAGTCGGCGCGGGATTCATTGTCTTCGGGGATCACCAAGCCGTCGGTGAGGGCGGGTTGGGCGGGGTTGCCCGATGGCTTCAGCAGGTCGGGCAGGTCGTTGTTGGGGCCGCCATGATTGGTAAAATGCAACCGAATGGGTTGCGTGAGCAAGCCCGCAATGGTGGCCCGGTAAACGGCGGCTTTATCCATTGTTTGGGCCACCTCATCAGTCAGTTTCAGCACGGCATAATCGGGGCCAACGCGCTCAAAGTCAGCCGTAAAAATGGTTCCATTGACCGGGTCGTGCAACTGAATGGCCGACGTTTTTCCAGCCGCCAGCCCGTGAATGGCTCCCACGTCTACTAACCAGCCCATCTTTTGATTATACGTTGCCGAAGCCGACAGCGTATCCGGGTCTATGGGTTGGTTCAGAAAGCCCCGGTTCATCAGTTCTTTTTTGGCCTCGCCCCCCTCCGTTGTTTCCGGCACATAAACCCGTGGACGTTGCTCATACCCAAACCGCATATACTGCCGAACGCGGCTGTGCAGGTCGCTGTAGGTAATCTGTCCGTGGGCGGCTTCGAGAACAGCTAACAAGTTTTTGGTAAAAATCCCCTCGGCGTTCGCTTCCACCGCGCTCTCGTCCGACTCGCAAGCCGCCATCTGAACGTGTAACGTTTCTGGTATGGCAACCGCCACGCCCTGCGCTTTTAGTTGATCAGCGGGTAGAATTTTATGAAAGAGAAAGCTCTCATAAGGTCGTCGGGGGGCAGGGTCGGGGATGCGCCGGTCACGCACATCCTGCCCATCAAGCGCAGCCGCCAGCAAATCGAAAGCGCGGGTATTGTCGCCCGAATGACAGCAATCGAAAATCGAGACGATATGCGCTCCGGTTGAACCGAGTTGTCCAATCAAGTAACGCAATTCTTTATCGGCCAGCAAAAAATCGTGAACCTGCGGGGCATCTCCATCGTAACAAACAAGGCATTCGAGTTTGCCATCGGTCTCGGTGATCCACAAATCGGTGTCAGCGATTTCCTGCGCCCCGTGTCCGGCGAAATAAAACAGGACGGTGTCGTTTGGGCCAGCCTGCGCCAAATGAGTCTGGAAGCCGTCGATCAGGGCAGTTTTGGTAGCTTGTTGATCGGTTAACAAACGAATGTTAGGGACAAAGTCAACCTGTTTCTGGAGGTAGCGGCTCATGGCCTGGGCATCGACCACCGGCCCGCGCAACGGACGCACTTGTTCATAGGCACCAATACCAACAATCAGTGCGTAAAGGTTTGGTTTCATAGAGGTAAGGAGTTGGTCAAACGTAGTGATTATGAGGGGAAAAGTCAACCTACAAAAACACAAACACCCCTTTCAACTCCGCGCTCAAGGGGGCAACCGGGGCTATTTTCAACCAGTTTAACACCTCGCCCGGTGACCGAATGAGCCGCGCCCCCACCGACGAAACCACCCACACGTTGCCATCGGGGCGTACTGTAAAATCCAAAATAGCTCCAAACGGCACCCGCACCAACGTTTGCCCCGAATCAACGTCCAGCAATTCCACCGTTTGCTGGCTATCGTCAATTTTGCGTACCCAATACGCCACTTGCTCCAACGATTTGGGCGGATGATGAAGCGTTCCGAAACCAAGTGAGGTGGTACGTGTGCCATTCGACCCCATGCGGAGCAGATACGTTTTCTGTTCCGTGTCCGTATAAAGCATTCCCACCTCGGCACCATTGGCCGGATTCGGGCTAACCAATGCCGCCGACATTACTCTTTTGTTTAGTTGAAAAACGGGCCGTACCTGATCGCCGGTGAGCGAAAACAGGGTGGTCAGCGCGGGTTTGGTGGTGGGCATTAACAGGTAATTACCCATGGGCGAAAACCAGCTTTGCTGCCGGGTGTTGTGCCAAAACTGGTTCATCCCTTCATAAAATTGTGAGAATTTGGCGATTAGTTTCCAGTCGGTGCCGCTTCGTCGCCAGATTTGGGCCGTGTCGGGCGTACTAGATACCCCATTTCCGTAGAGGGGGCGGTAGTCGTCCCGATCGTCTCTCGGTGGCTCCCCACCGTAGAACTTAAGTGGTTTAATGAACCAGTAATCGGCCTTAGCCGACACATAAAGTGGCCAGCCCCACAAGGGCCGCCCCCCCACCGATGGCCCCGGCATTGGCCCGATTGTGGTGCCGGGCTTGCGCCCGTAAAACCGGATTCTGCCATTTTCGGTGGTCATCAACAAGCGGCTATCGGGCGAAAAAAGGGTGGCTGGTTCGCTATGTGTCGTTTCTACACCTGCCTTGCGTTCTTCCTTTACGTTATAATTATCAACGAACTTATCTACGCGCAGCGCAAAAGTAAGGCCGTTGGCGGTTAGGTTCCAGAGCGTGTCGGGTTGTGGAATCTGGTTCACCGGATTGGTAAAATCAGTCGTAACCTGACTCTGTAGCCATTGCAATCCATCGGGCGAGAATTTACCCGTTTGGTAGGTGTCGAGAACAGGGGGTGCGTTGCCGGGCAATGCCATGTATAGGAACGCCCGGGTACCATCTTCTCCCCGGATGGTTTCAAGCCCGGTGGGGCGCAGGCGATAGACCCACGACGACCCCGCCGACCCGTGGCGATAACCATCTATGGCGTGGGCCAGGTGCCGTTCGTCGGGCGAGAAACGCCACCCGTTCACTGTTCTGCTGGTGGGATTAAACCCCTCGAAACCATTTATCCGTACCAACGCCCGGTTCGTCACGTTCCAGATATACTGCCCCCCTCGATTGTAGGTGAGCAGGTAGTTTCCTTTGGGCGAAAACAGGGCTTGTTCCATGCCCGATTCTAAATCCTGCCGGAGTGCAACCTGCTGTTCGGTCAGGTTCCAGAGTTGGGCGGGCTGAGGGCCGCTTCCCTCGGTCAACAGCCATTTTTCGTCGGGTGAGAACTGCGTTTGGGCCGGGTTCAGCCGGGTTTTGAAAGCCCGCACCGGCACAAGTCCATTGGTCTCGCCCTTGCGTTTAATCTCCCACAGGCTATCGGCATCCGTTGCGTTCGCACTGTAGGTAATCAGATACTTGTTTTTGGGCGAAAAATAGGCCGATGAGCGGGGGTAGTCGTCCCGATCCAAGGCAGTAGGCGGGCGCGACGACTTCACAAACGTGTGTACCAACGAAACCTGGTCTTTGTCCATACGCCACAGTTTGTCGGTGTCTGCGTTCCGGGCCAGCAAGAATTTCCCGTCCGCCGAAAAAACATAATTAATCAATTCCGATTCAGAGTCAAACTTCTGCACAAAGTGGCGTTCTGACCCGGCCAACCGCCATAGCTCAATCAACTGACTCTCATGAGAACCAACTGCTTCGAGCAACAGGTAGGTACTGTCGGGCGAGAAACGGGACAGGGAGCGTTGATTCGGGTTTGTGGGCTGAAATACAATATCGTTGGAATCACGAACCGGGCGTAGAAACTTCCAGGCTCTCTGCTCGAAAAAATACAGCGAATCGCTGATTGACAGGTATTTACTATCGAACGAGAAGGGCCGCCAGGGAGCGCGTCCGGTCGGGCGGCCAATCTTCCGCTCACCCGTGTAGTGCAGGGAATCACCCCGTTCTGAAAACGTGTATCCCAAAAACGTAAATCTGAAAAAGGTGGATGTACCACTGGCATTTTTCATAAAAAGTACATGGCGGTCATCGTCCGAAAACCGCGCGCTGGTGTAAGTCATGTAGTCGGTCCAGCCATCATTGCCTGGCCTACTAACCCACGTCATGTTCTGTTGAGTGAGTTGCCAGACCCCATCGCGTGTGGTGAAATAACGGCCACCGGGCGAGAAATAGCCGCTATTCGGCCACCTTCGCCCATCGGCATTTGTTATGGGCAAGAAAACAAACGTTGTCTGAGCTGGCGAGAGATCAATTAGCCGGGTTTTATCAGCCCCTACAGTCAGCAGCCACGAACCATAGGCCGGGTTGCGATTCGGCGAGAACGTAGCCGTCAACACAGGGTCATTAACCGAGCGGTGTAGGGTCAGTTTTGGCCCTTTTAAGGCATACAACGCTCCTTTTTTGCCGTTGCCCGTTGTCACAAAGAGGTAGTCGTCGTTGGGCGAAAACACCCGCATACCGGGCTTCTCAGCAAACGTATGGATGAGGGTCAGCGAGTCGCCCCGGCAGAGGTAGAGCCGGGTTTTGTCGGTGTCGGCCAGCAGGTAAGTGAACTTTGGCGAAGCCCGGATGCTGTCGGCACGGAGGGTGTAATACCAGTTATCGGGCAGGTTGGCCACTTCGCCAATAACCTTGAGCAGAACCGCACTGTCGGGAAACTGCTGCCGGGCGTATTCAAGCAGGCGCAGACTTTGGGTGGGGTCGGTGGTGGCCAGAAGGTGAGCTTCGCTGATGAGGGCGCGCAATTGAATGCTGTTGAGGTTGCGTTTTTTAGCCAGCTCCATCTGGGCAGTCATGCCCTCGGCCCCCAAACTTTTGGCTAACTGGAAAGCCGAATAAGCCTCGGCATAGTGCCCTGCTTGCATCAGGCTCTGCCCTTTGGTTGCCCAGTAGCCCGCGCTTTCGCGCTCGGTCGGGCGCGGCTGGGCAAGGCCCGGCAGAAGTTGGGTGAAGGAGAACAGAAGTAGAAGCAGGAGACGTTTTGTCATGGCGTTTTCTCTTCAATTAAACACATACTTCTTCTGCAACGCGGGCGACAGCCCCGCTACGTTAGCCCGCCGAAGCCAGGCCAACCGCTCGGTAGGTACACGCAGTACGTGAAAACCCGACCGCGAAACGGCCCACACCGTACCGTCGGGCCGAACGGTCAGGGTGAGCAACTGCCGCACTACAGTCTGCGCCAGTCGGGTGCCCGTCGCCGGTTCCAGCACGTCGATAGCAACCCGTGCGTCGGTGAGCTGACGCGCTACGTAGAGCAGCCCGTTTCGGACGGTAGGCGGCTGATACAGCGTTCCCTCGCCAACCCGGCTGATCCGGCAACCACCGGCCCGTAGGTGCAGATAAAACGTTTCGGTCAGCGTCCCCAACGTGCTGTACAAAACCCCGCCTGTTTGCCCCCCGCCCGATGTGGCAGGCACAAACGCAAACCAGCGGGCCACACCGCCCTGACTATGCAACAGGCTGACACTTGGTCCGTTCAGGCGGTAAATCCACAGGTGGTCCGGGTCTTTCGTGAACAGCAGCCGCCCGTCCGGGCTGATCAGGTTAGTCGGAGGTTGTTCGGGCCAGTTCTCGTTCAGTCTGGCATAGGTTCGCTCCGGTAAATTACGTATCGCTTGCCACTTACCCTGGCGAAGGTAATGCAAAATCGGAATGCTGGGATCACGTTTCAGCGTAAACACGCCGTGACCCGTTTGGGGCGAAAAACCCATTATCTGTCCAACGCCCACCGGCAGCGGGTACGCAGTGCGTTCGGCCAGACGTAGCGGTTGAATGACTGCGGTGCTGTCTGAGGCCCGCGTTTGCCAGAGATACTGACCTACAAAACCCGCCGAGGGTTTTTCGTACAGGGTTGTGATGCCGTCTATTTCGTATCGTTCCATTGTGGTAAGCGTTCGGTCGAAAGCACGCACCCGTTCCCATTCGTTAGTCAGTTGCCACAGGCTATCGGCAGAATTACTCTTCACGGACTGCATAAACAGATGCTGCCCATCGGGAGCGACTATCAGCCGACGCTGCACGGACATAGTGCGCCTGGCTCCACCCAGTGAATTGGTTGCCTGCACATATGGCCCCCGAAACAGGTAGGGCTTAACCAGCCCATCGTCAGTAAGAGGCCAAATGTTGCTGGCATAGCGGTTTGCACCCTCGGCGGCTGCCGACTCATGGTATGTCAGCAGATACCGGTCGTGGTTCAGAAACCGGCATTCGCTGATGACAAAGGGTAGCGGGAGTTTTTGCAACAGCCTAAACCGCCCCGCCCGGCTCCCGTACAGCACCGTGGCCGAATTCGATGCCATACTACGTCGGAGTTGCGTATTACTGGCCTGTGTACGGCTACGTCCGAGGAGGTACTGTCCCTCTTCCGAAAAGCGGGCCTCGGCCAGCGGAGCCTGTAACCGGGGTTCGTGGAATGGCCACAACAGGGCGGTGCTGTAGAGCGTTTTTTCGGATGCGCCATCCTCCCCACCCAGCACCCATTGGCCGTCGGCAGAGAACCGCGTCACACTCGCGGACAATCGCTCCCGAAAGCCGTAGAGCGGGGTTAGTTTATCGGGGCCAATCTGCCACAGGCTGTCGGGTACGGCACCGGCATGATACGTTAGCAGTAACCCACCGTCGGGTGAGTAATACGAGCGGATCGATGTGTTGGGTAGTTCGGTATTGGTTAGGCGAAGAGGTCGTTGAAAACCATGTACGGGTTCTAAAGCAGTGTCGCTGCACCGCCACAGGCTATCCGTTTTGTCATGTCGCGCCAGCAGATACTGCCCATCGGCTGAGAACAGGTCGAACCACAACTCGCTCTTCTCAGTAAACTGGTGCAGCAGCGTAGGCGTTTGGTTGCTCAGGCTCCAGCACTGCGCTTCGGAACGACTGCTGGCCGAACTCCGCAGCAGACAACTTCCATTGGGTGAAAAACGGCTCATTACCCGTCTGTTTTCGGGCTGTAGAAACACATGCCGTAGCGTCAGCGTGCCGTTGTCTACCGCCCAAAGGCTATCCCGATTGGCACCGCTGAAACTCAGCAACAGCCAGCGGCCATCGGCCGAAACCACTTCAGACAGCCGATCCGTGTAGCAGTCGCGGAATACCTGCGTCTGCACGGTGTCCGGACTGAGCCGGGTCAGCACTATACTGTTTTCAGCCTCTCCTCTCAGCAGTAGCCAACGCCCATCAGCTGAGAAGGCAAACGACCTTGCCGACTCATCGGCAGGCAGGCTGTAGGCCCGAACGGGACCATCGGCGGTAAGTCGATAAAGCTGCTTCGTCGCCAAACCCCTGTCGTTGCTGACCGTGCAGACGTACCTGCCATCGGGTGAAAACGCCGATTTATAGCGGTTAGCTACGATGTTGGTTCGCCGTAGTTGGCCATCCAGAATCTGATAAAGCCGGGTGGTCTGATCGTTCCAGAACGAAGCCAGTACGTAGCGGCCATCGGGCGAGAACTTAGCGTATTCCAGAATCTGCTGTTGCCGGTTCAGCACCCGTGCAGATTGCCGCTGACAGTCGAGTAGGATTGTGCCGGTCTTCGTAGCCACCAGCACATAGCGGTCGTCAGGCGCAAAGAACACATCTTCAATCGGAGCCGAAAAGTTGAACAGGCTGATTAGGCTGTCGCCCCGGCAGGCATAGAGCCGGGCCGGACTACCCGCAGCCACTACGTAGCGCAGCCCGGGAGAGGGCCAGAGTTGGGCCGATTTCAGGCTGTACAGCCAGAGATTGGGCTGGTTGACCAAGTCGCCTACCTGTTGCAGAATGCGGCTGCTGTCGGGAAACTGCCGTCGAGCGTGTTCGAGTAGCCGCAGCGACTGCACCTGGTCATTGCTGGCCAGATTTTGGGCTTCGGCCAGCAGGCTTTGCAGCAGAATCTGGTTGATGTTGCGCCGACGGGCATCTTCCATTTGCCGAACCATGTCCGGTTGGCCGAGGCTCCGCGCCAGTTGAAAAGCCGAATAAGCTTTTGCGTATTCTCCCCCCGCCACCAACTGCCTGCCCCGCCCCGCCCAGTACCTTGCCGACTCCGAGTGTGGCACCGACTGAGCGTTTAGCTGGGTTAGGGTGAGTAGTGCAGTAAGTGCGGTCAGGAGACAGGTTAGCGTCATAACAGAGGAAAGTTACAGTCGAATCAGCAGCGGAATAATGCCGGTGGGGTTGGTCGTGTTCAAGCTGAACGACATGGCATCGGGTGCGTACGTAGCGGTTTTGTTCAACTGATTACCGAGGGCCGTGGCAACGATCTGTTCAACGGATGCTCCCGGTATGGAGATGCCCGGTATGGGTGTATCCGGTTTCCCTAACTGCTGTACGATAGCCGCTACGTTGGCAATAGGGTGCAGGCTGTATAGCACCAGCAGATAATCCTGACCGAGCGCGTCGGGGAGGCCCATGGGTGGCTTGTTGATGCGGGGAAAGATAAACAATGAATCAGGCCCGGCCGTGGGTACTGGATCGCCATCGGCTGGTACGTATTGGGTAGCCATGCCGTTGCCGAGTTGCATGATATAGACGTGCATGGGTCGGCTGCTGCTAACCGCCAGCCGGACGGTCTTGTTGGCGGGATAGGCTCCGGCGGGCTGGTAGGTACGCAGGCTTCCGCCACTACGTATCAGCGGCACCGATAATCCTCCTGTCGATTGATAGAGGTCAACCTTCCCCAGCAGCAACGCCTGCCTGCTCTGTGCCGAGAAGGGCGTGACGACGTAGGCATTCTCCGAAAAATCCGCCAGGTCATCGTAGCGAATCCAGCATTTGCCCGCTTTGCCCCAGGCAGTTCCCCAGCTATTGACCACCTGAAACGCCCCGCCGGTTACGGTATTGTCGTAGCCAATGACGCAGAGGGCTGTCCAGCGTTCGATGGTTTCCGGGGTCTCGTTGGTGCCTTTTTCCCAAATTCCTTTGGTCACAAGAAAAGAGGCCGTTACGCGAAAATCAATCACTACGGGCGAGCCACCAGCTAATGCTTTTTTGAGCAGCCACTGCCGATTCAACCGCGAGTCGCCTATGTCGTACAATGACTTGTAGCTGCCCACCCGGTAGCGGGCCGCTTCGTCGTTAACCGCTGGGGGTGGAGGGCTGTCGCAGGGTAGTTTACTCAGCGTTTTCAGGAGTGGCACACCGTCGCTCTGTAGTTTCGACAGAGCCTTTTCGAGTTCGATTGGCTCCTCGCAGCCGGTGGCACCCAGTGGCTTGGCGAGTTGATACAGATACAGGGGTGAAAACCGATTGGCATTAACGGCTTCGGGCTGCGTTACGTTCAGCGTCTTGTTTTCGAGAATGGTACGCAGGTAATAGGCCGTTGCAAACGCCACCGACGTGTTGTTGCCGTCCTCGTTACCCACCGCCGGGCAATATCTTTCGAGTGAGGCCGAGGCCGGTAGCTGTGCCATTTCTTCATCGGATACGGCCTGCTTTTTGCCGGGCATGGCTCGCACTGTCGGTTGTTTCAGCCCGCCTTTGTAATTTTTAGGCGGTTGCCCGTGTGCAACCAACGACCCAATCAGGAACAGGAACAGACTAAGTCGGTATAAGTATGTTGTCATGGGGTTTGGAAGTTTTTGTCGCGCAAAAAATAAAAATCAATCCCGGACGGGGCATGATGATAGGGCCGCTGTTTTCCTTCGCGCTGGACATCCAGTTCGGTATCTTCGATCACCTGAAGCAGCCGCTGATTGGGTTTTTGCATGTTTTTCAGCAGGTATTTGGTGTAGGTGCCGTTATTGCCCATACCATCGTCGGCTTTCGCACCGGCGGCTGTTGCAAAGCATACCATCGAACCGGAGGGCATCTCCACTTTGGCCAGCCCGGTGCCAATGCCCGAGTTAGGCACACCCGTAGTGGTAAACGGATTGTTCTGGCAGGCATCGAGGACGAAGATTTTGGCAGCAACCGGGGTGTTGTTTATCAAGTCGAAGATTTCCTGTACGCGAATGGATCGAATTTTCAGCCAGCTTTTCAGAGCATACGGATCATTGTGCAGGCTCGAATCGGTCAGTGCTGCGGCCGGACCAACGGCATCAATCGGCACCAGATAGTTTTCGCCGTCGAGCTGCACGCCGTGTCCGGCGTAGTAAAACAGCCCTGCTTTATACGTATTGGAATTACTGAGCAGTCCCGCAAACTTATAAATCTCCAGCAGCATCTGCTCACGGGTCAGGTTGCCGTCGTTGGGTATGGGCATCACGTCGAAGTTCATAGTCCTGAGTTTGTCTCTCACATCCCTGGCATCGTTTAGTGGGTTTTTCAGGGCATACTTTCCGTCGTACTTCTCGTTACCGATCACCAAAGCCAGCCGCTTTTCCGGCCTGAAAAATTTGACATTTAATGATTTTGAGGCCTTTCCGGTGGCATTGTCTGCCTCTACCTGAATCTGATTCGATCCTTCCTGTAACTGGATGTTCACCGGATAGAAACCATTCGTGCCGCAGGGATTTTCTTCGGCTACCATACGCAGCCCCCCCGAACGTCGGGGCTGTTCGGACGGTTTGGCAGCAGCAGAAGCAGTCCACCGAACTCGCTCAACCACCCGGCCATTGATCCGCACCCGCAGCGAATCGCCCCCCAGCAGGTTGCTGATGCAAACGCCCAGTTGAAACTGCTGGGTTTTAGCCAGCGTATCGTCCCCCCGGAAGTTGCCCGACCAGTACAGCACGGGTGGTTTCGGAAACAACTGTTTCGTGTTCATTCGCAGCGTCGTGTCGGCCCCCAACCGGCTGGCCTGTGCCAGCACCAGGGTTGGCATCAGGCAGCACCAGAGTGTAAATAGACATTTCATAATCAATGGATTAAAAAATATAGGCCACACTCATGGATGTGCCACTTCCTTGCCACGACAACCGCTGCAAGCGCGAGCGAGCCGGCTTTTTCCGCACCAGCGAGTACACGACGTTAGCCAGCAGGCTCACTGCCGAGGCCGTTACCCAGGGCGTGAGTTGCCGCCGTTGCTCAATGAGTTCGGTCTGTCGCTGATCGGACTGAGCCTTTTCGAACACGTTGATAGGTGCCTCAGCGTTGTTATACGTCCCGATGGCGTTGTTGAGCTGGATGCCTTTGGCGATAGTTACGCCCAACAGTCCCGCGCTAACACCCCACCGACCGAGGTTGATGACCTGCCTTTTGGTGAGCGACAGGAAGCCCCGCCGGGTGGAGTCGATGGCTGAGGTCAGCACGTAAAACGCTACCGTTACGTCTTCGTCGATCATCTTGCCATCGGCCAGTGGGTCCCACTCGATTACTCGGCCGGTGCCCGGTGCGAGGTTAGTGCCGATGTTGCCCGACACGGAAATGGGCGTGATGGTTTGCGTTCGGTCGCGCACCGATTTGAGTTGAATGTAGAGTGAGTCGTCGGGCGCGAATAACCGGGGCAGGTCATAGGTGAAGCGCACCCGCTTGCTGACCGTATCGACGCTGATGCGGATGTTGGTGGCGTAGGGTTGCCGGGGCTTTTTCTGCGCCAGCGCGCTGGTGTGGGCCAGTATCAGCAGCAGGAGTAGGCCCGACAGCAGCAGTGTATGGAGGACGTAGCGTTTCATGGCGGTCAGAGGGAGACAATGGCAACGGCACCGGGGCGGTTGAAGTCGATGGTGAGTTGGCTGGGGTCGAACTCCCAAAGCTGGTAATCGTTGACCAGAAATAAGAGTTTGCCTTGATACAACACACCCTGCGAAATGGCGTTGGCTGAGTTGCCGGGGAACCAGTTGGCATAGAAGTTCTCAAAAACCGGTGTGTTGTCCGGTTTGACCGTGACCCGGTAAAGATTCAGGTTGCTATTGAGCAGGTAGGCCTGATTGCCGTCGGCTATGGCGATAAGGCGGGAAGAAGCAGGCGTCCAGACACCCGTAAAGTTTGCCGTCCCCACGTTTCTGAATTGCCCTTTACTGAGGTCAAAAACGGTGAATTTGCTTTGTGAAGCCCCCGAATTAATAACGAGTTTCTGACCAATAAACAGCGAAATGGTAGCATCAACCAACGATTCCGTAATGGGCCAGCGGTTCAAACTGCCCGTTGTCGATTTATAGAAGCCGGAAAGAATCGTGAAGTCGATAGGGGGAAATTGTGGACGAGTGGTGTAGTCCGGTCTATTATAAAGCAGGCGGAGCGTATCTTTCTGAAAATCTGAGGCATAAAACCGAATCTCTTTGGAGCTATAATCCAGTACGGACTGGCTGAGGTAATTGAATTGCTGATTTAACAGGAGTTCGTGTATCCGGTACCGATAGAGATCCCCCAGTGAAAGGCCCTTTGCGATGATTCGGTATTGACTATTACCGTAAAAAACCGTTTCAACGTCAATGAGGATATTAAACGAATTGGTGGAGCCTGAATAGCTGTAGCCCGAACACCCGCTTTTGCAAACATTAACCGGAAAGCTGAATTTGCCAGCCCATCGTGAAGAAACCGGGTCCAGCTCATAGCCGTCCATTTGTTGCTGATCGTATTTCAGATAGGCTAACCTGCCATTCCCCTGAAAGAGTTTGATCCGGTATTGCCGTGTGGAGTAAAAGTCTAAGTCCTTCAGCCGCGTCCAGGGGCTGATTTTTGTTTGCACAAACCCCTGAGCCGCATAAATCCGGGTGCTGTCCTTGCTGTATCCTACAGGAACAATGTATTGAAACTGCCCTTTGATCGGGTCAATTCGAACTTTAACGGTCTTTTCAGTACGGCTGCTTATTCGTTCGGCCGAGTAAAATTCGGGTACACCCGTCAGAACACCGTTTTTTACCAGACGATACGCACTCAGGCTGTCATAGAAAAGCACTGCCCCGTATTTCAGGGTTGTATCGTTGACAGAAAACCGTAATGTGCTGTTTTTGATCGACTCCCTGATCGTATCCCCATAAACATTCAGATACTTATAGGGGTCAAGGGTGTAGCTTACCTTTATTGCCCCTAACTCAATCGGCGAATAAATCCCTCTTGGCTCCACCTCAAACAGGCGGTTGCAGCTACTCAACAACCCGATGCAACTACTGAGGATAAGTAATGTAAAAAACGGCTTTTTCATGATGGAGGAAGGGTTGTCGAACGGGGTAAACATCCAATTTGGGTAAGACAAACCTCCGCGATTTATCTTGATTCCACGTTTGATTTTCGGCCAAAAGTGTTTGATTTTCAGCCATTGCTTGAGCAAACACCTTTTAATAGGCCCGTCGAGCTGCCACAATCGCTTCTCTTTTACTCGCCAGTGTTCGCTCATAGTTTTCTAAAGCCGTGCCATACCGCCCGTATTGAGCTGATAATTCGGCCTGACCATTTAGCTGGTAACTTTCCTGGACCTCGCGGCAGGAAGCCAACAGATTTTCGCGCATCACGGTAGTAATATCATAACCCGACCGCGCCTGATTGCCGAGCCGCCCCAGGGTACCCGCATCCAGCAACTGTTTGGTTTGAGGTTTTCCAAGATCACTTTCTAATGCCCGGTAGAGCGCGTCGGTTTGGATAAACTGCCCGTAGGCCCGGCACGCTTTCGCCACGCCCATGCCCTGGTTGGCAGGATCGTTGCGCCCGGCCAACAGAAGTACCGTTTTGTTTTTCAGCGAATCGGCCTGCGCCAGTTGCCCCATTAATCGGTTGTAAACCGTGTCACGCTGTGCCGCTGAATCAGCAAAAGTCAGCAACAAATCAGGGTTGCCCGGTAAAAACCGGCGACCTGCTATCAGAAATAAATCACTCCTGATAAGTGTATCAGCGGTTAAATAGTCCTTTTGGGCCGTTTTATACGCGTTTTGCGACTCCGCTAATCGGCCACTGCTCAACAGCCGGATATACGATTCCTGACTCTGCAAAAACAAGGCAACCCCGATGGCCATGAAAATCAGCATTCCCAAGCCAGCCAGTGCCAGTTTGTTGACCCGCTGCACCCCAACACTGCGTTTCAGAAACGCCCGCTCCGGCACCGACAACCAACTCAAATGCCCAAACTGCGACGCGAACGGGCTAAAACTCCAGAGCCACGAGATTTTGGCATTGACCGGCCTGCCCAGCCGAATCAGGTTTTTCAATGGAACGCTGCCCCAGACAGTATCGCGACTCCGCCCCAATTCCACATAGCGACTGGCGGCTTCGGCCAGCTCTTCGCGCTGCATCAGTTGGGCCGGGCCAGTTTGCTGAATCCATTGCCGGTAGGTGCGCCACGAGCCAATCAGGGCTTCGTGCGTCAGTTCGTGGTAGCCGTCGCCCGCTTCGGCATCGCGCCCGGTGAGCAGGCGGTTGTCGGTGAGCGCGGTCAGAATTTGGGTGCAGAGGAGTTGCTTCTCGGGGCCGAAATCCAGTTCGGGATTATCGACCCGCCGACGCACAAACTCGCCCCCCTGAAAGGCCACAAACCGAAGCAGTAAATCCCGAAAAAAGTCCATCTCCGATGCAAAAGGGGTAATTATACTCTGTTCTTTGCGCTCCAGAATTTGCCCGATACCGGGATAGTCGCGTTCATAAATCGTGCGTTCGGGACGGTCTTTGGCCGATTCATAAAGTTCGTTCAGGGCCAGCGACAGCAGCGGCAGGGCGTTCGGATAGTGCCGAAAATCTTCGATAATCCGGGCCACGGTTTCTTTTTCGGGGTAATAAAACATCCCCGTTTGCAGCGCGGGCCGGATAATGATCTCCTGCAACGCATCCACGTCGAACACCGGAATAATATACTGTTGCTGCGTCCCGTCAGGCTGCGTTTTCCAGAATCGATCCTGTTTGTTAATCTGCTCTACAAACTCGATCCGCATGGTAGCCACCACCTTTGTTTGTCGGCCTGCCTCGCTTTTCTGAAAGTCAAAAAGGGCGGCAAAAAATTGCACCAGTACCTCATCGGAACGGTCGCCCGACTGCGTAACCAACTCCTCCATCTGGTCAATCAGGAGCAGTTGGGGCGGGTTTTGTCGGATGCGTTCCAACTCAACCTGGGGCATTTTGCCGGGTCGGATAGTGGCGTGAGTGATGCCCGCCCTGTTGGCCGGCCCCAAAATACCGGCCTTCACCAACGACGATTTTCCCGTACCCGACGCGCCCACGACTACCACAAAATTCGATGCGCCAAGCAGCCGGTTCAGCTCTTTGATCGCGGCATCGCGCCCGTAGAAAAACGGGCTGTCTTCGGGTTGGTAGGCTGCTAATCCTTTGTAGGGATTCACGCGCTCCCGCTTCGTCAGATTGGTTGGGTTGAATGTAGGTTCGAGGAACATAAACTGCCCTCCTTCGTGGCTCGAAAACGAGAACAGGCAGGCCGTTTGTTCGTGATCCTGGGCCGAGGCTGCTGCTTCGAGCCGCTGCTGAATATAGAGTTGCAACTCGTTCACCGTCACCACGCCATCGCGGTTGGTGTCGGCATCGCGGTTGGCAAGAGCGCGTGCCAACAGCGTGGCAAACGGCGAGGCTTCAGCAGGTGATGCGATGGGGTTTGCCGAATCGCCGGGGGTGTTTTCTACGGTTATGATCGCGCCGTTTTCGGAGTTAATATACTGATCTAAAGCCTGTTGATTATGTGCCGACGAAGTCAGGATCTGGTTAGCCCGGTAGCGGGTATAATGCCCAAAGTCGTCCTGTGAAATGTCCTCCAACTCCGTTTCAATCCCCCCCCGAAAGCCCGAAACCGCCTGTCGCACAGCCCCGGCATAGCAACAATCCAGAATCAGCAGCACCTGTTTTCCGTTCAGTTCGCCAATTTGCCCGGCCAGCCACTCCATCGAAATGGCCGTTTCGGGGAGGTTCGTGCGTTGGGCATCCACGGGCAACAAGTAGCCGCCATAGGCAGGTGGGCCGTCGGTTTGTTGCTGCGTAATGGCCACCCCATGCCCGGCATAATACAGCACAATCTGCGCTTCGCCATCAGCATTGAGCGAGCGGATTCCGTTCAGAAACTGGACAAATGTAGCTCGGCCCGGGTCGGGGCAGAGGTGGGTTTGGTAGCCGTAAGCCGCAAAGGCATCGGCCATTAGGCGAATATCGTTCGTGGGGGTTTTCAGGGGCCGGATACCCGCGTCGGTATAGGCCTGTGCGCCAATCAGGAACGCATGGCGATTCGGGAAAATGGCAAACGGCGAGTTCATGGCAGAAAGGCGTATAATTACCTAAAGGCCAACCCCGTAAGTGGGTTACTTATGCTGCCTGTTTCCGCGTTGTCTGGCTCTTTTCCGGCAGCAACCGCGCTGAATGCCGGCGAATCAGAAAGGAGCCAATGGCCGCTGTTATTCCCGTTGCAATCATCACAACTGGCCAAAACTGTTTCATGGGTAACGTACGGGTGAAGGTTTCGGCCCAGAAAGCGGCATATAACCCTACCACCGACCAGTTCATGAAGTAATAATGCCAGTAAATCCAGCCGCCGATTCGTTGCCGCAACAGTACTGGAACCATGCCGCCGACAATGGAACCCATGCTCACAAGGGCCAGCACATGAAACGGCCCGAACTTGCCAAACAGGTGATAAATCATGAACGCGGTGACGTTTAGCACAACCATCAATGCCACATAAACGTAGCCCACTCGCTGGTGGAGCAGACCGCCTTTGGTGTTGAGTAAAACGATGGCCCCGGCTACCATAGCCAAGAGCGCAGACAGAAGGTGAACGAGGCCGACAGTAGAATGAAACATGGCAATGGTGTTATTTAGCTAAGTTTATAGCCTAAAAATACGGTATTGGCCTTACTCTGCTACGCTAAATCCGACGAAATGCCTGCTTTTAGGGATGAATTTCCTGCTGATGCCACTAACCTCGTCCACAAGCACTACTAACTATTCTGCGCCAATCGGGTTATTGACCCAAAGCACTATGCACATTGTATTCAATGACCTGGAAAGACTCCCTTATCAACTCGGCCCTCGGTGCCGAAGCCGCCTTCGACAAACTTAAAAGCCGCCTGTTCGACCGTTTAGACCGCGACAAACCCTACCAGATTATCTACTATCGGGGCTACGGCTCTGAGCTGGTCGTGACCATTAGTGGCCGCGTGTTACGCCAGAATGACCTACCCACCGGCTCGGATAACAGCCGTTTTTGGGAAAACCTAGTGGCGACTTACCAACGGTTTGAGAGCGATGAGGTGCCGGGCGTTACCGTTCGGGTGGAGGCTTTCGGGCAGAGCCACACTACGGTGACCGATGAGGAGGGCTATTTTGAGGTAATGATAAATCCGCCAGACACCCTCTTGCCCGGCCGAGCCTGGTTCCCGGTGAGTTACTATCTGGACGGTGTTACGCAACCCAACGGACAACAGGTCGAGAAACATGGCCACCTGATGATTTCGCCCTCATTCAGTCAGTTTGGGATTATTTCGGATATCGACGATACCGTTTTGGTGACGGGGGCCACCAGTATTTTGCAAATGGCCCGGCTCACATTTCTCGGAAACGCTTACACCCGTCTGCCATTTGGGGGGGTAGCCGCTTTTTACCGCGCCCTGCAAAGTGGTTCCGTTACCACCTTGTTCAACCCGATTTATTACGTGTCGAGCAGCCCGTGGAATTTGTATGATCTGCTGATTGACTTTTTCCGCATTCAGGGTATTCCGAAAGGGCCAATTCTGCTTCGCGATCTGGGCCTGAGTGCCAATCAGGTAGGGGCCAGTTCGCACCACGAACACAAACTGTCTATGATTCAGAAGGTGATGGCCGTGAACCCTCAACTGCCCTTTGTGCTGATCGGTGACAGCGGGCAGCAAGACCCCGAAATCTACAGTCAGGTGGTGCGCGACAACCCCGGTCGTATCCGGGCCATCTACATCCGCGACGTAACGATGCAGGATCGTCGCGACGAAGCGGTGCGCGAGTTGATCCGAACTACCGAAGCCTTCCAGGTGCCGATGCTCCTCGTTCCCGACACCGTTTCGGCAGCCGAACATGCAGCCTCCCTCGGCCTCATTGACCCCGACACCCTGCCCGAAATCCGTGCCGACCGGCAGGCAGATGAAGAAGGGGGCGGGATGTGAACAATCACAACCCAAACCCAATCCTGACCCCCGGATACACTTGCTTGAAAAAGCCGTTCATATACAGTTCCGGCTGTATTTTGATGAAGCCTTTTTGGTAAATAGTGCCGCTCAGTTTAATGGTGTTTTTGTTAAAATATTCGCCCTGACGTTTGACCAAAAAGCCCACATTAAACGAGGCTATCTGCCGGTTGAAATTGGCCATTCTGCCATCTTTGCCGGGTTGGAAAAAGCCAATCCCAACACTAAGGAAATCGTTACGCTGGATTCGGAACGGGCCGTCGGTAGTTTGTGGAGCGAAAAAGAAGTTGGTGTTATATCCGACCGTGTACGCAACGTTGTGCAGGCGGGTTGGCACGTATCCTAAATCCAGATTCAACGAGGGGACCCATTGATTACTAATCAACCCAACACCAATCGATGGTTGAAAACTGATGAACGGATTCATAGCCAGCCCAGGGCTAATAAAGTTGGTCTGAATCGAGTTTCCTTCCCGCTTGTAGCGCAGGTCGAAGGCCATTTTCGGATTAGTCAGGTCGTGGTATTTATAGCCGCGCACCGCCTTCATGGCTTCCTGTACCTTCTCGTTGATGCCGCCACTCTGCAACAATCGGTCAATATCACTCAGGTTGTTGATGAGCAGATATACATTAAAAGGGTAGTATGGTAGGGTAGTCAGGGCCGACGACCAAACGAGTTGAAGGGTATCCTGGACAGTTTTCACCAATACCGGGTCGGGTTTCTGATCCATAAATCGAAACGAGGTGGTTGGCTGTGGTGTGGTGCGTATGTCCAGGTTTCGACCAATGGCCCCCAGTTGAAACAATACATGCACCGCTCGGGTTGGGTCCAGGTTTGGATCGGCAACTTTCCGGTAGTCGGCCACAAACAGGCGCAGGGCTGAGTCGATATTCTGGTGCGCTTCCACATCGGCATAGCGTCTGAACTGAACGATGAGGGCATTTTTCTGGCCCAAATCCACTTCGATATGATTTCGTATGCGTAGCGGGTCCTGGTTGTCGAAACCTTTAAAACGAAGTTCGTCGGTTTTTTGGGCCATAGTGGTCCCGGCCATGCTCATCAGGAACAAAGCAATGTAATCGTGTGTACGCATGATTTATTGGGGTGTTTTTCGGATTAAAGGCAATTGTAATGCGGGCAAATCATCATTGGCTGTGGGCTGTGAGGGGTGTCCGTTGCCAATTCGGACAAAGCGTTCGGTGCGACCTTCCGGGGCATATCGAACCCGGTGTGCTTCGTCTTCGGCCATCAACTCATTCTCATGCACCACCCGAAACCGTCGTTTTGGGGTGATTGCAACAACAGGAATTGAGTTTGCACTATTATGTATCAGGCTAAGGGATTCTGGGGTTACGGGTTGTGGGGGTGGGGGTTGTACAACGTAGCGGTCCCGCACCGGCGTACCGGTCGCACGGCGGTG
>JANOCD010000053.1:0-50114 GCA_031411995.1 Cytophagales bacterium
TTGGCGGCTCTGACTTGGGTTCGTTTCAGGCAATTAGCGTGTCAGACAAAGAAAACCGTTTACCAACTCAAGCAAGGCCTATTGGACGATTATATGCGTCAGCAGCTAGTCAAGCCGCAATTGGCCTTTGCGTAAGTCCTAGATTTATATTAAATACATGGTAAGCCGACGCTGTAAAATGAAGGTAGAAGAAGAGTTAGATAAACTCAAGTTACTTCATGGAATCATAGACTTGGGTGAGGTGGAGCTCAAAGAGGCTATCACACCTAAGGAGCGTAAGCAACTTCAAGATGCCCTATTAAGATCAGGTCTTGAACTGATGGATGATAAGAAAGCAATACTGATTGAAAAAGTGAAAACTGTCATTATTGATATGATTCATCATATGGATGAATATCCTAAGGTAAAAAATTCTGAGTATATTAGTAAGAGACTGGACTATGACTACGGTTATCTAGCAACTATCTTTTCCGAAGTAAAAGGTACTACCATTGAGCAGTATATCATTGCTAATAAAATTGAACGAGTAAAAGAACTAATCTTATATGATGAGTCTACGCTTTCCCAAATAGCTCATCAACTAAACTATAGTAGCGTAGCTCATTTATCTAGCCAGTTCAAGAAGGTAACTGGGCTAACTCCAAGGTTCTTCAAGCAACTCAAAGATAAAAGACGCTTTGCTCTTGAGAGTCTGTAAATAATATAAATCTTTTTTAAAATTCTGTAATAGAATAGACCTGTCTTACTATGTGGCTTAGGGGCCCCTACCCATTCGGCATGACTTCGTTGTGGCAAATTCAGTTCGACTATTACTGGAGTCGTGACAAGGTGCTAAGGTGACCTGGGCCGTACAGTTCGGACGCTCAACGCGATACGGGAATATACTGGTATCTACTTGACCAGTGTCTAGCCTGAAGTGATGGGCATCACAATTGAGCATTCCATCATTGCGCACATCCATTATTGCGCACAAAATCGAGCGTGTAAACGAAGTACACGTCAATGAATAACTCAATCTCATCCGGATCTCTAAGTAATTAAACTCTAGTAGTCCGGCTTGTTCATTCACCCAGTTCAACAAATCACAGGGTTGACGCCTACTCCCTTCAAAAAAATTTCACGCAAAGAATCAATCTTATTCGAAAATGCGGCAATGATGTAACAATCATTTATAATTCTATAACTCACCGCAAACTTAAAGTCATGAGCTTTGTGACATTACTTAACAAACGTCAAACTCTTAATGCAAATGAGGAAAACCTTTACTCTTATCTCTATTGTCGCAACTCTATTCACGTTTACGAATATGAGCTTTGGGCAGACGACAGCCCCCAACATGGGGACAACGGCCAATTTTGCCCTGTTCAGTATATCTGGCGCCTTATCCAACAATGGCCCGTCACTGATTACGGGGGACATCGGTAACACTACGGGTATAATTACCGGATTTGGTGGACCACCTACTGAGGCAACGGTAACAGGAAGTATACGTGGTTTGGGCAGTCCCGAGTCCGGGTCGGCTGCCACAGACGTAACGAATTTATACACCTCGCTATTTGCTGCTCCCTGCGGTACTATTATATCGCCTGCCTTGGGGGGACAAACACTCGTGTCATCCAGTGCGGTGGGGTCACCCTCAGGTGTTTTCTGCCAGGGCAACGGGGCTGCCACCAATTTGGCTGCTAACCAAACGCTGACCTTGAGTGGTGACGGTATATTTATCATCCAGATAAGTAATACGTTAATAACGGGTGCTAGTTCAAGCATTGTGTTGACCAATGGTGCTACTGCCGATAAGGTATTCTTTCAGGTTGTGGATGCAGTTACTTTAGGCGCCGGATCCACTTTTCGGGGTACTATAGTCGCTGCGGGAGCCATAACAGGGGGTGCAAGTGCATCGGTTACGGGTAGATTCCTGTCAACTGCGGGTGCGATCTCGTTAGACAACAACGTAATTACCAAGGTGGGATCACCGCCGGTAGCATCACCACCGATCATCACTAACTTAGCGGCCAGCCCCTCGCCGGTTTGTGCGGGCAGCCCTATCACGTTCACGGCTACGGTGGGCAACGCGGCTCCGCCCTACGCTTTCACCATCACCAACGGCAGCAACACCGTGAGTGGCAATGCGGGCAGTGCCAGCTTTACTCGGGTTCTGACAGCAAGTGGATCAGGCCCACAGGTCTACACGCTGACCGTGAGCAACGTCGGGGCAGTAGGCAGTGCTACCGCCCCCGTCACGGTCAACCCCCTGCCTACCGTCGTGCTTACTTTCCCCGGTGGAACAACAGTGGTGGGCCCCAACACGGGCACTGCTACCATCACCCTTCCCTCCTTCAGTCTGGGACAGAATTTCCAAGCAACGGGCGGGGTATTCTACGAGCGGCTCATTATCATCGACCGCATCAACGGCTACGAGATCCGCCAGACCGACAGTAACAGTTCGGGGGTGTTTCCCATTAACCGAGGGGGTCCCTTCACGCTGACAGTAACCGACGGCAACGGCTGCCAACGCACCGTAGCGGGGGTGATCCAGTTCCAGCCCCAATAGATGCCCGGATGCACGTTAGACCCCTGATCTAAGGCTGCCGGACCACCGTGGAGAGCCGGATTGATACCCTGCCGTGAGGAAAGTAGACCGCTTCAATGGAAAAAGCCTGGCAATCCGGGCTTTTTCCATTGAATATACAGGAGTGTAAACAACTATAAGCCAATCAACAAGCCCCGCTTTTGGTAACGGGCATAGTCCATTCGATCCCGGTTGGCCTCCAGATAACTACAAATCGAATCGCGCAGGTCTGCTTGAATAGCTATAACAAAACTAGTGAAGACACGATCCATCACTACTTTACAGCGCAGATTTTCGGCTTTGACCTAGGCCAGGTGGTTGTTTGCCGCCTGTGATAAGCTGACACCGGCATTGCGCACGGCGGTTGGTTGATGATATTATAACGTTCTGCAACCGATGAGGAACATAGGTGCAATACCGGCGTTAACGTTTCCCGATGCCACCGCAACTGATTTATAAGGTGCAATTTTATCCAAATAAGTCAGGCGATTCAGTAAGCCAACCTGTGTGGGATTTCCTGTTGATGTTGATGCACTTAGTACATCCGGGAAGGTTTCTGTGTGAATCCGTACTCCATCAAACACATAGTTTATGCCATTTTCCGGCTCCGCTATATTAGGGCTTCTTGTGGTTACTGGTTGTCCCTGAGCATTGGACTGTCCAGCAATAATAAATACTTCTCCCACACCGAATTTTACAGAATTTCAAATGACAGGCAACCCACTATTACTTGGCGTACCTGCTCCTTGCACTGTGAGTCGATACCATCCCTTGTCAACTGCCGTTAGCCTGTACCCTAAAATGGTACTAAGTGTACTGGATAAAGTTACGACACGCTCCACCCCAATCACGCTACCGTCTTGGACTCTCAGTTTTTCTAACGTTGCCGTAACTGAGTATCGGCCTAATCTAAATGATCTTGAGTTAAAATAACCCAAGAAAACCACGTCCGCTTTCCCATTATCATCCTGCTGAAATACAGCTCCATCCTTTGGCCATGTGATGGACATTTGTTGTGCCTTGCCCGTTTTTAAAAGGCATAGCAAAGCCAGAACCAGTGCGAAGCACCGGGTAAATGTAGTAATTCTCATGAAAATTGAAGAGTTAAAAGGTGAACAGAATTAGAAGATCAAGGGCACTCATACTCGTAATCAAATATTCCAATATGACCACCATCTTTTGAAAATGGCCAACCAGTCTTATAATCATTGGCATTTCCAATACGAACCATGCGCTTAACTCGCCCATGAGAATCAAATTCGTAGTAATAGTTGACACGATATTGAGTCCCTGGTTTATAAATAGTAGCATCAGGGGATTCTATCAAAACTTGGGTGAGCAGATTCTTATCTTTTTTTCCAGTAAAGGGGTAGCGATCAGGCAAATTGGCTTTATAGAGGTCATGCTTATACTTTTCAATCAAGGTCAGATCTTGATAATACTCCCATTTCTCAGTTGTGTTTCCGTTTTGTCTCCGAATATGTACAAGGCCATCCGCATAAGTAGAGTCAATAGGATAACCGTCCCGATCATACTGATTACTTACATCTAAACCTTGATTGTTAAGCAAAACCCTGACTTGTTTCGTAACAATTTTGTCATTAAATCGTGTTCGTTGCTCTACATCAATCGCGTTTTCACGATATGTATAGCGAATGTAAAAATCCTCGTTTGGGGGGGAATATTTTTCTAATACTAACCGTCCTTTTTCATCGTATGTGTAGTAAGTCGAGGAGGCTAAATCAACAGTAAATGTTTTGCCTTCCAATTTGATGACTTCTGCCGGGGAATTCGACACCGTTCCCACCGATTTATACGTCTCCTTCACAATCCGGCAGGTAGCCAGATTGATTGGCTTTTCGGGCTCAGCTTCGCGTTTGCGGCAACTAAGTCCCAGACCCAACAACAAAATCATCAATTGTAAAAAGCGCGTTTTCATCAGCAGTCAGTGTGAAGGAGTGATACAAAGGTCGATGGAAGAAATAAGACAAAAAATAACCCCAAAGGAGTAATTTAGGGTTAAAGTAGGGTTAGCGTAACAGAGCTAGCAAACGCCGGAAGGCAGCTTTGCCACTTACATTCAGTTTTCGCGACACGTTCTTGCGGTGGCATTTGGCCGTCTCCTCGCTAATGCCCAACTCGTCTCCAATTTCCTTATTGCTCTTTTCCTGAGCCGCCAGCAGCAAAATGCGCTGTTCGCGGAGCGTCGTTTTAGCCATCACCTCTTCTTTCGTTAAGGTCGGTGGTGTAGTTGGAACCTCTTCGTAGTGCTGGGTCATACCGTATGGTGTTTGTTGTCAAAAAGTGCAGACAAGATAATGATTTAAGCATATAGACTTAGGGAAAACAACCTTTTAAACGGTTCTCTGCTTTTTGGGGTTAAATCAATACGCCTAACATTACCCCGTATGCCACTAGGCTATTAAGTTCATTAATTGCGTATCAAAATCAAGTGGTTTTTTGCCGTTTTCAGCCCCCCAGCCCCCTAAAGGGGAAGCGAGCTGGGACTGGATTACTCCCCCTTTAGGGGGCTGGGGGGCTGACTTCCCTGAACTGAACAACCCTGCCGTATGCCCCACCTTTTCCGCTCGATCCGGTACTTTTTGTTTAGCCACTATTTTTCGGATGGCTTGCGGACAACGGCGGCCATTTTGTTGCCCGCGCTGTTCTTTTTTCGGGTCCAAAACCAACCCGATTGGGGCCTCATGGTGGGTTTGGGTGCCCTGTGCGCCAGCATCACCGATTCGCCCGGCCCGCTCGTGCATAAGCGCAATGGCCTGCTGGTGTGTTGCGGGTTCATTTTTGTCACGGCCATTCTCACCGGCTACGCCCGGATGAACCCCTGGACACTGGGGCTTGACATTGGCGCGCTGAGTTTCTTTTTTGCCCTGTTTACCGTCTATGGCAACCGGGCAGCCGCCGTAGGGTCGGCGGGCATGCTGATCATGATTCTGGTGATGGATCGGCCCCAGCCTGCCCCGTCTATCTGGTTCCACGCGCTGCTTATTCTGGCCGGGGGACTCTGGTACACTGCCATTAGCCTGGCGTTCCGGCAGTTCCGGCCCTACCGGCAGGCCCAGCAGGCACTGGCCGAGTGCATTCACGAAATTGCCCATTTCCTGCGCATCAAGGCCGATTTTTATGATGGCCGCACCAAGCTCGACGACGATTATCGGCGGTTGGTGGCCCAACACGTGAAAGTGAGCGAAAAACAGGATGTGGTGCGGGAGCTGCTGTTCAAAAGTCGCCGGATGGTGGAAGAAACCACGGCAGAAGGGCGGGCACTGGTCCTGACGTTTTCGGATGTAGTCGATCTCTATGAGCAGATTTCCGCCATGTATTACGATTACCACGCGCTTCGGCAGCGGTTCGGCGACACGGGTTTGCTCAACGAAGTGGCCCGGCTCATTCGGCGGCTCGTACACGAACTGGATGCTATTGGGTTGTCGATCCAGGAAAATGGCACCCGCCCCGATCCGTTCACTATGGCCGACGACCTGGCTCATTTCAACGCCCTGATCGACGGCCTTGCCCCCACCGAACAAACGGGGAACCCACTGGTTCTGAAGCGGATTCTGGTTAACATTCGCCAGCTTGTCGAACGAATCAGCACCCTCGTCAGGATGCCGGTGACTGACCCTCAACCAACCGACAGAGCCACGCCCACGGCCTTCGATTACTCCCGGTTTGTGTCGCACCAGCCCATTAAACTGAGTGCGTTGCGCGACAATCTTTCGCTGCGTTCAACCACGTTCCGGTATGCCCTGCGCATGGCCATTGCCTGTTTGGTGGGGTATGGGGTGGCCACGTTCTGGAGTAGCGGACACCACAGCTACTGGATTTTACTGACAATCACCGTTATTCTGAAACCGGCCTACGCCCTCACCCGCCAACGTAACACCGACCGACTGCTGGGTACGCTGGCGGGTGGCCTCATCGGGGTTATTCTGCTCGTGACCGTGTCAAACACCACCGTTTTGTTTGTGTTTATGGTGGTGTTCATGCTCGGCACCTACAGTTTTCAGCGGTGGAATTACATCACGATGGTGATGTTTGTTACGCCATTTGTGCTTGTTCTGCTGCATTTTATGGGTGTTGGCCTGCGCGAGGTGGTTCAGGAGCGGGTTCTCGACACCATCATTGGGGGCCTCATTGCCCTGGCCGCAAGCTATGGGTTGTTTCCGCGCTGGGAGTCGGATCAGGTGGCCAATCACCTCCGCGATGTGCTGCGGGCCGATCTCCAGTACCTCCAAAAACTGGCCGACACACTTAGTGGAAAAGTTGTTTCGATAACCGACTACAAACTCGCACGGAAGGATCTATACGTGCAGTCGGCCAACCTGTCGGCGGCTTTCGAGCGAATGCTTTCGGAACCCAAAAGCAAGCAGAGTCACCAACAGGATTTGCTGGAATTTGCGGTGTTGAACCACATCTTTGCCTCGAACATTGCCACCATTGCCACGGGTGTTCAACACGGGCAAACGCACGCCCTCGGCGAGCCGTTGCTGCGCCCGCTGCGCCGGTCGGTGGGGCATTTGCAGGAAGCCCTCTCCCACGTTGACCCGCCCAAACAAAAGCCGGTTGAGGAGGTCGCGCCAGCCCACATGGCCACCCCGCCCGAAACAGAAACACACCCCGTTGCTCCTGATGAGCAGTTGCTGGCCGACCAGCTCCAGTTTATTCAAAAACTAACCACCGATATGAAGCGGGTTATCGGCGTGATTCAGGGAAAATAGGTATTTCAGACAATCCTATTGAGTAAGTACTTGAACGTATTTGTTTAAAATATCAATCTCTTTTTAAAGGTTGCTCTGCCGACCCATCGGATTGCCCCTAAATCCCCTGAAGGGGACTTCACTTCCATGTTAAGCAAAGTCCCCTTCAGGGGATTTAGGGGCAGGGTTGACCAGAAAGAATAAATCCCTTTGATTTATTCCAATTCTTGCTGTATACTAAAAACAAAAAACCCCGGCGACAAAGTCACCGGGATTTCCTTCGACATATTCTCTCAAATATAAGGTTTGTTTTATCGGACACCCGCTGGCAACTCACGCCCGCCTGGCCGAATAACACTGATGGTGATTGGCACACATTTCTGTGGTGGACACGTATTGAATCCAAAATCAATCGAATAATCATTTTGTCCGTAGCTACCTGTCAATACAGTGGCCACGGCATTTCCGTTGCTTGTCTGCCCATCCGAATCAATCAGGTCGTCGCCAGCGGTATTGGCCACCGAGGCCGACCGCCCAATCAAGAGAGGTGACGACAGGTTTATTCTGATTTCGTAGGTAGTATAGGCCTGGATGCCACCCGGTACGTTGTCGGGGCCGAAATAATACTCACCCTCGGCATCGGTTTGGGTGGTGGCCACCAGCAAGCCATTTTGGTAGAGGCCCAGTGTCAGGCTGGCCAGGCCTGTTTCGTCGGCATCCTGCCGCCCGTTGGCGTTGTCATCGTTCCAGACCCTGTTCCCGATCTGAATGGGGGCCGCGCTGCAATCCAGTTCCACATCGCCCAGGCCATTGGCTTTGCCAAAGGTGATAGCATTTTGCGATTGATAAATCTGGGTGCCGCTCCGGTGGTACTCCTGCGACCGTCGTTGTTGCCCCGTCAGGTTATCGAAAAACCTAAACCCCGCCGAATTCAGGTCCAGCGGGTCGAGCGACACATTCACCACCTCGCCCCGGCCCGGCAACAGGGCCAACCCGCCGTAACTGGTTTCGCTATGGCAGCAAAAGGCGTTATCGTCGTAGAACTCACCCCCACCGGGGCCTTCTCCATTTTGTCCGCCCAACGTACTGAGGCTCGAACAAACCGAGCCACCCACTTCGAGCACGTAGGTTCCGTTGGGGCCACAGGCACCCGCCCGCAACAAATCGCCAGCGGCCAGCCCTGAGTACATTTTGGTATCGGCGGGGTCGGGGCTGTCGTTCAGGTAGCCGGTCTGATCGCCAAACCGGTCGCGCAAGCCCAGAATCATGGTACCGTCCACATCGAACTCAATATCGGTGAGCCAGGGCTGGGGATAGCTGATGTCGTTGCCTGGCCCGGTTAGTTCGTTGTAGGGAGCATTTGAAAAATTACTGCCCCAGGCATACCATTTTTTCAAGGCATTCACTCCGTCCAGAGCGGCTCCTTTGGCATACGTAAGCGGGAAATTCAGCACCTGTGTTGCCGACGCACTCAGGGTATTCGCCAGGGGAGTCAGATCAAACGCATAGACAGAGGCATTGCCTGCTGCCGGCACCACAAGTGGATTTTGTCCCACGGCCAACCCTTCGTTACTGCAAACCATGCCCACGAAGAGTTTGCCCCGCGACACTTTCAACGCGAACGGACGGTAGGTTTGGTTAGAGCAACCGGGGTCGGGAATCGCCACCGAGGTGATGGTGCCGGGAGCGAGGAAGTTGAACGGATCAGCACCCGCAGGCGCGTTGGAAAGCAGTGGAATCAGGTAAATACGCCGATCATACAGGTTTACCACGTAGAGCATCCGGCCATCGTCGGAGATCTCAATATCGCCCAAACCGGTTTTGCCAACGGCATCAAAAGCCCCGGCATCGCGGTTAGAAGCACTCGCCGACGCAGGAAGACTGGTATGCGGATCAGACCCGGCATTCAGCGTTGTGAACAGAGTAGAGGTATTGGTAATCAGATCGATAAGGTAGATTCCTCCCGGCCCACCCGGCCCAAAACCAACGTGCCGCTTGGTGAAAGCCGCCGAAAATAGTTTGTTGCCTGCCCGGTGAACGGCTAGTCCATAGACCGCTCCAATCTCCTGCCCTTTCGCCACCATTGTTTCGGGCGGGGTCAGGCCGGAAGCACTATACGGTAGTGACACCAGCACATCGCGCAGACCGGCGGCCTGAGCAGGTGTGGTAGCCGAACTGCTCATGGGGTCGCCGTTAATGTAGCAGGGGACTAATAAAGCCGGGTCAAGATCTCCGCAAAAATGGGCAGGATAATTCAGGGCGAGGTCGACATTGGCGGTTCCACCCGCCACAAACCGAACATCGGTGCGGTTCTGCGTACCCCTGAACGACACAAAGTCGCCGGACTGAAAATTACTGAATGATAGCCGAAACTGGCCGGAACCCGTGATGATCGTATAGGTGCCCGACGCGCTGGTGGTAGCACTGGCAACGGGTGTGTTGGCTGCGTTGATTGCCGTAACAACCACACCGGCAATACCAGGTTCATTGTAAGTGCCTGACAAGGTGTTGGTTTCTCGCTGACCGTTGCTGTTGAAATCGCGAAAAACGGTGCCCGTAACGACTTGCCCAATAGACTGGAAGCCCATCAGGAGCAACAAGCAAAACAGGCCAAAGCCTGACAGAGGTATAGTTCGGTTCATGCGGCACATGTCAGTTAGGGTTAGGTTTCCGCAACAACACTCGTTTCAAAAGACGCTTAGAAATTTAGACGTTGAAGTCAGCAAAAGGCAACACATGCTAATAGATTAATAAGCAAAACGCATAGTAGACCAAATCTGCTATTACTGTTGACATACATAACTACGGCGTTGGCATACATCAACGGCTCACTCGCCCCAGGTCTATTGACTTCTGTTTACCCAAGTGGCAACTTCGATTCGTAAATAAGCGGGTACTACCGAATTTACGACTGCAATCTTCTTCTCTTTTCGGATAATTTCTCTTGTTAACCATGAACACATTATTAAACGGCTTGCGCACGCGGCCCATTCACGACCTGATTATGATTCGGGGAGCCAAAGGATACAGTTGGCTCTACTGGCGAGATGGAAGTCGGCAAATTATGGCCTACACACTCAAGCATTATGAACTCAAACTGCCTACAACCCAGTATATCCGGGTTCACCAGAACTGCATGGTCAATCGGGACTTTATCCAGAAAATTCAACTTACCCACAAAGGCCCGCACCTGAACCTGTCGACGGGTGAAAAAATTGTTATTTCCCGTCGGCGGTGGGTAGGCGTAAAACGTACTTTACAGCCTCAAATGGCTTAACATTCCCGGTTTTCAGGGTCTGTCAAGCTATATTTGTTTTTTGACACGCTTATGGTCGCGTTGCGGCTTTTCCTGTTGCTGTTGGTTTATGGGTGGCTGACGGGGACAATGGCTCTCCCGGCCAATGGCCAACCCAAACCCCTGCCCCGCCCCGACTCACTGCGGGTTGAGGAGTGGTATGCCCGCTGGCAGGCACTCCGCGTTACCCACCCCGATTCGTCGGAACCCTATGCCCAACGAATTTATTCGTGGGGAACAGCGCACAAACAGCCGATGGTCGAAGCACGCGGACTCAATTGCCTGGCCATTGAAGTGCGGGACAAAAGCGATTTCACGGCAGCAGCCATCCTGTTTCACCGCGCGTTGCCGCTCTACGAACGAGCAAATAATCGGGAGGGAATTGCGGGCGTATATGTAGGGCTGGCCCTGACCTATAAACGCATGGCCGATGCCCAAAAAGTTACGTCGCTTACGCAAAAAGCCTTGCTGTATGCACAGCAGGGATTGGCCCTGAACCAGCAAACCGGCAACACGGCAACCATTGCCAATGCCTACAATATTGTGGGGATTATTCAACGGGATTTGCAGGCGTTTGAGGAAGCCCGACAGGCCTACCGATCTGGTCTTGAGCTGTTGGAGAAAGCTAACATCAATAATATAACACTGGCCACGCTTTATGGTAACCTGGCCCAATTGTCGGTATTACCAGACAAACAATACGATCAGGCCATCGTGTATCTGAACAAGGCTCTCGTGCTGAATCGCGAGGCCAACCGCAAAACCAATATCGAGCATAATCTGCGTAACCTCAGCGAAGCATACCGGTATAAAAAGCAGTTTGAACAAGCCATTAAATACGGCGAGGAAGCTCTCCGGTTTTCATACCAGATCAACGACCCACACCGGCTTTTCAACACGCTGGGGACGGCTTATCGGGCGCATCGGGATGCGGGCAATTTTCAGCTGGCTCTTCGCTATCTGGAACAGGAAAAAATGATTGAAGATTCGCTGGGACGGGTTGATAAAACTAAGGCAATCACCCGTTTGCAGGCAGAGTTCGATAATAAACGGGCGCGTGATCTGGCTACCATCGAAGCCGAAAATGAGCAGCGGATTGCCCAAATCCGGGCGGGTTTGACTTTACAAAACAGCAGGTCGCTGGCGCAGGTGGCGGCTAACAAAGACCGGGATCTGCTCCAAATTCAAACCCAGGCCGACATTGCCAAAGCCCGAAGCATGGCCGAAATTCAGGCCCGTTTCACCACTCGCCAAAAAGAGGCAGACATTCGGCAGCTTCAGGACAAAAACGACCGCCAACAGCGTCAATTAGCCTGGTTAGCACTTAGTGTTGGGGTGTTTGTGTTGTTGTCGGGCCTGCTCTACTGGCAGTATACGCGGATTCGGCAGAACCGGACCAAAATTCAGCATCAGGCCGAACAACTCCGGATGCTGATGCGCGAACTGCACCACCGGGTCAAAAATAACCTGGCTATTGTGTCGGGCCTGCTCGAACTCCAGTCGAACAGGCTGGCCGACGAGGGAGCCAAACGGGCTTTTCGCGAGGGGCAACAGCGGGTGCAGGCCATGTCGATTCTGCACCAGCGATTATACCAGACCGATGCCGTCACGACTATCGACATGGGGGAATATTCCAAAAGCCTGATCGAGTCGCTGATGGGTGCCTATGGCTACACCTCAGAGACGTTACAGGTGGATGTACACGTAGAAAAACAGGAAATAGACGTTGATCAGGCGATTCCATTAGGCCTGATTCTCAACGAGATACTAACCAATGCCTTTAAGTATGCACTGGCTCATGCGTCGAACCCCCGGCTTTCGGTCGATCTGAATCGGCAATCCGACGGGCTTACCCTGCGCGTTGCCGACAACGGTCCGGGCCTCGATATGGCCGACTGGGACCGCCCCGGCAAGTCGTTTGGCAAACGGCTGATTGCTGCTTTGTCGGATCAAATTGGTGCGCTTGTTTCCGTAGAAAATCACAATGGCACTCAGTTTCTAATTCGCATACCCGCCCACGAGACAAGCCCGGCGCGAGTGGTTGCACGCGCCATTTAATCCTGAACTGTATGGAAACAGCAATCAATATTCTTATTGTGGAAGATGAAGCGATTCTGGCAATGGCCCTCTGCGACAGTCTCGAATCAGAAGGGTATTGTGTGGTGGGCATGGCCTCGAACGGCGCGAAAGCCATTGACCTGTTCCAGCGCAACCATGTCGATTTGCTGCTGTGCGACATCAACATTCGGGGCGACATCGACGGCATTGAAACCGTGCGGCAATTAGGGGCGATTCGGCCTGTGCCGGTGATCTACCTGACTGCTTTCTCGGATATCGACACCGTTGAACGGGCCAAACAAACTGGTCCGGCGGCTTATATGACCAAGCCGCACAATATGCTCAACCTGCGCATTGCCATTGACGTAGCCATCCACAATTTTGCCCTGCAACCCGCAATTCCTCAACATTCCGTGGCTGTCGGCGCACCGGCACCCTCCCCTGAATCAGCCCCGACCATCACAAGACCGGACTCACCCGGCCCCGGTCGCGATACGATCCTCAAAATTGATGATTACGTATTTATCAAGCAGGGGTTTCAGTTTGTCAAAATCAGTTTGGCCGACATACTCGTGCTCGAAGCCGAGGACAACTACACCTACTTTGTTACCACCACCAAACGATACATTCTTCGCCTGTCGTTATCAGCCGCCCTCGACCGGCTCAACCATCCCCGAATGGTGCGGGTGCATCGGTCGTTTGCGGTGAACATACGGCGGGTCGACACCTTCGACGAACAAACCGTAACACTCGACGGTCACACCGTTCCGTTAGGCAAAAACTACAAAGACGATTTTATGCGAAGTCTGCACGTAAGTTGAATGCATACTGATGAATGCATTATGCATTCATCAGTATGCATTACTCGCTTACCGCTGCACGGCAATCCGCTCCGTGAACTGTTTGAAATCGGGGCCGACCACAAACGTGTAGTCACCTTCGGGCAGACGGTTCAGGTCGAAGCGGTGTACCTCCCCTTTCACATACGTCTCGCTGAAAACCAGCGCATTAATCCGGTCGTAGAGTGCGATGTTTACCGTTTGCGTGCCGGGCATGGCAATCTCGAACTTGTTTTTCCCATAAGGGACCAGCGTTGGTTTAACCAGGGCTGTTGTGTTCTGGGCATCCACATTAACCTCGTTGTTGCGAATGGTCAACCCCTGCGATACCCAGAAGTCGTTGTTCGTGGCCGTGAGGTAATAGTGGCCATTTGGCAGGTTGGTCAGGTTGATGGGCGTAACCTTGCTGTCTTTATCTTTGATGTCACCTTTATATAGCACCGTCCCGTCGTTGTCGATGATGGCCACCTCAACTGGGCCGGGCGTGTAGAGTCGTACTTTCTTGCTGTCGGATTTGCGCACCTGAACCCGTGTCACACCGTCATTCGATTGGGCGTAAGTACCTCCCGTACCGACCAGCCCTGCGGCTACCATGAGGGCAGCCATTGTCAATTGAATCCGTTTCATAATCGTTTTGTGAATTAGCGTTGAACTGCGACAAAGGTGTGCGGTTCAAGCGATCTAACGCAAGCATTGACGGGCTGAAAATCAAGGTTTTGTGCAAACTTCTTTATTCTGTGCAAGTGAATAGCGTAATCGTATAGCGAAAAATGGGAAAGTGCAATAAGTCCCTATAAATGAACTACTTGCATTTTTTCAATGATCTTCAGAAATACTTGAACGTACTACGGATAGGGCTATACGCGATATGCCTCATAATACAATTTTAATGGTAGGGATTGACAAGCGAATCTATCCTTTCTTCTGATTTTGCACCCGAATCCGGCGGCACAGCATCCGAATAATGTTCTGCATTACCTCATCGCGTTCCTCCATCAGGTCGTAGAAATCGGCTTGGTCGATGCGGAACAGGATCAGGTCGGTGAGGGCAACAACGGTGGCCGAGCGGGGTTCGGCATCTAACAATGAAAGTTCGCCCACCACATCTCCCTCTTTGAGAGTTGCGAGTTGCCGGTCGCCGTCGTAAATACCGACTTCGCCCCGGTGAATAATGAACATAAACGTGCCCACTTCGCCTTTCTGAACAATCGTTTGACCCTCCGTGCATTGCACTTCCTTCATGATCGGAGCAATCGTACTCAGCACATTAGCGGGGGTGCTGGCAAACAGCGAACTATTACGCAGCACCAGCACGCGCTCCATTTCGGAGGTGGCTGAAGCGGGGTTGGCGGTGGTGGTATGTTCCATGAGGGCAGAAGTTGAGGCTAATTGAGCGGGGATTTGGTCAGAAAGTAAGTAGTCGGCCACCACCACTGTCCAGGGGGTGAAACGGGTTTGGCTGTGTTGGGTGATATACGTTTTGAGGTCGGTTTGCTGGTCAAATGGCCCAACCGATGTATTCATCAGGTCGAGCCGTTCGGGTAGGGGCAACTCATCGGTTAGGGCCAGTAGGGTGCCGTAAACGGGGCGGGGAATCAGATTTTCGAGCAGCTCGAGTGAGTTGGCCCGGCGTTCCTGTGCCTGATGATCAAGGCTTTGGCGAACGCTGTTTACGGTTTCTTTGTCGTATAACCCCATCATCAGCAACAGTAACCGATCTACCACGCCATCCATTTCGTACTGAATAGCTTCAGACAGCAAGGGTTGCGAATTTCCTTCGGCCTGTCCGTGTAGCAGCCGTTGTGCCAACTGGAGTTCTTCGCCTACCAACTGTTCATATAGCTGCTCGGTTTGGTCGATAACGGGATATAAACTTAGACTTTTCAGCAGCGACGACCGCATCGGAACGGGTGTATGGGGCAGCATTTCGAGGAGCCACGTTTGGGCGGCTTTGCTGCGAATTCGGTCTACCACGGCAATGGTTCGTCTGAGCAGCAAGGGGTTGTCGGTGGCCGACATGGGCATGGGCAAGGCCGACAATACTTTATCGCCAACCGCAGCCAACGCCCGAACAGCGGTGCGCCCATGTTGACGGTCGGTCAGGAACGGCACCATCTGATGCCAGACTGTGGAGTCGGTTTGGACCCCGCCCGCCAGCAAAGCCGCCGACACAATGGAGGCATCGTCGCTTTTGAGAGCCGTCAACACATAAGGAACCCGGTCGGTGAGGTGCAATGCCTGAATACAAGCCAGCACAACCTGTTGATCAGTAATGTTTTGACCCTGAGCCAGCGCGTTTAAACTGGCCAGAGCCGGAGCCTGACTGAACCCATTCCGGTAGAAACCGATGATGGCACCCTGCCGCACCGCCCGGTCGCTGGTGCTGAGAAGACCTGTAGCAACGGCATCTTTCGATTGCCCGGCCAGCAACTGAGCAGCCTGCTGCCGCACGGGCGGGTCGGTATCAGTGCGAACCCGGTTGGTGAGAGCAGTGGGGGGGAGTGTTATACCCCGTTCATTGGCAACCTCAAGCGTGCGGAGCCGAACACGGGCATCGGCATAATTCAGCAGGGTTTCAGCTCGGTCGGTGAGCAGGGCGGGCTGGTCGTAGGGCAAATAGTCGAGGGCACCCAACACGGCTTCGGGGCGGTCGCTGTCCAGGGTACGCGCAATCACGGCACTGGCTTCGACGGGTAGTGCCAAATCGTCGGCGGCAATAAACCGGCGACCGAGTGCGTCCTGTAATGTATGCAGATACTGGTTGTAGGTCTTGCTTAACAGCGGCCACAGAGCCAGGCCAACCAACCCAATGCCAATGAGAATGGCCCAGTCGGTGTAGTGCGGACTTTCGCGCAGAAAAAACAGCAAGGCCCCGGCCAAACCCATGCCGAGGGGTTCAAAAAAGCCTTTTGCCAGCGTGTGTCCTTTCAGGCGTTGCGTGGCGGGCAGAGGCTGAAACAAGACCAGCACCACGGGATCGAACAAAGCACGGCGCACCACCTCGAACACTAAATAGAAGCCGCAGAGGTAGATTATTTGCCCGTTTTCGTCGTTGGGCCGCAGCCAGATAAACCCGTAGAGCAGCACCCAGCCGAGGGCCGCACCGGGCAACAGGCGGAGCGTGTTCAGAATACCAAACCGTTCGAGGGTTCGGCGCGAAGCCAGCACTTTCACCACCATCGCCACCAAATAGGTCAGAGCCAGCACATAACTCAGGTAGGTGAGCACGGCAGCCTGGTGGTGAACTTTGTGTTTTACGTTGATAAAAAACTCATACTCGACACCAGCCGCCATCATCGCGACCGGAATCATGGTCAAACAAACTGCCCGAATCAGTTCGCTACCCCCAAAAAACTGTTGAACCCAGCGCGTTTGTGGTCGGCGAATGGGGCGGGCGGGCGCGTGGGGTGCGTGAACATTATGGAGCCGAATAGTGAGTGAAGTAATGTATAAGGCGGCTCCGAAAACGGCAAACGCCAGCACCAGCAGGGCCAGTAAATCGCTATGGCTATGGATGAGAGCAACCAGAATGGCACCCAATGCTTTGGCGGGCAAATCGCCCGAACTAATAATGCTGAACAACCGCTTGCTCTGCCGAACATCGAACACGAGGGACGAAACCGCCCAGAATTCAAGATTTGTTAGCAGATAAATTCCCCGAAACCCAACCATAATGGCCACAGCAGCCGCCACCGAATGGCCAAAAGCAACGAAGGCCGCAATAATGGCCGTGAACAGAATAACAGCCCACAATACTCTGACTACCAGTTGACTGAGTTTCAGGTGGTGTTCAAAATGAGCATAAATTCGCCCGATTCCCATCATGCCCAATGCCGAAACAATGTAGGCAACGGGCAAACTCGTTTCGGGTTTGTTTTCGAGCAGAATCACGTTGGCTGTTACATACACCAGCATGGTGCCAATGCCCAACAGGAAGTTGTGCAGAAAAAACAGCCGGACGGTTTGCCCTTCATCGGCACGAATACCAAGCGAGCGATTAAACTGTTCGGATGAGCGGTTTCCAATCATAGAAGCAAAGAAAACACAAAACGGGCAAAGGTTGTGGCATAAGTGGCTCAACATCTTTTGGCGATTTTCCCGATAAGCCCCTATCTTACCACACCAAATCTTCGTTCGTTCGTTTAACTATGGATTTTTCAGACGGAATTTTCTCCGCCTTAATGTGTGCATTGATTGTACAATGGACCCGGCGTTTTCTGGATACCAAAACCCGTTTTCCTAATTGGGATAAACGGCTGCGCGAATTCTGGCTGGTGTTTGGAGTTGTGGTTGGGCTGTCAGCCGTGCTTGACGATGGCCGCTGGCTGATTGGTCTATGGCTGATGGCCATACTCGTGTTGGGTTACACAGCCTGGTTGTTGAAAGACTATCAGCCAGCCCGGACGTTATTTATGGGTGTATTGCCCTTTCTGTTCATAGTTACTATCGGCAAAATTTTTGAAGCGGTACTACCCAGTTTTTACAAAACGTACGATGATTTTGTGGATATTATTCAGCCCGTAATCATTATATGGGTAGTTGCTTTGTTTGTTTTCGCCACCCGCCAGAAAAAAGACTGGACTAAACGGGAAGCCGAACGAGCCGAAGAAGCCGAACGTCGCCGGAAAGATGAAGCCCGCAAGATGGAACTTGAATACTTAGTTGCTGAACGAACCTCCGAAATTACCCGCCAGAAAGAAGAACTTCAGGAAGCCCTTGCTGAGTTGAAAGCCGTTCAGAATCAACTGATACAACAGGAAAAACTGGCCTCGCTCGGCGAACTCACGGCGGGCATTGCCCACGAAATTCAGAACCCGCTCAACTTCGTTAACAACTTCTCGGAAGTGAGTCAGGAGTTGGTACAGGAGATTAACGAGGAACGGCAAAAGACCAACGATCAGCGCGACGAAGGACTGGAAGCCGAACTATTGGAGGATTTGGCTCAGAACCTGCAAAAGATTCATCACCACGGCGGTCGGGCCAGCAGCATCGTGAAGGGCATGTTGCAACACTCCCGCGCCAGCACTGGCCAACGCGAACTAATCGACCTCAATGCCCTCGCCGATGAATACCTCAAACTGGCCTACCACGGTTTGCGGGCTAAAGACAAAACGTTCAACGCCCGCTTCGACCTGAAACCCGACCCCAGCATCGGTCAGATAAGCGTGGTGCCACAAGACATTGGCCGGGTGCTGCTCAACCTCTATAACAACGCCTTTTATGCTACCCAGCAACGGGTGAAGCTGAACCAGCCTGGCTACCAACCCACCGTGACGGTACAGATCGAGTGTGTAGATGAGCTGGTGCGGATTCGGGTAAAGGACAACGGCATGGGGATGCCTGACGCGGTGAAAGCCAAAATTTTCCAACCCTTTTTCACCACCAAACCCACCGGCGAAGGCACCGGCTTAGGCTTAAGTTTGGCGTATGACATCATCACGAAAGGACACGGAGGCACGATTTCGGTCACGAGTATGGAGGGCGAAGGAACCGAGTTTGTGATTGACTTACCCGCATAGTATCCATAACACTTGCAAGCGGGATTAAGGACCCGTAATTTGGCCGTATGATGCGATTATTCTACCAGCTAAGTCTGGGGATTTTACTGCTTGTCAGTACATTAAAAGCAACGGCTCAGGTGGTTGTTGTTACAAACTCGGCGGATACAGACGTTGACCTCGAAGATACCTGGCTCTTTCGGGCGGGCGACAGCACGGGTTGGCATACCCCCCGCTACAACGACCGTCATTGGGCCAAAATCAAGCCCAGCGTTGACCTCAACGATAATCCAACGCTCTGGAAATCAGGCCGGGGGTGGTTTCGGCAACGGTTTCGGTTCCGACGTTTGCGCGACAAAGACGTGACCATCAGCATCCGGCAGTTTGGCCGGTCGGAGGTTTATCTGGATGGAAAACGGATTGCGTTAATCAAGCCCCCACTGTATGATTCTTTGGGTGGGTCACAACGAATTGCAGCCATGTTGCCCATTCGAATTGCCGACACCAACCAACATGTGCTGGCCATACGATATGCGTTTCGGCGCGACCCTCTGATTGGCAAGGTGATTAGCAAAGACCCTTTCCGGCTCGATTTCAAAGGAAGCGACCGGGCGATGACGGAGATCCTAGACGATCAGGAGCGATCATCAGGGCTGGCTTATCCGTTTGTGGGTATTTTTGGGTTGTTGAGTTTACTGCATTTTTTGTTTTATCGGGCCAACCCTACCCAGCGCGTCAACCGGGTTTTGGCAGCCACTATGCTGGCGTTTGCCCTGTCGTTTCTGCTCGATCAGTTCGACAATTTTACGGGTACACTGACAATGGATTCGGTGCGGGGTGCGCTGGCGCAGATCAGTGTCAATGCCGCCTTTATTTTATTACTCCTGTCGGTTTATACCTATCTGAACCGGCGACCCGGCTGGATATTCTGGGGGATAGTTGTGCTATTCACAGGTGCAACTGTTTTTAATGTTTTCATTGATCACGCCCCAGCGGCCCTCATCGGAACCCCATTCGTGCTGGTGCTGATCGAATACATCCGGGTAAGCTGGTTAGCCAAACGCCGAAACCCCGACCCTGATGCACGTTTGCCCTGGAATTCATTAAAAGTCACGCTGTTTGCCTTGCTGATTATTATTTTAATGGCAATTCTGGCAGGGGTTTTACAAGGAGTTTTCAAGGTAGCCAATGCCATGAACTGGATAAATATTCCGATGGTCCTGCTGAGTTTCGTAATGCTGTTGAGTGTGCCGCTGGGTTTGTCGTTATCGCTTGTCCGCGACTATGGGCAGACGTACCTGTCGCTCCGGCAAAAGTTTGATGAAGTGGAACAGTTATCGGCCCGAACCTTACTACAAGAGCAGGAAAAACAGCAGTTGCTGGCTCGGCAGAACGAGGTTTTGGAGCAGCAGGTGGCCGAACGAACGGCAGCCCTAAACCAGTCGTTATCCGAGTTACGCGATACTCAAACCCAGCTTATTCAATCCGAAAAACTGGCTTCGCTGGGTGAGTTGACAGCAGGTATTGCCCATGAAATTCAGAACCCGCTCAACTTCGTCAACAACTTCTCGGAGGTCTCCACCGAGTTGGTCGACGAGTTGGAAGAGGAACAACAAAAAACCGACCGCGACACCGAACTGGAAGCCGAACTTTTGGGTGATTTGAAGCAAAACCTGCAAAAAATCACGCACCATGGCCACCGGGCCAGCAGCATTGTGAAAGGAATGCTCGAACACTCCCGTGCCAGCACTGGCGAGCGTCAACTAACTGATATTAACCAACTTGCTGACGAATACCTCAAACTGGCGTATCACGGTTTGCGAGCTAAAGACAAACGCTTTAATGCTGAACTTAAAACCGATTTTGCCTCCGATCTGCCTAAAATCCTGGTGGTTTCCCAGGACATTGGCCGGGTGTTGCTCAACCTGTTCAACAACGGGTTTTATGCCACCCAGCAACGAGTGAAATTAGAGCAGCCCGGTTATCAACCCACGATCACCGTCAGCACCCGGTTCCTCAACTCCACCTCGCCAAACAGCCCTGAAGGGGCGACATCAATAGCCCGACCCAACGGGCTGGGAGGCAATGAGACCATTGAAATTCGGGTTAAAGACAATGGCGCAGGAATGCCCGACGCGGTGAAAGCCAAGATTTTCCAACCCTTTTTCACCACCAAACCCACTGGCGAAGGCACGGGTTTAGGTCTTTCATTGGGGTATGATATTATTACGAAAGGCCACGGCGGAACGATTACGGTTAAAAGTACGGAGGGCGAAGGAACCGAGTTTGTGATTGAACTACCGGCCTGATGATAAAACAATTGACAAGATATACTACACTCGCGCTATTGCTGCTGTTGGGCCGTGTGGTTCTTGCACAGGATTCGCTGGTGAATGCGCTAAAACAGCAGTTGGCCATCGCCAAAACCGACACCAGCCGCGTGAATAAGCTGGTGAAACTATCGGAGGCCATTGCCGACGACAACCATGTTGTTGCCCTGCAATATGCCGATCAGGCCTTGAAACTGGCGCAAAAAATAAACGATGCCAGCAGAATAGCTAACGCCCAATTGGCACTGGGCCGGGCGTATAGCGGGTTGGATAACTACGAAAAGTCGGATCAGAATCTGACTGCGGCTGCCGACCGATTCAATAAACTGGGCGACAGTCTTGGCTTAGCGCGAGCGTTGAGCCACCTCGGCTGGGTGAACACCCAACGGGGCGATTATGCGGCTGCCTTTGCGTTAGGGCAGGAAAGCCTTCGGTTGGCGCAACGCTACAAGGATCAACCATTGATCCGCCGAAACCTCGCCCATCTGGGGGCACTCCACATAGTACTGGGCGATTACACCCTTGCACTCGACTACATGACAACGGCTATGGATGAGTTCGATCAGGCCAACGACCTCAAAAATGTGTGCCGAACGCTCAACACCCTCGGCGAATTGTACCGGATGCAGGGTAATCTCGAAAAAGCAGCGGAGTTCTACGACAAGTCGATTAGCATGGCCGAGGCTCTCAATAAACCCCAGTTGAAAGCCCAGGCTGAGAGTAATCTGGCGGCTGTGCAAACACAACAGGGGCAACATCAGCAAGCCATTGTCACAGCTCGCCGGTCGTTGCAGGAATTGCTTTCGCGTGGTGAATTTGAGGTAATTTCGTGGGTACAAACGGTGATGGCCCGCGCTCAACTGGGGGCCAATCGCCCCGACAGTGCTATTTTATACGGCCAGCGAAGCTGGAATCTGAGCCGTCAGATTGGGTATAAAGAGGTGATTCGGGATGCCAGCAGCGTGTTGGCGCAGGCCTACGCCCGACAAAACGATTTCCGGAAAGCATACCAGTTTCAGCAGACCTTCATGGCCTACAACGACAGCCTGTCGGGGTCTCAAACGCGACAGCAGTTAACTATTTTGCAACAGAGTGCCAAAGCATCCGAAGAACAGGCAGCCGCTGCCTTGCAAGCAGAAGAAGACCGTCGGCAGCGGCAATGGCTCCTGGGCGCACTTGTTGGACTTGGGTTGCTGGGTGTAGTAGCGGTGGTTTTATGGCGTAGTAATCAGCGTCAAACCAAAACCAACACCCAACTCCGCCAACAACAGTCAGAGTTGAAAGCCGCTCAAAATCAACTGGTTCAACAGGAAAAACTGGCCTCATTGGGCGAGTTGACAGCAGGCATTGCCCACGAGATTCAGAACCCGCTCAACTTCGTTAACAACTTTGCGGAGGTGAGCATTGAGTTGGTGAACGAATTAAAGGAGGAGGGTAGAAAAGGCGAAGCCAGAGATGCTGGTCTGGAAACGGAGTTGCTGGACGACCTGGAACAGAATATGCAGAAGATCACGCACCACGGCCAACGGGCATCGGGCATTGTGCGGAGTATGCTGGCGCACTCACGCAAAGGCACCGACCAAAAAGAACTCACCGACCTCACCGCTTTGGCCGATGAATACCTTCGGTTGGCATACCACGGCCTGCGGGCGAAAAGCAAAACGTTTAACGCTGAACTCAAAACGGACTTTGCCCCGAAGCTGCCTAAAATTCCGGTAGTTTCTCAGGATATTGGCCGGGTGTTACTCAACCTGTTCAACAACGGGTTTTATGCCACCCAGCAACGAGTGAAAAACAACGACCTGCAAGGAATAAAAGACTACCAGCCCACCATTACAGTCAGTACCCGGTTGCTCAACTCTACTTCGGCGAATCGCTCTGAAGGGGCATCATCAATAACCCGGTCCAACGGGCTGGGAGAAAATGGCATCATCGAAATCCGTGTCCGCGACAACGGTATGGGAATGCCCGACGCGGTGAAAGCCAAGATTTTCCAACCCTTTTTCACCACCAAACCCACCGGCGAAGGAACCGGTTTGGGTCTCTCGCTGAGTTACGACATCATCACTAAAGGCCACGGGGGAACGATTACTGTGGAGAGTGTGGAGGGAGAAGGAACGGAATTTATTGTGACGTTGCCTGCTTAATCATAACCTGTCTTTTAGGTTCTAACTATAATTCAACTTACACCGCCCATGACCCGACTTTTGCTCACCTTACTTTGCCTTCTGACCATTTCGGCAATGGCACAACCCTACCAGCCACCCGTGTTTACCGACGCTGACCGGGCAGCCAAAATAAGAGCACTGGCCCCCGCCATAGAAACTATTTACCACGATTGGGCCACCAAAAACCATTTTCCGGGCCTTGCCTTTGGCCTGGTTGTCGATGGGCAACTGGTGCTATCAGGAGGAACGGGATTCACCGACGTGGCAAAAAAAATACCGGCCACAACGAAGTCCGCCTTTCGGATTGCGTCGATGACCAAAAGCGTTACGGGGGTGGCCATCCTGAAACTGCGGGATGCCGGTAAACTTCGACTCGATGACCCTATTAGCCAGTATATTCCCGAAACCAAAAACCTGGCTTATCTCACAACCGATGCCCCTGCCATCACTGTCCGCGATTTGCTGACCCATGCGGGCGGCTTCCCCGAAGACAACCCCTGGGGCGACCGCCAACTGGCCGATTCCGATGCCGAACTACTTAAGCACATGCGCACGGGCGTGTCGTTTTCTAATGTGCCGGGCATTGCCTACGAATACAGCAACCTTGGCTTTGCCCTGCTGGGCCGCATCATCACCAACGTGTCGGGGAAACCCTACCAGCAATATATTACGGAGCAGGTGCTGAAACCCCTCGGCATGACTCATACCTACTGGGAGTTCACCCGCGTGCCTGCCGACCAACTGGCCCACGGCTACCGGTGGCTCAACGAGCAATGGGTGGAGGAAACCCTGCTGGCCGATGGCAGTTATGGCGCAATGGGTGGCCTCATTACCTCGATTGACGATTTTGCCCGCTACGTGTCTCTTCACCTGAGCGCGTGGCCCCCGCGCAGCGATGCCGAATCGCCGGTGCTGAAACGCAGTTCGTTGCGCGAAATGCACCTGCCCCGCACCTTCCGCGACCTGAACCCCGCCTTTAAATTTCCCGGCGGAAAAACTACGCCTTTGGTTAATCACTACGCTTATGGGCTGGGCTGGAGTCGCGATGGCGACGGGCGCGAATACGTAGGACACAGTGGCGGTTTACCCGGTTTTGGGAGTCAATGGCGCATGTTGCCGGAATACGGTATTGGCGTTATTGCCTTCGGGAACCTGACCTACGCTGGCCTGAACACACCTAATTGGGCCGTACTGGATTTGATTCTGAATCAAGCCGGCATAAAACCGCGTCAGTTGCCCATATCAGGCATTTTGTCCCAACGAAAAGCCGAGTTAGTGGCCTTGTTGCCCAACTGGACTAACGCCGAAAAGAACCCCATTTTTGCCGAAAATTTCTTCCCCGATCAATCGGTAGCCGACCGTCGTCGCGAAAGCCAGGTGCTCTTTGCTAAAATTGGAAAAGTGGTGCGGGTTAGTGAAGTACGCCCTGAGAATCAACTACGTGGTACCTTTCAGATTGAGGGAGAACAGAGCATAATCGACGTGTTTTTCACGCTCACCCCCGAACAACCGGCCCTGATTCAGCAATTGGATTTGACCGAAGTTGGTAAAAAGCCATAAACAAGCCGCGTTTTGCTTATTTTTGTCCATACCGTTTTTGAAAACCCATCATGAACATTTTAGTAGTTGACGACGAGACCGATGTACAACCCCTGTTCGAGCAGCGGTTTCGGCGCGAAATTCGAAGCGGAGAATTTCGGTTCACCTTCGCAAATTCGGGTGAGCAAGCCTTAGAATGTCTGAAAAAGATGGCCTCAGAAGCTGTGCTTATTTTATCCGACATCAACATGCCCGGCATGAGTGGTCTGGAACTGCTTCGGCATATCAAAGAAGATTTTCGAATGCCCCCGCCCCCCATTGTCATGATGATTACGGCTTATGGCGATGCCCAAAGCCACGACGAAGCCATGCAGCTCGGCGCGGATGATTTTCTGACTAAGCCATTAGATTTTACTCAATTAAAAGAAAAACTGAAGCCTTTAAATAATGGATAATGGGCCATGAATAAAGTCCATTTTACATTATAACCCTATGAAAGCGAAGATATTAGTGGTTGACGATGAACAGGATTTGGAACTGCTCATCAAGCAAAAGTTTCGGCGGCAAATTCGCGATGGTCAATATCAGTTTTTGTTTGCTCATAATGGAGTAGAAGCCCTTATTGAACTCCAAAACTCACCCGATATTGACGTTGTCCTCAGCGACATCAATATGCCCGAAATGGACGGCCTGACGCTGCTCATTAAGATGGCGGATCTGAACCCGATCATCAAGGCCGTGATGGTGTCAGCCTACGGCGATATGGACAATATCCGACTGGCTATGAACCGGGGAGCGTTCGATTTTGTGTGCAAACCCGTCAATTTCGAGGATCTGGAAATGACAATGCTGAAAACCGTGAAGCACGTTCAGCAGATTCGGGATACCCTGCAAGCCGTGAAAGAAAACAATATTTTGCGGATGTATGTGGACGAAAGTGTGCTCAAGTTCATGACCCGCTCCGAGTTTGAGACCTCGCTCACGGCCAACGAACTCGTTAAAGCTACGATCCTTTTTGTGGACATTTGCGGGTTCACGTCCATCGCCGAACGCGAAAAACCCAACACGGTTGTCGGTTTGATCAATAAATATTTCGACCTGATTGTCAAAGAGATAATTTCGCAGGAGGGCTACGTGGATAAGTTCATGGGCGATGCGGTAATGGCCGTTTTTCAGGGTGAATACCACCTCGACCGAGCCATCGAAACGGCCCTCGCTATCCGGGCCAGCATCGGCTCCATCCGCGATGTTTTAGACACCGAACCCGACTACCAGCCCCGTGTTTCCATCGGTATCAACTCCGGCGAAGTCGTATCGGGCAACATCGGTTCGGCAGCCCTCCGCCGACTCGACTACACGGTTATCGGCGATGTGGTGAACACGGCACAACGTTTGCAAACGGCAGCCCAGGCCGGGCAAATTCTAATTACCGAAGCCTCATTCGAATTAGTAAAAGAGTCGTTTCAATGCGAAGAAGTTGGCTCGTTTCAACTCAAAAACAAGGCCGAACCCGCCGTGCTGTATCAGGTATTGGCCTAATGAGTGATTTAGTGAATGATCGAATAGGCTGACGGCAGAACAAAATCATGCGTCAGCCTATTCGATCATTTACCAAATCACTCATTCACTCATTGAATTTTCGCCTGCCCCAGCACCCGTAACAGGTTCCCGCCCCAAATCTTGGCAATGTCGGCTTCGGAGTAGCCGCGCCGGACAAATTCACGGGTCAGGTTTTCGATCTCGCTAACGTCTTCGAGGCCATTTACACCCCCGCCCCCGTCGAAATCGCTGCCAATACCCACGTGGTCGATGCCCACTAATTTCACGATGTAGTCGATGTGGGTTACGATGTCGGCGATGCTTGCCCGTTCGCTGGCATACACTTTTTTGATAGAGTCGGTTTTGGCTTCGATCCGGGCCTGCACAGCCGGACTTACCACTTTGCCAACACCCGCCATTCTGACGCTGTTGAGGGCTTGCCGGTGTTGGTCGGAGGGTTTGCGGAGATAGTCGCTCACAAAATTGACCTGAACAACGCCCCCCTTAGCCGCCAGATCCTTGATCATCTGGTCGGACATGTTACGCGGAAAATCGCACAAGGCCCGCACGTTGGAGTGCGACGCAATCACGGGAGCTTTCGAGAGAGCTAACACGTCGTAAAACGATTTATCGGAAATGTGCGACACGTCGATCATCATGCCCAGGCGGTTCATTTCGACCACCACCTGCCGCCCAAACGGACTCAGGCCATTGTGAATGGGGCCGTCGGGGTCGGTGGCTGAATCGCAAATGGCGTTGTTGGCAAAGTGCGAGAGGGTAACATATCGACATCCTAAATCGAAATAGGTTTTCACCAGAGCGAGGTCTTCGCCTACCGGGTAACCATTTTCCATGCCGATAAACACCGCCCGGCGACCCAGTTTCTCAATTCGGTAGGCATCGCTGGCTGAGGTGGCCAACTCTGCCAGGTTCGGGTATTTGCGCAACGAGGCATGAATCCGCTCAAAAATGTCGAGGGCCTTTTCTTTAGCTGCCGTATGACCGTCGGGCGTTCGTGGCCCCTGCGCCATATAAACCGCAAAAAACATGGCATCCATACCGCCCTGTTTCATCCGTGGAAAGTCGATCTGGGTGCCACCCTGTTTCATGTTGTGGGCAATGCCAATATCGAAACCGTCTTTCTGGAGATTAATTGGCGCGTCGGCGTGCGTATCGAGTGTCAGAATGCGATTATGAATGGCACGTGCCTTTTTAGCCAGGCGGTCTTCGGGGCCTGACCCCAGAAACAGGGTTAGCAACAGGGGGGCAAATGGCAACAGAGAACGGGTCATAGTGGTTAGAACAAAGTCGAGACTAACAATCAGAAACAGAAATCTAAGCAATTGCCCGCCCACCGCCAAACTTTCCTTTTGCACAGAGGGTTCTGCGAAAGAACGAAATAAAGAGTGAAAGAGCGAATAGTGAAAGAGTGTGGTGATTCACGTCTTTCTGACCGTCGATTTTTCGCTCTTTCACTCTTTCGCTCTTCACTCAATATGTCCGTCGTTCCTTACAAAGACAAAACCACCAGTAAGCGCGAACAAGTTGCCGAAATGTTCGACAATATTTCGCCCAAATACGATCTTCTCAATCATGTACTTAGTGGAGGCATCGACATTTTGTGGCGCAAAAAAGCGATCCGGCAATTGAAGCCATTTGCCCCAAAAAAGATGCTTGACATTGCCACCGGCACGGGCGATTTTGCCATTGAAGCCCTGGCTCTGAAACCTGAAAAGATCATCGGTGTCGACATTTCGGAGGGGATGTTGAACGTCGGCCGTGAGAAAATGGCTAAGCGCGGTCTCGACCATATTATCGAAATGCGGTCTGGTGATTCGGAGGGATTGCCTTTTCAGGACAATGAATTCGATGCTGTCATCGTTTCCTTTGGCGTAAGGAACTTCGAGAATCTGCTAAAAGGGCTTACGGATATGCACCGTGTGACTCGCTCCGGCGGGGTGTGTCTGGTGCTCGAATTCTCGAATCCCCGCGCTTTTCCGTTCAAGCAGTTATACGGTTTTTACTCGCATACCATCCTGCCGCTCATTGGGCGCATGGTCAGCCGCGATTCGTCGGCCTACACCTACCTCCCGGAGTCGGTGCAGGCTTTCCCCGATGGCCCCGACTTTTTGCGCATTTTTGAAACGGCCGGTTTTACCAAGACTAAATGGATACCCCTGACGTTCGGAGTTGCTTCTATTTATATCGGGCAAAAAGCCTGATCATTATTGCTTTATTTGTGTTTGTAGCCGTGAGCCAATCCCGCGCTCAGGGATACGCTTATTTCCGCAAGCACCTCGAATTCTACGACGACAAGCCAATTCACTACGGGTTTTTCTTTGCCATGCCCGTTACGCGCTTTGCCATCAAATATAGCCCTGCCTACGTGAACGACGACCCGGCTGTGCGGCTTTATTCACCCAATGCCCCCTCCTTTCGGGTAGGAATTTTGGTGAATGCTTTCCTGACCGATCGCTTCGATTTCCGGTTCACACCCGCCGTGTCGCTCTATGGCCGGGAGGTAAAATATGAGTATCCCGACGGCACCGAACCACGCCGGGAAACCCGCGAGTCAACCTGGATGGAGTTTCCTTTTCTGGTTAAATACAAATCGGAACGGCGCAAAAACAGCCGGATGTACCTGATTGCGGGGGCCACAGCCGCCGTGGAAACCAACGTTCGCAAGAAACAGGCACAGGTGTCGGGGCGGCTCAACACCAAAACCACCGATCTTACTGTCGATTATGGGGTCGGCTTCGAGCAGTTTCTGGAGTTCACCAAAATAAGTCCTGAACTCCGGTTTTCGCACGGTTTGATCAACCTCTTTAACCCGGGCACCGGAACGAGTGCAGCCAACAACGCGGGCATTCAGCGGCTCACCACGCACACCGTAACGCTGTATATCAACTTTGAGTAATTTTTTTTCATTGCTTAACTGGCTGAAAATCACTCTTTCGCTCTTTCACTCTTTGGCTTTTTGAATTTTTTTTGCCTCAGGACTTGCGTAAGGCCGATTTATCCCGCTATATTTGCACTCCCAAACGACAACAACAGCAGCGGCTGACCGTGTCGGGAAAAAGGGAGTTTAGCTCAGTTGGTTCAGAGCATCTGCCTTACAAGCAGAGGGTCGGGGGTTCGAATCCCTCAACTCCCACTAGTGAAAATCAAGCACTTATCAGAAATGGTAAGTGCTTTTTTGTTTGTTGAAGCCTGAAAAACCAGACAAATTATATGTCAACTAACAGTAATCCCATAAATAAAGAATTGCTTACTTTGAGGAACGGTATTTTTGCTTTGTTCTCTGATAATGTCATTTGTATTACTACATGGAGCGCGTATCTATTTGACTCGAAATTTGACGATGAACCGGAGTTGAGATACAAGATCGGGGTAATTTGGTTAGCCTCCCTATTGGATTCACTGGAAGGAGAACTACGTACCTTGGATAAATACAAGAAAGAGGCTAATTCCATGAATCAGCCGAATCTAATTGCGTTGTGCAATAATGCATCTGATTTTTTTAGTACAGTACGAGAGGTTCTAAGCCTTTATAATAGAGAGGAGCAGTTATACATATTAGATTCTCGAGACCAGTTTGTGCATTCTTGGCTCTCTAAACGCCATAATGAAAAGTTCAAGGTGAAATATGTTTCTCAAGGGATGATCATCACTGAGGAGGTTACAAGGGTAAAGTATTATGAAGATCTTGAACCTTTCTTCTTGGATACTCGGGGGGCCACTTATGCGTTATCAAGCTTTGTGGAAAGATTTAAGAAGCCTCTCAGATATTGGTCAGCATTGAATTCGATTCACGGGCAAATGGATAAGCTACACGATGCTATATTTGGCGATATAGAATATGATATTATTTAGTTGAAAGCCCCGAATTAATGGCCGGGGCTTCGTTGTGAAATTAAACTGAGACCAAATGGTCAGCCAATCGTTCCAAGAGGATGCGGTGAAGAGGATCGGGTATGTAGCCGATAGCCCGGTTCATCGTATGGACTGGCAAGGCAATCAGTGTTGCCAACCTAACAACTGATGCCACCCGAAGCTGGTTATGCGAGTCAGGCTGCAAGACTTCATCAAAGCCCGGTATGGCCTGCCGCAACTGCGATGAAATGCCGCAAACCAGAAAATCGCCGTAACCCGGTAGCTGACGAAGCACAAGAACCGGACGGGGTTTAAAAGTACCGTCGGATTGCGGAATGGATGTAATGGCAATATCTCCTTCCTGCATGATTACGAGCGTTCGCGAGTTGTGTAAGCTGGCACGTCGCTATAGTGGGGTTCATCATCACTATAAGCCCGGTTGAGATTTATCATAGCTGCTTCTATGAACTCCTGTCGTTCGCGGTCTTCCTGTTGTTGATTGAGTAAGTTGAACAAGCCAGCCACAAGCGGGTTTAGTTGGTCGTCGTGCTGTTGCAGGTCAATCATGGCCGTTTTGGGGTTGCCCTGCGGGTCAGTGAGAATAGATAAGCCTTGCATGATCTGCGGTTGGTTTGCGCGTGTTTAATGTAAATTTGTCCAGAAACAAACTTCATAAAGTTATGAGAAAACTCGTTTACGACCTAAGCCTGATTGTAAAAACCTTCGGCATTCAGGTCGTTCGGGAATCGGACATACTTCTGAAGTGGCTTTCGGCGCGGTACGAGTTCGACAACGTTGAGCAGGCTAACATGGACGCTTTGTTTGCCGAAGCGGAGGAAGATGGTGGCTATTGGAACGAAGAAGAACTGAAAATCAACTTCGTAGGGGCTGTCTTTCGCCTGGCTAAAGTGAACGTGAAAGACCGGATCAAAGTCTTTTATGAACGGGCATTATCAGCCGAAGTACAGGGGCATCCGTTGGCCGTCATTGCCGATTGTTTGGTGGCAACCCCTTTGCCCTTCAACACCCCCTCAAATCCATATTTTTTCCTACAAGAGTTCAAGAAACGCAAAGGAGACAAAAACGACCGATACGTCGGACCGCCTGAAGCCCAAATGCTTACCGCTATGCTGATTGCTCAGGAAATCAACAAAGACAACAAGCCCGTTTTTGGTGGCTATTTGATTGGGCAAAACTGGAATTTCACGCTCTTAGATGGAATAACCTATTCGCAAAGCCGCCAGTATGATGCGACCCGTCGCGAGGATTTGCACCAAATTGTATTCGCTCTCCGCAAGTTGAAAGAGATGCTTTTGGACCGTTAAATTGCTGGGTTCATATATCAATCAGCTATTTTTAAATTAACGAGAATGTCGTCGGAAAGCTGCTGTAGGTTGATAAGTATAGTTTTGGTTGAACAGATCTTCGATTGATCCGATACCTATTGGTCTGTGAGTGAGGAAAAGTAGCGCAGCGTTTTCGAGGGGCCAATTAATGCGGAATCATACGGTTAAACGTGGTACATTTATTGCACAAATTTATTCGATACGGATCTACTATGCGTTATCTGTTCTATGTATTGCTGCAAATTGGTGTGACTCTGGCGAACGGCCAAGCCACCGATGTGGGTCAGAAAGTGGCGACGGGGCACCTGCCAGTGGTCCTTACCGATGCGGGTGGAACGGTTCATCTGGTCTACGGGCAAGACTCAACCATCTACTATGCCACAGCCAAGGCACCTTCGGAAGAATTTGGCCAGGCGGTTGCCGTCGCCATACTATCCAAGTTAGTAACCACAGCCAAGCGCGGTCCACAAGTGGCCGCCACAGACAAATTTGTGGTGATTACGGTCGTAAATCGGGCGGGCGATGTTTTTGCCTACTCGCTCGACCGGCAAACAGGTAAATGGTCGTCGGCCACTCGGGTAAACGATGTTCCGGCGGTGGCACTGGAAGGCTTTCAGGCCGTTGCCGGAGCCAGCAAGGGTACGTTCCACAGCGTTTGGCTGGACCTGCGAGACGACAAGAAAAACAAAATCGTTGGGGCTACTTCGTCCGATGGCGGGCGAACCTGGTCAGCTAACCGGGTCATTTACCGCTCGCCCAGCGGCACCGTTTGCGAGTGTTGCAAAGTCTCGATAGCCGCCCGCAACAACGATGTTTATGTTCAGTTTCGCAATTTTATAGATGGCTCCCGCGATCTCCATTTGGCCCATTCTACGGATAGCGGCCGAACCTTCCCCAGCGTCCAGAAGCTGGGATCGGGCACCTGGAAACTGAATGCCTGTCCTATGGATGGAGGTGCCGTGGTGCTGTCGCCAACGGGGCAGCCTCTCACAACCTGGCGACGAGAGACCATGCTCTACACCTGCCAACCGGGCCAACCCGAACAAGCCATTGGGCCGGGAAAAAACGTGACAATGGCCAGTGGTTCGGCGGGGTCGGTGTTGGCCTGGGATGAGCAAGGCACTATTTGGTTTAAAGGAAATGATAAACAGCCGGTTCCGTTAGGCAAAGGTCAAATGCCGAGTGTTGCCGTAGTGGGTCAGTCGGTGGTGTGTGCCTGGGAAGCCAATGGGCAGGTGATGTTAGCCCGAGTGCCCTTGTAACAGTTTGCTAAATTTAGTTATCCAATGCGACTTCTTATTCTCCTTTTTCTCCTTTTCTGCTCTCCCGCTTTTGCGCAGGAGTTGGTTACCAATAGCAACCGCGACATTGTCTTTCGGGGTGTCAACGTTGTTCCGATGGATCAGGACAGAATTATTAGCAATCAGACGGTTGTGGTTCGGAATGGTCGAATCACGGCGATGGGTGCTGAGGGTAGCATCCGGGTCGACAGGAGCGCGCTGGTGGTGGAGGCAAAAGGAAAATATCTCCTTCCCGGTTGGGCTGAAATTCACGCCCACGTGCCACCCATCGACGATATTGAGCCGATGAAAGAGGTGCTGACGCTATATCTGGCCAATGGCATTACCACCATTCGCGGGATGCTGGGCCACCCAAAGCACCTCGAATTACGCAGCAAAATAAACAGTGGCGAAATCTTGGGGCCGCATTTTTATGCTACAGGGCCGTCGTTCAACGGGCAGACCGTGAAAACTGCCGAGCGGGGTGCCCAAATGGTGCGTGAGCAGAAAGCCGCTGGCTATGATTTCCTCAAACTGCACCCCGGTCTGACCAAAGAAACGTTTCCGGCCATTGCTAAAACAGCGCAGGAAGTAGGCATTCCCTATGCCGGTCACGTTTCGTTCAACGTGGGTGTCTGGCGGGCTATCGACGCAAAATACTCGTCTATTGACCATTTGGACGGGTTTATTGAAGCCATCACACCCGGCTCCGACACCCTGGCTGAACCCGAAACGGGCTTGTTTGGCTCGTGGATTGGCTATCGAGCCGACCCCTCCCGAATCCCGAAACTGGTGAATGCCCTCCGCGACAATAAAATCAGCGTGGTGCCGACCCAGGCTCTGGCCGAACGGTGGCTGTCTGCCCTCCCCGCCGAGGCTTTCCTAAACGACCCGGAAATGAAATACATCACACCGCAGGTGGCAAAAAACTGGGCGGGTGCCAAAGCCACCTACATGAGCAACCCCAATTTCTCGAAAGACCACGCCGAAAAGCTGGTGCAGATTCGTCGGCAGTTGATTTTGGCCTGCCAGAAAAACGGGGTACAACTACTCTTGGGGTCCGATGCTCCGCAAATATTCAACGTGCCGGGCTTTTCGATTCATAACGAACTGAAATACATGGTCGATGCCGGACTGACACCCTACGAAGCCTTGCGGACGGGAACCGTGAATGTGGCGGCTTACCTCAAAAAGTCAGATTCGGGCGTGATAAAAACCGGAAACGTATCGGATTTGGTCCTGCTGAATGGCAATCCGTTGAAAGACATTAACCAGACTCGAAGCATTGAGGGCGTGATGATCGGCATCAACTGGCTACCGAAGGCATACATTCAACAGGAACTCAAAAAGCTGGAGAAGAATTAATAGTACATGACTACCAACGCCATATACGACCTGCTGATTGATTCCGCACTGGAGAATCTTACTGGCCAGTGGACCATTGCCCGCCTGAATGTGCAGTTTCTGGCCAACGGACAGGACATTGAATTTATCGGCACCTACCTCGACGCTGCCGGTGAAGTGCAGCCCCTCTCCACCGACTTTCCCGAAGACCTTACCGAGGCCATGCAGGTTCTGTATCAACGACGCAAGCAGGAGAGTCTGCCCCGCGCCAACAAACTACAAATGGATCTGACTTCCGCCGGCAAATACACCGTCGACTACAGTTGGGATCAGGAAATCCAGGACGAAGACGAGCATTTTTCCAATGGCGGCACCGTCCGCGAATGGCAGGCCATCCGGGCGGCTAAATACGGGGATCAACCGGCGTAAACAACGCCCCCATCATGCGGTCAAATTCGCTTTGAATCGGCGCGCTAACATCAATTTCTTCGCCAGAGACGGGGTGCTGAAACTGCAACTGCCAGGCGTGTAACAGCATGGTGTTCATGTTGAAGTGATCCAGAAACAGCTTGTTCTGCTTGTTGCAGCCGTGGGGACGGTCGCCGATGATCGGGTGCAGAATGTGGGCCATATGCTTCCGTAACTGGTGCATCCGGCCTGTTTCGGGGGTCAACTCTACCAGCGAATACCGCGAGGTTTGGTGCTTGCCATGGGGCAATGGAATCTCCGTGCGCCGGAGGGTTTTCAGGTGAGTCACGGCCTCCTGCATCGTGCCTGCCTGTCGGCCTTCGTCGCGCCGGAGGGGGTAGTCGATGGTTTGCGCGTCGGGGGTGTAGCCGCGCACAATGGCAAGGTACGTTTTGTGTACCTTGCCCTCCATAAACTGCTGTTGCATAGCCGCATTCATGGCTTCGGTGAGAGCAAAAAGCAGTACCCCGCTCGTTTTCCGGTCGAGCCGATGCACCGGAAACACTCGCTGCCCCAACTGATCGCGCAGCAATTGAACTGCAAACTCGCTCGCATCAGAGGCTATCGGCGACCGATGCACGAGCAACCCATGCGGCTTGTTAATAGCGACTAAATCAGCCGATTGGTAAAGAATTGGCAACATTTATTGCGGAAAGCCCGGATCGGCTTTTACTTCTTCAATTTGTTTACGGTGCCGCTCTCCGTGCGAAGCCAGCAACAAAATGGCCTGATAACTGTCGAGCCAACCAAGGGCGATATGCCGGAAATAGTGCGTTCGGAGGTCGTCGGTCACGGTTTGGGTGTAGGCAATGGCCGCAGCCCGTTGTTGATCGAAGGCCGCCATTGTCTCGCTGATCGACGCGAAACGACCCGTTGGCACAAAAGGGTCAGGGGCGGGCAACGTCACCGACCGGCTCCGAACAGCCTTGATTACGTCCACATCAGAATACTTGAGTTCGGCGCGTTTTTCGGGGTTGGCGGGATAGTCCATACCCTTTTTGATAGCCCCGAAAATGCCCGTTTCAACCAACACAATGTGTTCGGCGTTTTCGGCTATCGACCAGCGGTCGGGCCGGGGTTTGTAGGCTAACTGATTGTCGGTTAAGCCGTTGATGGCCTGATGCAAAGCGGCTTGCGTACTTTGAAGTACCTCAATGGCATAAGCGCGTTCCACTTCGGAAACGGGGCCGGTTACAGGAGTTGATTCTAAATTTTGCATTGGTTTGGGGTTTAGCGGGCTACTTCAATTTTATACTTTTTGCCTTTCATTTTCTCGTCCCGAATTAGGGCCAGCAAATTCGTTACTTTTTCGCGTTTCACGGCGGCAAACGAGATAAAATCCTGCACATCGATGCGGCCCAGATCACCTTTTTCGAGTTGACCTTTCTGTCCGAAAAAACCGACAATATCAACTTTATTGAGTTTGTTTTTGCGGCCCCCACTCACGTAGACCGTCACAAATTCAGGCGGGTTGGGCAAGCTGGTTTGGGCCGGTATCGAAAACTCGTCCAGGGAGTTGGCGGTCCCGCGTCCGGGAAGGTACTCAGGGCGGGTTTCGTCGCGGCTCAAGATCACGTAGGCCGTGCCAGTGGCGTGCATCCGGGCGGTGCGGCCATTGCGATGTACAAACTCGTGGCCTTTGAGGGGCAGGTGATAATGAATCACGTATTTCATTTCAGGAATATCCAGTCCACGGGCAGCCAAGTCGGTCGTAATCAGATACCTCACGCTGCCATTGCGAAACTGAATCAAGGCCCGTTCGCGGTCGGGCTGTTCCATGCCACCGTGGTATACCCCGGCCTGAATACCGCGTTGGGCCAATTCGTCGCGGGTGCGTTCGGCGGCTTCGCGGTGGTTCAAAAAGATCAAGGCTGGTTCTGAATCAAGCGTGCAAAGCAGGTTGAACAGCGTGTTGATTTTGTCTTTTTCGGGTGAGTAAACCACTTTCATAGCCAAGGCTGACAGCGTTTCCTCATCGGCCTGGTGAATCACCGTTTGGGGATTCCGAAGCCGGACGAACTCCGGGATTTTGATGCCGTGAGTAGCCGATACCAGCACCTGTTTGCGGAGGTTGGGTAGTTGGCGCACAATGAAGCTCATCTCATCATGGAAACCCAGTTCCAGCGATTTGTCGAACTCATCGAGCACCAGTGTTTGGATCCCCTCAGTCGAAAAAGACCGTCGGTCGAGGTGGTCGGCAATGCGGCCGGGCGTACCGATGAGCAGCGCGGGTGGATTGCTCAGGTTTCTGATTTCGGTTTCTACCGGATGCCCGCCATAGCAGGAATTGACCTTAAAACCCGTCGCCATTTTTTTCCAGACACTCTCAATTTGCAAGGCCAACTCCCGCGACGGAGCCAGCACCAGACACTGAACCGTGGTTTGATTGGGTTTCAAAAGGCCCAAAATGGGTAGCAAAAAAGCAATTGTTTTCCCCGATCCGGTGGGGGCCACCAGCACCGTGTCGTGATCCTGGGCAATGGCTTGTCCGGCAGCTTCCTGCATGGGGTTCAGGGCCGAAATGCCGAGATTAGCCAGAATCGGGGCAATTTGTTGTGTACTCATCATGGGGCAAAGGTAGTATCTTTGTACCACTATGACATTTGACGAACTGAATCTGACCAAACCCCTGCTGAACGCCCTTAGTGATCTGGGCTACACCCAACCCACGACTATCCAGCAAAAGGTGTTGCCGGTGGCCATGTCGGGGCGCGATGTGTGCGGCATTGCCCAGACCGGCACGGGGAAAACGGTGGCGTATCTGTTGCCTTCGTTGCGGCAACTTCAGTTTTCGACGGTCAAGATTCCCCAGATTATTGTGTTGGTGCCAACCCGCGAGTTGGTGGTGCAGGTGGTGGAAACCGTTACGGCTCTCACCAAATACATGAACGTGCTGACAGTGGGTGTATATGGCGGGGTGAACCTTAAACCACAAGCCGCACAGGTGCAACAGGGAGCCGATGTGCTGGTGGCAACGCCCGGTCGGCTGGTGGATTTGCTGGCAAGCGGGGTGCTGAAAACGAAAGCCCTGAAACGGTTTATTATCGATGAGTTTGACGAAATGCTCAACCTCGGTTTCCGCGCCCAACTGACCGCCATTCTGGATCTGTTACCCAAAAAACGGCAAAACCTGCTGTTTTCCGCCACCTTAACCGACGAAGTGGTGAGGGTGATGGACACGTTTTTCACGGAACCAGTTCGGGTGGAGGCTGCCCCCGCTGGCACTCCCCTAGACACCATTGAGCAACAGGCATACCCCGTTCCAAATTTCTACACGAAAGTGAACCTGTTGAGTTTGTTGCTCCGAACCCATTCCGATATGAACCGGGTGTTGGTGTTTGTATCGACCAAAGAAATGGCCGATCAGCTTTCTGACGAATTTAGCCCTTCGTTTCCAGATCAGGTAGGCGTTATTCATGGTAACAAGGCGCAAAACTACCGCTTTGAGTCGGTGGAGCGGTTTAAAAGCGGGCAGTATCGGGTGCTGATCGCGACGGATATCGTAGCCCGTGGCCTCGATGTGGCCGGGGTGTCGCACGTGGTCAATTTCGACCTCCCTGCCGAAGTAGAAGATTACATTCACCGCATTGGCCGCACGGGTCGGGCCGACCAAACCGGCACCGCAATCTCGTTCATTCGCTCCACCGAAGAAGAACAGCAAGCCGCCATCGAAGCGTTTATGAAGCAGCCGATTCCGATGTTACCCCTGCCCGAAAAACTGGTGCTGGTGGATCAACTGACCGATGGTGAGCAGCCGCAGTTCCGCATGAAAACGCTGGAACCCAAAATTGCCCGGAAAGACGATTCCAACTCGGCGTTTGCGGAGAAAATCGAGAAGAACAAAAAGGTGAACGTTCGGCGCGACCATGCCGCCGAAAAAATGAAGAAATACGGTCGTCCCATCACGCGGGGCGGTAAGAAATAAAATCATGTCATTTTCCTCTTTAGGACTATCAAAACCACTGCTCAGACGCATTGCCGATGAGCAATATATCAACCCCTACCCGATTCAGGAACAGGCCATTCCGGCTATTCTGAACGGGCGCGATGTGCTGGGAATTGCCAAAACCGGATCGGGGAAAACAGCCAGTTTTGTGTTGCCCATTTTGCATCGACTACAAGGCGACCCACCCGCACAAGGTCGCTATGTGAACACCTTGGTTCTGGTGCCAACGCGGGAATTGGCCGTGCAGGTGGCGGAGGTGTTCCAGCAATTCGGGCGCGATTTGCCCCGGCGCGTTAAAACGGTGCCAGTGTTCGGTGGCGTGTCCATCAACCCACAAATGATGGCCCTCGGCGGGGCCGATGTGGTGGTGGCAACCCCCGGCCGGTTGCTCGATCTGATTGCCAGCAACGCCCTCAGCCTGAAAGCAGTGGCCACCCTCGTGCTCGATGAAGCTGACAAAATGCTTGACCTCGGCTTTGCCGATGAGATGAACGAATTGTTTGCGATGCTCCCCAACCGGCGGCAAACGCTGCTGTTTTCGGCCACGCTGGGCGATGCAGTGCAAACCATCCACACCAAGTTACTGCACAATCCGCTCCGGGTTGGGGTCGAAGAAAAAGAGCAGGACATTAGCCAGATCCGGCAAGTTGCCTATCGCGTTAGTGCCGAACGCAAAGGACCGCTGTTGCGCTACCTCATCAAAAAAGGCGAGATGAAACAGGTGTTGGTGTTCGTGTCGTCGGTGCGAACGGCCGATAACCTGGTGATTAAACTCAACAAAAACGGCATTCACGCGGCTGCCATGCACAGCCAGAAAAGTCAGGGGGGGCGCACCGATGCGTTATACCAGTTCAAAGCTGGCAAACTGCCCGTGCTGGTGGCTACCGATTTATTATCAAGAGGTATAGATATTGAGTTGTTGCCCTGTGTGGTGAATTTCGAGTTGCCCCGTTCGCCCAAAGACTACGTTCACCGAATTGGGCGCACAGGTCGCGCTGAAGCCAACGGGGAAGCCATTGCCTTGGTCACACCCGACGACGAACCCCATTTCCGGGTAATCCAGAAAAAAATGGGCCGCTGGGTTGACTTCATCGACTCCGAAAACTTCGATTTAAGCGGGTTTTGATTGACAGTGAACGGTTTAGGAGTTAGTTTGCAGGCCCGCATTCACCTAAACTCATACTGTTTATCATGCCTAACCGCCTTGTGTCGCTCATTCGCGACCATTTTGGCTTTTCCCAGCGCGAAGCGCGAGGATTTACCGTTGTGTTGTTAATTGGCGTTTTCGCCCTGCTCATACCGTTTCTGTATCGTTGGCTCATCCCCGAAAAACACGTTGACACCTCAGCCGCCGACCAGCAAAAACTCGACAGTTTGGTGGCCATTATGCGCACCGAAGAAGTGAAAGAAGACAACGAACGGCGGTCACAATACGGCAACAAATACAGCAGCAACCGCGACGATCAGCGCACCGCCGAGCGATTCCACGAACCCAAACCGTTCAATTTTGATCCCAACACGGTGAGCGTTTCGGGCTGGCAACAGTTGGGTTTGCCCAAATATATGGCCGAGCGCATTGACAAGTTTCGGAGCAAAGGCGGGCAATTTCGACGGAAAGAAGACTTGCTCAAAATCTATGATTTTCCGCCCGATCTCTACGACCAACTCGAAGCCTATATTCAATTACCAGAGCGGGCAGGGTCGGCCTATGCCAGCAACCGGCCCGGCCCAAACCCGTCGGAGGGTAGCTCTCCTGCCAATGCACCTACATCCGAACGCCCACGTCATGAAAAGCCCGCTTTCGTGGCCCCGCAAGCGTTCGACATCAACACCGCCGACACCAACGACCTCAAAAAACTCAAAGGCATTGGCTCCGGACGGGCGCGGCAAATTGTAAAGTTTCGGGATGCGTTGGGTGGCTTTGTGTCGGCAAATCAGTTTGCCGAAATTTTCAACATCGACTCCCTGTCGGTAGCCGAACTGAACCAGTATGCCCGCATTCAGACGGCGATTCGGCGGATGCCGATTAACACCATATCGGCAGAAGAACTGGATCGCTCACCGTATCTGTCGCGTCGGCAGGCTGAGATAATTGTGGCCTATCGAAATCAGCACGGGGCTTTTGCGTCGCTGGAGAGCCTGCGGCCCATCAGGATTTTAGATGCGAAGTTGATCGAAAAATTAGGGCCGTATCTGGAATTTTAGAGGCTATAATTTCAAAAGCTATAACACAGAGATTCGCAGAAGCCCACGGAGTTACACAGAGTTTTTTTGTACAATTCTCTGTGTAACTCCGTGGGCCTCCGAGCAACTCTGTGTTACAGCTTTAAAAACTCAAAAGTTAGGCTTGAGTAAATACTTCGAATAAAACTCGTCTATCGCCGTGACCGCTTCGGTGGGCGTATCAACCACCCGGATGAGTTTCATGTCTTCGGGATTAATGTTGTTTTCAACGCCGAGCATTACGTTCTCGATCCAGTCAATCAGACCCTGCCAGTAGGTGCGGCCCACGAGCACAATGGGGAAGCGGGCAATTTTCTTTGTCTGAATCAGGGTAAGAGCCTCGAACAGCTCATCGAGTGTTCCCATGCCGCCGGGCATCACCACAAAACCCTGCGCATATTTCACAAACATGACTTTACGAACAAAGAAAAAGTCAAAGTTGATGCTTTTGTCAGGGTCAATGTAGATGTTGCTATACTGTTCAAACGGGAGTTCGATGTTCAGGCCAACCGATTTGCCGCCCTGCTCGAAGGCCCCTTTGTTGCCGGCCTCCATAATTCCCGGTCCACCACCCGTGATCACACCATAGCCGTGACGCACCAATTTGGCGGCAATTTCTTCGGCCATTTTATAATATGGATTGTCGGCTTTGGTGCGGGCCGACCCAAAAATTGACACACAGGGGCCAATCTTGGCGAGCTTGTCGAAACCTTCCACAAATTCGGCCATCACCTTAAAAATAACCCAGGAATCGGCGGTTTTCACTTCGTTCCAATTGCGATCCGAGAACGCTTCTTTAATCCGTTGCTCGTCGGGGGTCAGCAGCAGTTCATCGCGTTTGGAGAGATCTTTTTCAATCTGGGTTTTGCTCTGAACCTCAGAGCGTTGTACGGTTTCTTTAGATTCTGTTATCATTTTCTTAGTTGATGTAGTGGGTAGACGGAGTTTCGCTTACCATAAACCGTAACTGTTTTTTTCGTTTTGTGTTTTTTTGCGGAAAAATCTAACCGAGCGGACCTATCTGACGATAGCCGGAACGTAATAACGTATTTTTGCCCGAAATTTGTTCAATTACCTACCAAACATCGCTTAAATGAACACGCACATTGCCCTGGGAGCCGACCACGCCGGTTTTGACTATAAAGAAGCCATTCGTCACCACCTGACCGATGCAGGATATACGGTCGAAGATTTTGGTACCTACTCCGCCGACTCTGCCGATTATGCTGATTTTGCGCATCCCGTAGCGGCTGCCGTTGAAGAAGGCCGCGCCGATTGGGGAATTTTGGTCTGTGGAAGTGGGCAAGGTGTGTCGATGACAGCCAACAAGCACCAGGGAATCCGGGCCGCGCTGGCTTGGCAACCCGACATTGCCGTTCTCTCCCGGCAACACAACAATGCCAACGTGCTGTGTTTGCCCCAGCGATTTATTGCGGTAGACGATGCGCTGGAATGCGTTCGGCTGTTTCTGGAAACCAAATTTGAAGGAGGCCGCCATGAGCGACGGGTGCAGAAAATGGGGTGTAGTTAATCCTTTTATTCACGGATTGGTTTGAGATTTTACTTACATTCGTTTTATGAATAATCTCAAGCAGTTATCGGCTGAGTTTAAAAAAGCCATGCAAAACCTATATGGAGAGCAACTGGCACAGGTGATATTATACGGGTCATATGCGAGAGGTGATTTCAATGAAGACTCTGATGTGGATTTTGCGGTGATTCTTCGGAGAGATACTATTGAACGATGGCGAGAAATAGAGCGTATCTACCCGATTACTACCTCTATTAGTGAAAAATATGATCACTTTATTGCACCCATGTTTTTGGCAGAAAAACGCCTAAAGACCTCGCAAAATTTGTTTGTAAGCAACGTCCGCCGTGAAGGAATTGTGCTATGAATGAGGATGTTAAACGATTGATGGCTCGCGCCTATAACTGTTTGGCAGACGCTCGTTTAATTTTCGAAACAGGGCGATATAACGGAGTTCCGAATCGGAGTTATTACGCCATTTTTGATGCTGTAAATGCCTTATTGCGCTTGCACAATCAGTTTGCCAATTCGCACAGAGGTGCAAAAAACCGGTTTAACGAGTTTTACATAAAAACAAACATACTACCACGTGAAGCAAACTTGTGGCTCGAAGGTGCTTTTGAACTCCGGCAGTCTGGCGATTATGATTTTGAGTATGATGTAACAGAGGCTGATGCCCAAAAAAGTATTGAGTATGCGGCTGAGTTTTTGTTACATACAGAAATCTATTTGCGAACTGAAATAGGTATAGAGTGACTCCAATAAAGATCAAATAAATTACTGCCTCCGCTGATAAACGCCTGTTGTGCTGGTTGGCCTATACATGGCTCCCAAAGCGGGTGCCCGCTGAAATAGTTTTTCTACAACGTTCTCTCGGTCAACAATATAGGTCGGCGGATCTTTGCGAAAATGGTCATAGACATTCACCACGGCCTCATAGTTGTCTAAGTTGCGAAGGTCGTATTTGGCCAGTTCCCAGTTGAGATAGGGCGTAGCGGGGCGGTTTTGCCGATAGGCACTCAGGTCGTTTCCAATCACCAATAATTTCTGGTTCTGAATGTCGGCGGGCAGGGGCGATGGCTTCACTTGCAGATTGCTCAGGCGGCCCAGATCGGTGTTGGGCAACAAACCCAATGCTCCCTGGTAGAAAATGCCGAGCATCAGGGCTACCACCCCTGTGAACGTCAGTTCGGCCAGCCATGTTTTGCGGGCATTCTGAAAATAGATAACCGCGAAAAAAGCCATAGGTGGCACAAAAATCAGGAAGCCCATTGGAGCCAAAAACGGCATCAGCGCAATGGTCAACAAGGCCGCCACAGACCAGAAAAGCATGATTTGCTGGCAGCGTTGCTGAAAATTGACGTAGCGGTTTGTCGTGTTGAACAGACTAAAGAATCCCAAAACAGCCATTCCCAGCGGCACCAGTAACGACACCACAAGAGCGCGATAGTCGGTCAGGGCATATTGCCGAACCCGAAATACCGAAGCCAGTAAATTCCGATTGAAATCGTCTAAGCTGTCGTTCAGATAGTAATATAAAACCGCCACAGCGATCGGAAATCCGAAGCCAAACAAGGTCAGTGAATGTTGCCGGAAGGTGGCCCCCGTAAACATGAGCAAAGCCGTTGATGCCCAGATAATGAACACCGCCGAGGGTAAATAAAACAAAGCGGCCAATCCAAGATAAATGCCCACCTCAAACACATCGTCGGTAACGCCCTGACGGTCGAGTTGCTTGATCAGCGTGCCGAAAGCCAGCAACAGGAAGGTAGTGGATAGCAGAACGGGCGAAAGCGTCAGGCAATCGAACGACAGGTGCAGAAACAGCGCGTAGAGCAGCCCCGGCCAAAAATTACGGTCGGGAAACACGTTACGGTTGTTCATTACATAGTTGAAATAGGCGATCTGAAACACCGAAACCAGTGTGGCAGCCACATGCAACGCCCCCTGCGACCGCCCGAACAGCGCATTGAGCATCCAGTAAACCAAAGCCGAAAGTGGACTAACGCTGTCCCAGATGTCGCGGTAAAGCAAGTATCCCTGACTCATTTGCTCCCCAACAAGCATCCAGTTCAGTTCGGGAATCAGCAACGGCAGGGGCGACACCAGAAAGGGCAACCGAATAATCAGCAACACCACAATCAGGCTAATGTATTGGTAGGGCGCGTAGGTACGAAAAAAACTCAGCATGACCCAAAGTTACAGCGCATTTCGGCGTTGTGGAAAAAGGTACGGATATTTGCAATAGATATGGAATCGAAACGACAACAAAAAGTGGCCCGGCAGTTGCAGAAAGATCTTAGTGAGATTTTCCAGCGCGAGGTGCCACACCTTTTCAACGGGGCTTTTATTACGGTAACGAGCGTGCGCGTGTCGCCCGACCTCAGCGTGGCCCGCGTCTACTTGAGCTTTCTGGCGACTAAAAATAAAGAAATGCTGATTGAGTCAATTCGCGAACACAGCCGGACGCTCCGCCAACACCTCGGCGACCGCGTGCGTCATCAGCTCCGCATTGTCCCCGACCTGACCTACTTTATCGACGACACCGCCGAATACGCCGAAAAAATGGACAAGCTCTTCGCCGGGCTGGAAATCCCACCCGCACCGGACGAAGAGTGAAAGAGCGAAAGAGTGAAAGATTGTTTGTCATGGCAGCACTCTTTCACTCTTTCACTCTTTTACCCCATGAATCTTCCCTTCTTCATTGCCCGGCGGTATTTCTTTTCCCGAAAGAAACGGAGCTTCATTAGCTGGCTATCGATTTTGTCGATGCTGGGTGTGGGCGTAGGAACAATGGCCCTCGTGGTGGTGCTGTCGGTGTTCAACGGCATGGTCGAACTGAACCGGACGCTGTTTCGGTCGGTGGAGGCTGACCTGACCGTTAAGCCTAAACAGGGGAAGCGATTTGTGGCCTCCCCTACTCTACTTGCCAAGCTTCAGCAAACGGCCGGAGTTGAGCTGGTAACGCCCGTCATTCAGGACAATGCCCTCGCCCGCTATAATGGTGCCCAAACGGTGGTGACCGTGAAAGGCGTGGATAACAACTACCTCAAACGTACACAACTAGACTCGGCCCTTGTGGATGGGCGATTTCGGCTTCAAACCAACGGCATCGACTATGCCATTGTAGCCGAGGGTATCCGCAACGATCTGAGCGTCGTTACGCAGGATCTTCTGACCCCGCTCGAACTGCTGTATCCCCAAAACCAGGTGGGTAGTAAAACTCTCAACATGATGAGTGAGAACGCCTTTAAAACGCGCTCACTAACGGTTTCAGGCGTGTTTTTTGTGGATGCCCAACAATATGGCGACTTTGTGATTGCCCCGCTGTCGGTGATTCGCGACCTGATTGGTTATGGCCCCAACGACCTCACCAGCATCGAAATGCAACTTCGGCCCGGCACCGACATTATCCGCGCCAAAGCCGCCGTGCAGGCCCTCGTGGGCAACGCCCTCACCGCACAAGACCGCGACGACCTCAACATCGACCTCTACCGCACCATCAACATCGAAAAATTTGCGGTGGGCCTCACCCTGGCATTCATCATTCTGATTGCCTCGGTCAACATCTTTTTCTCGCTGTCGATGCTGGTGATCGAGAAAAAAAGCGACATCCGAACGCTGTTTGCGATGGGAGCTACCACGGGCATGGTTCGCCGGATTTTCCTGCTCGAAGGGGCCATTGTTGCCCTCACCGGAGCCACCACGGGTCTTTTGCTGGGCGTGGGTTTATCATTGCTTCAGCAACGCTATGGTTTTATTGGGGTTGGCACCACCTCGTCCATCATCGATGCGTATCCCGTTCGGGTTGCAGCCGCCGATCTCTGGGTGTCGGCATTAATTATAGTGATCATCACTGCATTGAGTTCGTGGTTTCCAGCACAACGAGCTGCCAGAGGCATACAGGGATAAGGATTTTTCAGACACAATACCGCCGTGATCGCTACTTGATCACACATGACGTGGAAGCCGAGCCAATCCGGGTGAACGAAACAACCCAAAAACGCTTCACCTTCATTGCCGACCCCGACGAGCTGCCGATTGAGTTTTACGAGCGTTGAGTATAGTAATGAACTTACTGACAGAAGTTTAGTGAAAAAATTACAGTTGACTTTTTGTTGCGTTTTAGGTAGTGTTGCAACGTAAACCGATTGATTATGAACTGGATAATCGGTTGGTGTGCAAACCATTCACCTAAACCCTGAACCGCAATGGCTACAAAAAATCAAGTATTGGACATGACCCCGCTGGGCATGCGATTTACCGTCTTGCAAACCAGCACCGACACCGCTGGTAAATCATTGGACCTGCATTGGGAGCTACTGCCCGGATGTAACATGAAAGACCCCTTGCTGCATACCCACCCAAACGCCATTGAAACCTACGAGATATTGGACGGAGAAATGGAGTTTTTTATCGAAGACAAGTGGGTGTTTGCCAAAAAAGGCGACCAACTGACTGTTCCCAAAGGAGTTACTCACGCATTTAGAAATCCGACAGACAAAACCGTAACGGTGTTCAACACGCATCAGCCCGCCCTGAGTATGGAAAACTACTTTGAAGATGTTTGCCGGTTGTTGGATAAAGTGACAGACAACCGGAAAAAAGGGTTCAGCATGAATCCCAAAACAATGCTATATATGGGCGTGCTGATGAACAACTACCGCAACGACATCATTGCCAAAAATCCGCCCGACGTAGCCATCAAGGTTTTGGGGTTTGTTGGCAAACTCATAGGGTTGCGGTATTAAAACAGCGGTGCTTTGTGTTTTGGCTGATAAAGACGTAATTGCTCCTATCTATTCCATCAATCAGCCTGCATACAAAGCCCTTAGCCCGGGCTTCCGGTGACAAGCCCCTGACCTCAAGTAGGAGTACGTAATAACACACCTTTTTGTCGCGATCAATGAGCCCTAACCGACGACGATTCTGCAAAGCCCAACTGTTGGGAGGCCTTGGCGCACTCACTTCCGCTTCCCGCATACCCCTGATTGACTCATTTGAGGCATCTCCCGCCAGTGTTGACCCGTTGACTCCTGAGGCCTTACGCCAACAATTCCAGAAATGTCTTGGCGGGCCGTTTCCAGAAGCCAGTCCGTTACGGCCACACTTGCGGGAAACGATGCAAAAACAAGGGTATCGAATCGAGTCCCTTACGTATGAAGTCGAGTCAGGTGAACCCGTTCCGGCTTTATTGTTAGTACCCGATTCGGCCACGGCCCAGCACCCGGCTCCCGGCATCGCGGTCTGGCATCAGCACAACGGGCAATACCACCTGGGCAAATCTGAACCGGCCGGCTTAGCCGGGAATCCCATGCACCATACCGCCGTGGCCCTGGTGCGCGAGGGATACGTCGTACTGTGTCCAGATGCCCTATGCTTTGGGGAACGGCAGGATCCAACCAAAAAACTCAAAAATGGCGACTATGAACGCTTCGAATTTCTGAGGCAGGTGGTCCGGGGCCGCAGTTTAGCCTGGAAAAACGTCCTGGATATGCGTCGGGCCATCGATTACCTGAGTGGCCGTTCGGAGGTAATGGCTGACCGGATCGGTTGTTATGGCCACTCGATGGGGTCGACCCATACCTGGCTGGTAGGGCCATTAGAACCGCGTTTGCGCTGCTTAGTAGGCAATTGTTGCCTGCCCACCTACGAGGCTATTGAGCAGGAGCATCTGTTGCACTGCTTTCCCAACTTTGTGCCGGGTTGGGCTCAGTATGGCGATACGCCCGATCTGGCCTCGCTGATTGCCCCGCGAGTGCTGCACCTGAATTTTGGCGAACAGGATGGGGGCTCGCCCATTGAATCGGTTCGCCGAGGGCTTGTTCGCATTGCTCAAGCCTACCAGCAGGCTGGCGCATCCGAGCATTTCACCTATTTTATTGAAGCCGGTCAGGGACATGTGTTATCGGATGCTATGTGGCAGCGGGTGAAAGCCGTCTTTAATCAGCATCTCAAAGGCGATAAACCGTAGCGACCCCGGTGCGGTTTATGCTGTACCATCAAACGCCAGCATAGTTGCTGATTCGCTGCTTGTTTTCGGTAAAGATCCTGTTTCCGACACTTTGAAACCCGCATGGGGCATACTGTGTACTATGCCTTCAGACCTTTATATGGAATGAGATTCAACTTAAAAACAACATGAACAGCCCAAACGAAAGTCTAAAAAACGCTACGTCATTTGACGAATTGTTGCGCCTTAAATATGGCCCAATTGGTACGCCTGAGCGGGATGAACATGAAGTGAAGGCCAACTATTTTGTAATCAGCCAAATGTTGAAAGAAGCCCGTAAAGAGGCTAATATCACTCAGGAGGAGCAAAGTCTAATATTTATATAAAACACTGACAGGCAGCATGTTAAAGGAAGTGTGTAGATAAATATTTTGTTTGTTATAAAATTTTGATTATTATTACTGACGAATTTATAGATATTCTTATTTATGAGCTACCTGTTATTTTCTACCCAACTTTGTTGAGTCATCATTATGCAAATAGATATAAAAGGGAAAATTAACGAAAAAAGACTTGCTTTTAATAATACCTTGCTACCCCTTTATGAGGCAATAGTAAATTCCATTCAAGCAATCGAAGAGGATAGTTCTACAAGAACAGGCATTATTGAAATTGAGATTGTTCGTTCAACTCAAAAACAAATTGATTTTGGCAAAGTAGATATTTTACCTGAAATAATTGATTTTCAGATTAAAGACAATGGTACAGGCTTTAATGAAAATAACTATGAATCTTTCAATTTTGCACATTCAACTTATAAGTTGAGTAAGGGTGGCAAAGGAATCGGTAGATTTACGTGGTTAAGAGCATTTAACCGAGCTGAGATTGAAAGCCGATTTTATGAAAATGAAAATTGGAATTTACGACAATTTAATTTTGAGCCAACTAAAACAGGAATAGAAAAACACAACATTCAAAAAGTTAATGGAAAAGCAGAAAGATATACTATTGTAAAACTAAAAGGCTTAAAAGAAGAGTACAGAAAATGGTGTAACAATAATTCCGAGGATATTGCCTTGAAAATAATCGAACACTGTTTTGTTTATTTTCTAAATGAAAATTGTCCAAGAATTTTAATCAACGATTTGGGGAAACAAATCATCGTAAATGATTTATTTAACTTGTTTACGAAAGGACAAGTTAAACCAAGCCAAATAAAAATTAGAGACAATTTATTTAATTTAAACCTTGTAAAGCTTTATAGTAGTAAGTTAGATAATAAAATTCACTATTGTGCTAATACGAGAGAAGTTTTGTATGATAAAATTTCTCTTGATATTCCTGAACTTGACAATTTTCTTTTTGATAAAGAGGGAATTGCATTCTCGATAGCCATATACGTTGAGGGTAATTTTTTAGACAATAATGTTAATGACGAAAGAACCACGATTACTTTTTCGTAACTGTTTAGGTAGCCCATTTGAAGCTACCTGCGAGAACGCTGGCTAATTGATCGACCACGTTCTGTCCGTTCTTTTGCATCGTAGAGATGAACCCGGCAATCCGGGCATACATAGCCGCCCCGCTTTCAGTCCGAAAG
>JANOCD010000054.1:0-94669 GCA_031411995.1 Cytophagales bacterium
GCAGGATCTCGGCATTGTAATCACGGGCGATGTCAACAGCTACGGCAAGGGCGTTGTTGGCCAATTCACTCAAATCGGTTGGCACCAGAATGGTCTTCATAGCAGTGGAGTTTATCATGCGGTAAAGGTGCCTGCATTCCATCGGTCTGGCTATGATACAGGTCAACCACTCAACTGATTTGCATCATTACCTGACCGTGGCTTTACGTTTACCACCGGATTACCAATGGTACTATTGTCAGTATACGGTAGCGCATAGGCTTGATACATATTTTATACCAGCGTTTGAGTTTGTCAGTAGCCGTGGCGACCGTAAAAAACCAGACCTCTTCTAGCCTTTCCCAGGCCACAAGAAAGTGAGATTCGACTACGCCGATTTGTATTGAAGAACCTGCGTTTCGTGTAGTTCGTATGCCTACCCACTCCACGACCTTTGTTGAGCAAATCAGCCCAACTTTCTGACTGATAAACAACACGAATCAACCATGAACACAATCAAAAAAATCGCTCTGGGCAGCCAGGGATTGCACGTATCCGTTGAAGGATTAGGCTGCATGGGTATGTCGGGTTTCGCGGGTGGAACCATCTATGGCTCCACCGACGATGTGGAGAGCATCGCAACCATTCACCGCGCCCTGGAACTGGGCGTAACCCTGCTCGATACCGCCGATTTATATGGCCCCCTGCACAACGAACGCCTGCTGGGCCGGGCCATTGCCGGGAAGCGCGATCAATTTACCATAGCCACCAAGTTTGGCTTCGAGATTGACGACGACGGCAACTGGGTCATGGGCAGTATCAACGGACGGCCTGAATATGTGCGGAAGTCCATTGAACGGTCGCTGCGAAACCTCGGCACCGATTATGTGGACCTCTATTACCTGCACCGCATGGACCCCAACACACCCATTGAAGAAACGGTTGGGGCCATGAGCCGACTGGTCGAAGAGGGCAAAGTGCGGTATCTGGGCCTCTCCGAGGTGTCGGCAGATGTGTTGCGCCGGGCGCACGGGGTTCATCCCATTACGGCCCTGCAAACCGAATATTCGCTGTTTGACCGGGGCGTAGAGGAAAACGGGGTGTTGACGGCCACCCAGGAAATGGGAATCGGTTTTGTGGGTTATTCGCCCCTTGGTCGGGGTTTTTTGTCGGGCGAAATCAAAACACCGGACGACTTTGAACCGACCGACTCACGCCGGATGTTTCCGCGCTACCAGGGCGAGAATTTTTACAAAAACCTGGCGTTGGTCGATGAGCTGAAAACTCTGGCCGCAGCTAAAGGGGTTACGCCCGCCCAGTTGGCCTTAGCCTGGGTGCTGGCTAAGGGCGTGGTTGCCATTCCCGGCACCAAACGCCGGACGTACCTGGAAGCCAATGTTGCGGCTGCCAACATGACGCTGAGCGAGACCGAACTGGCCGAACTGGAAGCCGTGATGCCCGTGGGCAGTACGGCCGGAGCGGCTTATCCGGCTGGTCTTTAATTTGATTCGTACAGTAACAACGAGAAAACTGCTGGTCAGTTTCTTGGTTGTTACTGTACAATCCTATAAGTATGAAACACCCGACCAGCGAGTTTACCGTACTGGACACCGTAACGGACTACAACCGCCTGTGTAGCCTGCCGCCCCCGGCGCACCCGCTGCTGGGCCTGATCGACTTTGTAGAAACCCGCCACAATCCGCGCCCCCCGGTGTCAAAAGTGGTGCAGCAGTTTTACACTATCTGGCTGAAGAAGGGGCTTAAAGGGCGATTGCCCTATGGTAACCAGTCCTACGATTTCAAGGAAGGCGTATTTGGATTTCAGGCACCCGGACAGATGTTTATAATTGATGAGTCACTGGACATTTCGGAACTGACCGGCTGGATGCTGGTTCTGCACCCCGATTTTTTGGTGAAATATCCGCTCGGTCAGAAGATGGCGACCTACGGCTTCTTTTCCTACGCTGTCCATGAAGCCCTCCACCTGTCGGCGGGCGAAGAAGCGATGCTCAACCGCCACGTCGAGAGCATACGGGCTGAATATGAGCGGCCCATCGATGCCTTTAGTCAGGATGTGCTGGTGTCGCAACTGGAGGTGCTGCTTAACTACGCCAACCGTTTCTACCACCGCCAGTTCCTGACCCGGCGCAGCGTCGAAAATGACCTGCTTACCCGCTTCACCGAGCGACTTACAGCTTACTTCGCCCTCGAAACCGATGCCACAACGGGCGGGCTTCCCCTGCCAACGGTGCAGTTTTTCGCCGACGAGCTGACCGTCTCGCCTGCTTATTTGGGTGATATGCTCCGAACCCTGACGGGCCAAACGACCCAGCAGCATATTCACCACGCCCTGATCGAAAAGGCGAAACAACTCCTGCTTACGACTTCACTCTCAGTCAATGAAACGGCGTTTCGGTTGGGCTTCGCCTATCCGCAGTATTTCAGCCGACTCTTCAAAAGCAAAACAGGCCTTAGCCCGGCGGCTTTCCGGGTTTCGGCGCAGTAGCTAGCTGGGAGAGTCCTATGCAAACGACTTACTATCAGCTTACTAGGAATTCCGCGAACTATCGCACCTTGGGCGCAGCGAGGAATTGGTCGGCCAACATAGGAGAGGTGTTGCAAACCCCAGCGATCTTGTTCGGGCCGGTACAATTCGCTACTTCGTCTTCTCGGATACTGTTATAAAAATTCAGGTACTCTTACTGGGGGTTGTCCCGAATTTCTTTTTAAAGGCTCGCGCAAAGTAATTGGGGTCGCCAAAGCCGACTTCGAAGGCAGTTTCGGTAACACTCATGCCGTTGGCCAGCAATTGCCGGGATAGGTTTAGCCGATAATCGTTGAGGTATTCTTTGGTGCTGAGACCCGTGAGGGCCTTGAGTTTGGTGTGCAATTGCGACCGGCTACAATTCATGTGCTGCGCCAGCGTGTCGGCTGATATGTCTTTGTTAGTATAGTGCTGATTCACCAGGGCCGAAAACCGCAGGATGAACTCCTGTTCTTTGTTGCGTCGAGGCAGGGTAGTCAGCATAGAGTCAGCGAGGCCACCCATCAATTTATTCTTCAACAGAGAAACGGCTTTCAGGTGATTGTCGATCAGCAGATCCAATTCATTGAGGTTGAATGGTTTGCTGATATACCCGTCGGCCCGGCTTTTCAGACCTTCGATAATTGTTTTGTCTTCGTTGTCATTCAGCAATAGAATAACTGGGATAGCCTGGGTCAGTGGGTTGCTTTTCAGGGCTGCACACAGGGTTTGGTTGTCTTTGTCGCGGATGTCGCTGTCGCACAGGATCAGTTCGGGGAGCATACTTTCCGCTTTCTTCAGCGTTTCGGCAAATGTGTTGGCCACACTGATCCGGTACATCTCGCCATAATGCCGTTTCAGAAACTGAACCAGGTCTTTGCTACGATCAATCAAAAGCAGCGGTGGTCGATCCTTTAGCGAAACAAGTTCAGGCGACTGTAGGGCATTACTGGCTTCAACTGAGCTGTCGTCTGCTGAAATCGACAGTTGCGATTGCATCAGGTTCTGCTTTTTGACACCAGCATCAAGGCCGCTCACTGGGTTTCGGCGAATGGGTAGACGAATGGACAAGCCCTGCCGTTGGTGGTTATCAACAAAAAGAACACTGCCCGACAGCACTTTCAATAGGCTGAATGTAAGCAGAATGCCGATCCCGGCTGAGTTATTTTGCTGAAATAGAGCTTCGTTTTTCAGCGCAGTCCGGTAGCTATTTTCGACCATTTTAAACAGGTCCGACTGGTTTTCGCATGAAAACGAAATCACTAACTGGCAGTCAGGTTTCTCCGTTAACTGCTCAATTTTGACATCGAGGGCCAATTCCTCATCCTCCGCCAATTGGTTGGTCAAATAAAAGAAAACATTCCCTACAATCATTTCCAGTTTCCGGGCATCGAACGAAGCCATCAGGTAGGGGTGCGAAAAGTTTAGCCCTATGCGGACGTGCCGCACCTGAATGAGTGGGTCGAACCCATGCACAGTCTCCTTGATAAAGCTGATGATGTCGGCATCGGTCAATTGTATTTTCTGCGGCTCGCTCCCGGTTTGTCGCAGTTCCGTAATTTGGTCGATCAACACCGATAGTCGCTTTGCATTTTTTTTAATGACCCCGTAGTTGGTTGCCGAATTAGCTCCCCATACCTGGTTCGACTGAATAAGTTCGTCAATCTCCGCCATTATCAGGGTAATTGGTGTTTTAAATTCGTTGGAAAGGAACGTAAAGAAATTCAGTTTTTGCTGGTTCAATTCCTCGCTTTGTGCCCGCTCGACCCGCTCCATTTGAACGGCTACTTTCTGATTATGCAAAAATGTGATGAAATACCGGTAGAGCAGGAGCGCACCGATGCCCAGCAACACGTAAATCAGATAGGCCCAGGTGGTTTGCCAGAAGGGTGGTTCAATGCGCAGGCGAATGGTTCGTTCCCGTGCCGACAAGTCTCCGTTGGAGTTGAAAGCCCGAACATGAAACGTGTAAGTTCCCGGCGACAAGTTGGTGTATGTCTGCGCGTTAACGGTGGTTTTAGGCCCCCAGCTTTTTTCGAAACCTTCCAGATAATAGGTATAGTAGTTCGTATGGTTTGAGAAATAATTGATGGCAATAAAATTCAGGGTGATCACATTCTGAATGTACTCAACAACCAACTCCTCCGTTTCGTCCAGATGCTTTTTCAGGAGTTGCCCCTCGCTGACGGCTACTTCCTTGTTGAACAGCATTAAGTCCGTAAAATAAACCGGGGGGTCAAAAACCTGCTTGTTGACCGTTTCGGGATCGAAGAAGCAAAGGCCATCAACACCCCCAAAATAGAGCGTCCCCTGATGGTCTTTGAGGTAAGACGAGAAATTGAACTGCGTAGCCTGAAGGCCGTTGCTCTTATCAAAAATTCGGTAGGTTTTCTGCCGTGGGTTATACGAAAGGAGCCCGCTGTTGGTTGAGAACCAGAAGGTTCCCTGATTATCTTCCAGCATTCCATACACTGTTTGACGCGGCAGATGCCTGTTCACCGGAGTTGCAACAACTTGTTTTAGCCCACTATCCCACTGGCCTACCCCCCCGTTGATGGTTCCGAACCAGATGTTGTGGGCCGAATCTTCGTATAGACTGATGATGTGATTACTACTCATTGCCGGGGTGTTGCCCACATGGTAGTTGGTGAGTTTGCCCGAATCCGGGTTATATCGGAATATACCCTTGAACCGGGTTGCAATCCAGAGTTGGCCGGTATTGTCTTCGAGCAGGGCGTAGATAAAAGCGGTACGCAGAATGTCCGGTCTGACTAATCGAAAAGTCCCCGTTTGTTCATCCATCCGGTTAAGCCCGCGAATCGTGCCAACCCACAGTCTGCTCGAGCGATCTCGCAAAACAGTGCATACAAAGTTGTTGGAGATCGATGTGGAATCGGCGGGCTTATGGGTGTATATTCGTTTCTGCCCCGACACCGGGTCAATTCGGTTGAGGCCACCCAGAAACGTACCTACCCAGGCCACCCCCGACTTATCAACGTGGATAGCGTGTACATTGTCGTCACTCAGGCCATTTTTGCGATTGTGGTAGGTGCATTGACCCGTTTTCTGATTCAGCACTGTTATGCCCGCATCCTCAGTGGCAATCCAAAGGCGTTGTTGTTCATCCTCAACAAGTTGGCTAATGGCCTTTCCGGAAAGGCCTTTACCGTCGAGTGACGGATAAAGGTGGTTAAACGATTTCCCAACGGGCATGGCATAATTGACACCGCCAAAATAAGTACCCAGCCAAATGGTTCCGCCCCGGCTCACACAACTTGAATAAACGGCCCGGTCGGTCAGGCTATAGGGCGAGATGGCATACGATTTATCGTATCGCTGAATGGTCTGGTGCTTCCGGTCAATCACCACAATCCCCGATTCGCTGCCTACCCACAGGTTTCCAGCATCATCCTCTATGATGGTTCTAACCACCCGAATCGTAGGTTTAATCAAACGGGTCAGCCAGTCAACTGGCCGAAATACCATTGTTTTTTCATCCAGAAGCAGCAGTCCGCCGTTTGTGCCTAACCAAATCCCTCCCCGTCGATCTTTATAAATTGAATAGTTTTGAAACGAAGCAACTTTTTCCTGTTCGCCATCATGAATGGTGAGCGAAATCACTGTTTCGCCCTCGGCATTAATAATGCGCGGCTCGCCATCCTGTAAAACCAGATAGGTACCTTTTCTGAATTCACAAAGGGTACGTATGTTCTGACCATGCAAAATATGCCGGATTTCCCCCTGGCTTTCCTGAATATAAATGCCGTTCTGAGTACAAACCCACAAGGAGCCGGTTGACATCTGTTTGATATCGTTGACATAGAGTTGCCCTTTGCCAATGGCCACTTGCCGGAAGGAATCGGTGTCGAATAAATAGGCGAACAAACCGACCTCAGTGCCAACCCATAGCTTTTGCCCGATGGCATAAACACAAGTGACCCGGTTTGCTTCAACACCTGAGCTATGTACAGCAAAGGAATAGGTTTTCATGCGCTGACTGTCGTATCGACTCACCCCGTCGCGGGTTCCAAACCACATGAAGCCTTTATGATCTTCGGCAATGCTAAAAACACTGTTATGCGATAGCCCATCCTCCGATGTTAAGGCTTTAAAATAAAACCCCTGAGACACACCGGCAGTCCAACTAAGGAGAAATAAACTGATAATCAGTAATATATGTTTCATGCTGGCGAAATCGAATCATTTTTCTCGGGTATAGCATCCTGCTTTTATTGATCCGTACAAAAATTCAAAGAGCGGTCAAACTGCCCAAAACTGTACATCTGTGCTATTCTTTCCACTAAAAGTGAGGATGGAGACATTTACTACTTCTTAAAATTGCAAAACCAATCCTTTGAATTGTGCCAACAAAGGAGTCTCTGACACATTCTTACCAAACCTTTCAACACATATATGAATCGGAAAAACATTTACCTAACGATGTACGTCAAGCTCGTTTTGCTTGTGTTGCTTGTTATAGTGAGCAAGTCAGCACTGGCGCAACAACGGAGCATAACCGGGAAAGTCACGGGCGACAAAGGCGAGGCTCTGCCCGGAGCTACGGTTATCCTTAAAGGAACCTCGACCGGCACCTCCACGAACGCTGATGGTATCTATACCATTCCAGTTTTGTCAGAGCAGACAAACAGTACACTGGTTGTTTCCTATATTGGCTATGTATCGAAGGAGATCGCTGTTGGGGCGCAATCGGTGATCGACGTGGCCATTGATCCCGATGCCAAAGGATTGCAGGAGGTGATTGTGGTGGGCTATGGCACGCAAAAGAAAGAGTCGATCACGGGGGCTATCTCCGCCGTAACTTCCCGCGATGTGGGCCGGGTTCATGCCGCTACCGTGACGGGAACACTGGCCGGTAAAATTCCGGGGGTGCAGTTTCGGCAGGCCGATGGCCGACCCGGTGCAGCCGCCACTATTCAGATTCGGAACATGGGCGGCAATCCGCTGTTTATTATCGACGGAGTGCCCAAAGACAAAACCCAGTTCGACAATCTTTCACCTAATGATGTAGAAACCATAACAGTGCTGAAAGATGCTTCAGCTTCTATTTATGGGTCGCGGGCAGCCAATGGCGTAATTATCGTGACCACCAAACGCGGGGCCGTTGGCCAGAAAAGCACCATTAACCTCGATGCGTATTATGGCTTCCAGAACTGGACACGCTTTCCTAAAGTTGTCAACGCCTATGAGTGGAACCTCGGCAAGGCCGAAGCTGAAGTGAACCGCAACGGCACCACCGCCATTACCCAGGCCGAATTAGACAAATACAATGTGGGAACTGAATACGGCTATCAGAGTTTCGACTGGTACGATTTCATAATCAAGGAAAACTCACCCCAGTCAAACATCAACCTGAGTGCCAGTGGTGGCTCCGACAAGATTAATTACTACATCTCGGCTACGCGCTTAGATCAGAATTCGGTGATGGGGCGCGAGTTTATTTTTAACCGCTCCAACATCCAGTCGAACATCGACGCGCAGATTTCCGACCGAATCAAGGTGGGCCTGACGATTGCCGGACGGCAGGAAACCCGCAAAAATCCGGGTGTGCCGGGTGGCGACGACTACGTGGCTCCCAAGTTTGCCATTTTGCGGAACCGCCCCGGCGAGCGACCCTATGCCAACGACAATCCCGATTATATCAACAACATCAGCAACCCGGCCTCCAACTGGGGCTACCTCAACTACAAACGGTCGGGCTATCTCGAAGAAGTATATAGCTCGATTACCCCCCAGTTTACGGGCGAATACAAAACACCCATCAAAGGGCTGTTGGTGAAGGCGTTATATTCGTATATGTTCCGCGATTCGCAGCGTGAGGTGTTCGAATATACCTACGATACCTACACCTACAACCCGACCACACAGGTCTATAATAAAACGGGCGGCAGCCAAAATCCCTACCGGCAGCGGGTGGTGAACAAAATCGACGAAAACATTGGTCAGTTGCAACTCAACTACACCAATACCTTTGGTCGGCACACCATCACCGCCCTCGCCCTGACCGAGCGGCTTCGCAAGCGCGAACGCAATGTGGAAGCCCGCACCGTGCCGAAAACCAATTCGTTGCCTATCATGCAGTTTGCCGATATTGTAGCCTACGCCGATGCGGATTTTACGCAGGCACGGGTGGGTTACGTAGGCCGGGTTAACTACGGCTTTGCCGATAAATATTTCGTGGAAATAGCCGCCCGGCGCGATGCTTCCTGGAAATTCTCGCCAACCAAACGCTGGGGAACGTTCCCCTCGATTTCGGCGGCCTGGCGCATTTCAGAAGAACCATTTTTCAAATCCTTTACGGGCGATGGCCGTGTTCTGGGCGAAATCAAACTCCGGGCTTCTTACGGGTTATTGGGCGACGACAATGTGCGGCCCAACAACGTTGACCTCGACCCCTTTGCCTACAATCCAGGCTATTCCTACAATACGGGGGTTGGTATTATGTCGGGTGTGACAACGGTAGCCGCCCGCGACCGGGGTATTGCCTTTGACCGAATCTCCTGGCTGACGGCTAAAGTGACGGACATTGGTCTGGATTTCTCGTTGCTGAACAACAAAATTACGGGTACACTCGATTATTTCCGGCGCAATCGGGATGGATTGCCCGCCGTGAAAAGCGACGTGTTCGTACCCAGCGAGGTGGGCTACGCGCTGCCCCAGGAAAACTTAGAGCGCGATGCCGTGGTCGGTGGCGAAGGGTCGCTGGTCTATAATGGTAGTATCAAGGGAGTTCGGTTTACCATTGGCGGCAACCTTTCCTACGCCCGCAGCCGGTTCATAAAACCCTATAACCCACTATATGGCAACTCGTTACTGCAATATCGCGACTCCCGCGAAGATCGCTGGACGGGCATTTTCTGGGGGAATGAGGTGATCGGCCAATTCCAGTCGCAGGAGGAGATCAATAATTACCCCGTGAACGTGGACGGGCAGGGCAACCGGACAATGATTCCCGGCGATTTGATTTACCGGGATGCTAACAACGACGGTATCATCAATAGCCGCGACGAACGGCCCATTGGCTACAACATCAACAACACGCCTTTTCTGTCGGGCGGGCTTAATCTGACCCTACAGTATAAAGGGTTCGATTTTGCGGCTGACTTTTCGGCGGGGTCTATGCTGGCCATCAACCGGCGGTTTGAGCAGCGCAATGCCTACCAGAACACGGGTAACGTACCGCGTTTGTTGTTCGATGACCGCTGGCGACGGGCCGATCCGCTCAATCCCGATAGCCCCTGGATTGCCGGAAAAAATATTCCACTTCGCTATAACGACACGGGCCATAGTAACCAACGTGATTCTGACTGGTGGCTGCTCAATATCAAGTACCTCCGCAACCGGACAATGGAACTGGGCTACACCCTGCCTACGCTGTTGACCCAAAAGGCCCGCATTCAGAAGGCAAGGGTGTTTGTGAACACCTACAACCTATTCTCTCTTGATAACACCCGGCCCTATGGTATCGACCCCGAAGTGCAGGACGAGAACGGCTTGCAGTACCCACAAACCAAACTGCTGAATTTCGGCCTGAACCTGAGTTTTTAAACTCCCATCGAACCATGAAAAAATACATTCTATCCCTCGTAGTGGCTCTCGGTGTCGTTACGGGTTGCAAAGACGACGTGGAGTTCCTGAACGTGAAATCAACGAATATTTTGTTGGTAGATGAAGTTTATGGCGATCCCCGACTGGTATTGTCGGCGGCTACCGAACTCTACAACCGCATTCCTGAACTGGTAGAACCCGCTAACTTTGGTATTTATGCCAGTTTTGATGAAGCGTTTGCCTCCGGCGATTACGGTCGCCATCAGAACCGGGAATACAGCTATGACGACTGGAGTTTGTGGGATTATGGCTACATCCGAGAGATCAATTTGTTCATTGAGCGGGTTGAAGCGGCCAAAGCCCTGACACCTGCGGATAAGGTTCGGTTTGTTGCCGAAGGTCGCTTCCTGAGGGCCAATGCCTATTTTGAAATGGTAAAACGCATGGGTGGCGTACCGCTCATTACAGAGTCGCTCACCTATGACTATAGTGGCGATGCAGCATACCTCCGTAAAACCCGCGCCAAAGAGTCAGAAGTTTACGACTATGTTATCGCTGAATTTGAGGCCATCAAGTCGCTGCTGCCCAAGGCCCCCAACGAAAAATCCCGCGCTACATACGGGCTGGCTTTAGCATCGAAAGCGCGGGCCGCACTCTATGCCGGGTCCATCGCCAAATATGGAGTCAACACGCCGTCGGTCTTATTACCCAATGGTGAAGTAGGCATTCCCGCAACCAAAGCCACTGCCTATTTCCAGACCGCACTGGCAGCAGCTCAGGAGTTGATTAATGCCAATCAATATTCGCTCTACCAGAAAGCTCCCGACCTGTCTACCAATTTTGCCAATATCTTTCTCGATAAGGCCAATAATTCGGAGGTCATTTTTGTGGAGGATTATAAACTGCAAAGCGGCAAAATCCACAGCTTTGCGCTTGATAATCAACCCCGTGCGCTCACTGAAGAGGGCGAGCGTGGAGGTCGGTTGAACCCTTCGCTGAACCTTGTACAGTCATTCGAGAAATTAGATAACACGTTTGCTCCCTTAGCCATTAACAAAGGAGCCACAACGGATTATATCTATTATGATAAACCCGAAGACCTGTTTGCCGGTCGTGATGCCCGGCTTCAGGGAACGGTACTGGTACCGGGGGCTATCTTTAAAAATCGAGCCATTGACATTTTTGCTGGAATCATTCAGAGCAATGGCACTATTCTGACGGGCGATCAGTTGGGGCAACTTAAAACAGTGAATGGTGCGTCGGTGCAGGTGGTGGGCTTGTCGGGACCAATTGAAGGATACGACGGGTCGGCGCAAGGCGGGTTCTACATGCGGAAATACAATGATCCGGTCACAGGTTCGGGGCAAATTGGCACGCAGAGCGAGGTCTGGAACGTGCGCTACCGTTATGCCGAAGTGCTGTTGAATGCTGCCGAAGCCGCCTTTGAGTTGGGGCAGAATGCAGTAGCGGCTGGGTATATAAATCAGGTAAGGAATCGGGCCGGGCTAACGGTTCCCCTGACAACGGGCGAGATTACCTTCGACCGGATCGTGCATGAGCGCAAGGTTGAACTGTCGTTCGAGAATCACCTGCTCTGGGATATGAAGCGGTGGCGCATTGCCCACATTGTGTGGGATGGCAGCAACTCCGACCTAACCACGCAACCTGGCAAAGCCACCGAACCCAGCACGCGGGTGTATAGCCTATGGCCCTACAAAGTGTATAATCCGGGTGGGGCAAGCCACAACAAATGGGTATTCCGCAAGGTGTTGTCGGGGCGGGTAACGCAGAGCCATATTTTTCGGCTGGGTAACTATTACTCCCGCATAAGCGATGGCATAATAAACAGTAACCCCCTGATTACCAGAAATCCAAATCAATAAAACCACCCCACAATCATGCGATACACATTCATAGTTGCCCTGCTGCTCACCCTCGGACTAACGGGCTGCGCCTTCGATAATTTTGAACCACCCCAATCGACGTTTGAAGGTCGGCTGGTATACAAAGGCGAACCGTTGCTGATGCAGAGCGCGAACGCCACCGGGGGCAACAACTCCGACTTCCCGGTTTTCCTGGAACTCTGGCAGAAAGCCTATAACAACCGCAGTTCGATTCGTATTCCGATCAAGCAGGACGGCACATTTTCGTCGTTGCTGTTCGATGGCGACTACAAACTGATTGTACCCAACGGACAGGGGCCATTTTTGTGGAAACGAACCGCCACTAATACCCCCGACAGTTTAGCCGTGACTGTTCAGGGTAGTCAAAAACTCGATATTGAGGTAACGCCCTACTACATGGTCAGAAGTCCGCAGTTCTCAGTTAGTGGCCGAAAAGTGGTGGGCAGCGTGAAGCTCGAAAAAATAATTACGGATGCCGTAAATGGTAAGACCGTGGAGCGGGTCTCTTTGTATGTTAACAAAACCCAGTTTGTGGATGCCGGAAACAGCCTGAACAAAGCGGATCTGGCGGGATCAGCCATTACAAACCTCGACAATGTGAGCCTGACCACCGCCGACATTCCGGCTCTGGTGCCGTCGCAGAGCTACGTTTTTGTGCGTATTGGCCTAAAGATAACGGGTGTTGAAGACATGATTTACACGCCTGTGCAAAAAGTTAATTTATGATTTTATTAGGTTGGTATAATCGCTACTAAGCCATTACGGTTTGTTTTGCGAGAAGCAATGCAAACCGTTTGGTATTAGTGCTTTGTATTTACGAACAACACCCCCCTCGATGAGATACAGCCTTTTTATACTTTACCTACTCACGTCAACGGCCTTTGCTCAGGTGCCGGTCGATCTGTCGAAATATACCAAAAACAGCCCTACCACGGTCTCGCAACAGGGCAACGACCTGACTCTGAGCTGGCCGACAACGGGTAAGGAAACAGGCCGGTTGGTGGTGAACCTCGAAAACGGTAAACCCCTGTTCAGCCATATTCAACTCTCGAAAGGAGGACAGTTTTCGGAGATTGCCACCGATATGAACCCCGCTTTCGTACTGACGGTGGGCAAACGGGATTTGGTGTCGCAGAACGGCTGGAACATCTTTTTCGATAAAACCAACAAGCTGCCCTCGAAAGCCTACGCCGTTGAGCTAACCAAACGGCAGGCAAGTGTCAGCACGATTGGCACTCGAACGGTGCTGCGGGTTGGCGAGGTGCAGGCGGCTTCGTTCAAAGGAGCCATCGAAATTACGGTCTATCAGGGAAGCCCGCTGTTCAACGTGGCGGCTGTGGTGGCCACGCAAGTTGACTCCACGGCAATTCTGTACGACGCGGGTTTGGTGGGCACGAAGCCCGGTTGGGAAACGCTTTCGTGGGCCGATGTTGCCGATAAGATGCAGCAGATTCCCGCCAATTTGACCGCCCCAAACAAAGCGCAGGCCGTGAAATACCGAACCATTATGGGCAGCGGTCCCAACGGAACGCTGGCTCTGTTCCCGGCTCCGCACCAATATTTTTACCCCTTAGACGAAGCCTTCAACCTCGATTTTACGTGGTATGGCACCAAATACCGGAGCCTGATCCCCGATTTTGGCATTGGCATTCGGCAGGATCTGATGGGCGACCGACGGTGGGTGCCCTGGGTGAATGCACCGCCCGGTACGCAGCAACGGCTCAATTTTTTCTGCCTGCTCAGTACCGACAAACCCGAAAACGCGCTGGCTGAGGTGAAACGGTTCACTCACAACGACAAGTACCCGGTGGTGCCGGGCTACAAAACGATGTCGAGCCATTTTCATAATGAATTCACGATGAAAGTGATATTAGCCGGCAAGCCCGTGCCGGAGGTTCCGAACTTCGTTTCAGTCTTCAAAAATTCGGGGGTGGACATTGTGCATCTGGCCGAATTCCACGGTCCCGGACACCCCAAAGGCCCGGATAGTTTGCGGCTTTTGGAGCTAAAAACGCTGCATGATATGTGCAAACGTTTCTCTGACAAAGAGTTCCTGTTGCTGCCCGGCGAAGAACCCAACAACTTTTTCGGCGGACACTGGCTCAGTTTCTTCCCGAAACCAGTCAACTGGATTATGTCGCGCAAGGCCGAGATGCCCTTTGTGATGGATGACCCCAAATACGGAAAGGTGTATCGGATTGCCGACAAGAATGATATGCTGAAATTGCTGGTAGCCGAAAATGGCCTTGCCTGGACGGCCCACGCCCGCACCAAAGGCTCAACGGGTTTTCCAGATAAGTACAAAGACGAGGAGTTTTATACCTCTGACCGCTTTTTTGGGGCAGCCTGGAAAAACATTCCTGCCGACCTTTCGGAGGCCCGACTGAGCCGCCGGGTGCTGGATCTGATGGACGATATGGCCAACTGGGGCCTGAAAAAACACGTGATTGCCGAGTCGGATATTTTTACGATGGAACCTGAAAACGAAACCTACGCGCACCTGAATGTCAACTACTTACAAATGGACAAACTGCCCGACTACAACGCTGGCTGGCAACCTGTTCTGGATGTGATGCAACAGGGCAAGTTTTTCGTCTCGACCGGTGAGGTGATGCTTCCCGCTTTCACGGTCAACGGCAAGGGTGCGGGCGAAACTCTCAACCTGCCCGCCAACGGCAAAACGACCATCAACCTGAACATCGACTGGACGTACCCGCTCACTTTTGCCGAAATCATTTCGGGCGATGGCAAGCAAGTGTATCGCGAACGCATAGACCTGACCAACACCCTGCCTTTCGGTAAAAAAGCATACCGTTTCGACACCAATCTCAAAAACCGAACCTGGGTGCGCGTCGAGGTTTGGGATGCCGCCGTGAATGGAGCTTTTACCCAACAGGTATGGCTGAAATGAATACACCCCCTTCAACTTTCCCTACATGAGACTACTACTTTTCCCCCTGCTGCTAACCATCTTGCTGCATCAGGGCTGCAGCAGAACGGCCAGCGTGAATCAGGCTGGCTCAGGCAAAAACACCACCCAAACCACCGCCCGCCGGGGTGAGGTGCTGTTTCTGGGCAACCGGGGCAAACACCACGATTCGGGGAAATACGCGCCCTGGCTCGCCATTTCGCTGTTCAAAAGTGGCGTTAACCTGACTTATACCGTCAATGTGAACGACCTGAATACCGAAAATCTGGCTAAATACGACGGGCTGATTATCTATGCCAATCACGATACACTGCCACCCGCTCAGGAAGCAGCTCTGAAGGCGTTTGTGGAAGGCGGCAAGGGGCTGATTCCGTTGCATTCGGCATCAGGCTGTTTCAAAAATTCCGACTGGTACATCAACACCATCGGGGGGCAGTTTAAGTCGCACAAGACCGGGGCGATTACGGAGAACATCGTTGCCAAAAACCACCCGGTTATGCAGGGCTTGGCTCCGTTCACAACGTCGTGGGACGAAACCTACGTGCATCAGCGGCTCAATCCCGACATGACTGTTTTGACCACGCGGACAGAGGTCGACGGGGCCGCCACAGGCAAGCAGGAGCCGTACACTTGGGTGAGAAATCAGGGAAAAGGACGTGTTTTTTACACGGCTTACGGCCACAACGACAGCACCTGGACGAATTCCGGCTTCCGCGAATTGGTAAATCGGGGCGTGTTGTGGGCTATTGGTGAGCCGGTTACGAAACGAATCGCGAAGCTGGCCATTCCAAAGGTGGACATCTACGACGCAGCCAATATTGCCATTGCCGACTACACCAAACGATATCGCGTCCCAGCCATGCAAGTGGCTCTGAAACCCGAAGAATCAAAAAAACTGATGCAGGTACCGGCCGATTTCGACATTCAACTGTTTGCCGCCGAACCCGATATTACCAACCCCATTGCTATGTCGTGGGACGAACGCGGGCGACTCTGGATTGTAGAGTCGGTCGATTATCCGAATACATTCCTGGAAACCGACGGGGCCGCCAACGACCGCATCAAAATTTGCGAAGACACGAATGGCGATGGCAAAGCCGACAAGTTCACGGTTTTCGCCGACAAGCTGAACATCCCCACGAGTATGGTTTTTGCCAATGGTGGAGTGGTGGTGGCAATGGCCCCACACCTTGTTTTTTTGAAAGACACCAACGGTGACGACAAGGCCGATGTGCGCGAGAATATTATGACCGGCTGGGATAAAAACGACACCCATTTCGGCCCATCAAACCTGCAATATGGTTTCAACAACAAGCTGTGGGGCGTTGTTGGCTCGGGTTACAGCGGCACCACGAAAGACGGTAAAACGCTGAATTTCAGAACGGGAGTCTATAGCCTGAACCCCGACGGAACCGGGGTCGATTTTCTGGCCAACACCAGCAACAACACCTGGGGTCTGGGGCTTACGGAAGACAACAACGTGTTTATTTCGACGGCCAACAACACCCACAGCGCGTTCTATTCGATGCCCGCCCGCTATATGCAGCGCAACCTGCCCGGTGCAACGATACAGGCCGTGCAGAAAATCGACGGGCATTACGACTCCCACACCATGACCCCCAATCTCCGGCAAGTCGATGTGGTAGGCGGGTTTACCTCGGCAGCGGGGCACCATTTTTATACGGCCCGGAGTTTCCCAAAATCCTATTGGAACCGGGTGGCCTTTGTGTGCGAACCCACCGTTCGGCTCATCCATAATGCTATTATTGAGCCAAAGGGAGCCGGTTTTGCCGAACGCGATGGCTGGAATATGCTGGCCAGTTCCGACGAATGGGTTGGCCCGGTGCAGGCCGAAGTTGGCCCCGACGGTGCCTTGTGGGTAGCCGACTGGTACAACTTTATCATTCAGCACAACGTGTTTGTGGAACGGCAGGCCCCCTCGGAGATGGTACTGCCTTTCAAGGAGCAACCCAAAGGACAGGGCAACGCCTTCAGTAGCCCCTTGCGCGATATAAATCATGGGCGCGTGTATCGGATTGTTTATAACAAAGCGAAACCCTACCAGCCCCTCGCGCTGGCCAAAAACGATCCGGCGGGCTTAGTTGCCGCCCTGAAAAGCGACAATATGTTCTGGCGTATGACTGCCCAACGCCTGATTGTTGAATCGAAAAACACAAACGGTCCGCCGTCGCGGATACTACCCGAACTCTATAAACTCGTTGCTGACCCCTCCGTGGACGAAATCGGGCTGAACTCGCCCGCCGTTCACGCACTTTGGACGTTACATGGATTGAGTGCGTTGACAGGAAATAATGCCGACGCATTGAAGGCCGTTTCTGGAGCGTTGACCCACAAAGCCGCCGGGGTTCGCAAAGCCGCCATCGAGGTGTTGCCCCCCACGAGCCAAACCGGGGAAATACTCCAGAAAGTTGGTTTGCTCAACGACCCAAGCCTGAACGTCAGGATGGCCGCGATGCTCGCGATGGTGCAACTGCCCACGTCCGATGCCCTTGGTGCTGCGTTATATCAGGCTGCTCTCAAACCCGAAAATGATGCCGACGAATGGATTAACCGGGCCTTGTTTGCCGCTGCTGCTGTTCATAGCACGGGATTTCTGGCCGAAGCCGCCAAAAATCCACTACCCGCAACAGTTGCCGAAAACAGCTTGATCCGTCGTTTGCTGACTGGCGTTAACCAGGAAACATACGCGCTGCAACGCCGGGCTACCATTGCCATGCCTTCCGATGTTACGGGCAAGGAAATTGTCGTGAAAGGATCGGTGACCAAAGGGAATCGTGATCTGGAAGGATTCATTGTGGGGCAGGGCGGGCAGGAGGGCGGTTACGGTCTGTATATTAAAGACAACCACCTGACAATGGCCGTGAAACAGAACGGACAGGTTTATACCGCAGCCACCACCGAGCCGCTCCCAGCCAGCTTTGATTTTGAAGGTCGGCTGGTCAACAACGGCGAAATGCTGCTGTTTGTCAATGGGAAAGAAGCCGCCAAAGGCAAGGCTCCGTCGCTGTTTACCAAACCGCTGACGGGTATGATTCGGGTGCAGCGCGATTTTGAGAACGAAGCCTCCATTGGTGCCTATGCCAAGGCCTATACGAACACCTTCGATTTTGTGGGGAATATGCAGAACGCGACCCTCGAATTCAGGAAACCGAGTGCCACCAACCGCCCGCAGACCGCCGAACGGATTATCCCCAAAAACGCAACAGTGCTGACAATCAAGGTTATAGAAGAACAAATGAAGTACGACAAAAAGATGCTTACCGTGAAGGCCGGGCAACCCGTTGTGCTGACGCTCGAGAACCCCGACATTATGCAGCACAACATCGTTATTTGTAAACCGGGCATGGCCGAGAAAGTGGGCAAAGCTGCCGACAAAATGGCGCAAGACCCCAAAAGCGTGGAGAAACATTATGTGCCGCAGATACCGGAAGTGCTGGCATCCAGTATCTTAGTGAATCCGGGAGAGTCCTATACCCTTGAGTTTATGGCTCCCTCAATCCCCGGCGATTACCCGTTTGTGTGTACCTTCCCCGGCCACTGGAGCATCATGCGAGGCATCATGCGAGTTGAGAAATCGAATGAAACCAACACAAGTCGTTAAAAAACCAACCATGAACCAACTCCCTTTTATTCTATCACTCGCAGCCCTTTGTGTGTCCCTCACTAACTGCAAAACGAGTTCTACCACCACCAAAACGGGCAAACCCATTCGGGTGCTGATGGTGGGCGGTGGCACTTCCCACAACTTTGGGATGTGGTACAAAAACGTGGATGGGCAAACGCTGAGCCGCGACGGTTTCGCCACTGTCAACTACGTCGGCGACCCCGATTCGATGATGGCGTTTCTGCCACAGGCCGATGTGATCTACCTGAGCAACAACCGACCCATTAACAATCCCGCTGTTCGTCAGGCGATTATGGATCATGCCAATGCCGGAAAGGGCTTGCTGATTGCCCACGCAGCCATGTGGTATAACTGGAAAGACTGGCCCGAATACAACCAGCAAATCGTGAGTGGCGGGTCGCGGGGCCACGACAAATACGGCACCTTCGATGTGACGGTTACGGAACCGCAACACCCCATCATGAAAGGCGTTGAGTCAAAATTTACCCTTAAAGACGAACGCTACTATTACATCGCCGACTCAACCGGGCCGGGTGTGGAGGTACTGGCAAGTTCAAACGTGGCTGCCGGGGCGACCGCCGACAAGCAATTTCCCTCAGTATTCGTGGTGAAACACCCCAAAGCCCGCATTGTGGGCCTGGCCCTGGGCCACGATGCCGAGTCGCACAACATTCCCAATTACCAAACCCTACTGCGGAACTCCGTGGCCTGGGTGGGGCGGAAATAAATAATCAATCAATATCCCAAAAACATTATGAGTGATCAGAAAATTACCGTTGTTATCGTTGGCATGGGCTTCGGCAAGGAGTTTATCCCAATCTACCAGCAACACCCCAACATCAAAGCGGTCGGCATTTGCACCCGTAACCCGGACACGCTGAACGAGTTACGAACCAAATACAACCTCGATCCCGACCTCTGCTTCGAGAATTTCGAGGATGTGCCGGGCCGCGCCGATGTGGATGCCATTCACGTGGTGACACCCGTTCCCGAACACGCTCAGATGACGCTAGCCTCGCTGAACGCGGGCAAACATACAGCCTGTACCATCCCGATGGCCATGACCAAAGAAGACTGTCAGGCTATTGTGGAAGCCAAACGGAAGTCGGGCAAGGTCTATATGATGATGGAGACCGCTCTCTACACCCGCGAATTTCTGTACGGACTTAACTTAGCCGAAACGGGACAGTTGGGTCGCATTCAGTTCGTTAGGGGGTCACACATTCAGGATATGAGCATGGAGGGCTGGGGCGAATACTGGAAAGGCTACCCGCCGATGCTCAATGGCACCCACGCCATTTCGCCCCTGCTGCGCATCAACAACACCAAAGCCGAAACGGTTGTTTGTCACGGCTCTGGGCGGTTGAGCGAGGATTTAGCCAGCCGGTATGGGTCGCCGTTTGCGGTAGAAACGGCCACATTTACTCTCAAAAACTCTGACGTAATTGCCGAAGCCACCCGTTCGTTGTTCGATGTGGTGCGGCAATACCGGGAGAGTTATGACGTGTATGGCACCAAAATGTCGTTCGAGTGGGAGCAGTTGCAGGACGAAGAACACATTATTTTCGACGGGGGCGAGAATGCCCGGCGCATCAACGTACCCGACACCGACGAGATGCTGATTGAGCCGATCAAGCACTTCACGAAGCGTGAAAAAATCGACGATCCCAACCACGTTTCGTTTTTACAGGGAGCCGGTCATGGAGGGTCTCACCCGCATTTGGTGCAGGAGTTTATGGCCGCAATTATCGAAGGCCGCGACTCAGCAGTGGATGCTGAAATGGCCGCTAACTACACCCTCGCAGGCATCTGCGCCCACGAATCGGCCATGAAAGGGGGCGAACGCATCATCATCCCTGAATATTAGCGATGATTCAATTTGGTGTCAGCACGTTTGTTTGGGTGTCTCCGTTTTCGACGGCTCACTTCGACCTGCTCTATAAAGTGGCCGATATGGGCTACGATATTATCGAGGTAGCGGTGGAGGACAAAGACCTCATCGACTGGAAGAAACTGGAACAGCTTGCCCGCGAAACGGGTCTCAAAATCACCATTAGCGGAGCTTTTGGGCCGAACCGGGACATTTCGAGCGATGATGCCGCCATCCGCAAAAACGGCCTTACCTATATTATGGATTGCCTGTATTTGGCCGAAGCAATGGGTAGCCCCATTTTTACGGGGCCGGTTTATTCAGCAGTGGGCAAAACCCGGATTGTGTCGGCCGAACGGAAGCAACAGGAGCGCGACTGGTGCGTTGAAAACCTCCACGAAGTGGGCAAAATTGGGCAGCAATGTGGCGTGGTGGTGGGCGTGGAACCCCTGAACCGCTTTGAAACCGACATGGTGAACACGGCGGAACAAGCCCTGTCGCTGGTGCGGGAGGTGGGCCATCCGTTTCTCAAAATTTCGCTTGACACCTTCCACAATAACATTGAAGAGAAAAGTATTCCGGCCACCATCCGGGCCATTGGCCGCGATTTGCTGTGCCATGTGCAGGGCAACGAAAGCGACCGGGGCACCCCTGGTACCGGCAATGTGGACTGGCCCGGCATTAAAGCTGCCCTCACCGACATTGGCTACGACGGAGCCGTGGTAATCGAAACCTTTGGTGCCCCCTCTGAGGAGCTGGCCAAAGCCGCGTCTATCTGGCGACCGTTGGCCAACAGCCCCGACGAATTAGCGAGCGAGGGACTGGCATTCTACAAAACACTTTTTTGCTAATGACCGAGCCTAAATCCGTATGGGTCAATCAATTATTCTTATTGGCTGTTTTGATACAAAGGGGGAGGCATTTGCCTACCTGCGTACGTGTATCCTGGCTAAAGGCGAGTCAGTTCTTACCATTAATACGGGCGTGTTAGGTACCACTACTAAGTTCCCCGTTGATTTCGAAGCCAATTCTATTGCCCAGGCAGCGGGGGAGTCATTAGCTGATATCCGAACAATTAGGGATCGCGGGCAGGCCATCGAGGTGATGAGCAGCGGAGCTTCAGTACTTGTAAACCAGCTTACCCGTGAGAAGAAGGTGAAAGCCGTAGTGGGTATGGGCGGTGGAGGGGGTACGTCCATTGTTCTGGCGGCCATGCAGGCTGTTCCTTTTGGTATTCCTAAACTCTGCCTGACCACGCTGGCAACCAAAGATTTATCCCGGCAGATTGGCCATCGAGACATTACCCTGATGCCCTCCGTGGTCGATATTGCCGGCCTGAACAGCATTCTGACTCTCCTACTGGAGCAGGCAGCAGCGGCCATCTGCGCCATGAGCAACGTGGTCCCGACCGCAACCGACCAACCACTGGGTCGAATAGCCGTGAGCATGTTTGGCAACACAACTGCCTGCGTGGACCAATGCACTGACCTCTTGCAAGAGCGGGGATATGAAGTGTTTGCCTTTCATGCGAACGGTGTTGGAGGCCAAACAATGGAAAGTCTGATTCAGGCGGGCTATTTCGACGCTGTATTGGACATTACCACCACCGAACTGGCCGACGATCTGTGCGGGGGCATTTGCAGTGCTGGCCCCGACCGGCTCCTGGCCACTGGTAAACTGGGAATTCCGCAGGTGGTGGTGCCGGGTTGTTTAGATATGGTTAATTTCGGCCATCCCGACACGGTGCCACTCCATTTCAAAAATCGTAGGCTATACAGTTGGTCGCCCGATGTTACGTTGATGCGAACTGACGAATTGGAAAATGAGCGCCTGGGCAAAAAAATGGCGCAAAAACTCAATCAATCTGCCGGGCCGGTAACCGTCGTGTTACCCCTGCACGGCCTGTCGCAGCTTGACCAAGAAGGAGGTGTTTTTCATCAGCCTGAGTTCAATAAGGTACTTTTCAACGCCATCAAAAGCACCGTTTCGGAGTCGGTAACCGTAGTTGAGTCAACCGCGCACATTAACGATCCTTCGTTTTCGGCGTTGCTGGTTGATAGCCTGATGGCGTTAATGCCGAAACACAAGTCACCCGCTGAAAGGCAGTGAAAATAAAACAAAAAATTGCTGAACAATGCCAAATCAATGGACAGGAAAGGGAAATCCCTACACCCGACAGGAAGTGAAAGACCGTTTACAGCACACACTGAATCAACATAAAGCCATTATTGCCGCCGGAGCGGGTACGGGCATTAGTGCCAAATTCATTGAGAAAGGCGGTGCTGATCTGATCATTATTTACAATTCTGGCCGGTTCAGAATGGCGGGGCATGGCTCCACGGCAGGCCTCATGGCCTATGGTGATGCCAATGCCGTGGCGATGGAAATTGGTGAATTTGAGGTACTTCCGGTTGTCGAAGAAATCCCGGTGATCTGCGGGGTTCATGGCTCCGACCCACGCCGACGCATGTGGCACCATTTGCTAAAAGTGAAGGAGATGGGCTTTTCGGGAATCAACAATTTCCCGACTCACTCCATTGTGGATGGCCACTTTCGGCGGGTGCTTGAAGAAACGGGCATGGGTTTCGATAAAGAGGTGGAGATGATACGAATTGCCACGAAGATGGAGCTATTTTCGATTGTGTATGTCGCCACGCCCGACGATGCCCGTCAAATGGCCGAGGCCGGGGCCGACGCGATCATTGCCCATGTGGGCACCACGGTGGGCGGTTCCATTGGGGTGGTTGATGCAAGCTGCTCTATGGACGAGGCCATTGACCGGACTCAGCAAATTATTGACGCAGCCAAAGAGATAAATCCGGCCCTTTTTTTCCTGGCGCATGGCGGCCCAATCAATACACCCGATGATGTTCGAATTATTCTGGAAAAAACCACCGCACATGGCTTCGTTGGTGCTTCGTCGCTGGAGCGGATGGGTGTTGAAAAATCACTGACGGAATTAACGGAACGATTTAAAGCACTTCCATACTGTTAAGTGCCACTAAAAGTGGCACTTAACAGTATGGAAGTCTGTTTTTTTGGGCATTGACGGGTAGCCCAGTTGTGGGGTATTCAGGCCAACCTCAATACCGAACCGACCAATATGGGTTCCGGTTGGCCTTGATACTGTCGGCGATATGCTTGCTCAACAAAGTGTCGTACTCTTTTTCCTTAATTTTTTTACCCTTCGTTTTGGGCAACACCATCTCGTTAGCCACGGGCTTGAACTCCACTTTGATCGCTTCGATTACCACGTCGCCATCGTTAATATCAAGCTCCATAATCAGGCCGGGCAGACCAAAATACCGCTCCGGACCAGCCGGAACCGGGATGTCCTGCGCGAACCAGGCGGCAATTTTCTGGCCCCGAATCGGGTCGGTAGTTTCGGCTTTCATGCAGATATAGCCGTTCACATCTTTGATCTGATTCATCACTTTCCAGACGGGCGTTTTCAGGGAGTCGTCAATGATATACGTCTTTCCGAGGGTCTCGATAATGTCTGTTTGGGTTTCTTTCTCGAAGCTTCGACTAATAAAAAAGTCATCTTTTTGCCACGACCATCGGCCATCTTCTGACTGTCCTTGCTGGTCTTCATGGGTATAAAAGCTGCCCTTTTCGTTGAAGACGAGCTTCATTTTCTCTTTCTGCCCTTCCCCGTCTTCATTTTTCCAGGTTTGAGCCGCCCGGTCTTTTTCTTCCCGACTCAGAAACGGCAGTCGGTTAATAATTTTGATCCAGTATGACGTTCGTTGATACGTCACGATGCCCTCAGTTTTTTGGGCCAGGCCAACAGTTACCGTCAGCAGAAGGATGAGTATGGTTTTCATAGCTTTCATTTAAAATCCGCCACTACGTTTCATTTGGGCTTTCACACCCCGCATATTATACGTCAGGCTCAACATGGCATAGCGCGAGATGGTCTGCACCCGCTCGGTCGAGACGAAGTTCTGAAACGCCGACTGACTCACACCGAGGTTCTTGTTCAGCGCGTCGTAGAGCGTTCCCCGGATTTCCCAGCGTTGTTCTTTGCCCATAATTTTATAGGCCGACAGGTTCAAAATCGGGATGTGCTGGTTAAATCCGAAGCTTTTGTTCACATACACCCGGTAGTTGAGGTTGCTGTTAATATAGAAACCTTTGGGCAGTTTAATGTTCATCTCACCCGAATAGTTGTGGTTGTAAATCGTTTGATTCTGTGTCGTGTTCACCGAATAACTAACGTCCTGAATCCCCCAATTCGCATTGGTGTAGAGCGTGAACCAATCCACCGGGGTCAGGTCGAAACCGGCCCGGAAATTGTAGTTCTGGTTTTTGCTCGTATTCTGAGTAGCGTTGATAAAGATCGGATTTTCGCTGTAGTTGATGTTCAAACCGAGGCTCATGTTCGACTTGGTCTTCTTGAGCGGGAAACTGAAGTTGCCATACGAACCAACATTGAAACCGCCCGAAATATTCGCCGGCGTACTCGTGGTAATCAACGTTACCGGGTCAACTACCTGGTTATAAACGATCTGGTTGATATTATAATTATAATTCAAATTCCCCCAGAAATTCATGAAACTCGCCGGGTTGAAGTAGTTGTAGCCACCATACACATTATGGCTCAGCGTGGGCAGCAGGTTCGGGTTACCTACGCTCACAAACAGCGGGTTCGAGTTGTCGATGATGGGCTGTAATTGCTGCGAGGTAGGCATTTGAACGTTCACCACGTAATTGAAATTCAAATACCGGTTGTTTTTCAGATCGTAGTTCAGCGACACGGTCGGCACCACATTCATAAACGTGCGGTTGATTCGCTGTTGCACCGGCGACAACTGATCGGTGGCGAATTTTCCGTCGATGTCGAACCGCTGGGCAGCCGCGCCCACCGTCAGGTTCAGCCCTTTGTGGTTATAGCGGATGCTGGTGCCGATTCGGTTATACAGGTAATTGTTCTGGTAAAAACGGCTCAACGAGTCTAACCGGAGCATTTGGCCTGATGGCCCGTCGCGCAACTTATCGAACACATCGCGGTCCACCTCATCGCGCCGAAGGCTGAAATTGTAGAAACTCTCCCAGAAATATTTCTTTTTGAACGGCTCCGTATAAAGCAAACTGGCTTTGTACTCATTGCGAACGGAGTTGGTTTGCTGATCCTGTCTGACATCTACAGTACGGCCGGTGGGGTTGGCGGTACTAAAGAATGTGGTTGTCGTGTTCAAATCCAGGTCGCTATCGGCATTGTTAATCAGCACAGTGGCCGAAGCGGCAAAGTTGCGCCCCTTCTTTTTGAATTTGTGCCGAAACAGCAAGGTATTCGCCATACCAAGCGATTGCCCCGTCGTGAAATTATTCCGCAGGTTGCGGGTTGTCAGACTCTCCCGGTTACGAAACAGATTTTGCTCGGCCTGCAAGCGTGAATTATTGGTACCGTACCGGGTATTATTCAGAAAAACCAGGGTGTTCGATGAGTCTATTTGCTGCTCGAACCGCACACTGCCCCGGTGGTTCACGTTAGTGTTCACCTGCCCGCTCGAATCGACGTTCAGAAAGGAAACATTGCCCGGCAAAAAGTTCTCCCGATTTCGGAGGGCATCCAGCGAAAGGCCCGTCCGGCTATAGTAATAGTTGCTGCTGAGTTTGGTCTTCTTGGTGTCGTAATTATAGTTCGCTCCCCCCGCCTGATTGTCGGAAAACCCGCGACCCCGACCACCATTTACCGGGACAGTCAAACTCTGATTCTCATCTTCACCGCCAAACGAGATGAAGCGCATACCCCCACCAAATCCAAAGTCGGCTTCGTCGTTCCAGTTGAAGGAGTTACTACCCCTAAAATCTTGATAATCATTCCACGACAAGCCCGTTTGGTTGGTGTTATTAGCCAGGCCTATTACCGAAAACTGCCGCTTCGTATCGAACTTGTTGTAGTTCCCCTTTATCTCACCACGAGCGCGGTTTTCGCGATCCGGCACAAAATCGGAGCCTCCTCCGGCAGTCATTTTTCCGAAACCTCCTTTCTTGAAACTCTCTTTCAATTCCAGGTTTACGGTCTTCTCCTTTTTGCCATCATCAACCCCCGTCACCTTGGCCTGCTCCGACTTATCGGTGAACACCTGGATTTTGGAAATGGCTTCGGCGGGCAGGTTTTTGGTGGCCATTTTGGGGTCATTCCCAAAGAAACTCTTGCCATCCACCGTCACCTTTTTCACCTCCTGCCCCTGCGCGCGAATATTGCCCTCCTGGTCAATCTGCACACCCGGCAGTTTCCGCAACAGTTCCTCCACTGTGGAGCCGGGCGGCACCTTAAACGAAGCCGCGTTATACTCGATGGTGTCGCCTTTGATATTGAGCGGGGCGCGGGCCGTTCGCACCACCACCTCCATCAGTTCTTTGCTGATTGGCTTCAGTTTCAGTTGACCCAAATCAAGCGCGTCGCCATCGGGTGGCGTAATCACTTTGTTATAAGGAATGGAACCAACGAACGAAATCTTGAGCAGATACGGTCCCCGTTTAAGGTTCTTAAACGCAAAGTCACCTTTTTCCGATGTCCGGGTAAAGTTGACCAACGCAGAGTCTTTGGGCGTGAGGAGCATTACTGTTGCTCCGTTGAGGGCTGCTGCTGTGGTGTCAACAGCTTGCCCCTTCAGGGTGAAGCGGGCCGGTGTGGTTTGGGCGAATAAACCCGTGACCAACAGGCACAATAGGCCCGTGAGGAAAAGGTATTTCATGCGGATAAGAGTAAAGGTTAATGGCGATAGAACGAACTAAAAGTAATGGATAGTATGCGAAAAGGCACAATCAAACGAAAAAAATAGTTAAATAGAAAGAGTTACTATAATGAGGATGCAATTAGTAAAGAAGTTGCATAAGGGGGGAGATAAAAAAAGTTAAAAGTTGTAGCTTGCTGCTATGTTCGACCGTTTGAAAACAAGTTTGGATCAGCTCCTGCCGTTAAGCCGCGAGGAGTTTATTCACTTTGCAACCCTGCTAACCACACGCCGATTAGCCAAACACGAGTTGTTTCTGCGGGCAGGCGAGGTTTGTACGCATATCGCCTTCATCAATCAGGGTTGTTTGCGGTACTATTACCTGAAGGATGGTAACGAGTTTAACGGGCAATTTTTCTTTGAGGGGGCCTGGGTGGGCGACTACCATAGTTTTCTGACCGGGCAACCATCAGTGCAGTATATCGACGCGCTGGAAGACACTGATTTACTGATTATCAAACGCACCGACTTACAAATGCTGTACGACGAGCATCCCCGCTTTGAACGATTTGGCCGTTTACTGGCCGAGAACGTGGTGATTGGCTCACAACGCCGGACGGCTTCTCTGCTATTCGACACCCCCGAAGAGCGGTATCTCAAGCTCATTGTCGACCGCCCTAAAGTAATGGAACGCATTCCGTTACACCATATCGCTTCCTACCTCGGTGTGAAGCCCGAAAGCCTGTCGCGCATCCGCAAACGGCTGGCCGATAACCGGTAAATGCACATTTCTTAACCCAAGTCAAGAACGTTTTTGGTGAAGCTAACCCAAGTCAAGGCATTGAGTCTCGTTAGGGAAGCACCTTTGTATCGTAAATCAAACGATCACAAACCAATCAAGAAACACATGAAAACGACTTGCATTTCGCTCTTTGGTGGCCTATCTCTCTTCGTAGCAATAGCTTCCGTTCAGGCACAGGATACCGAACCAACCGCGGCTAAACTACCCGTTTACGGCACCGTCAGTATTGGCTACGGCAACACATTTTTCTCGGGTACGCTCGCCGAGAAAGAGACTATCAACGATGGGCGGGGCTATGGCCGAAACCAGGGCAATACACTGGCTACCTGGTTCTACGTAGCACCCACCCGCTGGAAAGGACTTGGCGTTGGCACGGGCATAAAGGGATTTTTTGCCACGCCCAACAACGGCGATAACAGTGAGACCTACCTGTTCAATTACTACCACGTGGGTGTAGGGGCCAAGTATTATCTGTTCAGCAGGCAGTTTAACAAGGGGTTTGCCCTGAAAAGCAGTTTCGGTATCGGGCAGATGACCGAGAAAACCAAGTTCAACGCCACCCGCACCTACGAACACCAATTTGCCATCGGAACAACCCTGTTGGCGGGGTTTGGCTACTCGATTCCGGTGTTCAGAAAACGGTCAGCCCTCAATATCGACTTCGATTTTGAAACTTCAAACCGGCGTGGTGACGTAACGGGCATAGGTGAGAATCAGCCATTCAAAAACAAACACGTCAGCCTGAATATTGGTCTAGGTTTCTAAGCGCAAATCCTCTACTGAAACCCCCGACTACAACTATGCAGCCGATACTAGAGCTATCACCACAGCCCGTGCGCTACAGTCTTTTCAGCACAGCACCACTTACTTCAAATTCAGCCCCAAATAATCCGTGTACTGTTGCATGAGCAACATATAACTCGCCCCATTATAAGCCACGCCGTGGGCACCCGGCGGGTAAATCTGTAAATCGGCATCTTTGCCCGCATCTTCGAGGGCGTTCATCAACTGAAACGTGTTGCGGACATGGACATTCTCGTCCATCGTGGAATGGGCAATGAACATTTTGCCAGCCAGATTTTTGGCATAGGTCGAGACCGCCGATGCTTTGTACTTTTCTTCGTTTTCGGGCATCAGGCCCATATAGCGTTCGGTGTAGATGCTGTCGTAGAGCCGCCAATCGGTGACGGGTGCGCCAACGAGAGCTACTTTAAACACGCCCGGGTGTGTTAGCATGGTGTAGCTACTCATATAGCCGCCATAGCTGTGGCCCCGAATGGCCATCCGGTTGGCATCCACCCACGGCTGTTTGGCAAGGTATTTAGCAGTTTCGGCAAAATCAAGGCTTTCGTATTTACCCAGTTGTTCATACACAATCTTCTCAAAATCACGGCCATAGCCCCCACTACCCCGGTTGTTCACGCTCACGACAATGTAGCCCTGTTGAGCCAGATATTGATGCCAGCCACTTGTCGAAAAGTCATTATAAACCGATTGTGCCCCCGGCCCGCCATAAATATCGAGCATCACCGGATATTTCTTGGCCGGGTCAAAATCAACGGGTTTGGTGATTGAAATGTCGATTTTTTGCCCGTCGGAGGTGGTAAAATTGACCAATTCTTTGCTGGCAATGGCGTTTTTACTAACAAAACCCGATACCCCGGCGTTGGCTTCAAGCACCTTTATTTTGGTGCCTTTGGCATCCCACAACTCCACCTGAGTCGGCGTGGTGATGTTGGAATATCGGTCAATAAAATATAAGCCGTTGCCATTCTTCGGTCCGTCGCCACGGTCGGCAGTTCCCGGGGCCACATTGACCGTGTGGCGGCCGGGTGTTTGAGTAATCCGACGCTTGTTTTTCCCGTCGATATCGGCCACGAACAACTGGCGTTCAAGGGGCGACACTTCGGTGGAAGTGAAATAAACCTTGCGGTTTTTCACGTCGATATGATGCACGTAGGTCACTTCCCACAGCCCCGACGTGACGGCGTTGAGCAGTTTACCGGTATAATCGTAGCGGTACAGGTGCGCGAATCCGTCGCGATCTGAGAGCCAGTAAAACTCGTTCACGCCCGCCGGGAAATACATCAGGTGGTTGATCCCCGCGAAGAAATCGAATACATCTACCCACGTTTTGGCGGTCTCTTCCATCACCTGCTTTGCCTCGCCCGTGCGTCCGTTCGCCATGAACAGACGGAGCCGGTTTTGCTTGCGGTTCAGGTGCATCAGGGCCAATTGCCCCTCGGTGTTCGTCCAGTAAATACGCGGAATGTAGCCATCTTCGAGGGGGACACTCATCCAATGATTTTTACCGTTACTGATCTCGATCACCCCAATCCGAACGGTTGGGTTGGCATCGCCAACGCGGGGATATGGCAAGGAGTCATATTTCTCATCAAAACCTTTATAATCAGTCAGTTTGTAGATCGGGACCTGCCGCTCATCCGACTGCCAGAAGGCGATAAACGTACTATCGGGCGACCATTCCCAGGCTTGCGCGAGGCCAAATTCTTCTTCATATACCCAGCCAAACCGACCGTTGTAGAACGCATAGTTCGCGTCGTTGGTCAGTTGCGTTTCCTTCTGCGTGGCAAAGTCAAACACAAATAGATTGCCGCCCCGTTCGTAGCCAATTTTACTACCATCAGGAGCTAATTCGGCGGTTTGCGCGTCTTTGGCCACCAGTTTCAGCGACTTGTCGGCCACCGAATAGGTGTAATAATCCGAGATGCCTGACCGCCGATAGACGGGCCGGAAGTTGCTCTGAAACAGGATGTTTTTCGAGTCTTTCGACCACTGAAACGAGCCGAACGAGAATTTATCCGTTGTGCCGGGAAACGTCAGTTGGCTCCCGTCGAATACCACGGTTTCCTGCCCGGTTTGGGGCGTAAACGTTTTAATGGTGCTTTGCCCGTCGAGGTACGAAAACGCCTGACCATTGTTGATCCAGTTCACGCTGCGTGGTCCTTGTGAACCAGTCAGTTGCCCGCCCGCCGAGAGGGCTTGTTGCAAACTACCAAAGCGTTGCTTGGTGGTTGACGTGGTTGCGGTAGCCGGAGCCGACTGTCCAAAACCCGCGAGGGGCGATGCTAAAGCCAGCCAAAGCAGCCAGCCAAAATGTTTGTGATGAGACATAGTGAATCAAGTGATTGACAAAAATACATATCATCCGCTCAATCCGCGTGCAATCCCCCAAAATCCATACTTTATGCGTATTTTTGTGCCTTTAAATTCCTGACGTGAAGCACATTCGTAATTTTTGCATTATCGCCCACATAGACCACGGCAAAAGCACCCTCGCTGACCGCCTGTTGGAGTTTACCAAAACCGTTGGCTCCCGCGACATGCAGGCCCAACTGCTCGACAATATGGATCTGGAACGCGAGCGCGGCATCACTATCAAGAGCCACGCTATCCAGATGGACTACATGTATAAGGGCGAACTTTATACACTGAACCTGATCGACACCCCCGGCCACGTTGATTTTAGCTACGAAGTATCGCGCTCCATTGCTGCCTGCGAAGGGGCATTGTTGCTGGTCGATGCGTCGCAAGGTACTGAGGCTCAGACGATTTCAAACCTTTACCTGGCTCTCAACAACGACCTCGTCATTATTCCCGTTCTCAACAAAATTGACCTGCCGGGTGCCATGCCCGAAGAGATCAAAGACGAGATGGTGGACCTGCTGGGCTGCGAACGCGACGATATTATCCCGGCATCGGGCAAAGAAGGCATTGGCGTTCCCGAAATTCTGGCCGCCATTGTCGAGCGGATTCCACCCCCAAAAGGCGAACCCAGCGGCCCCTTGCAAGCCCTCATTTTCGACTCGCACTTCAACTCCTACAGGGGTATCGAAGTTATTTTTCGGGTCAAAAATGGCCGTATTCGGAAGGGCGACAGGGTGAAGTTTATGAACACCGGCAAAGAATATAACGCCGATGAAATTGGCACGCTCCGCCTGACTCAGGAACCCAAAGACGTGATCGAGTGTGGCGACGTAGGCTACCTGATTTCGGGTATCAAAGTGGCCAAAGAGGTTAAGGTTGGGGATACCGTTACGACAATCGATAACCCCGCTTCGGTAGCTATTCAGGGATTTTCGGAAGTAAAGCCGATGGTCTTTGCGGGTATCTATCCCGTGGAAACCAGCGAGTTTGAAGACCTCCGCGATGCCATGGAGAAACTGCAACTCAACGATGCGGCCCTCGTTTGGGAACCCGAAACCTCGGCGGCTTTGGGCTTCGGCTTCCGCTGCGGTTTTCTCGGGATGCTCCACATGGAGATCGTGCAGGAACGCCTGGAACGCGAGTTCGACATGACCGTGATTACGACGGTGCCATCGGTGCGCTTCGAGGTGTTGACCACCAAAGGCGAAGAACTCCAGGTGTCGGCCCCCGCCGAAATGCCGGAGCCAAACCTGATCGACTATATTGAGGAGCCGTTTATCCGGGCGCAGATCATCACCAAATCCGAGTATGTAGGCGGCATTATGGGCCTCTGCATGGACAAACGGAGCATCCTCAAAAACCAGGTTTATCTCACCGCCGACCGCGTCGAACTTCAGTTCGAGATGCCATTGGCCGAAGTCGTTTTCGACTTTTTCGACAAACTCAAGACCATCTCACGCGGCTATGCCTCCCTCGATTACGAGTTTATGGACAACCGCGAGTCGGACATGGTGAAACTCGACGTGATGCTCAACGGCGACAAAGTCGATGCCCTTTCGGCCATTGTTCACCGCTCAAAATCATACGACTGGGGCCGGAAACTGTGCGAGAAACTCCGTGAGTTGATTCCCCGTCAGCAGTTCGAAATTGCGATTCAGGCGGCCATTGGCCAGAAGATCATCGCCCGCGAAACCCTGAGTGCGCTCCGTAAAGACGTATTAGCCAAGTGTTATGGTGGTGATATTTCGCGCAAGCGCAAACTCCTGGACAAGCAGAAAAAAGGCAAGAAACGAATGCGGCAAGTCGGCAACGTCGAAATCCCGCAGGAAGCGTTTATGGCGGTGTTGAAGATCAATTAGGAATGTGGTCTTAATGTAAAACAGCCCCTTTCAGAAATTCTGAAAGGGGCTGTTTTACTTTGTAAAAACGTACTTACTGATATACCCGTACCCAATCTACCTCCATACGTTGAGGGAAAACGGCCTCGTCAACACCCTTTTGACCGCCCCAGTTGCCGCCAACGGCCAGGTTCAGAATGAGGTAGAACGACTGATCGAAGGGCCATTGCTCGTAGCGTTTGCCGTATGACTCCTTGTCGAAGGTGAAATAAATTTTACCATCCACCATAAAGTCGATCTGTTTAGTTGTCCAGTCAATAGCATAGACGTGAAAGGCCGTGCTGGCATCAGCAATCTTGATTTCGCCCCCCTGCTGGGTTTTCTTCACGTGGTTGTAGGCCTGCGTATGCACCGTTCCATGGATTACACCTTGGTCGAAACCAACGTGCTCCATAATGTCGATTTCGCCATCGTCAGGCCAAACCATCGGCTCTGCACCGGATAACATCCAGATGGCAGGCCAGGTGCCGCGCCCGGTGGGGAGCTTTGCCCGAATCTCGAACCGGCCATGTTTCCATTCCACAATGCCTTTTGTACGAAGTTTGGCCGACGTGTAGCCCCGGTTTTCTTTCGTCTCTTTACGGGCTTCGATCACCAGTAACCCATTTTCGACGCGGGCATTTTCGGAGCGGTTATCCGTATAAAACTGAAGCTCATTATTGCCAAAGCCACTCCCACCCACGTCGTAGCTCCAGCGGGCGGTGTCGGGGCGGGCGGCATCGGAGCGCGTCAGGCCGGGTTTGCCCAGAGTGCTGCCATCAAATTCATCGAACCAGACCAACTTTCGGGAACCGACTTTGGCAGGAATTGAGTCCGGCAGAACAGCGGCAAACACCGATTGAACGATGCAGACCAAAAACAACAAACGATAGATGAAACAGACGTTATGGAACATGACTGTTAAGTTAATATGTGAACAAAACTAGGTTAATTTGGGTCTATTAAAGTATCATTCAATGTATACTCATGATGCGAACTTCTCCATTCATCTGGTTGATGCTCTGCCTTGTTATGCAGGCTCCGCAATGGGCCACTGCCCAGCAACCAACGACTGATACGCTCAATGAAGCCCCGCGAATGCAAATCCCGGTTGCCCACTCAGCCCTCAACGCTGTCTCAGGTCCTGATAAAGCTTTATCCGACCCCTGGAACAGAACCGCCATTGTCGCCGATTATACCCAAAACTACCTCGGTTCTGCCGTTAGCAATGCCCAACTAGGCTGGACCGGTTCGTTGTCAGCCTGTATACCTGGTAACATCTCCCAATTAGCCCAGGATCGTACCCTACAGCGCATCAACTACTATCGGCGGTTAGTTGGCCTCCCCGACAATATGACCTTTGACCCGAGCCGCAACATCGACACGCAGGCAGCGGCATTGATGATGGGAGCCAACAATAGTCTCGATCATTCACCACCACCCTCTTGGCTCTGCTACACAACCCAGGGTGCAAACGGTGCCGACAACTCCAACTTAGGATTAGGCTCGCATAGTAGTCAGGCGGTTACGCAATTCATGAACGACAATGGCAGCGGTAATAATGCTGTTGGCCATCGGCGTTGGATTTTATATTCGAGAGCGGGCAGTTTTGGACATGGAAGCGCACAGGCAGGCGGGTTCTTTGGCTACGCCGACGTATTATGGGTTTTCAACCCCTTTGTTACCCCCGCTTATCTGCCCAACTATATTGCGTTTCCTCCGGCGGGCTATGTCCCCCGCATTATAATTCCCTCACGTTGGTCATTTAGCCTCCCCGGAGCCGATTTTAGTGGAGCTTCGGTTACGGTGCAAAATCAACAGGGAACAGCCTTATCGATTACCCTCCATCCAGTCGAGAACGGCTACGGCGACAATACCGTAGCGTGGCGTTTCAACACAGCCGCCGATCTCACCTGGAGCGGTTCCGACGATAAACCGTTTCAGGTAACCGTATCGGGAGTCAATCGCAATGGCGTAACCCAGCCTCCCTATTCCTATACGGTTGTGGCCATCGACCCCGACGCTATCCCACCCTGTACGGTTATGGTAACGAACCAACAAGGCAACTGGAGCAATCCCGCTATCTGGTCGTGTGGTCGGGTGCCAACAGCCACAGATCGCGTTCAGGTACGGCATTTGGTCACTGTTCCTGCGGGCACAACGGCACGGGCATTGGGCATTGTCTATCAGTCGGGTGGGCGAGTTTTGCTGCAAACAGGGGCTTTCCTGAGAGTCAACCCCTAATCCTTTACAGGTCAACTAGTTCCCAAACGCCCAGATTAGAAAATCGGGCATGATGGCACTCCAGGTTTCCTGATTGTGATGCCCACCGGCCACTTCGACGTATCGAATTGTAGTATTATCACGGTGGTATCCTTTCTTTTCCAGTTCTTTAATCAAATCCAGTGTATCGTCGATGGAGTCGATCACGCCGTTATTGTTTCGGTCGCTCGTTTCGTCGAGTGTGCCCGTTTGAAACCAGAATTTCTGCCCGACATTATACGCCCCTTTTCGCACCAGGCTGTGCATAATCCGGTCCGTTTCATCGTCGTAGGCATTGTTGAATTTCTTGCTTCGCCACCAGAACGAGCCGGAGAACACGCCCGCCTTGCCGAAACGGTCGGGGTGATGAAACGCAATATCAAAAGCCGACAAGCCGCCGAGCGAGAAACCCGCAAACACGACATCCGTCGGCCCGGTCTGCACGCGGTAATGGTTTTGAATGTAGGGCAACAGTTCGGTCAGCACAAAATCGGCGTACAAGCCAGCTTTACTACCCCGCTTCATATAGTCGGCTTGGGCGGCTGTCCCATATTCCTGAATCCGGTCGGCATTAGTATGGATGGCCACTAACACAAATGGCCTGATAGCCTGCTGGTTATACAATGAGTCGAGAATATCCTGCATCCTGAGACGGGGCAAATCCTGACCGTCGTTAAGATACAAAACCGGGTAAATGGCCGTGGTTTTGTCGTAATTGGGCGGCAGAACAATATCGAGCCGGACATTGCGGTTGAGCGGCACCGAGTGCAGCGAATCGTCGCGAACAATGGCAACAGCAGGGGTCGACAGTACCGGACTTGGGTCAGCCATAAGCAGGAAAAGAATCGGAACGAATGGGTTCACAACTGGCAAAATAAGGACTTTTTCCACTGTGTTTGGGGACAGTAGCTTGGGTTTTTAAGATTTTAACTAATTTACAACCGTTCAACCAACCAATTACTGTTTTGCACGAAGAATATCGTTCCTATTATTCGCACCACCTGGGCCGCAATATCGAGATGCTGGTCTATGGCAACTGGGGTTACCCGGTGCTGGTGTTTCCCACCACGATGGGTCGATTTTATGAGGCCCGCGATTTCAAGCTGACCGATGCCGTGAGTGGCCACATCAACGCGGGCCGGGTGAAACTATACTGCATCGACAGCATCGACCGGGATAGCTGGTACGGAAAGCACCTCCACCCCGGCACACGCATCTGGAATCACGTGCTCTACGACAAGTTTCTGTGTGAAGAACTGGTGCCGTCTATTCAGCGGGAAACCAGCACCGGCAAAATTGGCGTGGCCGGATGCAGTTTTGGCGGGTTTCAGGCCCTGAACTTTGCGTTTCGTCATCCCGATCAGGTTGGGCATCTGTTTTCGATGGGTGCTGCCTTCGATGTTCGGTCGTTTATGAGTGGATATTACGACGACAATGTGTACCTGAACAACCCGCCCGACTATATTCCGAATGCGCAGAACGACGAGTTTTACCGAATGAATATTGTGCTGGGAACTTCAGAACACGATTTCTGCAAAGGGTCTAACGTTCAGATGTCGGGGATTCTGAGTCGCAAAAATATCCCGCACTGGCTTGATGTGGTCCCTTGGGGCGAACACGACTGGCCGGTGTGGCGAAGTATGTTTCCGAGGTATCTGGATATGATTTAACAACAAAAACCATGTGGCCTGATCTACATTACACCACTGCCGACTCCACGCTCGAACGAGCCATGTCGCGCCTAAACCACCACCTTCAGGATGTCCCGGCGCAGTTGTCGGACCTGTCGGACACCGAATGGCAGGAGAAACTGCCCCGCAAATGGTCGAAAAAAGAGTTGCTCGGCCACCTGGTCGACTCGGCTCTGAACAACCTCAAACGGTTTACGGAAGCCCAGTTTGGTCCCGAACCCTACACGTTTGCCTCCTACCGGCAAAACGAACTGGTGATGGCCAATGCCTATCAGAACCTGCCCGTTGACCATTTGCTGACGCTCTGGCAATCGCTGAATCGGCAGATTGTGTATGTGGTAGCTGAGATGTCCGAAGCCACTCGCCGACGGAAGGTCATGGTGAAGGGGAGCGATGGCCCCCCACGCTCGTTGTCGTGGTTAATCGAAGATTACGTGGGCCATATGGAGCATCATCTGGAGACCTTGTTGTAGATTTTCATTGGTAAACTTGTATTTACTCGTGTACGAACCGGGTTAGTCCGCAAAAACCTTATTTTTGCAGACTAACCCGACTTTCGTTATGAAGCAATTTTTAGCTCCCCTGCTTTTAGTCTGTTTTTTTAGCGCTGTTCACGCCCAAACGCCCCGCCTGACTCGCGGCCCATACCTGCAAGTGGTTACACAAACGGGTATCACCATTCGCTGGCGCACCGACACGCCCCAGGCTAGTCGGGTGTGGATTGGCACGGCAGCCACAGCCCTGAATCAGTCGGTAACAGATCCGGCGGCTGTTACCGAGCATATTGTTTCGGTAACGGGATTGAGTCCGGCCACGCGCTATTTTTATGCCATCGGCCAGGGCGAAACCCGGCTGGCGGGCGATGCCGACCATACCTTCAAAACCGCTCTGCCGGCGGGTGACACCCGCCCTTTCCGTATCTGGTCGCTGGGTGATTTTGGCAATGGCACTCAGAATCAGGTCGATGTGTATGAGCAATACAAAAAAGCCACCGCCAACCGCCCGGCTGATCTCTGGGTTTGGCTCGGCGACAATGCCTATTGCTGCGGCACCGAAGAGGAATACCAGAAATATGTATTCGATGTGTACGGCCCCCATTTGCGGAGTTTACCCTCCTATGCAGTTCCCGGCAACCACGATTATGCCGACCAGAACCAGAAGTTCGACAGCCCCTATTTCAGCGTCTTTAGTTTTGCGGATCGGGGGCAGGCCGGCGGTGTGGCATCGGGGTCGAAGCTGTATTATTCCTATGATTATGGCAATGTCCATTTTGTAATGCTCGACTCGTTTGGGCTGGAAGATGGCAAATGGATTCTCTACGACCCAACAAGCCCGCAAGTCCGCTGGCTCGAACGCGACTTAGCCGCCAACCGGCAACCGTGGACGGTGGTTGTGTTTCACCATCCACCTTACACCAAAACCGCCCGTGACTCCGACGCAGAGGAAGCACTCCGGCTGATTCGCGAGAACCTCACCCCTATTCTGGAACGCTACAATGTAGATCTGGTGATGAACGGCCACAGCCACACCTACGAACGGACGTACCGAATTCGCGACCACCGAGGTTTGGCCGCCACGTTCGACCCCGCCCAGCACCTCGCCGAAACCACCAACGCCCGCTACGATGGTTCGCCTAACTCCTGCCCTATCCTGACCAAAGGCAAAGGCATTGTCTATGTGGTGAACGGGTCGGGAGGGGCGTTGGGGGGCGCGTATTTCAACAACCCCAACCATCCGGCAATGGCCGCAACGTTTAAAACGATAGGCGGGTCGCTGGTGCTCGACATGAACGACAACCGGATGGATGCCCAGTTTATTGCTGCCGACGGGAGCATTCAGGATCGCTTCACGATTATGAAAAACGTGGGGCAAAAACAGTCGCTTCGGCTCAACTACGGCGACACACTGCAACTGCGAGCCTCGTGGCCTGCGGATGCTTACCGATGGTCAGAAGCGGGCCAAACCGCCCGTCAGGCCCGGTTTGTGGGGAAACAGGGGGGCACGTTCGTGGTGACGGCTGCGGATGAGCGCGGTTGTCTGCTCGATGAATTTAACATAACAGTAGCCGCGCCCACGGCCACCGAAACCTTTGCCGAAGGAAAGATGAGTGTGTTTCCAAACCCCACAACAGGTTCTGTTACACTGGATTTGACCCTCAACAAACCCCAGGAATCTGAAGTCGATGTGGTGGATGCCACGGGACGGGTAGTCCAGCAATTTAGCCTTAAGGCAGCCACCCATCAACAGCGGGTGATCAATTTACCGCAGCCGGGCGTTTTCTCCATCCGGGTTCATGTAGGGGGTACAGTGGCCGTGAGGAAAGTGGTGAAAGAGTAAAGGACTCTTTCGCTACATCGCCATCAATGCTTGTTCAACCGTTTGCCGGTAAGAAGCTCCGACGGGAACCTGGGCCTGACCAACGAGAACATGGCGTGATCCCATATGCTGAACTTTCCAGGAGGCCACCACAAACGATTTATGAATCCGTAAGAACAAATGCGGGGGTAATTTGGCGTAGACTGTTGCCAGAAAATCACTCACAACGGTCATGCCCTCCGTGGTATGCACTTTGCAAAATGCGCCGAACGCTTCAATGTAGTTGATGCTCTCGATGGGAATTCGGACAGACTCCCAACCGGCTTTCAGTACCACATAGTTCGGTTTAACCGGTGTGATCTCGGCTGGTAAACGAATCAATACTCGCTGAACGGCTTTCTCCAACCGCTCCTGTGTGAATGGTTTGGTGAGGTAGTCGGCTACTCCCAACTCATAGGAACGAACGGCATAGGCATCGGAAGCCGTGATAATAATGGTTTGCGGTGGATTGGACAGGCTTTCCAGAAAATCCAGCCCATTCATTACTGGCAAGATAACATCCATAAACAATAAGTCGATGGATTCTGACTCCAGAATAGGCAGTGCTGCCAACGGATTGGCCACCGAACCGGCCATCTGTAAGTTCGCAAAGGAGGCTAACTGCTCTTGTAATAAACGTTGATCGGTTTCATCATCCTCAATAATGACGTAGCGGTAGCTCTTTTCCAGATACATGAGTGCGTAGAAATGTGAGTCATATGAATTGTTGCGAGGCTGATGCAAAAACGGGTTGTGCAAAAACCGGGCCATATGCTTACTTTTGGTTTTCATTCACTCGTCACTTATGTTCCGAAGCACCTTCTCAGCCTTGTTGCTACTCCTGACCACATCCTTAGCGTCGTTTGCCCAATCCGAAAATACCTATAATCTGCTTCCATTCCCAGCCCAGTTTTCGGGTCAGGAGGGGCAATTCACCCTCACCAACGCCACCCGTGTGGTGGCTGCTCCCAAAGATGCCGGGCAGCAGGCAGCCGCTCAACTGCTGGCCAATCAGTTAAAAACGGCTTCTGGATTGCCCATTGCCGTGGTGCCTTCGTCACCCGCTTCGTTGAAGGGAAAACCCATTGTTTTTCAGGTGCATAAAGGCGGCCGGTGCGGGCCGGAGGGCTATATACTAAGTGTTAAGCCCGACCGCGTGACGGTGGAGGCCGAAACGCCCAAAGGGTATTACTATGCCGTGCAGACCCTGATGCAACTCTTGCCAACGGCTGCTTTTAGCCCTAAACTGGTGCCGGGGGTTTCCTGGACGATGCCTGCCTGCCAGATTCTCGACCGACCCCGCTACGAATACCGGGGATTAATGCTCGATGTTTGTCGGCACTTTATGCCGGTGCCTGCCGTGAAAAAGTTTATTGATCTGCTGGCACGTCACAAAATGAACACCTTCCACTGGCACCTGACCGATGATCAGGGCTGGCGCATCGAAATCAAAAAATACCCCAAACTGACTCAGATTGGCTCCACCCGAAAGGAGACGATGGTGGGGCATTATGGGGAAAATTATCCCTTCAAATTCGATGGACAACCACACAGTGGATACTATACGCAGGAGCAGATCAAAGATGTTGTTCGGTATGCTACAGCCCGCCATGTGACGGTTATTCCTGAAATCGAGTTGCCCGGCCATGCGTTGGCGGCCATTGCTGCCTACCCCGAACTCTCGTGTGAACCAACCAAGTCCTATGAAGTAGGCAAGATTTGGGGCGTTTACGACGATGTGTATTGCCCGACAGAAAAGACGTTTACGTTTTTGCAGGATGTGCTGACGGAAACGATGGCCCTGTTTCCGAGCAAATATATTCACATTGGGGGCGACGAATGCCCCAAGGATGCCTGGAAAAAAAGCGCGTTTTGCCAGAACCTGATGAAGCAACTCAAACTCAAAAATGAGGAAGAATTGCAGAGTTATTTCATCCGCCGAATCGACAAGTTTGTGACCAGCAAAGGCCGGGCCATCATCGGCTGGGACGAAATTTTAGAGGGCGGCCTTGCACCCAATGCCACCGTGATGAGCTGGCGCGGCATTGAGGGTGGCATCGAAGCAGCCAAACAAAAACACAAGGTGGTGATGACTCCAGGGGCGTTTTGCTACCTCGACAAATACCAGGGTGAACCCACGCAGGAGCCGCTTTCCATTGGCGGTTTTCTGCCCATCGAGAAGGTATATAGCTATGAACCAACGCCTTCTGAGCTAACCCCCGACCAGCAAAAGTACATTATTGGCGTGCAGGGCAACCTCTGGACGGAGTATATTGCAACGCCCGAATACGTGGAGTACATGACGTATCCCAGGGCCATTGCCCTGGCTGAAATTGGCTGGATGCCCGCCGGACCGCGCAACTTTGAGGATTTTTCGGTACGGCTCAAAAATCACCTCAAACGGCTCGATTATCTGGGTCTGAACTACAGCAAACGCCTGTTGGATGTGCGGGCCAGTACGCAGTTCAACAACGATGGCCAGTTACAGGTGCGGCTGGAGAAATCGGACTCCGACAGCAAGATTTATTACACCACCAATGGCCGCGAACCCAGCACTAGCTCTACGGAATATATTACGCCGATTACCCTCAACAAAACAACCACCTTGCGGGCTATTACCACAGCGGGAGCCACGCTCAACGAGACCTTTGTCATTCACCGGGCCAAAGGCAAGTCATACACCAGCAACCTCAACAAAGCGGTAGACCCTGATGGCACCAAACTGACCGATGGCGAGGTGGCCCAAGGTGCAAAAAGCGAAATGGAGTGGGTTAGCTCGTGGGGGAAAGACCTCGAAGTGACCATTGACCTCGGCGAAGTCCGGTCAGTAACAAAAGTATCGGCAAACTTCCAGAAACGAATTCCCTACCGGGTTTTTCCGCCAACTTCGGTCGAAATTGCCCTGAGCCGCGACGGAACTGACTTTAAAGATGCGATTGCCCAGCCGGTCAACGTTCCTCTTGAGGGGCCATGGGCGGTGGTGCCGGTAGTTGCTGATTTTAAAACCGCCAAAGCCCGCTATGTTCGTTTAAAAGCTAAAAATGTAGGAATCACCCCCGCCGATCACCCCAAAGCTGGCCAGGGAACCACGCTGGGCATCGACGAAATCATTGTAGAGTAATGTGTAATGAGGAATCGCACCGGCGAACCGGCATAATGCGAAATGAATATTCATTTCGCGACAGCCCATTTATCATTACGCATTCACCATTACGCATTTTTATTCTATGGACTTCGCTTCGTTTACGGATGCTATTCAACGCCGGTTACAGCAACCCCTGCCGGGGGTGGCTGCGCATCAGCGTATGATGGCGGGCGCACGAATGCGACTGAATAGTAAGCCCAACGAACGGACCCGGAAGAGTGCCATTCTGATTCTGTTTTATCCCTACCACGGTGAGATTTATTTGCCCCTGATTTTGCGGCCTTTGTATGACGGCGTTCATGCCGGACAGATGGCGTTTCCGGGTGGACGACATGAACGCACCGACGAAAACCTCATCAGAACAGCCCTCCGCGAAGCCCAGGAAGAAATTGGCATCCGCGTATCCGACGTGAAAATTTTGGGGGAACTGACGGAGTTGTTTATCCCCCCCAGTAATTTCTTTGTGCAGCCGGTGGTGGGCATGATGAACTACCGCCCGGATTTTTATCCCGACCCCCGCGAAGTCGAGGAAGTTGTGGAGGTTCCTCTGGATGTGCTGCTTGATGAAACCATTGTGGGCGATACGCAAATCGACATCAAAGGAGTGAAGATCGACGCGCCGTTTTTTCAAATACAAAACCACAAAGTCTGGGGAGCCACTGCCATGATGATCAGCGAGTTACTGGCAGTGATTGAATCAGCTAAATGAAATGATCTTTCAAAACCATTCCGCCATTGTTACCGGGGCGGGGCAGGGCATTGGATTTGCCATTGCGGAAGGGCTTTGCCAGCAGGGAGCCAGGGTGTTGCTCAACGATCTGGACGAGAGCCTGTGCCACGAAGCCGCCAACCGAATTCAGCAAGCTGGGGGCAATTGCCGGGCGTTGGCGGGCGATGCTTCCGACGTTACCTTTACCCGAACACTGGTGCAAACGGCTGTCGATCAGTTTGGTAGTCTCGATTTGCTGGTGGCCAATGCGGGCCTGACCCATTTTGGTGATTTCTTTGAGTTCGACCCGGCCCACTTCGAGCAGGTACTGAACCTGAACCTTCGGGGAAGCTTTTTTCTGACACAGGCCGCGGCCCGGCAAATGCGGACGCAGGGACGGGGTGGCAGCGTATTGCTGATGTCGTCGGTGGTGGGGCATCAGGCGCACCCCGGTTTGGCGGCCTACAGTATGACCAAAGCCGCGTTGGAGATGTTAGCCAAAAACCTCGTCATAGACCTGTCGCCCCACGGCATCACAATCAATGCCCTCGCCCCCGGTGCCACCCAAACCGAACGCACGTTGGACGACCCGACCTACGTGCCGATCTGGTCGCGGATTACACCGATGGGCCGCCCGGCCACCGTTGCCGACATGACCCATGCAGCCCTGTTTTTGCTTCACCCGGCCTCGCGGCACATCACCGGCCAAAGTTTGGTGGTCGATGGAGGCTGGACGAGTGTGAGTTTGCCGCCTACTTCCTTCCAAGAGTAACCAACACCACCCCGGCTACCACAATGGCTGCGCCGATGAGGGATTGGGCAGTAAAGATTTCGCCTGCAAACAGGGTGCCGAGGATCATGGCTACCACGGGGTTCACGTAGGCATAGGTGGAAACCAGCGTAGGGGGCGCGTTGCGAGCCAGCCACGCATAGGACGAGAAGCCGATGATGGAGCCGAAAATGATTAGATAGACTACGGAACCGATGGCTTTGGCGGGAGCATCCAAAATGCTTATTAGGGTGACGGGTTCCACCAAAAGGCTGAAAACCAACAGCATAATTCCCCCGGCGAGCATCTGCAAACTGCTCGACATCACTTGCGCGGGTAAGGGCAAACGCGCCGAATAAAGGGTACCAAGTGCCCAGGTCACGTTTGCAATCATCACCAGACCTGCACCTATGAGATTGTCTTCGATGGTGCCGGAAGCCTGCATTTTGTCGGGTTTGATCAGAAAACAAATACCCACGAACCCCAGCAACAAACCCGACAGAGCCAGATTGGATGGGCGCGTTTTGGCAAACCCTAACCAGTTGATCGACAGCAAAAACACGGGCATAGTGGCCGCCAGCAAAGCCGCCATCCCCGTTGGAATGTGTTGCAGCGCAACCGACAAGCAACCGTTGGCAATGGTCAGCAGCAACAGCCCAATGATACCTGCCGAGCGAACATGTGTCCAATTCGGGCGGGGTGTTCCGGTCAGGCGGGCATAGCTGTAGAGCAGCGTACCGGCTACCAAAAACCGAATCGACGACATATAAAGCGGAGGCATCTGTTCGGTCATGAAATGGATGAACAGGTAGGTGGACCCCCACAAAATATAGACTGTCACGAGGGCCAGCCAAAGAGTCAATCGCTTTGGTGGAACGGGAATCGGTTGTAAAGTAGTCTGCATAATAAGTGAACGAAACTCTTCTTCATAAAAGTAAAGACGCGCTTTGGGTTCCCCGATACCCCGTTCGTCCTTAATTTGTGTTAATTGACCACAAATAGTTTTAGTGTACAAATAGACCCGCTTACTTTAACGTTCCATTCAAAACCACCTGTATGTTTCGTCTTTCCTTTGTTTGCCTGTTGCTCCTGACTTCTGTTCTGACCACCCACGCCCAGGGTATTCGGGGAGTTATTAAAAATGACAAAGGCGATGTGCTGCCCTATGCAGCCATTGTCGTGAAAAACACAACGTTTGGTACGATTTCCAACACCGAAGGCCGCTATGAGGTGCCCCTGACACCGGGCCGTTATGAGCTGGTGTTTCAGTACCTCGGTTTTCAGACCCAACAAAAATCGGTGGAGGTGAAAGCGACCGGCTTTGAAACCGTCGATGTGGTGATGACTGAACAGGCGTTTCGGTTGCAGGAGGTGCAGGCCCGCTCGACCAACGAAGACCCCGCCTACACGATCATGCGCCGGGCCATTGCCAAAAGCAAATTCCACCAGTTGCAGGTGAACAGCTACACGGCGCGAGTCTATGGCAAGGGGTCATTTGTTGTGGAAAGTATTCCGAAACTGATCGAGAAAATGGCGGGCAAACAACTGAAAGAGGCCGAGCAGGAAGCCAATTTCAAGGTAGGCGTACCAAACGTGTTCGAGTCGGTGGCCGAGGTCACGTTTCAGCAACCCAACACCTACCGCCGACGGCTGATTGCTTCGCGCAACTCGCAAACAAACGAACTCATTCCGGCTCAGTTTGGTATGGGATCATTCTACCGACCGGAGATCAACAACGCCGTTTCGCCCCTCTCGCCCAAAGCGTTTGCGTACTATAAATTCGAGTATGAAGGCACGTTTCGGGAGCAAAGTGGAGGTAATCCTGTGGAGATCAGCAAGATTCGGGTGACCCCGCGCTCGTGGGGCGAAGGCGTTTTTCGGGGCGTTATTTATATCATCGAAAACTCCTGGGCCTTGCACAGTTTGCAGTTGGAACAGGTTCTTCAACAAGGATTTACAATCAATTTACGCCAGACTTATACCCCCATTCAGAACGTGTGGATGCCTGTGAACGGACGCATTTCGTTCAAAGGATCATTTTTCGGCGTGAAGGGCGGGGGCGAGGCCGTGGTTAGTTATCAGTACCGAAATCTGAAAGTGAACCCCGCGTTTGTGGATGAGGTGGTGGTTCTGGATGAGAAAAAATTCAAGGCCGAAACCCCGATTTCCAAGCGCGACGTGAAGAGTCAATCGCTGGATGAACTGGTGAAAAGTCAGAAAGAGTTTTCGACCAAAAACCTCCGGCAAATGATGAAAGAATACGAAAAGCAGGAGTTTAAAGAACGAAAAAAACGCAAAGAAGATGTGGCCGTTGTCCGCAACGATTCTTCCAGCATCGACTCGCTGGCGGGCAAACGCAGCACAATGTACTGGGATTCACTGCGGTCGGTGCCGCTCACGAATGCCGAAATCAGAAGCTATGTCCGCAACGACAGTTTGAAAATCGTTCGGGAGGTAAAGGCCAAAAAAGACTCCGTTAAAGTGGCTAAAAAAGATTCTACCAAGAGCAGTTCGTCGGTCAAAATCAGCCAATTATGGGAGGGAGCCAACTGGCGACTCGGTAACCGGACCAACCTTCGTTATGACAGCCCCTTGAGCGACCCGTTCGGGAGTTCCGGGTATAACACAGTGGAGGGCTATTGGCTACAGGCGGGGGTAAAACTGAATATTCGGGGCGGGGCCGTGGACACCTTGAAAAAGGGCAAATATCCGCAATATAAACCCGGCCCCAACTGGACAGTGGGCGGTTTGGCGCGTTTGCGTCTGGCCGGTAAAGGTTTTGATTCACAGCGGGTTATTGGCTATGGGTTGGCTCAGTATGCCTATAAAAACACGGTAATCGGCGTTCAGGCGGGACGATATGTGTCGCAACTAAACCCTGACAAACCCATTGGCGATGCCCTGAATACGATCACGACACTCTTGTTCGAGCAGAACTTTTTAAAAGAGTACCAGAAAGATTTCATTCGGCTTTCGGCGGATCTGAAACCGATCAAAGACCGCCTGACACTAACCGGCTCCCTCGAATATGCCGAACGAACTGAACTGTTCAACTACCGCGAAGACCTGCGCCCAATCATCAACTGGCGCAACCGGGCTTACACGCCCAACCGGTTGACGAATGCCGAGGTGGGATCGTCGGCTTTTCCGGTGCATCAGGCATTGGTGCTGAACCTGTTAGCTACGGCCCGAATGGGGGCACCCCGTTTTTATGTCCGCAATGGCCGTCGGTTCAGCCGCCCTAACAACGACGCGCCCCTGCTCTCGCTGAACTACCGGAAAGGTATTTCAGGTGTTGGCAGCAGTACCCGGAACGCCGGATCGGCAGACTACGATTTCTTGCAGGCCCGCATCAGCCATTCGTTCGAGACGGGCATTCGGAGCCGGTTAAGTTATAACCTTTCAGCGGGGGCTTTCCTGAACGACAAGGTAGTTTACTTTCCTGATTTCCGGCACTTTGCGGGCAACCAGTTTTTCTTCCAGCAGGGCGACCCGGTCAGCGTTTTCCGCCTGTTGCCCTATTACCAATATAGCACTGGCAAACGGTTCGCCGAAGCCCACGTGTTGGGTGAATTCCGCAAGTTCGTGCTGACCCAACTGACCATTTCCCGCCTGCTCGATCTCAAAGAAAACGTGTTTGTGCATTATCTGGCCACACCCTCGTCGCGCAACTACACTGAAGTCGGCTACGGATTGAACGGCTTAATACCCAAAATTCTGCCTGTTTTCCGGGTCGAAGTCATCAGCCAATTTCAAGACTGGAAATACCGGGGATTGGGCTTCCGGATTGGAACAACGCTGAATTTTGGGCGGTAGAGGGAGTGCCTGTCACGAATTTCCTCATCTTTGCACAAATCAACTACTTTTTAGGATTATTAAAATCAACCCACTGATGCGTAAACATGTACTTACCGTATTCTTGACCAGTTTGACTGTGGTTTCGGCATTAGCGCAAACCATAATTCAGGGTGTCGTAACCGATGCCCAAACCAAAGCCCCGCTTGTGGGCGTAACCGTTCAGGTGCGTGGCACGGGTAACGGTGCCATTACCAATGCACAGGGCCGTTTTCAGGTAGACAGCAAGCAACAGCCGCCCCTCGTGTTGCAGGTGTCGTTTGTGGGGTTTGCCCGGCAGGAGGTGAACGTGACAGTCGCCAACCAAAGCGACATTAACGTGTCTCTTGTGGAACAGGCCTTTTTGGCCGATGAAGTCGTAGTAGCCGCCAGTCGTGTGGAAGAAAGCATCACCAAAGCCGCCGTTACGGTGGAACGTTTGGGAGCGCGGCAGTTCCAGAACTCACCAGCCGCCAACCCCTTCGATGCACTCCAGAACATTAAAGGCGTTGATTTGCTCACGCAAAGCCTGACGTTCAAATCGGTGAATATCCGGGGTTTTGGAGCCAACAATAACAACCGCTTTGTGCAACTCACCGACGGCATGGACAATCGCTCGCCGGGTTTGGGCTTCGGTTTTGGCAATGTGGCGGGGATTTCAGACCTCGACATCGAGAGTATCGAGGTGATTCCGGGCGCGTCGTCGGCTTTGTACGGCCCCGATGCCTTGCAGGGTATCATGCTGACAACCAGTAAGAACCCATTCACGTATCAAGGACTGAGCGCACAAGTTAAATTAGGTGCGAACAATGTAGGCAAAGACAATTTCGGGCCAAAAGGCTACTACGATGTGGCGATTCGCTACGCCAAACAACTGAACGACAAGTTTGCATTTAAGGTGAATTTCCAGCGGTTGCAGGGTACCGATTTTATCGCCGACGATTACGATGATCGTTCGACTTCGGCCCGCACCAACTTCTGGGCGTTGGATGCTTCCCGTGGCGGAGTAGCAACCGGCGTGGGCTACATTCCCAATAATAACCCAAACACCAATTTCGAGTACGATGGCGTAAATAGCTACGGCGATGATATTAACGCAGGTGGTGCTTTCCGTTTTCCAGCCACGTTCGCAAACGCGGCCCTGCAAAACAAACTCGTGACCCGCACCGGTTACACTGAATTAGACGTGTTAGGCAACAACGGCAATGTATATAACAACCGCGCAAACGTATCGCTTCACTATAAACTGACCCAAAAAATCGAAGCATCTCTGGGTTGGTATTACGGTAATGGCAACTTGATTCGTACCGCTGGTTTCCGGGAGTATTTCCCCGATTATCGGCGCAATCAGTTCCGGGCCGAGGTGAAAGGTGATAACTTTTTTGTGAGAGCTTACACGACCCGGCAAACCGCCGAGGGCTGGAACATCGGACAGGCAGCAGCCGCCATCAACAACGCCTGGAAACCACTTGGCACGGCCACATCGGGTTGGGCGGGCGATTTTGCGACAGCTTTTGCTGCCAATGGTGGTCAACTCGAAGCAGCCCGCCAAACGGCCAACAGCACCCGCTATCAGCCTGGCACGAGTCAGTTTAATAACGTGCGTGACCTGCTGACGAATGCCTATTCCAATCAGCGCGTAGCCAGTTTGGGGCGCAATGGCCTGCGGTTCAAGGACAACACAACCATGAACCACATTGAGGGCATGTACAACCTTACCAAGCATGTTAAAGTGGCCGAGGTGATTGTGGGCGGCAGCATTCGCCGGTATAACCTGAACACGGGGGGTACGGCGGTGGCCCTGAACATTGTGAAAGACGGCACCCGGCTCGATACCTCCGAATACACGATCAACGAGTATGGGGCTTATATTCAGGCCGCCAAGGAATTCCGGCTTGGCACCCTTGGAAACAGTCAGGCCATCACGTTGAAGCCAACGGTGGCCGTTCGCTACGACAAAAACCAGTATTTCAACGGTGGGTTCACGCCCCGTGCCTCCGGTGTGCTGAGCATTGGCGCGCATAATTTCCGGGGGTCGTGGCAGTCGGCGTTTCGGAACCCCTCGCCGGGTCAGTTGTTTGCTGTGCCGGCCGCCGGTGCCGGTGGCGATGTGGGTGGGTCGAGCCTTGCCGCCGAACGTGCGGGTTTGACCACGAACAAGGCGTTTTTGAGCAACGATGTGAACGACTTTGTGGGTAATCGCATCACCGCCGACCAACTGAACAGCCGCTCTTACGACCCAACCCGCTTCACAACGGAGAAAATCAGAACCTGGGAAATTGGCTATAAAACGCTTGTTAACAACAAGTTATTCGTTGATGCGTTCCTGTTCAGCAGCCGCTATACCGACTTTATTGCTGCCCAGAGTTTTTTCCAGTTGCTAACGACTGGTGGTACTGCCGATGCCTTCAAAACTCCCTCGAACTACCGGACGTTGCAGGTTAACTTCAACAACTTCAACGAGATTTTCGTGAATGGCTGGGGACTTGGCGGTGAGTATGTGCTGGGTGGTGGCTATAGTGTCAGCGGCAACTTTGCCCATCAGGTTGGCTCTATTACGCTCCGCGATGCCCAGGGAATTGTCCGCAAAAACCGGGCGGGTGAGGATGTAGTGAAACGCAAAATGAGCGACCCCGACGTGGCGCAATTGGGCCGAAACTTCTTTATCTCGCCCGAAAATCGATACAACATCAGCCTCGGCAACCCCCGCATAAACGGTGGCAATCTCGGTTTTAACGCCACCTATCGCTGGACCGACAAGATGTGGGTGGAGCAGGGCACCACAGCGGGCGACATTTTCCTGCCAAGCTGGAGCAGTTTCGACGCGCAGGTTAGCTACAAACTGACAGCCGCCAAAACAATCGTAAAACTGGGCGGTTCCAACCTGCTAAACCAATATTACTCACAGGGTTACGGCCTAGCACGGATCGGTGGTCTGTACTATATCAGTTTGACGTTTGATGAGTTGATGCGGTAAATACTGGGATACTCATATAGGAAGGACGGGCTACAACCCGTCCTTATAACTCATGAAGATTGGCTTCAACAAGGTGCCTGGTAAACTAATGATGCAGGGGCCTTGCACACAGGCCGAGTTGATGCTCATACAACAGCACACCCGGTTCAGGGCAATAGACTTTTGGGGGTGTAATCTCAAAACCCTCGACTGTGTGCTGCCCTTGAAAAAACTGGATACCATTTGCTTTTACGGCGGCAGTGTAGCCGATTTTTCCGCCCTGAATCATTTACCTACACTCTCCGAATTGTTTATCAACAGCCTGAATCGCTACGGCGATTTAGGATTCTTAATTCCACTTACCCAGCTAAAAAGGCTACAATTGCTGCACTTGTCAAAGCTGGAAGCTTTCCCTAATTTATCGAATCACACCCAACTAACCACCATCAGAATATGGGATTGCAAACGGTTGGCAGACATTAGGGCGTTGGCGCACATTCCGAATTTACAGGAGTTAGATATGCTCAACACCCCACACGTACCGGATGATTTTATTTTTCTATTAGAAACCCAGAATATCCAACGGATCAGTGTCACGTTTGGAACCGTTAAAGAAAACAAACGCTTTGCCGAATTGCTCAACCACTACGGCAAAGTGTCATCCTGAATTCATTTTAGGTGAAAATAATGTCCGATATCAAAGCCTCCGTTATTTACCAAATTTACCCCCGCTCCTTTGCCGATTCCAACGGCGATGGCATCGGCGATTTGCCCGGCATCCTGAGCAAACTCGATTACCTTGCCAATCTGGGTGTCGATGTGCTGTGGCTAAGTCCCATTTTTCAATCGCCCAACGCCGATAATGGATACGACATAAGCGACTACGAAGCCATTATGACTGAATTTGGTACAATGGCTGACTTCGACGCGCTCCTCGCGGGCGTTCACCAACGGGGAATGCGGCTGATTCTGGATTTGGTGGTGAATCACTCCTCCGACGAACACCGCTGGTTTCAGGAGAGCCGCAAAAGCAAAGACAACCCGTATCGGGATTATTATATCTGGCGGGCCGGGGGTGGGGGGCCTCCCAACAACTGGCAATCGTTTTTCTCCGGCCCGGCCTGGGCCTTCGACGAGGTAACGGGCGAGTATTACCTGCACCTGTTTGCCGAAAAACAACCCGATCTGAACTGGGAGAACCCCGCCCTTCGGCAGGAAATTTACCGGATGATGCGGTTTTGGCTCGATAAGGGCGTGGATGGATTTCGGATGGATGTGATTCCGTTTTTATCGAAAGACCCCTACTTTCCCGATTATCCTGAAGGGCGGTTTGGCGATCTGACGATTCATGCCAACGGGCCGCGCATTCACGAGTTTTTGCAGGAAATGCATAGCGAGGTACTGGCCCACTACCCAGATCGGGCTGGCGGTGGTGCGGCATCCCGACCGGTCATTACGGTTGGCGAGGGATTTGGTGTGTCGGCGGAGCAGGCAAATCTGTACGTGGGCGAAGGGCGGCAAGAGTTGCAGATGATTTACCATTTCGACCATGCCGTGCCACGTGAGGAACACCGTTTTCTGGACCCTTCCCCGGAGTTTACCCTCCCCGAACTCAAAGCCATCTTTGCCAAATGGAACACAGCTTTAAGTTCGGGCATTGATGCCCCCGGCTGGCAAAATATCTATTTTGGCAACCACGACAACCCGCGCGTCCTCTCCCGCTTCGGCGACCCTAAACGGTTTCCGTATGAATCGGCGACGATGCTTGCAACGGTCTTGCTGACCCAGCGCGGCACACCGAGTTTGTATCAGGGCGACGAAATCGGAATGAGTAACTGCCCGTTCGACAGCATTGAAGAATTTGACGATATACAGGTGCGGAATGCGTGGAAAGCGGTTGTTATACCGGATGGTCAACTGGGGCCTGTTTTCCTAAAAACGGCTAACTGCATCGCCCGCGACCATGCCCGAACGCCTATGCAATGGTCCGAGGCACCATTGGCGGGTTTTACCTCTGGCCCGAAAACCTGGCTCAAGGTTAACCCGAACTATGCCCTCGTGAATGTGGCTCAGCAAGAAACCGACCCCAGTTCGGTGTTGACCTATTATCGCAACTTACTCCGGTGGCGCAAGCAAACGCCCGCCCTCCACACGGGTTCCTACCGCGACCTCGCGCCCGAAAACCCCACGGTTTGGGTGTTTGAGCGGGCGCATGAGTCAGGTACGTTCGTGACGGTGGCCAACTTTTCAGGTGAGATTATTGAGATTCCGGTAGCGTTTGAAGGCGAGGTTGTTATGGGTAATTATGCCGGAAAAACAGGAGCTTTGGCCCAGTGGGAAGCACGGGTTTATAAGCTATAGTTTAGGATTCTGGCGATGTAGCCCCGCATCAGGGGGAGCTGGCAAGGATTCCCCGTGCCGTTCGTTTGCAGCCATTGGCCCCTGTTACGGTGAGCATGTAGGGGCCAACCTGACTAACCTGAAAGATACCCGTTCCGTTGCTGTTCCCCTCCCGGATTTCGTAGCCGTTGATCCGGTCAGTCACCATAAACCATTCGTATAAGACACCCTGCGTGGCCCGAATGGTGTTGGGCAGGGTGATCGGCGTGACCGTTGGTAGACCATCTAAAATGGGCACGAGTGTCTGGCTATTGGGGAAGAAAATAGTTATATCAGGAGCAGGATTGACTGTAATCGTAATGACGCTGGGGCAGTAACCTTGGGGAGTGGCAGTGAACGTTTTGGGACCGCTGGTGGTGAAGCGGGCCGTTACCCGTCCTGTTGTGTAGTTATCGAGGGTAGCACCTGCCGGGGCTATCCACGTATGTACTTGGTTGGGGAGACCAGTATACAACTCAATAGCCTCATTCACACAAACAGAATTGATCCCTCCCCTCGCATAAAGTCCTGCATTACAATCGGCAGAGGTTGGCTTGCTTTCCATTGGTGGCAGGATAGCGGGGACACCAGCCTTAGCGGTACTGGTGCTGCCTGCAAACAGAGTGATAAGGAGCAGAAAAAACAAACCCGGTTTGGTAATAAAAAGCCGGGTCAACTGGAGACGAAGCCCGCTGGATAAAAAGAGGAACATAAGGATATGGTTAAAGAAAAAGTCAGTAAATCTATTGATTTAATTGACACTATCTATATACCCATTATCTTCTCAGAGTTCTAATAAGCGTCCCATGGCATCAGCCGGAACACTTATTTCACCCGTTTGGCGGTCGCATCGAAACTCATCAAGGCCCCTTTTAGGTTATCGTTGTCCACTTTTGCCAGTTCAACCGAGATTTCCCCGGCCTGCGAGGATTCAAAGTAGATCACTAATTTTTCGGCAGTCTCCTCAATTTTGGTAATGGGCCGCTTCACCGTGGCATCAGCGGAATCTGTCAGCTCGCCAGTCAGTTTGCCTTCTTTCCGAACCAGATCGGTCAGAAATTTAACGTCACCCCTCGGCGATCCTACTATCGAAATTTCCCATTTCCCGGCATAAAAATCGGTCGGGGCAGCGGTTTGCGAGAAGCCGTTGAAGGCAATGCCCAGAAATAAGACGAACAGTATTAGACTTGCTTTTTTCATTGTTATGATTGGTTGAAATGTGAAAATGAAAAGTTATCGCTTCACCGCTACAGTAGCGGGCGTGATGGCGACTACACGAACCGGCCCCAGCAAACCCGATGGCAACAGGGGCGAATCAGCCCGGTAGAACGGCATGGTAGTGAAGGTGATCTTGTTAGTCACTCCGGCCTGGGCATCGCCAATCAACCGATTGACCCACAGATTAGTAACGTTCACCTGAACTGTGTTTTTGCCTGTTTTCAAGGCCTCCGTGATGTCGATGCGGAACGGTTTCTTCCAGACGGTGCCTACGGGTTTGCCGTTCACAACTACCTCGGCAATGTTTTTCACTTCGCCCAGATCAAGAATATACGACGCACCTTTGTTTACGGCTGGCACATCGAATGTGTTATCATAAGCGGCTGTCCCAGAGAAGTATTTGATACCCGGCTCGGCATTCTCCGACAGTGATGCCAATGCATTCATGGTAGCCCGCTGCGGAGCACCCCGCCCCTCCTGAAAGCTAACATTCCAGGCACCAGTAATGCTGGCCACCGACGATTCGGTCACAGTGGGTTTGGTGTAGGAAGCGACCGTTGCTTTGTCTCGGAACACGATAAAATAAGCCTCCCACGACTCGAATTTGAGCGGCACAACCGTGCGACCATCCTTAATCTGGTAGGAGACTTTCTCGGTTTTGCCCGTTTCAGCGTTCCATAACTCCGGCACTTTGCCCGATATGCGGAAACTGATAGTAGCTTCGTTTGCGTCTGCGCTGCGGCTATTAACCCAATACAGGTCAGCCTCGGGGGTTTGGCGGTGAACGTACAGAATTTTTGCCTTTGCTCCTGTCACGTCCACATCTTTCGGGATGCCCATCTCTTGCAAAACAGCCTCAACGGGCTTTGTCGATACATTCGGGTGGCTCCAAATCTGGTTCACCAGCGTCGTGAAATCGGCCGGGTTATCGCTCAGACTGGGCGAACGTTCGGGTTTTACCCCGGCCACGCGCATCCCCGCACTGACCAATTCGCCGAGTTTTTTCAGGACGGACAAAGTCATCGTTCGGGCCGTAGAATCCAGCACCAGCAGACGGTATTGTTGTCCGATTGTTGTTACAATCGCCTTATTGTCAATGCGTAAAGCTGTTTTTAGTACCGTTGCATTGGCAAAATCATATTCGTAACCTGTTGGAATAGCGGGTAGTTTCTGGGTGCAAAGCTGGGTGATGTTGTTGTTCTCGCCGTAGTAATACAGCACATCGACCACGGGTTTGCCCTGTTGCAGCAAATAGCAACTACGGCCTAAATAGTCCATCCAGGGTTTGGCTTGTTCGGCCCAGGTTTCCTGCCGGGAAAAGTACTGACCAAATGGCCCCAGCGAAAAGCCGGGTTTCTTGTCATCAAGGGGTTGGTGAACGGAGGTATGCATCACAAAACGGTTCAGGCCCGAAGCCATTTCCAGATCGGCGGTGCGTTTGAGTTTCTCCGGGTGCCAGCTAAACGCATTGCCAATCGAAGTCATCGACTCGGCGGCCACTAAGTTCTGTCCGTAGATATGCGCCACCGAAGCGGCTTCCCGAATGTCGGCCTCGCTCCGAACTTCTTCGTCGGCACCACCCGCCAAACTGCCGGGTGTCCACATCGCCGACATTGGAATATCGGCTTTGCGCTTCACATCCATGCCATCGGCCAAGTAAATCCGGCCATTCTCGTGCGATTCGGTGTAACGTTTCATGCCGCGAGCGTGCAGGGCATCACCAATCACCTCGTAATGATTGTCAACGATCAGTTCGCCAATGGTTTTGCGGAAATCCCAGAGGAATTTTTCACTCGCTTCGGCACTTCGCACCACGCGACCTGTCAGCACCGGCAGCCAGGGTTTGATGTCGTAGCCGCGCCGTTTCATAAACTCCTCGGGCATGGCCTTTGTCCAGGTCATGTGGCCTGCTTCGTAGCTATCCAGAATCATATATTGCAGCCCCTTTTCGCCCATTTGTCCCCCGGTAGCGTCCTTATACATGTCTAAATAGGTTTCAATGTATTTATTGACCGCCACCTTATCGAGCTTATCCACTTCCAGCCCCGTAGCTTCCGGCGAAGCGGGGTGGTTTTTTCGGCCTGTAATCGAATAGCCTAACCGCATTACGACCCAGTTGCCCGCTGGAGCAGTCCAATTTAGCGAACCATCGGCACTCATTTTGGTTGTCAGATCAATCACATATTCCGTCGGAATGGCATCGGCATCCGACTTCACCAACGAGTGCGTACTTTCGCTCCAGGGGCTGAAACCGGCTTTTTGCTCGAACAAGTCCACCCGGTCGGTGTTGTGTAGCACCAGTTCGGCAATGGGGATACCCTGTGGCTTACCGGGTTCGTCATTTCCGCCGGTCATAGCGGCAAAGGCATTGACTTCAGGCTTCTCTGTTTTAAAGGTAAACCGGAAGTATTTGGCTGTTGCGGGTAGGATACCCATTGTGCTTTGTGGAATTGTGGTTCCCTTAATGAGAACGACATCACGGAAACTAACCCCGTCATCGCTTATTTTCAGCATCCGGTTGTCGGGCATACCTCTAAATTCAGCTAACGCGCCTGCCGGAGCCTGACCCACAATGGTAAATGCCTTGATCGTCTGCGGGCTATCGAATGCATATTGAATCCACATATCCTGACCCACCTCCATTGGTGGCAGCAGGGTGGTTTTTGCCAGATCACCGTCAGTCAAATCGGCAAGGGTAAACGAACCACCACTTGCCGTAATTTTCGGATTCAGGGACGCGATGGGCTTCTCGGTAGCGGGCAGCCGATACGCAATCACGGCGGCATCGGCGTAGTAGGCTGGCAGAGCACCCGCTGGGCCGCTGAACACATCAGCAGCCAGTGCCACATTCTGAAACTTGCCCGCTGTATTTGGTGGTTGGGGCAGTTTTCCCGCGAAGGGTTGGCCGCCCGTCACCCGCGTCTCCGACCAGACATACTTTTTCATGGCATCAGCCGCAGGCACCCATGGCCCACCTGTTACGCTCCATCCCGGCGAACCGGCAATGGCCATTTCGAGCTGGAGTTTCTGAGCCAACTCGGTCGTATGCTTAAACGCATCTTTCCATTCGGGAGTCATAAACACCAGCTTTTTTGGTGTTACGTTGGGCGTAAAAAGGCTGGCATCGAAGTTCTGAAACCCGCCAATACCCACGCGCTTCATCCATTCAAGATCTTTGGTAATGCCGTCTTTGGTCACGTTGCCGTTCATCCAGTGCCACCAAACGCGGGGCTTGGCCGCATCGGGGGGTGTTTGAAACCCGCCCGTGAGCGGTGAGGGTTGCGCCAACGCCAAAGCCGGAAGCAGCCACAGTAGAAAAGGGGTCTTTTTCATGGAAAAGGGTTTAGACGATTTACAACTTGAAAAGCCGACACGGGCGACCCCGCCCCCCAGCCCCCTAAAGGGGGAGCACGCTGGGACTCGATTGCTCCCCCTTTAGGGGGCTGGGGGGTTTTTTATAGGGTCATGGATTACCAGCACTCAACACTACGTCAACGCCCATCACCACCATCAAACTGCCCGATGGCTTGTTCGGATTGACAAAAACCATATACACATCATGCAACTTATTGTCGAACGGAATGGGCAGTTTCACCGGAACCGTCAGGGACGATGGGGTAAAATCCAGTTTGTCAGTAGCTTCCAAAAAGGCCGACTCTCCTACAAGCGTACCCGTCGGGCTATCTAATCGCAACTCAACTTTGCCACCACTCGCATTAAGCTGGGGTTTAGGTGCCGTTGCCCTCACAACCAGGTTGGCAACCCCGCTTAAATCGGTCTGATTCAGTACCATATACGCGCCCGATTTGACTGGAATGGCCAGATTATTACCGCCAAAAGCCATTTTATTGACGTTTTCATAAACGTCGAATCCATGCAAATCGACCTTCGCGTTTCGCAACACATAGGTCTGCTCCGACCGTAGCGAAGGCAGGCCTTTCGCGCCTTTGTCTTCGTAGGAAGCCCGCACCACATAAACCCCTTTGCCTTTGTCGTCCGTTGGTAGTTTGGCCGTATAACTGCCGGTTGTTGGCAAGGTGTTGCTGACCGATTCGCTCGATGCGTTCAGGATATACTTGACCATGTCGGCGGCATCGGCGGTTGACAGCTGTGGGTGAGCCGCCATCGCCGTTTCGCCCCAAACACCGCCACCACCGGCAATCACTTTCTTGGTCAGCTTTTCCAGAGCCGAGTTGTCGCCTTTATATTTTTTTGCAATATCCTGATAAGCAGGCCCAATTGACTTTTTAGCCATGCTGTGACACGCCTGGCAGTCACTGGCTCCAATCAGCTTTTTCCCACCGGCAAACGCGGCACCTGCGTCGGCCGAGCGGTGTCCCTGGGCAATGGCCACTTTATCGAAACCTTCGGGCAGATAGTCGATGTTGACCGCCACCTGCTCCGGGTCGATGCCTTTTCCGAGCGAACCGTCCTCCTTGTCGTTTACACTGACGTTGTAGCGGAACGGTTTGTTAGCTGTATAAAACGTCTTATTGCCGCCGGGCAGATCAACGCTCAACACGGGTGGCTCATTGCCCACCGAAATTTCCATCGACTGCATTGCCATGCCTCCTTTCCCGTCGGAAACGGCCAGAGCAGCATTGTAAGTTCCTGTTTTGGTGAGGGTTAACTTGGCATCGGGCGTATTGATTGTTTTGGCAAACCCGTTTTTCGACCCTCCAGTCCGGGAGACAATTGTCCAGGTGTAGGTCAGCGCGTCGCCATCGGCATCGACTGTTCCTTTGGCCGTGAGGTTCAGGGCTAACGGGGCCGAACCACCCAACTTATTGGAAGCCATTTGAAGCTGCGGCTTGCGGTTGCCCCCATTGTACTCGATCCGAATCAGGCGGGCATCGTCGTTGGCCGTGAACCAGCCGGAGCCGTATTCGAGCATATAGAGGTCGCCGTTTTGGGCAAACTCCATGTCCATCGGATTCGAGAATTTGTAGCTTGGCATAAACCGCTCCATCGACTCATAATTGCCGGCCTTATCCATTGTCACGGCCATAATCCAGCCGCGCATCCAGTCATAGGTCAGTAGTTTTCCGTCATAATAATTCGGGAAAGCGTTGGGTGCATTCTTGAAATTGTCGGTATAAAAAACAGGCCCGGCCATCGCGTTGCGGCCACCGGCACCCACCAGCGGGAACTCCGGCGAAGCCTCATACGGATACCAGATAAAGGCTTTTTGGGCCGGGGGAAGCACAGTCAGGCCCGTGTTGTTGGGAGAAGTGTTCGTGGGGGCGTTCACGTCCCATTTCTCACCCGATTTTTGAGTGGCAAAGTCATACTTGACATAGGCCTTGTTGTCGCCCACAAAATGTGGCCAGCCAAAGTTACCGGCTTTCCGCGCCTGTCCCACCTCATCGTGACCAGCGGGGCCACGGTTTGGGTCGGGCTTGGCTCCGTCAGGTCCAACTTCGCCCCAATACACGAAACCCGTTTTGGGATCAACCGAAATACGGAACGGGTTGCGGTGGCCCATCGTGTAAATTTCGGGGCGGGTTTTTGGCGTGTCTTTCGGGAAAAGATTACCCTCTGGAATGGTGTAAGAACCATCGGCTTTCGGCGTAATGCGGATGATTTTACCCCGCAAATCGTTGGTATTGGCCGACGATTTCTGAGCATCCCACGAAGCCCGGCCCTCGCGCTCGTCGCTGGGGCTGAAGCCGTTAGAGCCGTGTGGGTTGGTATTATCGCCGGTTGACAGGTACAAATTCCCAGCCCGATCCCAGGCAATAGAACCACCCGTGTGGCAGCATTCCTCGCGTTGGGTTGCCACGTCGAGCATCACCTTTTTCGAATCCATCACCAGTTCATCGCCTTTCAACTCAAAGCGGGCCAACACGTTTTTCGATTCGGTCGGGTCTGAGTAATAGAGGTAAACCCAGTGGTTTTGGGCAAAGTTGGGGTCTTTGCTCAGGCCCATTAGTCCGTCCTCCCCCATTGACTCTTTGCCTTCTTTGCTCACATATTTCGTGTTAACCGGAAGCTTCGCAATCGTTTTCAGGGCCTTCGTTTTGATGTTGTAGAGCCGCACCTCGCCTTTGCGCTGAATGAACAGCACCCGGCCATCGCCCAGCACGCTCAACTCCATTGGCTCATCGAGTTTTTCGGCTAAAACGGCTTTGGTAAACCGGTTTTCTTCGGGTCGTGCTTTGCTGTAATTCAATGCTTTCGGTTCATCGCCCCCGGCGGTGTAATTGATACCTGCCCAGAGGTGATTCAGAAACAGCGGCTCCGAAAAAGATTCGTCGGTATGGCCCATTGCCGTGTAAAACGTCCGCCCCCCGTCAAACTCCTGGTACCAGCTCATGGGGTGGGAATCAGGATTTTTACCCCCGACATAACTCTTCTCATCAATTTTCAGGACGACATTGATCTTCGGCGAAATGTTTTTGAAGCTGTAAAACTCATCGGCTCGCTCAAACTCATCGGGCATTCCTTTGGTGGCCCAATGGTTTTTCATGGCTACGATAAACTTTCCTTTCTGCACATTATTGGGCATCGGGTGATCCAGAAAATAGGCTCCCGCCAGCTTGCCATACCAGGGCCACTCATATTCCGTATCAGTGGCCGCATGAATGCCCACATAGCCCCCACCCGCCTGAACATACCGCTCAAAAGCCGTTTGCTGCTCGCTGTTCAATATGTCGCCCGTGGTATTCAGGAAGATGACAGTATTGTATTCTTTCAGATTAGTTTCGGTAAATTGGGCGGCATCTTCTGTAAAACTGACCCCAAATCCCTTGTCAGTGGCCATTTTTGCCAATGCTTTCTTGCCCGCTTCGATGGACTGATGCCGAAAGGCTGCCGTTTTGCTAAACACCAGCACATTGATTTTCGGGGTTTGCGCCAGAACTGACTGAACGAGGAACCAGAACCCAATAAATAAGTGCCTGGTTATTAGAAGTTTTACTTGCATTAGAGTTGGAGATATTACTGTTGTTAGCAAAGGTAAAGAAGAAATAAATTTATTGTCTAAAAAAAAGACAATAAATTTTATACAACTCAATACATTTGTAGTACCATACTTTTTTTAGATCAATACCCCATGCATTCACCAAGTACACAGAACTATATCCAACAGCTTTCCATTGACTGCGTGATATTTGGCTATGAGGATAACCAACTCAAAGTACTGATTCCCAAACTCGATTTCCGGGGCGATTTCTGGGCGTTGCCCGGTGGATTCATTTTGCAGGATGAAAGCATTGATCAGGCTGCTCGCCGAATTCTGGAAGACCGAACAGGAATCAGGGATATTTACTTGGAACAATTTCGGGTGTTTGGGGAGGCCCAACGGAGCAGCATCGCGTTTCTGGAGCGCATGGTCCGACTCAACGAGGCTGAATTAGGCGAAAAACAGTTCGACCGAAAAGAGTTCGACTGGATCACCCGCCGATTTGTGTCGATTGGTTATTACGCTTTGGTGGATATTAACAAGGTTGTTCCCCAAAAAAATGCCATTGATGAATCCATTGGCTGGTATCCCATCACTGAGTTACCACCCATGATTATGGATCATAACCAAATGGTTGGCAGTGCCCTGGAAACCTTGCGGGCAAACCTCAATCAGAAGCTGATTGCCTTCAACCTCCTGCCCGTAACCTTTACCATGCGGGAAGTACAGGAACTTTACGAAGCCATTGTCGATAAACCGTTTGCCCGCAACAATTTTCAGAAGATGATTTTGGACCTCAACGTGCTGGAGCGTCTCGAAAAGAAGTTCACCGGTGCCGCCAACAAAGCCCCCTATTTGTATCGCTGGAACAGGGTAAATGTGTGAGGTAAACTCGTTATCAACTTAAGGCGACTCGTTTTTGATGAATCGAATTATAGACAATTGGATTTCAAATCAGGGCTTCGACCAGCGATTCACTGGTATTGGTCATTTAGGTAGAATCTGCTTCAGCCGTTCGCAAAAAGCGTTAAAATTGAGTAACCCAACTTTCGGAAACGAGATGCTGTGAAGCCGGTTAAAATGGCGGTCATTGGTCACTACAAAATCAGCATTACCTACTACAGCAGCATCTGTAAATTTGTCGTCGTCAGGGTCATCTTCAATCATCAGAAAACGGTAAGCCGGTTCTACCCGAATCACGGTCGGGAAATTGTCAAGTGCTAACAGAGTGCGCTCGGCAAAGTCGGGCGAATACTGCCTTTCAAGAATTTCAGCATATTCGTTTAGAATTTCCGTCGAAACAACCAATTCAAACCGTCCTTCGCGTAGTGCGTCATATACCCAGCGGTAGGCAGAGAAATACGGTGTTATGACCAGCATGATATTGGTATCGAGCAATACCCTCATGATTTTTTGTACGGAGTACGCAAATGTGTGTTGAGAAGCGCATCCAGATCAGCCTGTGTCATTGGGTTTTGCTGTTGAATGCGTTCCATCTCTTCATCGGCTTTAGCAACGAAATAGTTCGCCAGCAAAGCTTTAATATCAGCCAGTTCATTTTGCCCCAAATCATGAGCAAAAAGTTGAAGCAGGTGAATTTGTACCGGATTTAGCCTTGTAGGGTTCATAGCTAAAAACAAATACAAAAAAACCGCCCTGTGTTGAGCGGTTTCTTGTTTTTGAGGAGCCTCCAGTCGGGATCGAACCAACGACCTACTGATTACAAGTCAGTTGCTCTACCAGCTGAGCTATGGAGGCTTTTACATTTTACTGGTTGCCGCCGGAGCGACTGACACGCTGTTTCCTTTGTATCGTGGTGCAAAAGTAGGCAATTGAGCTGTTCAACGCAAGTTTTCCTGAAAAAAAGTGCCCGAAAATTGATCAATCAGGTAAATTAAAAATGGGCAATCAGGCAGTTTAGTCGTGAAATAGTTGGTTCTTAACCAGTCACTTCAATCACTATGTTGCCTAATTACCCACTTAAAATTAGGCCGATTGCGCAGCCCGCAACTGATTTTTCAATTCATCTAACTGCTTTTGTGCCTCGGCAATTTTCTTGTCGATCTCGGCACGAAGCATATCCGCGTTTTTCGAGCGGGCAAAGAATTCGATGTTGTTGCGATAGGTAGCAATGTCGTTTTCGAGGGTCGTCATCCGACGGCGAATGTCGCCACCGCGTGAGTCGTTGCCGCCACCACCGCTGTAACCACCTTCGTTATGATAGCCACCGCCACCCCGACGATCACCCCGGTCCCGGTCACCACCACGGTCACGGTCTCCACCCCGATCCCGGTCGCGGCCTCCACCGCCACCACCGAAGTTTCCACCCCCTCCGCCACCACCCCGGCGGCTTTGGGTAACTTCAGCTTCGTTTTCCTGGATAACACGGTCTTTCTCTTTCTGCGACATCTTGCCCATGGCTCCCACCAGCGCGTTGATCGCGTTGATATAGCGTTTTTGAGCCGTCTGCATAGCTGACTTTGGCACAAACCCGATGCTGCTCCATTCACGCTTGAACTCGTTCATTTGCGACAGATCGGCACCCTGGGCAGCAGCCGCTTCGATGCGGATAATCAGGTCGTTTTTCTTGGCGAGATTTTCTTCAAACTCACGCTCCGTTTCCTGATTCTTGTTCCGTTTCCGGTTGAAGAACGCATCACAGGCATTTTTGAAGCGGTCGAAAATCGAGTTCTTCTGCTTCTCCGGCACCTGACCAATGTTTTTCCACTGACGCTGCAATTCAATCACGCGCTGCGTTAGTTCGGGGGTGTCTTCGTTCGAGTTCAGAATCGTCTCAACCTGCTCACACAGCTCAACTTTGGCTTTCAGGTTCTGCTCGCGCTTGCCTTCCAGCTCTTTGAAAAACTCGCCTTTGTTGTGGAAGAACGTCTTGAGCGTAGCCCAGAATTTCTTGCTCAACTCCTTGCCTTCTTCGCGGGGCATCGACCCTTTCACGGCGTTCCAGCGGTCCTGAATGCCCATGACCTCCTTTGTCTTATCATTCCAGTCGTTGATGCTGGACGATGAGAAAGTGGTGAACGGAATCAGTTCTTCGTAAATTTTTGATTTCTCTTCGTAAAGCTGTGCCGACTCTTTGCGCTGTTCTTCGGTTTGACCCCGGCGACGCTCATAAAGTGAGTCGAGAGCCACTTTCATCCGGCCCCACAGCACTTCCTGATCGGCTTTAGGAGCCGGACCAATGTGCTTGTATTCTTCAAAAAGGGCGTTGGCATCGTCGATTGTCTGGCGCGAAACCGGCTTATCAGACAAACCCTGAGCCATTGTTTCTACTTTCTGAATCACTTCGGCTTTTAGCGTTGCATTGCGCTTGCGATCCAGTTCTTTCAGTTCAAAGTAGATATTCCGATTGCTGTAATAGCGGTCAACCAGGGCGTGATAGGTAGCCCAAAGCGTGGCATTGTGTGGCGAGTTGATGTTGCCCGCTGCCTTCCACTCGTCCTGAACCTGCTTAAAATCATTCCAGCTTGCTTTTGGATCAGCCGCATTGCTTTCTTCTCCTTCCACCAATTCGCGCAGGCGACGGAGCAACTCGGTTTTGGTGGCAAAATTTGAGTCTTTTGCCTTATCTAAATTCTGGAAATAGGTGTTCTTTTGGCTCTTGATCTGCTTATAAAGCACATCGAACTGTTGAACATCGTCGTCGTTTTTAAAGTCAAAACCTTCTTCAGAACCCGTTTCTTCGGCATATTTAGCTAAAGCGGCCTGCCGGTCTCCCTGCTTCAACTGATCGAACAGGGGTTTCACTTCTTTCAGCGTGGCATCGGCCCGCTTGAAATCGCCCGGCGATACGTGTTCGGCACTGATGGCAGTCAGTTGATTTTGCAGCAGGGCCACAAAATCAGCTTTACTGAATTGGCTATAATCAACCGATGGCTGAACAGTCGCTTCTTCTTCCTCAGCAGTTTCCGTATCAGCATACTGGGCCGATATTTCTTCGGCTACCGATGGCTCGATGGCTTCCATTGCGGGCGTTTCGTCCGTTTCGGCAACAGGGGCAACTGGTTCCGGGGTTTCTTCTGGAACTGATTCCGTTTCGGCAGCAGGCTCTCCGGCTACAGCCGACACCTCGTTAACCGACTCAGCAATAGCCTCTTCGGCAGTCGCTTCAGTCACCTCAGCCACTGGCTCTTCAGCAGTCACTTCAGCCACTGGCTCTTCGGCGGTTTCGCTTGTTGCCTCCGGGGCTTCAACAACGGGTTCAGCCACCGTTTCTGCTTCAGACACAATCGACGGAACCTCAGCATCAGCCGGTAGTTCCTGCTCGGCGGGAGTCGCTTCGGCGGTTGGTTCAGCGGGGGTCTCGTCTGTCGAAACGGCTTCTGGTTCAGCCACGTCTGTAACGTTGGCCGGGGCCTCTGCCGTAACTTCCTGATCAAGAGGGGTTTCTTCCGCCGAAACAGCAGGTACTTCTTCATTCATAACGGACTCAACTGGTGCATCAGTCGATGCTTCTACAGGGGTCTGTTCTTCTGAGGGGACTTCGACGGGCAGTGTTGCCTCAACCGTTTCAGTTGACTGGGCAGCAGGTTCGTCTGTTACATCCTCTTGAGCAGGCTCAGCAGCAGCGTTTTCTGTCGCATCCAGTTCCAACATTTCGGCTGGCATACTGGTCAAATTCTCAGGTCCTTTGATTTCTTTTTCTTCGTTTGCCATGTTGGTAACGTACCGATTACTTTTGCAAAAGTACAAAGAAATGCCAATTAGACGGTGCTTTTCATCACTCTTGCACAGCAAAGTAAACGAATAATGTCAATAGAAATAGCTGATTTAAGGAAAGAATATACGATGCATGGTCTCGACAGTGCCGATGTGCTGCCCGACCCCATCGCCCAGTTCCGGCAATGGTTCGACGCTGCCGTACAGGCAGGCATCCCCGAACCCAATGCCATGCACCTCAGCACCGTAGACCAAAATGGTCGACCATCAGGACGAATTGTACTGATTAAGGATGTCGATGAGCGTGGGTTTGTCTTCTATACGAACTACGAAAGCCAGAAAGGGCAGCAACTCATTGCTCAACCCGTGGCCGCACTCACGTTTTTTTATCCTGAACTGGAACGCCAGATTCGCATCGAAGGTGACGTTGAAAAAACAAGTGATTATGAGTCAGACACTTACTTTGCCAGTCGCCCGCGTGGAAGCCAGATTGGAGCTTTGGTATCGTATCAAAGTACAGTGATTACGGATCGGGAGGTTCTGGAAAATCGTCAGCGTGATCTGGAGGAACAATTCGCCAACAAACCCGTGCCTCGCCCGCCACACTGGGGTGGTTTTCGGGTTGTTCCCGATCAAATCGAGTTCTGGCAGGGTCGCCCCAGCCGTTTGCACGACCGTATTCGGTATCGGCGCGAAGGCGATAGTTGGGTAATAGAGCGGGTTTCGCCGTAATAAACTGGCTACTTTTTTAGAGCCTGCCCTGGCCCGAAGCACTGTTGTCCAGCGGGTTTTGCATTCTCTGGCCCGTAGCAGAATTAATGGTGCTTTAACAGAGAGGGATTCGTCTCTCTCCTGCACTTTTCAAACTTCCGGACGGTTGTTTGCAGGCAGTAGGCAACACCAAGGAAACGCCTTTCTTTGGCAAATACGGCTGTTAAACCCCGCAAGCTTTATGTTTCTTTTCAATCGGTCCCTGTTCGGATGGCCTGTTTTACTGGTCGGTCTCACGGCACAGGCTCAATCATGGCAACCTGTTGCTACCCAAAATACGTGTTCGGTCCGCCACGAAAATGCGGCCACCCTCATTGGCGATAGCCTGTATGCCGTAGGTGGCCGGGGCATGAAACCACTTGAAGCTCTCAATCTGAAAACCCTGACCTGGCGAGGCTTGCCGGAGCCACCCGTCGAGATGAACCACTTTCAGGCCATTACCTACGCGGGTGAGCTATACGTAATGATGGCATTTCAGGGCAAGTATCCGCATGAAACACCCCTGCCCACCATCTATATCTACAACCCCAAACAGGGTAAATGGCGCACCGGACCAGAAATCCCCAAAGAGCGGTTGCGCGGTTCGGCGGGCGTTGTCGTATACAAGGACAAGATTTATGTGGCCTGTGGCATCACCGATGGCCATTATGACGGCCATGTTGCCTGGCTGGATGAATATGACCCGCGCACCAACACCTGGAAACGCCTGCCCGATGCCCCCCGCACCCGCGATCATATCAGTGCAGCTGTGGTAAACGACAAACTATACCTGGCAGGTGGCCGCAACTCAACCGCCCGCATCAACAAGGTGCTCGAAACCACTGTTGCCGAGGTAGATGTGTATGATTTTAAAACGGGGCGTTGGGAAACCTTGCCTGCTTCTTCAAACATTCCAACGCAACGGGCGGGAGCAACGGCAGTGACTCAGGGCGGGAAAATCTGGATCATTGGGGGCGAAACCGTACAACTTCTGGCCCATAACGAAGCCGAAGCTCTCGACCCTAAAACCAACCGCTGGACAAGTGGCCCAACCCTGAAACAAGGTCGGCATGGTACACAGGCCGTTGTTTACATGGGAAATATCTACATTGTGGCCGGTTCTGCCAATCATGGTGGTGGTCCAGAAATCAACACTGTCGAGGTGATGAAGTAACGTCCTTATTCCGATGAAAAAACCTATTTATCTCCTCAGCCTGTGGCTGCTTCTCCAGTCGGCAGGTTTGGCTTGCGCTCAATCGAAACCCAGTCAGCGCGATTGGGAGCCACTCTTTAACGGTAAAGACCTCAAGGGTTGGGACATCAAAATTGCCGGCCATCCCATGAACGACAATTACCTGGACACCTATCGGGTCGAGAACGGGATGATCCGTATCTCGTATGACAAGTACAAAAACTTCGACAAGAAGTTTGGGCATATGTACTACAACAAGCCTTATTCGCATTATATCGTGCGGTTCACCTATCGGTTTGTAGGCGAGCAAATTCCTGGCGGAGCCACCTGGAATGTGCGTAACAGCGGGGTGATGGTGCATTCGCAATCGGCCAAAAGTAATTCGCTGAACCAGGATTTTCCGGTTTCGCTGGAGGTGCAGATGCTGGGTGGTCTGGGAAAAGGCGATAGGCACACGGCAAACCTCTGCACGCCCGGAACCCAGGTCTATATGAACGGCAAACTGAACCCGGCCCACTGCATCGACTCCAAATCAAAAACCTACGACGGCGATCAGTGGGTGACCATCGAAGCTGTGGTACTGGGCGATTCCATCATCCACCACATCATCGAAGGCGACACCGTGCTCACGTATCAGCGGCCCGAAGTGGGCGGGGGCTTTGTTAGTGATACGTATAGTTTCAAAACAGCCGGGGTCGATGAGCTTGGCGTTGACTATTGGGCAAAACGCCAGAACACGCCCCTCGGCAGCGGCTATATTGCCCTGCAAGCCGAGAGCCACCCCATCGACTTCCGAAGCGTCGAACTGCTCAACCTCGTCGGCTGCACCAACCCTAAAGCGTTGAATTACAAGTCGTATTATGTCAAATCAGACAATAGTCAGTGTAAGCTTAAATAGGACCCCATGAATCGCATCACGACCATCGACGTTACGCGGGGGTTGGTCATGGTCATTATGGCCCTCGACCATGTGCGCGACCTGCTCCACATTTCGGCAATGGACAGCGACCCTACCGACTTGACCACCACCACGGTTCCGCTTTTTATGACTCGGTGGATCACGCACCTCTGTGCCCCAACGTTTGTGTTTTTGTCGGGCACCTCGGCCTATCTGTCCTTGCAGAAACGGAGCCAAAACGGTCAATCAGTTGCCGCCGGGCGACGTTTTTTGGGCAAGCGGGGACTGGTGCTGATTCTGCTGGAACTGACCCTGATCAATTTTGCTTTCTGGTTCGATTTTCAGTTTAAGTCGCTGATGTTGCAGGTGATCTGGGCCATTGGGGGCGGGTTGGTGATTCTGTCGTTTGTGTCGCGCCTGTCGGTTCGGCAGGTGGGCCTGATCGGATTGGTGATTGTGTTCGGACACAACTTACTCCAACTTCTTCCGCCCATTACCGACACGACCACCCGCTTTGTGTATGCATTGTTTTTCCGAACTGAATTCTTTGCCGTCAGCCCAAACTTTGCCCTGCTGGTTGCCTATCCGCTCATTCCGTGGCTGGGCATTATGCTGGTTGGTTATGCTATTGGCCCACTGTTCGAGCAACCCCTCGCCTACCGCAAACGAACCCTGGCCCTGATTGGCGGGGGTGCGCTGTCGTTGTTTGTCCTACTGCGGTTCATTAATTTCTACGGCGACCCGGCTCTTTGGTCGGTGCAGAAAAATGCAGTGTTCACGATGTTGTCATTAATCAACGTCAGCAAATACCCGCCTTCTCTACTCTATTGCCTGCTCTTGCTGGGCATCGCCCTCCTGATTCTGTCGCTTGCCGATGGAGTCAGCAACGCCTTTACCCGTGTGTTGATGGTGTATGGAGCCGTGCCGATGTTCTATTATATTCTCCACTGGTATCTGATCCATCTACTGATGCTGGCTGTAGCCGGATTACAAGGTTTCACCCTGGCCGACATCCCCGATGGGCCGTTCACGTTTGGCCGACCAAAAGGCATGGGCGTTTCGCTGGAAATGGTTTACCTGATTTGGTTTGGCTTGATTGTCGCGCTGTATCCACTCTGCCGCTGGTATGGACAATACAAAGCAGCCAACCCCCAAAAGGGCTGGCTGCGGTATGTGTAGGCTGTTAGGTGGGTTACTGCATTGCAATGGTACGGGGGTTTTCCTGTTGGGTGCTGAGTTTGACGGTTTTGCTTGTTACGTCGCGACCGTTGGTGATCTCAACGCGGTAGATGCCATCAGGCAATTCATTCAGGCGGAATTTCATGGCCACTTTTTCTTTACCCCGACCAACAGAGCGTTCGGCAAGGGTTTCGCCCTGATTGGTTTTGAAACGGACCTGAACCGTGCTACCTTCTTCTTTTTGCACAATCACATTAATGACCGGCTCAAATTGCGATGGATACACCGCCGACTGGTAAGCCGAGTGAACAACGGGACGAATTTTGGGAGCAGATACACCCGCCACATCCATGCCGGGCACATCCATGCCGGGGGTGGCGGCTACTGAAGTTGAAAATGAGACTACGCCTATGATGAGGGCAACTGCGAGGGATTTGATGAACGTTTTCATGTGATTTAGTTTTTGTTGTTTTTTTGCCTTATTGACGAATCAAAGTTATGGGCAAAAGCCAGTACTATGTATTGCAAACTACATGATCGGCAGTTTTCGGAACACGAACGGTTTTAGCAATGTTTACCTGAGCTAACGGAACCCTTTTTTCGCTATGATAACCACGCAACATCAACCTCTTTTTCGCTCTCCTCCCCTACTCAAATCGCTCCCCGGGCTTGTTGCTGCCGAAAGTACCCGGCATGGGGGCATTAGTGCGGCCCCCTTCAAATCGTTGAACCTCGGCTTGAACACAACCGACGATGCCCGGAATGTAGAAGAAAATCGCAAACGTTTTTTTATGGCTTTGGGTATCGATCCCGCCCGCGTTGCTACAGCCCATCAGGTGCATGGACAGGAAATATTGACCGTTTCGGAGCCGGGGCGTTATGAAGGATATGATGCCCTAATGACCGACCAGCCAAACCTCTTTGTGGGTGTCAGCGTGGCCGATTGCGTTCCTATATTGGTGTATGACCAGAAAAACAGAGCCGTAGCAGCTATTCACGCCGGTTGGAAGGGAACAGTAGGCGAGTTGGTTCGGCTAACGCTCGAGGCTATGCAACAGACCTATTCTACCCACCCCCGAGACTGTTATGCCTATGTAGGCACGTGCATCGACGAAACTTCGTTTGAAGTGGGGCCTGATGTGGGTGATCAGTTTGCGCCCGAGTTTAAACGGGTCGACGAGTTCACCCAACGGACATTTGTTAATCTTCGGTCGGCTAACACAAAGCAACTGATCAACTTTGGTATCCCTGCAGCTCAAATTGCTATTTCATCGTTCTCAACGGTTTTAAATAACGACGACTATTTTTCCCACAGGCTCGAAAAAGGGCAAACAGGACGCTTACTGGCAATTATCGGGATGAAACCCTAAACATTTTAAAAGGCTTACCGTTTCTATGGATAAGTTGCCTACGAGGGGCAACTACCATAAACTCAACGGTATAAAGTAATGAGCTTCTTAGTTTCTATCCTGGTTGGTGCTATAGCCGGTTGGCTTGCCGACCTCCTTTTCAAACGCTTTTCGTTCTCGTTACTCACCCAGATTCTGCTCGGTATCGTCGGCGGTCTGGTAGGTGGCTGGATTTTTGGATCAACCTTCGCAACGGGTGCCGGTGGCATTGTTGACCGCATCCTCACGGCCTTTGTCGGTGCCGTAATCGTTCTGGGCATTGCCGCCTTAATCAAAGGCAGCCGGAGAACGGTATAATAAAGTAAGGAGTAAAGGGAGGAAGGAGGAAAGGGACACAAGCGTAAGCTAATTCCTTTCCTCCTTCCTCCCTTTACTCCTTTCTCCTTACCAGTGCCGCCAACACCGCCATCGCCAACGCGCAAATGGCCAGGCCACCAGCTTCGCGGGCCAATTCGATGTTGACGGTTTTCATGCCCATCTCATCCAACAAAAATCCTTCAAAATGGGGGGGCCATTGAAAAACAGCCGCTACCACGTACAAGGCGGCCATAAGCCAGTAGAACCACGGTCGGCCAACGCGCAACAGAGCCATAATACTGGCCAGCGTAGCTAACCCATATATAGGAATCCACACTTCGGGGTCGAGGTCGTTATATTGGAACCCGGCAAACAGCGCAAACAAAAGCGCGAAAGCGATAGCAATTGGTTTTAGCATATTAATTACAATATTGACTCACTGCATTTACCGCATCGGCGTAGCCCAACTGCTGGGCTTGTTTCAAACTCAGGCATCCCAAATCACGCTGATCATTAAGCAATTGAGCCAGCCCCAGGCCATAAAACGCTTTTCCAAAGGAGGGATTTGCTTCGGCCGATTTCTGAAAATCAGCCAACGCATTGGGTAGGTTCTTCTGCTCAAAATACAAGTTCCCCCGGTTATATAACGCCAGTGCATTCTTCGGATTCAGGTCAATGGCCTTCGTAAAATCGGTGATGGCGGGCTGGGTCTGGCTTTGGGTCGCAAACAGTTGTCCCCGGTTCAAATACAGATCTGAAGCCGCTTGACTGGCGGTGTCGGGCACAAACCGGATCGCATCCGAGTAATCTTTCAACGCGCCGTCCAGATCACTTTGAGCCGTTTTCAACAACGCCCGATTATAATACGGTCGATACGATTCAGGGTTCAATTTAATGGCCTGATCATAATCCAATAACGCATTGCTGTATTCTTTCTGCTCAAAATAGGCCACTCCCCGCATATTGAACGCTTCGGCATTATCGTCGGCGGCTTCGATGGCCTGATTCAGAGCGGTGATGGCTTCCCGCGTTTTTCCGTCATTTAACAACGTTCGTCCCTGCTCCAGATAGGCATCAGATGATGTACAGGCTTGCAGCAACAGGACGAACAAACCTGCCACCCACTTATTTAGTTTATTTTTTGACTGAACAGACATTTGGTCATTTGGTATGGGATACTGACTATCAGCCATTAGAAAGCGGAAATCCAACATCTAGCGTCCCACATCCAGTATCCAAACCACAAAAGTACAATCAACGCTTTACAAAGCCCGAAATTTGCTGTATCTTTGCATTGGCAAATCGGTGCTACCAGCTCCTGCTGAATCCCCCAGGTCTTGATCGAAGCAAGGGTAAGTGGTTGTAGCGGTGAGACATTGGTTTGCCATTTTTTTTTATCCTCTCCCCAACCCTTTCATGGAATTGACCCACTCGCTCTCGGCGACTTTTCGCGCTCAATTCAACGCCGACCCAATCTTGATTTGCTCACCGGGCCGCGTAAACCTCATTGGCGAACACACCGACTACAACGAAGGCTTTGTATTGCCAGCCGCCATCGACAAAGCCATTTATTTAGCCGTTGGCCCCCGCTCCGACAATCAACTTCATTTTGAAGCCGTCGATTTACAACAATCTTATACCGGCTCAACTGACGCACTGACCAAGACAAATTCGTGGGTTGATTACCTCCTCGGCGTGGTCGATCAGTTTCAAAAGGCAGGCCTTGCCACGGGTGGCATGAACGTGGTTTTCGGTGGCACCATCCCCATCGGATCCGGTTTGTCGTCGTCGGCGGCACTCGAAAATGGAGTGGGTATGGCCTTGAGCGAACTCTTCAACAACGGCACCGTTGACCGGCTTGATATGGTTCGACTGAGCAAACAAGCTGAAAACCAGTTTGTTGGCGTGCAGTGTGGCATCATGGATATGTTTGCTAGCATGATGGGGCGTGCCAATCACGTTATCAAACTCGACTGTCGCTCGCTGGAGTATGCCTACGCGCCTATAAACATGGCCGGTGTGCGGATTGTGTTGTGTGACTCGCGGGTGAAACACTCCCTGGCCGAGTCGGAATACAACACCAGGCGGGCCGAATGCGAAGCGGGTGTAAAGATGGTACGGGCTTTCTATGGCGACTCCATCCGCAGCCTGCGCGACGTGACCATGCCTATGCTCGACAAACACCTGAAACAACAGGAACCACTGCTCTATCGGCGGTGCGCGTATGTGGTGCAAGAAAACAACCGCCTGCTCGAAGCGGTTGATCATTTAGAGAAGGGTAATCTGGACGCTTTTGGCCAACTGATGTACGGCTCGCACGAAGGTTTGAGCAAGATGTATGAAGTGAGTTGCCCCGAACTCGACGTGCTGGTTGACATTGCCCGTACCATTCCGGGCGTGTTGGGAGGCCGTATGATGGGGGGTGGTTTCGGCGGCTGCACTATCAATCTGGTTCAGGCCGACGGGTTGGAAAACTTCACGAACGTAATGCGCGAACAGTTTCTGGCCCGAACCGGCCTCGAAACACTCCTGCATGTGTGTCAGACCCAGAACGGCACGCATGTTCTCTGACAATCCATTACTTTTGCAGTATAACTGACTGACTTTATGAAATTTTTCATTGATACGGCAAATCTCGCCGAAATCCGCGAAGCCCAGGACATGGGTATTCTCGATGGTGTTACAACCAACCCCTCGTTGATGGCCAAAGAGGGCATTACAGGCAAAGACAACGTAATGCGCCACTATAAGCAGATTTGCGAAATTGTGGAGGGCGACGTTAGTGCCGAAGTAATTGCCACCACGTTTGACGAAATGGTTCGCGAAGGCGAAGAATTGGCTGAACTCGACGAGAACATTGTGGTGAAACTGCCGATGATTAAAGACGGCATTAAAGCCATTAAATATTTCTCGGAAAAAGGTATTCGTACCAATTGTACGCTGGTTTTCTCGGCTGGTCAGGCCTTGTTGGCTGCCAAAGCGGGTGCCTCCTATGTGTCCCCATTTGTAGGTCGTTTAGATGATATTTCGACAGATGGCGTGGCCCTGATCGAGCAAATCGTGACCATCTATCGCAACTACGGTTATACGACCGAAGTGTTGGCCGCGTCGATTCGGCACCCAATGCACCTGATTCAGTGCGCCGAAATTGGTGCTGATGTAATGACCGGCCCCCTCAGCGTGATCAAAGCCCTCCTGAACCACCCCCTCACCGACAGCGGTCTGGCCAAGTTTTTAGAGGATAACAAGAAAGCAGCAAATAAGTAGAACTGTTTCTATAGTTTCATTGGCTGCACCGTTTCTATGGTTTCATGTAAACGTTTGAAACGGCGCAGCCAATGAAACTATAGAAACGGCATAGCCAATGAAACCCTAAACCCATGTTCTCCTCCGAACCCGTACTTTTGCTCGATAGAGCCGATATTTTTCAGGATACGAAACTCGTGCTGGGCGATGTGAGCTTTGCCGTTCATAAAGGTGAATTTGTTTACCTGATTGGTCGGACGGGCAGTGGCAAATCGTCGTTGCTGAAAACGCTTTATGCCGATCTGAAACTACAGGGTGGTCATGGCCTGGTGGCGGGTACGGCCTTAGAGAAAATCAATGCCAACGATGTCCCGTTTCTGCGCCGGAAAATCGGGATTGTTTTTCAGGATTTCCAGTTGTTTTTCGACCGGAATGTGGAAGAGAATCTCAAGTTCGTGCTGAAAGCCACGGGCTGGACAGACAAGAAAAAAATGACCGACCGTGTGTCGGAAGTGCTGATGCAGGTGGGTTTGGGAACCGCCCAGCGCAAGATGCCCCATCAGATTTCGGGGGGCGAACAACAGCGGGTTGTGATTGCGCGGGCCATGCTTAACGAACCCCAGATTCTGATTGCCGACGAACCCACCGGCAACCTCGACCCGGCTGTTTCGGATCAGATTATGCAGGTATTTCGCTCCATCAACAACGCAGGCACAGCCGTGTTGATGGCTACCCACAACTACGAATTATTGAACCGCTACCCCGCCCGCACCCTGCGCGTTGCCGAGGGAACAGTGGACGAGGTAACGCCCGGAACAGGTTTTTGAGGGGGGGGGTTATTACACGAATACAGACAAAACGGGGTTGCGTATTTTGTATTGTCAGAGAGAGTACACAATACAAAATGCGCATTGCGTTCTTTGTATTGTTGCTGCGAGTAATTCTTGGTCTTTTTCAACACAAACCCTTAGCTGTCAAAACTTTACACGATTTAGTTCTAGAAAGTTTTGACAAACTCGATGGTTGCTTTACATGTGGGTTAAATCCACAAAACATGCGTCTATACAGGAGTTAGCGGTCATTGTAGGACGACCACTACGACAATAAACAGACAATAATTTTGACAATGGAAAATAGTAAGGAAAACGAGACTAAAAAAAATTTGGCTGCAACACCTTTTGCACAAACATACTTTCACGGGACAAAGGCTGACCTTAAACTTGGCGACTTCATTCAAGCAGGTTTTAACTCAAACTACGGACAACAGAAAAATGCAAAATATATTTTTCTAGCAGCAACATTAGACCCTGCGATTTGGGGTGCTGAACTTGCTGTGGGTGACGGACGAGAAAGAATTTACTTAGTTGAGCCAACAGGACAAATTGAAAACGACCCTGATTTGACGGACAAAAAATTCCCAGGTAACCCGACAATGTCGTTTCGTTCGACAGAACCGTTTAGAGTTGTAGGAGAAGTTACTGTTTGGCAAGGACATGCAAGCGAACAAGTTAAAGTGATGAAAGACGCACTAACAAAACTTAAAGAACAAGGCATAAATTCACTAAACGATTGACCAGACAAAAACATTAACAACAATAAAAATTAAAAAAATATGAGCAGAATAATTTTCGACAGTGGAATATCCCTTGACGGCTTTTTCGCAGGTGACAACAGAAGTCCCAGCAACCCAATGGGCGGTGTATCAGGAAAAATTCACACTTGGATGCTTAATCAAAAAGCATTTTGGGAATACTTAGGAATGGAAGGAGGTAATGAAACCGAACCTGATGCTAAATTTATTAGAGAGACTATTGCACGAACAGGTGCTTTCATAATGGGAAAACGTATGTTTGAAGAAGGCGAAGCCAGTTGGCCAAATGACCTATATAAAGCTGACGTTTATGTATTAACACACGAAAAGCGAGAGCCTTGGGTTCAAGAAGGAACGACAACTTTTTATTTTATAAATGACGGAATAGAAAGTGCCTTGGATAAAGCTAAACAATCAGCAAAAGGAAAAGACATAAGAATACAAGGTGGTGCAAACACTATTCAACAATTTCTAAATGCAGGGCTTGTTGACGAGTTTTTCATTCACATTGCACCAGTTTTTTTAAGTAGCGGCATTCGACTTTTTGAAGGCATTGACAAAGACAAATATGACTTACAAATTACAGAAGTTATACCATCCGACTTGACAACCCATTTAAGATACAAACTGACGAAGAAATAAAAATAAAGAGCAGAAAACAAAGGACGAGGTTTAAATTAAAAACATTGGATATGGCTAAAAGCAAATTAATAGAAATGAACAACGTAGGCATCGTTGTAGAAAACCTCGACAAAGCAGTTTCTTTCTTCACGGAAATTGGACTGACACTCGAAGGACGAGCAATGGTTGAAGGCGAATGGGCAGGAAAAGTAACGGGACTTGGAAACCAATCCGTAGAAATTGCAATGATGGTGACACCTGATGGACACAGCCGACTTGAGCTTTCTAAGTTTCTGACACCAAAAACTATTTCAGACCATAGGACAGCACCAGTTAACTCTCTTGGTTATCTCCGTGTTATGTTCAGGGTCGACAACCTTGACGAATTACTAAGCCGACTTACAAAACAAGGTGTTGAAATTGTGGGTGAAGTAGTAAACTATGAGAACATTTACAAACTCTGTTACATTCGTGGGACAGAAGGACTACTCGTTGGTTTAGCTGAACAACTTGGCATTAAAACAGCGACAGATATTTTGGAAAATGATGAGTAATAAGAACAACGAACCGCTAACAAGGGGTTTTGCAATATTGGGGCAGACGGAATAACAATGAGCATTTGTAATTCTATTTGGCTTTTGTTCGGGCAGACGAGTTTCAATTTAGCTTTTTGTTCTTATCTTCATCATCAGTTTTTCAATTGGGCATCGGTTCCGGGCAGACGATTTTCAAATTCCCCAACATCGCAAAGCCCTGTTCGTTAGTTAAATATCTGTCACAAACTCCGCTTACTAAATCAACTCCTTCAAAATCAACTGATTTTGCAAAAAATGGCTATGTTTACTTCATAGCCATTTTTCATGTCCGGTCGTGTTCTACCAGAAATTTGCCCCCTCCCCTGTTTTGGCTCCCTTTGTGGAGTGCTATTACGTCTGGGAAAGCCGGCGGATCATCACGCCCGCTGCCCCCGTTGTGGTGGAGTCGCCCCCAACCGGGTTTGCGTCGATGGTGTTCAACCTCGGGGAGCCGTATGCCGTTGAAACACCCCGGCGTGGATTAAGCATTGTGCCGAATGCATTCATTGCCGGCCAATCGACGCGACAATACAAACTGCACCTGACCGGGCCAATCAGCATGATTGGTATCGTGTTCAAGCCCGCCGGGTTAGGGAGTCTGTTTGGGTTGCCCATGCACGAGTTTGCCGATGAGCGCGTGGATGCACGGGCCGTGTTGGGGCAAGCAATCAGCAGTCTTTCCAGTCAAGTAGCTGACTGTCAACTCATAACCGAACGGATTGCCTGCATCGAGCAGTTTCTGCTGTTTCAATTTCTCAAACGCAACATTCGCCCCGACCGGCTCGACTTTACGGCCAACCTGATTGTGCAGCACAAAGGCATTGTGCATATGCCCACGCTGGTTGACGATGCTTTTTTGTGTCGGCGGAAATTCGAGCGGAAATTTCTGCAACGGGTGGGCGTGAGTCCCAAATTCTATGCCCGCATCCGGCGCGTCGGGTATTTGTGTTCGGTGATGGCCACCAACCGCTGGCAGGTCTCCGACTGGCACGACCTGCTAATTGGCGCGGGCTATTACGATCAATCGCATTTTATCCGCGAGTTCACCGAGTTCACCGGCAAAGCTCCCTCGCTCTATGTTCGGAACAATGTGGAGTTAAGTCAGTATTTGGGGGGTGAAGGGCGAGGGGTTTAAAATGTCGCATTTATACAATGGGGCAGGTGGAGAGTGCCGTACTTTTGATGCCATAATCTAACGGTATCTCCATGAAAATCAGCATCTTCTTACTGCTCCTCGTCCTGAGCAGCCATGCCTATGGGCAACGACTCTGGACCGAAGCCGACCAACGCTACACGGTGGACAACCTCCGCCGAACCCGTGACGAACTAACCCGCGAAACCGAAAACCTGACCGATGCCCAATGGTCATTTCGTGAGGCACCGGGCCGCTGGACCATTGGCGAAGTGGTGGAACACCTGGCCCTGTGGGAAATTATCTGGGCGCGTGAAATCAGCATTGGCCTCCGCAACAAGCCAACCCCCGAACTGAATCAGACCGCCAGCCCGGATAGTTATTATTCCAACTTCATTATGGAGGATAAGGCTCATGTTTCGCCCGACATATCGCGGCCAACGGGTTTCATTCAGGGCAAAAACAACCTGCTGTTTTTTCAGAAGTTACGGGAGCAGGCCATCGGTTTTGCCGACACAACCAAGGCCGACATGCGGGCCTATTTTGAGTTTGCCAACACCAAATATCCCCGAAACATGCACCAGGTCTATATTTATCAGTGGGGGCACGTGGATCGGCATATGCGGCAAATTCGCAAAATCAAAGCCAATGTGGCCTACCCAAAGGGTTCTCTTGTCTCACGCTAATTGTTTTTAAGTCAACGCTTTAACACACAAAACTATGCAACCAATAGTCACCGAATCCGTTTCTGAACTAACCCGCAAAGGGGCTTGTCTGGCCTTTTTTGAGGCCTACGCCGACCTCGACACGGCCCGCATGATTAACCTGGCCACGCCTGATGCCACCGTATTTTTTGAACCCCTCGGCAACGACGGCAGAGGTTCGTTCTGGGAGTTTGGCCGCACGGTTTGGCAACTCCTCATGGACTGTTTTCCCAACATCGACAATACCGTGGATACTATGACCGCCGATGGCGACGAGGTGGTGTGCCGGGTGGCCATTTTCGGCACGCAGGCCCAGGCCTTCATGGGCATTCCGAGCAAAGGGCTGTCGTTCAACAGCGACCATGTGTTTGTGTTCCAGTTCGATGAAGCCGACCGAATCACGCACGTCTCCATTTCTTGGGAACATCCTCGCTTTGTGGAGCAGTTGACGGGAGCATAACGAGCTATCCCGCGAACCCGATCCGCACGTGCGATCCGTCGCAGTAGGGTTTGTTGTTGCTGCCCCCGCAGCGGCAAAACGCCGTGACTTTGTGCTTGGGGGTTTCGTTGCCCGCACTGTCTTTCACCACCAAATTGCCATAAACCATCAGGGGGCCGTTGGGCATCACCTCCACAATGCTTTCGCCAGTCACGGCCTCCGGTTGGGGTTGTTCGGCATTGCGAAAATAGCTCAACGCGCCCGATGGGCAACGGTCAACCTGCTCGGCAATGCGGGCCGAATCTGCTCCGGATATGGTTATCCACGGTCGACTGCGGGGGTTAAAAACTTCGCCAAGCCCAGTCCAGCAAATTTTGGAATGTATGCAGATAGCGGGTTTCCAAACAACTGTAATTTCGTCGTTCGTGTAGGTTTTGGTAATGTCAGGAACGGAAGTCCCCCCCTGCGGTGTAGGTTCGTTGTTCATAGCTTGATTTTGCTTGGTAGTCATTACAAAGCCTGTCCCTCAATCAACATTGCCCTGCTAGTCGACTGCTCCTTTAACGGCATGTAATGCAGCCTGTCAGGGTCATCGCGGTAGCTTTCAAAGTCGGTTCGGCTGGCAAACGTTACCAGGTGAATTTCATACGGATGGCCAACTGTCGTTTCGATTACGGCAGGTTGGGGCGGCCTTACCCGGTAGAGCAATTCCCCATTATGCCGTTTCAACAATGGCAATACATGATCTTCAAAGGTATGAAAACTCGCTTCCTGACCTTCTTTGATAAAGATAAGCTGAGTGTAATAAATCATCAATCAGGCAGTTACAGATGGCTAATCCACTAAGATAGTACTGAAATCAATCGGATTCTCCAACATGCGATGAATGGGGCATCGGTCGGCAATTTCGAGCAGGCGGGTGCGTTGATCAGCCGTAAGGTCGCCCGTCAGCACCAGGCGCAGTCGAAAATGGGTTCGTTTCGTTAACGAATCCCCATCCATATCAACATGGGCCACTGCCGACGTGAGGGGCCATCCTTTGCGGTCGGCATACATCCGCAGCGTCATCACGGTGCAGGCTCCCAGCGAAGCCGCCAGCAAATCGCCGGGTCTCATGCCCCGGTCTCCCCCACCCACATCGGCAGGTTCGTCGGCTACAATCACCTGACTATCCGTCGAAATGTGGGTTTCGTAAGGTGTTTGCTCAATACGAGCGGTTACGGTCATAAGCTCAGGTGGTATGCAGCAACGTTGTTTTCGGCTGGACGAGCTAAATTTGACATGATTTTTCAAACATTCAAAAACTCATTCCGGTTGATAAGCGTATATACGTCTAAAGAATCAGTGATCTGATTTTTCCCGATTGGCAACATAGGGTGACGTTTTACGTGCCGAATATACATCTTCATCGACTGCCCCCGTTACAACAGCGGGGGCTTTTTTTTACTTCACAACCGATAGCTCCTCACTTACCGCATCCCACAATCGAATCCGAGCTTCCAGTGCCCGAGTGGTCCATTCGGTGGCTTCGGCCCATTTCCGGGCATCATCGCCACATAATTCCTCTACCATTTGCATCGCTAAATGGCTATGATGATCACCATCCAGTTCGATGTGACGCTCCAAATAATACCGAAACAGGCCTAATTGTCCATTTTCCGCGTCGATCTGCCGCACAATTTCAATGAACATATTCGGAATCAGATCCTCGCGACCAAACGTAAATACCGACGCAATCAGGTGAGGTTTGTTGGTGTCGATTACGTCAAACGTAAACTCAACAAATTTCCACACTCCCTCGGGCAGACCCATTGAGGCCATCACCTCCCGCACCGGCAAGCCCGTCCGAATATCGGTTACGGCTTTCTGAATCAGGGTAGCATCGGCCCCCATTTGGTGCATGGCTTCCAGATAGAGTTCGTAATGGCTGATTCGGCGGCCATCGGGAGTCTCGTCGGATTCTTCGCCCGTCACGATTTCGTTGATCAGATACCGCACTGACCCTGACCCAACGGGCACCCAGGGGACTGTTGTACAGGTTAGTTGCTTTTGTAGGGCTTTAAGTAGCGACATGAAATCCCACACGGCAAATACGTGGTATTGAGTGAACTCGCGGAGACTCTCCAGATCGTGGATGGCTCCATAGATTTTGTGGTTGAGTAAGCGGGTACGAACCGGCTCAACAGCGGCATTCAGTTGATTAATTGACATAACAAAGAGTACATTTAATTATCAAAAGTACGTAAGCATCGTACATATTGATCGACTTACCGAAAAACCAATATACCTTTTAACCCTTATCCTACTCAATGTGTTGTATCGGCATAGTCAACCAGCAAACGATGTCTTTACTCAACGAACTCCTCAACACCGACTCCGACCAACCAACACTGTTGGTGAGCCGCAATGTTTTTCTACAAACAACATTCCCAAAGGCGTTTCGGAATCGATTGAACTGGAGGCCTGGAAATCGGATGCGGACCGCAAACTGATGATTGCCTACCGAATTCAATACGAGCCGTTTAACCGATATGTTCGGGAACAGGTGCAAAAAAATACGTTCGGCAAACCCAAGTTTGTGGAGGCCACGAACGGGCAATCATCAGCCAATCCGCAGCACTGGCGACACATTAAAGCCTTGTGTAGGGTGGTCTTGAAAACCGCCTGAACCCGGCAGCGACCTAACTGGTTGTACTGATAATTCAACGATTCTTATGGTTCACTGCCTGTTTCTTTTACTACTAATGACAGAAAGCCAGCCACCCTCATTGAAACGGTGGCTGGCCGAAAATGAGTGGAAACACCGGATCATTCTGGTGTATGCCCCCACCGATGCCGATCCCTCTCTGCAACGGCAACGAGCCTTACTGGCGGCAGACCCGACGGGGGTTTCCGAGCGCGACCTGCTCATCCGCGAACTCCCTGCCGATCAACTGGCCGACGAAGACCGTGCCTACCTCCAAAAAAGTCTGAACACCACCGGCAACAGTTTTCGGGTGATGCTCATTGGCAAAGACGGGGGCGTAAAGATCAGGCAAACAAGCCCCATTGCCCTCAAACAGCTTTTCGGCACCATCGACGGGATGTATATGCGGCAACTGGAAATGAAAAAGCGGGCACAGTAGAACCTAAACCCCTATTTTTGCAGCTTCTTCTTTTCGTGCATCCATGCAGTACCTGTTCTATATTCTTGCCCTGCTAACGGGCGTTGCCATGAGTATTCAGTCGGGAGTGAATTCGTCGCTTCGGCAGGGAATCGGTAATCCGTTGCTGGCCGCTGTGATCTCGTTTGGCACGGGCTTTTTTGCCCTAATGCTGGCTCAACTGTCGGTGGGAAACCCTGTTCCAGCCCTCGAATCGGTCCGGCAAATTAGCTGGTGGAAGTGGACGGGGGGCCTGATCGGGGCCTGCTACGTGACAACGGTGATCATCACCGTATCGAAAATTGGCCCCGGCAACCTGCTGAGTCTGAGCGTGGCCGGGCAGCTTATTGCGGCTGTCGTCCTCGATCATTATGGCCTGCTGGGTTTCGCGCCCCACGCAGCCAATACCTGGCGACTGCTGGGCGTTCTGCTCATTATCGGCGGGGTTATTCTGGTGGTTAAGAACTGATTCATCGAACTTCAATCAGCTGTTCGAAAGGTTCTCCTTCAACCAGATTGCCATCCTTCATAATATGTTGCATAACATGCAGTATACAAGCCAGTTAGTGTTGAGCCGGTAACCATACGAGAGCCTGACAATTATACCAATTGTACGGCAAAAAAAAGCCCCGCTATATCATAACAGCGGGGCTTCTTCACTCCTGCAATCGCCCTTATTTGTTCGTTGCTACAATATAGTCGGCCAGAATTCGACCTGTTTCGGTCAGATACAGATCTTTGGGCTTCTTTTTGGGCTTGGTTTTGTCGGTCTGAGCGGTGGCCGGGGCGGGGGTTCCCGTCTCGTCAACGCCTTCGGGGTCTTCAGCCGATTCTTTTTTCAAAGCCGACCGCTTTTTCTCCGCTTCGTCGCGCTCTTTCTTACGCTTCGATTCTTGTAACGACACCACCGTGTTCTCTTTGGCTTTCTTGAAGTCAGCCAGTTCCTGCGACAGTTGTTTCAACTCCACATCCGACTTCAACCGACCCTCGAACCGGTCGCGAAGCCGCGACAAAATCTTGTCGTTTACCGTAGTTGACAGGTCAAATTGAGTAGCCGCAATCTGGTCCCAGGGCAACGCGCTTGGTTGTGAGCTTTCGCCGTATTCTTCGGCAGAGTATCCCGATGGCAGTTCAATGTCGGGCGTTACGCCTTTGTGCTGGGTGCTGCTTCCGTTGATCCGGTAGAATTTCTGGATGGTCATTTTCACTTGCCCAACCTTATCCTGCTCTTTCGGCAACCACTGATTCAAGTCCACCAGCGTTTGCACGGTGCCTTTCCCGAAGGTTTGACCACCCACAATAATACCCCGCTTGTAGTCCTGAATGGCGGCCGCGAAAATCTCCGAAGCCGATGCACTAAACCGGTTCACCAACACGGCCATTGGGCCTTCATAGGTCACGCTTGGGTCGGGGTCGCTGTAGACTTCGGTCTCACCCGTTTGTTCGCGCACCTGCACCACCGGCCCTTTCGGAATAAACAAACCTGTCAGGTTGATGGCTTCTGTCAGCGAACCGCCACCGTTGTTGCGGAGGTCGATCACGATACCGTCTACTTTCTCGGTTTTCAGTTCTTCCACAAACTTCTTCACGTCGTTGGTGGTGCTGCTGAAATTTTCTTCACGCTTGCGGGCACCCTCAAAATCGCGATAGAACATCGGGATGTTGATTACGCCAATTTTGTAGGGCTTGCCATTATCGGTGATTTCGATCACCTCTTTTTTGGCCCGCTGTTCTTCGAGTTTAATTTTCTCGCGCACCATCCGCACCTCTTTCGGGGCCGCACTAGCCAACGCATCTGCCGACCGCACCTGTAAACGAACAATACTGGCTTTTGGACCTTTAATGAGTTTCACGGCATCGTCGACGCGATAGCCAACAATGCTCACCATTGGGCCATTATCGCCCTGAGCTACACCCACAATCTTATCGTTAGCCGATAGCTGCTTGCTCTTGAAAGCAGGGCCACCGGGCAGCACACTCGTGATTTTGATGTATTCTCCGTCTTCCTGCAACATGGCTCCAATACCCTCCAGCGACTGACTCATTTCCTGGTTGAAACGGTCGGCGTTGTTCGGGTTGAAGTAATTCGTGTGCGGGTCAAGCGTTTCGGCAAACGAGTTCATATACATCTGGAACACATCGTCGCTCCGAACGCGGCCAACAGCTTTGTCGAGGTTTTTATACCGCTGATTCAGTGTGGCTGTAACGGCACTGTCTTTCTGACCGGCCAACTTGAGTTCCAGGGCCTGATTTTTGATCATCTTCCGCCAGATCTCATTCAACTCAGTAGCATCTTTTGCCCAGGGGGCTTTCTCACGATTGGTATTCAGGCTCTCGTCTTCAGTGAAGGTGAACGGCTTTTTCAGCAATTCCTGCACATAAACACTCCGCTCCTGATACCGCTTCCGAAATACGTTATACAACTCATAACCAGCCGACAAATCGCCGTTCACCAGCGCATCATCAACTTGTGTGCGATACTTATCGAACGAAGCCACATCTGAAGCCAGCAGATACGTTTTGTTCCGATCTACCTGCTCCAGATAATTATCCCATACTTTAGACGACAGCGAATCATTCAGCCGCACCTTCCGATAATGGTAGGTTGTCAACAGTTTCGCCACCAACTGTTCCACCTTTTCCTGCGACACAGTTGGCTTCAGATCATCGTCTGCCGGGGCAGGCAGGTTGGCCGAAACCACCGAAGCCTGTCCGGTTTGATGCGCCCCCGAGGAGGGCGAGTCCGGCTGAATACTGAGAATCAGCACGGGCAACAAGGTTACAAAGTATTTCTTCATTGCGAAGGGGGTGAATTAGCGAATGAGTGAATCACTCATTGTTTAACGATATCAAGCAATTCCACATCAAAAATAAGCGTTGCGCCGGGGCCAATGTCGCCACCAGCACCACGATCACCGTAGGCCAGGTCAGAAGGAATAAACACTTTCCAACGCGAGCCAACGGGCATTAACTGAAGCACTTCGGTCCAGCCCCTGATCACTTCAGTAACCCCAAATTCGGCGGGTGTACCGCGTTGTTCCGAGCTATCAAATACTTTACCGTCGAGCAATCGACCGGTGTAATGAACTTTCACGCGGTCGGTGGTGGTGGGTTTGGCCCCGGTGCCCACTTTTTCGACCATATATTGCAAACCACTCTGCGTAGTAACAATGCCGGGTTTCGCCTTGTTTTCGGCTAAGAAAGCATTTCCGATTTTTTTATTACCTTCGGAGGCTTTAGCTCCTTCTGCCTGCCGGGCCACCATCTGCTTTTGCATGAATGCGCCCAAAACGGCATTAGCCTGTTCGGGTGTCATGGCCATCGACCCACCTTTCATGGCATCGTCGAGACCTTTTGCCAGCACCACTGAGTTAATATTGGTCAACCCCTGCTGCTTCATATTCTGGGCAATATTCAAACCGATACTGTAGCTCAATGAGTCGTTATTTGAACGCAACACAACTCCCGAACGACTGGGTGGGGGCGTTCCGGCTGGCCGGGCGACTGGCCGGGCAGCTGGTTTTGGAGTGGGCTTTTTGGTTTGTGCTAAAGCAGTACCAGATAACAGAATAACAGTTGCGGCACTAGCCAGTAGGACGTTGGAAAAGGACATGCGTACGAAAAACAAGGTGTTAAAAATTATGCGTTGCCTGGATATGAAACGTAAATTAAGCGGATAAAAGTTTGGATTATTTGTCCACTAACAAAATTATCTTGGTCGCGTTAAGGTCTTTTAACAAATGACCAGCAGGTGCATACAGGCTTTGTCAATTAATTTTTCTTCATAGTCAGAAAACGGGCTATTGAGCGACCTGAGTGGGTGGGAGAATTAAGAAGAAATAGTAAAAAAGCGAGTAATTTACCGGCTCGATTCCTTCTAATTCTGAACCCCTTTATCTCCTTTTATGCAGTCTTCTGTGCGTAATTCCCCACCCGCTGCCCGATCAAGCCTGATCAGTGTTATCGGTGCCTCGTCGGTTGGAACGCTCATTGAGTGGTACGATTTCTATATTTTCGGCTCACTGGCTACGGTGTTAGCCACCAAGTTTTTTCCTGAAGGCAACCCAACGGCCGCTTTTCTGAGCACCCTCGCCACGTTTGCAGCCGGGTTTGTGGTGCGTCCATTTGGTGCCCTGTTCTTTGGGCGGCTCGGCGACTTGATCGGGCGGAAATACACGTTCATGGTTACCTTGTTGCTGATGGGTGGGGCTACATTTGCCATCGGCATTATTCCGAGCTACGAGACCATCGGGTTTCTGGCTCCCTTACTGGTGCTGATTCTGAGACTATTGCAGGGTTTAGCCCTGGGCGGTGAGTATGGCGGTGCCGCCACCTACGTGGCCGAACACGCTCCGCCGGGGCAACGCGGCTACTGGACTTCCTGGATTCAGACGACGGCCACCATTGGCCTGTTTGTGTCGTTGATGGTGATTTTGCTTACCCGCCTGTCGATGTCCAAAGAAGCCTTTGCAGACTGGGGCTGGCGGGTGCCGTTTTTGGTGTCGATCCTGATGGTGGGCGTGTCGTATCTGATTCGGCGAAACATGCACGAGTCACCCATGTTTGCCAAAGCAAAAGCCGAGGGAAAAACGGCCACTAACCCACTGAAAGAGAGTTTTGGGAATGCCTACAACTTCAAATTTGTGTTGTTGGCCCTGTTTGGGGCCACCATGGGGCAGGGCGTAGTCTGGTATACAGGGCAGTTTTACGCCATGAGTTTTATCCAGAAAGTGTGCAACGTGGAAGCCATGCAGTCAGATAGCCTGATGACGGTCGCGCTGCTGCTGGGTACGCCGTTTTTTGTGCTCTTCGGCTGGCTCTCCGACAAAATTGGCCGAAAAGGGATCATGTTGGCCGGAATGTTTATTGCCATCTTCGCCTATCGCCCGATCTACGAGCGAATGTACCAGACCACTAACCTGGCAAATAAACAGGAGATTGTTGCCCAGACAACCACTGCCGAAGATCGCACTGCCGACCCGAAAGTGTTGGGTAGCTTTGTCAATACCCTTACGCTCAAAAAAACCTTCACCGACGGCACGGTTTATGAGGAAGTAACAAAGTCCAAAATCGGTGCGGATGGCACTACTGCCTCAGCAAAGCCGGAGATAAAGAAAACAGTCACGATCAACGATTCGGACAAGTGGTCGCTGATTTGGCTGGTCTTTGCGCAGGTGTTGCTGGTGACGATGGTGTATGGCCCCATTGCAGCTTTCCTCGTCGAAATGTTCCCAACCCGGATTCGGTACACGTCGATGTCGTTGCCTTATCACATTGGCAATGGTGTGTTTGGTGGCCTGCTTCCCGCCGTGGCAACCTATTTAGCCACCAAAGCTAACGATGCGAACACGTTGGCGATCAGTGCCGGAAGCGCGGCTCCTTATGCGGCACCCTATCTTGAAGGACTCTGGTATCCCATCGGTGTTGCCGCTGTTTGCTTCGTAATTGGCCTCGTGTATTTAGATGGAAAAGACCGAAATGTGGAAGATTAGACCATGACCTCAATAAAAAAATACCTCGGAATTCTCTGGCTGGCGTTGGCCGCCGTGTGTGCCTACTACGGCATTGTTTATTTTGGATTGCCCAAGTTGGCAACCGGCAAAACCGAAGATTTGGTCTTCGGAATCATCATCCTGTTCATTCTCATGCCCATTATCGTGGGTGGCCTGGCCCGGTTCGGCCTGTATGCCTTGCAGGGGCTTTATGGCAAAGAGTGAAAGAGCGAAAGAGTGGTAAACTGATGGCACTCTGCAAAACGTCAGACTGTCGGACTTTCGCTCTTTCACTCTTTCACCCTTTCGCTCTTTCACCTATGTCAACTACATACACGTCCGACTACCAACGCAGCCTTGCTGATCCCGTTTCGTTCTGGACCGAACAGGCCGCTACTATCCCCTGGGTGACGTTCCCAACCCAAATTCTCTCGACCGATGAGGAGGGGTTAACCCGTTGGTATGCCGACGGGGTAATGAACACCTGCTATGCAGCCGTGGACTACCATGTGGAGCAGGGCCGGGGCGAGCAGGTGGCACTCATTTACGACTCACCCGTTACCGACACGGTGCAACGGTTCACCTATCGCGATATGCAAACGGAGGTAGCGCGGCTGGCGGGTGTGCTGAAACAGTTGGGTGTGGGCTACGGCGACACCGTCGTTATTTATATGCCGATGGTGCCAGAAACGGCCTGTGCGATGTTGGCCTGTGCGCGGTTGGGGGCCATTCATTCGGTGGTGTTCGGTGGTTTTGCCCCCCACGAACTGGCCCTGCGTATCAACGATGCCGAACCGAAGTTGATTCTGTCGGCCTCCTGCGGCATCGAGTTCGACCGGGTGATTCCGTATAAGCCACTGTTGGATGAAGGCATCCGGCTGGCCACGCATCAACCCGATCACTGCCTGATTTTACAGCGTACTCAGTGTCGGGCTGACCTTGACGAGGGGCGCGATCTGGATTGGGCTACCACCCTCGCCACCGCCGAACCCGCCGATTGGGTGCCAGTTCGGGCCACCGACCCACTCTATATTCTGTACACCTCCGGCACCACGGGCAAGCCCAAAGGCATTGTCCGCGACAACGGGGGCCACGCGGTTGCCCTGAAATACAGCCTGAAAGCCATTTATAATATCGAACCCGGCGACGTGTTCTGGGCGGCCTCCGATTTTGGCTGGGCGGTGGGGCATTGCTACATTGTGTATGGCCCGTTGATTGGCGGTTGCACGGCCATTTTGTTTGAAGGAAAACCCGTTCGGACACCCGATGCCGGTACGTTTTGGCGCGTGATTCAGGATCATAAAGTCAACGTTTTTTTCACGGCTCCAACCGCGTTTCGAGCCATCAAAAAGGAAGACCCCGAGGGCAAACTGCTCCAGCATTACGACCTCTCCTCGCTCGAAACCATTTTTGTGGCCGGTGAACGCTGCGACCCGCCCACCCTCCACTGGCTCGGCGACCTCACGGGCGTTCCCATCATCGACCATTGGTGGCAAACCGAATCGGGCTGGCCAATGGTGTCTAATCAAATGGGAATCAACCCTATGCCCGTGAAAGCGGGGTCGTCGTCGTTGCCCGTTTGCGGGTACGATTTGCAGATTCTGGGCGAAAACGGGCAACAATTGGAGGCCAATGAAGAGGGGTATGTGTGCCTGAAACTGCCCTTGCCGCCCGGTTTCACGCCCACACTCTGGCGCGACAATGAACGATTTCAGCAATCGTATCTAAACCGTTTTCCGGGATATTATCTCTCCGGCGACGGGGGCTACATCGACGAGGACGGCTATGTGTTTATCATGGGCCGGGTCGATGATGTGATCAACGTGGCCGGGCATCGCTTATCAACCGGCGAAATGGAAGAAATCGTGGGGGCGCACCCCGCCGTGGCCGAATGCGCCGTGGTGGGCATCGCCGACGAGATGCGGGGACAACGACCCGTTGGGTTCGTGGTGCTAAAAGACGACTGGACAGGCACGGATCATTCCGTAGAAGTTGATTTGGTAGCCATGATTCGGGAGAAGATTGGTGCAGTGGCTTATTTCCGCCATGCCGTAACGGTGAAACGATTACCCAAAACCCGCTCGGGCAAGATTCTCCGAAAAACCATCCGCCAAATCGCCGACGGAGAAACCTTTACCATCCCCTCCACCATTGACGATCCCATAATTTTAGACGAAATTCGGGCCTCGCTAAGTACAACGGAGTGGTACTCCGTTGTGCCGTAAGGCCAAAAATTGGTAGTAAAAATTAGCTATAAAGATTGGCCTTACGGCCCAACGGAGTACCATCGCGCGGGCGACCCCGTCCGTTATACTTAACAACCATGAATTACCAGATTAAATCCTTTGACGAATACCAGGCCGCTTACCAGAAAAGCGTTGACGATCCCGAAAACTTTTGGGCCGAAGTGGCGCAGGAATTTCAGTGGCGCAAACCCTGGACTAAAACCCTCCAATGGAACTTCGAAGAACCCAACATCAAATGGTTTCAGGGCGGCAAACTCAACATTACTGAAAATTGCCTCGATCGGCACCTCGAAACCCGTGGCGACCAACCCGCCATCATCTGGGAACCCAATGACCCCAATGAGGCTGGTGTAACGCTGACCTACCGGATGCTGCACGATCAGGTTTGCCGCATGGCCAACGTGTTGAAACGCAATGGCGTGGTGAAGGGTGACCGGGTTTGTATTTATATGCCGATGGTGCCGGAGTTAGCCATTTCGCTGCTGGCCTGCGCCCGAATTGGGGCCGTACATTCGGTGGTTTTTGGGGGATTTTCGGCCCAAAGCATTGCCGACCGGATTAACGATGCCGCTTGCAAACTGGTGATTACAGCGGATGGCGGCTACCGGGGCAACAAAGAAATTCCGCTGAAAAGCGTGGTCGATGATGCCCTCATTGGTTGCCCCACCGTGGAGCGCGTGATTGTGATGACCCGCACCCGCACGCCAGTGGCCATGCTCAAAGGCCGCGATGTCTGGATGGAGCAGGAACTGAAGCAGGTTACGGCCAACTGCCCCGCCGAGGAAATGGATGCCGAAGATATGCTGTTTATCCTGTACACCTCCGGCTCAACGGGCAAACCCAAAGGCGTGGTGCATACCTGCGGGGGCTATATGGTTTATGCGGCTTACACCTTCTCAAACGTGTTTCAGTACAAAGATGGCCAGGTTCATTTTTGCACCGCCGACATTGGCTGGATCACCGGCCACAGCTACATTGTGTATGGCCCGCTGGCCAATGGAGCCACTTCACTGCTGTTTGAGGGGGTGCCGACCTACCCCGATGCCGGGCGGTTCTGGGACGTGGTCGATAAGCACCAAGTCAATATTCTGTACACGGCCCCCACGGCCATTCGGTCGCTCATGAGTTTTGGGTTGGAACCCGTTCAGAACCACGACCTGAGCAGTTTGCAGGTGCTTGGCTCCGTGGGTGAACCCATCAACGCCGAAGCCTGGCACTGGTACGACGACAATATCGGTAAAAACAACTGCCCCATTGTGGATACGTGGTGGCAAACCGAAAACGGCGGCATCCTCATTTCTCCCCTCGCGGGCATCACCAAAACCAAACCCACTTACGCCACGCTGCCCCTGCCGGGGGTTCAGCCGGTGCTGGTGGACGAAAACGGCAACGTAATTGAAGGCAACGGCGTGTCGGGGAATCTCTGCATCAAATTCCCGTGGCCGGGCATTCTCCGCACCACCTACGGCGACCACGAACGCTGCCGCCAAACCTACTTCTCAGCCTACCCCGGTATGTATTTCACGGGCGACGGTTGCCTCCGCGACGAGGATGGCTACTACCGAATCACGGGCCGCGTTGACGATGTTCTGAACGTGTCGGGCCACCGGATTGGCACGGCCGAGGTCGAAAATGCGATCAACATGCACACCGGCGTAGTGGAAAGCGCGGTGGTAGGCTACCCCCATGACATCAAGGGACAGGGCATCTACGCCTACGTGATCACCGACCAATTCCCCGACGGACACGATGCCGACCTGACCAAACGCGACATTCTGGCCACCGTCACCCGGGTGATCGGTGCCATCGCCAAACCCGACAAAATCCAGTTCGTGACGGGTTTGCCCAAAACCCGCTCCGGAAAAATCATGCGCCGTATCCTCCGCAAAATTGCCGAGGGCGACACGGGAAATCTGGGCGACACCAGCACGCTTTTAGACCCGGCAGTGGTGGAAGAGATCAAGGCGGGAGCAGTGTAGGAACGCAGGATGTAGAGACGCAAAATTTTGCGTTTCTACTGATTATCAATTAAATACGTCAATAAAACTCCATGATTATCAACCTTTTCCCAATCACATTCGCCCTTTTCCTTACCTGCTTAACCGCACAGGCACAGGGCCTCAATACCTTATCGGCACAGGAAAAAAAAGAAGGCTGGACATTGCTTTTCAACGGTCGGGATGTGTCGGGATGGCACACGTATGGCGGCAAAGGAGTGGGTTCGGCCTGGCAAATTGATGGGGGTGCCCTGCATTTGTCGGTGCCCAACCGGATCGGGAACAAAGCTGCCAACGGGGGCGACCTGGTCTCCGATGCGACATACTCCGGCGATTTTGAGTTTAAAGTGGACTGGAAAGTGGGCCGACTCACCAACAGTGGCATTTTCTTCTTTGTGCAAGAAGCCCCGCAATACAAAAACATTTACGACACGGGTCTGGAACTGCAGGTGCTCGACGATGCGATTTATGAAGGAGCTAAAGAGAACACCCACCGGGCGGGCGATTTTTTCAGCGTCGCCAATGCGCGGGTACGCGAAATAAACCCGGTTGGCGAGTGGAATCAGGTGCATTTCATCATGAAGAAAAACAAACTGACGGTGTCCCTGAACGGCTACAGCATTCAGGAACACGACCTTGCCAGTGCCGACTGGAAAAAGCTGCTTGGGGCCAGCAAACTGGCCGCGGCCCCCATTGGCAAAGGGCAGTTTTCGGGTCGGATTGGCTTACAGGACTGGGGCAGCACGGTCTGGTTTCGGAATATCAAGTTTCGGAAGTTATAAAAACCAGACACAAATAAAGCGGACGAGCCGGGCTGTGAGGTCCGGCTTTTTTACGTATCTTTGGGTAAAGACACACGCTATGGAAACGCTGACGATAGCCCACGACGAGCAATACGGAGTTCCCAAATACGCAGGACAACGGATGACCAAAGCCGATTTTTTGCGGTGGGAGTCAGACGATAACTATGCCTATGAGTTTAATGATGGTTTGCTCGAACCCACCACTGGAATGAGACAAGACGAGAACTACCTGCTTGCCAATCTTGAAACCGCTTTTTTTCAGACAACCGCCTTCCGAAATGGCAGTCGACTGCGGGCAGAGATGGACTTCTGGGTGACAGACAAACAAATGCGCAGGGCAGACGTTTCGTGTTTTACGAGCGAGCAAATGCAACAGATGCAAACGGGCCAAAAAGTAATTCCCGGCTTTGTGGTTGAGTTTGCTTCCCATACCGACAATGATGTCGTGAGCATCACCAAACGCCATGAATATTTCGAGGCTGGTGTTCAGGTTGTCTGGTGGGTTTACCCAATCCATCAGGAAGTTCACGTTTATACCTCGCCCAAAACCGTCACGATCTGCACCGACGACGATTTGCTCAGTGCGGCTCCTGCTTTGCCTGAGATGCAAATGACGGTGGCAGAGTTGTTTAGAAAATGATCAGATATCTTTATGTCTGTTTACGATTATTTATATGAAATCTTCTGAATTTTACTTTGACCAGATTCCAAGTGAGGAAGATGAGTATTACGAATTTAAATCAAGCCGAGTTGCGGTTAACGATAATGAATTTGCTAAAAAATTAAGTAAAGCAATATCGGGTTTTTCAAATTCAGGTGGTGGATATTTTATAGTTGGAATTGACGAAAAAAGCGGCAAGGTTGACGGAGGAATACCAAGATCGATTGGTAGAAAACCACTGAATGAGTGGGTAGACACTATAGCACATAGAGTGGAGCCTACACCTAAATATTCGGTAATATACATTAGAGTTGTTGCATCGCTGATTGGTAGCTAGTTAGTCAAATAGAAATTCCAGATGCCTGCGCAAATAAGCAGGGATGATTCATACAATTTGACCTTATGGGTGCGTAAACGATCGGTCAAATAACGATACCGCTTTAG
>JANOCD010000055.1:0-20039 GCA_031411995.1 Cytophagales bacterium
AATACTGGTAGTGGGGTCAATTTTGTAGTCGCCAAACGACAAAATCATGACCAAACAGTGGCAACCACTGACCGACTACCAGTGGGCGGCAATTTCGCCTTTTTTCAATTTAAAACGAAAGCGTAAAATTGATCTTCGCCAGGTCATGGATGCCATCCTGTGGCTGCTGCGAACAGGAACCCAGTGGCGCAATTTAGGCCCTCACTGGCCCCATTGGCAGGCCGTTTATTACTATTACGAGCAGTGGAAAAGCAATGGCACATTTGAACGAATGAATATCAGCTTGAACCAGTTGGATCGCCAACGAGACGGCAGAGACCCCAATCCGTCCGTCTTATGTATTGACTCACAGAGTGTTAAGCTGGCCCCTTTCGTCCATGAGTTTCGCGGCATGGATGCCCACAAGCGGGTCAATGGCCGCAAACGGCAGTTTGTGGTTGATACCCAAGGGCGGCTATGGGCTGCTGATGTACATGCGGCTAATGAAGGCGATGGGCCGGGTGCTGTACGGGTGATTGGCGACATCTTGTGGGGCGCGGGTGAGCGACTGGAAAAGATTTATGGGGATCAAGCTTACAACGGGGTTTTCAAAGAGGCTCTGGAGGCTTGGAGCATTGATTTTGAAAAAGCGGCTCGGGCAGAGTCGCAGCAGGGGTTTGTTCCGGTTGCTAAGCGGTGGGTGGTTGAACCGGTCCGCCGGTGCGGCAGCATTGGCTGGACAAATTTCTTCCCGGTCCGCCGGTGCGGGCGATTGGTAAAAGACTACGAATACACGCTGAGTTCATCCATAAACTGGCTTTATTTGGCAAATATTAAGCTTATGCTACAACGAATCCCCTCAAAAGCAGACGGTTAATTCCCAAACACGTTCTAAAGGACTTGCCGGTTGAACAGAGCATGAGTCGGAAAGGCAATTGCCGCGGTGGCGGACCACTGGGATAACGCGGTTGCCGAGAGTTTTTTCAAGACCCTCAAAAGCGAGTTGGTCAACCATACTCATTTTGAGACGCGAGCAGAAGCTCGATTGGCTACCTTTGAGTATATCGAGGGCTGGTACAACCGTCGGCGGAAACATTCGGTGTTAAATTACCGCACGCCCACTCAACAGGAATCCTATTTTTACACCTCCGCAATGGCCGCCTAAAAAATCTCCACTATATTGTTGCAAGTCCACCCATCGTCTGGTAGAGAACACTGGGGGGTAAATAAAATGGAATCGATTAAGTTACGGGGCCTATTACCTGCAACCGGGGGCCTGTACAACAATTTGATTGTTCACAATCTGATAACTCCCTCCCAACGTTTTGCAAATCAGCCGGAGCTTCACAAACAGGGGTTCATCCGTCAACGAAGCCGATAAGCGACAGTCTTTCAGCGCATTATCGTCATAAACAATTTCCACCTTGTGGAGTTTTTCCAGCCTCGAGAACACGGTGGCCAAGGCAGTGTTATCAAAATCCAGTGAAATAAGCGCCGATGTGGCTTCAACAGCTTTGGCTTGTTCGGCAACGACGGGCATTGGCTGTTCGGCGGATTGGTCAAATGTTAATTACTGATTCGGGGTCAACACCACTGCTTTCGGTCGATCAGCAGCTGTAAGCATGGGTTGGTTGCTTTCTGGTTGAGCCAGCACTGATACTTTACCCGTGCGAACCAGCACAAACGAGCGCTTATTCTGCTGCCGATCACTAACCGTAAAACTGGTTCCCAATACTGTAGCTGTCAGCGTTTTGGCATGTACTACAAACGGCTGGCCGGGGTTATTTATAACATCGAAAAAAGCCTCTCCCGATAAAAAAACCTCCCGACGGACCATCTTATCAAACGTAGCCGGGTAACTTAGCTTACTGCTGGGTTCCAACATCACCGTTGTTCCGTCGGGCATTGCCACAGGAAGGGGTTTGTTGGTTTGATTGATGGTTTCGTGCAGTCCCTCCGACGATTCTGCCACTAGTTGCTGATAGGACGTGGGGGCTGTTTGTCCGAATGGTAGCCACACCAGCCAGCCAGCTATCAACACAATAGAAGCGGCAGCCGCCCAATACAAGGGCAGGAATCGGGTTGAGCGGAGAGGTCGAACGGATGGAGTAGGTTCTGCATCCATTGCCTGCTGGATAACACCAAGCCATCTGCCCAACCTGCTGCTCGTCGGGAAGATGGCCTGGTGTTTCAGATGCCGCCAGGATCATAGATCTCGCCTGTTCAATTACGACTTTTTTGTGAGGATGTTGATCAAGAAAACCCTGCCAGAGCTGGTCATTGCGCCCGTCTTTTACCCAGTCCACGAACGAGTCGTCTAACAGAAATTCGGCGGTATCGTAAGATTCGTAGTGTGTGTCCATGGGGTCCGTTTGCTACTCTTTATTGATACCAAAGGGCAGTTTGGCCGCTTTAACTCGCTTAGCGCGAATTATTTTTGTAGTTAATTATGTAGGGCTTTCGCTTAGGCGGTTACGGCATAAATTCTTGGGTTAGCCAGTTCATGGGTCAGATAATCGGTGAACAGCCCTCTGCGGAGTTGATAAATCGTTTGATTCTCTTGGTTAGCATGAACTTTTAAGGCTACCCAGGCTTGATAACAACACGCTAAATGATTACGCTGAGAACGCGCTTTGCGACACTGACACTTTTACTTGACTGAGAAGCCACGCGTCAACGTGATCTCATCAAAAACCAGTGTTTCTAAATGTTGATAACCCGTGTCTCGGTGGACACTCACCATCCGGTTGTTCTTCAGGGTGGTGAAGAACGTCCAACCGTGCCGATGAATCAACTTAAGATTAGCGACCGAAGCACATCCCGGCGGAGAACCGCAACTGTCGAAAAGGATTCGTCTGGCTTTGAGCTGTTTATGAGTGACAAGACGCATAAACATTTCGTGAAAGTGGTCATTCTTGGTTTTACCATCCGTGTCAGGATGATAAATCCGGTAGTCGATGGGCCAGAAGTTTTCGTGGTTTCCTTTGGAATGGATGAAATTGACCAGCCCGATCCCTTTGACTGTACCGTGTTCATTACCAGAGTATTGTCGTTTGACGAGTTAGATTAAGTTGGAGTATCGTTTATCTTGTACGCTATCATTAACCAAAATAGCCGATGTAGTTGAAGGGGATACTCACCATATACTCGATGTACTCACGTTTTTCAATCATTGTACTTATTTACCACTTTTTTGCCTGCAAGCGAAAGTCCTAAACAAGTCTGCACGTTTTTTTTACGTTTTATTGCAACCCAGATTTGTACACACATTAAAGCAAGAAAGATGTCGTTTTTGCAGTCGCCTGCTATTGTAAAGCCTTAAATCCCCCCTGTTTATTCTCCCGAAATCAGATTAAAGTGAATGATGGCCGATCAACCTGCAGCGTTTTGAGAACCTACTTTTATCTTGCTTTAGAGGGATCAGTTCCGGCATAATTATCTGTTTTGAGGGCTTTTATACAATTAATTGCACTAATGAACTTCCTATCCAGCCCATATCACTCAGTATCTGTTCGTATCTACGGCCTCATCTAATCATATAGACTTGCCCTGTATTTACCTTAAATACCTACTTTTATCTTGCTTTATGAGTCTCGCTCCAAGCAAGATAAAAGTAGGTTTTGGCCTTTAAACCGGCTCAAATGAGGTTCTGGAGTGAATTTAGCCGGTTTAAAGGCCAAAACCTACTTTTATCTTGCTTGGAGCGGATGGTCATCACGTATCCCGTCTCGCAACTCGCGTATTTGTTGGAGCGCAGTGTCTGCTGTACCATCTGGCATTCCCTGCTGGCGAAGACTTCGAGCAAATGAACCGTCTTCTCCACTATTGATTTCTCGTTTGAGGATGGCTTGAAGCCGGTTATACAATACCACACTTTGATCAAGCAATGGCCTGATATGTCGGCCTAGAATTCGTGCGCCAATTGGCTGCAAGGATATATCTGCTTCCAACAAGTCAACCTGTTCTTCGTAGAGTTCATCACCAACAATATCAACGTAGTGTCTCACGATGAAGGCAATGTCTTCCAGGTCTTTTAACCGATGTTCGGGACGGTCGTCGTAGGGAATTAGTTTTAGTATCTTCGTTCGGAATAAGCAAAGCCAGGTCAAGGTCGCGCGTCATCCGGCCCGATGGTATCTTAATGTACACCCGTCAGCCAGATGTCGCGGGCCACGGCACCGACTAAATAAAACGCAGCACAAGCCTGCTCAATTGCATCGAAATCGCTCATGTCGCAGTTCAGTTAAGGAGACCTGATAGATATTTTTCCTAGATAAGTTTGGCGACTTCTACATTTCGGGCTGATGTTCCCCGGTAAGCTACGGCACTCATCAGGTCAGCATAAACCAGTATTGGGTTAACGTACGGCTGTTTGCTATCTGTTAATCAGAATTTTCGATATACGCTCACAACCGGCTCCGCACCGGGTTGAGTGGGGAGCAGCTTAAATTGCTTCATCACATCTGTTTTAGTCTGACGAGTGTATAGTGTCAGGTAAGCTGGCTGCAAGTGATCGGTCAGTAAATCGGCGGCAGGCTCCCCACCCCAGCTTGTTTCTGGCCCTGTCAACGGCCACTCCTGCCAGTCTCGAATGTCAAGCTCTTTCATCAACTTGTAGTGCCCAACCAACAAACTGGGCTTGAGACGCTGCGTATAGGCATCGACCCACTTATCGAGCAATTTGACCCGGTTCACTAACAGCCAGGATGTCGCTGTTTTCAAAATCAGAAATTGTTGTTGCTGCAAACTTTTCCTAACCCGGTGTACTGTCTCCAACCCCACGCCCACTTCCTGGGCGATAGTACGAAAAGTTTCGTTAATGCGATGGGGTTGAGTGAAATACCAATACGTAACCTGAAGTCCGGCTTTGTAAATGCCTGATCTGTTCGTTCGGCTGGTACACGGTCAGGACGCTGCCCATCAATCCATATCAAAATAGGTGATTTAATAGCCTGAATACGCAGAAAAGCATTTCCTGCTTGATCAAAGTAGTTAATACCATTTTCCCGCAACTGTCGGGCCATTGTGCTGTTGATGTAGGTAGCTATCAACAGGAAATTTTCGGTCTGTTGACCTTGCCAGATGAGTTTACTAAGTTGGGTTTCCCGAACAGTCGTTTTTATTTCAACAAAAAATCGAATTAATCGGCCTCCAAAATGTAGGAGACAGGTAAAGTCATACGTGGTGCTTGTGGAAAGCTCTAAGTCCCAGGTTAACATCTGATTTAACCCAGAATTCAATTTCTCCAAAGCCTCTTTGGTAATTTGTTTATCCGTGTGTTCGGTATTCATAGCTTTTCGATAAAATCGAACGATCAGAAATATCGAACAGAAACATGATTAGCAAATTCTGGACACAGGTTTTGTTGGAAATTGACTTAATCGACATCGAACAGGCTCAATTGAGTTGTATCGGCTGCTGGATTGTGAAGACCAAAAGACTCTTGGCTTGCTAATTCAGCACGAGGGCGGGCGTAAAGCCATTTAGGTCCCGAATTGCTTTTTAAAGCAAACTGGTTCAGATAGTTTTCAATCTCTTTGTTCTGCTGTGGGTGTACCCGACTTATCTCTGCCATATTGACAAAAATAATATTCTGTTTGCTTTGGGTAATGTTGCCAATTCGATCCCGAATGTGATGTAGCAAATGTTCTGATGCATTATCATACTCACCCGTTATTAATTGGTATTTGTAGCTGATGTACAAATAAGCGTATCCCCGCTGATACGTTGAGACGGCCAACTCGTATTGACTCGATTGTTGCTGAACGTTCTGCCAGGCTTCTGCTTGTTGTTGAATGGCATAGATCCGCTGACGACATTCGGCCTGGGCCAAAGGTTGCAGATGATCAATTTTGCTTTGGAGCTGATTGATAGTCAATGAAAGGGTATTCAAATAGTCAACAATGTGTTGATCGCGCTCCTCTTCGGTGATATCGTGTGGTTTTTTCAGCCAGTATTTGTGCTTGCTAAAAAAACTCATGCGTACAGCGGGTCTGCCATAGTTAATGAGCTTCACTGTTTTGCAACCGAAATCCCGCCAAAGCGAGAATCTATCCATGTATTTACTGCCGATGAAGTGAATATCACCACACTCTTGCCAGCTTCCCTCAATGTCCCACTCGTCCCGATCTGGTTTAAGTTTGGGTGTTTTAGCAAGTTCCTTGAGCAAGCTATCGAGCAGGTATTGATACTCTTTATCAGTGAATTTCGTCTTTTTTTTCATAGAGTTGTTGTCCCAATAAATAGAAAAGGAGCAAATGTTTTCATTTTACTCTGACAGTAAAACTAATTTTTGGAGAGAAAATTTTCAAATTTTGATTTTCAAATTTTGATTACCCCCGTGTGAAGCCAGCTTTTTTTGCCTTTCGATGCCCCTTTTTGATCAATTTCCACTTGTTATTTTTTTTTACTTGTTCTGAAATTGAAACTTTGATTAATTGATACTTGTACAGTTTTTTTTGTTGCCTTAATTAGCTGATTGTCAGTTAATTGTACTTATTTTTCTTGTCTTTAGGCAAGACAGAAGTAGGTTTAGGCAAGACAGAAGTAGGTTTAGGCAAGACAGAAGTAGGTTCAGGCAAGACAGAAGTAGGTTTAGGCAAGACAGAAGTAGATTTGAATAATGCTTAAAGCAAGATAGAAGTAGGTTTGGGCAAGATAGAAGTAGGTTTAAAGCAAGAGACTTTAAATTCATAATGCTTTAATAAAAAGATTTTTAACATACATAACCCTCTATTTACAATACAAGTAAACGTGGCTGGTGAGATTACTTGTATCGTGCATTTGAAATGAAATTCAGGAATATCTTAATTGACTATCTATCAATGAATTAGATATTTAAAGCAAGACAAGAGTAGGTTTTTAAATCAAGTTAAAGCAAGAAGCATATTTTTGACATTGCTTTGACGCGGTATTTATATATTTTTGGAACATATTTTTAAGTCTACAGCAAATGGCAGATCTTATTCATATCCAGGAACCACTACGGCTTTTATTATCTCGAAATAATTTTGATTTGTTAGAACGCCGGGTTTACTGGCTGATTTTAAAGCATATAAAACATCTCCAAACATTAAGACTTACTGAAACGGAAGAGATACCGGGCGAATTTCCTGCATTCACAATTCCGATTACTGACCTACAATTACCCAATTCGTCTGCTGAAGTCAATTATTCCACGTATAAGAAAGTGGCTCAACGTCTTACATCGCGACAGATTTATCTGGATTCGCCTGCCATGCATGAGTTTACCTCGGTGGTGGTATTTCCAATGGCACGCTACAGCAGGGGGACACTTACGGTGGAAGTAAACAAGCACTTGGTGCCTTACATGATTGATCTCAGTAAAGGCTATACGAAGTTGCAATTGCAAGCCGCTCTTTCGCTCAATAGTCAATATGCCCAGAATCTTTATACACGACTCTGCAAGTTTCTGGACACCGGTATATGGCGTGTAAGCGTTACCGAACTGAAAGAAATCCTTGAAGCTCAGCAATACGTCCGCTGGTCGAATTTCAAGCAAACCGTACTTTCTCGCTCCATAGAAGAGATCAATCAGAAGACAGATATTGAGGTCTTTTTGTCAGAAAAACGGGAGGGTCGGTTTGTGTCAACGCTGATTTTTACGATCAAGCGTCAAGCACGAAAGGGAGATCAGGCATTTGATGCCTTTAATGGGGAAATTGGTAAAGTATTGGCCCATCCGGTAGAGGAATTGAAGGCTTTGGCGATGCAGATTATGGTAGAACAGTACACATTCACGACAGCTCAAATGCGCCGAATTAGCAATGATTCGCATCTATTAGATGAATTCATACGGTTGGATTTACTAATCAAAAAGGATTTGGTGACTATAAAAACGAGTCCTACCCGGTATATAGCGAGTATTTTATTCAAAAAAGAACCAGTTGACATAACACCCTAAAAGTAATTTTTACAGGTCTAGTGTGATGTTCAAAGAGGAATTAAATGGGCTATAGAATGCACCGAAATAATCCCCTTCAAAAAAAGCCGCGCTCAGATTTAATGAGCGCAGCTTTTGCTTGGCATTTACGGTAATGCTGTATTCACCTGAAATTCGCTGGCCTTGCTCAATGCCATGCGGCTACAGGTAATTAATGGCAAAGGGCAGGTGATTGATCCGGCTGCGGTCAACTGGTCGGTGTCGGAAAGGCGTTTCCGTATCGGCTGCGGCAATCCACGGGTTGCGACAATGCGCTGGGCGTACTGAAATTTAACCTACGACATTTACCTGCACGACACGGCTGGTGGAAGCCGGTGTTGTGAGTTGCTGTTTCAGGGATTTTTCTTCCTGAAATAGCGCCGGAACAGAAAATTGCTTTGCAACGCTTTCATGTTCTCGTTGAAGCGGGCGGTGCCTTCCTCCACATTGCCCATCGTACTCTGCAACCGACCATTGAACAGCGTGTCGGACAGTACCGTAGTCAACGCTCCCTGCTGGGTGTTCAGGCGGTCGGTGAAGGTGGCCAGGGTTTGCACGAGGGTGTCGGCCCGGTTGCCCACCCGGCGAAACGACCCCATGGCCCGGTTCATGTCAACGGCTAAACTGCTGTCTTTGAGCAGATACCCAATGTTACCGCGCCCCGCCCGAACACGGCCTGTTACCTGCCGGATGTCGGTGGCTGCCGACTGAATCTGACTGCCGGCCACGCGCAGGCTGGCGGTTGTCTGATGGAGGTCGGTGGCGAGGGCTTCGTCGGTGAGCAGCCGCCGGAGGGTGGGGCTTTGGTTGAGCCGCCCGGTAAACAGCCGCAGGTCGTCGGTGATGGCCGACAGGTTTTCACCCGAATGCCCCAACGTTTGCATCATATCGCTGATTTCCATCGCCTTAACGCTCCTCAAGACATCCCCTTCTTCCACCGGAGCCACCGGCTCAACAACGGCACTGAGGTTAATGATAGCATTCCCCATCAATCCATCGGTGCCCACCGAAGCCAAAGCCGTTTTTTTGATAAATGAACTCACTTCTTTTCGAATCGCCATCTCCACAAAAACGGCGGTGTCGCTACTGATGGTGATGCGTTCTACCGTGCCGACGTTGATGCCGCCAAAGCGCACATTGTTGCCTTTCACCAGCCCGGCCACATTGGTAAACTCGGCCCCCACCCGAATCACGGAGTTGAACAGGTTCCGTTGCTGACTGAGCAAGAACAGCGTAGCGACGAGAAAAAAGGTGCCTGCCAGCACAAACAGGCCGAGTTTCAGGTTGCTGATGGGTTGCTTTTTCATAACGGGTTATTCAAAAAAGTCGTTGATCCGGTCGTCGGGCGATTGGCGAAGTTGGTCGTAGGTTCCGGTGTCATAGCAGCGTCCGTCGATCAGCATGGCTACCCGGTTGGCGGTCATCTGCACGCACTTCATATCGTGCGAAATGATAATGGCCGAGGTGTTATATTTGGCTTGTATGCTCACAATGAGGGTGTTAATTTCTTTGGCAGTAATGGGGTCGAGGCCGGTGGTGGGTTCGTCGTAGAGGATAATTTCGGGTTTCAGAATAAGCGTGCGGGCGAGGCTGATCCGCTTCCGCATCCCGCCCGACAGCTCGGCGGGTATCATGTCGACGGTGTGCGTCAGGCCCACGTTATCGAGGGCTTCCATCACTAAGTCGTTCACCTCGGCCCGGCTTTGGTCGAGCCAATGCCGCCGGAGTGGAAATTCGAGGTTTTCGCGCACTGTCATGGAGTCGTAGAGGGCGTTGCTCTGGAATAGGAACCCGACCCGCGCCCGAAGTTGGTCAAGCTCGTCGTGGTTCAGGCTGGCCACGTCTTCGCCCAAAACCCGGATTTGCCCCCGGTCGGGCCGCATGAGGCCAATGATGCATTTGATCAGCACCGACTTACCCGACCCCGACTTGCCCAGCACCACCAGGTTTTCGCCCCGGTTCAGACGAAGGTCGAAAGCCCGCAGCACGTGGTTGGTGCCGAATGATTTGGTGAGTTGGCTCACCTCGATCACAACATCGGGCGAGGTAAGGGTGGCCGTGGCAACGCGGTTGGTTTCGGTTGTCATCACCACCAATCAGTTATAGCCCAGCAGATCGGTGATTTGCACCGCCAGCAGGTCGATAATAAAAATCACCAGCGACGAAACCACCACCGCCGAGTTGGCCGAATGCCCCACGCCTTCGGTGCCTTTGCTGGAATAATAGCCTTTGTAACAGCCGATTATGCCGATAGCAAAGCCGAAAAAAAACGTTTTGATAAAGGCGGGCAGCACATCGGCGAAAGCCAGGTTGGCGAACACGTTGAAAAGGAACAGCGACAGGCTGGTGTCGCTACGCATGTTCACGCCGATGTAGCAGGCATAAATGGCAATCACATCGGCCAGCACCACCAGGAGCGGCAACATCAGCGTCATGGCCAGCACCCGCGTCACCACGAGGTAGCGAAACGGGTTGGTGCCCGACACGTCCATCGCGTCGATCTGCTCGGTCACGTTCATCGACCCTAGTTCGGCCCCAATGCTCGACCCTATTTTGCCGGCGCAAATGAGGGCGGTAATCACCGGGCCAATCTCGCGGATAATTGACAGACCAACCATCGCGGGAATCCACGACTCGGCTCCGAATTTGGCCATGGTCGGTCGGGCTTGCAGGGTCAGCACCAACCCCATAATGAAGGCCGTAATACCGACTAAAGGCAACGACTGGTAGCCCACCACATAGCACTGCCGGATCAGTTCGGCCAATTCCTGCCGGGGTTTGGTCAACTGCCGGAAAAAATCGCCCGTGAACCGGGACATAGCACCTGTTTCGTCGAGAAAAGCGCGGAGAGTGGAGTTCATAGGGTGTTCAAGGTAGGCTACACGCGCTGCAGTAACTGGGCCTCGGCCCCCGGTTTTGGTGTTAAAAAAACCCGTAACGGACCCATTACGGGTTTCTAACTACTACAGTACAAATCGTTGATAACACTTCCCTTTTCACTCTACTGTAATGGCTTTGCTCTCTTTTTTGGGCATATCAGTTTTAGCCACCAAAATGGTTAAAACACCGTCTTTGTAGGTCGCCTTTGTTTGATCGACTTGGGCCGAATCGGGCAGGACGAACGAGCGCGAGAACGAGGAGTAATTGTATTCGCGTCGGTAGTTTTTCGGGTCGTCGTTTTCGATCTTACTGCTTTCTTTTTGCGCACTGACGGTCAGCATATTGCCATCCGCTTTGATAATGAAATCTTCTTTTTGCAGACCAGGTGCGGCCAGGTCAATCTGAATGTCGTTGCCTGTCTCGACCACGTTGGCTTTAGGGACGCTCATGGCAAAGGGCGAATCGAAAAGATTGTTGAAAGCATCAACCAGCGGGTCAATGATAGTGGTCGATAAGGTGCGACCTACCTGTTGGGCGGCAGTTGGGAACGTCGTTTCCATTTGTTGTTTTGAACACGTAAGGTGAAACATAGACAGGATTAACAAACCGGGCAGGGGCTAATCCCCGTACAAACGTAGCTCGTTCGTAAAAGGTAGCTCCTGCCCGGTATCAGGCATGGTGCTGATTTTCATCAGCCTGGGTTCTGTTCATCCCTGATACTCATCGACTTTAGTGCACATTCGCCCAATACGGCCCATTTCGGCCTCGAGCCGGCCCAACGCATCCATGCCCGCGTGGTATCCATGTGGTGCAACCGTCGCCCCCGTGCCAGCCTTTGGCATTTCTGTGTTGGAACTCTCGACCTGGAACGATAGTCTGCACGAGCAGATGAGCAACGCGCTACAGCATTTTCCGGAAAAACGTAGTGAGTGCTAACTCCCCAGCCTGATTCGCTACCTGTCACTCACCAGCAAACGGCCCATGCTGGTGATTCTCAAGCTGGCTGAGCCTGAGTTGTTGGCCAAAACTCCATACAGCCTTTCATACTACCCGGCAGACGATTCGTTCGGACCAATTAATCCAGTGGCAGTGGCACCCGGTTGTGATCCATCACATCGGCTATCGTTTTGTGGGCTTCGTGACCGGAAAGCCGATACAGCGCAAACGCCATCAGCAGCGTGGCGGGAAATGAGGCTCCGAAACCCAGCGGGGCAATGGCTTTCTGGTATCGTTTATGTCTTCGAAAAAACCTCTTTCCCGCTCACTTCTTCCCCTTTCTGGTTTTGTTGGTCGAGCGTCCAGTCTCGGGTGTCGTCGGTGTCGTGCCAGGCGTAACCTGTCCAGCGTTTAATCCGAACCGCGAGGCCGTAGCACTCCTGAAAGTCGGATTCTAGATCCGCGATGAACAGGTTGCCTTCGATCAGAAAACAGCAATGGGTAATGGTCCCGGCTAACTCGTCCATCGTTTGCTCCTCACGAACTTTTGCGGATAATGGACGGTCAATGACGAGTTCGAGTTGTAGATACGGAAATAGCTCGTTGAAACGCTCATACAATTGTGCCAGCGTCATTTCGGGATACACTTCAAGGGTTTTCATGGCTTCCTGTCTAATAGACTCCGTTATAGGCTCCTATCAATTTCATAGTTTGAGCGTCTTCACCGTTTTACGCTGAGTGCCACTGCTGATCTGCAAAAATAACAGGCCTGGCCCCTGCCGGAGCAGATCGAACCGATGACGTTCGGTTGTCCCCGCCTTCACTACTGACCGGCTTTCGACAAGTCGCCCCTGCCCGTCAACCAGCCGCAGCCCCAGCCCCTGGCCTTCCACTCCCCGAATTTCTACCGTGAACGCATCATTCACCGGATTGCCCAATACCAGAACACTCAGTTCTGACAATTCCTCGGCAGTGCCAAGGCGAGCCCGACCGCAGGCCGCTTTCAGGTTCCAACTGTAGCTGACCATCCGCCCACTCTGGCGAGCCAGCAGCGTGAACGGTTGCACGTCCGGTGCTGTGCGGAGTCCGGTATCCAAAAACTGATCGGGATTGGTTGTCCAGGCGGTAATACCAATGGCCATAAACTCAATGGGTGTTCCATCGCCCCCGCCCGTATTGAAGTGAATGGCACCTGTGGCACAATCATACACAGGTGCCAGCAGCGTCAGGGTAGGATTTACGCCACGACAATAGGCACCAAAGTCAAAGATAAAGGCGATGGTCTGTCCCGATTGGGTGGCCTGAATGCTGAGGGGTTTGGGATCACTGCGCAGTTCGGGTTCGACAGTGCCAAACCGATCCGTTGTCGCCGAGCGGATGATGCCCGGTGCGGTATACACAATGGGCGAACCATCGCCCCCGCTCACGTTGAAGACAATGGCCCCGGTCTGACAAGTGTAGGCAGGCTGGGTGAGGGCGAGTGCGGCACCCGTTGGGGATGTACCCGCGCAATACGTTCCTAAATCAAACACGTAGCTCACCGTAATCCCGTTTTGGGTGGCCGTGATGGGTATGGGCTTGGGGTCGTTGCGAAGTCCCTGCTCAACGGTGCCGGTATTGCTGATGGCCGACGAACGGATAATGCCGGGGGCATTGTAACTAATTGGGGAGCCATTGCCGCCGGTTGTATTGAAGCTGATTTTCCCGCTCTGACAATCATAAAATGGAGCTACCATCACCAACTGGTTAGGTCTGATGACAATGCCATAATCGCTACTCCGCGTAACAGGATTACTGCTTGTAATTCTAACTCTGTATACACTTGTACCTGTTGTCGAAGGAAGCGTCCCTGTCAATGTACCGCTTTGAGTGCCAGGTACAGATTGTAGGACAAACGTATTGTTTTGTGGGTCGATTACCTGTAAAGCGAATGAATTACCCTGATTGAATGAACCTGCTACGGTAAACGATACGGAAAGCACGCCCCCGGATGTGGCGTTGCTACTGTTGAGTTGACTAATTCGGATAATGGGTGTTTGGTCTGGAAACTCAACTACCTTATTATAAACTGAATTGGCTCCGTTTCGGAAATAATCATTCTGAACATCATATAGGGGTAACCAATTATAGGCCACTACCGAATTGTAGGTGGCTTTAATCAGAAAATTCGAATAACGCATGTTCCAGGGGTAACCGTTGCTGGCTGGCTGGAACGGATTTGTCGAAAAAATGTACTGCCCATTGGAGCTGGTCAAAAACCGCTGGATTGGTAGTGGCGTCGGACTAACGGAATACGAAAACCAATCGACCGGATACATTTCGAGGGATACATTATCTATCCCACGCCCTTGGCTATCAACAGCTTTGATGCCGATAGCGCCCGGAAACGGCCGGGCAATCCACTGGTCACCAACGATGGGGTCGGGACCAGTCGAGTTTAATAAGTTCGTCGTATACTCGTCCCAAACGATGTTACCGTAGGGGAAATTCATGATGGAATTGACCGGCTCGAACGTCTGGCCATTGATGGGGTTTTTAGATCCCTCAACCCTCATTCCATAAATATCAACGCCCCCTCGGGTATGACCAAATTCATGTGTCAAACCATCTGTAGCCCCTGGTCCAAAAGGCCCACTATTAAAATTGGGACTCTGGGGCCAACTGTGGTAAATGGTTTGATTAGTTCCCCACCATCCTCCTCCTAAAGAGTTGTCTGAATAACCATCAATGACAACACCGTACGCGTAGTTGGGATGTGGTCTGAATACTTCATTTCGGGCGGCTCCCTCAAAAACATAGATCGAATCGACCTGGAAGTTATAGATACCCTCGAACTTGTCCGTGCTGTTGAAATTGGCATTGACCGTTGCCATCTGCTCGCGTACAATGAGTTTAATGTCTTTTGACAGGGTTGTTTGGTAATAGTCCGCCGTTCTTTTCTCAACGGCAACTACCACGCTGAATTTCCATATTGGCTTCGCCTGAGTTGTATAGCTAGTCAGTATAGCCACGCAAAATGTCGTTACTAACGAAAAGAGAATATAATTTTTCATAAAGGGTTTACAGGTTCAACGTTGAGTGATTGAAAAAAGGGATCGAGTCATGCTACGTTCATCGTTGACGGGCGCACACCGGACTTTTGCTCCCTTTCCAGACGAGTAGTTTAGGGGGTGAGCGTTTGGGGGATGCACCTAGTTTATGCTGGCCTAGGTAACGTTCGTACCAGGTTTTGCCGAACAGCAGGATACGAAAAAAGGGATTATTCATGGGCGTTTCCAGTAGTAGTTGAGCCCCCAAAATTGCTGTCTTTTCAGGCACCGCACACTGAGCCATATCAATGTGTGGATTGATTTTAGTCAGGCATATAGGAAACAAATCATAACTGGATAACCTAAATGCTACAACAAACAACCCGGAGTCACCAAACTAAGCCCATGGCTGCCTCTGATGACACCCTGGCGGAACAGGTAACCCGCTTAAAACCCGATGGCCTGTTCGAGCAGTTTTTCCTCGGCTTGCCCAACTGCCATCACCCCCGCAAAAACGCATCGGGGTTGAATAACAGGCTGTTAATGCCTTCTTTCACCAGGAACTTGGCAAAGGAAAGGCCGGGTTGTCGCTGGGGCCTTGTCCGCAAATGCCTACTGGGCTTCCGGGATGGTAGCCTGTTCGATTAAGGCGCGAATGGTGCTGCCCGTTTGGGCTAAGTTGCTATAGTTGACCACGTCTAATCCCACCAATGCTTTCCGAATGGGTTCTTTAAGCTGGTTGGCATTCAGAAATTCGTAGTAGGCGGTTGTGGTCAGAGCAAAGCCATCGGGCACGCGGATACCCTGCCAGCCGAGGTGACTGACCATCTCGTCGAGCGACGCATTTTTGCCGCCCACCTGGCGAATCATCTGATTGGTAATTTGCGAAAAAGGCAACACGTAGGGTTCCATAGCGGACTTGGTTTTGGGTGTTTCAAGCCCAAAGCTCCCTCTTCCATGCCCCATGGTGAGAGCCGTAAGGCGGTTGGCTGAGTTTTGTCAGGCTGGCATATGCCGTTTGTTACCGCTGCCGAAAGCCACCCCCACCAACACCCAGCGTGAGGTAAAACCCGTGGGGAGCGTAGCGATTGGGGGACAGAGTTGTGGGGGTGGTACTATGGCCATCGCCGTGCCACTCCGCCGACCCCGTGGTAAGTCGGTAGCCAGCGCGAATGCTCAACATTGGCCCGGCCATCAGGGTTGGGTCGATGTGGGGTTTTATGGTGAGCCAGTCGAACGTAAGGTTAAAATCGGTGGAAAAGCCGTCGAGCGTCATCGTTGTCATGGTACTACTCGTCCTGGTCGAGTTGATATTGAATGAGTTGATGCCCGGTCCCAGGCTCGGATACAGTTTGGCCCGCTTCGATTGCCAGGCGACCCATCCTACCCACAGATGCGCGTTTGAGGCCGACGATTCGACGCGGGGCTGGGTTCCTACGACTGCTACGGGCTTGTTGACTAAGGCCGATGCGTTGATGCCAAACAACCAGCGGTTGGACCGAAAGTAGGTCTCGGCCCCAAACAGCGCGTATTGATTCGTACCTGTCAGTCCCAACGAACCGCTTTGTTGTTGTACCGCGTTCGCCGAACCGGGCCACACGCTTTGCCCGCCAAATAGAAAACCCGCCCCACCCCGGATGGACTGCGCCGAGTTTGTGAACGGAATCAGAAGCAACGCAAAGACAATGAATCGGGCAGTTTGCATGAGCCGGGCGGGGTTTCGTTTCCGGTAACAAACGTAGCCCGCTCGTTTGCTGCTGCCGATGAGCAGGCTTAGGAGAACGGTTGATTTTGGTCAGGGGCCTTACCAGTTAGCCCGGCGTAGTTTCTCAGCCTGCACCACCCTAATCCCGCCCGGGGGTGTTTGCTCGATCAGCCCGTCCTGTTTAAACTCGCTGAGGGTACGTATCAACGATTCGGTGGCGGTGCCGATCATGGCCGCCAGGTCATCCCGCGAGAGCTGGATCACTGTGTCGGGTTGGCCATCGTGCAGGCGCAGGAGTGTGTCGGCCACCCGTCGGCGGAGCGAGCTGTAAGCCATGCCCAGCAACTGCGTTTCGCGGGCACCAACCTGACCGGCCAGTAACCGGATAAACTGGCCGCTCACCACCGGATTTACCAACAGTAATTGCGTGAAATCATCTTTAGGAATGTAAATCAGTTCACTAGTGTCAAGCGTCACGGCAGAGTCATTGTGGTCGTGATGTTGCAACAGGGCAAAGTAGCCGAAAAAATCGCCTGGATTATAGAGACCCGTAATGAGTTCTTTCCCTTCAGGGGTGGTTCGGATAGTCTTGACTTTGCCCCCCTTCAAAAAGTAGAGTTGCGTCGGTTCGTCGCCTTCCGAATAAATGTACTGCTTTTTGCGAAGGGCATGAATCTTTCGATCTGCCGAAAGGGTCAGCCCATTGCCCAGCCGCAGGGCATCGTCCAGAAACTGGCCCAGTCCATCCTGCCGCAGATCGTAATCGGATTTCGGGGGGGCTGAATGTGCCGCCATCGCTGTTTCTGGCGCATCGATCTGTTGGAACCGGCTCAACCGCGCTTCGATGGCACCGAGCAGTTCCGACTCCTCAAAGGGTTTGGTCAAATAATCGTCGGCCCCCAGATCCATGCCTTTGCGAAAGTCGCTGCGCTCAATTTTGGCACTAAGAAAAATAAAGGGGATGCCCGATAGCTGCGGGTTTTTATTAAAGATGTGCAGCACACCGTAGCCATCCAGCACAGGCATCATAATATCGCAGATGACCAGATCGGGTCGGTTTTCGAGGGCTTTTTCAACGCCAACCTTACCATTTTCGGCGGTATGCACCGCGTAGCCAGTCAGCGTCAGAATCTCCGCCGTGTTATTGCGGATGACATCGTTGTCTTCAATCAATAGTATTGTTGTCATGGGAGGGAAGCTGTAGTGTAACCGTGGTACCCTCATTCAACGTGCTTTGCAGGGAAATCTGGCCACCCATTAACGCCACATACCGGCCCACGATGTGCAGCCCCAGCCCCGTACCGGCAATGTTGCTAACATTTCTGGCCCGAAAAAATCGCTCGAACAGATGGTGCTGGTCGTCTGGCGGAATGCCCACCCCCTGATCCTGTACAGTCAACGTCAACTGCCCTTCGGCAATCGTTCCTCGAATGCTCACTACTGACCCCGGGCCGGAATACTTAATGGCATTCGTTAATAAATTGAGCATGATTTTGCGGAGCAGGGACGGATCGAGCCAGGCTTGGCCCGGCCAAGCGTGGCCCGGCCAAGCCATTCCAGAGCCTGCAAATTCCGTTTCTACCCGTTGGCCCGGTTTGAGAACAGGCTCTATATCGGCCACCGTTTCGCCTATGAGTTTGGCCACTTCGACCCATACTGGATGCGCCTGGACCTTGCCCGCTTCGATTAGCCCAACGGATAAAAACTCGTCGAGAATATCGTTGAGATGGCGGGTTGAGACCCGAATATGATCGAGGTGAGTTTGACACTGATTCGGCTGCCCAAGAGCCAGGTATTTTTCGATCAACGTAGCCGAAGTCTGCAATACGGTTAATGGCGTGCGAAATTCGTGGGAGGCCATCGCGACGAAACGCGATTTCAGCTCCCCCAGTTGCTGCTCGGCAGTCAATGCCTTCGTCAGTTCAACTTTGGTGTGTTCCAACTGTCCGAGTGTATTCATCAGGGCGTTGGTGCGGTCGGCCACTTTTTGCTCTAGGTCCGCATTGAGCCGGTGAATGTCATCGCGATTAGCCAGCAGTTGCTGTTCGGCGGCTTTTTTAACGCTGGTGTCGATGATGTAGGCCACGGCATACAACTCGTCCTCGAGTCGAAAATGACTCAGGCTGATCTCAACGGGGAACACCGACCCGTCTTTCCGCCGGGCGTGCAGATCGCGGTTATGCCCCATCTCACGCACTTGAGGCTGCCTATTGAAAGACTGTCGGAGCGTCTCATGGTAGTCACTTACCTCAGTCGGAACCAACTGCTCAATAGTCATTCTGATCAATTCGCCGGTCTGGTAGCCAAATAATTCGTTTGCTAAATGATTGGCCGACGAGATCCGACCCTGCGTGTCGCACACTAAGATGCCGATGGATGCGTAGGAAAAAATAGCTTCATACCGCCGGACACTGTGGTCCAAATCGCGCTCTGCCTGATGTAACAGGCCCTGGTCGATGAGCCGAACGAGCGCGTAGGCATTTCCCTTGTCCATAAAGGCCGTGACGAGTACCTGACCCCAGAAAGGCTGGCCGTTTTGTCGCCTGATCAGGGTGGTTTCTTCGTGCTGCCCGGCCTGCATGATTTGCCCGATTAGGCTGGTTCGGTGTTCGTCAGCTATTGGCTCCGCCCGCAACGACCGCGACCAGACAGGATCGGCCAGCAGGGCCTGTTCCGAGGTAAACCCCAGCAACTGCACTCCCGCCTGATTGACCCGTACAAACTGCTCGCTATCAAAATCATAGATACCGATAAAATCGTTGTTCTTCTCAAACAGCAGGTTGGTGAGGGGATTGGAGAGTAATTGGTTGAGCATACAGTGTTCAACCAATTCTGACTTGACTTGCCCATCGCCGTAAGCTAAATTATTAACAATCTTAGGGAATGGGTATAGGGTATCAATCAGACGAACTCCTGACAGGCATCAGTGTGACCGGTCAGCCAATCGTCTATATTTGTTCAAAACGAAACGTTATGAACACCGACAATCCGCATTCGGTACTACTGTCGGCCCATTCAGCCGTATTACTCATCTTTTTTATGCCTTCAGAAGTTACCAACCGCCCCGAACGGAGCGTACTGACGGCCTTAGCCGATTCGGTTCAGGCGAAGTTGGGGAGTCTGGTACGGGTGCTACGCATCGACGAAGCGGACCACCCCGACGTCGTGCAGAGTTTTGCTATCACCCAACTGCCCGCCTTTGTGCTGGTTCGACGGGGGATCGAACTGTGGCGGCAGCAGGGCCTGTCAGACGAGACGACACTGGTCGAGGTAATTCGTGGGCTGCTTGCCACCTATCCGTCTAAAGATCCGTTTCCGGCCTGACGGGCAACTTCGGGTCGGGAGGTATAGATTTACTCCTTGTACTATCCTAAGCAGATTGGTTGCTAATCAGCCGCGTGGTTGATCTGTATCATAGCTGGGCCGTTGGAATGCAGGCACCTTTACCGCATGATAAACTCCACTGCTATGAAGACCATTCTGGTGCCAACCGATTTGAGTGAATTGGCCAACAACGCCCTTGCCGTAGCTGTTGACATCGCCCGTGATTACAATGCCGAGATCCTGC
>JANOCD010000056.1:0-1514 GCA_031411995.1 Cytophagales bacterium
GCCACCGCGTTGGCCGAACTTGTCCGAACGGGCGAAGTATCGCCGGATGAACTGCTCGAAACAGCCATTGCCCGCGCCGAAGCCGTTAATCCGCAACTGAACGTCATTGTTACGCCTTTGTACGACAACGGTCGGGCGATGGCGAAGCAATTGCCCGAGAGCGCCCCGTTTCGGGGCGTACCATTTTTATTGAAAGACCTGGAAGTGCAATGGGCTGGAACACCCATGAAATCAGGCTGTAAGGGCTACAAAGACTATGTTTCTACGACAGACAGCGAGGTAATCAAACGCCTGAAAGCCGCCGGACTGGTTTTCTTCGGCAAAACCAATACGCCCGAATTTGGCCTGACGCCCTACACGGAATCGAAACTTTACGGCCCCGCCCGTAACCCCTGGAAACCAACGCATTCGCCGGGCGGGTCGAGTGGCGGATCGGCGGCAGCGGTGGCGGCTGGCATTGTTCCGGCGGCTACGGCTTCGGATGGGGGCGGGTCCATTCGTATTCCGGCTTCGTGTTGTGGATTATTTGGCCTGAAGCCGTCGCGGGGGCGCGTCACGCTCGGGCCAAACTTCGGTGAGTTATGGAACGGGGCCGTAGTGGGTCATGCCGTTACGCGCTCCGTCCGCGACAGTGCGGGCTTGCTCGATGCAGTATGTGGCCCACTCGCGGGTGACCCGTACAGCATTGCTCCGCCCGAACGACCCTTTCGGGATGAAGTAGGGCGGGAGCCGGGAAAACTACGCATCGCCTTTTCCACACAATCGCTCATGTCCACGCAACCTGTTGATCCCGAATGCATTAACGCAGTACTGGAAACGGCTCGTTTGCTGGAAAAATTAGGCCATACTGTTGAAGAAGTGCCGCTGCCGTATGAGAAAACGCTTGTAACCGAAGCCTTTTTCCTGTGTGTATTGAGCGAAACGGCGGCTACGCTTCGGGAACTGGGTATATACTTGGGTCGGCCTGTCCGGCGCGACGATGTTGAGCTGAATACCTGGGCACAGGCCCGGCTGGCCGAAGGGTTTTCGGCGGCTGATGCGGCCTTTCAGAAACGCCGGTGGAACACCTTGAACCGCAGCATGGGCCAGCTTCACGAAACGTATGATCTGTTTTTGACGCCAACTTTGCCGCGTCCGCCCATTGCCATCGGTACGTTTCAAAACAAAGCATCGGAGGAACGGCTGCTCAAGTTGGTCGATTCTCTTGGCGGATTAAAATACCTGAATGGCAGCAAAACGGTAAATGATCTGGCCGAACGGTCGCTGGGGTATATTTCATTCACGGTGATTACGAATATGACCGGCCAGCCGTCGATGTCGGTGCCGCTGCACTGGTCGGCTGATAAGTTACCAATCGGGGTGATGTTCGCGGCCAAACTCGGCGACGAAGCGACACTATTTCGGATGGCGGGGCAGTTGGAGCAGGAAAAACCCTGGTTCGACAAGAGGCCAAACATATAGGATACTCTTCTTTGCCGGGCGAATACGTTACGTCGCTGTAGTCAGTATGTCTC
>JANOCD010000057.1:0-160262 GCA_031411995.1 Cytophagales bacterium
CTGGCCGACTGCCCGGTGACGGCTACGTTTGGGGATGAGTCTCTGTTTGAGAAGCTGGATGTGATCTGCCGGGTGATCGAAGCGCGCTACGAAGTGATCGACGGGCAGGTTGTGATCCACAGCCGGGGTTGCAAACCCTGATTTCTACTTCCTGCTCCTTTTGGTAATTGTTGTAAAATTTGCCCCTTGAAGAGACAATTGCGCAATAATGCAAATAGAGACGTATTAGTTGCAAAAAGTCTATTAGAAAGATACCGCTTGTTGTTGGAATTTTGCCATAAACAAACACGGTATGAACGCGCTGTATTGCCTCCTGCTTTTTGTGGCCCAGGTTTCGCTGGCCCAACCCGACAATCAGTTGAGTGCCACCGAACGCAAGGCGGGCTGGCAACTCCTGTTCGATGGCAAAACCACCAATGGCTGGCGGGGTGCCTATCTAAATAAGTTTCCGGCAACCGGCTGGACAGTGGGGAACGGTGAACTTCGGGGTGAACTGACCAACGGAGCCGAGTCGGGCGATGCGGGCGACATTGTTACGCTATCCAACTACAGGAACTTCGACCTGGTATTTGATTGGAAACTGGGCGCGGGGGGTAATAGCGGGGTTAAATACTTCATTGAGGAGCGGCAACCGAAACCCTACAAAGGCTCACAGGCTGGCTACGAATACCAGCTTATCGACGATGCCAACTATATCTACAACGGAAAACACCTGCCGCAGGACCTGAAAACAGGCTCGATTTATGACGTAATCCCCGCCGAAAAACCCGATGTGAAAATGGGCGTTTGGCATACGTCGCGGATTGTGGTGACCAATAATCAGATTGAGCATTGGCTTGACGGGCAGCGGATTTTACAAACCGACCGAAGTTCAGCAGCATTCAAACAGGGTGTTGCCGACAGTAAGTTCAGCGACTATGCCGGGTTTGGGCAAATTCCCGAAGGGCGTATTCTATTGCAGGATCACGGCCACAGCGTTGCGTTCAAAAATATCAAAATCAGGAAAATTACCCCTTAACATGGAGCGCAGAAACTTCCTTAAAAACAGCAGTTTAGCCGTTGCCGCCTTCGGTTTCCCAACCATTATTCCGGCTTCGGTATTGGGACGGACCGCGCTTGGCAAACCGGCACCTTCCGACCGCATCACCGTGGGCCTGATTGGCACCGGTCGGCAGGGGTATGGCCAGAATCTCCAGGGGGCCAACATCCCTAATGTGCCGGGCCTGCTCGACCTGCCCGATGCGCAGGTGGTGGCGGTGTGCGACGTGGATTCGTGGCGCATGGAAGAAGCCCGGAAACTGGTGGATGCCCGCTACGCAAAAAACGCGCCCTCCGGTAAATACAAAGGCTGCTCCACACACCTTGATTTTCGGGAGCTTTTGAACCGGAAAGATATTGATGCGGTCATGATTTCGACCCCCGACCATTGGCACGTCCCGATGAGTATTATGGCCGTTAAAGCCAAGAAACACCTCAGTTGCGAAAAGCCCCTGAGTCTGAGTGTGCATCAGGGCCGCGAACTGGTGGAGGCTATTAAGAAGGCTGGCGTTGTGAACCGCACCGACAGTGAGTTTCGCTCCATGCGGGTTCAGAACCGCCCTGTTGAGTTGGTGCGCAATGGCCATATCGGAACCTTGCAACGTGTCGATATCACTTTCCCGTCTGACCCAACGCCGGTTCCCATTCAGGTCGATATGCCTGTGCCAAAGGAGCTTAACTACGACATGTGGTTAGGCCCGGCCCCCTTTGCCCCCTACACAGACATGCGGGTACATACCCCCTTCGATCTGTTGAAACGCCCGAACTGGATGCGCATCAGCACCTATGCCCAGGGTATGATTGCCAACTGGGGCGGCCATTATTTCGACATGGCGCAGTGGGCCAACAACTCCGAATATACGGGGCCGGTGGAGGTGGTGGGCAAAGGGGAATTCCCAAAGAGTCTTTGGAATACCATGATCAATTTTGAGGTCACCTACCAGTATGCCAATGGGGTTATGATGACGTGTCAGCAAACACCTACCAGCAAGCCCAGTATCAAATATACGGGTTCAAGCGGCTGGATATTGGTGGATGGATATAACGGGACAACGACGGCGAGTGACCCTAAAATTCTGGCCCATCAAACAGAAAAAGGTGAGTTGGACTTCTCCACGCTGTTGTCGGACAAAGGCGATTTTATTGCCAGTATCAAAGCCAACAAACCAACGCTCGAACCCATTGAGGTTGGCCATCGGACCATTTCTATATCGCACATTGGCCTGATTGCCTGTCAGTTGGAGGAAAAACTCAAGTGGAACCCAGAAAAAGAACTGTTTGAGGGAAACAATCAGGCGAATGCACTGCTGGCATCTCCCTTAGCCCGTAATCCGTGGAATGTGTAGGCACCTCAATACTATGCCGGGCAGAATCCGGTGGAAAACTTTCCGATGTGGGCCGCCAAAGCCAAGCCCTATCTGTTTGCGGTGAGCGTGAACGGTGCCGATTTTCCGCCCCCATCGGCTGACCGCAGCACGATCTGGAACACGCTTATTCAACCCCTTGGCGAAGGCAAATACGATACCTACTTCTTTCTGAAAACGTTCTGGGACATGGGGTTTCAGGGGCCGGTCGGGTTGCAGTGCTACAATATAAAACAGCCTAAACCAGTACATCTACAAAAGTCATTGCAAACCTGGCAAGCCTACAAAAAACGGTATGCCGCAGAAAAATAATAAACAGCACATTCATTATGTTGACAACAGCACAAATTCAGGAATACCAGGAGCAGGGCTACGTGGTCGTTCCCTCCCTGTTTACGAAAGAAGAAGCTGAGTTGCTTCACCAAACCTCCGTTAGCGACACGGTTATTTCCGAAAAATCGTATGAATTGCTGGATGCGAGCGGATTTAAAACCCGCCTGGCCCTCTGGTACACACCCGGCGATAATGTGTATGGAATGATGTCGCGCAGCCGCCGGATGGTGACGGCGGTGGAGCAACTACTGGGTGGCCAAGTGGCTCATTATCACTCTAAAGTGATGCAGAAAGCCCCCCGCACGGGTGGTGCCTGGGAATGGCATCAGGATTATGGCTACTGGTATAAAAATGGGTTTCTGTTCCCCAATATGCTGAGTGTGATGATTGCGCTCACCCCTTCGACCGTCGAAAATGGGTGTTTGCAGGTGCTACCAGGATCGCACAAAATGGGTCGCGTGGAGCACCTCAATACGGGTGAGCAGGTGGGTGCTGATCAGGCTAAAGTGGATGCCTACGCCAAACTTCGGAACGTGGTCTTTTGCGAACTACAACCCGGCGACGCGCTGTTTTTTCATAGCAACCTGCTGCATAGTTCAGGACAAAACACCTCGGAGAACCCCCGTTGGTCCATTATTTCAGCTTACAACCGGATCGACAACCGGGCTTATTTGCCGGTTCAGGAGTCGAGCTACACCCCGCTGGATGTGGTGGACGACGACATGATTCTGAAAGCGGGAACAAGAGGCATTGCCGACTCGGCTGATTTTCTGGACAAATCGCAGCGAATCTACCAACAAACTGTTTGAGCAGTCGGATCAATAATTAAATTACACCCTGTTAGTCTACCATACTGCATAACCTGATGCTGGTAAGTGGTATAAGATGGGTTGATAGTTTGTATAGAGGTTTTTACGGGGTAATTTTTGTGATCTGGCTCAGTGTTATTGCCCCAATAAACAATGCGCAAACCACCTTCAAACACTTCACCACTACCAACGGACTATCGCACAATACGGTGATGGATCTGCTGCAGGATTACTGTGGTTTTTTGTGGTTTGCTACGGCCGACGGTCTCAATCAGTTGGATTCATCAGGCGTTCGGTTTGGGCTGAATTGAGCATTCGGACGTACCCCACCAACCCGGTGGACGACGAGTTAACGCTATTGGGTTTGGCCGAGCCATCGCAGGTGCAGTAGGCTCACTGACCTCCAACGATTTCATTTGCGAATAACAAATAGATTTTACTTCATATCAGCCAACTTATCCAGATCAATGTCTTCCAAAGCGGCTTTGATTTTGTCCATCGACACGCCCCGCCCTTTGGCCGTAACCACAAAGCGATTCTTAATCAACACGGCGATTTCACCGTCTTTGCCGCCGTTGTCATATTTTTCGTAGGACTTGTGATCGCCCATTTTGCCGGTTTTCTCGTAACCATTTTCGGTTTCTTTGTCCACGTCTATCATCGACCAGGCTGCCATTCCCATCATGGCTCCGGTGCCGCCGGCATCTACAATTGACAGGTCAATGCGCTCCGAACGATCTTCGTTGGCATATTCAGCGTTGGCCGTAGATATTTTGAAGCCCATTGCGCCGGTTTTCTCACCCGTCGCCGATTTGCGAGCCAATCCGTCGGCATCGGCGGGGAGTAACTCTTTCAACGCCCGAAAATCCACTGTTTCGACGGGGCCATTTTTCTGGGATTCTTCGGCTTGCTCGGCCACTTTTTTCATAGCACTCATCGCATCCGACACGGAGACTTTGGCATCTTCACTAACTGCTTCGGCGGCCTCGGCCACTTTCTCTTCGGTACTTTTCTCCCGGCAACTCATCAGCAATGCCGCTGACATAAAAGCTACGCCTATCAAGTGTAGTTTCATCGGTAAATTGGTTTAGAATCAGGGCGTAAGGTAGGAAATTTCCTAATACGCCCGTACCAATTTGCCTTCCATAAAATTCACAAATGCTTTGTTCACTACCTTGTTACCGCCGGGGGTGGGATAGTTGCCCGTGAAATACCAGTCGCCGGAGTGATTGGGACAGGCCACATGCAGATTTTCTACTGTTTGATACACCACCGCAACTTGAGCATTGAGTTCAGGTGGAGTAACGATCTCGGCAACTTTGCGCGACAGTTCGTCGTGCGTGAACGGGTCGAAAAGAGCTTTTACGTAGTTTTCTTCGGTGGCCGTACCCAACTCGACCGCTGTAGCACATTGGGCATACACCTCATCGAGCAGATCTTCCATACCTCGATCTTTGAGTAGCTCCAGAGCCGCCCGGAAGGCCACAAACTCTTTTGGTTTCGACATGTCAATGCCGTAGCAGTCGGGGAAGCGGATTTGCGGGGCCGACGATACAATCACAATCTTTTTGGGTCCGAGCCGATCCAGCATTCGTAAGATGCTCTTTTCCAGGGTAGTACCCCGTACAATGGAGTCATCGACAACCACCACATTGTCTTTACCTTTTTTGATCACCTCAAAAGTGGTGTCATACACGTGCGATACCATATCGTTGCGATGGGCATCATCCGTAATAAATGTGCGGAGTTTTACGTCTTTGGAAACCAATTTTTCGATTCGCGGACGGAATGTCAGCACACGGTCAAGATCCTGTTCAAACAGGATTCCCTCCATAATGGCTTTTTTGCGTTGCTTGGCTAAGTAATCTTCCAAACCCTCGACCATGCCAAAAAAGGCAGTTTCAGCCGTATTGGGAATGTAGGAGAATACCGTATTTTCCAGATCGTAATCAATCTCTTTCAGAATCTGCGGAATCAGCAGTTTGCCGAGTTTCTTGCGCTCATTATAAATATCGGGGTCGGTGGGGCGGGAAAAATAAATGCGTTCGAAACTGCACGACTTTTTCTCCACTGGTTTCCTGATCTCATATTCGTCGTATTCGCCGTATTTGTCGATGATCAGTGCATAGCCTGGCTTAACCTCCTGAATCTGACTGTATTCAACATCGAATGCTGTTTTGATAGCCGGCTTTTCCGAAGCCACTACTACCACTTCATCATCAGCGTAATAATAAGCGGGCCGAATGCCAGCTGGGTCGCGGGCCACAAACGCAGCCCCATAACCCGTCATGCCAACCATGGTATAGCCTCCGTCGAAATCACGGCAGGAACGGTGCAGAACACGCTGTAAATCAAGGTTTTCCTCAATAATATCAGAGAGGTCAGGGTTTTCGTAGATGCCTTTGAACCGCTCGAATACCCGTTGATTTTCCTCATCTAGAAAGTGGCCGATCTTTTCCATCACCGTCACCGTATCAACGTGGTCTTTGGGGTGCTGGCCGAGCGAAACCAGTTTATCAAACAACTCATCAACATTGGTCATGTTGAAGTTGCCCGCCATCACGAGGTTGCGGCTACGCCAGTTGCTTTGTCGAAGCATGGGGTGGCAATTCTCGATTTCGTTAGCTCCGTGAGTGCCATAGCGCAGGTGACCCATCCAAACCTCGCCCGTGAAAGCCACGTTTTTCTGCAGCCATTGGGCATCATTGGCAAACTCTTTATTGCCTTTTAATGCCTTCCGAAACTTCTTGTTGACTTTTTCAAAGATGTCGGCAACAGGTTGCTGCTCCACGGAGCGATACCGGCTGATGTAGCGGTGACCGGCCGGTACGTCGATTTTAATGTTCGCTATGCCGGCCCCGTCCTGCCCCCGATTCACCTGCTTGTTCATCAGCAGATATAGCTTATTTGCCGCGTAAAGGGGTGTTTTGTATTTGTCGATGTAATACTGGTAAGGCTTCCGAAGGCGAATGAGGGCAATCCCACACTCGTGTTTTATGGCGTCGCTCATAGGGAAAGTAGCCGGGGCCAGGCGATGTTTACTTGGTTGATGACTACTAAACCAAACGGCTCATCGTGTAGAATCGTTCGGTGGTAGACTGAACAAAGATAGGGGAAAGTGGGATACAGAATAGATGAAGAGCGGGTTTTCAGAACGAAGATTGCCACTACCTTTGCACCCGAATACACAACCCCATGAAGAAAATACTCGTGTTTGGTAGTCTGCTGATACTACCACTTAGTCAGGCCTGTACGGACAAAGCCCGCTCCGAAAAACCCACTTCAGACACAGTCACTTTGGTTGAAACAAAAGACGTATCAAATGCCGAAACGGCCCTCACAGAACGCCTGACAGCCCTTGGTCTGACCACCAACAGCGATTGGCGGGGTATTAAGCTCGGCGACCCCGTGATCACTGTCCGGGCTGCTGAGAAAGGAACTCTTTTCGAAAGCGATGCCAAACACCTCGGCTATAGCATCGAATTCCCAAACCTCGAATCGGCAGATGTGCTTTATCAACTCGATGCCAAACAAACCGTGAGCGGCATCGACGTGGATCTGTACCTAAACAATGAAAAATCGGCCACGGCCTACCAAACAGAACTAACAAACTATTTCAACGCCCGCTACAAACCGGCAGGCACGCCAGCCACCTGGATGGGTGAAAATAAGGAGATCGTCACTATCAAAAACGTCTCGAAAGGCAAAGATTATGGCCTGAAGGTCAAGATTGGCGGTTAGGCAGAAAAGAGGCAAGGCAAGAGTACTCTACTTCAGTTTCTCACCATACACCCATGAGTGCTATTTTTCGCACTATTGAAATCAACCTGTTGCAGGATTTGGGAGAAAGCAATATACCTCCTGCCCTAAAACCAATTGATGATGATTATCTGATGTAAAAACCGTACCATTATGAACGAGATGCCCCTTACCGTGCGACGGTCCATCGAGCTAATTGGTCTGTTTGTGCTGGGCTGGCTGTTAGTGCTGGGTCAGGAAACGCTGGCCCCTCTGTTGATGGCCTTCATCATTAGTCTAGTGTTGCTGCCAGTCTATCGCTTTCTCGTAGGTAAACGGCTACCGGGTGGCCTGGCCATTACCCTGTGTCTGCTGGTACTGATCGTGATTACGGGGATGGTGGTCTGGTTTTTTTCGTCGCAAATCAGTTCTCTGCTGGACGATCTGCCTACCATTCGGCAAAATGTGACAAAACACTTGTCGAGCCTCAGCGACTGGATAACGACCCAAACGAATTACTCAGTCGATCAACAACTCAAATTCATTAACGAACAAAGTCGTAAACTACTGACCTACACGGGGCAGGTACTGAATGGGGCACTTGGGTCGGTTACATCGGCTGTCGCCTTTTTGACCCTCACTCCCCTCTATATCTTCCTACTGTTGCTTTACAAGAATCTGCTTTTACGCTTTGTGTTCATGTGGTTTCGGCCGCAGCAACACGGGCGGGTGCGCGAAGCCCTGACCGAAATTCAGTCGATTGTTAAGGATTACATTGTCGGCCTGCTCATTCAGATCACCTACATGACCGTGCTGGTGGGGGGGGGACTGATGTTGTTCGGCATTGAACACGCCCTGCTGATCGGGCTGATGTTTGCCTTCTTGAACCTGATCCCGTACGTGGGTGCATTAATTGGTAACATTCTTGGCGTACTGATTACCTTAGCCTCTTCGCCTAACCTCGGCCCGATCCTGACCGTCTTGATTGTTATTACGGCTGCTCAGTTGCTGGACAACAATATTCTGATGCCACGAATTGTTGGTTCCAAAGTGAGCATCAATTCGCTGGCTACAATTGTGGGCGTGATTGTGGGCGGCTTGATTGCCGGTATTGTCGGTATGTTTCTGGCCTTACCGATTATGGCGGTGCTGAAGGTTATTTTCGACCGCACCGATAACCTCAAACAGTGGGGGGTACTATTGGGCGAAGAAACCATAGACACTGAAAGGGAGAAAAAGGGAAGAAGGGGAAGCTGACGCAAAACAAATCGTGCGCCAGCCTCCCCTTCTTCCCTTTTTTTCGTTCCTCCTTTTATACCTTATACACCCACCCAAACACATCGTCGGCTTTGCCGGTGCGAATGTCGGTCATGTAGTTTTTAATGCGAATGGCTATTGATTTGCCGGGAGGATTTTCGGCCAGCATGTAGTCTTTTCCCTGGTAGCCAATCACCGAAAACGGCGAAACCACCACGGCAGTACCAGCTCCGAAAGCCTCCGTCAACCGGCCCGATTCGATGCCGCCAATAACTTCCTCAACCGAAACCTGACGTTCTTCAATCTCGATATTCATACTCCGGGCAATTTGCAGAATACTGTCGCGGGTGATGCCTTTCAACGTGGTATCCGACAAAGCAGGCGTTACCAGTTTCCCATCGATCACAAACATCACGTTCATCGTTCCCGACTCTTCAAAATACTTGTGTTCTTTCGCATCCGTCCACAGAAGTTGGTCATAACCAGCTTGTTGGGCCAACATGGTTGGATACATGGAACCGGCATAATTCCCGGCGCATTTGGCATACCCCACGCCCCCTTCAGCAGCACGGATATATTCCGTTTCTACTTTCACTTTCGGCGGTTTGGTATAATACGTTCCAACCGGACAAGTGAAAATGCAGAACCGATAGGTTTTCGATGGAGCTACGCCCAGAAAAACGTCAGTGGCAAACATATAGGGGCGAATATAGAGCGAGCTGCCGGGAGCTGTTGGCACCCAATCGGCATCAAGGCGGAGCAGAGCTTCCAGACCACCCATAAATACGTCTTCAGAGAGAGTAGCCATGCACATGCGCCGGGCCGACTCATTCATCCGCGCAAAATTGTCTAAAGGTCTGAACATCAGAACTTCACCCGCGTCATTCTTGTAAGCTTTCATGCCTTCAAAAATCGACTGGCCATAATGAAGTGACGACAATGCCGGACTGAGGGTGAAATTATCGAATGGTACGACCTGCTGGTTTTGCCACTGCCCGTCCACAAAATCGGCCACAAACATGTGGTCGGAAAAATGCTTGCCAAAAGGCAAGTTATTGAAGTCGACTTCCTGAATTCGGGAGTGCTCTGTCTGCCGAAATTCAATCTGCATTACGTCCGATGTCATAGTTGTACTCAGGTTTAAACCCCGGTTTTATTCTTGAAAAGAGTGTAGTAGGCAAATGTAGCAATTTTGACCGAATTGGTAGTCGGTTGCGATAACTGACAAACTTGTAAGCACAAGCCGATCACAAACTATGCCGGTTGTTCCATAACAAGTAGCTTGTAGCGATGGTTGGTAGTATGACACCACCACTAATGGATAACTATGTCTAACCTGCCACCCAACGATTCGTCGGGTCCTCTCAGCCACCTCACCATGCGTTACCTTCGTAGGGCGTTGGATGCCCCGCACCCAGCCGATGAACCCTATGTGTTGAATGAAGTTGAGGCCTGGGTTATACGCCGGGTACGCTGGCGAACACTGGCGTTAGCAGCTGGACTGGGTGTTGTCGTTGTGTTGTTATATTTTTTACCGCATTACTTTTGGCCCGCCTTTTTCAAAGATTTCATACTGACTATCAAAGGAATCGGGTATGCGTTACCCGTTATCTCGATCCTGTATGGCGTGTTGTTGATTTACATAGAAGTGCATGTACTCATGTATGTCAACCTTAATGCTATTCGCACGATCATGGCCATTTGCCAGTTTCCCCGTGCCCACGATGCTCAATATGACCAACACTTGCGGATCATTGCAAAAGCGGCTTTCAATGCACCCTATACCAGTTTGTTTGCTGCTCAAGCCGACACGCACTTTGGCCGGCCCGGTTGGGGACTACCCTCGTTTTTCTGGATCAATATGGGAAAAGCCATGCTGATTTTCAGTGCCATCCAAGTCCTATTCATCCAGCTGATCGGTAGTATTTTCCTTCGGCAGGTGGCCAGTATGATCAGTATGCCTGTGTTTGCGTTTTGGAATGTTTTTGCTTCGTTTCGGATTCTGCGTGAGGCACAGATACGGGTTATGGCCCCGCTAACCATCCATAGTTTTGTGGATGAATTATACGAAGAATGGGGTAAGCACGACCAGTTCCGGAAATTGGTTCCAGCGGTTTTGTCGTGTGTTGGTATTCAGAAACGGCACTATAATTATGCTCATTATTTGCTGGCCGAAGCCATTGAACATCGTTTCGATATTCAGTTGGATGCACCTGATAATCAAACCCTGAGTGATTCACCGGCTCTTTCTGCCGAAGTTCGGATGGGTCTTGAACGGCTCATTATTTTTGCAACGCTAGTTGACGGTCGCCTGTCGTTATCCGAAAAAAAATGCCTTCAGTGCTTGCGCGCCAAAGGCATTATAACCTACACACTTGCTGATATTCAGCAAATTGGCCGACAGTATAACGACGGCAAAGGACTGTGGGTTTAATCACATGTTTTCACCGCCCTTGAAAATGTCCTCGTGATCCTGAAGTTTAGGATGTATAAATAAATCGGCTCCATTGATGGTCTGGCGAATTGGCTCGTCATGGGGTGCCTGCCGGTGATGACGATAGGCATTGATCGAGGAATAATGGCTCACAAACGACTTGCGGGTTAAGGCTTCATTCCGAATAGCATCGCCCCCGTGGGCCAGAGCCGCATGCCAGATCAGCAAATCCCCTTTTTTAATAAGCAGGGTCTCCCGCTTTTGGCCGAGTCGCTCACAGTTTGCTTCAATATATTTGGCGAAATCGTTGGGGTCGTGTTCCGACTCATGGTTGAAGAACATTCCATTGCCGAAATCAAATTTCTTGTTTGTGTGCGAACCGGGATAATAAAAAAGCGGCCCCGAATCAATGTGAACATCTTCCAGAGGAATCCACGAAGCGGCCAAATGGCTTGGGTTTTCCGATACCACATACGCAAAATCCTGGTGAGTCGCCTGTTGACTGCCCCATTTGAATAACAGGCTTTGCATAGACACAACCCGCTCACCAAACACCGCTTCCAGGAAACTCACAATGTTGTTGTGCAGCATGATCTTCTTGGCAATCACCGAACTGTTGTGGAAGTCCATGATCTTGATATGCTTCCCATTCAGTACCTCTTTGGGCAAGGCACGCGCTTCCTGAACCGCCCGGCCTGCATACTCCGGCAAGTCGACCTGCACTTTGATTTGATACTTTTCGTTGTGTTCGAATAGCTCTTCTACTTCGCTCCAAAGCTGATCGAGCCACTCCGGGGCAATGGCCTGTTCCAAAATAACATAGCCGTTCTTCCGCCAAAACTGGAGCTTCTCTGCCAGATCGTAAGACAGATTTTTGTTGCGGGCATAATGGCTTACAAAACCCTTTATATCAGCATCTTTCTTATCGATCCAGGGCAGAGTTTTATAATCAAACTCTTTTAAAGGTTTGGGTTGGGGCTGAAGTACCCGCTTCACAGCAGATTTCAGGCGGCTTGTCAGGCTACTCATGGGAAAATACGCTTTTAGTTAGAAGTCAAAACTACAGATAACAAGGATGATGATGAGAGGTGGACAGTGAAATATTTTTTTTATGCCTGTGCAATTCATTGAGCATCATTCATTACTATTCTCACTTCATTAATTCGTTTGTTGTCTGCCGACAGAACATGGAAAAGAAACTGACCATACTGAACCTCTTCACCTGATGCAGGCAGGTGGCTAAACAATTCAAGCAACAACCCTCCCAGCGATTCGCTGTCTCCCCGAACGTCATCGAACGTGGTGGCATCCACATCGAGTGCCCGGCACACATCGGTCAGGGGTAGTTTGCCTTCTGCAATAACCGTATGTTCGTCGACGCGCCGGAATCCGGTCGGCGTTTCGTCGTCAAATTCATCGTTAATATCGCCAAAAATTTCTTCAATAATATCTTCCAGCGTCACTAGTCCCCGTGTGCCGCCATATTCATCGACCACAATAGCCATGTGAACCCGCCGACGCTGGAAATCCTGCATCAGATCGTCCACTTTTTTGGTTTCGGGGATAAAAAACGCGGGCCGGAGCAGCGTCTGCCAGGCAAACGAGTCGTCGCTATGCAAGTGAGGAAGCAGATCTTTTATGTATAGAATCCCTTCAATCTGGTCAATTGTCTCTTTATAAACCGGCACCCGCGAAAACCCCGATGCATTAATGCGGCTCATTAACTCCGTGAATGTCAGATCGTCTTCAAAGGCCGTGATATTAACCCGCGATTTCATGACCTGCCGGGCCGTTAAGTTGCTGAAATTCACGATCCCTTTCAGAATTTCGCGCTCTTCAACGGTTGTTTCGGCTCCGGTTAACTCCACAGCCTGATTCAATTCTTCAACCGAGAGTTTATACCCCCGTTTCGGAATGCGTTTGTCTAACTGATTGCTCAAATTAACCAGTAAGGAGGACAATGGACGAAAAATGAGCAACGCAAACCGGGCGAGTGGCGTTGTCTGACGAGCGACTTTCAGGCTATTTTGACTGGCAAAAACTTTGGGAATAATCTCGCCAAACAACACAATCACCAGCGTGAGGGCCAGCGTTGTTCCCGAAAGTACAATGGCCGACGAATGAGCTAGTTGCGACAACTCCCAGGATAGATAGGTGACCATTACCACAATGGCAATGTTGAGCAGATTATTGAAAATGACCAGTGATGCCAACAACCGTCGGGGGCGGTCGAGCAGCGACATGATGCGCTGGTCGGCAGAGGAGTTGCTATCGCGGCAGGTGGTACGGTCGTCGGGCGAGAGCGTGAAAAAAGCAACTTCTGTGGCTGAAACGAGCGAGGCCAGTGTAACTAACAGAAGCACCAAAGCGGCAACAGGGCCGAATGAAGTAAAATAGGTGCCCCAAACGTCGTCCGTCGGGAACACCTGTCGAGGAAGAGGATCACTAAGGTCCATTCAGATCAGATTTGGTCCAACAAAAGGGGAGTGGGTTAGAAGGGTAGATCATCGTCACCACTGTTGCCCTCAAAAGGCGTTGGTTCAGGCTCCCGGCGCGCCTGTTGTTTAGGGGGAGCAGCAGGCGCAGGTGCGGCAGAAGCCTGACGCTGTGGTTGTGCCTGTTGCTGCGGACGGTCGGCTGTTGCAGCAGCCGCCTGCTGACGCGGAGGGGCTTCGTAGCTAGCACCATCATTACCATCGCGGTCGCCGGGAGAGCCTAACAGTTGCATGGTGTTGGCCCGAACACGAAGCGAAAAACGCTCTTTACCTTCTTTATCCGTCCAGGTTTCTGTGCGCAGGCGACCTTCAATGTAAACAGGGTTGCCTTTTTTCAGGTATTTCTCAGCGATTTTGGCCTGCTCATTCCACAATTCAACCCGGAACCACTCTGTTTGCTCAACCTTTTCGCCATTACGGTTTGTGAACTTTTCAGTTGTAGCTACATTAAACTGAGCTACTACGTTTCCTCCATCTAAGTAACGGACATCGGGATCTGCCCCTAAATTGCCAATCAAAGTGACTTTATTCAGACTTGCCATTTTTGGTTTTGGTTTTAAAACGAATGAAATGAACTCTGGGTTTAGAATACTAAAGTTACTGATTCTGGCTTACTTATCCAAACGACCGGCCAAATAATTTACGATCAGAACCGGCTTGGGTAGAGCCAATACCTCGTCAGTAGAATACCACATCAATCCATCGGGCAATGTTCCTGCTATTCCGTCGGGAATGTCGAATTCATAGAATAAAGCCTTGATTCGCTGATGCGAAAGCAATTGAGTGGCAGGCACCGGAGCCACTGTCTGAATTCCGCGTAACACCCAGTTTTCGAGTTCGCCAGTGAGGCCAAGGTCCCGTAACATCGATGTTGGCTCGCCACCGGGCTGCCGGGCGGGTTCGATTAGGGCAAAGTCATATAACTGTTGCCAGACATCGCGGGCCGTGCGTTCCCGGAGAGCAAACCGCCCCCGATTACGAAAAACAAAATAATAAAAATAACGCTCTCGCACGGCTGCTTTCTTTGCTTTCACAGGCAACGATTGCTGCCGTCCGGTCTGATAGGCCACGCACTGTTGTTGCAACGGGCAAAGCATACAATCGGGCGAAACAGGTGTACATTGAATGGCACCAAATTCCATAATTGCCTGATTATACGTAGCCGGATTGGGGGCATGCTGAATGAGCCGGAGAGCCACAGCAGAAAACGTTTTTTTTGCCGTAGTGGTGGTAATATCCTGATCAATTCCGAACACCCGCGCCAGCACCCGATACACGTTTCCATCCACCACCGGCACTCGTTCGCCAAAGGCAAACGACGCAATAGCTGCGGCTGTGTAGACCCCAATACCCTTCAATTTCAATAAGTTATGATAGGAATTAGGGAAAACTCCTTTTAAATTTGTAGCCACTACCTTGGCGGTTTGATGCAGGTTGCGGGCGCGTGAATAATACCCCAAACCCTGCCAGAGCCGGAGCAGGTCGCGTTCATCGGCCTGAGCCATATCCGTTACCGTCGGATAAGCCTCTACAAAGCGTTCATAGTAGGGGAGTCCCTGGGCAACACGGGTCTGTTGGAGGATCACTTCGGAGAGCCAAATACGATATGGGTCGTGAGTGTACCGCCAGGGCAGATTTCGCTTGTGATGCTCATACCAACCGACAAGGGTTTGTGCAAAATTGGATTCCTCCGCGAGGTTAAAGTCTGATAGTGAGGACAAAATAATAAGAGCAATAAGGCGTTAGGTGGAAAAACAGTAAAGCATACTTTTTGATTTTGGAAGGAAAAGGCTACCTTTGTACTCCCATTTTTGACACCTGAATTTTTCAAACAACATAGTAACCGTTAAAGTTTTAATCAGTCGTGACGAAAGCAGACGTAATCTCAGAAATCTCCGATAAAACCGGAATCGACAAGGCAGAAGTAACTTATACTCTGGAGACATTTTTCTCTGTAGTAAAAGACTCATTAGCTAAAGAGGAGCCGATTTATGTGAGAGGGTTTGGCAGCTTCATCAATAAGAAGAGAGCGCAAAAGGTCGCCCGGAATATTTCCAAAAATACGGCCATGGTAATCGAAGAACACTTTATCCCCAGCTTCAAGCCGGCTAAAGTATTTGTCGAACAAGTCAAATCAAGCGTGAAAAACGCCACGGTTGAGTAAGATCAACTGCACCGTTTCATCCGGCGGACGAATTAATCCGCCGGATGAAATGTTTTTGATGGAAACGACCTCTTTCCAGCCATGAACAAATCAATCCTGCTTGTTATCGGTGTTTCAGCTTTGCTAACGGTTGGCTTATATAGCCTGCCCAAAGGCGTTGTTCAGAATGCCGATAAAAAGTTAAGTAGCCAGGCATCAGGTGGCCGAACGACTACGAAGCCGAACGAAACACGACAGGAAACGCCTACCGAAATGGAGCATAATGCCCCATTAACGGTTGAACAGGAACAAAAACGGTCGGCCTTGCTGTCTGCTTTTGTTAGAGCCGGAGAAACCGAAAAAGGCAAAACTGCCGGACCTCTTATTGACTTTTTTCGGTCGGTGAGCCGGTTCGACAGTGCTGCTTTTTATGCGGGGCAACTGGCTGATAATCAGCCTACCGAAGCAAATATGCTGCGGGCAGGTGATTTGTATTTTGAAGCCTACGGATTTGCTGTCGATGACAGGAAATCGACTGACCTGGGTCAAAAGACGCGGGATTTCTACCAGAAAGCTCTCGATAAAAACCCAAATCTGTTGTTGGCCAAGGCTAACATGGCAATGACTTATGTCAGCACGCAAACCCCTATGCAGGGCATTATGCTGCTGCGTGAGGTGTTGCAGCAAGACCCCACTAATGAGGTTGCGCTGTTTAATCTGGGCCTGCTTTCAATGCGTTCCAATCAATATGATCGGGCCATTGAGCGATTCCGGCAAATTTTGGCCGTCAACCCCAACAGCCGCAAAGCCCGCTTCTATCTGGGGGTGAGTTTGGTGGAAAAAGGGGAGAAAGCCGAAGCTCGGAAAGTGCTTACTGAGGTGAAAGCCACAGAAAAAGATCCGCAAATTCTGGCTGCCGTGAAGGAGCTGGAAGAGCGGCTGAAGTGAGTTTAACGTTTCAAGTTTCATTGGCTTCGCCGTTTCGTTTGAGTTTAACTTGAAACCAGAAACCTGAAACATAAATAAGGGTTGTCCGGGTGGTCAGCCGACAAATTATTTAATCATCAAAACACGTTTACTATGCCTTGCGGTAAGAAAAGAAAACGCCATAAAATCGCTACTCACAAACGGAAGAAGCGTCTCCGGAAGAATCGGCACAAGAAGAAGTAGGGTACAGTGAACAGCCCCGGCGGGGAACCGCAGCAGCGAACAGTGAAATCAACTGTGGCAAACTGTTGCGGTTCCCCGCCGGGACTGTTTACTGTTCACTGTAAAGAGGCCCGTCATTACGAACGCGGCTTCTTTTTTATCTACATACGCCATCTCTAACCGTGTCTTCATCTGGTGAGTAATGAATTAGTTATCAGTTCGACTCAGAAAGGTGATCGGATTGCCCTCTTGCAGGACAAGAGGTTACTCGAATATCACACCGAAGAGTCCGACAGCAGTTTTACGGTTGGCGACCTGTACTTAGGAACAGTAAAGAAATTATCGTCGGGCCTCAATGCCGCATTTGTGGATGTGGGGCACGAAAAAGACGGTTTTCTGCATTATCAGGATTTGGGGCCGAATATTACGTCGTTCCTCAAACTTACTAAGGATGTTATCGCCAAGCGCGTTGATACCGGCCGGCTCAATGGCTTTAAGCTGGAGCCGGAGATCGAAAAAATCGGTAAAATCGAGAAGGTATTAACCAAGGGTGCGCCGATTTTGGTGCAAATTGTCAAAGAACCTATTTCCACAAAAGGACCCCGGTTGTCGTGCGATATTTCAATCGCGGGCCGCTATTTAGTACTGGTTCCATTTTCTAACGGGGTTAACCTGTCTAAAAAAATCACTGACCGGGCCGAGCGGAATCGTCTGCTCCGGCTCATGTCGTCGCTGAAGCCCCAAAACTTCGGTGTGATTGTTCGGACGGTAGCCGCCGGGCGGGAGGTAGAAGAGTTAGACCGCGACCTGCAAACGTCTCTCGAAAAATGGGATACGGCGATGAAGGCCCTCCGCGATGCCAAACCCCGTGATCGGGTGTTGGGCGAAATGAACCGGGCCTCGTCTATTTTGCGCGACATGCTGAACGAATCGTTCGACAGCATTACGGTGGACACGCGGGAAGCCTTTGACGATATTAAGCACTTTATTCACACGATTGCCCCCGAAAAGGAGAAAATTGTTAAGCTCCATATCGGGAAAAACAAAGTTTTTGAAGCTTTGGGGCTTGAAAAACAGCTCAAGTCACTCTTTGGACGGTCGGTAAGTTTGCCGGGTGGGGGATACCTCATCATTGAACACACCGAAGCCCTGCACGTGATCGACGTGAACAGCGGTAACAAGTCCAATTCCGAAGAGGATCAGGAAGCAACGGCCGTGAGCGTGAACCGCGAAGCCGCCAAAGAAATTGCCCGTCAACTGCGCCTGCGCGACATGGGCGGCATTATTGTGGTGGACTTCATTGACATGAAGCGAGCCGAAAACAAGAAATTGCTCTACGATCAGATGCGCAATGAAATGCACCCTGATCGGTCGAAATACACGATTTTGCCCCTGACCAAGTTTGGTCTGATGCAGATTACCCGGCAGCGGGTACGCCCCGAAATGAACGTGGCTACCCGCGAAACCTGCCCCACCTGCAACGGAACGGGCACGATTCAGGCGAGTGTGTTGGTAACAGATGTGATCGAGAACAACCTCGACTATATTCTGACCAAGCAAAACGAACGGGGTATCAGCGTTATGCTGCACCCATTTCTGCACGCTTACTTCAGCAAGGGTATGTTCTCGCGGCAATGGCAGTGGTACATGAAATACAAAACCTGGGTGAAATTGATAAAAGACAGTTCGCTCGGTATTATGGAATTTAAATTTCTGACCAAAACCGGGGAGGAAATCGAAGTAACGGCGGGGAGTTAACGTTCCTGCCAATCAAAAAAAAGGCGAACCAGTGATGGTTCGCCTTTTTTTGAGTAATAGGGTTGTGTTCAAATTTCCCTCCGTTTATTAGTAATTGACAAAACTGAATACTCCATTGTTAAATTCGTAGGTGATATTTTCCTGCTTATTGACTGCTTTGAAATTGATTGTGCCCGCAGTGAATGAATCATCCTTTAGGATATATTGCTCACTGATCGTCACTGTACCTTCGACGCTAAAATCTCTCCATTCGTTTGCTTCATAGCGGTTGAAATTCTCTAATTTAGACAAACCAATGTATTCCTGAAAACTTACGTCAAATGGGTATAACGAACTTGAACTAATTTTATAGACACCCGGAGGTATTTTCTTGAACGGTGCATTTGCTCGAAAAACTACTTTGAAATAATCTGTTAAGTAAAAATTCTGAAAATAGGTTGTTGGCCCCTGCGTAGATAAAGGCCACTCTAAAGCAGTTGATGAATTTGTGGTCTCCACATTATAGCTTTTTGATGGCCCTTGAATTAAGCCCTTTAACTTGTTATTCGGGCGACCACACACATCTGATTTTATCGGCAAGTTTCTAAATGAGCCATTTATTTCTATAAACTTGGTGGATTGTGGTGTAAATAACTGACCTCTCAGGTCTAAAGAGACTATATTGGCTTGTTCATTGTATATAAAATTACTGATAGTGATGTACCTCGAAGCATCAAATGCTTGCGTTTCAAAACGTCGCCCGTCTTTATAATTAATCGTTACATTCACAATTCTGCCACTTTTCAATAGATTAATTTCTAAAGAATACACCATTAATGTATTTTTGAAATCTATACTAACTACATATATATTATCACAAGTTTGACTGGCAACAGCTTGTGGTAAAGTTGATTCTGGATGATTATCTATGAACAACTTAACCTCATCAACTGGATCAACTGAGGATGAGTTACAGGATAACAGCATTATGCTGATGGCAAAGAGGTGTAAAATGCGTTCCATGGTGAAAAAGACTTTAAAACAAGGAAAGTGTACATATCTTTTGAGATATGTATACTTTCCTTGTTATGGCTGTACTTGCACTGGTCTGATGATAACATTGCAAAAACCTAAATTATATTCTCTCGCTTCGTAGAGAGTACTCATAGGCAAAACTACTTTACCTATGAGTATGGCATCTCCAAAATTAATGATTGCTGCCTCCAACTCATCTGAACCTTCTTGATAGGTCATTTTTGCGCTAAATAGTTGGGCACTTTCACCACTAATTCCGAATTTTAAACCTGTCTTATTAAATTCTCCTCCATCCAGCCCAAAATTAAAGGCTTGTTTTGCTTGCAGTGAAACCGTACGTTCTATATTAGTCTGGGTATCAACCTCTTCCAATTTAACCAATATAGACGAGGTAAAGGCTCCTATGTCCCAATTGAATAGCTCTTGTCTCAAATTAACATTTTTACTGGTTACACCAGTAGGGAGATAAACATATCTCCTCTGCCAAGGCCAAAAGCCAGGAAAAGTTAATGTTTCGTACTGAACATCGAATAAATCCGAGGCCATCACAGGAAATGGCGTTGTAAATTCAGTGCCTAAGGATTGGCTCTTTGCGCTGTAAAACACGTGTATTCTAAACGTAAAAGATGAGCTTGTCCAAAATGTACTTTGAGCACCACTGCTTGAGGATTGAAAAGTGGGGTCGCTCCCATCTGTAGCATCACTAATTGCCTGAAAGGCCCCCATTGGGTTTGAATCCGACATTCTGATCATAGTCAGGGCTTCTTTGAATTGGTATTTGAATGTACCCCGTGTAGTATTATTGGTCAGATCATAGTATACGTGGTCGCGCTGCCATCCATCACTGTTCGGGAAAATTTCATAGGCACTTTTGATCTTGCCTTCCAGTTCAGATCCATCGTAATATCTTGCACCTTTTTTCTTATTCAAATTCAAATTTCTATCGAAATTATCGTCAATAAACTTGTACGATTTACCCGTGCTTGCCAAAAACTTTGTTTTGGATTTCAACTTACCAAAACCAGGGTGTGAATCGTCCAGTATCCGCAATGAATTCTTAACCACCACTATTGGGAAGCCCGGTGCGTATTTAGCCGGGAGTACTGCTTCAACGCCGTTTGCATCCACAATAGGGACATCGTCTGTTTTTATAGACTTAATGCCAACTAAAGGAACCGTATTTTCTGTGTCCCAAGATTGTGCTGAGAACGATCCTTTAGGCAAAGTAGGGACAAAGATTGTCAAGGTTGGCAACTCTTTTTCTATTTCATGCAACCTTGCTTTGTTCTTCAGATGTTTTGTGATCAGATCCGCAACTGTAGTTTTGCTTTCTAATTCCTCATCCCTGATTAATGCGAAAAGTACATCGTAATCTTCATCAATCATTTCAAGAGCCTTCTTTTTTAACAGAAGACGAAGAGCTTTGCTTTCGTTCATCGCCTTTGCTAAGGCCAGTCCGAAATCCTTTCTCATGGCTTGACCCTCCTCTTCGGAAATTCGAGCACTGCCAGCGGGATTCCTACTCAGTAGATTAGTATCTTTTAGAACACTAACTTCTGAGCATGAGATCAACAGAGTGATTATCGACATTCCGAAGAATGCCTTTTTTAACCTTTCGTTCATTGTACAAAATCTTTGATGGAATGATCGAGCCTACTCTCTTTTCAGGCTTTTCGGCGTTCGCCCTTGTTCGATTGAACAATGCAAAGGTTGCCACTCAAAACCTCCTAAACATGATATAACTGTACCATTTTCAGGTAGATACCTGTACTAAATTTGGATAGTACACGTGTACTATTCCGCCAATAACCGCTTGATTTTCTCGGCATTTATCAAGACAAAACTAATCAGCGAACCCGGCCCACCCGAAACTCCCAACTTTTGCGATATGCTCGCTTTTTCGTTTCTAAGCGTATGAGGGCTTATGCACTGCACATCAGCAATATCCTTACCATTCATACCCTTTAGCATCAGCGCCATTATGCCCCGTTCGGCAGAAGTCAGTTTATTAAACCCCGACAGGGTTTCTTTTTTCTGGTAAACCGGGCTTGTGGCCAACAGAGAGGTCGTGTAATGATGCCCCGCTTTCAGGGTCGTCAAGCAAATCGGTAGCTCATCGAAGGAGCATAAAACATCAAAGTCGAGCGTATCTAACATAGGCCAAAGCCCGCCGATGGTTGCCACGGCATCGGGCAGCAAACAAAGAATAAGCTGGCAGTTGGGGGCGGCCCTTTTCATTTGCTCCAACAGATGCAGGCTGCTCAAACTTTCGCTGGTCAGGAGGGCATAGTGGGGTTGTTCGGCGGTCAGCTTCTCCAGAAACAAGTCGGGTTGGGTGTAGCCTTGCCGGACGGCTAAACCCGCTGATTCGATATTGGCTAAAACGGTTAATAAGGTAGTACGACGGGGACACAAGGCAGTCAGGTTCATGGTGATGGGTGTATTTAGCGGTTTTGTGGGACATACCGCTTTTACCTTAGTCGTTCTGACCCCTCGAAATGTAATCACAAAAACAAAGAAAGTCAAAAATAATCTTATTATTGGTACAAATGGGGGGGGGGTAAGTAACTGATAGTTAACAGTTTGTGATAGAAGTAAGTAACCAGAATTTTTCAAGAAATAAGTATAAATAATCAGGCATTTCCCGTCGTTACCCCGAAATGACCGTTCCCAGCAACTTGGCAATTTCTAGAAACTCGTCAAAGACAGCTCACTCGGTATCATGGAATTCAAATTCCTGACCAAAACCGGGGAAGAAATCGAAGTAACAGCAGGGAGTTAAAACCGTTGCTTGTAAACAAAAAAAGGCGAACCATAACTGGTTCGCCTTTTTTTGTTTGCCACCGCCATTGAGCTTTGTCAACTGCGTTGAATAACCCGCAAAAATGCCCTTGCTAAAATACGCAAAAATCACTCCCACTCCCACGCATCATCATTCACTAATTCAGCCACGACTGCTGTCCAGCCGGTTTGGTGGCTGGCTCCGATGCCCTGGGCCGTGTCACCGTGGAAATACTCGAAAAACAGGAGCAGATCGGCATTTTCGGGGCGTTCATAGAATGGCCTGAACGGGCCGTGAACGGGTCGGTGGCCGGTCTCGTCGCGCTCAAAAATGCTGACGATGCGTTTAGCCAAGGCATCAGAAACCTGTTCGAGATTCAGGTGATTGCCAGAGCCGGTGGGATATTCGACCTTGTGCGAGTCGCCGAAAAACTGGTGATATTTTTTTAATGACTTGATTATCAAATAGTTGATTGGCATCCAGACGGGGCCGCGCCAGTTGGAGTTACCCCCAAACATACCCGTGTCGGAGTCACCGGGAACGTAGCGGATACTGTGGAATTCGCCATCGACCTGAACGCCATACGGGTGTTGTTCATGGTATTTTGATAAGGCGCGGATGCCGCCCGGCGACAGAAACTCAGCCTCATCAAGCATCACTTCCAACAACTTCACTAAGCGTTCTTTCGAAATCAGCGACAGCAAAATATCCCCCCGTTCGTTCACGAGTTGTTCGGGCATAGGTTTGCCCAATTCGCTGTGGTATTTCTGGAAAAACTTCATCCGTTTCAGGAAATCCGATAGTGGCTGGCAGTGCTCCCATTTGATTACGGATACCGCAAACAACACTGTCAATCCCACCACCGACCTGACTTTCAGCTTTTTAGATGAACCGTGCGCGGGGTGCATGAGATCGTAGAAAAACTGATCGTCATCATCCCAAAGCTCCCCGTTGAGCGACTCGGCAATCAACACAAAATGCTCGTAGAATTTCGTGGCAACATCTTCAAACGTTGGGTCGTGGCGCGTGATTTCGAGGGCCATGTCCATCATGTTCAGGGCATACATTCCCATCCAGGCGGTCGCATCGGCCTGTTCGAGCAGGGTGCCGGGCGGCAGGTGACTCCGGTTGATAACGCCAATATTATCTAAACCCAAAAAGCCCCCGCTAAACACGTTGTTCTCTTCATGGTCGTGCCGGTTGGCCCACCAGGTGAAGTTAATGAGCAGTTTCTGGAAGGCCCGTTTCAGAAACTGTACATCTTCGTTTCCGTAAATGGCCCGTTCAATCCGATAGACCGATAAGGCCGCCCAGGCATGAACAGGCGGGTTCACATCCGAAAAATTCCACTCATAAGCGGGCATTTGCCCCTGTGGATTCATATACCACTCACGCATGAGCAATATGAGCTGGTTCTTGGCGAAAACGGGGTCAACCATTGCCATCGGGATGCAATGAAATGCCAAATCCCAGGCCGCATACCAGGGGTATTCCCATTTGTCGGGCATACTCAAAACGTCCTCATTGTTGAGGTGTTCCCAGTGACTGTTGCGGCCCAAAACACGTTGCGATGGGGGCGGTGGCTGACCGGGGTCGCCGTGGAGCCATCGCGGAATGTCGTAGTGGTAATACTGTTTCGACCAAAGCAAACCAGCCAACGCCTGCCGCTGAATACCCTTCTGATCGGGGGTGGCATTGGTGGGGGTCAGGATGTGATGAAATTCGTTGGCCTCGCGAATTCGATCCATAAAAACCTGCTGAAACTCCTTGCCAAATGGCTTTAACTTCGTGACTTTGGCTAGCCTCAGGCAAATGGTCCGCGAGGCTTTCGGCGCAATGGTTAACCTGTAAACCGGGGCAAATTTTGTGCCACTTGGGTTTTCCTGAAGCAGTTCGCATAGGTAATCGTTTTGCCCGGCAACAGCTTCGTGGAAGGCATCTTTCACAAACGGCGTGGCGTTTGGGATTCCGAAAAGGCGTTTGGTATTCGTCTCATTATCAGTCATCAGAGCCACATTAGTCGGCTCATAATAAAAATAGTAATCACCAACACGGGGGTGTTTCAGGTAGGCTACCCCAGCCGTAGGTGTGTCGGGTCGGCGGTTGATGGCGGGCTTAACATAGTCTGGCTCAAACGCCCAGCGATTGCGGCACCAAAGCTGCGGCAAAAGTGTCAGCTCGGCATCGTCGGGGCCGTGATTGGTAACAGTAATGCGAATACAAATATCGTCAGGGTTGTTTTTGGCATACTCAACCTGCACGTCGAAATAGCGACCCTCCTCAAAAACGCCCGTATGCAAAATCTCAAATTCGGGGTCGTTGCGGGAACGATAACCATTCTCCATCAACAGGTGTCCATAGGGAAAATTGGCCTGTGGATACTTGTAGAGGGCCTTCATATAGGAATGCGAAGGCGTGTTGTCGAGGTAATAATACAACTCTTTCACGTCTTCGCCATGGTTACCCTCGTTGTTGGTGAGACCAAAAAGCCGCTCTTTCAGGATGCCGTCGTTGTGGTTCCAGAGGGCTAACCCAAAGCAAACGTGTTGCCGCCGATCCGAAATGCCCAACAGACCATCTTCGCCCCAGCGATAAACCCGTGAGCGGGCATGATCGTGCGGGAAAAAATTCCAGGCATCTCCGTTGGCTGAGTAATCTTCGCGGACGGTTCCCCACTGACGGTCAGAGAGATATGGCCCCCACTTTTCGAGCGGAACGGTTTTTTCGGCGTTTTCGAGAACGCGCCTGCGTTCGGCACCGGGCAATGGTAGAGAGGAAAGTTTCTTAGGCATGGGTTCCTGTGTGTTGATGGTAAATAAAGATACACATTTATTCGTCACCCGCCCGTAGCAAAGCCCTCGAAAACGGTCATGCCTCCGTCAATGAAAATGCTGGCTCCGGTAATGTAATCGGAGTCGTCGGATGAAAGGAAAACGGCCAGATTACCAATGTCTTCGGGTTGACCGATGCGGTTATAGGGAATCAATGTCAACAGCGAATTGAGAGCCTGAGGGCTGTTCCAGGCACTCGTATTGATTGGCGTTTGGATGGCTCCGGGACAGATGCTGTTCACCCGAATTTGCCGGTCGCCGTATTCTTGCGCGAGCGATTGCATGAGCATTTTGATGGCCCCTTTCGAGGCTGCGTAGTTCACGTGGCCCGCCCACGGAATCAACTCATGCACCGAACTCATGCAGATGATCTTGCCCGTTGCTTTCGAGACATCCGGGCGCGGCCCCCGGCGTAAAAACTCGCGGATGGCTTCGCGGGCGCATAAAAACTGCCCCGTCAGGTTCACATTAATGACCAGATTCCACTGGTCGAGGGTCATCTCGTGAAAAGCGGCATCGCGTTGCAAACCGGCGTTGTTCACCAGAATATCGACTGTTCCGAAATGCTCCACTGCCTGTTTGAACATGGCCTGCACCTGATCTTCCTTCGAGACATCAGCCTGAATCGCCAGCGCATCCACGCCGTAGCCCTTAATTTCGTTCACAATAGCCTCTGCATCGTCGGGCCGACTCACATAGTTGATAACGACATTGGCACCGGCCTGTCCGAGCGATTTGGCCACGCCCGCGCCGATGCCTGAGTTTGCGCCCGTTACGAGGGCCGTTTGGTTGGATAATTTCTGATTCATAAAACCATAACCCTCAAACCTCCCCGCTGTTTTGCCGTGCTGTCAATCATTCCATAACTTGCGGCCATGACTCATTCTAACCGCCCGTCAAGTTCTTTTCTGTCACTGCTTTACGGCCTCTTTTTTCTGTCAGGTTTTGCCGCGCTGCTTTATCAGGTGATCTGGCAGCGACTCTTAGTATTCTACACCGGCTCCGACACGGTTAGTATAAGCCTAATTGTGTCGGCATTTATGACGGGCTTGGGCTTAGGCTATCTGGTTGGCGGTCGCCTTGCAGACCGGGCTACGGCAGCCCAAAACCTGCGCTATTTTCTGCTGGCCGAAGCGGGTATTATGGGCTTTGCCGCTCTTAGCAAGTGGATTTTGTATGATTTCCTCTACTTAAACAGCCCTATCGACAACGACAGCCCGGTGGTCATGTACATAGTCGTATTCACGGTGCTGTTGCTGCCCACATTTCTGATGGGTTTCTCGCTACCGGCCCTGTCGCGGGCGTTCCGGTTTGGCGACGGACCCGCTCAGGCCCGGTACGTTAGCTTTTTATACTTCGTGAACACGCTGGGCGCGGCTATCGGGGCTTTTGTCACAGGTTTTGTGCTGGTTCGGCAGATGGGTTACGAATCATCCATTTGGGTTGGCGTGGTATTCAACGGCCTGTGCGTGGTGGGGGCGGCTTGGTTAGGGGTAAAGAGTGTAGGGCAAAGTGCGAATGGTGAAGGGCGAATCTCTACCACTCATTCCTCACCTACCCCCCGCCCCATGTCCTCCGCCCCCCTCCGCTTCACCCCCACCCTCACGGTTTGGTCCATTCAATATGCTCTCTCTGGTTTGGCGGCCCTTTCGTTGGAGTTGATCTGGTTTCGGGTGTTGGAAACGCTCATCAAATCGGTTTCGCTGACGTTTTCGGTTTTACTGGCCGTGTATTTAGGGTCGATGGCTCTGGGAACCTTGCTGGGTGTTCAGTTGGGCAAACGGCAGTGGATACAGTCGGCGAACCGGCGCGAACGGGTCTTTCTGTGGGCACAAGTGGGCTTGTATCTGTACACAGCCCTGTCGGTGGGGGTGTTTGTGAACGCCATTGGCCGGGTGTCCGCGCTCGATTTTCTGTGGCAGTATTTCAAAAGTGGCGAGCCGGTGCTGTCGCCGGGCTTCGCCGTATTCACCTACGCCCTGATACCGCTGTTTCTTCTGTTTGTACCTACGTTTCTGATGGGTCTCAGCTTTTCAGTCTCGCAATCGCTCATTCAGGATCGGTTCGAGGAGGTGGGCCGCAAAGTGGGCTGGTTGCAATTTGTAAATATTGTTGGGTCGGCGGTGGGGGCCTGGTGGGTTACATGGTACGGGTTCCCGGTGCTGGGCACGGCAACGCTTATCAAACTCATTGCCGGACTGGGCATCGGCTACGGTTTCATCCTGTTTGCCCGCCAACACCTCAATGCACTGGCCGTTTCGGTACTGACGGTGGTGCAGATTCTGGCCCTGTTGCTCATTCCCGATAATCCGCATCTGTGGCAGCGACTCAACGGCGTTGACAAAGCCGAAGACTTGCTCTTCAACGAAAACGAATCCGGCGTTTCGACCATCAAACTCCTGCCCAATCACCGCTCAGGTGTGGTGTTTGTGAATGGGTTGGGACAAAGTGGCCTCCCCTACTCCATCGACGAGGTTCACACGCTGTTGGGTGCCTTGCCCGTGATGATGCACCCCCACCCGGAGCGCGTTGCCGTGATTGGCCTTGGCTCCGGCGGCACCGTGCATGGCATCGGGGGCCGCGCCGAGACCGGCCAAATCGATTGTTTTGAGATCGTGAGCAATCAAGCTCAAATTGTGGCTGATTACGGAGCCGAAGCCGACGACAGTACAGTAAATAATATGTTGTCGGACAAGCGGCTCCGGCTCATTTTTCGGGATGGCCGCTATGCCCTGCAACATGACACGACCCGGTACGATGTCATCGAAGCCGACGCGCTCCGGCCCACCTCGGCCTTTTCAGGAAATGTTTATTCGCGGGAGTATTTCCAGTTGCTTCTGGCACGGCTCCGGCCCGGTGGTTACGCCGTGACGTGGGCACCAACCGTTCGCATTCGCAACACGTTTCAGAGCGTTTTCCCGTACATCGTTTATGTGGACGATCTGGTGTTAATCGGTAGTAATCAGCCCATTACGGTGAACTGGAGCGCGATTCAGCAACGGGCGAACTCGCCGTACAGCCAGGGGCATTATGGCTCGGCAGGAATTGATTTGTGGGGTTTACTGGCTAAATATCAGGCGCATACGCACCCACTGACGGGAAACCAACCCGTTGGCAAAGAGATCAATACCGACCTGTTTCCGAAAGATGAATACAGCATCCGGCAACGCGACAAAGCCAAGTGAAATGAAATTAGTCAAGCTCATTCCGCCATTGAAATTCACATTATCCGGGCTATTACTACTTGGTTGTATGGGCTGTAATAATGATAGATTTCTTGATCGATCCATTCCGCGAGTTGTTTCAGATCCTGAGCAGATTGCTGTGGTTCGAACTAAGTGGCTCAATGGCAAACTACAGCAAACCACGTTCCTCGATAAACAGAATCGAGTTCTCGAAGAATTTACCTACGGCTACTCAAACGAAAAAAGGCTTTTTCGGTACGAAGCCGACCGGAAAGTGTTCAGTGCCTGGTATTATCACAGCGATAGTCACGAGCCGGGTTATGCTTACTTAAATGAGAATCGCTACGAATACGATAAAAGCGGTTTGCGGATTCACGGAAAAAACGCGCATGTAAACTCGTTTGGAATAATCAATTCGTCTGATACAACCGAAACTCCCTATACCTACAAGATACCCTACGATACGCTTGCGAATCAGGCTCCCAAAAGAGAGCTTGATTCCAGCACTATCGCCAATATTGATCGTTGGGAGCGCAGTAAGAACGGAAAAATGGCCCGACATTTTGTGCTTTATGTGATTAAAATGTCAAGGGAACAAATGCTTGATACGGTCTACTATCAGTCTCAACGGTTTGCCCATGATGTCCTTGGCCGCCAAAAGCTGGCCTGGTTCGACATTATGCATCTTGGTCGTTTTTATCAATCTGCTGGTGCTGATACCATTCATTATCAGTATGATACGAAGAATCGTCTTGTACAGGAATTACATCTGTTTACGACTGACATGAGAAATAAGCGGGAAGTCGATACAACTCACCTGGATAAATCGACCCGCCAATCCGTCGCCGAAAGCAGAAAGCAATTTTTCGTACCATCTAATTTCCGCTATAACCGCCGGCCACGCATCGACACCGTCACCTACCAGTATGAAACGTTCAACTCCGACAAGCATCTACCCTTGCAGGTGTCGCAAGACGTAGGGCATTGATTATAAGGCACCTTCTCAGTTGCCTTTTGCTTTGTTAATCATGGCGTTACCACCAGTACCGGGGCTACATGTTCGGGGTCATTGTCGTGGGAGGCTTTTTTGGATCCTCGTTTAGATGGTCGCTTCACCACCACTTCGTATAAATCCGTCCGGCGGTCTTTCAGGTTCTGAACAGAGCCGTATTCGTGGAGTTCTTTCAGGAGCGACAGGTCAACGTCGGCGAAGAGCACCATTTCGGTATTGGTGGTGGCTTCGGCTTTGATCGCGTTGTTAGGAAACTGGAAATCGGAAGGCGTAAATACCGCCGATTGCGCGTAGTGAATGTCGGTGTTGGGCACGTTGGGCAGGTTGCCCACACATCCCGAAATAGCCACATAACACTCGTTTTCGATGGCCCGCGCCTGCGCGCAATTCCGAACCCGGTAGTACCCGTTTTGCGTATCGGTAAGGAAGGGGACAAACATGATTTGTGCACCCTGCGCAGACAACATACGGCCCAGTTCGGGAAATTCCACGTCGTAACAGATCATCATACCGATACGGCCGCAGTCCGTATCGAAAGACCGCACTTCGTAGCCGCCCACCATGCCATAAAACCGCACCTCATTAGGCGTGATATGTACTTTACGGTACTCTTCAAACGTTCCGTCGCGCCGACAGAGATAAGCCACATTGTACAATTTTCCGTCGTCAACCAGGGGCATAGATCCTCCCACAATGTTCACGTTGTACGAAATGGCAAACTTGATCAGTCGCTCACGTACTTCGTCGGTATATTCAGCCAGTTTACGAATGGCCTGTGCTTCGGGCAAGCCTTTGAACTCGGCCATCAGGGGCATATTGAAGAACTCCGGCAAGACCAGAAAATCAGCTTTGTAATCACTGACTACATCAACGAAAAACTCCACCTGATCGAAGAATGCTTCAACAGTTGGGAAAAGACGCATCTGCCACTGTACCACGCCCAAACGGATAATAGAGTCGGAGTGAGAGCGTCTTTTCTTTGCATCTACATAATAGATGTTGTTCCATTCCAGCAAGGTAGCAAACTCTTTCGACTCTGTGTCGCCCGGTAAATACCCACGCAACACCTTTTTGACGTGGAAGTCGTTGGAGAGCTGAAAACTCAATGTCGGGTCGTATACTTCCTTTTGCTTCACCTTCGCAATAAACTCGCGCGGAGACAGTTCGTCGGCGTAGCGGCTGTAATTCGGAATCCGCCCTCCGGCCATAATGCCTTTGAGGTTCAGTTGTTCGCAGAGTTCTTTGCGAGCATCGTAAAGCCGCCGGCCAAGCCGAAGATCGCGATAATCAGGATGCACAAACACTTCGATACCATAAAACCAGTCACCTTTGGGATTATGCGTATCGAAGGTGTAACCGCCCGTAATTTCTTTGTAAGTGTGGTTATCGCCAAAATCGGCGTATCTCACCCGAATAGCGAGCGCACAGGCCACCACTTTGTCATCGACTTCTACGCAAAATTGTCCTTCGGGGAAAATTTGCAAGAGTTTGTCGATCAGGTTTTTACTCCAATAATCGCCACCAATGCCACTGTATGACTCAATCATGGCCTCTTTCAGGTCGGCGTAATCCTCTTTCCGTAAATTTCGGGTATCTATGCGCATAAATAGTCAACTACTCCCGCCTTATGGTTGTTCCTTCTGCCACTGTAATAATATAGGCTTTCCCGCCCGCTTGCCGGATAGCTTCGGCCACTGCATCGGTATTGGTTGGGGCGTAAGCAAACATACACCCTCCCCCACCCGACCCGTTGATTTTACCACCCAGAGCTCCCGCTTGCAACGCGGCATCGATCATCCGGTCGATTTTGGGAGTCGATACGCGCTTGGCTTCCCGAAGACTAGTTTGGTGAGTTGTGAGCAGTTGACCCAGCAAATAGTGGTCGATGGTGCCGCTTCGGAACATGGTCAGGGCTTGCCGGAGCATATCGCGGTCAGAGAGGTTACCTTTTACGAGAGCTAATTCGTCGGGGGTGAGCAGGTGTGCGTAGTCCGTTACGGCTTCGGCGGGCATAGCTTCAAACGCAAACGCCGGATCATACGCCTGCATCTTCGCCATGGCATCGAGCATGCCATATTTCACGTGCCGCAACACACCGATGGTATCCTTCGGCTCGCCCGAATCTCCTAGTACAAAGGCACCCAAGCCCGAATCAGCTCCCGAAAACGGGAATGATTCCACACGAATCGCGGGGGTTGATTCCAGATAAATGATGCCACCAATAGCCGTGGAATAGTGATCCATCATGCCGCCCGGTTCACCAAACTCAAGAACCTCAGCCACATAACCAAACTCAGCCAACTGCGCGGGCGAATACGTTTGCGGCTCATCGGCCAACTGACTCAGGAGGTTCAACCACGTAACAAGCAGGGCCGACGAACTCGACGTACCGGCATTGATCGGAATGTTTCCCCAAACGCGCCCCTCAATGTCCGCCGAAAACCGAAGCCCATCGCGGTGCAGCACGTTCATCGCCGACCGGAAATAGTCGCGTTTGTTGGTATAAGGAAGGGGAAACTGGGGGATCGTAAAGCGTTTTTCGCTGTTAACATCGGGCAGCGACAAGCGGATTTCAGACGGGGCATCACCCGAATCAATTCGGCCTGCTTCAATGTTCATCCGGCGCGAAATGGCGGCTGCAATCACAGGAAGGCCGAGGTAGTCCTGGTGTTCACCGAAGAGGCAAATTCGGCCGGGCGTTGAGGCAAAGGTGTTCGTCATCCTCTTCTGGTTGTATAGCAGATTGTCGGGCGTTAAATGTCTTTGTAGGCATGATCGGCTTTTACATCTGCGCCCGACCATAGTTGTCTGGAGGTCCAGTCTTGCGCCGGACTGCTCCAGAATTCAGCCGCTATGGGCAGGCCCAAGGGCAGGAAAGCCACCGTGCATAGGTACAGACTACCCGTGGAAATATAGCTTTCGCCAATTCCGGGCTGATGCCCACACAGTCCGATTTGTAGCCAGCCGTTCGCGTCGAACGTGCCGGGGGCATCCATCGTTCGCCGGACCACGGCGGTGAGTGCCGCCCGCACCTGTCCGGCTCTTAGTTCGGGAGGGAGTTGTTGCTGTAACGCCATCTGACCCAACAGTTGAAACGCCCCGCATCGGTATGCCAGTGACCGCCCGAACGCAGCGAATGACCCGTCGGGGTTAATCAGACGTTCCTGTACAGCAGCGTATCGCCTGGCACGAGCCACAATATAGGCGGTCACGGCCTTGTCCTCTTTGCCTGCTTCGGACAGCGTCCGGGCAATGTCGAGCAACATGGGCTGAATCACAAAACTGTTGTAATAGTCCCAGTGGAAATCCGGCCCGTCCCCATAGGCCCCGTCGCCTTTGTACCACGCCTGATGTTGCCGCAGCGCGTAGTCAATACGCATTGCATCGGCCTCACCCGTAAACCGGAGCAAAGCCGCTTCGATGATAGCACTGAACAACAGCCAGTTATTAAATCCAGGTTTGATAACGCGGGTAGCCTTGAATGCCTGTATTACCTGCTCTTTTGCCGATGTTGGTAGTTTGTCCCAGAGCTGCGTGGGTGCCCGCAGCAGGGCGTGGGCCAGGAAAGCCGCATCAACCACGGGTTGCCCACCCTGCGTGAAGTTCATATAATCGGGCGAAGCCAGGTCCACTGCATTCACCAGTGCAGCGCGGGACAGTTCGCGGTAGCGCGATTGCTGCATCTGTTCGGCAGCATCAGCAGGGTGTTCGAGCCAGGGAGCCAAACCCGCCAGCGAGCGTCCCAAGGCTTCTAAATGAGTTACTTTTCGGCGACTTTCCTGTTGCTTCGGAGCCGATTCTACGGGCATTCGAAGCCGCAACTCCTTTTTGTTTAAAGCCAGCAGAACCGGGTCCACGATCTTTAGCAGCGTCTGTAGCCAATAAGTGCGATCGTTGTCAGGTGGCAGCAATAGGGCGTTGTCCGTAGTTGGTAAAGCATAGGCATTGGAAAGCAGCAGCGGAGCAGATAACAACTGGGTAAAATGACGACGTTGCATGACGTTATTATAATTTTAGTTGCGTTTCCAGTTCGTCCAGATGATCGTCGGTGAAATCGAGGTGGGTTACGAACCGTACTAAATGCTTGCCGAACGTGACGGCCCGGATGCCTTTTTCGGCTAATTGCGCCACATAATCAACGGCCAGAATGGTATCGGGGAGCCTGAAAATCACGATGTTTGTGTCGATGGGATAAATCTCCTGTACTTCGGGCCGGGTGGCCAGCATGGCCCCAATTTTGCGGGCGCGGGCGTGGTCAAGCTTCAGGCGGTTCACGTGGTGGTCGAGGGCGAAGATGCCCGCTGCGGCCAGGAACCCGGCCTGCCGCCAGCCCCCCCCCATCAGTTTCCGGTATCGGCGGGCCTGGGCAATGAAATCCCGCTTGCCCAACAACAGCGACCCCACCGGGCATCCCAATCCCTTCGACAAGCAAATGCTGATCGAGTCGAACAGTTGGCCGTGGGCTTCGGTGCTTTCACCGGTTTCGATCAGGGCATTGAACAGCCGCGCTCCGTCGAGGTGCAGGGGTAGGTTTTGTTCGGTGCAAAGTTGCCGGATGGCGGCAATTTCGGGCAGGGTATAATAGCAACCTCCGCCCTTGTTCATCGTGTTCTCAAGGCTCACCAGGCGCGACAAAGGCCGATGCGGATCGGCGGGATTATTGATGGCATCCCGAATGAGGGCGGGCGTGAGTTTGCCCCGTTCGCCCGGCAACAGGGCCACCGATACGCCCGAATTGGCCATAATCCCCCCGCCTTCATACAGATAAATATGCGAGAGTTGGTCGCAAATCACTTCGTCGCCGGGGCGGGTGTGGGTTCTGATCGCCAGTTGGTTGGTCAACGTGCCGCTGGCACAAAACAGGGCGGCTTCCATGCCAAACAGTTGGGCGGTTTTGGCTTCCAAGGCATTCACGGTCGGGTCGTCACCGAACACATCGTCGCCCAATGGGGCCGAAAACATAGCCTCGCGCATGGCGGGCGTGGGTTGTGTAACGGTATCGCTACGAAGGTCTATTGTCATAAAGTGGCCAAATTTACACCAAATCCCAACCCTTTCGATACTCCCGACTGAGCATGGCGTTGGCCTTCGAATTATGCCGGAATTTTTCTTTACGGGCGTTCCATTCCAGCGGTTCGCCGAGTCGCCAGGCAATAAGGCCGAGGTGCATGGGCATAGTCATTTGTCGAGCGTAGGCCAGATTAGACTCTGGTTGCGTTCGCGATTTCACGGCGTTCACAAAGTTTTGCTGGTGGCCGGGCGAGCGTTCGAGCGTGATCGGAATTTCGGCCACATCGGTCATCGTCACGCCGTTGATGGTAATTTCTCGCGAGTTATAATCGCAAAGCAATGTCCCTTTGTCACCCTCAAAATAGGCTCCAATACCCCTTTTTTCGGCCCCCGGCACATTGGGCGGGGTACTTGTCCAGTGAAGTTTCAAGTTGTCGAATTCATAGTCAATATCAATCCAGTTGGGGGCATCGCCAATGCCTTCGGGCAGGCCGCCTTTGGCCCGGATGCTTCGCAAGCCCGTGGGGTTGATGGCCCACCAGACCACATCGGCAATGTGACACCAGAAATCCTGGAACACCCCGCCGGAGTAATCCAGAAAATAGCGATACGTGAAATGGCACCGCTCCGGTGTGTAGAGCGATACGGGCGCCGGTCCCTGCCACATGTCCCAATTCAGCGTGCTGGGTGGAGTTTGGTAGTTGGCGGGGCCGAGAACCGGCGGATTCCCGGTTTTCCAGAGCCGCACGGTATGCACATTCCCAATGGCCCCCGCCTTGATGATCTCGACTACCCGGTGGTAGTTGTCGCCCGCATGGATTTGGGTACCAAGCTGAAAAATCCGGTCATACCGTTTCTGTGCTTTGAGCATTTGTTGCCCTTCGCGCACGCTGTACGACAGTGGTTTTTCGCCGTACACATCTTTCCCAGCCTGAAACGCCATGATCGCGATTTGGGCGTGCCAATGGTCGGGGGTGGCGCAGGTGATCGCGTCGATGTCCTTACGGTCGAGGAGGTAGCGGAAATCGGCATAGGTTTTAACGGCGTCGGCGGGTCGGTTGGCATACGGCTCGTGCTTTTTGAGCGTGTCTAATGCTTTGGCCAAATGCGTTTCTTCCACATCGCAGAGGCCCACAATATCCACTTCGGGGAGTTTGGCGAACCAGTTGAGGTGGTTGGTGCCCATGCCGTTTACGCCGATGTGGGCTACCCGCAATTTATCGGATGGTGCCACGCGCCGTTTCAGGCTTGGGAAAACGGCAAGGCTCAAGGCAGCCGCGCTGCTTTGCTGGAGAAATTGTCGGCGATTGAGAAGGGATTGCATGGGTGTTGTCCGGTTTAGGATTTCTACGACTAAGGTGATGATAATACTGCATTTATCCAATTTCAGGAGCCGTTCCCTAAGCCGATTCTTTGCTTGCTGACATTTTCAATAGCTTGGAACCAAGCATCTGATAAACAAATCCAACATGAAACCAATACTCTACTTTTCCCTGCTTCTTTGCACCCTCCTTGTCCGGCCCGCGTTTGCCCAAATTGGCATGGGTGGCCAACCTCACTCCTCGGCAGTGCTCGACCTCAAAGCCACCGATAAAGCCCTGTACCTACCCCGAATGACAACGGCCCAACGGAAGGCAATGCCCAGTCCGCAGGTTGGGGCCTTTGTCTTCGACCTCGACCAGAATGCCCTGTATATCTTCGACGGACAAACCTGGCTACCGTTGGCTACGCAAAACCCAACGAGCGTTATGCCCGTTAGCCGCTTTGCCTCCGACGGAGCTTATGCCGATCAGTTTGGCATCAGCGTGGCCATTCTGGGCGATTATGCCCTCGTTGGGGCTTCTAACCATGATGTTGGGGGCAACAACGATCAGGGGGCTGTGTATGTATTTGCGCGGACTGGGAATAGCTGGACGGAATTAACCACACTGACGGCCAGCGACGGGCTGGCTGACGACAATTTTGGCAGCAGTGTGGCCCTCTCTGGCGATTATGCCCTGATTGGTGCACAGGGCGATGATGTTGGGGCCGATGTCAATCAGGGGTCAGCTTATGTATTCCTGCGGTCGGGCAATACCTGGACCCAACAGGATAAGCTCCTTGCCGCAGGCGGAATGCCGAATGACCGTTTTGGAACCAGTGTTTCAATCTCCGGCGATTATGCCCTGATTGGGATGCCCAACGACAATCTGAATGCCAATACCTTTCAAGGTTCAGCCTATGTGTTTTTACGGTCGGGAGTTACCTGGACGCAACAGGCCAAACTCATCGCCAACGATGGAGCAACCAACGACTTTTTTGGCAACAGCGTCTCACTCTCCGGCAGTTATGCGCTTATTGGCTCTCCCGGAGATGACGTGGGCGCTAATGCCAATCAGGGATCGGCCTATGTGTTCCTGCGGTCGGGCGTTACCTGGACGCAACAAGCCAAACCCCTCGCTACCGATGGAGCGGCTGGTGATGGTTTTGGGAACAGCGTTTCGATTTCGGGTAGTTACGCCCTGATCGGCGCGCCCCGCGTGGATGGCAACAACGCCAATCAGGGTGCCGCCTACTTCTTTATACGGTCGGGAGCAAGCTGGACGCAACAGGACAAAATCACGGGCAGTAATGTTGCGGCTAACCATAATTTTGGCAGTAGTGTCGCTCTTGTCGGCGATTATGCCATTGTGGGTGCGCCCGGCGATGGGTCCGCTTATCTGTTTCGGCGAAATGGCACCTTCTTGGCGCAGCAACGGTATATTACCGACAACTCATATGCTGGTTCGTCGAATGGATATGCCGTAGGGATTTCCAGCAGTTCATTTATTATTGGTGGATACGGTTTTCAACAGAACCAGGGCAAAGTCTCGTTTGGGCTAATCGAATACTGACAAATCAGATCCGCATCCGTTGCAGGAGGTATATATCACCCAAGAGCCTGAAAGAAGGTTACCTTAACGTTTACGAAACAAGTCAGCCACGTTATTCACTATTTCGATAGGTTTGTCATATTCTCATGACAAACCTATCGCTTTATGAACTATACCCTTTATCTCCTGCTTCTTTGCGTTCTGCTTGCCCGGCCCACGTTTGCCCAGATTGGCATGGGCGGTCAGCCCCACTCCTCAGCAGTGCTTGACCTCAAAAGCCCTGCCAACGACAAAGCCCTCTACCCGCCCCGCCTAACCTCTGCCCAGCGGAAGTCCATTGTGAATCCCCAACCCGGCGCGTTTGTCTATGACCTCGACAAAGGCACGTTTTATATGTTCGATGGACAAAATTGGTCGCCTTTGGCTTTCACCTCGGCTAACAACCTTGCTCCCATTGACCGCTTCGCCAGCGACGGGCAAACTGGCGATAGCTTTGGCTACAGCGTGGCCATTTCGGGGGATTACGCACTAATAGGCGCCTTCGCCGATTATGTTGGCGTCAATTTCGATCAAGGCTCTGCCTATGTGTTTGTACGGAGTGGAAACACATGGACTCAACAGGCCAAACTTACGGCCAGCGACGGAGCGACAAGTGATCGTTTTGGTCTTAGCGTAGCCATATCAGGTGATTACGCCCTGGTAGGGGCCTACTTAGACGACATGGCCGTCAATCAAGGCTCCGCCTATGTGTTTATGCGGTCTGGCACTACCTGGACCCAACAGGCCAAACTCACCGCCAGCGACGGAACCACGTCCGACTTTTTTGGCATTAGCGTAGCCCTGTCGGGGGATTACGCACTGGTAGGAGCATTTCGGGATGACATCGGGGCCAATAACGATCAAGGGTCGGCTTATGTTTTTATGCGGAGTGGAAACACATGGACTCAACAGGCTAAACTTATTGCCAGCGATGGAGCATCTGGTGAGACGTTTGGCCAGAGTGTAGCTATTTCAGGAGATTATGCAGTAGTGGGCGCTTCATTAGATGCCATTGGAGGGAATGCCGGTCAAGGGTCGGCCTATGTGTTTGTGCGGGGTGGGGGCACCTGGACTCAGCAGACCAAACTTATCGCCAGCGACGGGGCGGCAAATGATAACTTTGGCTATAGCGTGGCCATTTCGGGGGATTACGCCCTGGTAGGGGCTTTTCAGGATGATATTGGGGTCAATAGCGATCAAGGCTCCGCCTATGTGTTTGTGCGGTCTGGGGCTGTCTGGAGCCAACAAGCCAAACTCACCGCCAGTGATGGAGCGTCTGCTGATGAGTTTGGCATTAGTGTGTCCTTGTCAGGGGATTACGCAGTAGCGGGGGCTTACAAAGACAACATTGGGGCGAATGGCGATCAAGGATCTGTCTATCTGTTCCGGCGCACGGGCAGTACCTGGCCATTGGTGCGGAACATTACTGACAACTCCCCGGCAGGCACCCAAAACGGGACTGGCGTAGGGATTTCCAACGGGTCGTTTATTATTGGGGGATCAGGCTTTGAGTCTGAAAAAGGCAAGGTCTCGTTTGGCACGGTGGAGAATTAAAGCAACAACAATTAGACACAATAGCCATGAAATCAATTCCTTACCTTCTGATCCTTTGCGCCCTGCTTGTCCGGCCCACCTACGCCCAGATTGGCATGGGCGGCCAACCGCACCCCTCGGCGGCTCTCGATGTAAAGAGTCCTGCCAATAATAAGGGGCTTCTCATACCCCGGCTCTCGACTGCCCAACGCAACGCCATTGCCAGCCCCGCCGTTGGTCTGCTGGTTTTCGACTTAGACAAAGGCACCCTCTACCTCTACGACGGACAGAACTGGCTGCCTTTAGCCACCACCAGCCCTAACAACCTTGCCCCCATTGACCGAACCGCCAGCGACGGAGTAGCTCTCGATTATTTTGGCATCAGCGTGGCCATTTCGGGCGATTATGCCATTGTAGGAGCCTATGGAGATGACATTGAGGCGAATGCCCGTCAAGGGTCGGCATACGTGTTTGTGCGGTCGGGCAGTAGCTGGATTCAGCAACAAAAAATCACCGCCAGCGATGGGGCGGTTGATGATTTTTTTGGCTGGAGCGTAGCCATTTCGGGCGATTATGCGATTGTAGGAGCCTATAGGGATGACATTGGAGCGAACCCTGATCAAGGTTCGGCCTATGTGTTTGTGCGGGGGGGCGGCACCTGGACTCAGCAGCAAAAACTCACCGCCAACGACGGGGCGGCCAGTGATTTTTTTGGGGACATCGTAGCCATTTCGGGCAATTATGCAATTGCGGGAGCCCCTAATGATAACATTGGGGCGGACAACAATCAAGGTTCGGCCTATGTGTTTGTCAGGAGTGGGAGTAGCTGGACGCAGCAACAAAAACTCACCGCCAGCGACGGGGCGGCTGAAGACTTTTTTGGCCGTAGCGTGGCGATTTCTGGCGATTATGCCATCGTGGGGGCGAATTCCGACGACAATGGGACGAACAGCGGTCAAGGTTCGGCCTATGTGTTTGTGCGGGGGGGCGGCACCTGGACTCAGCAACAAAAAATCACCGCCAGCGACGGGGCGGCCAGTGATTTTTTTGGGTCTAGCGTAGCCATTTCGGGCGATTATGCCATTGTGGGGGCGAGTTCCGACGACATTGGGGCGGATGCCGATCAAGGGTCGGCGTATGTGTTTGTCAGGAGCGGGAGTAGCTGGACACAGCAAGCCAGGTTAATTGCCAACGATGGGGCAGCTAGCGATTTTTTTGGGTATAGTGTGGCCATTTCGGGCGATTATGCCATTGTGGGAGCCTATAACGATGCCATCGGAGCGAACAACGCCCAAGGCTCAGCCTATGTATTTGTCAGAAATGGTACGAGTTGGTCACAGGTGCGACAAGTAACCGATAATTCACCCACCAATACCACCAATGGGAGTAGTGTTGGGCTTTCTAATGGGTCATTTATTATCGGGGGACCAGGTTTTGAGAATGCTAAGGGCAAGGTTTCGTTTGGAACAGTGGATAATTGAGGGGTCGGTCACGATAAGAAAAGACTGTCAAAACCATTTAAGTCGTCTCACCGTTAAACTAACAGTTCCAAATTCAACATTATACAAAACTAAACCATGCTTAAACGCAGAGCATCGGCTACCTGGAAAGGCAGCCTGAAAGAAGGCACCGGCTCCTTGTCGGCTTTTGGCGGTGTGTTAGACAACACGCCGTTCTCATTCAAAACCCGTTTCCAGAGCGAAGACGGCAAAGCGGGTACCAACCCCGAAGAATTGCTGGCGGCTGCCCACGCGGGTTGCTTCACCATGGCAACAGGAGGTGCCCTTGATCGAGCCGGGCTTATCCCTGATTCACTTGAGACTACGGCCGTACTGACGATGGACACCGATACATTGACTGTTACCGCTGTTGAGCTGACGATCAAAGGTAGCGTACCCGGCATCGACGAAGCCAAGTTTAAGGAGATCGCCGAAGATGCCAAGAAAAACTGCATCATCTCGCGGGCATTATCGCCCGATATTACGATGACGCTGAACGCATCATTGGTGTAATGTCAATCTGATTGCTCAAACGGGGAAGGTCTTCAGGATCTTCCCCGTTTTCATTACCAAACCTTCATTCGTACCTTAGCATTTCTGGCTTTCCCCGTTACGCATGAAGTACTTTTTCCTGTGTCTGCTGCTCACGATTCGGGCGTTTGCTCAACCGGCCAACCTATCTTCTCGTCCCAATCAGCCTATTGCTACGGAAGGGTTGCGAGCCGATTTTCGCCTGCTCCGGGCTTCTTTGGAGGAGCTTCACCCCAGTCTTTACCGCTATTCGCCCAAAGATTCGCTGAACCAGGCGTTCGACCGGGCCTATGCCAGCCTGACGTATCCGCTAACCGAACAGGAGTTCATGAATCGGCTCTACCCGGTAATCAGCCAGATTCGGTGCGGCCATACCCAGATCGAACACTCCACCGCCTTCAAACAAGCCCCCGACCGCCCCCGATCGGTGGCCTTGCCGGTGAAGCTGCTGGCCGAGGGCAACCGGCTCTTCATTGTACAAAATCAATCGACGGAGGCCAGTTTGCAAGCGGGCGACGAGGTGTTGAACATCAATGGAGTGACGGCGGCTGAACTGATTCAGGAAGCCCGGCAACAGTGGAGTAGCGACGGATACAACGAGACCTGGGTTCAGTTTTTTATCAATAATTATGGTCTGCTCAACGAGGTCTGCACGTTTCTGCACGGTTGGCGCGGCACCTATACCCTCCAGGTAAAAAATGCCAAAGGGTCTGTTCGCACCACCACCGTGATGGCACCCCCACCCGCCCGCCTACCCGACACATCGGTATCTCGGTCGCAGATTATGCCCGTGAAACCAGCCCGGTCGCGTTGGGAACCCAAACCCTATCTGGGTTTGCGGTTGATGCCCGATTCGGCAACGGCCCTGCTCACGGTGAACGCGCTGGAGTATGGCGACGAAACATTCTACCAACAGGCGTTCGGGCAAATCGAGAAAAAGCGGATTCAGCACCTTATCCTCGATATTCGGCAGAACCACGGTGGCGATGCCCGCATCATCAGTCAGTTGCTGGGGTATCTGGCCGATGCGCCTTTTGTGTTGATTAAACGCGTGGAAAGTTCCGTTGCCAACCCAGATCGGAACCGATTCCGACCTTATTTCGACAAATCCATTCTCGATAGCCACCGCACCTCGTTTATGCCCGGCATCAGGCAGGGAAGCCTGTATCAGTTCACGTTCCGCCCCGAGAATGGACGAATCACCGGCTACCTGCCACTGGCCAAAACCAATCGGTTTCGGGGAAAAGTCTACGTGTTGATCGACGGTGGCACGTTCTCGAACGGAGCTAATTTTGCGGCCGCGTTGAAAGCACAGCGCGCCAACACCGTTTTTGTGGGCCGCGAAACGGGCGGCACCGAAGCGGGCTGCAACGGCGGCACCGTGCAACGGCTCACGCTCCCCCACTCAAAATTGCAGGTTCAGTTTCCCTGGATGCGGCTGACCTCGGCTTCGGCCCAACCCGACAGCGGCTATGGTGTCCGGCCCGATTTTCCTGTGCTGCCAACTCCCCGTGCGTTGGCCAACAACCGCGACGAAGACCTGGAGACCGCTCTTGGGCTGATTCGGACCGGCGATAAAAAACCCTGACACAACGGACCAAAAGGCCGTACCTTCGCTCAGTCACTAACTAATGTAAAACTATGGCTGTTAACGCAAAACATCTCGCTACGTTTATTCTCGGTGCCGCTGCCGGGGCTGCTCTCACCAAATATATTCATACGGAAGAGGGCGAAAAAATGATGGACGACCTCAAAGAAAAGGGAAACCAGTTCAAATCAGAAGCCGAAGCCGCTCTCGACAACGCGCCCGAATACTTCGACAGTCTGAAAACCCAACTCGCTGACCTATTGCGGAATAACTTCCCCGATGCCGAAAAAGCCATCAACGACGTGTTGGGCAAAAAGCCTGAACTGCCCGCTTCCGAAACCCCGGCAACGCCCGGTGCCTAGAACCGGTATTCTTTCCGCACAATGGTCTGATTGCTACCCGCTCCCTGCTCATACATCACGTCGGCTGGGCGGGGAATCTTAACCAGCGATTCGGGGAGGGTCATCGACTGATCGTACAACAATAAACGGAGTGACGCTTGCGGTCGGGTTCTGACAGTGAGCGTCATTTCTTTGTTTAAAGGCAAGCCGTTGCAAATAACCTGGGTTAATTGTCCCTGCCCGTTTGGCATCACTGAAGGCTTCCCTTTCACGGGTTCGTTGTTCAGAAAAATAGCCTGCAAGTCGGCGGTGTCTCTCATAATCAACCCAAGCTCGAAGCCCGCTGCTCCCCGCACCGACCGCAGTTTCAGGCGTAAGGTCCGGCTGGTGGTTGTGTTGCTATCGCTCACAAGCTCGGCAGTAGGAGCCTCAATGGGCAATACAGTGGCTTCGTTAATCAACCGTTGTCGTTGGCCAAGCAACCGTTGTCCCTGACTAGTGGGGTAAAATTCGGTGAATGGGCTGATGGTGGGTTTACCGAAAAATTGTTTGTTCCAATGGTCGGTGGTGTGCGTAGTGGATGCCCAATAAGCCTTTTTAGTATCGGTATTCAGATAGTAACTAACCTGACTATGAATGGGTTGCTCGGCACTGGGTGCTTCGGCCCGGATGGCCCAGGCGGTTGTCAGCAGGCCTAATCCCAGGGCTGCCAGGGCCACGGTCGGATTGTTGCGCCAGCGCAAAGCCCGCTCAATGCCAAACCCCACCGGCAGCAACAACCCCAGGGCAATCACAAACAGCAACATAGCCCCCACAATGGGCAATTGCAGATCGAACGTCACGAACAGCAACCGAACCAACGGAATCAAGAGCAAGGTGGGCAAAGCCGCCACAAGCGCAACGCTGTCGTGGGCAGTGGTACTTTTGTGTTGATGCAGGTTCCAGTACAAAACTGCCCATGTCCCCAATAGGCTGAACAACAGGGGAAACATGAACTGGAAAGTGGTGGTGGGCAGGTGAAATGCCTGCACCATAACCAACACATAGAGCAGCAGATAAACCCCCATAAGGAGCGAAAAGGGGCGTATCCAGCGCAGAATCAGCCGGGTCAACAACCCAAACACACCAACGGTCAACAGAGAGTAGGCAATCAGAAAACGGTCGGAGCCGTAGACACCGTTGATATAATAGGCAAACGAAAACGGGCTATTTTCGGCCACGCGCAGGTTGAAGGCTGCGGGCATCAGGTGCCTCACTCCCACCGTAATGGGCCACAAGAGGGCCAGAATCAGCAGGAGCATCAACAGAAATAAACCTGCCCCGGCCAGGCTTTGTCCCACCGTCAGCACTTTTTTCTGAATGCCCAACACAAAGGTTATCAGCAAAGCTACCGTCAGGAATCCCACAAAAAACCAGTTGAGCGAGAGTGGATATTGTACAAAATGAAAGCCTATCGTATTGAAAAAAACCTTGTCGGGTGCTTTGGTTTGGTCGAGCGGTTGGTTGCCAATGTAGCGGGTGAGGGCCAGCAAATTGCTTCCGTGGTGTTGCAATGTGCCCCAGTCGAGGTTTTGGGGCGAATCGGTCAGTTTGTGGTAATGCACAAACCCGTCGATATACGCAGAGTTTAGACCGCTGTAGCCAGCATCCCGAAACACCGTAAAATCGGTGCTGTTGGGCAAAATCCGGTAAATCTCATACATCAGCGACGAGGCCAGCGGATAGGGTGCATGAGCCAGCGCATCCACCGCCCAGCCGTTTTCCGAACTGATTTCAAACGTCATGCTTGGCCCACGCACACCCCGCGCTTCGAGGTTCATCACAAAACCAACGTCTTTGGCCCAGGGGTGCCGCACAAAAGCCTGCGCCCCATACAACCCGTATTCTTCGCCATCGGTGAGCAGAAAAATAACGTCGTGTTGCAAAGCAGGGCCTTTTTGCAGGGCGCGGGCCGTTTCCAGAATAGCCGCCACACTCGATCCATCGTCGGCGGCTCCGCGCGCGTTGGGTTGCGAATCGTAGTGAGCCAGCATCAGCACAGCCTTTTGTGGCCCGGCCTTTTGCCATCCAGCCCGGGACCCTCCAGTCTGGCCCGATTGTTGGCCCTTGAGCCGCCCAATCAGGTTAAACACATAACCCACACTTCCACCCCGCCGGTGGCTCACGGTGGTTTCCTGCACCTGAACCTCCAGTTTGAGTGCCCGCAACTGATCAAGCAAATATAACCGGACATTGGCATGAGCTTGTGTCCCCATTGCGTGGGGTTCGCGCCCAATTTCGCGCACATGAGCAAAAGCCCGCGTGGCCGAAAACTCAGGTTCGGGGGCGTTGGCAGGCAGGGGCGCGGGCGGCTGCATGGCCCAAATTGTCCAGACAGAAAAACCAATAAGCAGTAACAGAACGAGCAACGCAGAAAGTGGAGGACGGAAAGGCATCAGGCAAATCAAGGATGAGGCAAATGGGAAATTATGATAAATTAGGGCTATTCGGAGACAAACTTAACCTTTTCCAATACAAGGTGGTAGGCGTGATTTTTTATGCCAATTTTGCAGAGTAGGGCTATGGATTACTCTTTCGCTCTTTCGCATTTCATGAAAACTGTTGACTCCTATAATTTTGCCGGCAAGAAAGCCCTCGTTCGCGTGGATTTCAACGTCCCGCTCGATGCGCAATTTACCATCACCGACGATACGCGCATCAAAGCGACCATCCCAACGATCACTAAAATTTTGAACGATGGTGGTTCGGCCATTCTGATGTCGCACCTGGGCCGCCCGAAAGATGGTCCAACGGATAAATATTCGCTTCGGCATTTGCTGCCAACGCTGTCGGAAACGTTTGGCCGCGAGGTGAAATTTGCTGACGACTGCATTGGGCAATCAGCCATCGACGCAGCTGCAGCCTTGCAACCGGGCGAAATTCTGTTGCTCGAAAATCTTCGTTTTTACAAAGAAGAAGAAAAAGGCGATGTTGGTTTTGCCGAAAAACTCTCGAAACTGGGCGATGTCTGGGTAAACGATGCCTTCGGAACGGCCCACCGTGCCCACGCCAGCACAGCCGTGGTGGGGCAGTTTTTTCAGGATCGGGTGTGCGGCTATGTGATGTTGGCCGAAATCGAAAACGCCGATAAAATCCTGAACCATGCCGAGCGGCCTTTCACCGCGATCATGGGTGGAGCCAAGATCTCGGACAAAATCCTTATCATCGAACGCCTGCTCGACACAGTCGATAACCTTATCATCGGGGGTGGCATGACCTACACGTTTACCAAAGCGCAGGGGGGCAAAATTGGCAAGTCGCTGCTCGAAGCCGACAAGCAGGAACTGGCCCTTGAGATTCTGAAAAAGGCCAAAGAAAAAGGGGTGAACATCATCATGCCCGTTGATAACGTCTGTGCCGACTCGTTCTCGAACGATGCCAACCGCCAGATTGTGGCTACCGGCGAGATTCCCGACGGTTGGGAAGGGCTGGACATTGGCCCCGAATCGGTTACCATTTTTGAGGCCGTGGTGGCCAACTCCAAAACCATTCTCTGGAACGGCCCAATGGGTGTTTTCGAGTTCGAGAACTTTGCCACCGGCACCAACGCCATTGCTAAAGCGGTGGTGAAAGCGACCGAAGAAAACGGCGCATTCTCGCTCATTGGCGGGGGCGATTCAGCCTCAGCCATCAATCAGGCAGGCTACGGCGACCGTGTCAGCTACGTCTCAACGGGGGGCGGTGCCTTGCTCGAATACATGGAAGGTAAAGTGTTACCGGGGGTAGCGGCATTGCAGTAATTGAGTGATTTAGTGATTGAGCGAATTGCGCATCCGCTCAATCACTAATCACCCTACCCCACCGGCAAATACAGATCGAATGTTGCCCCTTTGCCTAATTTGCTGGTGGCTGTGATGAAGCCGTTGTGATTCTCAACTATCTTTTTCACGATGGCCAGACCAATACCGGTGCCCTGATAGTGCTCCCGGCCGTGCAAACGCTGAAACACACCGAATATCCGTTCGCTGTATTGGGGATCAAAGCCAATGCCGTTGTCGGCAACGGTAATGTGGCAATAGGTTTTGTCAGGAAGCAGTTCTTTGTTGGTCAACTCACTTCCTTTTATGTTTCTGCTCTTTATGCTAATATGGGGCGGTATGCCAGCATTGGAAAATTTAAGGGCGTTGCCAATGAGGTTGTACATGAGTTGCCGAAACTGAAACACAATGATGTTGGCCGAGCCAAGACCAACCGCATCGACGGTGGCGTGTTTTTCCTGAATAGCTTCCTCAAGATCGGTAAGCACTTCAGCAACAATAGTGTTGAGGTCAGTGGTTTCAAAGACTCGGTCTGTCGTGTTCACCCGCGAAAAGGCAAGTAAGTCCTGAATCAGTTGCTGCATCCGGGCGGCTGCCAACTGCATCCTACCAAAATAATCTTTGCCGTTTTCGGTTAGGCTTTCGCTTTCTTTTTCAAGAATTCGATTGGCCAGCGTTTGAATTTTACGCAGTGGTTCCTGTAAATCGTGGCTCGATATATACGTGAATGATTCCAGTTCTTTATTCATGTGGAGCAAAGCATCGTTCTTGTCGGCAAGGGTTTCGTTGGCTTCCCGTAGTTCGTGCGTTCGTTGTGCAACGGCTTTTTCCAGTTCTTTTTCCCGTGCTTTCTGGGTTTGCAGGTTTTTGTTTTTGGCATTCACCTGCTCGGTTACTTCGTACCCAAAAAGCAGGATGGCAAAAATGGCTTTATGCTCATTGTACATGGGCTGATAACTGAAATTGAAATACCGTAACTCAGGGGTCAAACCCTCGTCGCGGGCAATCATGACCGGAATCTCGATACCCACGTAGGGTTCTCCGGTGGTATAAACGGTATCGAGTAACAGATCGAATCCCTGCCCTTCTAATTCGGGCAGTGCCACCATAATCGGTTTGCCCTTTATTTCGCGCTTGCCAAACAAACTCTGGCACTGCTCATTCACCAATTCATACGTATGCTCAGGCCCGGTCAGGGTAGCCACAATGCCGGGAGAGGTCATCAGCATATCCTCAAACAAAGCGGTCTGTATTTCCATTCGTTTGCGGGCCACAACCAGTTCCGTAACTTCATTGGCTACGCAGATAACCCCCGTTATTTGCCCGTTTGTTTCGCGCACCGGCTGAAAGGTAAAATTGAAATACCCGGGCGCGCTTTTACCATGCCGGTTCAGGGCAACCTCCATTTCGTTGATCGAATAGGGAATGCCGGTTTTCATCATGGCAAGCAGTTCGATCTCAAACGGTGCCTTGAGTTCGGGTAGGAAGTCGAACAGGGGTTTGCCCACAAAGTCAGGCTCCTTCCTGTCGACCATTCCTAAAAAAGCATCATTCGCTATATCGACAATCATGTTATCGCCCCGAAAAACGGCAATGCTCACCGAAGCCTGCAATACCAAATTCCGGAACCGGTTGGTCAGTTCTTGTTCCTTTTCTTTGGCCCGAGCTGCTTCCGTAATGTCTTCTATCGACAGCAAAATCAGTTTCTCCGTACTGGTTTTACTATGAATCTCACGGGCATTCAACAACATTACCCGCTCGCCGATTGTGGAGAAAGTGTGGGTCAGTTCAAAATCGTTGAAGGCCTTTTTCTTGGGCAATATTTCTTCGAGCAACAGGCGCAGTTCGGGAATATTCCACTGTTTATTACCGAGGTCATATACCAGTGTTCCTTCCGTTTCGAGTTCATTCACCCGGAATGTTTTGTAAAAAGTACTGTTGGCTGTTCGGACTCGCAGGTTTTTGTCGAGCACCAGCAACGGTTCGCGAATGTTAGCAATAATGGCTTCGGCATAGTCGCGGGCCGTTGTTACCTGTTCGTTGAGGCCAATCATCTCCTGGTTCACCACCGTTAGCTCTTCGTTGGTGCTTTGGAGTTCTTCTTTGCTGGTTTCGAGTTCTTCGTTCAGGCTTTGCAGTTCTTCGCTCCCGCTGAGGAGTTCTTCGTTGGCACTTTGCAGTTCTTCATTCACCGCTTCCTGATCTTCGGTAATGCTCCGCATATCGTCGCGGGTTTGCGCCAGTTCCTTCTTTAATTGTTGAATAAGAAGGTCTTTATCATCGTTTTTCGCCCTTGATTTTGTCGTCTTTTTAGGGCTACTGACGGTGGGCGGTTGGTTGGCGGCCGGGGTCTCGTGAAAGAGAACCAAGTAATGGGGGTCAATGGTATTGGGTAACGGAATGGCTTCGATAGATACCATACGCAAGCTGCCATTCACCTGCACCGGAATCGCTTCTTTTGTAACCGAAGATTTTTCTTTTTTTGCTTTGTGCAAAATGTTACGCAACTCAAACGCCAGGCCGTGTTTGGCCATCAATAATAAATTATGCGTGGGTTTGCCCGGTGCCTGTTCCAAAAAACTCCCCGTATTGCCCCGAAAATGCACAATGTCCAGGGTTTCGTTCACAACCACGCCAGCGGGCGTATATTTATTCAGGATAATATCATCGGCTGTTTTCTGGAAATCAGTACGCATAGATTCGTTTTTGGGGTTTCCCTCGGTGGCATTTGTGTCCTGTTTGCTAGGCCCGCTTGCCATCAGCATAAACCGACCGGGTACATCTTTACGGGTAAATAATTTTTCGGTTTTAGTGGCCGACGCAAACAGCTCGGGTACTACGCTGATCGTCTCGGATTTACCCAACAACAAATAGCCTTTGGGGTTAAGCGCGTAATGAAAGGTAGTCAGGGCCTTTTTTTGCAGGTACGACTCCATGTATATCAGCACGTTGCGGCAGCTGATAAGATCGACTTTACCGAAGGGCGGGTCTTTCAGAAAGTTGTGCTGGGCAAACACACACATATCCCGTATAGGTCTTTTAGCGTGGTAGTGGCCATCGATTTTTATGAAAAACTCCTGTAGCCGCTTAGGGGATATACCCTCTGTTTCGATGGTCGAATAAACCCCGGCGCGGGCTTTGGCAATGGCGGGTTCGCTCAGGTCGCTGGCAAAAAGCTGAACCCGTTTCTGGTGGTCGCCCAGAAACTCCGTCAAACACATCGCCATCGAGTAGGCTTCTTCGCCGGTGCTGCAACCCGCCACCCAAATGCGGATGGGGTCAGCGGTGGCCTTGCTGTCGATAATAAGCGGAAAAATCGTTTCGCACAGGGTCGAAAAGATTTTAGGATCCCGAAAAAACGACGTGACCGGAATCAGCAGATCCTGGTAAAGCGCGTCCTGCTCAGATTTGTTTTTTCGCAGGTAGGTCAGGTAATCGGCGGGTTGCTCGTTTTTGTTGAGGGCCATTCGGCGCAGAATCCGCCGGCGAATGGTGGTCTGTTTGTAATACGTAAAATCGGTGCCCTTCCGAATACGCAGCAACGACAGTATTTGCCGAAACACATCCGTAGTCTGATCCTGAAGCGACGGCTCCGCGTCTACCTCCCCGTTGATGATCTTGGTTATTTCGAGCAGTTTTTGGGGCATTTCTTCCGGCGAAAGCACAAAATCGACCACCCCGGCCTGCACCGCACTGTTGGGCATTCCGTCATACCCTGCCGAGGCTTCGTCTTGCGCCAACGTAATGCCGCCATGATCTTTAATGGCTTTGAGGCCCTTGGTGCCATCGCTGCCCGTGCCCGATAACACCACGCCAATAGCTTCATTTTGATGTACCTCAGCCAACGACGTAAAGAAAAGGTCGATGGGCAGGTTAGGTTCTCCTTTTTTGGTGGTGCGGGGACTTAGCTGCAACACGCCATCGTTGGCCACCATCATTTTGTTGCTGGGCAGAATATAAATGTGGTCAGGCTCCACCTTTATTTCATCGGCTATTTCGAGCACCGGAATTTTTGTGACCTTTTGCAACAGGTCGGGCAACAGACTTTCATGGTTAGGGGCCAAATGCTGCACCAACACATAGGCCATGCCCGAATCTTCGGGAATGGCCTTGAGCAATTTCTTGAAGGCTTCCAGGCCCCCCGCCGATGCGCCTACACCTACCACCGGAAACAGATTCGGTGACAGCGTTTTCTGGCTTTTTTTCACGGCTATCGGCGTTTTAACGTACTGTTGAGAATAAATTTTTCGGCTGTTGGCCGGGCCTGATCAGTGTTGGCAATCAGGCCAAGCACTTGTCCGATCAACTGTTTAAGTTTGTCAAATTCAGACGGTTTTTGAATGCAGTATTGAACCCCGTTTTTGAATAGGCGGTCGGCTATATCCTGCCCAAAATAAGTGGAGAGAATAACGACAGGAAGTTGGCGCAGGTCTTCATGATGCTTTATTTCCAGTAAACATTCAAAGCCATTTTTAAGCGGCATATTGAGGTCCAGAAATAGTACGTGAGGAAGTTCTGCTGACTTTTGAGCAAGAATTTGCATGAGTTCCTCACCGTCGTGAACTGTGGTCAGGGTGGAGTCTACGGGCAACTCGGCTAAGGCCTGTTTAAAAAAGAGGCAATCGTCTTCGTCGTCGTCGGCCAAAAGGATGTTAATCAGTGGAGTATCCATTAGCCAGTAAAATACAGAAAACGTGAACTGCAATCTACAACTAATACCCGGACTATCAATTCGTTTCGGTAGGTGCCCGGACTATATTACCTGTTTTAAAATCTACACTGCCTCCAGAATAGCATCCATCATTTTGTTATATCCTTCTTTCGTGGCAGGTTTGGTTTCCACAATGGCGGCCCCCAGTTGAAGGCACTCATCAACCAGTTGCGGTCCCACGTAGGTTGAATAGATGGCAACAGCGATGTTGCCGTACTTAGCATTCGATTTGATCGATTCGAGCGTCTCTTTTCCCGACAGTTTAGGCATGTTCTGGTCCAGCACGATCACGTCGGGCAAGTCATCGGATGAGCCAATACCATCTAAATAATCAATCACTTCCACACCATTTGTAACGCTGGGAAGCAGGTCTACATCAGGACGATTACTTAAAAAATCGAAGAAAAAAAAAGCGTCATCGCTGTCATCTTCCGCCAATAATATTTTATGTTTTAGTTGAGTAGTCATATTGAAACACAGGTAGTTTAATACTAAACGTTGCGCCTTCCCCTTCCTTGCTTTGTGCCTTAATTGTTCCGTGGTGTCGATCAATAATTCGCTTCGTAATGGCTAATCCAATACCTGATCCCTCATAGGCCTCTTTGGTGTTCAGGCGCTGAAACAGCGAAAAGACTTTCTCGGCATATTGCTCATCGAAACCAATGCCGTTGTCGCTAATTTGAATACAACAATAAGCCGGCTTCGTTTCCTGATTCGACTCATTATCTGATTTAAGCTCACCCCGAATAGTCAGTTCAGGTCTCGTATCGGGCCGACTGAACTTTATGGCGTTACTAATGAGATTTTGAAATACCTGCCTGATTTGGCCCCGGTTCACCTCAATTGTCGGCAGTTCATCTACCCGCACCACCGCTTTTTTTTCCGTAATGAGCAGGTCGAAATCATTCAATACATCCGCTATAATATCGTTCAGATCGGTCGGGGTAAAAGCATCCGCATTGGTCGACAGCCGGGAGTAAGTCAGAATGTCGACAATCATCGTTTTCATTCGGTTCGATGAGTCGATTATCTTCTCCAGATGTTTAACACTGTCGTCGGGCAATTCACCGGTATGTTTGTTTTTGAGCATCCCGGCAAAAATCTGGATTTTACGCAGTGGCTCCTGCAAGTCGTGCGAAGCCACCGAGGCAAACTGAAGCAAATCATGATTGCTGACTTCCAGGGCCACATTGGTTTGAGCCAATTGCTCAATATTTTGCTCCAGTAATTGCTGATTGGCCTTCTGCATGGTCAGATCGGTCAGAATCATACTAAGAGAAATACCTTCGTCGAGTTCGAGGGCGTTCACCGAAAGCTGGCAAGGAATCAGGTTGTGTTGCCCCCGAATGAGTAGTTCGATTTTGTTATCGTCTGTCCACCCTTCCTCGAATAAATCAACAAAGGCTTGAGCTGATTGTGGGGCAACAAACTCACTGAACGACATCCCAATAACCATCGACAGCGGCAAGCCAACCATCGACGCAAACATGGAGTTGCAATACACAATGAGGCCTGCACTGTTGAGTGTTACAGCTCCCTCGTTCATGGTTTCGATGAAAACCCGGTAGGTTTGGTCAGCCGTTTTAAGGGTGTAGAGTTGGTGACCATCTTTCCCCTCCACCACGAGCGCGTCTACCTGACCCGTTCGAATAGCGTGAATGGTGTCGGTAGCTTCTTCCAACTGCCTGCTCAGATGCTCGTTTTCCTCAATAAGTTGTTCGTATGTTTTGGTTTCGTTCATCAACATTACTTCTTGATCCCTAGTCCTGACAACACTCGTTGCGTCTCCGACAAATCGCCGATCATACGCCGTTCGGGGAGAGGAGCTATTTTTACTAACAAGGGTAAGGCTATCAATTGTTCTTCTTCGGCTAGTTCGGGTTGCTGATGCACATCAATAATTTCGAGTGAGTAATTGCCGGGGAGGTAGGTCTCGCAGATTTGCTTAAGGTTGGTAATTGCCCGTATCGAGTTTATGGAGGCTCCCGTTATAAACAAGCGCAACACATATTGTTCATGCCCGCCGGAGTTATCAACCTGTTTGTCAGCCTGTTCTGCCATATCATTTCGTGGCAGGGCGGATATTCAATCCAACCAGCACTTTTTCTTCATTCGATAAATCGCCGATGATTTTTCGGATCGGCTCCGGCACTTTCTTCACCAGGGTTGGAATGGCCAGAATCTGATCGCCTTCTGCTAATTGCGGTTGCAGCAGCAGATCGACCACCTCAATGGTATATTTATCTTTCAAATGCTCTTCACAATACCGCTTCAGATTACTCAGCGCGGTTAACGATTTGGGGGTATTGCCCGCCACGTAGAGCCGTAGCTCATATAACTCCTGTTCCTGTGTCATCTTATTCTTCATTGTGCCGGTTGCGGGTCATCTGAGCGCGAGTCTTTTCAATTACTTCGTTCCGCAACTCATCTTCTACATAACTTCGGTTCAACTCTTCCTGCACCGATTCAAATTCTTCCCGTAAACTAGCAATCCGGGATTCTAGCACGGTGCGTTTGCGCTCAATTTCACGGTCTTTCCGCCCGACAGCATGAGTGCGCAGCACTTCTCCAGTTTGGGAGAGTAGTTCCTGAGCCTCGCGGGCCGAGCCGGTCAGCACACCGTCGGGGCCTAAATACACGTCGACCAGGTCAAGGCCTTTATCCGTAATCACGAATTCGCGCACCTGATTGGAGTGTTTCATTCCCCGAGATTTCATCACATATAACCCCCGGTTTCGCTCTCCATTAAACTCAATGTCTTTAATGGTCAGCCAGGCATCCACCAGCGACGAAACACCCTCGTCGGTTTGCTCATTCAGAACCATTTTCAGGGTTAGGGCCGTAAAAACGACGGTTATTTGTTCGGCCTGCAAAAAGTCGATTAGTCGAATCAGCATTGATTTCACTTCACTCACCGACCCCACCGTAATCAGATTTGTGATCGGATCCAGTACAACGGCATGGGGCTTAAATTCCTTAATCACCTTATGAATGGCCACCAGGTGCATCTCCAGGCCGTTCAGGGTGGGGCGGGCGGCCTGAAAAAGCAGCAAGCCCGCGTCAATATGCCCCTGAAGATCCATGTTGATGGACTTCATATTGCGACAAATTTGCTGGGGAGACTCCTCAAACGCGAAAAAAACGCAACGTTCCCCCCGCCGACAGGTTTCATCCACAAAACTGGCGGCTATACTGGTTTTGCCGGTGCCGGCAGTCCCGGAAATCAGCACACTGCTACCCCGGAAAAGCCCTCTCCCATCCAGCATTTTATCCAAAGCGGGTATACCGGATGAAATACGTTCCGACGAAACAGGATGAGTTAAGGTAAGTGATGTAACGGGCAACACCGAAATTCCCTCTTTATCAATCAAAAATGGGTATTCATTGGTGCCATGCAGCGATCCCCGGTATTTCACTACACGCAGCAGACGGGTCGAAATCTGGTTGCTCACCCGGTGATCGAGCAGAATAACGCAGTCCGAAACATATTCTTCAAGACCATACCGGGTTAAGCTTCCCTCACCTTTTTCGCCGGTAATGATGGTTGTAACTCCTTTATTTTTCAACCACCCGAACAATCGCCGGATTTCGGCCCGCAACACGCCCTGATTGGTCAAGCCTGAAAACAGATTTTCGATAGTGTCGAGCACCACCCGTTTGGCCCCAATGCTGTCGATGGCATACCCCAGGCGAATAAATAGTCCTTCTAAGTCATACTCGCCCGTCTCTTCTATTTCCTGTCGCTCAATATGCACATGGTCAACGCGAATGAGCTTATCAGCCTGTAGTTTATCTAAATCAAAACCCAGCGAAACCACATTCATGGCCAGTTCTTCGGCCTTTTCCTCAAAAGCCATAAACACACCCGGCTCGCCAAATTCCAGGGCACCACGCACAATAAACTCAATAGAAAACAGCGTTTTTCCGCAACCGGCACTTCCACAAATAAGCGTTGGCCGACCTTTAGGGAGTCCTCCACCCGTTATTTCATCTAAACCGTTTATTCCAGTTGGTGATTTAGGAAGTGTATGAAGGGGGGCTGTTAATTCAGGAAAAACAGTCAGATTCATTAACTGATCGTGTATGATGTTGGGAACTAAGCCCTCCGAAAATGGGCCTGATTCTTAAAGGTATCACATCTCGAAAAAAGCATCGACACCCATCAACAAAATGTTAGGCTACGGGATACTATCACCCGGCTTCTTGGCAGTAAACAGTAGAGCTTTAATCTGTTCCAGGTCTTTGTCGCGACCCTGTCGGAGATCGTCCAGAGAGTAATTAACCGGATAATCGGGTAAGACCCCCCGCCCGGTATCCTGCCCTGGCAACGGAAGCCGGATGCGGTAGGCCGGAATTTTCACGATCATTTGGGTGTTGGGCAGTTCCACAAAAAAGCTTTGCCCGGCATTGCACCCATACGCCCCGCCACCCGTTTCGCGACCCACAATTTTAACGTTGGCGTTGAACTGCCGGGCCAGTGCCGGAAAAATAGCTGCTGCCGAAAACGACATCCCATCGGCCAGAATCAGTATGGGGCCATCGAAGCGGTTGGTTTTGTGCGGTCGCGTAAGCCGGCGATAGGTGGGCAGTTGAAGGTTCCCGTTGTTGTCGCGCCGAAGCCGGAAATGCAAATCAATGTAGGCAAAGGGACCACTAATCCACGTTTTGGCCCCCTCCACGCGGGCACTGCGCTGATTGGCCACCGTCGAATCCCAAAATATAAACGGGCGGTCCACCACGTAGCGCAGCAGATCGCGGCAGGTTTGCGCACTGCCCCCCAGGTTGCCGCGCACGTCGATCACCAGTTGCCGAATATTCCGTCGTTTGATTTCGTCAAAAACGGTGGCAAACGACCGACGCATAGGCCCGTCGCCGAACCGTTCCAGTTTCAGGATGGCCACCGCCGAATCCTGCCTGACAACCGACAGCCGCATGCCCCGCCGGTCGAGCACGGTGCGGGTTGGCAGGGCCAGTTTTTGCCGCCGAATGGTGTCGGCTTTCGCATTACGGGCCAACCGCCGTGCCGACATTGGCCGCGCCAAAATGGACACGGTTCTGACTCGTCCGCTCGAATCACGCAGGCCAACTGTTAAGGTGTCGCTGAATCCAAACGTAGCCCGATAAAGGGCCGGAAAAACCACCGACAGCATACCATCCTGGGCTGCTTTGGTGTATCCATCGCCCCAAACCATTGGTTTGAACTGCCGGATCAGGTCAACGGCTGTGTGATTATCGAGGCTGGTAATTTCTTCAAAAGCCGCCACTCCGGTTGTTTGCAGGGGCCGCGTGGCCACAAACATTCGTTCGCCTTTCACCAACACCGAAATAGGTAACGGAGGCTGACGGAGTTGCTTCAGGTAGCGTTGGCGTTCTTTAGAATTTGTCAGGCTGGTGTGGGCGCACCGAATCTGTCCAATGTAGGGGCGAATAATGAGTCCGAACTCCACATCGCGCATAGGCTGATTCATTTTAGCCATTGTCTGACCATACAAAAGGGCCAAACTATCGGGTGTGTTATACCGGTATAAGCCGGGGTGCAGTTCGGAGAGTGCCCGTTGCAGGGCGTCAAAATCCTGTCGCAGTTCATCGGGGCTGAACTGGCGATAGGGGTTATAATCGGTTGACTGGGCAACCGAACAAACAGAACTCAAAGTCAACAAAAACGTGAGTAGGTGCTTCATAGGAAGTTATACTACAAAAAAAACTGAACCCAGCCACAATCCAAAAGATTCCCACCCATGTACTACTGAAAAGACCGCAAAATCAAGTTCTCTGCAATTTAATAAATTGATAAACAGCATTTCCCGGGATGTGTTTATATTGGCCTGATTATCAACCCTCGTCATGCTTATATCTACATTTACTCTACCATTCAAGTTGGTTAGAAACAGTCTTGTCTGGCTTTGTATTACCCTGATTTCAGGGTCTTTAGCCCTCGCTCAGGTCACGGTTCCCAGTGCGTTGTCGGCCACCCTCACGGCGACACCAACTCTGCTAACGGTTACCAATGGCACCAGCCTGTCGGCTACGGTGCGGGGCGGCACTCCTCCCTATAGCTACACGTTCAACGGACCGGGTGCCATCACGGCAAACGGTAGTTCGTCAGCTACGGTAACAAGCCTTATTCCCGGCGTTCATACCTTTACATTGACAGCCCGCGATACGGGTACTCCCGCAAGCGGAACAGTGGCCGCTGTTGCCAGCCAGTCGATCACCACCACGGCCAGCGTTACGGTTCCGGGGGGTAGTTTGGTGGGTTCAACTACCATCTGCGCCGGGCAGTCGGCCACCCTGAACGTGGGAGTTACGAATGGCACGGGGCCATTTACGCTGATTTACACCAGTACGAGCACAAGCAGCACGGGTGTGGTGAGTACTACGGTAACGAGTTACACCAGTGGCAATGGTATTGTGGTTACGCCCAATGCCACCACCACCTACACACTTATTTCGCTGGCGGGTGCCAACGGCCTGGCTTTGCCGGTTGGGGGCGTAGTGGTGGTAACGGTTAATCCCATTCCCACCCTCAACGTGCTGGGTAGCCCGGTGTTGTGCGGGTCGAATCCAACCAATATCACGGCAACGGGCGGGAGCAGCTATTTTTTAAATGGTTCGTTTCCGCAATCAAACACAACAGGTGCATTTTCTATTTTCCAACCGGGTTCCTACTCCCTTACGGCAACGAGTGCGGGCTGTTCGCGCTCACTCGTTTTCAGCGTGACAACCGGAACAACCATTCCTAATGCCAGTCTGGTGGCCAGCAGTTCGGTTTTGACCTGTTCCACTACGTCGGTTTCGCTGGTTGCCAGTGCGGGCGGCACCAACTATTCGTTTATCGGTCCGGGGCTTACTCAATCCGGGGTTAGTAATCAGGCTGTTGTGAGGCAGGATGGTATATACACGGTGATTATTTCGGGTTCAGATGGCTGTACGGCTGTTCTTAGCACCTCTATTTTCAGCAATACAGCTACCCCACCAGGCGGAGCTATAACACAAATTGGCCAGTTAAACTGCACCAATAATGTGGTTAGTTTGTCCGTAACAGGCGTAAGTGCGGCACCCAACTCCAACTATGTTTTCGGTGGTAATGGCTTACTCGTATCCACCCGAACGGGTTCGGTGACAGTAAGCGAAGAAGGGACCTATTCAGTAATTTACACGGGCACAAACGGTTGCCGTAATACGTTGACAGCCACTGTAACAAGCAACACAATAGCCCCTACAGCGACTTTACAGGCCAATACTAACTTGTCCTGCACAATCCCAGTTGTCACGCTGTCTGCCCCGGCGAACAACCAGGAGTATTATTTCTCAGGACCAGGTCAGTTTATGGTATCGACTAGCAATTCTATGACGGCCAACGTTCCCGGTGTTTATTCAGTACTTGTTGTTGGCACTAATGGATGCATCGGTAAAGCGGTGAGTACCAGCGTTGGCTTTAGCCCCAATACCTCCTTTGCGTCGTTGGCGGTCAGTAATCAGATCAGTTGCACCGCTTCCAGCGCGACACTGGTGGCGGCTGGTACAGGATTAGTTTATGCATTCAGTGGACCGGGAGTAGCTCAGTTCGGTTCGGCCACCAGTGTTACTGTCAACCAACCCGGCAAATATTTTCTGACAGTAACGGGCTTGCCCGGTTGCTCGGCAACGGCAGTTACCGAAGTATTCAGCAATACATCGGCACCATTTGTCAGCATCACCCAATCGGGTACGATTGGCTGTACTGGTGGCAGTATTCTACTAAGGAACATCACCGAGGGGAATGATTTCCGCTTTACTGGTCCGGGCGGTTTTGCTACGGCCAATACCAGCGGAACAGCCACGGTCACACAGGCAGGCACCTATACACTCGTTACGACCAGTCCGCTCACGGGTTGCTCGGGGGTGACGTTCATTCCGGTGGTGGCCAACTGCGATTCGAAAACCACCGCTCCGCCGTCGTCTACAACCGCCACGCCAACAACGTTCAGGATTCTGGCACCGGCCTATAATTGCCAGACGGGAGCGATAACGCTGCAAACCGCTGGTGGCGATGGCTCACCCATCACGTTCTTCACACCCGGAGTCACCCGGAGTTCTGCTCAAAGTACCACAGGAATAGTAGAAGCGGGTATTCGGTTCGATCCCAAACCATTGATTCTGTATGCCACCCAAAATGGTGTTACCGTAAGCATCACGTTTGATTTGATCGCTTTTTGCATTCGTGGGCGGATGGCCACTGCCGAAACGGCTCCTGTTTTAGACGTAACCGTGCTGGGCAATCCAACCACGGGCGAATCTGTCTCGATTGAAGTTCGGGGTGCCGAGGGAAAATCAATCACCTACCAGATTCGGGATTTGACAGGTCGTTTACTGACGGAAAAACAAACCGAAACAGCCATGTCGGTTGATCGGCAATCGCTTCGCTTAGGGTCAGCCGGTATGTATTTACTCAACATCTCGACTCCTACACAATCGAAAACAGTGAAGGTAATTCGGCAGTAAAGATTATAAATTGACAGTAAAGTAAATGGGGGTAGTTGGCAACTCTGTTAATGAGTCCCAATTACCCCCATTTACTTTAACTTCAACTTATACCCCACATTACCAAACACATCGGTGATCGGCCCATCGTTCACCGGCACATCAGTGAAAACAGAAACAGACAGACTCTGCCGCTTGGTAAGCGATATATCGACCCCAATTTTGCTGCGGACCTGATCAATCCCGGTGCCAATCCGGTAGAAAATATCGGCAGAAACAAAGGGTGTGAACCGGGTTTTGAAGTCGTAGGACAACTCCAGTTTATTACGGATATAACTCTTATCCGCAACAATCCCTTCGGCATCGTCTTTAAACTGGTTCTGATAACGCAGGCGATAGTCGCCTTTTAATCCCCGCCATAGTTTTTGGTCGTAAGACAGTTCGGCATAGAATCGGTGGTAAGGTCGATAATAATAATCCAGCGTTTCTTTGTTGAATTTTCGGCGACCCGCATACCGGTAGAACGCGCCAATTTTCCAGCGTTTTGTCAGGCGGTATCCCAGGCCCAACTCGCCCAGATAGGCTCGTGTAACGCTGAAATTATCGGTGATGCGCACTTGCCCATTCACCTCAACCGAGAACGATTTACCCAGTCTTTTTTCAACACCCGCTCCCGCCCAAACACCCAGGGCAGGGTTTTGCGCAGAAACAGCCAGCGGTATGAACGTTAAAATCGTGAGGAGTAAACGTTTATGAATCATAGTTTTAGAGTCACCGATACGTGATTATTTCTTTGACTGCTGGAACCGGGCGTTTGGCATTTTCGTGGTAAAAGACAATCAGTTGGGCCGATTCTTTCCGAAAATCAATGTCGCGTACCTCCACCCGATACACTAAAAGCCCTGTTCGGGTGCGGAGGTCATCGAGCAAATCGAGGGCATGTTCGGGCCGCAACAAATCTGTCCGGTCATAATAGATCGTTTTACTGAACTCCCGCTGCACAAACCATTCACTTTCCAGCACATACACCGCGCCAACAATCAGGCTATTGAGCAGAGCTGCGCCCGCCCAGCCACCCGTAGATGAGCCAACTTCGCTGATGGCCGAAATCAGGCCAATGGAGATGACCACAAATAAATAGGTCATGTCTTTAATCGAAATCCCTTCGGTGCGGTAGCGCAACATCGAGAATACGGCAAACAAACCGAAAGCCGCCCCCATCGACATCTGCACCTGATGCAGCATGTAGGTAACCAGAAAAATGGTCAGGTTAAACGCAAAAAATGTCAGAAACAGAGCCGTTTTTTTGTAAATCCGGTAGTAAATCACCCGAATCAGCAGCCCTACAGCCAGCGCGTCAACCCCGAATCGAAGCAACAGATCAAGCGAAAAAAGGGCCATGTTTTTCAAACCGTCGAGCAAGGCAGGCTCAGAAGCCTGTTGAAATAGAAGCATGGAGAAAGTTGAGTACACGGTTATTTCACGAAATCGGTAGCCGCCTGAACCCGGCTACTAATATGAGTTTTCAGGGCGGGGAGCGCGCTGGTGAAAGCCGCCGTTGAAGTCAGGTGAGAATAGGGTTTTTGTTCAATTTCAGAACCCGTTACAAAGGGTGCAATCAGCGCGTGGTTGCGTTCTGCCAGGGCATTCATGCTTGCCGTTGTGAACACTGTTTCGGCAAATGTCTTCACATTTTGCTTGTATTTCGCATAGTAAACGGGGTCTTCCGTAACAAACTTGAGCAGGGGCCAGTTGGCAGCAACTTCTGTCATGGGCAGCGACACCGACCGGGCAACACCTGTACCTGCCCCAGCCGTGTTTTTCAGGGCTTCGTTATGGTCCCACGGAACCCACATAATTCGATTGTCGGGGGCCGTATAAAAATAATAGTTGTGCGCAATGGCTCCATACGTATCCCAATTGACAATGGTGTTATTCACGGCCAGAAACTTCAGGTAGTGATCCATGTTGAAGGTTTTCTCCAGATTAGTGCGCCAAATAGCCCGGTTAAGCGTTCGGTCGATGCTGTTCAGAGCTGTTATAAACGCCCGCACATCGGAGTAATCAGCTTCTGTTTTATTGTTTTTCTTCTCAAACTGCGCCTGGTTAAACGTCAGGAAGTTAGACTCCGGTTTGTAGATATTGCCCTTTTTATCGGCATACTGATTTTCAATCATGGTGTCGTCAATAACCTCCACCATCGTATAAACACCACAGTATTGGCGGCCCGCCCCAAAGTCGATATACACTTTATAAAATGCCGTTTGCGCGGCTGGAACGCCCGCCTGCCGAAAAATATCGGCCGCCACTTTTTCGCGGATTAACGACGGATCCCCAAATCCGGGCGACATCGATACCTCCTGAAACCCATAAAACCGCTGGTCTTTTATTTCGGGGTAAGTATCCTCAAACTCGTCAAAATTGAGCCGGAAGGGTAATTTATAAATACCCGCCCGCCACGAAGACGACAGGCTGGAATTGCCCTTAAGTCGGAATCCCACGTTTTTCCAAGTCTTCCCGTTCACTTTAACGGGCAGTGCAATGTAGTTGGGTTCTGCCGTACTAAAAGCACCTGGCCCACCGCCGGGAGCGGCTCCGCCAGCACCAAAACTACCGCCAAATTTGGTTGTCATATCGGCCAGAACCAACTTCCACTCGGCGGCTGTCATCGTGATTTCGAGCGTGTTAACCTTATCCTGGGGAAACACTACGCTATAATCCGGCACACCTTCTTTGCTGTGCGAGGCCGTCGTCCAGTCGGGGTTGGCGTTGGTAGCTACTTTGTCGGGGTCAACAATTTTGGGCTGGCAGGAAATACCCAGCCAAAGCAGCGTGGCTGCCAGAGCGAGTAAACGTGTCTGATTCATGGTTCGTAGAGGTGTCGCACTGATACACAATTGCTTACGCCAACTAGCACGGCGACGTTGCAACTACTCAGTCAACTCTCCGAAAAGTACGGCATTCTCGATGGTTTTCAAAGACTTATCGTCCTTTGTAAGTAATTCCTCCCGCATTTGTTTAGCTGTCAGGCTGCTTCCATCGTGGCTCCAGCCGGGCGGCTGAAATAAATAGGCCAGTTTTTGCGTCAAAGGACCGGGTTTTCGTAGATCCTGAACCATTTTGATCCACTCATGAAAAATAATATGGTGGGGCGATTGGCTCGTTAGGTTTGTTGTCAACCCATAGCGCACGGGTTCGTTGGGATCTTCGTCGGCAAACGTGCCGAACAGGCGATCCCAAATAATCAGGAACATACCCATATTCCGATCTAAATACTGGATGTTCGAGGCATGATGTACGCGGTGATGCGAGGGCGTAACCACAATCCACTCCAACCATCCCAGTTTACCCACGTACTGAGTATGCACCAGGATTCCCCAAATCTGCGTTGCCGAATAAGTCAGCAAAATATCTTCAGCCCGGAACCCAATCCACGCCAGCGGAATAAAATAGACAAACCGATAAAGCGGCTGAAACACCGACGACCGGAAGCCCGTGGTCAGGTTGAACTCTTCCGACGAATGGTGAGTAACATGAACGGCCCAGAATAAACGACAAAAATGATCGAACCGATGGAGCCAGTAAAATACAAAGTCTTCGAGCAGCACCAGGGCTGTCCAGTAGAGCCAGGGTTGGGTGATTTCGCCCGTGCGCTGATTGTACGCCCAAACCAACACCCCTACATAAAAACCCCGCACCAGCAGGTCGAGGCCCGCGTTTAGCACCGTCAGGTACAGATTCTGAATCACCCCCCAAAATGAATATAAACGCCGATGTTCCCAGTGACTCAATATCATTTCGATACCGATAACGAGCGCATAGAGCGGTGTGGTCCACAGAATTAGGAATGATTCGGGAATGGGTGTCATATTCGTCGTTACGGAAATTAAGCTCCGCAATATACAACGTCATTCAATTACCGAATCTGCCCGTCGCCCACAATGACCCACTTTTCGGTCACTAATTTTTCGAGCGCGAATGGCCCCCTTGCATGGAGTTTTTGGGTAGAAATGCCAATCTCGGCTCCCAAGCCAAAAACACCCCCGTCGGTAAAACGAGTTGAGGCATTGGCGTAAACGGCGGCAGCATCTACTTCATCCAAAAAGCGATTGATGTTGGTCTGATTCGATGAGATAATGGCTTCGGAATGCCGCGACGAATACAATTGAATATGCTCAAGAGCTTCGTCGATGTTGGCCACTACTCGAACAGCGCATTTGTAATCCAAAAATTCACGGCCAAAATCGGCGGGTTGAGCGGGTTGCAGGTTGGCATAACCGGCTCGTTGCAGAATAGCGAAGGCGGTTTCGTCGGCAAAAACCTCCACACTATAGTCATTGAAGCCGGGCATTAACAGGGGCAAAAAAGCACCAGCCACAGCCGCATCAACCACCACACAATCGAGCGCGTTGCAAACCGAAGGGCGCGTTACTTTGGCGTTCACCACAATGGCGGCTGCCATTGCCAGATTAGCCGATTTTTCGACGTAGGTATGACAAACGCCCGCACCCGTTTCAATAGTGGGTACAAGCGAATGTTTGCGCACAAACTGAATGAGCGAATCGGAGCCACGCGGAATAATAATGTCAACGTAGCGGGTTGCCGTCAGCAATTCATTCACCACTGCCCCGCGTTGTCCGTCGGCATCGAGGGGCAACAACGTCACGGCTGCTTCGGGTACATCGAACGCGGCCAACGCCTGCTGAATGAACCCAACCAACACCCGGTTTGAGAAATCGGCCTCTTTACCGCCCTTCAGCACACAGGCATTGCCCGACCGCAAACACAGGGCAGCCACGTCGATGGTCACGTTGGGCCGCGACTCATAGATGGCCCCAACTACACCCAGCGGCACAGCCAGCTTACGCAGTTTCAGGCCTTTATCAATAGTTTTCTCCAGCAGTACAACGCCCGATGGATCAGGTAAATTAGCCACATCGTTCAGGCTTTTAGCCAAATCAGCCACGCGGGCTTCGGTCAGGCGGAGCCGGTCTTTTTTGGGGTCTGAATCAGGAATACGGTCGAGATCACGCTGATTCTCGGTCAGAATCTGATCCGTATGATGCAGCAACAGATCAGCCAGATAGGTTAGCAAAGCTGCTTTTTGCTCATCGGGCAATTGCCGAACTGCCGAAGCAGCCTGTTTGGCTTGCTGTAGTAGAGGAGTAATGGTATTGGTCATAGAGGTTGTACAAGTTTAAGCAGCTTCCTCCAGAGATGACACTACTTCTGAACCGACGGATGTAAAAATAGGAAATATCACCGTCATCACGGTTCCTTTTCTCTCAACCGAATCCACCTTAATCTGACCCCGGTGCATGGTCACGATTCGTTGGGTCAGAGCAAGACCAAGACCTATTCCTTTAACAGTCATCACATTATCGGCGCGGTAGAATGGCTCAAAAATATGAGGCACATCAGCCGCCGGAATCCCAACGCCTTTATCCGTAAAGCTCACCCGCATTTGGTTGGGCGTGAAGGATAAGGCCACGGTCACGCTTTTATCAGGAGAAAACTTACATCCGTTTTCCAGTAAATTCTCAAAGGCGGTTATGAGCAGCGGTTCTTCGCCCGACAGGATTAGGTCTTCTTCTTGTTCGGGCATACTTTCAAAATCAATATCTACCTGATAATCAGGAAATTTTGACAGTAGATTAGCTCGTGCCTGCCAGAGCAGCTCGTCGATCCGAACCGGCTGATACACAAGCGTTATGGCATCCGAATTTGCTTTAACCAGATCAATCAGCCCATTCACCAGGCTAATCATACTCTTCACCGTATCGAGTAGATCTGTTAAAGCAACCTCATAGTCGGCTGTGGTTCGGGTTTGCATCAGAGCCACCTCAATCTGACTCATCATTACCGCTAACGGGGTGCGTAGTTCGTGCGAAGCGTGCGACACAAAGCTTTTCTGGCTGACGAAGGCCACTTCGAGCCGCTGAAGCATATCATTGAACGTAGCGGCCAATAGAGACAGTTCGTCGCGTTGCCGACCCACCCGCAGCCGGTGGTGAATATTGGTGGCTGAAATAGCTTTTGCCTGCTCAGTAAGTTCGGCTACCGGCCGGAGGGCATCGCTGGAAAACAACCAGCCTGCCACTCCCACCACTACCAAACTCAACAGCCAGCCAAAGAACAATATTTCGCGAAGCCGGTCGAGTTTATTAAAGCCCAACCGGTCATATCCCGATGATACTGCCAGATAGGTCTGTCCGTTCGTGTCGAAGCAAACGCCAACCGCTTCGAGCGAATCCTTACGCATCCGCAACAGACGACCTTCCCTCAATTGCCGCCTGATGGTTGGTGTAATCGGAAAAACAGGATTTTTAGGTTTACTCCGGTATATTTCCTTATCCTGTTTATCGTACACGATGACTTGTTCTGCAAGCATCGTTGCCAAATCATCGCGCGGAGTCAGTTTGGACTTGTTGAACAGTTGAGCCGTCAAAATGGCTTTGTTCTCCAGACGCTGTTGGAATTCGTTTTCGCGGTACTGATTATATAGGTAATATATGGACAGCGAAAACAACAGCATGATGGAAGCCACCAGCAACGTGAACAACAGGGTCAGACGAGTCCGAATGTTCATTCCTCTTTAAGCATATATCCCATTCCAATGACCGTATGGATCAGTTTTGTGGGAAATTCTTTATCGACTTTCTTTCTCAGAAAATTCACATAGACATCAATAACATTGGTTCCTGTATCAAAGTGTATATCCCAAACTTTTTCAGCAATATCCACCCGTGAAACCACCCGTCCCCGGTTGCGCATCAAATATTCTAACAAGCCAAACTCTTTGGCTGTCAACTCAATACGTTTTCCACCCCGACGGGCTACCTTCTCATTAAGATCCAGTTCGAGATCACCAACTTTGAGTACATTGGTTTGTGGGCCGGAGTCCTGCCCTCGTTTATGTAATGCCTTCAAGCGGGCCATTAGCTCCCGAAACTCAAATGGTTTCACAAGGTAATCGTCAGCTCCCGACTCGAACCCAGTGAGTTTATCTTCCACCGATCCCATTGCGGTCAGCATCAGTACGGGCGTTTTAACGTCTTCCTGTCGGAGCGACTGCACCACGTCGAAACCATTCATTTTTGGCAGATTGACATCCATCACAATCACATCGTAGGTGTTGCTTAATGCCATTGTGCGGCCGATTTGGCCATCGAAAGCCATTTCGACTTCGCACTGCTGTTCTTCCAGCCCTTTCTTAACAAATGATGCCAATTTTGGCTCATCTTCAACTACAAGTACCTTCATAATAGTTCCGCGAGAAGACTCCCTCACCTGAGCGGGGATATTTATAAGCGTAACTTACAAGTCTATTCTGCCTTTTACAAGAAAACGTATCAACTACTTATTTAATGTTCTTTTTCTAACTCAAAAAACAACGATTCGTGGCGTTATGACACAAAAAAGCCGTTGAAGACTCTTCAACGGCTTTCCGCTTCTATCCACACCATTTCAAGGCTGCTACCTAGAGGTAACAAGACCTTGATGTTCAACCTTCCCTTTGTAAAGGATCTTTATGCTAACTTGCAGTAATTACTTAGTTTAAAACCGACGCTCTTAGGTCGTCCCGTTTCGTTGAAACAAAGGTGTAGTACCCGAATTAAACGCACGTTAACCATGAATTAAAATGTACTAAATACCGGGCATTTATACCATAAACAAAAAAAAGCTACTCGGGAGGTCCCAAATAGCTTTCCGACTATATCCACACCATTTAAAAACAGCCCATGAAAAGGCTGTTTACCGTTGCACTGTGAAAGTGCTATATTTTGAGACCAATAAGATTGGCTACAAGACCATTTTTTATTCGACAGGGCAAATATAAAGAATTGCAAACAATTTAATCAACAAATGGTACTGTACGGCCAAAGTTTTCCACCCATCTGAACCGCTATAGACATTTATTGCTTACAAATATAATTAAGTAAAAACTAGTAAATATACTCAATATTTTGTTTAAAAGCTATCCTGACGTATAAACTCTCTACTAAAATTCCTGTCTTCATTCTGTTTGATTCTAGCATCGTGTTATTCCCATTGCCTATGCTAAGTAGGTCAAATACCTCAAAAGTTCCAAATGAATTTATTATCCGGTATCAACGGCACTGTCTCACAGGTATTTAATTACCGGTTGTATCTATGTAAAGCCTTTAAATAAACTTATCAAAACTATGCACCTACCTGTTTTCAACCAGTGTTAAATTTTCTACAACCGTCTACTCAACGTGAGGGTGTCGGCCAGCGGATGCCAGTGGCGCTTATACCAACTACAGTTCGCCCAAATTTCTGCTCATCACAAACTCTAACAAAGAGGGCACCAACTGGATGAAGGAAATTTTCACATCGGCACCAATGCAAAACCATCAGTTGGGGGTTACGGACGGTAACGAGGGTGGTCGGTATGCCCTGTCGCTCAACTACTTCCATCAGCAGGGTATTGACCTGATGATTAATTATGCTGACCGGATTGGCAGCACTGCCCTAAGCCAAAATGTTGGCGTAAACTACGGCTCTTACCGCAACACCGTAACGAAAATCACCGGGCATGCCAACACGCAGTATTTCGGCATTAACGACAAGCAGATTCAGAAATTCGTGGTGACTCATCAGGACTTCCCGATCTCTTCGTTTTATGGCTATACAATCGACGGGATTTTCCAGACCAACGAAGAATGAAAAGCCCACCCGGTTCAGTTTGGCAATGCCGCCAGCGAAAACGTAGCGGGCCGGTTCAAATTCCGAAATAACAACGGCGACGGAGTGATATACTCTAAGTATCAGACCATTATTGGTAATCCCCATCCTGATTTTACGTATGGTATTAACCTTGGTCTGAACTACAAAGACTTTGGTTTGACCGTGTTTGGACAGGGCGTTCAGGGTAACCAGATTTTTAACTCCCTGAAATACTGGACTGATTTCTCGACTTTCCTCGGCAATCGCAGCACCAGGATGGTCTATCAGTCGTGGAGGCCCGGCAGCACCGATGCCATTCTGCCCTAACTACGGGCCGCCCCTTTATCCCCGCCCACAATAAGCTCGGAACGATATGTTTCCAATAATTCAGGCGCAATCGTTACATCATGATGACTGGTTGCCACCAAAATATGAACGGGTACGCCCTCGGTGGTCAACATCAGGTGAAGGCGGAAGCCGTAAAAGTCTTCCTTTTTAGCCGTACAGTGGCCGTACATTTCCTTATGAGCAACCCCAAACTCAGCTGCCAGCGTATGCTGCCTACCGGCTCTGGTATAGCCACAGACGGGCAGTGGCATAATATCCATGATATACCAAATCTAGCGGATGATGCCCAGTTCACAAAGCAGCATTTGTCGCATGAGATTGGTTAGTTTGAACAAAATTTTACTACGCCTATCAAAGAGACTACGCTCAATAAGTTTAGGAAACAAACGATAGTAATTATGTTTAACGACGTTATATTAAGCTGCTTCTGAGTTAGTTACCATGTGATTGTCCTAAGTCAGCGTAATGACTTCACTATCCATGAAGGTGGGTTACGGGCCGGGTCTATCCACGAATGAGTGGACTTTTTGGTAAAATTCATCGACGTAGTAGAAGATAATGGTCAGCATATCTTCGAGGGTTCCCCTTTCCAGTGTATCTTTGAGTGACTCGATCATGGGATATCTGTGTTTTGGTTTGGCGACCTATAAATACCCCTTTTCGGGTTAATTAGAAACTAAGTCCAACTTTTACAACTAGCGCTACTGGTTAACCAGTATTTATGCACCTTGCTCAAATCAACATTGGTCGCCTGCTCGCTCCCATTGACGATCCCCTGATTGCGGATTTTGCCAACAACCTCGATGCGATCAACGAACTGGCCGAGCGAAGCCCCGGTTTTGTGTGGCGGCTCAAAGGCGATAACAACAACGCCACTGATTTTCACCCGTTTGGCGATGAATTATGTATTGTGAATATGTCGGTTTGGGAGAGCGTCGATGCACTCAAAGCATTTGCCTTTCAGTCGGAACATATGGATTTCGTGAAACGACGACGCGAATGGTTCGAGAAACCCACAGCGGCTTATATGGCCCTGTGGTGGATACCCGAAGGCCACATTCCCACAGTTGACGAAGCCCAAGAGCGGCTGCAATCGCTGGACAAAAACAGCGATACCGAGTTTGCCTTTACGTTTCGGAAGTTGTTTTGATTGCATTGAAAAATAGCCACTCCCTCAGGTGTGGCTATTTTTTTTGACACTATTTTATAATTAGTCTAAATAACATCTTACCTTTGTCCCGGAATTTATGAAAAGACAAAATTAATATGCGCCTGCAAACACTATCCATAACACTGCTTTCAGCCTCTCTTTTTGCCTTTGGCCTAACTGCCTGCAATAACGACGACCCAAACGTGGCCCCCGCCGTTCAACTCCGGAAAACGATTGATTATGCAAGCCTGAAGGACACGGCTACCTATGCCAACGCTTTTGTGGACGACAAGGGCGTGAAAACCGTTGACCTAACCAACGGCAGCAACCAGCTGCTAATGTTCCGAGCCATCAACACCTACAATACCACAGCGGTGAGTACGCTGACTCCGGTGGATGCCAACGTGCTGAAAAACATGTTCGCCAATACCAGCAGCCCATTTTCAGGTACGTTTGCGGCCTTGAACTCGGCGGCTGTGCAATTGCGGGCGGTAACGGCTTCGTCGGTGGCGGATGCCGAGAAGGAGCGGCTGGCGATTGAGGCCGGGTTTACCGAAATGGCCAACGCCAGCAAGTCGGTGTCGATGACGGCGGCAGAGGGCAAAGCGGGTAAATTGGGAACGTATCTGGTTGATGCTAAGGGCATTGAATGGGCACAGATCATCCAAAAAGGCTTGATTGGTGCGTTCCAGTTAGATTATATTGGCAACGTTTTATTAAGCGACAAAAACCTTTCGGCAGACAACACGACGCTGGTTGCAGGCAAAAACTACACGCAGTTGGAGCAGAATTGGGACGAGATTTTTGGGATCCTGACTGCCAACCCGGTCTATGGCGGCAAAGCCACGGCCACTTCGTCGGGCGAGAGTTTCATGGGATCGTATCTGTGGGAATACAATAAGGAGGGTTTTGCCAAAATTCACCCGGCATTACTCAAAGGTCGGGCAGCCATTGTGAACAACGACGCGGCTACCCTGAAAGCACAGGCTACCCTCATTCGGCAGGAGATGGAAAAAGCCATTGCAGCTTCGGCCCTCGGCTACATGACCAAGTGGAAAACCAACGCAACCAACGATGCCGCCCGCGCCCACGCTTTTGCCGAAGGGATGGGATTCATTTATTCACTGCGTTTTGCCAAACTGAATGGAGGAGATGCTGCTTTCTCTGAGGGCATCCTGAATCCCCTTGTTTACTCGTCACCCAACGGATTCTGGGGCCTGACCAACGCCAAAATCGACGCAGCTTCGGCTGCTATTCGGACGAAGTTTAATATCACGAATTAAAACCTACCTCACCGCAGCGGCCGACCGCCCCAACCCCTCTCCTTCAAAAGGAGAGGGGAAACCTTACCGTCATGCTCAAAAAAATCACCATCACCCTCGCATCCGTTGCCTTGTTGTGGGCCTGTTCAACCGGCACGACGGACGAGTCCCAGCCGACTCCGCAACCCGGCAATGCTGGCTCGACTGACCGCAAAGCGATGTTGACCAACCTGGCCGATAATATTATTTTGCCGAGTTACGCGAGCTTCAAAACTACGTTTGATGCCATGCTGACGAAGGCCGATGCGTTTGCGGCCAAGCCGAGCCAAGCGTCGCTGACGGAGTTTCGGCAGGCGTGGACCACGGCTTACACGGAGTGGCAAAAGGTGGAATTATTTGATGTGGGTCCGGCCGAGAATCACACGCTCCGGTACTTTTTCAATATTTATCCGGCTAATACAGTGGGTATTGAGGAGAACATCGTAACGGGTTTGTCGGCTTCGCTGGAAGTGCCATCGTCGTACCCCAGACAGGGTTTTCCGGCTTTGGATTACCTTATAAATGGCCTTGGTAGCACCGACGAGGCCATTTTAGCAAAGTACACGACCGCACCCGATGCTGCCAAACGCGTTGCCTATCTGAAACGGATTACAAGCCAGATGAACACCCAGTTCACAACGGTTTATTCGGAGTGGACGGGCGGCTACCGCGATACGTTTGTGAACTGCACGGGTCTTGATGCCGGTTGCTCAACATCCAAACTCGTGAACGGGTTTGTGCTGCATTACGAGCGGTATATCCGCTCCGGGAAGATCGGGATTCCGTCGGGGGCGATGACCAACGGCGTGGTGGCCCCGGAGAAAGTGGAGTCGTTCTACAAAAAAGACATCTCGCTCACGCTGGCTAAAACCGCACATCAGGCCGTAGTCGATTTTTTCAACGGCAAAAGTTTGAAAACAGGGCAGGAAGGGCCATCGCTCAAGACATACCTGAACGGCTTAGGGGCCAAAGACAGCCGCACCGGAACAAGTCTCACCGATATTATCAACGCACAAATGGCCGTTAGTGCCGCGCAACTCAACGCGATTAAAGGCAACCTGCACGACGAAGTGAAAACCAATAATGCCGCTGTGGTGGGGGTATATACCGAGATGCAAAAGGCCGTCCGAATGCTGAAAGTCGATATGACCACGGCCATGAGCATCACGATTACGTATACGGATAATGACGGAGACTGAGACCTCTCCCGCCCCCCTATCCATCTTCCGCATCGCCTTTGGGCTGATGATGTTTGCAAGCATTGTTCGGTTTTGGAGCAAGGGGTGGATTGAGGAATTGTATATAAAACCCACATTTTTCTTTTCGTTCTATGGGTTTGCCTTTGTGAAGCCGCTGGGTGTCTGGACCTACGGCCTTTTTGCCGTTTGTGGGCTGTCGGCCCTACTGGTGGCAGTCGGGTTGTTTTATAGGGTGGCGGCTATTGGGCTGTTTCTGAGTTTCACGTACATCGAACTCATGGACAAAAGCACGTATCTGAACCACTATTATTTCACGAGCTTAGTTTGTCTGCTGCTGATTTTCATTCCCGCCCACGTCTATTTTTCGGTGGATGCGTACCGTCGCCCGGCTCTGTTTGCCGACCGGATTCCGGCGGTCTATCCCAACGCGCTGAAGTTGCTGATTGCCATTTTATACGTCTATGCAGGCCTTGCCAAAATCAACTCCGACTGGCTGTTGCACGCGCTACCGCTCCGAATCTGGCTTCCCGCCCGCAATGACACGCCCATCATTGGGTTTCTGTTCAATTATCCATGGGTAGCCTACGTATTTAGCTGGTTTGGGTGTATATATGACCTGAGCATTCCATTCCTGCTCTGGAACCGCCGAACCCGCCCCTGGGCCTATGCCGCTGTGGTGGTGTTCCACGGACTCACGGCCCTGCTGTTTCCCATTGGCATGTTCCCGTATATCATGATCGTTACGGCTTTGCTGTTTTTTGATTGGACGGGTGTACAACGTAGCAAGCAGCCTGAAAAAGCCCCCCAGCCCCCTAAAGGGGGAGCACCCCAATTCCAGCTTGCTCCCCCTTTAGGGAGCTGGGGGGCTTTTTCGAAACGCCTAACCCGCATCGCCTTCACCCTCTTCTTCCTCCTCCAACTCATCCTCCCGTTCCGCTATTGGCTCTATCCGGGTGAGTTGTTCTGGACGGAAGAGGGCTATCGGTTTTCGTGGCGGGTGATGCTGATGGAGAAAGCGGGCTATGCCCAGTTCACGGTGAAAGATGATACGGGAAAGCGCGTAGTGGTGAACAACACCGAGTTTCTGACTCCTTTGCAGGAGAAAATGATGAGTACGCAACCCGATATGTTGCTGCAATACGCCCACCATTTGTGCGATCAGTTTGCCGAGCGTGGGTTCCGGCAACCACAGGTTTACGTGGATTCCTATGTGGCCCTAAACGGGCGCATGGGCAAACCCCTCGTTGACCCCAAAACAGATTTGGCCAAAGAACGTGATTCGCTGGCCCCCAAAACGTGGATTACTCCGTTTGATGATGAGATATACGGTTTTTAGCGTTCTGTTGAGTGTCCTTTTTTCGGTGAATGCGCTGGCTCAGAAACCTGCGAAAAACGGGTACGCCAAACCCGATAGCGCGGGCGTGAGCTGGGCCGATACGCTGCACGAAGTGACGGTGAAAGAGCAGCAAACGGAGTTTGGTTTTACCCGGATGCGGGGCGTAGAAGGCATGGGAATTTACGAGGGAAAAAAGTCCGAAGTGATCATTCCTGATCAGTTGGTAGCCAACCTTTCGACCAACAATGCCCGGCAGATTTTTTCCCGCGTGGCTGGTCTGAACATCTGGGAAAACGAGGGCGCAGGCCTTCAATTGAGCATCGGCGGGCGCGGCCTCGACCCCAACCGAACGTCCAATTTCAACGTTCGGCAAAATGGCTACGACATCAGTGCCGACGCTTTGGGCTACCCCGAAAGCTACTACACGCCCCCCATTGAGGCTGTTGGTCGGATTCAGGTGGTGCGGGGCGCGGCTTCGCTGCAATATGGTACGCAGTTTGGCGGTCTGCTTAACTTCGTGATGCGGAAGCCCGTGGCCGATCGGAAATTTCAACTCGTGGCCCGGCAAACGGTGGGGTCATTTGGATTTTATAACGGGTTTTTGAGTGCCAGTGGCACCGTGAGCAAGGTCTCTTATTATTCGTTTATCCAGTATAAACAGGGCAACGGCTGGCGACCCAATTCGCAGTTCACCAACTACACCGCCTACGCACATATTGACTATCGCCCAACCGAAAAAACCACATTGGGGGCCGACATTACCCAAATGGGCTACCTCGCCCAACAACCCGGTGGCCTGAGCGATGCCCAATTCCGGGAAAATCCCCGCCAAAGCAACCGCGAACGCAACTGGTTTGCCGTGAACTGGACAATGCCCGCCCTGCATTTCGATCACAAATTTAACACCCGCAACGAACTCAATGTCAGGCTCTTTGGCTTGATGGCTTATCGGTATTCGATTGGGTTCAGGCCCAATCGGGTGGCGAGCATGGACGACAACAGCGAACGCGATTTGATCCGGGGCGACTTTATGAACTGGGGAGCTGAAGCACGGTATCTAAAACGCTACGAATTGGGCGGTCGGCAGTCGGTACTGCTGGTGGGTAGCCGGTTTTACAAAGGGTTCAACCACAGCGTGCAGGGGTTTGGCAGCACGGGCAAAGATGCCAATTTCCGGTTCATCGACAGCGAACAGGCCATCACAAGCGACTACCGTTTCCCGAATAAAAATGTGTCGCTGTTTGCTGAAAATATCCTGTATATTGGTGATAAACTGTCGGTTACGCCGGGCGTTCGCTACGAATACATTTATACCACGGCAACTGGTTTCTATGGCAGCCTCACCCGCGATTTGGCCGGGAATGTAATTGCTTCCTCGTTCACCAACGAACGGCGCACCAACGGGCGAATGTTCGTGTTGGGCGGTCTGGGCCTGAGCTATAAACCCACCGCATCGCTGGATATTTACGGCAACCTATCGCAGAATTATCGTTCCATCACGTTCAGCGATATGCGGATTGCCAACCCCTCGCAGGTGATCGACCCGAATCTGAAAGACGAAAAGGGGTACTCGTTTGATTTGGGGGTGCGGAGTGTGCAAACCACACTGTACAACTTTGATGTCAGCGCGTTTCTGCTGAACTATAACAACCGCATTGGCGAGGTGCAGTTTTACGACCTCAACGACCGGGTTCTCCGACGACGCGGCAATATTGGCCGGGCCGTAATTATGGGCCTTGAATCCTACGGCGAGGCCGATTTAGTCCGGTTGGCAAACCCGGAATCCCCGGTGAGTGGGGTGGTTTTTGGTAATATTGCCCTCATAAAATCAGCCTATAAAGCAAGCGAAATTTCCGGCGTAGTGGGCAAGCAGGTGGAGTTTGTGCCGGCCATAAACCTGAAAAGTGGGGCGCGGATTGCCTACAAAAACCTCAAAGCGTCGTTCCAATATACTTACCTCTCCGACCAGTTTTCGGATGCTACTAACGCCCGCGACGGGGGTGTTTCAGCCGTAATAGGCCTGATTCCGGCCTACGCCATCATGGATGCCAGCGTGTCCTACGAGTTCAAACGGTTTCGCATCGAAAGCAGCCTGAATAATCTGGCGAATCGTTTTTATTACACCCGCCGGGCAACGGGCTACCCCGGCCCCGGCATTCTGCCTTCTGATGGGCGAAGTGTGTACTTGACGGTGCAAATAAAGATTTGAGAAACCCCTCCCTGCGGGGAGGGGTTGAGGAAGGGTTTCACTTACTGGCCAAAATATCGACCATTTCGATAACCGGATCAGAGGCAAGCAAGTCAGCCGCATTAGCCATCAAAGCAGCCGCAATAGGGCCATTGAGGTGCGCCTGTCGCCCTGAATCGCTGGGAAACGTGTCGAAAATACCAAACGTAGTTGGCCCTAACTGGATACCATACCAAGTGACGGTTTCCGGTTCGTTTTGAGCGAGCGGCAGTCCACTCCGCAGAAAATCAGCTACGGCCTGCTCTTTGCCGGGCTTTGCTTCCAATCGAACTAATAATCCCACAGTAACCATTTGGTAAGTTGGTCTAAGGTTGAGCCGCTATATACGAGAAGAAGCGGATTTTGGTTGTAAAAACCTATCGAAATTATCAATTTAGTGGGGCAACATCACCCGCAAAGCCCCCGGCCTGATCTCCGCGTCGATTTCGTTGATGCGGCCCCGGTATTCGCCATCCACCTGGAAATAGGCTTTTCGTTTGGTCGTAATGTGAATAGATTTGGCGTGAATTACCTCCGTTTTGACAGGGTCGTAGGGTTTGAATCGCCAGAACATTTTCAGAAATTCAGTCCACGAAAATTGGCGGAGCAAGACTACCTCAAACTTGCCATCGCTCATGTCGCCATCGGGGTTGATCATGGCTCCCGTACCATACATGCGGGCATTGGCGAGGGCCACCATCACGCCTTCACGGTGGAACTCCTGGTGGGGGGTGCAAATAGTCACGTCCAGCACCCGTTTGCGCAACAACACCCGAGCCACGCCCCGCGCATAGCCAACCATGCCGCGCCAGTTGTTCTGTTTGTAATATTTGATAAGTTGCGCGTTCAGGCCAATGTCGCTTAGGTGCAGGCAAACTTCCCCATTCACCATCAGCACGTCAATAGGGTGTTCCGCGCCGTGGGCCACCACCTGCAGCGCGCCAGCTAAGTCGGTGGGTAGTTCCAACTCACGGGCCATGCCGTTGGCCGAGCCGCCCGGCAAAATTCCCAATGGCAGGTTCACATCGAGGGCCACTTCGGCCAGATCCTTAATGGTTCCGTCGCCACCCATGGCCACCAGACGGTCGGGTTTCCCAGTGCGAACATGATCGCGGATCAGGGCATGATCCGATTTTCCGGTGAGCATCACCAGATCGAGGTCGATGTTTTCCTGCTCGCAAAAGGCCCTGATTTGGGCAACAGACTCAGTTTTATCGGTTCCGCCCGACACAGGGTTAACGGCCACTAACAGTTTCATTGGCTTTTTGGTTGAATGGCTATGGAGTACACGACACAAACACACTTAACGGATAAACCCAATTCTGGTCCGACTGTCGGCTGGAAAGCCACTTTTTTATCGTGGCTACGATTAACCGACGACATTACGGTTCGGGTATATCGGGGTTTTGGGCATACAGATTGCTGGCATGTGCAGGGGCATGTGTTTAAATTGAGTCCCCTTGCCCGCCGAAAATACCGACAAAATGTCTTTACCAACACTTTCGCGTTGCTGCGCCTGTTCATGGTTCGGCCCATGCCCGGCCGAACGGTTCGGGTGGCCGGCACAAACCAGGTGATGCAAACCGATGCCGACGGTTTCTTCCGGTTCGAGTTTCGCCCCGAAACTCCCGGAAGCCCCGGCTGGAACCCTGTTAACGTCGAATTATTGACCGACAACAGCCCCTCTGCCACCGTTTTGGCCACGGGAGAGGGCCGCGTTCTGGTGCCATATCCCACCCAATACGGGTTCATTTCCGACATCGACGACACGTTTCTGATCTCGCATTCAGCCACCATTGTCAAGCGGCTCCAAGTGCTGCTCACCGAAAATGCCCAAAGCCGCGACCCCTTCGAGGGGGTGGTGAATCATTACCAGTTTCTGGCGAAAGCCTGCGCGGTGGAAGGACACCAGAACCCGTTTTTCTACGTATCGAGCAGCGAGTGGAACCTATACGACTACATCAAAACCTTTTCGGAACGCAACGAGCTACCCGATGGAGTGTTTTTGCTGAGTCAGCTCAAACGCCTGTCGCAACTCCTGAAAACGGGTCAGGGCAAGCACCACACCAAGCTCGACCGGATTGTGCGCATTCTGAAAGCCTTTCCCGATCATCAGTTCGTACTCCTCGGCGACGATACGCAAGCCGACCCAACCATCTACCGGGATGTAGTGAAGCACTATGCCGGCCAGATCAAGGCGGTTTACATCCGGCAAGTTCATGCCCCAAACCGCGACCGCACCCGCGCTCTAGTGTCCCAAATCGAAGCGGCAGGCATACCCTGTTGTTATTTTTCCCACAGCAGCGACGCACTCAAGCATTCAAAAGAGTTGCTATGAACGCTTTGCGGTAAATCTCGCTCCCGGTAGTCTTTGTCTGTATGTTCACAGATAATCGTTTCGACCTTTTATGACCGCTCCTTTTCGCCTTGCCATACTTTTCATTTTTAGCCTGTTTGTCTCCCTTGCCAATGCCCAGACCGATCATCTGGCGACTGTAACGTCCGTGCGGGCGCACCCCCGCATTTTACTGGCTCCGGGGCAGGAAAAGATCATTACCCAAACCATTGCAAGCGATAAACTGGCTCAGAAAATGCACCAGGCCATCTTGGCCGAATGCGATAAGATGATCGGTTTGGCCCCGCAGGAGCGCATCAAAATTGGCAAACGGCTCCTGAGTGTGTCGCGGGAAGCGTTGCGACGCTTATTTTTCCTGTCGTATGCCTACCGGATGAGCGGAGATGAAAAATACAGCAAACGCGCCGAACAGGAGATGCTGGCCGTGGCCGCTTTTTCGGACTGGAACCCCTCGCACTTTCTCGATGTGGGCGAAATGACGATGGCCATGGCCATTGGCTATGACTGGCTCTACGACAAACTCCCCGAAACCTCACGCGACCAAATAAAAGCTGCCATTCAGCAGAAAGGTATTGATGCCTCGCTGGTTCAGGGACAAAACGGCTGGCTCAAAGTGACTAACAACTGGAATCAGGTGTGCAACGCGGGCATGGTATATGGTGCAATGGCCACCTACGAAGACAATCCCGAACAAGCCAAAAGTATCATTAACCGCGCCCTCAACTCCGTCGTGTTGTCGATGGGCGAATACGCCCCCGACGGTGCTTACCCCGAAGGGTACAGCTATTGGGGATACGGTACGAGTTTCAATGTCATGCTGATTTCTGCCCTCGAAAACCTGTTCGGGTCCAGCTTCGGCCTGACCGAACAACCGGGTTTTCTGAAAACGGGAGGCTATCTGGAAAACATGACCGGCCCATCGGGTCTGCCCTTCAATTACTCCGATGCCGGGGGCCGCGACGAATTACAACCGGCCATGTTCTGGTTTGCTCAACGCCAGAAAAACCCGTCGTTGTTATGGGTAGAACGTGGCCGGATTGGGGACGATGATCTAAAAGAAGACCTCAAAAACCGGTTATTACCCGCCATGATGCTTTGGCTTGGCAATCAGAACCTAAGTAACGTGACAGCCCCCAAAGCCACTACCTGGATGGGCAAAGGTCGGAATCCGGTTGCCCTGATGCGCACCTCCTGGACTGACCCCAACGCTATTTTTGTGGGAATAAAAGGCGGCAGCCCGTCGGTGAGCCACGCCCACATGGATGCCGGTACGTTTGTGATGGAGTCCGACGGCGTGCGTTGGGCGATGGATTTCGGGATGCAGAACTACGAATCGCTCGAATCGAAAAAGGTCGATCTGTGGAATATGAAGCAAAACTCGCAACGCTGGGAGGTGTTCCGGTATAACAATCTGGCGCATAATACGCTCACAGTCAACGGTCAGTTTCAGCGGGTCGAAGGAAAGGCAACCATCACAAATTTCTCGGATTCGCCTAACCAAATGAGCGCGTCGGTCAATTTGAGTGAGTTATATGCCGGTGCCCTGACCTCGGCCAACCGAAACATCGCCATCATCAACAAAGAGTCGGTCAGGGTTCACGACGAGGTCGAAACAGCCGGCGAACCCGCTATGGTCCGCTGGACAATGGCCACGCCCGCCATTGTCAAACTGGTTTCGCCCAACGTAGCCGAACTAACCAAAGACGGAAAAACGCTGCTCGTCCGGGTTGACGCACCTGCTCAAATCACCCTCAAAACCTGGCCCACCGACCCCGTCCACGACTACGACGCAACAAACCCCGGCACCACACTGCTTGGGTTCGAGATAACGGTTCCGGCCAAAACAAAAGCCGCTTTAACGGTACAGTTGATTCCGGCGAAGGCAGCCAACGGAAAGAAATGATTTGTACAAATCACCGCAACATTGCATAAACGCCCAGATACGTTATGGCTCCGGCAAGATACCCGATGAGAGCCAGCCAACTGATTTTGCGGAAATACCAGAGGAAATCGAGCCGCTCCATGCCCATGACAGCCACGCCTGCCGCTGACCCGATAATGAGGATACTGCCGCCTGTTCCGGCGCAGTAGGCCAGAAACTCCCACAACTTGCTGTCGGGGGGGTAAGTCTCGAGGTCATACATGCCCATCGCTGCGGCCACAATCGGCACGTTATCAACCACCGCCGACACCAGGCCAATCAGCACCACAATCAGGTCGATGTCGCCAACGGTGTTATTCAGCGACCCGGCCAGGCTCCGCAACACACCCGTGGCTTCGAGGGAGCCAACCGCCAGCAAAATGCCGAGGAAGAACAAAATGCTTGGTGCGTCGATTTGGCTGAGGGCGTATGCGGGGGTCAGCGGTTCTTTTTCGGCCTCGTCTTTGTCTTTATGAATCACCTCCGAAGCCACCCAAATCCCCCCCAGTACCAGCATCATACCCATGTAGGGCGGCAGGCCAGTCAGGGCTTTGAAAATCGGGACGTAGAGCATACCGCCCAAACCAATGGCCAACATCAGCCGACGGTCGCGCCGGGCGGTTTTGCTCACATAGGGGCGGCTAACTCCTTCTTCGTCCGCCGAGGGGTCAAAAGCGGTAGTTCCCGATGGAGTCTGGTAGGTCAGGATAGCCAACGGCACCAAAATCGACACCAAACTGGGCAACAACAGGGTTTTGATAATGTTGATGGTCGTAACCTGCCCCCCGATCCAGAGCATGGTTGTGGTTACATCACCAATGGGCGACCAGGCTCCTCCCGCATTGGCCGCAATAATAATCATCCCGGCCATCACCCGCCGTTGTTCTGGGTTGTGAACCAGCTTCCGGGCCACCGACACCATAACAATCGCCGTGGTCAGGTTGTCTAATAAAGCCGATAGAAAAAAAGCCAGGCCGCTAATGATCCAGAGCAGCGTACGCGTGTTTCGGCTGGCAATGCGGTCGGTGATGAGGGTGAAGCCATCGTGAGCGTCGATGAGTTCGACCACCGTCATGGCACCCAGCAAAAAGAACAGGATTTCGGCAGTATGGCTCAGGTTTTCGGTAAGGTGTTCACCTACGGGTTCGCCCGCCGGGGCCATCAGGGCATAGACCGCCCAGCACACCACGCCCGTAATGAGCGCGGTGGCTGTTTTATTAATGTTGATGGTGTGTTCAAGCGTAATCAGCACATAGCCAATCACGAACAAGAGAATAAGAATGGTGGTCATTCATCATTATATTTTATTCCCAGCATCACCCCGGCATAAATATCCGTTCCGCGTGGACGAACGCCATTTTGCCGACTACCGAGCAAGCCCGGCAGATTGTCGGAGCCCAACCGCACCGGCCCTGCTTTGAGTGATAGTCCAATGGCAACGCCCCGATTAATGTAGGTCAGGGGCAAAGCTACGCCAACGAGCCGGGTTTCGTAGCGCGGCACCACACTTAGGAGGGTTGGTTGCCGCACCGACGGATCATCGGCTCCCCGCATATTTTGCAGGTAAACAGCACTTATTCCCATGCGTGGGTTCAGTTGATAGTCGGCGGTGACGTTGAGCGAAGTGGGCAACCCCACCCGAAACGCCGACGGAGCAGCATCGGCCAGAATCCCCAACCGGTTCCGAATAACAGTGGCAACCTGCTCAAAACTACCGGCGTTGGTTGTGTTGAAATCACTGTTTTCAAACCGCACGTTGCGCTGATTAACATCATATACCTCACCCCAATAGGTTAAACTACCAAAATCGGTGATAGCCAGGCCAAGCTGCAAACTCGACTCACTATCAGCGGGTTGTAGCATTAGTGAGAGACCAATATCAGCTCCCATCCCGTTGCCGGGGGCATTGCGCGACAGTAATGTTCTGGCTCTCAGCCGACGGTTTTGAAGAAAGGTTGTATAGGCCAAATCTGCATTCACCTGCGACACCACCAATGCGGGTTGACCGTTGACACCCGTGCCCGCTTCTAAAGTATAATCCAGTCCCCGATTCACAAACGTACCCGCCGAATAACCCCGCAAGTACTTCACCGTCAAGCCGCCCGACAGCCGGACTCCATCCAGATCAATCAGTGTTTTGGCATACGACACAGCCAATTCGGCATAGGCATTGGTATTGACTCCAAACTGATTATCGCGACTTGGAACGCTGAACAACGACGACGAATTCAAACTCGACCGCAGGGCCGACAACAGTTGTTCTGAGGCTCCGGTAATCTGGCCAATACCCCGGAATCGACTCGAAAACGTGAGTACGCCCGCCGTTTCGCCCAGTTTCATTTGCAGGGCCGGGCCCCGCAAATCACCCCAAAGGGTAGCGTTTTTAGGCTTGCCATCTAAAATTTCTGTAGTGTAATCCGGCTCAAACAGAATATTCCCGTTGTCTCGCCGATAACGGGCAGGAACGTTGCCTGTAAACAGCGTCAGTAACGAAAAGGGAGCTTGATAACGAACGTAGTTATTATCGACATGCAGGTTGGCTGCGCCGAGATTCACAAAGAACCGGTGGGGTGTTTCGGCGGCCAAAGCCGGGTTCAGATAGGTGCGGTGAGTGCCACCGTTGGGGCTGGTAGACAGTCCCAAAAAATTTTGAGCCGGACTTACCATCGTGTAAAACGATAGTAAAACCGGCCCCAACCATTTTATATAGCTCATGCGAAAGGGCGTTGATTAGTCAAATAACGCACTTCAACATGGATAGTCCCTGATTTATGAGCAAAAGGCGCGTTTAAACCCCTTCGGCTTCCACTAATTTCACTTCGGGCACAAGGCGCGTCATCAGGTTTTCGATACCTGCTTTCAGCGTCAGGGTCGACGATGGGCACCCACTACATGACCCCTGCAACAGCACTTTCACAGTGCCATTTTCTGGGTCAAAGGAATGAAAACTAATGGCTCCCCCATCAGATTCAACCGCCGGGCGAACGTACTGATCCAAAACCGCTTTGATCTTTTGCACCGTTTCTGAGTCAGCATCCACAATGGTAGTGTTAGCCTCCATTGTGCGCTGGGCAAAAACAGGTTTCTGATCCTCAAAATATTCTTTCAGAAACTGCTTCAGCTCAAACATGACCTCGTCCCAATCGGTCGCTTCGTTCTTGGTAATGGTTACGAAGTTGCTGGCAATGAATACCCGCGTCACAAAGTCGAACCCAAACAGGGCCACCGCCAACGGCGACGACTTTCCTTCGAGCAAAGTCTCACCGGGTTCGGCATAATCAAACGACAGACCATCGGGAGCCAGCTCAACATTCAGTACGAACTTCATGGAGTTCGGGTTGGGGTTCTGCTGGGCAAAAATCGAAATCGGACGGCGGAGTAACGTGTTCATGTTTTCTTAACAGCCCCCAACTTTTTTTAGTTGCTGACAACACCAAAAACCCGTCCTGCTGGTTGGCAAGACGGGTTCCTGAAAAATCGAGTATCGGAATTAAGCCGCTGCTACGGGAGCAACAACCTCAGCCGAAGGGCCTGCGGGCAGAATGTCCACGTATGACCGCTTGTTACGCCCCGGACGGAACTTCACCTCACCATCAACGAGGGCGAACAATGTGTGGTCTTTACCCAGACCTACGTTCACGCCGGGGTGATGCACCGTTCCGCGCTGACGAACAATAATATTACCGGCAATGGCCTTTTGGCCGCCGAAGAGTTTTACACCCAATCGTTTACTGATCGAGTCGCGGCCGTTCCTTGAACTACCTACACCTTTCTTGTGTGCCATGATTTATTTACAGCGTAATGTCTTCGATTTGCAATTTGGTCAGATACTGACGGTGACCGTTTTTCTTTTTGTAGCCTTTCCGACGTTTTTTCTTGAAGATGATTACTTTTTCACCTTTCAGATGTTCGAGGATTTTGGCTGAAACGGATGCGCCTTCAACAACGGGCGCGCCAACCGAGATGGTTCCTTCGTTATCAACGAGAAGAATTTTCACCTGGTCGGATGCAAGCACAGCGTCCACATCGCCCGCCAATCTGTGGGTATAGATTGAGCGACCTTTTTGGATCTTAAACTGCTGTCCTGCGATCTCTACGATTGCGTACATGATTTGTGTATGACTTGAAAATGAGGGTGCAAAGGTACTGATTTATTTATGGAGACGCAATCCTTTGCGGCTAATTTCCGCATGGTTTATGCATCGATTTTTGACGAGGTAAACTATAAAATTGTTCCCTTGTCCGGAACCCGGCCTTCATTCACAAAATCATCGACCAGTTGCTGGGCTTTGCGATAGGATGTTTCCAGATCGTCGTTAACCAAAACGACATCGAACCGATCCTGAAAACTCATCTCGAAGTGAACCTTAAACAGGCGTTTCGACAGGCTGTCTTCGGTTTCAGTGCCGCGTCCAATCAGGCGTTGACGGAGGGTTTCTTCGTCGGGTACGCGCACAAAAACGGCAAGAGCTTTATCACCATAATAGTCTTTCAGTTTCAGCCCACCCTGCACATCCACATCGAACAATACGTGCTTACCACTGGCCCAAAGCCGCTCGATCTCCGATTTCAGGGTGCCATAAAAAGCCCCTACATACACCTCTTCCCACTCCACAAACTCGTTGTTGTCGATCTTTTGTTTGAACTCATCGGGGGTCAGAAAGTAGTAGTCTTTGCCGTTTTGTTCGGCGCGGCCACGGCGGTCGCGGGTGCAGGCCGAAATAGAAAAGCCGAGATTGGTGTTCTCGGCTAATAAGTGTCTGACGATGGTCGTCTTGCCCGACCCGGAGGGGGCAGAGAAAATGATAAGCTTACCGTCCAAAAGTATAAAGGGGTATAAAGCAAAAGCGGAGAAAGGAATAGTTAAAACTAGTCCCTTTCTCCGCTTTTTGGCTTTAGCTAAATTGTAAAATTCTCGTTTTAATGCTGGCCACCAATTGTTCCGGACAACACTTTTTTTCCATCTTGCCGCTTAACAATTCCTTGATTTCCTTCTCTAAATGATACATTTTGATGCAGGGCTGGCAAGTGTGCAGGTTGTTTCGGAGCTTCTCAATCTGCTGTTCAGTAGCTTCTCCATCCACAATTAATTGGATCATCTTCAGGCAATCTGCCTGGTGGTCACAGTGCTCTTTCATAGTGCCCGGAGCTGACGATGGCAACGACGTTTGCATTGGAAAAATTTAATTTATTCCAAAAATAATATTACGTTAAGTTGAAGGGAGAACCAATTTCTGGTTCAGAAAAGTTCGGGCTACTCTTCATTTTCTTCTTTATATCCCATAGATGCTGCATAGTCGCGCAGTTTCTCTTTCAGCAGGTTACGGGCGCGGTGTAAACGCGAACGAACTGTGCCTATTGGAATATCGAGGATCTTAGCCATTTCTTCGTAAGTAAACCCTTCAATATCGCAAAGGATAATCACCGTCCGAAAGTCAACCGGCAATGAATTCAGTGCCGTGGCCACTTCGTCGCCAATCAAATCCGAAACCGATTCGGCCCGAAGGTCAACCGTGTGCTCTGTCTCGGCATCTTCCGAATTATAGGTCGTTTCAACGTCCTGATAATCGACTTTTGCCGGTTCTTTGCTTTTTTTCCGGTAATCGTTGATGAAGCTGTTCTTCAAGATGCGGAACAACCATGCTTTGGCGTTGGTTCCTTGCTCAAAGGACGAAATGAATCGGAATGCCTTCAAATACGTATCCTGCACGAGGTCGTTGGCATCGTCCTCGTCCATGGTGAGCCTGAAGGCAAAATTGTACATGGAGTCTATGTGGGGCATAAACTCCTTGTTAAAAACCTGGTATTTCTGCTCGTCGGTGTATCGGCGTGCGGGAGTCTCTGTCGACGTTTGGTCGGCAGAAACATCCTCCGGCAGTATTTGCTCCGATCCGGTTAGGCCTTTGTTCCGGTTCCGGTCGTCGCTGGTAGGCGTATCTGACATAACTTCGTGTATGGTCGCCATAAAATTACAAGTTTTTGTCGTTTACTGTCAGTGCCATTCTGATAAACTACGTACCACCAGTTTAGGATGTGCTGTAATTGTCAATCAGTTGCCTGATTATAAATTAGTTAAAAGACCGGCCTTGCTATATCGTTGGCTACAAAGAAATAAAATTGCCGATCACCTATTGACTGCAAAAATTAGTCCTTTGTTCAAAATATGGGATGGAAGGCAAAAAAGCTGTCAATTCGGCAGAATCTTTAGAAAATGGAAATAACCGTTATCGGAGCCGGAAATGTGGCCTGGCATTTGGCACCGGCCCTGGAAAACGCTGGTCATCGTATCAATGAGGTGGTAAGTCGTCAACTGACTCACGCCCGTCAGTTGGTAAGCCTGCTTTATGATGCCCGGCCCCGTTCCGACATGAATCTGGCGAAAAGTTCATCGCGGCTGTTTCTGCTCACCGTTCCCGACGATGCCCTGCCTGACGTTTGCTCACGCCTGGTGTTGCCCGAAAATGCCATAGTTGTGCATACATCGGGCAGTTTTTCGCTGGAGAATCTCAGCCAATTAATGCATCTTTATAGTGATGTTCCGGTCAGAACAGGCGTTTTTTACCCAATCCAAACCTTCAGCCGAAACCAGAATCCGCTTGATTTTGAGGAGATTCCACTTTGTATTGAAGCAAACGATCCCGAAACGGAAACCGTACTGGTGGCCATGGGACAGGAAATCAGTTCGATTGTGTATCTGGTCAGCTCTGCCGAACGACGGGTACTGCATCTGGCAGCCGTGTTTGCCTGCAACTTCACAAACCATCTGCTGGCCATTGCCAATGATCTCACCAATGCCCACGATCTCGAATTTGACCTCCTCCGACCACTCATTCGCGAGACGTTTCGAAAAGGTTTGGTTGCAGAAGACCCTGCCGAAGTTCAAACCGGCCCTGCTCGCCGGGACGACCAAAAAACGATCAACACCCACCTGGCAATGCTCAATGGACAACCTCGTTTGCAGGAAATTTATGAATTGCTGACAGAGAGTATTCGGGGGAGGTATAAGAAATAGGTTTAGCCTCAAACCACCCTCCTACCCAACACCCCACCCCGATTTAAAACCAGACCCGGCTTCAGTTTGGCGCATTGTTCGGCGGTTTGCCAGCTTTCGAGCAGGGGCGTAATCAGGTCTGAACACCCCTGTTCTGGTGTCGACTTGGCTGCAAAAAGTGGTTTTGCCTGTCGGGTCAGGGCCAGATGCCAGCCGCCATTTTCGGCATCAGGGAAGTGTTGAAACGTGTAATCATGAATGCGTTGCAGCCATTTTGGGGCCTCGGAGTGGCGTGTATAGAAATAGGCTTTGGTCAACGCACTTAAGCTTTCCAGATGCACCCAGGCCCAGCGTTGCTTCCAGTCGGGGTAGGGCAAAGGCTGATTTTTGAGATCCACCCACTGATCGAGACCGCCGGTGGCTTCGTCCCAGGCCCACTCACAAATCTGAACAGTCCAGGCGGCCGCCTGAATGGCCAGTTTTCGATTGCCTGTTACATTGGCCAACTCATGCGCTACGTTGGCCGCCCGAAACGTGAGACCAACATTGAGTCTCCTGCCTTCGGGCGTATTCAGAAAAGCCCCTTCGGGTTGGACAAATTCTCGCAAAATGTCCTGCCGTTTATCCAAAAACTCGTTTAACAATTCATGCAACACCAACTGAGTCGACTCTTTCCAATCGTCCTCGCTCAATAGGAAAAGGCTTTCCATAAGAGCCTGTAGCACCCCAACGGGTTCACTCAGATGGCGGAGTACCCGGAATCCAGTAAGGGTCTGTGTTTGATCAGTCCGTTGATTATCACGTCGGTCGAGCAAGCCTGCCAGCGTTTGTTTAGCCAGCATGGCCCATTCGTCGTTGCCCGTTACCCGGTGCATCTGGCAGTAGGCCATCACCACAGCCGCATCGGTGCAGGCATCTGTAGCCGGTGCTACCGGACGACCCAGCCGGTCGACGGTGGCGTAGCATTGCAGGGTTTCGTTGTGGGCAAATTGGTATAGGAAGTCGGCTCCATGACGGGCATGGTTCAGCCAGGTTTCATTGCCGCCAATAGTGTTGTATAGTTTGGCGAAAGCCCACGTCTGCCGGGCCTGTTGACCAATAAACTTGTCGGTATCAAGGGGTTCACCCGTATCCGAAAGACCATCAAAAAAGCCCCCACAACGAGTGTCGGGGCTATTTTTGAGATAAAACGGAATAATGCTCTCCAACAGAGCCTCCTGATAGGCAGCAGACAGTTTTGGGAAATCAAGCATAGTGAACAGCTTAATATGTTACCACTCTCTCTGCTTCGCGGTCGCGCCGGGCGGTGTCTTCTTCAGGAAAAACGAATTTCATTGGCTTACCAACCTGATTGGGTAGCAGCGCGATATCTAATACCTGCTCCACATTGTCGGCGTAATGGAACGTCAGATCTTTGAGGTAGCTGGGGTTAATTTCTTCGATGTCTTTGCGGTTTTTCGAGCAGAGAATCAACTCTTTAACACCTGCCCGGTTTGCTGCAAGAATTTTTTCTTTGATACCGCCCACGGGCAGCACTTTGCCTCGCAACGTGACCTCACCCGTCATGGCTAAAAATGGCTTCACCTTGCGTTGGGTGTAAATCGAAGCCATCGACGTAACCATGGTGATACCCGCTGAAGGGCCATCTTTAGGCACCGCACCCGCCGGTACGTGTACGTGCAGGTCGTAGTGATTAAACATGCGGTAGTCGATGTTCAGATCGTCGGCGTGGGCTTTCAAATAGGATAATGCCGTAACCGCTGACTCTTTCATAACATCGCCCAACTGCCCCGACAAAGTAAGCACCCCCCGTCCCCGGCTCAGGCTCGACTCAATCAGCAGAATTTCGCCCCCAACCTGTGTCCAGGCAAGGCCCGTTACAATACCGGCAATATCGTCGTCTGAATACAGGTCTTTATCGAAAACTTCAGCTCCGAGCATTTTCCGCACATCGGGCAGTTTAATCGTGTGCGGATAATCCTCTTCCATCGCTATCGACTTGGCGATTTTCCGAACCAGCGCACCAATTTTCTGCTCCAAATTCCGCACACCCGACTCGCGGGTGTAGCCTTCCACAATGCGTACAATGGCTTTGTCTTCGATCTGTAAGTCTTTTGGCTTCAGACCGTGCTCTTTGCGCTGCTTCGGAATCAGGTATTTCTTGGCAATCTGTACTTTCTCTTCCACCGTATAGCCCGCAATGTCGATAATTTCCATCCGGTCGCGAAGGGCGGGATGAATAGTATCTAAGGTGTTGGCAGTCGCAATGAACAAACACTTCGAGAGGTCATATTCAACTTCCAGATAGTTGTCCATGAACGTGGAATTTTGCTCAGGATCAAGCACTTCGAGCAGAGCCGACGAGGGGTCACCCCGGAAGTCGGAACTTACCTTGTCGATTTCATCCAGGATAAAGACCGGGTTCGACGAATTACACTTTCTGATGTTCTGGACAATCTTACCGGGCATTGCCCCGATATACGTTTTCCGGTGCCCACGGATTTCGGCTTCGTCGTGAACGCCACCCAAGGCCATGCGGCTGTATTTGCGGCCCAGTGCTTTGGCAATAGAGCGGCCTAATGAGGTCTTACCAACCCCCGGAGGTCCATATAGACACAGGATTGGTGCTTTTAAACCTTCAGGCTGATACCCATTGCTCGACTTGCCTCCATTGGCCGCCGACCGACGTGTGGCCGGTGTCACCGGGGTAACTTCGGCAGGCTTTGGATCATCCTGTCGGCGGTCATTTTGCAGTTTCAGAACGGCCAGATATTCAATGATCCGCTCCTTCACTTTTTCTAAGCCAAAGTGGTCGGCATCAAGAATTTTCTGAGCGCGTTTGAGGTCATAATTATCCTTGGTGTATTGACTCCAGGGCAGGTCGACCATTAACTCGATATAATTTATTGTCACCGGATATTCCGGGGCCATCGGATTAATACGCTGCAACTTGGTCAGCTCTTTATCAAAATGCGCCCGAACATCGGCAGGCCAGCGTTTTTGGTCGGCTTTTATCCGAAGCTCTTCAAGATCACGATCCGGGTTATCCATGCCCAATTCGTCCTGCAATACTTTTATTTGCTGACGAAGGAAATAATCCCGTTGTTGCTGGTCCAGATCCGAACTGGCTTTGGACTGAATCTCGCGTTTCAGCTCCAGCAACTGCACCTCTCGCAACATATATTCGAGTAGCAACTGCGCCTGCGTAACACCTTCGAGCGTTTCGAGAAGCCGTTGTTTATCAGCAACTTCAGCGTTTATGTTGGATGACAGAAAGTGCAACAGGAACATCGGACTTTCAATGTTATCGAGAGCAATGCGGGCTTCCTGCGGAATCTCCGGGTTCAACCGCAAAATTTTATAGGCCGCATCCTTCACCGACTGCAACAGGGCTTTCCCTTCTTTCTTGGTAGGGCTGGCAAACGAGTCATCTATCTGACGCACCGAAGCCGTCAGAAATGGCTCATCCTGCGTGATTTGCCCAATTTCAAACCGTTTTTTACCCTGAATAATAATCGTGATGTTTCCGTCGGGCAGCGTAATCATTTTGATGATATACGCCACTGTCCCCAGCCGATACAGATCGTCGGACGTGGGTTCATCTTTATTCTGATTGAGCTGCGATACAACCCCAATAATCCGGTTGCCTTTGTAAGCCTTTTTTACCAGTCGAATTGATTTTTGGCGACCCACCGTAACGGGGATCACCATGCCAGGAAATAGAACCGTGTTACGGACAGGTAGTATTGGTAAATTCTGGGGTAATTCGTAATCATCATCAATTCCTTCCGGCGAACCCAACGGGACAATCTCCAGATTGTCAGAGTCGAAGTCAGACAGCAGTAATCGAGTAGCAAAATCGTTTTGTAACATAAGAGAATCTGCCAAACTGACAGCATTTCAAGGCACTCGTGGGTGAATCTACGGATTGATGAGTAGGGTAATATACAGGTGCAAGCTACGTGCCAATAGCTGATAAACTTATGACGCTACGCACAGAGTTGAGTAACAAATGCAAAAATACGGTTGAAGTTGCCGAATCACTAACGCAAGCCTATTTTCATAAACTAATCTCTTGTACGGTTTGATTTCTCCTAAAAAGCAACGTTTTTTTTTGAGAATTGTAGTTGATTGTCACTAAGTTAACCTGATCATCGAACATATCCAACAATACACTTTGCTGTATGCTTACACCCTGAAACGGTTCGGGATAGGGTAATTCAAGGTAAACCCATTGTGCATCAGCTTCTGTCTCGTGGCCAACGTAATTAAACGCTTTCCGTTGTTTCTGAGCCGTTTGCAACGCAAAATGTTTGCGGATATATTTTTCTAATAAATGGTCGTTATTTTTTTCATACTTCTTATCGAATATGACACGCTGTCCGCCATTTTCCCGGGTCAGGGTCTTCTCCAAATCATCCGTGAATATCCTGACACTAACCTCAAAAACCCGTTCTTTGGGGTTATACTGCATGTTGGTCACGCTGGCATGATACTCGTGCGCTGAAAGCGAAAAAAGGGGAACCGCAAACAGGCAAAGGAGTCGCAAGATGCGCACGTTTTTCGTTTGCTCACTTTGCGACTCCTTTGCCTGTTTGCGGTTAAAAACCATTCTAAAATACAGCTTTGAAAACATCATTGAAAATAGCAAAGGCCATCAACCCCAACAAAAGCACCATACCCACTTTCTGCGACGCTTCAAGAAATTGATCCGAAGGCTTGCGGCCCGACACAATTTCATACAACAAAATGGTAGCATGACCACCGTCGAGGGCGGGAATCGGCAGCGCGTTCATAAACGCTAGAGCCATTGATAACAAGCCCGTCACCGTCCAGAAACGATCCCAAACCCAAACGCCACCAAACAGGTTCTGAGCAATGCCGATGGGACCACTCAACGCTTTAGAAGGTGAAACGTCGCCCCGGAAAATCTTGCCAAAGCCTTTGATATTATCGTAAACCACCTGAAAGGCCCGTCCCGTGCCAACAGTCAGTGCCTGCCCAAATGTATAGTCTTCGGTTACGGTCTTGAGCATGTTCACCGCGTAGAAACCAAGCTTTCCTTCTGGTGTCAACTTCACGTTTAAGTTAATTGGCTGACCACCCCGATTAATTCCCAACGCAACGACCTGATTCTTCGACTTACCGGTAATCTCCCCAAATTCGTGGTAGAAGCGAACAGGTTTTCCGTTCACACTCGTAATGACATCGCCCGTTTTCAGACCAGCTTTAATGGCTGGTTTACCCGGTTCCAGTTCGCCCACCTTGAAGGGCTGAATCGGCTCAATAAACGCACCTGCGCTTTTTTTATCGGCCAACTTGTCGATAAAATCATTCGGTACATCAATAGTGATTAACTCGCCATTGCGGTCGACAGTGTAGGAACTATTGTCGTTCAGAAATACATCCGTACTCCGAATATCATTAAAATCCTTGTAGGGCTTACCATTGATTTTCACAATCTTATCTCCAGTACGGAGACCGATTTGCTGGGCCAGGTCATAGGCAACAATGCCATATTTAGCTTCGCTGGCAGGTAGGTATGTGTTGCCGTTTTTGTAGGTCAGCAACACGAAAATAATAATACCCACAATGACATTCACAATGATGCCACCGAGCATCACAATCAGGCGTTGCCAGGCTGGTTTTGCCCGAAACTCATACGGCTGAGGTTCGGCTTTCATCGAAGCCGTGTCCAGCGATTCGTCGATCATGCCCGAAATTTTCACAAAGCCCCCCAGCGGAATGGCACCAAGACCATATTCGGTGTCGCCCCGCTTAATACTAAACACTTTGGGGGGGAAGCCAATAAAATACTGCTCCACGCGCATCCCAAACATACGAGCCGCCACCATGTGGCCCAACTCGTGCAATCCAACCAAAAGCGACAACCCCAAAATGAGTTGTCCGGCCATTATTAGTACTTCCATGTTGTGGTTTTTTGTAAGCTATTTGCGACTGAGCAAACGCTCTGTCACTGTTTGTTTATCGAGTTCCAAGTGGTCAGCTATATCGTTAAACAAGGCATTCAACGTGCCGACTTTTAGGGGTTTGTGATTGGGAACACTGATTGTATGCTCTCCATTTCGCAGTGTTTTCAATATGATGTGACTGCCACTTTGATGATGAAGCTCATAACCGTAACGTTGCAGACGTTTAGCTAATTCATCGCCATTTAAATCTCTGGGGATTTTCATAAAGCAATCTAAGCCAGCGCGAATACTTCGTTAATCTGTAGGCGAATCTGTTGTGGGATACTATCTGGCTTATCAAAGAAATACCCGGATACGGCATCACGAATCATCTCTTTCAATTCATCCAGCGTGTCTCCCTGAGTAATAATTGATCCACTAATCAGTTTTGCACGAGCTATATATCCACCGTCGATGTCTGGTTCTACCTGAAAAATAAGTTCGTTCATAAAAGTGGCGGTCGTTTTTGATTGACTTTCTGCAAAAATAACGAAGTAACGGCCCCGGTACGTTTTTTTGTGAGAAACGGTGCAGGTTTGCTCCCTATAAAACACCTAAACCAAACTTTTGATTCGTTCCGAAGCTACCCGGCGTGTTTCTTCATCGGTGCGAACGTAATCCTCGTAAACGGGCTTGCTCACGAAGCTCACTCGATCAAGGCAGGCTTCGATCACGTCGGAGATGCCGAGGAAGCTGACCCGGTCATGCAAAAACGCATCGACCGCCACCTCGTTGGCTGCGTTGACAATGCAGGGAGCGTTACCACCCCGCGCCATTGCATCGAATGCCAACTGTAAATTCCGGAAAGTTTCGAGATCGGGTTGCTCAAACGTAAGCGATGGAAATTGTCTGAAATCAAAACGTGGAAAATCCGATTTTAGTCGATTGGGGTAGCCAAGGGCATACTGAATCGGCAAGCGCATGTCGGGCAGGCCAAGTTGTGCTTTCAAGCTCCCATCCTCAAACTGCACCAATGAATGGATAATACTTTGCGGATGCACCACCACCTCGATCTGATCGGGTCTCAACCCAAACAGCCATTTGGCTTCGATCACCTCTAAACCCTTGTTCATCAGCGTGGCCGAGTCAATGGTGATTTTGGCTCCCATTGTCCAGTTAGGGTGTTTCAGAGCCTGCGCTTTTGTCACAGTTTCCAGAAACGCTCGGTCCTTCCCTCGAAATGGCCCACCCGATGCAGTCAGAATAATTTTCTCAATCGGGTTATGAAACTCCCCCACCAAACACTGAAAAATGGCCGAGTGTTCCGAATCGACGGGGTAAATATTCACACCCTTTTCGGCAGCCAATTGGGTAATGAGTTCACCCGCGACAACCAATGTTTCTTTATTGGCCAGCGCAATGGCTTTGCCTGCTTCAATGGCTTTGATGGTGGGCAGCAAGCCCGCATAGCCAACCATGGCGGTTAGCACCATCTCGATGCTGTCCATCTGTACCACCGAAGCCACGGCAGCAGCCCCAGCATAGACCTTGATATTCAATGGATCGAGGGCGGCAAAAACCCGATCATATTGGCGTTCGTCGCAGATGACGACCACGTTGGGCCGGACGAGCGCGGCCTGTTCAATCAATAAATCGGCGTTTGAATTGGCCGTGAGCACTTCCACCACAAACTGATCGGGGTGGGCCATCACCACGTCGATGGCCTGCGTGCCAATGGAGCCGGTAGAGCCAAGAATGGCGATATGGCGTTTTTTTGAGTCAGTCATTATGTGTTCAACAAGTCAAAGTTGACTGTCACTTGAAGTTCTTCTTCGATGGCGCGGATGAAATAGACCAGCATCGAACGGGATTTTAGTAAATCGTCTATAAATTGTTGGGGCTGTTTTGACGATAGATTTATGTTCTCTTTCAGGTTTTCGATGTAGCAATAACGCTCAAAAGCTAACTCCGGATCATCCAGTTTAAGCAAGTTTATAAGGTTAATCGCTTCCCAATCATCGTCCAGTGCAGCCTTATAATTACCGTCTTTGTAGATAATTCGCTGTTCAAAATTCGCGGTTGTGGGGTGAAGGAGAGGTTGGAATTTATACCATTTGCTGGCTTTTTCACTATTCCATTGTGCTTTTACTAAAAACCAATTTGTGTGATTATCATTGGCCTTATTCTTAAGAGTTGGATCAAAGTGTTCAATGTCTTTCTTGTCCGAACGGCCTAAATACGTGTCTGTGTAAGCACAAATGTTGTGCTGCTCTTTACAAAGCGCGTTTTTTAAATTTGTGTTATCGCCCGTTGTTTTATAGCTCATGGCTGCGCTGGCAGCTTCTGCATCCTTTTTAATACGGCGCATATTTACCTGCGAAATTGTAGAGATTTCCTAGTTCCAAACGTTTGATAATGAGAAGATTCTTTTTGTCTTCATCATTTTCATTTCTAATCCGGGTGGCTAAATTCAAGTATTCTCTATAAGCGGCAAGCCCTTCTTCGTGCATCAACGGATTCATCCAAAAGTCCTGCCGCAAGACATCATTGGGGTCATCGCCAATTGGAGCAACTCCATTTCGGAATTTCACTTCGCCGTTTTCATCAAAATAAAGAATAAACCGCTCTTCTGGCTCAAAGGCTGCTGCAATAATGGGCGAGTGTGTGGCAAAGAAAAACTGCGCTTCAGGAGCTAAACCCGTATAGTATTTTACCAGCTCGCGCTGAATATCAGGAAAGAGCGAGCGTTCGGGTTCGTCAAAGAGAATGACGGTGTCTTTTGTGTCGAATTTATAAATAGGAATGGCGGTGGCAAGGAGTTGGCGGGTTCCGGTGCTGAGGGTGTTGTTGGGTATTTTTGTGCCTTTTTTGGTTTGTAGGGCCAAAAATGCACCATCTTCTCCAACTAAATCCACTTCCAGAAATAGCTTATCTAAGAGGGGCCTTAAGCATTCTTTCTCTAACTCGATACGAGGGTTTTTAGCCAGCCAATCTTCAAGATCCTTGAGGGTTTCACTGGTTGCACCCCTTGCCTTCTGACCCAGATTAACCATAAATCTGGGTGTGTCTCCGTCGTAGCTGATAATCTCTCTCAGCAGGTATTGCCAGGTTGATAAGGAGGCCATATCACCCAACGAAATGACTTTTTTGGCTCCTGCTTCATTAATCCGATCTTGAAAATCCGCTTTATTCTCCTCGATCTGTGACTTGGTTTTAAAAATATCATTGAACGTTTGAGGTGATTCTCGTTGATCAGCTAAAAAAGCATCGGCCTCGCGGGAAATGGAGTCTTTAATAAAGATACATAATTTTTCGATATCTATCAAATTATCCTGCTGAATAGGCGACATTTTAGAAAACCAATCAAATAGAAATTTGCGATCTGATTTATCTAGTCCATAGTTTCTGTCAAAATATAATTTATTACCTTTTACTGTAAAACTATACTTTATATCAAAAACAGAATTCCATGAAATTTCTCCAATGAAACTTTCATCTGATTTAGAGTTTAGCTCAAATCTTATAGTTTCATTAATATTATTTGCAAAATCCCAAATCACATTCAGCAACGTCGTTTTTCCCGTCCCACTTTGCCCAATAAAGCATACCTTTTCCAGTGGCTGCCCGGCTTTGGGGTGGCCTTCGGGATAGGTGAAATCAAACTTTATATTCTTGAATTGACGGTATTCGCCAATATCGATGCCAGTGATTTTCATGTTTTCAATCAGGGTTTATAAACGTCTTGGCGGCTACCAATTTTAATGATTTCTACTGTTACAATACGATCATTGACTGTATAAATAACGCGGTAGTCGCCAATGCGAATTCGGTACGTATCATCTGCCCCCTGCATCTTTTTGCAGTTAGCAGGACGTGGCTCGTCAGCCAGTAAGTCAATCGCTGTAGTAATCTTACCAATAGCAAGTTTAGGTAACTGCCTAATTTGTTTTCGGGCAGATTTGCGAAAAACTATAGAATACGCCATCAGTCGAGTAGGCCATCTTGCTTTAGCTGCTGTTTGACCGTCTCCCACGGAACTGTTTCTTCGTTTTTGGCTCGCTCCAAGTCTAGCAAATCTTCCAGTTCCTCGAGCAGTTCCTCAACCGTCTGTTCACCAGATTCTTCGTTGTGTTTGAACTCGTCTAAGTCAATCACTATGGCTTTGCGTCGGCCATCGGCATCGGTCAAAAAGTTAATTGCGCTCATTATCTGTTATTCATTGTTCATTACCTCCCTCAATCCATCTGCAAGTTGACGGTCGTTTGCTAATCTCGGTACTTTGTTCTGCCCGCCCAACTTTCCCTGGCTTTTCATGTACTGTTGGAAGGCTCCGCGTGGCAACATCGTCAGTTTCAGGGGTTGCAGAATGCTGCCCGTAATCAAGTCGTCGTAATATACGTTTAGTTCGACCAAGCGGTTGTCAAGGTCGTTGGCGAAGCGGGTCGGGTCGCGGGGGGGCGTGGCAAATTCGATCAGCCATTCGTGGTAGGGCAAGCCCTCCAAGGGCGAAACCATTGGGGCCACCGTGAACTCAACCACCTCGCTTTCAGGCTGCTGCTGCATGGCGAACTGCAAGGCGTTCTCCACTTCTTCGCCAATCACATGTTCGCCGAAGGCTGAAATAAAATGCTTGATGCGCCCGGTCACGAGCAGCCGGTAGGGATCGCGGCTGACGAATTTGACCGTGTCGCCGAGCGAGTAACCCCACAAACCGGCGTTGTTGTTGATGATGACCGCGTAGTTCTTGCCCAGTTCCACTTCCTCAATCGTGAGTCGGCGGGGGTTGGGGTCGAAATATTCGTCGGCGGGGATGAACTCGTAAAAAATACCGCTGTCTAACAGCATCAGCAAGCCTTCTTCTGTTTGGGTATCCTGGTAGGCAATGAAACCCTCTGAAGCCGGGTAGGTTTCGATGGAGTCGATGCGTTTGCCGATGCTCTCGAACAACTTGGCGCGGTAGGGTTCAAAGTTGACTCCACCATACACAAACACCGAAAAATCGGAAAAAACGTCTTTGATTTTCTTGCCCGTGCGGGCCTGAATCCGGTCGAAATACATCTGCACCCAGGGCGGAATCCCCGAAATCAGCGACATGGGCTGATCAATAGTTTCGTCAATAATTTTGTCGAGTTTGGTTTCCCAATCGTCAATCGTATTAGTTTCGTAGGACGGCAGTTGGTTGGTACGCAGGTAGGCTGGTACGTGGTGGTTCACAATGCCCGACAACCGCCCAATATGGATGCCGTTTTTCTGGTCCATTTCGGGGCTACCGGACAAAAAAATGAGCTTTCCATCCAAAAAACGACCATTTCCGGTTTCATGCACATAGTTGAGCAGGGCATCGCGAGCGGAATTGATATGGTTCGGAATGGATTCTTTGGTGAGCGGAATGTATTTGGTGCCAGAAGTCGTACCCGAGGTTTTGGCGAAGTAAACGGGCTTGCCGGGCCACAGCACATTCTCCTGTCCGTCGAGAATCTTCTGGATGTAGGGCTTCAGGTCTTCGTAGTCGCGAACGGGTACGGCCTGCCGAAATTCCGCAATTGTCTGCACCTCGTTGAGGTGGTGGTCAGCTCCAAATTGTGTGTTGCGGCCAGCTTCAATCAGCCGCTCAAATAGGCGTTGTTGAGCCGCGCCGGGCTGATACATCCACTCCTGTTGTCGCTGCACCACCCACCGGGCCAGCGGTTTGCTCAATACCGAACGAATTCCCATAATGAGACAAAAGTACTTTATAATAGAGATAATGGGGAATGGATAATGGATAATGACCCACCCTGATTTAAAAACCATTAATTGAGTGGACTATACATCGTAGATTCTCTTGAATTATCTATACTTTTGCAGTTGCTATCGAGAACCGAACATACTGATAGTGCTTTTGTAACACGCCTGAGATGGGACTTTTCAATTTTTTAACCAGCGACATTGCGATTGACCTGGGCACAGCGAACACCTTAATTATTCATAAGGATCGCATTGTGGTAGATGAGCCGTCGATCATCGCCATGGACAAGAATAGTGGCAAAGTACTGGCAATTGGCCACAAGGCCATGCAGATGCACGAAAAGACCAACGACAATATCAAAACCATTCGACCACTTAAAGATGGCGTTATTGCCGACTTTACGGCGGCTGAATTGATGATTCGGGGGTTGATCAAGATGATCGATACGGGCAGCAAACTGTTTTCACCCTCACACCGCATGGTTATTTGTATTCCATCGGGTATTACAGAGGTAGAGAAGCGTGCTGTGAAAGACTCCGCCGAACACGCAGGAGCCAAAGAAGTTTACATGGTACACGAACCGATAGCAGCCGCCATCGGTATTGGCATCGACATTACGCAACCCAACGGCACGATGATCGTGGATATTGGGGGCGGCACCACCGAAATTGCCGTGATCGCCCTGTCGGGCATTGTTTGTGAACAGTCGATTCGGATTGCGGGTGACGTGTTTACACGCGACATCGTGGACTACATGCGCCGGGAACACAACCTGCTGATTGGCGAACGGTCGGCGGAACAGATCAAAATGGAAGTTGGCTCGGCCCTGCCCGAACTTGACAACCCACCGTCGGATTATGAAATTCGTGGTCGCGACTTGATGACCGGTATTCCGAAAGAAATCAAAGTAACGTATAGCGAGATTGCCTACGCGCTGGATAAGTCGATTTCTAAGATCGAAGAAGCCGTGATGAAAGCCCTGGAGGTATCACCACCCGAACTTTCAGCTGATATATACACGAACGGTATTCACCTGACGGGTGGTGGCGCATTGCTCCACGGTCTTGATAAACGGTTGGCTGCCAAAACAAAACTACCCATTCACGTAGCCGATGATCCGCTCAAGGCCGTTGTGAAAGGCACCGGAGAAGTAATCAAGAATCTGGATCTGTATAAGTCAGTGTTAATTTCTTAGGACGTTGGATCTTAGACACTGGACGTTGGATGTTAGATAATCCATATTCAACGTCCAGTGTCTAAGATCCAATATCTTAACCAAAAATAGGTTTGGGCAACTAGCTCAGACCTATTTTTGCATGATAGTGGGCCTGTTTGTTCACCACCAGAATCAGTTAGTTAGGGGTTGGGTTGAGGAACCGCCCCGAGTCGCATGGAACAGTTAGGATATTTTATACTTCGTAGTCGAAACTTCATCCTGTTTGCGTTGTTGGAGGTGTTGTGTTTTTACTTCATCATCAACACCAATAATTACTGGAGCGCGAGTTTTTTTAATACATCCAATGCCTACGCAGCTAAAATGCTGGCTTGGTCAAATTCGGCCAGGGAATATACGCAGTTGCGGCAGGTGAACGCCGACCTATCCATGGAAAACAGGCGGCTACATACTCAACTAACGCGCCTGCAACAGGGTGCGCCTGCTGCCCCCGTTGCCTACAAAGCCGACTCGGTTTTTGCTGACCGTTTCACCTACACGGTGGCGAAAGTGATTAACAACACCACTCAGTTTGCCAATAATTACATCACCATCGACAAGGGGACCGACGATGGGATCCGCCCCGGTATGGGGGTCATTTCGCCCACGGGCGTAGTGGGCAAGGTGAAGCTCTGCAACCGTCATTTCTCGGTAATAACCTCCATTCTGCACTCGCAGTTTATGGTGTCGTCTAAACTCGTGAAAGCCAACGAAATCGGCACCGGCAAATGGGATGGCATCAACCCAACCCAGTTGCGGCTGGATGCCATTCCACGCTACAAGCCTGTTAATAAAGGAGATTCAGTAGTTACCTCAGATCAGAATTCAACCTTCCCACCGGGGATTCTGGTTGGGCGCGTCCGCCTGGTGGGCATCCAGCCAAACCAGGGATTTCATGATATTACGCTTGACCTTTCGACCAACTTTGGCAACCTGTCGTTTGTCTATGTTGTGGAAAACCGGCTCCAGAACGAGCAGGAGCAGTTAGAAAAACAAGTTGAAAACGAAAAGTAGTCAATGACCATTCGCGAAATCCTGAATTACAGTTTTTTATTTGTACTCTATGTGGTGCTGCAAATCCTGATTGTACGCAACCTCGTTCTGTTCAACTATGCCTTCTGCTTTGTTTATATTGCGGCCATCATCCTGTTACCTTATGAGTTGAGCATGACCGCTTTTCTGTTAATTGCATTTGGTACGGGTATCGTTGTCGACACTTTTTATAACACCTTGGGTATGCACGCGGCTGCCTCTGTACTCATGGCCTATTGCCGCCCCGCTGTCACCCGCGTACTGATTGACCAACCGGGGCAGGAATCGCGGGTGGAGCTGACCTTGCAGGAAATGGGGACCGGCGCGTTTTTTCGGTATGTGCTGGTTATGGCCCTGATTCACCATGCGGCCCTGTTTTTTATTGAAGCCAGCAGCCTGACGCTTATTGTACCCACGCTCATCCGCACCCTTGCCAGCGCGGTGCTGACCACCGTGAGTGTAGTGCTGATTCAGTTTTTTACGAGAAATTAACCGCTTACACGTCAATGCGTAATCCTTTCTTTTACATTCTGTTACTGGTGTTGGTCGTGCTGGATGCCTGGCTATTGGCCAACCCTAACCTGATTGGCCGGGTGGGCGTTTTTCTGTACGAATACGACTACATCAGCACGTTTCCGCGTGCGCTGGGTATGGTTACCGCCGTAATCGCGGTGGCTTTGCTGGCTGGTTTGGCCGTTCGGCGATTTTTTGGCCGGGCCATTGCACTCGTTGTGTTGGCTATGCTGGTGGTAATGGGCCTGTTGTGGGTGGTGCAAAGCGTGGGTCAGTTCACCACCGGGGTGTATCAATTCACGGGGGCGGGTTTCAAAGCCGGGGCCATCCTCTTACCGGCACTGGTGACGCTGGTGTTTGGTAAGTTTTTCTACGACGTACTGACTCAAAAACGGTGAAAAATCAGCTCCTGATAACCCTCTTGCTGTTGGCTCACTGGGCAACGGCGCAATCGGTTGTGCTTCGCCCCGACCGCGTGTTCGATGGCGAAACGATGCACGAGGGCTGGGCTGTGCGCGTGTCTGGCGACCGAATCGAAGCCGTTGGCCCCACGGCCACGATCAGCACTAATGGGGCACAAGTGGTTGATCTGAAAGGCACTACGCTGATGCCTGGCCTGATCGAAGGCCACTCGCACCTGTTGCTTCACCCCTATAACGAAACGCCCTGGGACGATCAGGTGCTCCGTGAGCCTAGGAGTGAGCGGGTGGCCCGCGCCACGGTTCATGCCCGAAAAACCCTGCTGGCGGGTTTCACCACCGTCCGCGACCTTGGCAGCGAGGGAGCCGACTACGACGATGTAGGCCTGAAACAGGCCATCGAAAAAGGCATCATTCCCGGTCCGCGCATGGTGGTGGCCACGCGGGCCATCATCGCCACGGGCAGTTATGCCCCCAAAGGATTCAGCCCCGACATTGCCGTGCCGCAGGGAGCCGAAGAAGCCGATGGACACGACCACCTGATTCAGGCCGTTCGGCGGCAAATTGGCAAAGGGGCCGATGTGGTGAAAGTCTATGCCGACTATCGCTGGGGCCTGATGGCCGATGCCCGGCCTACGTTCACCGTCGATGAGTTGAAACTGATGGTTGAGGTAGCCAACAGCAGTGGGCGGCATGTGGTGGCTCACGCGGCCACCGCCGAAGGCATGCGCCGGGCCATTCTGGCGGGTTGCCGCACCATCGAACACGGCGACGCGGGCACACCGGCTGTGTTTGCTTTGATGAAGGAAAAGGGCACAGCACTGTGTCCCACACTCGCTGCGGGCGATGCGGTGAGCCAATATAAAGGCTGGAAAAAAGGCCAGGAACCCGAACCCGAACGGATCAAAAATAAGCGGGTGACCTTCAAACAGGCTCTGGATGCTGGCGTGACCATCTGTTTCGGGGGTGATGTGGGCGTATTCGCCCACGGGGACAATGCCCGCGAGTTAGAAATGATGGTCGACTACGGCATGAGTCCGCTGGCGGTGCTTCGGTCGGCCACATCGGTGAATGCCGATGTGTTTGGCTTGCCGGATCGGGGCCGCGTTAAGGTTGGTTTGCTGGCGGATCTGGTGGCCGTTGTCGGTAACCCGGTTCAGACCATTAACAGCGTTCGAAACGTAAAACTGGTAATGAAGGGGGGCGTAGTAGTAAATTGAATGAAGTCGGAGCAAACCCCTGTTTCTATCCCTAAAGCGGGTAAACTTAGCTCGTGATTTTGGTGTTTACGAATAGATTGGACCTGTATTCAAGAATTTACGGACTGCAAACGCCTACGGGTTTGTTTTTGCCTTAATTTCGCCGGTCAAGTCACGGGGAGGTCCGCCACCTATAGCCGCCCGTTTATCAATCCGTTAACCCGAATAGCTTACGAACCGAATTTTATGGCAAACGTCGCTGAATTAACCGTTGATGGTAAAACGTATCAGTTTCCCACGTTGGAAGGGAGTGAACACGAAAAAGCTATCGACATCTCCAACCTCCGTGACCAAACGGGCTTCATCACGTTAGATAAAGGATACAAAAACACGGGTGCCACCCAAAGTGGTATTACGTTTCTGGACGGTGAAGAGGGAATCCTCCGCTACCGGGGCTATCCCATCGAAGACCTCGCGGCTAAAGCCAGTTTTCTGGAAGTCGCTTACCTGCTCATCTACGGCGACCTGCCTACGCAGGAACAACTCGATCAGTTTCAGGCCAACATCCGTCGGCATACGATGGTGAACGAGGATATGCGCAAGATTTTTGAGGGCTTTCCCGTCAACGCGCACCCAATGGGTGTGCTGTCGTCGCTGGTGAGTGCCATGAGTGCGTTCTACCCCGATTCATACAACGACAAACTGCCCGACCAAACCGACCTGCACATTGTGAGGTTGATGGCCAAGCTGCCAACCATTGCTACCTGGTCGTTCAAAAAATCGCAGGGCCACCCGGTCAATTACCCCAAAAACTCGCTGGACTATTGCTCGAACTTCCTGCACATGATGTTCGCGTTGCCGGTTGAGGAATATACCGTTGACCCGGTTGTGGCCGAAGCACTGAACGTGCTGCTGATTCTGCACGCCGACCACGAGCAAAACTGCTCTACCTCGACAGTCCGGCTGGTGGGTTCGTCGCGGGCCAATCTGTACTCGTCGATTTCGGCAGGGATCAACGCTTTGTGGGGGCCGCTGCACGGCGGAGCCAATCAGGAGGTGATCGAAATGCTCGAAGACATCCGCAATGATGGGGGCGATGTGGCCAAGTACGTAGACATGGCTAAAAATGCCAAGCAAACGGGCTTCCGTCTGTTTGGGTTTGGGCACCGCGTGTATAAGAACTTCGACCCCCGCGCCAAAATCATCAAGAAAGCCGCTTATGATGTACTGGATAAATTGGGCGTGAACGACCCCGTTCTCGAAATCGCGAAGGGTTTAGAAGATGCCGCCCTCAACGATCCGTACTTCATTCAGCGCAAACTGTACCCGAACGTCGATTTCTATTCGGGTATAATTTACCGAGCACTCGGTATCCCAACCAACATGTTTACGGTGATGTTTGCCATTGGCCGTTTGCCGGGCTGGATTGCTCAGTGGAAAGAAATGCGCGAAATGAAAGACCCCATTGGCCGTCCGCGTCAGGTGTACGTTGGTTCGCCGGTGCGTGAGTTTGTTGCTATTGGCGACCGATAAAACAGTATCTGTTTGATTGCAAAAGCCCCGGCTCATGAGTTGGGGCTTTTTGTTTAGCCCAATAGTCTATTTAGAGGAAAACTAGTGGCTTATTGGATTTAATTCAGTCCAAACAGTATTGAACTATTATTCTATGACGCAACTGACCAGACTGCTTTTGTTTTTATTGCCTTGTTTTTTTAGTGGTTGTATGAGCCGTGTAGTATCGCCAGAACCCCCTAAAGCTTATTCTACTGACTATTGGGGTACTGTTTCCGCGCTTCGCAATGGCAAAGCCCTGCAAAACCCCCGGATTTGGGCCGCCACCCGAACGCCCTGCAACGAGCATGCCTTCGATATATTTATTACCGAGTTCAATGATCGGGGCGAAGAGCTGGTAACCTTTACGTTGGCCAATATTCCTCAAAAAGCCTGTACGCTCAATCAGTTCAGGGCTGACTACAAGAATTTGTTTTGTAAGACTGACACGCTTGGTTCGGCGCTTACGGCCAAAGTTCAGGCCGGGTTTGAGGGAACCTATAAACCAAGTCCCTGGGGAAACCAACTGGTGATCGCAACCTTTGATTCCCTCAAAAAAGAGATCACCGGCACCTTTACCCTGCGGCTGGGCATCGATCTGAAACAATCGGCATTAGCCCCGGATAGCATCAAAATTCAACAGGGCGCGTTTCATACCAAGCTGAAAGGGCCGGGTGGGAAGTACGAATAGCCTGTTTTACCGGCTGAGTTGCTTCTGAATTTGCTTGCTGAGTTCATCAAACTGATCGGGCAGCGGCACACTTCGTTTCACAACCTTCCCCGAACGATTCAGCAACACACCCCCGCCAAAACCATCGAGACCTAAGTTTTCGTATTGGATGGCTGTCAGCAACAAATGGTCGCCTTTAAGATTATTGCGGACAATGTATTCTTCGCGCAGTGTAGGATCTTCGTTGGGCAGTCCAATATAGAGCAAGCTTAGTTCGTCGGGCGCATAGGTATCGCGCAGACGTTGGGCGAGGGCAATTGACCGGAGCGAATTTTCGTCGGCTGGTGCCCAGAACAGGACATAGACAAGGCGGCTCCGGTTTGTTTTCGCCCATTCGTTCAGCAGTGCCGAGCCGCTCATTTCATCGTTTTTACTCACCAGAATACCAGGACCGAGATCGACGTTCAAAGCCGGTTTGGCATTTAGTTGGGCCACCGCCCGTCGAATCCGGGTGCTGTCGCCAACGGCCATTCCATACAGTTCGTCCAGCGATTGAATTAGCTGTTTGTTAGTCAGGCGCGGATGGGCAAAGCCGTAGAGCAGCCGGGCTTGATCGATGGTGAGTGTGGGCAAACTCGTTGCGAGCCAATAGGCCGTGAGCGTTTGCCGCGAGGCCGAATCAACTAATGGTCTGGCCCGGTTAATCAATAATTGGTAATTCATCAAGCGTTGCAACGTGTCGCTATTGCGTTCCATGATGCGTTGCATTTGTCGCAAATCGCTGGTGCGAGCGTTCTTGGCTTGTTGCCACTTTGTTAAGTTTTCTCTCTCTGTATCAGTTAGTTGCTTTCCATAGCGTAGTAGTAAGCTGGCTAAGTCGCTAATAGGTAGAATTCCACTGGTCACCCCTTGAAACTGCACAACAAAACTGGCCATTCGGGATATGGAAACCGCACGGGAGGCTGTCAAAATGGGGCCGTTGGGAGGGCTTAGGCTGTCGTCTAAGGCACGAGGAATAGCACGGCCTTCGTAGGTTGCTATGTCATACACAAACGACGCAGCATTGTAGCGGGTGGCACTTGAAACCCAGTCTTTTACCAGGGGGAACGGTTTCTCGACTTCGCGACTGAACTTCTCAAAAGGTTCATAATAAGTGGTTTGCACTTTTGCAAATGCCTTACCCAACTCTAGTCCGCTGATTTGCTTGGATAGTTTTTCGTTATCTATTTTAGGCTGTTGGGCTTCAAAGGCTTTATAACGGGCAAATTGGGTGTTCACGCGGGCATTCACGCCCCCAAACACAAACGGAATAGCCGCCCGAAACAGCGAATCGGCGTTGAGGTTGATGGTTACGGCACCGGGTGCTGCCAAAAAAGGGGTACTGACCGAGGCAAACGAGAAATACATTTCCTCCTGCCCGAAAACAACCGGCATTTTCACCGAGTAGGTACCATCAGGGTTCAGCGGGGCCGGGCGCGTGAGTTCGGCGTTGGGCTGAAGCAGGTTGTTTCGGCTAATGAGCACGTTGGGCGACTGCCGATAGAGCCGGGGAGTCAGGTTCAGAATGCGCCCCGAAACGGTGACCGAGTCGGTTTGGGCAACCGACAGTACCGGGGGAAGAGTGAACAGCAGAGAAATCAGAAAATGGGTCATTCAACAAAGGCAAGTATCAGGCGAATAACATCAAATTCCATTACACGGAATTCGGTAACAGTCATTTTTTGCAGGGCAACTTCAGCGACCATAATCGGGGTGGTTTTGGTTGTGACCAAAGATACAACCTGCCACTTCGATTCACAACCTCACAGCAGAAATGGTTATCTTTGCCAGACAAGAGACGTTAGGGCAGTCCCAAATACTATGTTTGAAAATCTTCAGGATAAACTCAATAAGGCGTTCAAGACCCTCAAAGGGCAGGGCCGAATCACCGACATCAACGTAGCCGCTACCATCAAGGAAGTTCGCCGGGCACTCACCGATGCCGACGTTAACTATAAGGTAGCCAAGGAAGTAACCGACCGGGTGAAGCAAAAAGCCCTCGACCGCAAGGTGCTTATTGCCGTGGAGCCGGGTCAGTTGTTTGTCAAAATCGTGCAGGAAGAGCTGACCGAACTAATGGGCAGCGAAGCAGTGGCGATCAACACCAAAGGCGACCCCGCCGTGATTTTGATTGCGGGTTTGCAAGGTTCCGGTAAAACCACATTTTCGGGTAAACTTGCAGCCTACCTCAAAAAAGGAGGTCGGGGGGTGCTGCTTGTTGCCGCCGATATTTACCGCCCGGCCGCTATCGATCAGCTTAAGGTGCTGGGCGAACAAGTTGGCGTGGAGGTGTATGCCGAACCCGAAAATAAAGATGCCGTGGCCATTTCCCGCAACGGTATTGCTCACGCCCGCAAAACCGGCAAAAAAATCGTGATTGTCGATACGGCCGGTCGTTTGGCAGTCGATGAGCAGATGATGCAGGAAATCGAGGACGTGAAAGCCGCCATCAACCCCTCGGAAACACTCTTTGTGGTGGATTCGATGACGGGGCAGGACGCGGTGAACACGGCCAAAACCTTCAACGACCGCCTGAATTTCGACGGCGTGGTGCTCACCAAACTCGACGGCGATTCCCGTGGTGGGGCCGCTCTCTCGATCCGGTCGGTGGTAGAAAAGCCGATCAAGTTCATCAGCACGGGCGAAAAAATGGAAGCCCTCGACGTGTTCTACCCCGACCGGATGGCCAGCCGGATTCTGGGCATGGGCGACGTTATCTCACTGGTAGAGAAGGCACAACAGGCCTTTGATGAGGATGAAGCCAAGCGGATCAACGCTAAAATGCGGGCTAACAAGTTCGACTTTTCGGACTTCCTGAGTCAGTTGCAGCAGATCAAAAAGATGGGTAACATCAAAGATTTACTGGCTATGATTCCGGGCATGGGCAACATGATCAAAGACCTCGAACTCGACAACGATTCATTTGCCCCCATCGAAGCCATCATCAACTCGATGACCCCCAAAGAACGCTCAAACCCCGACATGATCGACGGGAGCCGCAAAAAGCGTATTGCGGCTGGCAGCGGCACCAGCATTCAGCAGGTGAACAACCTCATCAAGCAGTTTGACGAGATGCGGAAGATGATGAAGAAAATGAACACAGCCCAAGCATCAGGCAAGTTGCAAAAGATGATGCGATAAACCAAAGGTGAAAGAGCGAAAGAGTGAAAGAGCGAAAACTTGCATCAGACACAATGCTGGAAACCAGACTCTTTCACTCTTTCATTCTTTCACTCTTTCACTTTATGAAGAAACTCCTCCTTTCACTTTGTCTCCTTGCCCCTCTCACTACCTTCGGGCAGGCATCAGTAGCTTATTATCCGTTCAATACGAACTCTTTTTTGTCGGTCAGCACCAATCCCAACCGGGCTGTTTGGGTGGACGCACGGGTGCAAACCAACACCTTATTTGGCTCTTTGGCAACCACACTGGCCCCGATGATCAATGTTCGGCGGACCACCACGGCCAATTATTACGTAGGTGCCAGTGTACGGTTCAACGCGCTCAACTCGCTGGCTGATGCCGATGTACTCGAAGGCTATGGGCTACATGTGGGCGTGCGGGTTGTGCCACTCACGATTTTGCCGAATGTGCGCGTAGCCTTCGAGGTGTCGCCGTTTGCGCGGGCTAACTTCAAGAGTGGAATTTTTTACTCGTATCTCGGAGTCGCGTATCAGTTCAACAAGAAGTAGCGCGACTACTTCCTAAAGTGGAGCCGGACGGTGTATGTCTCGAACGGATTGTTGTCGGCAAGGCGGATCTTCTGACCTACGAGTTGGCGGGTCAGATCGTCGTTGAGTTCCTGGTTGGCCGTATGCACTGTCAGACGCGACAGACGGTTATTTTCGGATACGCCAAAAGTGATCACCACAATACCTGCATGATTACCAACCTGCATAACAGCCGGATAGACTACCCGAGACGCTATCTGCTGACTTAGTTCGGTGGCAGGCGAGGTAACAACAAGGCGTTTGTTGGTGCGGGGCTTCGCGGAGAGCGAGCCGGAAAACAAGAGGAACACGAGAGTGACAACGATCCGATACATGGTTGATAAGCTGGTTAGTCTGGCATACTGAGACTCAGTGTCAGGTTTGAAAGTGCTAATATTATGCAAATGTTACTTCAATGTTACCAAATTGTTAACAATTCGGCAAGGATTTGAGCGAACGGTTTCGATTAAACGTGTATAAACTTGACCTGAGACGTGAGAAATCGCCCTTTATGCCCCAGAAAACCCTTTTTTGGCTACCTGTATAGATTCGTTTTTTACTTTTTTATAATGTCTGTTTCGCCCGTTTTTGCTCAGGATGTAGCGTTAGCCCGTCAGCTCTACAATGCTCATCCAACCTTTCAGGAAACAACCTTCACCCACCGTCGCTTCAAGCACAGCGATATTCAACCCTTGCTGGATCGGATAGCCCAAAAGGAAAAAGGCATTACTGTTGAGCCAATTGGCGAATCGACCGAGAAGCGGGTGATCCGAAAAGTACAGGCAGGAACGGGGCCAACCCCCGTGTTGCTCTGGTCGCAGATGCACGGCGACGAAGCCACCGCGACAATGGCTCTGTTCGACATTTTCAATTTTTTGCAGGCATCGGGCGACGAGTGGGACGAGTTCCGGGCCAATTTGCTGGCAGGGCTTACCATTCACATGGTGCCCATGCTGAACCCCGATGGAGCCGAACGCTGGCAACGCCGAACGGCACTGGACATCGACATGAACCGCGATGCACTCCGGTTGCAGTCGCCGGAGTCGGTATTGCTGAAAAACCTGCAACAGACACTGAAACCGCTGGTGGGCTTCAACTTGCATGACCAAAACCCGCGTTATGGGGTGGGCAAAACCGGCAAACAGGCGGTGCTGTCATTTCTGGCCACGGCCTACGACGAAGATCGGAACCTGAACGAAGTTCGGCAACGGTCGATGCAGTTGATTGCGGGCCTGAACCGGGTATTGCAGCCGTTTATTCCGGGGCAAATTGCCCGCTACGACGATGAGTTTGAGGCCCGCGCCTTTGGCGACAATATTCAGAAATGGGGAACCACCCTGATTTTGATCGAGTCGGGTGGGTATAAAGGTGATACCGAAAAAATGATGATTCGGCGGCTGAATTTTGTGGCGATTCTGTCGGCCCTGAACAGCATTGCCAACCGAAGTTATGAAAGTGAGAACGTGGCTGACTATACGGCGATTCCCGAAAACGGCCGCGCCCTGTTCGATGTCTTGATACGGAATGTGGGCGTGGTGCGAAACGGAGTAAGAACGGTGATGGACGTGGGGATCAATCAATATGAAGAAAACACGAACAACGCCCGCGATTTCCGATACGAAAGCAAAATCGACGACCTCGGCGACCTCTCCACGTTTTATGGTTTGCAGGAAATCGACGCGACAGGACTTGAGTTGGTTCCTGCCAACGTGTATCCCGAAACCCTGAAGTCAGTGGACAAACTAGCCAAACTGAACCTGCCCGAACTCCGGCAACAGGGAACGGTGGTGTTCAGGGTGAAGCAAGCGGACCGGGGAAAAGCCTACGAAAAGCTTGGCTCTGAACCTGTACATGTGCTGGTTGATGGCGAGTTACCCGCGCAACCGCCGGAATTGGGTCAAAGACCTACGTTTGTATTAAAACAGGGCAACCAAATACAGTTCATGGTGGTAAATGGGTTAGTAATGAAGGCAGATGAAGCCACAGCTGGCAAGCGGTTTGGAATACTTGATTAACAAACTATTATTTGGATTTTACGGTGAGAAGCCCGTGCTACCGAAATAGCCGGGCTTTTATTTTTTAAAATAGGTACAATTTCTTCTGATAGTCATACACGGGTAATATTAAGGGTAATTACTCACCCAAACATAACTCATCGGTAACGTTGGCTTCATATTGGCGTAACATTAGAGCGATACTTTTGCACCGTCAAATAAGACAAAACCAATATGAAAAGCGCAACGCTACTTATTTTCATTTTCTCCCTCCTAAGTATCTCGGCTTCTTTTGCTCAAACGGGCACCATTCGCGGTTCAATTAAAGACGCGAAAAACGGCGAAGATCTTATCGGGGCCACCGTTCGGATCGACGGAACATCCGTCGGAGCTGCCACCGATGTAAATGGTTTCTTTACCATTGGCAAAGTTCCAGTTGGAAAGGTCAAGCTGATCCTCACGTACATTTCTTATCAAACAAAGGAAATTTCCGATGTTACGGTTGAGGAAGACAAAGTAACGGAGGTTAACACGGCAATGGACGATGCCAGTGTATCTCTCCAGGAAGTAAAAATCACCGCTTCCCGTGCCACTAACACCGAAATTGCCGTTATCTCTGAAATTAAGGCTGCTCAACAGATTGTGAGCGGTATTTCATCTCAACAAATCGCCCGCACACTCGACCGGGATGCCGCTCAGGTAGTTCGCCGGATTCCGGGTATTACCATCGTAGGCGACCGATTTATTAACATCAGAGGGTTGAACGCCCGGTACAATACCGTGCTATTGCACAATGCCTTTACGCCCTCGCTCGAAACAGACGTGCGGTCGTTTTCTTTCGACGTTATTCCCAGCAACCAGATCGACCGTTTGCTGGTGTTCAAAAGCCCGGCTGCCGAGAATCCCGGTGAATTTGCGGGTGGCGTTGTGAAGATTTTTACCAAAAGCATTCCCGACCGAACCAGCGTTACCTTCGATTACCTGACTACCTTCCGGGCTGGTACGACCTTCGGCAATTTTGCACAGCCTGAGCAGGGGCCAAATTATTGGACGGGCTTTAACAATGGATATCAGGACATACCGGCGCGGTTTCCGGCGCAAAACCTGAACACGGTTGCTGCGGCAGAGCTGGAATTAGCCGGTAAATCGCTCCGCAATGACTGGACAGCCAAAACCCGGTCTGCTATCCCGGATCAGCGATTTGCCTTGACGGGTAACTTTCGGCTGAACGTTGGCAGTGTCCGGATTGGAAATATCACCGCCGTAAATTACAGCGATAGCCGGACGGCCCTGGAGATTGACCGGGGTGATTTTAACACCTTCACCAACAATCAGCAACAGCCGATTTATAACTACCGCGATTCGCAGAACAACCGCGCCATTCGGGTTGGTATTTTGCACAACTGGGCTGTTCGATTCAATCCAAACCACACGATTGAATTAAAGAACCTCTTCAATCAACTCAGTAACTCTAGCTACGTTAACCGGACGGGCCGCAATATCGAGAGCAACGTGCAGTTCGATAATGGTTCGTTCGATCAGGTTTATCGGGGTATTTATACCGGGCAGTTGCTGGGTACGCATAAATTCAACAACGGAAATACCGAAATTGGATGGGTAGGTGGCTACAACCGCGCCAACCGCGACCAACCCGATTACCGCCGGTTCCGGCAAGATGTTGATCCATCGTCGGGCAGGGGAACACTGTACGTTCCAGTAGGTACGGCGGCAGCGTTTTTCTTAGGCCGTTTTTCGTCAGCACTTATTGAAAATGGCTATATCGGACGGGTTGATCTGACCCAGCGGTTTGGGCTGAAGAATGACCGGGACTTAGAGTTGAAAGCCGGGGTTTTCTATGAAGACCGGGACCGGACATTTAAGGCTCGTAACCTCGGTTTTGTACGAACGACCCGCACCAATCCTGAAATTCTGAATGGTACGATTACCCAACTTTTTCAGCCGCAAAACATTAACAACACAACGGGTATCAGGATTGACGAGCAAACAAACGCGAGTGATTCATACAATGCTGCCAACCAACTGTTAGCCTTCTATGGTTCGGTGAATGTACCGCTCTCAGCTAAGTTCAACGTGATTGCGGGGTTGCGTTACGAGGCCAACACGCAGGAGTTAAGTTCGGGAACCAATACCGGAGTGCCAATTAAAGTGAGTTACCCCATCAATCGGCTATTGCCCTCGGTAAACCTGTCGTACAACTTCTCCGAGCGTGCTTTATTGCGGGCGGCCTACGGGCGGACGCTCAACCGGCCTGAGTTCCGCGAGTTGGCTCCGTTTGGCTTCTATGATTTTGACTACAATTTTGTGGTTGTTGGTAATCCTCAACTGCAACCCGCCACGATTGACAACCTTGATTTGCGGTATGAGTTTTACCCAACTCCATCGGAGATTGTCAGTTTTGCCGCTTTTTATAAAAACTTCACCGATCCCATCGAGAGTTTATTTGTGCCGGGTGCCGGATCAGGCGGGGCCAAAACCTTCACGTTTGCTAACGCCAAAGGTGCGGTCAGTGCCGGGGTAGAACTTGAAATCCGAAAAGGGTTAAGTTCACTTTCTACATCGCGGTTGCTGAACCGGGTGAGTGTGTTGTTCAACGCGGCTCTGATCTACAGCAAAGTGGAGTTGGGTGCATCGGGGGTTGGGCAATCAGATAACCGGCCTTTGCAGGGTCAGTCGCCGTATATTATCAATACGGGTATCAACTACAATAATACCGACACTGATTTACAGCTGAATATTCTGTACAACGTGATTGGTAAGCGGATTTTTGCTTTAGGATTTGAAGGGTATCCAGACATCTATGAGATGCCCCGTAACGTGGTGGATTTCACTTTTTCGAAAGGATTTAAAGGTCGCTGGGCCATCAAGGGCGGGGTGACTGACATCCTGAACCAAACTAACCTGCTGTTGCAGAATGGCAACGGCGGCAATTTCGAGCGTACCAACGACCAGTTGATTCAATCGTTCCGGCCGGGTCAGACTTTCCAGCTTGGCTTCTCCTATCAGTTAGTAGGATTCAGCCGTGCTACACCGAATGTTAAATAAATCGCAAATCGCCTTCACGAATAGTTTTTCTACAGTCTCTTCACAAATTCCTATTTTATGTTTCAATTTAAATCCCTGAAGGTAGTACTGGCGGCATTAGCCGTAACTGCTTCGACACTGGTTATTACTGGTTGTAATGACGACCCTGAGGAAGTATTCCCAGCCCCAACCATCACAGCCGGTGCGGCCGCCAATGGTTTAGTTGGTGCTACAGTTAAGATTACAGCTACTATCAACGCGCCAGGTACGCTGCGGACATTGACCGTTCTGAAAAACGGTCAGCAATTCGACACAAAGACCTATACGACCGAGACAACCGACAGCTACAGCAAAGATTATGTAATTGAGAACGCTGCGGCTGGATCAAACATTACCTTTACTTTTCAGGCTACTGATCAGAAAGGTCAGGCATCAACAGTTGGTACACAAGTGGTTACGGTATCGGCGGTATCCGCCAAGCCAATCATTACGGTAACGGCTGTGACGGGTAATACAAACTGGACGGCTGGCAATATTTACAAATTGGTTGGATATGTGCGTGTTGGATCTGATCCTACACAAGCCGGTACTACGCCTACGTCGGCTACACTGAACATTGCACCGGGTACAGTAATCATTGGCGACCGGGCCTCGAAAGCTACGTTGATTGTTCAGCGGGGTTCACAAATTTTTGCCAACGGCACGGCAACTGCACCCATCGTATTTACATCAGAGCGGAATCCGGGCGAGCGTGAGCCGGGCGACTGGGGTGGTTTGGTTATCTGCGGACGCGGTATCAACAACAACCCCGGCGGAACGGCTCAGTTAGAAGGCGGGTATGCTGCTTTCCACGGCGGTACCGACAATGCTGACAATTCAGGCGTGTTGCGTTACGTGCGTGTTGAGTACGCTGGTATCCCCATTAACCCAAACCAGGAAGTAAACACGTTTACATTTGGTTCTGTTGGTAGCGGCACAACGATGGAATATCTCCAGGGGTCATTCGGTAACGACGATTCGTTCGAGTGGTTTGGCGGTGCCAACAATGGCAAATACCTAATTGCGTATCGTGGTCTCGACGATGATTTCGATATGGACAACGGCTTTGTGGGCAACCTCCAATTCATTGTTGGTCAGCGCGGTTCTACGCTCTCCGATGCTTCGGGTTCAAACGGCTTTGAAGTTGACAACGACGGTCAGGGAACAACAGCTACGCCAATTACGGCGCCAACCATCTCAAACGCATCGTTGATTGGGCCAAAAGCAACGGTTGAAACAACGATTGACGGAAACTTCCAGAACGGGATGCACCTTCGCCGGAACACGAAGATTAAAGTCTATAACACATACGTTGTTGGTTATCCAAACGGAATTTTCATTGACGGAACGAACACACTGGCTAATGCTGCTGATGGTAGCCTGATTCTGAATCGGGTTATTGTAGCGGGTACGGATCGTTGGGGAACCAATGGTTTCGGCACTGGCACCACAACGCTGCCAAGCGGGGCTACGGTTGCTCAGGGTTTGCCAAATGGCTTCGGTGTTCGTGACCTGACAACGGCGGCAACGCCTGCGGCCATCACGGTTGGCACACAGCCTGTTTCAACATGGTTTGCGGCTCAACCGGGCAACAGCATTCTGGCTTCGGCTACTACGCTGGGCCTGAACACCAACGCATTTGCTGCCCGACCAACCTTTACCCTCGGCACGGGGATATTGACAGCAGGTGGTACGGCCCCGGCGGGCACTTTCTTTACGGCGGCTGCCTACATCGGTGCATTTGGCACAACGGATTGGACAACCGGCTGGACGAACTTTGCTCCACAGGCTACCGATTATAGCAAGTAATTTCCTTTTCGGCAGGCTGGGTTGCCAGTCTGCCGAAACTATGAAGCATTCGTTTTCAACCTCGTTCTTTTCATTTCTGATTGCGGGCGGATTATCTCTTGCATTGCTCATTGGATGTCGGTCAGACCCTCCTTATCAGGTATCGACTTATTTCGATAAACAGCAGGAAGACTCTTTGCTAACGACCATGATAACCTACATGGCACGTTATGCGCCTGCTGCTAATAACCAGACTCGGTTTGACTCCCGGTTTCGGTCGCATTATGTGAAGCAGTTACCAAAATACACGATTGAGAATTTTTATGTTGCGCCGGATTTAGTACACTATTTTTTTGTGATTCGTCCGGTGGGCGAAGGTGCTTTATTTCAGCGCGGTGTAGGTGGTCGGTTTAAGCTGAAGGCTGGCTTAGAACCCATGGATTTTGAGGAGATGTGGTGTACTCCACACCTGAAAGACAGAAAAGTGATCGCAGAACGGGGAGGGTTCCTGTTTAGACAAATGATTAAAAACGGCAACGTTGATCCATATTTGAAAATGAAGGATTATATCGAGTGGCCGGATTCAATGCTTCGATACGACAAAAAGAAGCACGAATGGGTATCGACAATCCATCCTTTTTAAAGCGATAGTACCCAAGTTTAATTTCATATTGGTGTCGCAAAAAAGGCCGGGGACTTTGTCTCCGGTTTTTTTCTGTTTTAGGGGAGGACAAAAATTCCTTCTAGTCACGCGGCCGGAGAGCAGAATAGCCTGACTGAGGATACGAATTTAGAACCGCAACCAAAACCCTTTTTCGTCATACCACAAAAGTTTACAAACTGTAAATACACCTCTCAGTACAACTATTTATTAAAACCCTTATAGAAATAGTCATAAAAAGTCCCTTCCCTCAGATTAGTCGAATTACACCGGCAAAATGAAACAATTAGTCCTCTACTTTGCTTATAGACTACAGGGTTGATTACATAAATCGACCTCTTACTGTTAGCCTCTCAACTGTTATGACACCAAACGATTATATAAGCAACCCGTGGGATGTTACCCCAAAAAACGTGGCATTTATCGGCGATTATCTGCCGCGTCAGTGTGGTATTGCTACCTTCACGGCTGACCTCTATAACTCCTATAATTCGTTTATCCCCGATGCCCGACCTATCGTAGTTTCGGTGAACGATACGCCCGAAGGCTATGATTACCCATCGGAAGTGCGGTATGAGTTTTATCAGCATGATCAGGAATCGTATAGGAAGGCGGCTGAATTTCTGAATTCCAAGAATACAGAGGTCGTCTGTGTTCAACATGAATATGGCATCTATGGTGGGCCAGCCGGGAGTTATATCCTGACGCTATTGCGCAACCTGACCATGCCAGTGGTCACAACTTTTCATACGATTCTGAAAAACCCTACCGAAGAGCAATTGATGGTGCTGAAAACCATTGCCGACATTTCGGCACGGGTGATCTGCATGACCGAACGGGGCCGCGATTTCCTGATTAATATTTACGAAATACCCGAAGAAAAAATTGACCTGATTCCCCACGGCATTCCCGACCATCCGTTTGTTGATCCCAACTTTTATAAGGATCGATTCGGCATGGAATCGAAGCAGACGCTGCTGACGTTTGGGCTGCTGTCGCCCAACAAAGGCATCGAGAACATGATTCAGGCAATGCCAAAAATCGTGGCTCAATTCCCGAACGTGGTCTATATGGTGTTGGGAGCCACGCATCCCCATCTGATCCGGAATGAAGGGGAGGCCTACCGCGATAAACTCAAACAAATGGCCGCTGACCTCGGCGTGGGCGACAATGTCCGGTTCTACAATCAGTTTGTGGAGTTAGACGACCTGCTCGAATACCTCGGCGCAGCTGATATTTATGTAACTCCTTACCTGAACGAAGCCCAGATCACGTCGGGGACACTTTCTTATGCCTTTGGCGGTGGCAAAGCGGTGGTTTCCACGCCCTACTGGCACGCAACCGAGTTGCTGGCCGACGAGCGGGGCATATTGGTGCCGTTCAATGATTCGGATGCGCTGGCCGAGGCTGTTCTGACCTTGCTGGACGACGAACCCATGCGCCACGCGATGCGGAAACGGGCGTTTTTGATGGGCCGCGACATGACCTGGGAACACGTGATTGGTCGGTATGGCGATAGCTTTGCCAAAGCCCGGTATGAGCGCGTGAACGCTGTGTCGAACCAATTACCCTACGAAATAAGCACCAGTGGCTCGTTTCAGTTGCCCGCCATCAAACTCGATCACCTGTTTCGCCTGAGCGACTCCACAGGAATTGCGCAACACGCCCGGTATCACTTGCCGTTCTACGAAGAAGGCTATTGTACCGACGATGTAGCCCGGGCGTTGATCCTGAGCCTGATGCTTACCGAATCGGGGCCACACGCCAACGATGCCCGGCTGCACCAACTGACCGATACCTATTCGGCCTTTTTGAATTATGCCTACAACGGCGGTCAGCAGCAGTTTCGCAACTTCATGAGTTATGACCGGCGTTGGCTCGAAGACGTTGGCTCTGACGACAGCACCGGGCGGGCAATCTGGGCCATTGGCACCTGTTTGGGCCGTTCCACCAATCGCAATCTGACCATTTGGGCTATGAGCGTGATGGAGTCCGTGTTGCCAACCGTCCCGAATTTTTCGTCGCCACGGGCGTGGGCGTTTGCGTTGTTGGGCATACACGAATACCAGAAACGATTTGGCAACGACCGGCTGGCCAAAACCATTCAGCGTCAGTTGCTCGACAAAATTCATTTCCGATATACCGAAACAGCCACCGAAGAATGGCCCTGGTTCGAGAATTCGCTGAACTACGACAACGCCAAGCTGGCTCACGTGATGTTGCTGGCCGACGATCCCGAACTGTCGAAAATTGGTTTGCGGTCGTTGCGGTGGTTGGTAAAGATGCAGACTGCTGAGAAAGGTGGGCATTTTCAACCCATTGGCTCCAACGGGTTCTACGTAAAAGGTGAAGCTCGTGCCTATTTCGATCAGCAGCCACTGGAGGCTCAAAGCATGGTGTCGGCTTGTTTGGCAGCATTCAAAAAAACGGGCGACGACAAATGGTATAACCGGGCGGTGCGCATTTTCCGCTGGTTCACCGGCTCCAACGATCTTGGTTTGCCGCTCTATGACCAACGCACGGGCGGCTGTTGCGACGGCCTTCACACCGACCGTGTAAACCTGAATCAGGGTGCCGAATCAACACTGTCTTATCTGCTGGCTCTCACCGAATTACAGGCTGCCCAAAAGCAACGAATTCCGGCTCGGCGAGTCGACGCGAGCCTGGTGGCGGGGTGAATAAAGTATTAAATCTATAGGCGTAAAAAACAAGACTTACTACCTGTCTTGTTTTTTGCGTTTAAGGGTGTGTAGTTTTGCAACGATATGAGCGTAAAAGCAACCCGCACCGGCATCGTACTCCGGCCCGACCCCACCCGTGTGCTGTTCCGACCGTTTGAATTCGGCAGCAGCAACCGCACCCTCAAGATTATAGCCCGCGTTAGTTCGCTGACGGAGGAAGAAGTCAAAGCCAAACTCGAAGAAGTGATCCGGGAGTTTGGCAGTCGGCATCACCGGCTGGAGCGGTTTCTGTTGAAACGTTTTGCCGAGATCAAAAGCAGTCTGCTTACCGATGAGCCACTAACGCTCGAACGCAAGCTACTACTCGGAGCCTATTTCACGATGGAATATTCGCTGGAGTCGGCGGCTTTGTTCAACCCCTCGATGATCTGGCACCCCGATCAAACCAACGTACCTCCGGGGTATAAACGATTCATTATCAGCCTTCGGGCAACGGGCGAGGGCCACGTGTCGTCTATATCGTTTCGGATGGGATACATTGACGAGCAGAGCAAAATTGTGCTACGGAAACCGTCGCGTTATGTGACCTCACCCGAAATTGAGCCAAATCAGCATTTCAATAAGGCTCAGTTTGAAAAGAAACTCTACGAACTTCGGTTGGTGAACAGCATTTCGGAGAAGATCATGAGCGCGATGAGCGATGAGTTCACGCTCGATGACTTGGAAGATTTCATCAAGCGACTGACCGCTCAGTATCGGTATAATGCTGAATATGAAACCATTTCAAGTGGGATATTGGCATTAGCCCGCTCCAATTACGAACTTCATTTCGATGATGATCTTGAATTAGACGAGCGGTGCATTTTCCCGTCGTCGCCTAACGAAACCAACGGGATCGAAGATGCCCGCTTTGTGCGATTTATAGATGATGACGGGAAGGTAACTTACTACGCTACTTACACGGCTTACAATGGTCGAGTGACGTTTCCGCAATTGCTCGAAACCAAAGATTTTCTGCATTTCACGGTAAGCACCCTCAACGGGGCCGAGGTATCGAACAAAGGCATGGCCCTGTTCCCGCGCAAAATCAATGGCAAATACGTAATGATTTCGCGGCAGGACGGTGAGAATATCTACATCATGTTCTCCGACGATCTGTATTTCTGGCAAACCAAAGAGTTGCTCATGAAACCGACGTTCCCCTGGGAATACGTGCAGTTGGGCAATTGCGGCTCCCCCCTCGAAACCGAAGCCGGTTGGCTCGTGCTCAGTCATGGCGTTGGCCCCATGCGGAAATATGCCATCGGTGCTTTCCTGCTCGATCTGAACGACCCGACCAAAGTGCTTGGCCGCACCACCGACCCCATTCTTAGTCCCGACGAAAACGAACGCGAAGGCTACGTGCCGAATGTAGTCTATAGCTGCGGAGGAGTCATCAACAACAACGACCTCATTATTCCCTACGCCATGGCCGATTATGCCAGCAGTTTTGCCACCGTAAACGTGCATGAGCTACTGGCCGAACTGACGGGAAGCGAGAAAGAAGCGGAGGTGGGGTCGATTGCACCCTAACACGGATCAACCAAGCATTTTTACTTATTGTATCTCTCGTTTAATTGCTACAAAGAATATTACTTAAAAAGGTGTTTTGAGACTCTCTCGAAACACCTTTTTTAATGTCTTTAGACTTGATAGACTGAGTTTTATACAAAAATTTACGTAAGAGTATGCGTTATGATTTTGTTAAGAATTACTCATGATTTTCGATAGAATCAGACTCATTCCATAAACCTGAATATTGGATATTTTAGAATTTTCAAAATGCTTTTAATGCTATTTAAATTTTATACAGCGGTCTTATTCTGTAATATCTAAATTTATCCAAATTTTTATTGGTTAACATTTTTTAAGATATTTGCGCTAGAATTTAACATTACTTGATCTCAACAAACATGCGCAAACTTCTAATAGTACAGCTTTTGCTGTGCCTATTCAGTTTACCCTCGCTGGCCCAGGACCGGGTCGTAACGGGTAAGGTGACCTCATCGGAAGATGGCTCGGTGCTACCCGGTGTAAACGTGACTGTTAAAGGAACCTCGCGGGGAGCCAGCACCGATGGCGAGGGTAACTATCGGGTCAATGTGGGTGATGGTGCCACATTGGTCTTCAGCTTTATTGGCTTCACCAGCCAGGAAGTAGCCGTAGGCAACCGCTCGACAATTGACCTGGCCCTAGTGACGGATGCTTCGCAATTACAGGAAGTAGTGGTAACGGCTCTTGGCATTACCCGCGACAAAAAAGCCCTGAACTATGCTGTTCAGGAGATTAAACAGGAGAAACTGAACTTTGCCCGTGAGCAAAATGTGGGTAACGCCCTCGCCGGAAAAATTGCCGGGGTGCAGGTGTTGGGCCAGTCGGGGGCCAAGTTTGGCAACCCAACCATTCGGATTCGGGGCATCAATTCGCTAAGTGGTAACGATCCACTCTACGTGGTCGACGGTACGCCAACCGACATTAGCCAGGTGAATATGGACGACGTGGAGAACCTGACGGTACTGAAAGGTCCTTCGGCAACGGCTCTGTACGGTAACCGGGCTTCGGCGGGGGTTATTGTGATCACCACCAAGCGGGCAAAAGCGGGCGAAACCAAGCTGGACATTAACCACAGCACCACGCTCGACATGGTATCGCTGTTGCCTAAGTACCAGAATGAATATGGTGGTGGCTACTCTCAGGAGTTTGAAACGTTTGCGTTTGATCCGGCCATTCACCCAGCTGATTGGGCTTCGTTCAACGGGCAGCGGATTCTGGATTACTCGGCTGACGAAAGCTGGGGGCCTCGTTTGGATGGTCAGCCACACCGTTCGGCGTTTTCGTGGCAGCAAGGCCCACAGTTTGGGGTGCAGACTCCCTACGAGGCCCAGCCAAACAACGTGCGCGATTTCTTTGAGAAACCGATCAGCAACAACACCAACATTGCTTTCTCGAAAGGGTCAGAGTCGTTTCAGAGCCGGATTTCGTACACGCACATTATCAACAATGGTATCATTCCAAACTCATCGCAGACCCGGGATTATATCAGTGCGAAGAACTCGATCATTTTTGCGAAGAATCTGACGGCCAACCTGAATATCAACTACACCTCGACAAACACCAAAAACCTTCCTGCTGACCGGTATGGTTCGTCGGGTGGTACAACGCCAAGCGGCAGCCCTTTGTCAATATCCAACTCTACCCTGAATGGTTATAATCAGACGATTGGTATGTTCAACCAGTGGTTTCAGCGTCAGTTGCGGATGGATGACCTGCGGAACTACAAAAATCCAGATGGAACATTCCGGAGTTGGAACATTGGCGGACCAACAGACGCTGCTCCGAAATATTGGGATAGCCCTTACACGCAGGCCTACGAAAATACCAACACCAACCGGGGTGACCGGCTATTTGGTGATTTTGGTCTGACGTATCAGTTCACGCCCGCCCTGAGAGCATCGGCTACAGTACGTCGTGATCAAAGCTCGTTTTATCAGCAAGGCCGTGTAGCCATTGGTACCTTGAACGAAGGTGGTTTGGGTGGTTTCTCAACACTATCTGCTAACAGCCGCGAAAACAACTACGAAGCGTTGGTTAGCTACAATCAGGATATTAAAGACCTGTCGATTGTGGCCAACGTGGGTGGCAACATCCGTTACAACCGCGTCGACGGTTTGTTCCAGGCAACACAGGGTGGTTTGTCTGCACCGGGTTTTTATGCTATTGCTGCATCAATTAACCGCCCACTTGCTACAAACTCTCTGTTTGAGCGTCAGGTAAATAGTGTGTTTGGTAACGTAAGCCTTGGTTTCCGCGATTTTGTCTTTGTAGAAGCTTCGATTCGGAACGACTGGTCATCGACCTTGCCTTCAGCCAACAACTCGTACTTGTACCCATCGGTATCGGCAGGTTTGATTCTGACGGAGTTGATTCCTAAGAGCAATATCTTGTCGTACGCTAAGATCCGGGCAGGCTACGCGCAGGTAGGTACCGACGTTGGACCTTATCAAACGTCGCTTGCTTATACGGCTGGCCTGCCCTACGGCAACAGTGCAACATCTGGTTTACCCGGAACGCTGCCTAATTCCGGCCTGCTGCCGGGTCTGTCGTCGTCGTATGAAGGTGGTTTAGACCTGAAATTCCTGAACAACCGCTTTGGTCTGGAATTTACAGCGTACCGCAACGATAACAACAACCAGATTATTCCGCTACCGGTTGATCCAACCAGTGGTTATACCAATGCGGTGGTTAACGCCGGCCTGATTCGGACAACGGGTCTGGAATTGCACATCTATGCGAATCCAGTTCGCTCATCGTCGGGATTCAACTGGGAGTTTGACATCAACGCCGACCGCAACCGCTCACAGGTGGTTGAACTGGCCAGTGGCCTGACCAACTACCAGATCGACGGTCCACAGTGGCGGACGCTAACGCTGAACGCCCGTACGGGTGCTGACGGAACGCCCCGCGACTGGGGTACGCTGGTAGGGCAGGGAATCAAGAAAGATGCCAATGGTCGGCCGATGGTTTATGGTAGCGGAGACAATGCAGGATTGTATATCAAAGAAGAAAACGTTGAGCTAGGCTCTGTACTGCCTAAGTTTAAAGGGGGCTGGTTGAATTCGTTCTCGTATAAAGGGCTCACGTTACGCGTCAATACAGACTTTGTGGTGGGAGGCAAATTCTTCTCGACTACGAAAATGTTCAATGCTTATTCAGGATTAGCCGCCGAAACAGCTGGCTTGAATGAACTGGGTAATCCGAAGCGTGACCCGGTGCTTACCGGTGCAGATGCATCACGGAGCGGTGGTATTCTACTGGACGGCGTAACCGAAGATGGTAGGCAAAACACGACACGTGTGGATGCACAGAACCTGTATGAGAACTGGTTGTTTGCCCTCAACGAGCGTTGGATTTATGACAAGACATACGTCAAACTGCGTGAGGTATCGTTTGGCTACACCATTCCGGCTCGGATTTTTGGCAGCTTCGTAAAATCAGCCAGTGTTTCGGTTATCGCCCGTAACCCAGTGCTCATTTACAGTGCGGCTAAAGGAGGAATCGACATCTCGGAATCAGAAACGATCTGGTACGAAGGCGGTCAGTTGCCACCAGTTCGCTCGTTTGGTGTGAATGTTCGCTTAGGATTCTAATCATCAACAAACAAAAAAAGAAACCCCATGAAAGGGCAAAAATTCATACTCATGGCTGGCCTGCTTACGGCTGTAACGGCCTGTAACGACTTTGGGGATTTGAACGTCAACCCCAACAACGCGTTGAATCCCAATACTGCCAGTTTGCTCACAGGAGCTACCCGTTCAGTAGGAACAATCAACTCGCAGGTGGGTCCCGGTGGCTTCAACATCACCCCTGCTCTGTACGTGCAGCAGTTCTCGGACGTAATCTATATCGAGGATTCCAGGTATAAGACAATTCAGTTCAGTTTCAACGGGCTCTATTCAGGCCCCCTGGTGAACCTGCAACAGGTAATTGATCAGAACACCAACGAAGCAACAAAGGGCCTGGCAGCTGGCTACGGTTCAAACGGAAACCAGATTGCTATCGCCCGGATTCTAAAAGCGTATGTGTATCAGTTTATCACTGATCGCTGGGGTGATGTACCGTATAGTCAGGCGTTAAAAGGCGATCAGAACTTTTCGCCAGCTTATGACAGGCAGCAGGATATTTACAACGACCTGTTTAAAGAATGGAAAGAAGCGGCTGCTCAATTTGACGGCGGCAGAGCCGTGACGGGTGATATTCTGTTGGGTAGCAATGCAACCCGCTGGAAAAAATTTGCGGCTTCGTTGCGGCTGATTGCCGCCCTTCGTTTGTCGAAAGTTGATCCAGCTAAAGGCAAAACCGAGTTTACCGCTGCCCTTGCCGATGGTGTACTGGCTTCTAATGCAGACAACGTTCGTTACCAGTTTCTGGCTGACGTGAACAACGAGAATCCGCTTTATGCCAACTACGTTCGGTCGAACCGCGACGATTTTGCGTTGAGCGCGACGTACGTAAACTACATGAAATCGTTGAACGATCCCCGCTTACCGGTATATGCTGCTGGCAACTTGAGAGGTGAAATTGTTGGTGCTCCTTATGCCGTTTTCCCGGCACCAGGCAAAGCGTCGGATTACTCCTTGGCAGGCCCTGCCGTCAGCGGACAAACAGCGCCGGTCAACATCATGACGTACGCACAAGTATTGTTTGCTCAGGCTGAAGCTGCTAAGCTTGGCTGGACTACGGGCGATGCCAAAGCACTGTACGAAGCAGCGATCAAAGCGTCTATGCAACAGTGGTTAGGTACCAGCTACACCGAAGCCGCCTATACCGCTTACATTGCACAGCCAGGTGTGGCTTACACCGATGCTGCTGCGCTGGAGCGGATTGGTAATCAGCGTTGGATTGCCCTGTTTTTCCAGGGAACCGAAGCCTGGAACGAGTGGCGCCGGACGGGCTACCCGGTCTTGACCCCGGCAGCCTCATCCCTGAATGGTGGCACGGGTATTCCCCGTAGGCTGGCCTACCCAACCACAGCGGTAACGCTGAACAAGACCAACTACGATGCCGTAACAGCCCGTCAGGGTGCCGACACCCCCTATACCCGCGTGTGGTGGGATAAGCAGTAGGCTTTCTGATTTACTTGACAAAAAAAGCAGCTCTGGCAATCGCGCCGGGGCTGCTTTTTTTGTGTTATTTTCATCACTCCGAATAATCCAGATCTTTCCCGAATGTCTCGCCCATGGTGGCCAACGCCCAGAAACCCAGAACGAAACAAACAGCTCCAACCGTAGCACCGGCACCGATAACCCCCAGGTGTGGCTTCAAAGCCTGAAAGGCAGGTATAGTTAGGAGCGTGGTGGCCCGGCCATTGTTGGCAACCGAGGTAGTAGCTGTGGCGCGGAGGTTGGTGCCGAAGCTCTCTGCCGTTATGGTCAGGAACATGGCAATGTAGCCAATGGCAAAACCCATGCCTGCGCAAAGGATATAGATGGTGGCCGAGGTCTGGATGCCGGCAAACAGATAGATCAACACAAAAAACAGGGTTAGACCCATCATCAGGCCAATGGCTTTTTTGCGCGACTGGAGCCGCTGACTCAGAAAACCACTGAACAGGTCACCTACTACCGTACCCATGTAGGTGTACATGATGCAGCGGCCCGGCAGAATTTCGTCGGTGATGCCCATTGCCTTGCCAAACTCGTTGCCGAAGGTGGCCAGAATGCCAATCACAAAATAGGTGGGAACAGCAATGCCGATGCAGCGAATGTAGCGCAGGAACCGATTACCATTCGTGAAAAACGCGCTGAAATTACCCCGTCTCACGGTCTCGTTGGTGATCCGTTTATACATCCCCGATTCCAGAATGCTCACCCGCATCAGGAGCAGGCCAAGCCCCAGGCCCCCACCAATGAAATAGGTGATTCGCCAGTCGAAAAGTTGCACGGTCAGAAAGGCAACAACAGCCCCAAAAAGGCCCACACTGGCCACAATCGACGATCCGTAGCCGCGCAGGTGTTTGGGCAGAATCTCAGATACAAGCGTGATACCCGCACCTAATTCACCCGCCAACCCCAGCCCGGCGGCAAACCGGCACCAGGCATACACGTCCGGGTTTGTTACAAAGCCACAGGCAATGTTGGCCAGCGAATACATAATAATGCTGCCAAACAGCACCGACAGCCGCCCGCGTTTGTCGCCCAGAATCCCCCACAAAATTCCCCCCAGTAAAAGCCCGGCCTGTTGGTAGTTATAAATAGTGCCGCCCATGAGCGATACCGCCCGCTCATCGAGACCTAGGTCTTTGAGGCTGGGTACCCGCACAATGTTGAACAATAACAGGTCATAGACATCCACAAAATAGCCTAAAGCAGCCACCCAAACGGGCAGCGTGAACAGCGGGCGAAGCGAAGTTTCGGAGGTATTCAGCGTAGAGGTTTGCATAGGAACAAACATAGTTTTTTTCTAGGTAAATTTGACCACTTATTGCAAGCGGTGCCCCTACCAATCCTAAACCTATGGTGAAAAAACTACTACCTTTTATTCTGCTGATGACTGTGTGTTTTGGAGAGTCGTATGCCCAAACAGCCCTGCTCACCAGCGAAGTCCATAATTTCCATACCCAACGACCTGTTGCGTTTGCGACAGTTTCGATCAAAAAATCGGTTCGGCGTTATGTAAACGGCGCGTACATGAACGACCGGGAGGAATACAAAAACGGGGTGGCCGACAGTTCGGGGCGGTTTTCGCAGACTCTCCCACTAGGCGAATATATCATCGAAGCCTCGGCGGTTGGCTATGCCCGAAAAGCGAAGTATATCAACCTGAAAAAGAATGAGACCGTCGTTCTTGACTTGTCGGAGCAAACCAACCTGCTCGATGATGTTGAGGTGAAATCTAAACGGGCCGAAGACAACATCAAAAGCACCGAAGCCAGCGTGATTAAGCTTAATGTGCAGAATATCAAGAAACTGCCCATTGTTTTTGGCGAGGGCGACATCATCAAAGCATTGACCCTACAACCCGGCGTGACCACCGTGGGCGAGGGTGCCGGAGGATTCAATGTACGGGGTGGCAAAGTGGATCAAAACCTGGTGCTGCTCGATGATGCACCCCTGTTTAACACCTCGCACCTGTTGGGGCTTTTCACCAGTATCAATACCGAGGCCGTACAAAATGCTACGCTTTACAAAGCCGTGATGCCCGCCCGCTATGGTGGCAGGCTGTCATCGCTCCTCAACATTACCACCAAAACCAATACCAACGAACCCAAACGGGCGGTTGGTGCCGGGCCGATTAGTGCCAACGCGCTGTTTCAGCAACCGTTCAAAAATGGGTCGATTTTAGTGTCGGGGCGGCTGGCCTACCCAAATGCTGTGTTGGGTGCTTTGCCTCGGCGATTCAGAGGGAGCAAAGCGTCTTTCTACGATGTGAATACCGCATTACAGTATCGTTTTTCGCCAAAACACAACCTGAAACTGACTGGTTATCAAAGTGGTGATGCGTTTAAATTCCCTGAAGACACCGCCTATTTTTGGGGATCAAAGGCGGCAACCGCGCAATGGAGCAGCGCACTGACGAATCGGCTTTCGGTGAACGTAAAGGGCATTTTGAGCCATTATACCTATGGAGTAAACGGCCTGGGCAACGGGCTTGAATATCGGCTTAAGGCTGTGAATCGCCATCAGGAAGTTCGGGCAGATGTGTTGTACCAACTGACCAATCATAAGCTTGAAGCAGGTGGTGGCGTGATTTTCTATCGGTTTTCGCCCGCGACCATCAAGCCAACCCAAGAATCGTCGTCTGTTATTCCAAAAAACCTGACCGATGAACTGGGACAGGAAACCTCGGCCTATATCAGCGACGAATGGACGATCAGTAAACGGGGGGCCGGCCATCCGGTTTCGTTACAGGTTGGGGTTCGGTTTGCCCAGTTTCAGAACCGCAGCACAGGCAACCTGTACCTCTATGAACCGAACCAGCCCCGAACCGAACAATCTATTGTTGACACGCTGGTTAACCCCGGCAAAGCAGCCACGGCAACCTATCAGGGATTCGAGCCGAGGGTGTCGTTCAAAGTAGAGCTAACCGATAATCAGTCGATTAAATTGGGGTATGGGCGCACCCGCCAGTTCGTGCATCTGATTACGAACACCACGGCCATATCGCCCATTGACTACTGGAAACTCAGCAGTCGATACATTCAACCCCAGGTGGCCGACCAGTTTTCGCTCGGTTATTACCGAAATTTCAACGACAACACGTTTGAAACGTATGTGGAAGGGTTTTACAAAAACATGACCCAATTGGTTGAATATAAGGATGGTGCTTCGCTCCTACTGAACCCCCATCTGGAAACCGAGCTATTACCCGCTCTTGGGAAAGCGTATGGGGTTGAGTTAAGCATTCAAAAAAATAAAGGCCGACTGACGGGCAGTGCAAGCTATACCTGGTCGCGGTCGTTGGTGGCGGTTACGTCTCCGTTTGCCGCCGAGCAGGTTAATCGGGGCGATTTTTACCCGTCGTTGTATGATAAGCCGCACAACCTCACCTTTTTAGGGCAGTATTTTTTGGGGAAAGGCTGGACGTTTTCAAGTACGTTTACCTACCAGACAGGCCGACCCATCACCTACCCCGATGGTCAGTATAGCTATAACGAGAGCCTGGTTTTCAACTATTCGCAGCGCAACGCTGACCGCCTGCCCGATTTTCATCGCTTAGACGTGTCGTTTTCGCGGGACAGCCGCCGGAACAAAACGCAACGAACCTACAACGTCGTGAACATCTCTTTTTATAACCTGTATGCCCGCAAAAACCCGTATTCCATCTTTTTCAGACAATATCTGGAGGTTGGGCGAGCGTATCGACTGGCCGTTTTGGGCACCGTTGTTCCGTCGGTCACGGTCACGAAATATTGGTAAACCCCACGGCAGCGGCCGATCGTCCCACATGAAGAAAACACAACACATATTCCTATTTCTGCTTGCATTGCTACTGACATCCTGTCTCGATCAGGCCAATGTTGCGCTCCGGCAGGAAACAGAAAAATTAGTTATCGAAGGACTCATTACGAATGAGCCAAACCCGTTTCTCCGGCTCTCGTTAACCACCCAATTTGGGAGCATCAGCACCATTGAACCCCTCAAAGGCGCGTATGTTACGGTGGGAACATCGGCCTCCGAAGCGGTTGTTTTTCGGGCGGCACCTGGACAGATCGGTTTATACAGACCTGATAATCAGAATTTTTCCGGGAAGGCAGGGGCTTCTTACAGCCTGTATATAAAACTTCCTGATGGCCGCGAATACCGCGCTGAACCCCAGAAACTACCGGCCCCGGTGCCTATCGAAACCCTGAGCGCGACCTTTGTTGAGGGGGCGCAAATTGGCTTTCAAACGCATCTGGATGTGAAAGACCCCGCCGATACCGAAAACTATTACCGGTGGGCTGCCACCGGTTATCATCAGCGCAAAGCTAAAGGCGTACCAATCGGGTTTGGCACTGGCGTTTGTTGTGATCGGTGTTGGGTTCTGAAAGACGATAAAAGCATCAAACTGTTTTCGGATGCTCTCGTGAACGGCAGTTTGGTGAAACAGAAACCCGTTTATTTCTCGCCTTTTTATACCCTCGGAAAGCACCTGATCGAAGTGCAGCAATTTACGATCTCCCGGCAAGCCTACCAATACTGGAACCGTTACCGCGAACAGCAACAACGTACCGGCTCCATTTTCGACCCGCTGCCCGCGCCCTTGCTGGGTAATGTGGTCAACATTAATGACGCACAGGACATTGCATTGGGCTATTTTGAGGTATCGGCCATTGCCCGCAAACGGATTGAACCCGTGGCCAACACACAAGGGCTCACTGCCTATAATCTCGACAACGCCGACTTTGTCCCCCCCGGCGATTGTATGTTAGGCTTTCCGTTTTCGGTTTACACCACCACTAACCCACCGGGCTGGTAAAACTCATTCCCAAAAATGACAAAGCTGCTTCCTTATATAGCCATCGTTTTTTTGTTGACTGCCTGTGAAGAGCAGGAACAGGACGTAACGACTAAACCTGCACCAATCGAGGACCAAAGTATTCCTCAAACGTATGCCAGCAATTGGGTGCGCGTGGCTTCGCCCAAGTTAGAATCAGATCGGTATATATCTGGTGATGGGGTTACGTATTCGGGGAGTGGGGGTGGCCTCGCTTTTTATGCCGTGGATAGAAATACCAATTTAGGCAAACCCACTGTTTTTTACCCCGATTTCGGCGATTGGGATTCACGGTTTTACCAGCGAGATGTGGCTAAAGATGCCCTGATGCGGTTTGGCCCCTTCAATGCTGGTTTCACCATTGGTGGTACGGTCAAGATCGAGGCAACCCTCACGGGTGGGGGTTATTATAAACAACCCAATGGCAACCGTTTTTACCTCAAAGACTTCCGAATTGAGGGTATCGACGGATATACCTTTAGTCCGGCTTACCCTGGCACCGATGCCGTCACGAGCAGCTTTGGCCTGAATGGAATGGGGTATGTTTTGGAAAATAAAGCCAATGGCAAAATGTGGCGATTCGACCCTAATGCAAGCCGATGGGAGGTTGTGAGTACCGTCCCCATTGCCAAAGAAGCCCGATTTGTTAGCTTCGACGTGGGCGAACGCGCCTTTATTTTGGTGGAGTCCGACAATTGGAACGATGAGTTAGGCGGCTTATACGAGTTTATTCCCGCCACGAATAGCTGGCAAAAGAAAACCCAATTCACTGGCGAAAACCGCCGACGGGCCGTTGCTTTTACCAGCAAAACCCGGCTCTATTACGGGGCGGGTCAGTCCGCTCAAACGCTAAAGCCGTTGCGTGACATTTGGGAATATAACCCCGCCACCGATTCTTGGCAAAAAGTGGGCGATTATCCCGGTTCAGGAACAGTCGGCTTAGTGTCGTTGTGGGTTGGTAATCAGGCCTATATCGGGTTTGGGCAACAGGTGCTTCCCAATGCCAGCAAAGGAGAAACCATTAATGATGCCACTGACTTCTGGCGTTTCAAACCCTGATTGGGGTTCGATGATCACTCCAGGTGTAGAAAAAGTTGGCGATTAATCAGTAAATCCAGCTTAATTTTCAACTTTTAAAACTTTTCTTTAACTCTAATGAAACGCAGACAATTCGTTGCTTCTTCCTTACTGGCTGTTCCGGCATTAACAGAAGTCAAAACAGCTCAGGCAGCCCCTCAGAAGGCTTTTTATGAGTTACGCACCTACCAATTTCGGTTTGGCGCACCCCAGTCCGGTCTCGACAATTACCTGAAAGACGCACTGATTCCTGCCCTGAATCGCCAGGGGGTGAAAAACGTGGGCGTGTTTCGGGAATGGGGCAAAAGCGACCCGGCGAAGATGACCGTTCTTATTCCATATGCATCAGCAGAAGCCTTTGCAACTATAGCGAGCAAACTGGCGGTCGACTCCGCCTACACCCAGGCCAGCCAGGCGTACATGAATTTAACGCCTGACAAAATCCCGTTTTCGCGCTATAGCAGCTCATTGTTGAGCGCGTTTGATGGGTTGCCGCAGTTGGCTGTTCCAGCGAAAGAAGGTCGTATTTTTGAATTACGTACTTACGAGGGCTACTCCGAAGATGCTGTTCGGCGGAAGATCAAAATGTTTAATGTGGACGAATTGCCCATCTTCTATAAGGTCAAACTCAATCCCGTATTTTTTGGTGAAGTTGTCGCGGGCGAACACATGCCCTGCCTGACGTATATGCTGGTTTTCAAGGACATGGCCGAGCGCGATGCCAACTGGAAAGAGTTCAGTGCCAACCCTGACTGGAAGCGAATTTCGCCACTGCCAGAGTACGCCAACACGGTTTCCAACATCATCCGGGTGTTCCTGGAGCCGACAGCCTATTCGCAGATTTGAGGGGTGGGTTACTTCACTCCTCCACAAACGCCAGATCCTTATCAAACGTCTCCTCGATTTTGGATAATGACCAGAACGCCAGCGCGTAAACTACCACCCCAACAAAACCGGCAGATACCAGCGCACTGATGGAGAATTCGCGTTGAAGACCCTGATAGACAAAGGCCATTGGGATCAGCATGCCACGCACCACGCTTGGCACCGAGGTGGTGGCCGTGGCGCGGAGATTGGTGCCGTATTGCTCGGCTACCATTGTCAGGTACATGGCGATGTAGCCCGTGCAGAAACCCAAAAACAGGCAGATTATGTAGAGTCCCGTGTCCGTTTTAACCCCCGCAAACAGATAAACTCCGCACAGGGTCATGCTGGCCATGAGCAGGTAGATAACCGTGCGTCGGCGGGAGCGGAGCCAGTGGCTGAGTGGCCCGGAGAGCAAGTCGCCCCCGGCCAGACCGAGGTAAATCATCATGACGCACTGACCGGGTTTCACGGGTTCGGTAATGCCGAGAGCCTCGCCAAACTCGTTGGCGAAGGTGGCCAGAATCCCCACCACAAACCAGGTCGGAATGCCCACGGCCACGCAGCGGAGGTATTTTCGGGTGCTGTCCCAATTACTGAAAAAGTGCAGGAAATTGCCCCGGCTCACGCCCTGTTGCTCTTTTTTCATATCCACAAACAGCCCCGATTCCAACACACTTACCCGAAGCAAGAGGAGCATCAAGCCCATACCTCCACCCACAAAAAAGGCCGTTCGCCAGTCGAACAGGGCTTGTGTGGCATAGGCAACCCCCGCGCCGAGGTAGCCGACACCCGCCACAACCGACGAGCCATAGGACCGGATTTCTTTGGGCAAAATCTCCGACACCAACACAATAGCGGCCCCAATTTCGCCCGACAAACCCACGCCCGCAATGAACCGGAGCAGGGCATACTGATTGATTGTCTGCACAAATCCGCAGGCAATGTTGGCCAGCGAATACATCACGATGCTGCCAAACAACACCGACATACGGCCCCGCCGGTCGCCGATAACACCCCAGAGGATGCCACCCAACACCAACCCGACCTGCTGGCAATTGAGAATAAAGGTGCCGTCGATTTTGATTTGCTCCTTAGTGAAGCCCATCGACTCTAAGCTGGGCACGCGCACAATGCTGAAAATGAGCATGTCATACACATCAACAAAAAAACCAAGAGCCGACACAATGACAGGCAGAGCCAGCAACGGACGAAGCGAGGTGCGGGAAGCAGGAGAAAGGGTTTGCATAAGAAGGAGAACCTGAAACAAAAGTAGCGGGGGTATTCGACCCTAATGTTACGAATAACCCGGCGAATTTACCCAGAAAAGCCAAGGGTATAAACCCGGCAACCGCACGAACCGGGGAGCAAGTGCCACCCCCTCTCTTGAATCTCGCATCCAAATCCCGTACCTTTGGGTATGGAAAATTTTGTGGTCTCGGCCCGAAAATATCGCCCCGCTACCTTCGATACTGTCGTGGGTCAGGAGCATATTACAACCACCCTTCGTAATGCCATCCGTACCAATCATTTAGCCTCGGCATTCCTGTTTTGTGGGCCTCGTGGGGTGGGCAAAACCACCTGTGCCCGCATTCTGGCCAAAACCATCAACTGCGAAAACCTCACTGCCAACACCGAAGCATGCGACCACTGCGACTCATGCGTGAGCTTCCGGCAAAATACGTCCTTCAACGTTCACGAACTGGATGCGGCCTCCAACAATTCCGTCGATGACATTCGGTTGCTGATTGAGCAGGTGCGGGTGCCACCCCAATCGGGCGCGAAATTCAAGATTTATATTATCGACGAAGTTCACATGCTTTCGTCAGCGGCTTTCAACGCCTTTTTGAAGACCCTGGAAGAGCCGCCCAGCTATGCCATTTTTATCCTGGCAACCACCGAGAAGCACAAAATTCTGCCCACGATTCTGTCAAGGTGCCAGATTTTTGATTTCAACCGGATTCAGCCGGGCCACATTGCCGGGCATCTGCTGCATATTGCCACCCAGGAAGGCATCGCCACCGAATCCGACGCACTCGACCTGATTGCCCAGAAAGCCGATGGCGGTCTGCGCGATGCCCTGTCCATGTTCGACCTGAACGTGACGTTCTCGACCGACCGGACGCTACGTTACAAGGAGGTTCTGGATAACCTCCATATTCTGGATTACGATTATTATTTCCGGCTGACGGATTTGTTGCTGAGTGCCAACATGCCTCAGACGCTGCTGACGCTGGATGAAATTCTGCGCAAGGGTTTCGACGGACACCAGTTCATTGTGGGTCTCACGCGCCATTTCCGCGATTTGTTGGTGAGCCGCGATGCCGCTACGGTGCAATTGTTGCAGGTGACCGAAAATGTGCGGGCCAAATACCTCGATCAGGCAGCCCGCGCGCCCATGTCGTTTTTGCTGTCGGCCCTGAGCATTGGCGGACACTGCGACATGAATTTCAAACAGGCTAAAGATCAGCGGCTTCACGTTGAATTGTGCCTGTTAAAACTGGCGGCACTGCGGCATACTCTCAACTGGGAAGCCATGCCCGACCTGCCCGTGACAACAAACGGCAACGGTCACCACCCAACCATCAACGCCGACACACCGACGGCGGGCCTTGCACCGGGCGGAAAACCAGCCGAAAGTGGATCGGCATCCAATGAAAACGGCCTCGTTGCCGAAAAAAAAAAGCCTGAGCCCACATTAAGCCAGCCTATTCTAACCGATATCACGGCCCCCGCTCCCCCATCCACGCCCGTTCTGACGCACCCGATCACGAGCGAACCGGTGAATGGCTATCATACCAGCAACGGTTCGACACCTAACGGAAATGCTTTGGCCCACGCCAATGGCAAGCCTGTGTTGGCCGTACCCAAACTACCAGCGGGGAGCAAACTCCGTTCAACCACCAGTTTACAAGCCAAACCAAATGCCGAGGCCGACGAGGCTCCCGTGGCGGTGGTGGACAACCGCCCGGATCGTCCTTTTACGGAAGATGAACTGCGGGAAGTGTGGACTAAATTCAGGGAAATCCGGCACGAGAAAGTTGGCTCCATGAGCGAGAAACTTATGCTCGACCGGCCTTTCACGCTCGAAGGAACCACCATTCACCTGGCTGTGGACAACAACCTGATGGCGGGTATTATGGTTGACCTCAAACCCGATTTGCTGTGGTATCTACGCGAGCAGTTGCAAAACCGACAGATTCAGGTGGAACACCGGGTCGAGGCCATGGAGGTCAAGAAACTGATCTACTCCGCCCAGGATCGGTATAATTTTATGGCCGATAAAAATCCGGCCCTCCACGACCTCCGCAAAGCCCTGGGGCTGGAGGTTGATTATTAAGGGGTTATGCTTGGCGTGATTTCGCCCCGGCGCAGGGCGTTCACGAGGTTATGTACCCTGCGGGTGGGTTCGGGAATGCGGTAGCCGCCGTTGGTGGCCAGAGTCAACTCGATGGCGGCTGGTAGGTCGATCAGGTGGCCGGGCGAGACATAGACCGGGTTGACACGGTTTTTGGTTCGTAAAGCGGCCCCAATCACATCGCCGTAATGCCGCATGAGCGACCAGTTGCCGCGCTCTACATCAGGTTCGTCGAACTTACCCACCAGCACCGATTTGGCACATCCAAACGAAGGCCGCTCAATGAACAAGCCTATGTGAGCAGCAATCCCCATCCGGCGCGGGTGGGCAATGCCCTGCCCATCGAACATCACCACATCGGGCAGAGTTTGCAGTTTTTCCCACGCTTCGAGCAGGGCCGGGGCCTCCCGGAACGATAGCAAACCCGGCACATAGGGGAACGTGGCCCGGCTGATAACACCCACCTCTTCCACAACAGACAGATCAGCCAGATTCAGTACCACGATCCCGGCATAAACGGTTTCTTCGTACTTATTGAACGAAATATCGCAACCGGCGATGGTTTTTACCGGGCCGTTAAGTGGCTCAATACGAACCTGTTGCCGCATCTGTTGTTGCAGCGCAACGGCTTCGGCGGGGCTTACGTCCCAGGGGTGGATCGGGTTATAGGTCATCCTGACGCGGGAAGGAGCCTGAAAATTCCTGACAAATTTGTACGGCAACGGTAAGATCTTTCCTGCGTCAGGATGACAAAAATGACCACTCAAAGGTTATCGAATCTGTTTTTATGGGCCAAATCGCTTCGCCAATGGGTAAAATTAGGGGTCATTTTCCATTCTCCATTAGACAGTATTCATTTTCCAGTCTCTCCCAAAATGTCTGATCAATCCCTTTCCCGTCGTCGGGTTTTAACCACCATCGGAGCCAGCGTTGGGGCTTCCATGCTGCCTGTTCCCGAAAGTCTGGCAGCAGCCAAACCAGCCGCGCCGTTCACGTTGTGCCTGAATATGAGCACCATCATGGGCCATAAATTAGGCTTTGTGAAAGAATTAGAAACTGCTTCTAAGGCTGGTTTCCGGTCGGTGGAGATCTGGATGAACTCGCTGCAAGCCTATTTAGACAAGGGCGGCACCTTGCCCGAAGCCAAACGAATTCTGAATGACCTGGGTCTGAAAGCCGAAAACGCTATTGGGTTTGCCACCTGGATTGTGGACGATGAAGCCCAACGGGCCAAAGCCCTCGACCAACTCAAACGCGAAATGGAACAGTTGGCCGCCATTGGTTGCTCCCGCACGGCAGCCCCACCGATGGGCGCGACTAAAGAAGCCGGTCTCGATCTCAAAAAAGCCGCCGAACGGTTCCGCACCATCTGCGAACTCGGCGATCAAACGGGTGTTCACCCCCAACTCGAACTGTGGGGCCATTCCAAAAACCTAAGCCGCGTGAGCGAGGTCATGTATGTGGCTGCTGAAGCGGGTCACCCCTCGGCGCGGGTGTTGCTGGATGTTTTTCACCTTTACAAAGGCGGTTCGTCGCCCGACAGCCTGGCTTTGGTAGGGAAACCAGCCATCGAGATTTTTCACGTAAACGATTACCCGCGCATTGAACCAGCTACCGTTGTAGATGCTGACCGCGTGTATCCAGGCGACGGCATTGCCCCCATCAAATCCATTCTGAACACCATCCGCAACCCCGACCGGCCCATTGTGCTGTCGTTCGAGGTGTTCAATAAAGGGTATTATGCCCAGGATGCGTCGGTTGTGGCCAAAACGGCGTTTGAGAAGATGAAGGCTATTGTGTAGCGCGCTAACTGCACCACATACACCATGCGGTACCTGTTTTTCTTCCTATTTTTCGGTTATGCTGCTTTGGCCCAGCCGGATAGTGGCCGGTTGCCTTCGGTGAAACCCCCTGTTGTTTCGTATCCAGATTTCAAGGTATTCTTTGATAAGCAGGGCGTTGCAGGTTCGTTTCTGTTGTTCGATCAGAAGAACAATCGGTATGCTACTTATAATTACGAACGCTGCCAGAAGGGGTTTCTGCCTGCGTCAACGTTCAAGATCATCAACACGCTGATTGGCCTTGAAACGGGGGTTATTCCCGACTCGACCTACGAAATGAAATGGGACGGCAAGAAGCGGTTTGCCGAGGCCTGGAACCGCGATCATACGCTGGCTTCAGCCTTTCGGGTGTCGGCGGTGTGGTATTACCAGGAGTTGGCCCGGCGCGTGGGCGTTAAACGCATGACCGAACTGGTGCAAAAAGCGCGGTACGGTAAAATGGACATAACCCCCAAAACCCTCGATAATTTCTGGCTTGCTGGCAACTCACGCATCTCGCAACAAGAGCAGGTCGATTTCATGCGTCGGGTGGTACAGGGTAATGTACCGTTCTCCAAACGCAACCTCGGCATCCTGAAAGGGATCATGCTTCTGGACAGCAAACCCAGCCACAAACTTTACGGTAAAACCGGCTGGGCGAGCCACAGTATCGGTGCGGTCAGCGAGCCTGCTCCGCCTGGCTGGAAAGAAATTGGCTGGTTTGTGGGCTATGTCGAAACCGCCGACAACGTTTATTACTTTGCCACCAACGTTGAACACGCCGACCCCGTACCCGATACATGGATACCATCGCGCCGGGCTATCACGGAGGCTATTCTACGGAAAATGGAGATTATTCCCTGAACTTAACCTGATTTGCCTGTCTGTGAAGCCTGTTTTGTATTATTGTAGAACGAATCTTTCGATACGCCCCCTTTTCCTTCTTTATGGCTGTTCCAACAATAAATCCGCCTGCACGCTCCACGGCTGCCGCCTTATTCAGTTTACCCGTTATCGTAGCGGCTCTTGGCTACTTCGTTGACATTTATGACCTGCTGTTGTTTGGTATTGTTCGCTTGCCCAGCCTCCAATCGCTGGGCCTGAACGCCGAACAAATTTCGACGGAAGGCACTCGTATTTTCAACTGGCAAATGGGTGGTTTGTTGCTTGGGGGCATTCTGTGGGGCGTTTTGGGTGATAAACGGGGGCGGCTGTCGGTACTGTTCGGCAGCATTATCACCTACTCGCTGGCCAACATTGCCTGCGGGTTCATTCCGCGTGTCACATTCATGGACCCCGTTACCTACTACGCCCTTATGCGGTTTATTGCCGGAGTCGGTTTAGCGGGTGAGTTGGGTGCGGGCATCACGCTCGTGAGCGAAGTTTTGCCAACCCGCTTACGGGCCATTGGCACCTCACTCGTGGCCGGAATTGGCCTTTCCGGGGCCGTGGTGGCCTATTTCACGGTGAAATGGTTCGACTGGCCAACGGCCTATTTTGTGGGTGGCGGCATGGGCATTGGCCTGTTGCTCCTCCGCGTGGGCGTGGTGGAGTCGGGTATGTTCAAAAACGTGGCGGCTGACAGCAAGGTTGTGAAAGGTGATTTTTTTGCATTTTTCACGGATTGGAACCGATTCAGCCGCTACATGAAGTGCATCGGAATTGGCATTCCAACCTGGTTTGTGATCGGTATTCTGGCCACATTCTCCAATGAGTTTGGGGCCGCTCTGGGCATTCCCGAGGCTGTGCAACCGGGTTTGTCTATTATGTGGTGTTACGTGGGTTTGTCGGTGGGCGATCTGGCGAGCGGGTTTATCAGTCAGGCTTTGGCTTCGCGCAAAAAGGCCGTTTCACTACTTATGGCCTTCACCCTGATTTCTACTTTAGTCTATTTATTCTTCGGCTTCAAGTCAGCCAACGCGCTGTATATGAGTTTTCTGGCTCTTGGTTTTGGTATTGGCTATTGGGCCATGTTCGTCACCATCGGGGCCGAGCAGTTTGGCACCAACCTCCGCGCCACAGCCGCCACCACCGTCCCCAACATGGTACGCGGTTTGGTGATTCCAATGACGCTGCTGTTCCAGTATTTCAAACCGGATCTGGGAGTCATCAACGCCGGTGCCGTGGTAGGCGTGCTGGCCTTCGTTATCGGGTTCTACTCCATCCTGACCATCCCCGAAACGCACGGGAAAGAATTAGATTATTTGGAGTAGTCCAACTTCTGTCCATCTTTCAACAAAATTTCTTTGAGCTTTTCATAGGGCAACTTCTGCGGAGTCACCTTGTTCTGAATGGCCAACACAGCCGCCGTTGCCGCCGATTGGCCCAGAATCATGAACACCGGCTCCATTCGGATGGAGCCATACGCAATGTGCGAGGCCGACACACAGACCGGCACCAACAGGTTATTACACTCGGTTTCTTTGGGCAAAATAGACCCGTAGGCAATGCTGTAGGGCTTGTCGGGTTTAATGCCGATGTCGCCTTCGTCCTGCACAAACCCGTCGGGGCGGCCCTCCGCGGCTTTCACGTAGCGTTGGGCGTTGTGTGCGTCGAGCGCGTAAGACCCCATCCCGACGGAATTTGGCACCTGGGTTTTGCCCAGCGCGTCGGCTTCTTTCATCACAAAAACGCCCATCATCCGGCGGGCTTCACGAATGTAGAGCTGATGTGGCCACCCGCCGTTGTCTTTGAACTCGTCTTTGGGCAGGCCCCACTGCTGCATTTTCTCGTGAACATCTGCCGGCACGCGGGGATCGTTTTGCAGAAAATACAGCAACCCTTTTTGGTAGAATTCGTGATCTTTGATGATCTCACGTCGCCGTTCGTAGGTGGCTTCAGGATAGTCGTAATTTTTGCCGATGTAGTCAGTGCTGAACGGGCCGTGGTTGTTGGTGTCGGTTTTGCGGTTCGGAATGGGATCATATTTGGCAAAGGTCTCTGTCCAGCCGTTGGCATACACCCGTGCCAGTAGTTCGTAGCGGTTGGGGTCGTAACCCGCTGGTTTGGCAAACAGCACCCGGTTGTCGGGGTGGTTGCTCAGGCACATCCGAAAGCAATAGGCCTGAATTTTGGTATCGCCAGAACCCTTTTCAGCGATCGGCTCCGCCGATACTTCAGGCAGCAGGCCGCTCTTCGGGTCTCCCGCCACCACATAAGGACTAACGTTCGTTTTGAAATGGTGGCCGTGATGAAACACCTCCGGCTGCACCCCGTTGAACTGCTCCCCGTAAACGCTGTTAGCTTCCCGTCCAACATGGTAGTTCACGCCCGCAGCCGCCATCAAATCGCCTTCATAGGTCGCGTCGATAAACATCTTGCCCTGATACACGTTTCCGCTCAACGTTCGGAACGACTGGATAGCAGCACCCTTTTTTTGCACACCTGCTACCGAGCGGCCTGACGTGGCCCGGTCAAGCCATTCGTCGCGGTAAACGGTGATTTTATTCTCGCGCACGAAATCCTCAAAAACCTGTTCGGCGGCATGGGGTTCAAAAATCCACATGGTCCGGTTGGCTCCGTCGATGGCGGGCGTACCCTGTCCTTTGTTGCCATATTCTTCCCGCTTTTGCCACTTCCACGACGCATCCTGCTGATAATGAGTATATAGCCGCCCATAAAACTCCCTCGACAAGCCCCCAATCACCGATTTATCACCCGTGTCAGTAAACCCCAGCCCACCCGACGACAGGCCTCCGAGGTGTTTGTCGGGCGAGACAATGATGACGGATTTGCCCATTTTTTTAACCTGCACAGCCGCCGTAACAGCCGCCGATGTGCCACCGTAAATAATTACATCGGCTTGCCGAACAGCGGTGGGTTTGGCAAGGGCATCATAAACAAATAAGGAGAGAAGCAGGCTAAAAAGCCGATAGTGGGACAGGCGAATGTGCATAGCAACGAGGATGAAAAGCGTTATGGTACTTTAAGGCAGAAAAGGCCCCAAACTCCTTTGTACTTTTACAAATTATCCCATTCTATTTCGCTGATGAAAACCATAAAAGTTGGCGTTGCCCAAGCCACTCCTGCTCTATTTAACCTCGATAAAAGCGTCGATCTCGTTATTGACTGGATTGGCCGGGCTGCCGAAGCCGGTTGCCAACTTCTGCTCTTCCCCGAATCATTTATTCCCTGTTACCCAAGGGGACTCACCTTCGAGGCCATCGTTGGCCGACGCACTGACCGGGGCCGGGAAATGTGGCTCGACTATTGGAACAACAGCATTGAGGTTGAATCGAAGCCCGTCAAACGGATTCAGGAAGTTATCAAAAAGGCGGGGCTGATGGTGGCCCTTGGCGTTACCGAACGAGAACCCATTGGCGGGTCGTTGCATTGCAGTTTATTGTATTTCGGGAAAGACGGGGCGTTTCTGGGCAAGCACCGAAAACTGAAACCAACCGGCCTGGAACGCTATATCTGGGCCGAAAGCGACGGCAGCACGCTCGTTAGTTTCAATACCGAACTGGGTCGGGTTGGGGGCTTGATTTGCTGGGAGAACTATATGCCGCTGGCCCGCACGGCCCTGTATCAGAAGGGAATAGAGATTTATCTGGCCCCCACCGCCGATGCCCGCGACTCCTGGCAAGCCACCATGCAGCATATCGCCCTCGAAGGTCGTTGTTTTGTGCTGGCGTGCAATCAGTTCGTCCGCAAGTCCGATTATCCCGACCGCTACCAGCCCGATTTGGTTGATGAACCCGACATGATGAGCCGGGGTGGCAGTGTGATTATTTCGCCAATGGGCGAGGTGTTGGCCGGGCCGCTCTGGGACCAAGAGGGCTTGCTCACAGCCGATTTAGATTTTTCGGTTCTGGCCAAAAGCAAACTCGATTTTGACTGTGTGGGGCATTATTCGCGACCCGATGTGTTTCAATTAACCGTTGTTAATCAGCCGGAAACAGTGAAAGTTGGTTGGTGATCGGAATTTTATGTATAGTTCTATAGAATTAGTATTACTTATACTCAAATATATAAATGTCCATAGGAAAACATGGCTGTTACTTCGCAAGCGTCTCATAGTCAAATAGATGATCAGGTCACTAACCGCAGCCTCAGTTAGGTACCTGATCAACCATAACCCATAAGATTATCGTCAAAATGTTTACCACAACTCGCCGGGCGACACCTGCCTGGCTAAAAATCCGTGTGGCCACACTCCTCAGTGGCCTGTTTTTGAGCCTCTTTGCCTCCGCGCAAACCCTGCCAACTGGTTTTCTGCAATCCAAAACACAGAGCGGTTATACGGCACCGATGGGCATAATTTTTACCACCGACGGGCAACGTCAGTTTGTCTGGGACAAAAGTGGTAAAGTCTGGGTATCGGTCTGGAACGGTACCCAGTATGTGAAGCAATCCACCGCCGTACTCGACATCAGCGACGAAGTGGGCGACTGGCGCGATTTCGGGCTGCTGAGTCTGTGCCTGGACCCAAACTACGCCCAAAATGGCCTTGTTTATTTGTTCTACATGGTTGACCGGCACCACCTGTTCAATGCCGGCACAACCAGCTATAACCCGGCTACCAACGACTATTTTAAAGCAACGATCAGCCGCGTGACCCGGTATAAGTTTGAGACTGTTGGCGGTGCGCTCACAGCCAATGCCAGCAGTCGGCAGGTATTGCTGGGCGAGAGCAAGTCGACGGGAGTGCCGCTCACTCACGAGTCGCACGCGGGTGGAACATTGGTGTTTGGGCGGGATGGCTCGCTGATGTTGACCACGGGCGACAATGCCAGCTACTCAAGCACCGACAAGGGAAGCGCGTCGGAGACTTATTTTCAGCAGGCTATCAACGATGGTATTATGCGGGCTAATGAAAACGTGGGGTCGTTTCGGTCGCAGATGCTCAACTCGCACTGTGGCAAGGTGTTACGAATGGACCCTGCCACGGGGAACGGCCTGGCCAGTAACCCTTATTTCGATTCGGCCAACCCGCGCTCGGCACAATCGCGGGTGTGGGCATTAGGGTTGCGCAACCCCTACCGCATGACGATTCAGCCCAATACGGGCAGCACCAACATGGCCGACGGCAACCCCGGTACCCTCTTAATTGGCGATGTGGGCTGGACAGCCTGGGAAGACATGCACGTGATCCGTCAGGGCGGTGACAACGCAGGCTGGCCCATTTTTGAAGGGATGGAGGTCAATTCGAGTTATCAGTCGGCAGCGACAACGCTCGAAAACAAGGATGAACCCAATCCGAGCAATACCTGCAACAAGCCGTTTCTGACGTTTAACGACTTACTAAAACAACCCACGAACCCGGTGCAAACGGTGATGAATCCGTGCAGCAATCAACCCCTGCCCGGTCTTCAGCGTCGCTACATCCACGCCCGACCCGCCCTCGACTGGCAACACGGAGCGGATGTGGCCCGCACACCAACCTTCAACGGCTCGGTGGCAACCGCTACGAATCTGGGCGCAGCGGGAGGATCTCCTGGTAGTCCGTTCCGGGGGAATGCCGCCACAGGAGGGGCTTATTATCCGGGGGCAACACAGTTTCCGTCGGCCTGGCGAAACACCTATTATTTTGCCGATTATGGGGCCAACTGGATTCGGGCCGCCACGCTCGATGCCAATGGTGCCGTGACCCAGGTACGCACATTTCTGCCCAATGGCGGGGGAAATGGCCTGGTCGATGTGGAGTTTAACCCGCTCGATGGAGCGTTGTATTACATCAATATTAATGCGGGCGATCTCATGAAAATCAGCTACGGAGGCAATCAGCCGCCCGTGGCTGTGGCTACTGCCACAACCCTGACCGGCCCTTCTCCCCTAACCATTTCTTTTCGGGGCGATGCCTCTTCCGATCCCGACAACGACCCGCTGACCTATGCCTGGGACTTTGGCGATGGCACAACCTCCACGCAGGCTAACCCAACCAAAGTTTTTTCGGCGGCCAGTTCGCAGGGGTTCGCGGTACGCCTGACGGTGAGCGACGGACGTGGGCTGAGTGATTCCAAAACGCTCCAGGTGTCGATCAATAATCCGGCACCTACGGCCAAAATTACCAATCCGACTAACAACGCGCTCTATCCGCTGGATCGCGAAAGTCAATATACCCTGGCGGCCACCGTGACCGATGATGACCTGCCCAGTTTGACCTATTCCTGGCAAGTGATGCTCCGGCACAACAACCACGAACATCGCGAACCTGTGCAAACCACCGCATCGCCAACCATCACGGTGTCGCCGGTGGGTTGCGATGGCGAAACGTACCTGTATGTCATCAAACTAACGGTGACCGACCGGGGAGGCTTAATAGCCAGCGATTCGGTGAAGATTTACCCGGATTGCAATTCAGCTAAACTGGCTATCACCAATTTACAGGCAACCACGGCAGCCAATGCTGTACGCTTGAATTGGACTAATCCAGTAATAGCTTTTGATAATGTGCTGGTGGTGGTCAAAGCAGGCAGCGGTTTTACCGACCGACCAGTTGATCAGGTTTATGCCCAGGATGCTAGTTTCACGGGAACCGGAGCAGCTTTCTTTGGGGGCAAAGTGGTGTATCAGGGCGTGGCAACGAGTTTGGTAGTGACGAATCTCACAGCGGGACAGTTGTATTATTTCCGGGTCTATACGCGCCGGGGAAGTGCCTGGACGGGGGGTGTTGAAACCAGCGCGATCCCTGCCGCACCCGTAGTGATTCCTCCCGTATCAACTTCGCTTACACCGGCCAGCAACACCTGTTATCGGCTGGTGTCACGAACGAGTGGTAAAGTGTTGGGCGTAGAAAATGGTTCGACGGGTGATGGAGGAACTGTTCGGCAACGGACCGACGCGAATCAGGCCTGGCAACAGTGGAAATTTACGGCTACCAGCGGGGGTTACTACCAGGTGATGGCCAACCACAGTGGGAAAGTACTGGATGTGTCTGGAGCATCGACCGCCGACTATGCAGCCATTCAGCAGTGGACGTATGGAGGAGGAAATAATCAGCAATGGCAACTCCGCTACGATGCCCAGGGGTATTACCAACTGGTGGCCCGGCACAGCGGCAAAATGCTCGATGTGAGAGGAAGCAATCAGGACGAAGGGGGCGAGATTATCCAGTATACCGCCAACGGAACCCAGGCCCAGCAGTGGAGCATCGAGCAGCGCACCTGCGTAGCCACAGCACCGCCGGTTTCATCGAGTTTCTCGGCCACAGCCTGTTACCGGATTAGTGCGCGAATGGGATCAAAAGCCGTGGCTGTTCTGAATGGTTCTACGGCTGACAATGCCAGCATTCGCCAGCAGACCTACGCGAGCCGGGCTTCGCAACAGTGGAAAATCTCGATGAATGCCGAAGGATTTTACCGGTTTGCTAACGTAAACAGTAAAAAATCAATTGATGTGCCGGGGGCTTCGACGCAGGATCAGGTGAATCTGATTCAGTGGCCATCGCACAACGATGCCAACCAACAGTGGAAAATTCAGCGCAATGCACAGGGGTATTATGTGATGACGGCCCGACATTCGGGCAAGGCTATGCACCTGAAGAACAACACACTGAGTGAAAATGGGGAGATTGTTCAGTACACCATCAATGGCAGCACCTCGCAGCAGTGGACCATTCAGGCCGTGAGCTGTGCGGCTCCGGGCGCACGGATTGCCACCGAGGTGTTGGTGATTCCGACCTTCGACTCATTCACCGAGCCGGAAGAGGGGGTTTTCAGACTCTATCCCAACCCGGCTCAACACCGGGTGAACGTGGATCTTCGGGCTGCCAACGGACAACCCGCCACCGTCGCCCTGACCGACCTGACGGGCCGAACTCTGTACAGAAAATTGGTTGACACCAGCACCGAGCAGCAACACTCCATTTCAACCACTACGTTTAGTGATGGGGTTTACCTGATTTCAGTGAACGTAAGTGATGGTACGGTAGCCACGCTGCGGCTGGTTATTGCTCATTGAGGTGACCAGTGGCTGACTATTGCGTAAAATAGGTAGTTGAGATAGATGAGTGATTGGGTAAAAACAGGAGTTTGTCCGGTTTGTAGGGCAGACTCCTGCTTTTCTATGAAAGCCTCCCTACTCCTGTTCTCGACCTGCCTTGTTGCCCTACTGATCACTGGTTTCCAGCCGTTTAATCAGTCCGATCAGGCCAAACGGCCCACCAATATCATTTATGTCATGGCTGACGATTTGGGCTATGGTGACCTGAGCGTGTATGGGCAAACCCGTTTCCAGACTCCCAACCTCGACCGGATGGCGGCTCAGGGAACCCGCTTCACCGATTTCTACGCGGGCAGCACCGTTTGCGCCCCCTCGCGCTGCGCCCTGATGACAGGCAAAGACATGGGACACGCCTACATTCGGGGCAATGGCGAAATTCCCCTGCGCGACGAAGACCTGACGCTGGCCGAATTTCTGAAAAAACAGGGCTACCGAACGGGTATGTTTGGCAAATGGGGAATCGGGATGGCGCACAACAGCGGCTCCCCCGAAAAACAGGGCTGGGATGAGTTTCTGGGCTACGCGAATCAGAGCCATGCCCACCATTTCTATACCAACAATCTCTGGACAATCCGCGACGGCAAAACCGTGAAGTTCCCTACCGATTCGCTCCGGCATTCGCACCCGCTGATTATAAGTTCCGCGCTCGATTTTGTGAAACGAAACCGGGCCGCTCCCTTCTTCCTGTATCTGGCCGTAACCATGCCCCACGCCGAGGTGTTCGCCCCCACGCCCGAATCGGTGGCTCCGTTTATGGAAGCTGCCGGTCAGAGCAAATTCCCCGAAAAACCCTTTGTTCAGAAAGGCGGCAACTACCGCTCGCAGCCCAACCCCAAAGCCAACTTTGCCGGGATGGTCACCCACCTCGACCGCGACATGGGCCAACTGATGGCCCTGCTCACCGAATTGGGTATTGCCGACAACACGGTAGTCATGTTCACCTCCGACAATGGCCCGCACCGCGAAGGCGGTGCTGACCCCGACTTTTTTGACTCGAACGGCCCCTTGCGGGGCATCAAACGCGATTTGTATGAAGGCGGCATCCGGGTGCCGTTTATTGCCTGGGGCAAGGGCGTTGCCAAAGGCCGCGTAGTATCGGAACCGCTGGCCAACTGGGACATTTTCCCAACCGTTGCCGACCTGTCGGGAGCCTCGAAAGCGTTGCCTGCCGGTTTAGATGGCCTGTCGTTTGCGAGTCTGTTACAAGGCAAAAAATCGCTTCCCAAACCCCACGACTATTTGTATTGGGAGTTCTACGAGCGGGGTTTCGATCAGGCAGTCAGGATGGGCAACTGGAAAGCTGTCCGCCAAAGCAGTCTCGGTAACAAGACGGAACTATTCAACCTCGCCACCGACCTCGGCGAAACCACCGACGTAGCCGCGCAACACCCCGACATGGTAGCCAAAGCCGAAAAGACAATGGAAGCGGCACGGGTAAAAACAGATAGGTGGCCCTTGAAAAAACGGTAGAGCCATAAATCAGGTTTGCCGTCAACTGGTCTAAGTTTGCCAACCTCAGAAAGTTTAGCCAATATTGGTCTGAAAACCAAGTATTTGCTCACTGGCAACTTCATGCTTACCATATCCCGAATTCTCATTGGCCTCACGCTTTTCTGGCTATCCGTTTCCGGTACGCTGGCTCAAGCCGTCTTTCGCATCGACAGTTTGGCCGCCAATGGTTTGTTACTCAACAAGGGCTGGAAATTTCACGCTGGCGATAACCCTGAGTGGGCTAAACCGGATTTTGATGACTCCGCGTGGGAAAACATTGACCCGACGAAGGATATTTTTGAGCTGCCGACAGTCCAACAAGTAAGCGTAAGTTGGTTTAGGCTACAGCTTGATCTGGATTCACAGCTTGCCCAACAGAATCTTGCTTTACAAATCTGGCAAACAGGGGCTAGCGAGCTGTATCTGGACGGGGAACGATACAGCGTATTTGGCCAGATTAGTCGGCCCGGAAGCCCTACAAAAGCGTTTCAACCACAAGGAGAGCCTGTTTTCCTGAAAAAGAACCACACTCGTAGAGTTTGCGTGGCCATTCGATTTGGCTATCAGACAAACATCAAATACATCAAGTGGCTAGGTAAAAACAATCCATGCTTGGCGGTTTGGCTAACTCATGCCCAAAACATTAATCAGAATGCACCCTTCCATGAATTGGCTACGTCGAAGTATCTCGACACCTATAAAATGGGCCTTTTTGGAGTGCTATCCATTCTGCACATAGCTCTTTATTTTTCCTATAGAAAACAGAAAGGCAATCTGCTTATCGGGTTATTCATGGTCATCACCTTCTTTGCTTTTGTCCTATCCTTTTTATACAAAGAACCATCGTATCATCAAACCATCAATACACTCGTCTGGCTCATTGCTTTTATTAATGTATTGGCAATTCTGGCCATACTTGAAATTGCCTATCTACTCTTTAAAGCCCGTAAAAGCTGGATTTATTACAGCTATTGGACTTTGTCGATTGCTTCGCTGATAGTCCTGTACCTCTTTTATGAGACGGGTTGGGTGGTTATCGTGTTTCTGATGCTCATAATCGGTCTCGAAGTTATACGAATTGGCTTGAGTGCGCATCAGAAAGAACACAAATTGCTTGTTTACGGGGCCACTACATCTCTGATTTTCTACATCATTGCGACTTGTGCCTCTTTACAGACTCATGATTGGCAGTGGATTTATGATATAGCATTAAATATCAGTTACCTGAGTATGCCCATTTCCTTTTCGCTGGCTTTTGCCCTTGAGTTTGCCTTCGCTCACAAGTCGTTAGAAAAACAGCTACAGACAGTCGAAAACCTCTCTGCCGAAAAACAACAAATCCTCGCCAACCAAAACGAAATTCTTGAAGTCCAGGTAACAGAGCGCACGGCCGAGCTTGCTGGCAAAAACCGTGAATTGGAAATTGAAGCGGCTTTGGATCGAGTACGCAGCCGCACCATGGCGATGCAAAAAAGCGAACATCTCGTCGAAGTCATCAATGTGGTGGCAGAACAATTATTGCAATTAAATTTTCGATTGAATACGGCTTCTTTTTTCTTAAATAATGAATCCGAAGAGTTTACTTTTTGGCTTGCAGCTATCGGTGAATCAAATCCTGATAAGATTGTGATACCCAAATTATCGCATCCTGCATTGAATAATATCAAAGAAGCACAGAAAAACGGCGTTGACTTTTGGGCGGATAATTTAAGTTTTGAAGAAAAAAATACGTGGTTTCAGCACGTATTTGCTCATTCTTCTGGTAGAGTGCCAGAAGACAGGCAAAAATACATCTTAAATACTGAGGGGTATGCAAGGTCTGTCGTTTTGATGAAACAAATCGGTTTGTTCATTGTCAATTATGTGCCACAACCTTATACTGATGCAGAAAATGCTATTTTCAAACGTTTCGCTTTTGCTTTTGAGCAAGCTTATACGCGTTTCCTCGACCTTCAAAAAGCAGAAGAACAAGCAAGGGAAGCACAGATAGAAGCGGCATTGGAGAGAGTTCGATCCGCATCACTTGCTATTCATCAATCACATGAACTTGAAAAAGTAGTGGTGGTTTTATTTGATAAACTTAATGAGCTTAGAATGCCCTTTGATTCAGCTTTTATTTATTTTTTTGAAAAATCAACAAGAAATATTGAAGCGTGGGTGGCTACAAAGTTATTGCCTGCACCTATTAAAGTAAATATGCCATACGATGAAAGTGTCGCAAATAACCCGATTATTGTGGATCTATGGTATGCTATTGAAAATGGTGAACACGGGCTTAATAAAACCTATAAAGAAAAAGATAAGGACGATTATTACAGGTATGAGGCAAAACATAATCAATCATTAATTCCGGCATCTGTCACCGATTTACAACTTGAAGCCGAAAGTTGGACAACTTCGTTTGCTTCAGAAAAAAACTCAATAGTAGGGTTTGATAGCTGGAATGGACACTTAACAACCATAGAAGACTTTCAAATATTAAAACGCTTTGCCAAAGTGTTTGAGCAAGCCTACATCCGTTTTCTTGACCTGCGAAAAGCCGAAGCACAGGCAAGAGAAGCACAGATTGAAGTGGCGTTAGAAAGAGTTCGTGGCCGAACAATGGCGATGCAAAAAAGCGACGAGTTGACTGAAGTAGCAGGCATATTATTCAAACAGGTAACCGATATGGGTATTAAAACCTGGACGGCAGGTTTCAATGTCTGGAGTGAAGACAACAATTCTTATGTGGATTACCTCACAAGTCCATTTGGCGGTTTCATAGAACCTTACACAATAAACGCAGCTGAGTTTTCCGTATTTGTTGAAATAAGTGATGCAAAGAAAAGAGGAGAAGAATTTCTTGTTCAGTATATAGAAGGAGATTTACTCAAACAACTTTATTTAGAACTCATTGGCGATGAAAAACAATACGAAATAATGTTGCAGGATGGATTGCAGCATCCATCACATCAATATAACCATTTTGTGTTTGGAGCGAAAGTAAGCTTGATGTTTGTTACGTATGAGCTTGTACCGGAAACACATGACATATTCAAACGCTTTGGAAAGGTATTTGAGCAAACGTATACCCGTTTTCTTGATTTGCAAAAAGCCGAAGCGCAGCTACGGGAAGCACAGATCGAAGCAGCTTTGGACAATGTACGTTCCCGGTCGCTGGCGATGCAAAAAAGTACGGAACTGCAAGACGTAGTTCGCACCGTGGTCGAACGAATGACCGAACTGGGGTTGAATATTGCCTCCGCCAATATTGTCCTGTTTAATGAACAGGACAGAGGGATTGTTTCTTGGACAAAAACAAATACGGATGATGTATATTCCAATGGGTTTCAGTGGCCGTACAATGATGACCCGGCCGTAGCCGATTTTTTTGATGCTATAGAACAGAGAATACCCCTGTTTACAAAAAGCTACACGTTCGACGAAAAAAATGCCTTCTGGAAAAACAACTTCGAGCGATCTGATTTTAGAAACGTACCGGTTGATCGGAAAAAATTCATTTTGAACGCTGCGTATTTCTCCCTTTCGCTGGCGTGTCGAAACAAGTCGGGAATCGTTCTGACGCGATACGCACAAGAACCATTTTCAGACTCAGACCACGACATTCTACAACGTTTCGCGACTGTTTTTGAGCAAGCCTACACCCGTTTTCTTGACCTGCAAAAAGCCGAAGCCAACGAACGGGAAGCCATCCGACAAGCTACGTTAGACCGGGTTCGCGCCGAAATTGCCTCCATGCGAACAACCGATGATTTAGAGCGCATAACGCCGTTAATCTGGAAAGAGCTTACAACGCTAGAAGTACCCTTTATCCGCTGTGGGGTGTTTATCATGGACGACGCCACTGAAAAAGTCCATACGTTCCTATCAACCCCCAGTGGGCACTCCCTTGCTTCGTTCGACTTGCCTTATGATAATCCCGGCATTACCCCTCAGGTGGTGGCCTACTGGCGCGACCAAAAAATCTTTGTCGATCATTGGGACGCGGCCCAATTTCAGGCCTGGAGCCAAAGTCTGGTCGATCAGGGGCTGATTCAATCCAGCGAAAGTTATGTGAGCAATGCGCTATCAACGCAACTGTGGCTCTATTTTCTGCCTTTCCAACAGGGGATGTTGTATGTGGGCAACACGGCCTCGCTGACCAGCGATGCCATTCGGCTCGCTCAGGCACTGGCCGATGCATTCTCGACTGCTTATGCTCGGTATCAGGATTTTAACCAACTGGAAGAGGCTAAACAGCAGGTCGACAAAGCTTTTATTGACCTCAAAGCCACCCAAACCCAGCTAATCCAAAAAGAGAAAATGGCCAGCTTGGGCGAACTCACTGCCGGCATTGCCCACGAAATTCAGAACCCCCTCAATTTCGTAAATAACTTCTCGGAGGTCTCCACCGAACTGGTTGACGAGTTGGCAGAGGAACAGCAGAAACCCGACCGCGACCCTGAACTGGAAGCCGAACTCCTGGCCGACTTGAAAGATAATCTCCAGAAAATAACCCATCACGGCCACCGGGCCAGCAGCATCGTCAAAGGCATGCTCGAACACAGCCGGGCCACCACCGGCGAACGCCGACCAACCGATATTAACGCCCTGGCTGATGAGTATCTGCGGCTGGCTTATCAGGGACTTCGCGCGAAGAACAAAGACTTTAATGCTGACCTGAAGACTGATTTCGCCCCCGCTTTAGGCAAAGTTGAAGTCGTTCCCCAGGAGATTGGCCGGGTGCTGCTAAACCTGTTCAATAACGCTTTTTACGCTGTTCAACAAAAGCAGAAATCGGCCCCGGCAGACTACCAGCCCACCGTCACGGTTAGCACTAAACAGGTGGATTCGGGCGTGGAAATTCGGGTAAAAGACAACGGAACGGGCATGCCTGAATCGGTGAAGGCCAAGATTTTCCAACCCTTTTTTACCACCAAACCAACGGGTGAAGGCACGGGTCTAGGGTTGAGTTTGAGCTATGACATTATTACCAAGGGGCATGGGGGAACATTAACTGTAGAAAGTAAGGAGAACGAAGGGACAAAATTCGTAATTTCCATTCCTGTCTAAGAATCAGAACAGATGCTGGAGCTTAGGTAGAAACAATAGCATTTTGTCAATATCTTAACCATCATTCCATGTACCACCTGTATCTCGCTACCTTTATCTCACTCCTCACGTATGTTTCCTGTTATGGACAAACACCACCCGGTCAAACCACATCGTCTGCGCCCGTCGATCTGAACGAACGGGTCCGGCTATTGGAAGAAAACCTCCGCTTTGCTAATCAGGGTCTGGCCAAAAGTGTCGATGACCTGTTGTGGTATCAGAAACTAGGCGACATTGCTATTATCGACAAGGTTCGGTATGCCAGTAAACCGCCCCATGTCATCAAAAATCCGACGGGTCAGGGAGCCAACAATCCCGTTGTAATTCCGGCTTATACGTTTGTATCTAAGAAGTTTGCCACGGCTAAAAAACTGCCCCTACTCATTTTTGTACACGATGGCGTACACGGCGATTTTAGTACGCTCTACGCCCACGTCGTCCGCGAGTTAGTCGATCAGGGATACATGATTCTTGCCCCCGAATACCGGGGCAGCGTTGGGTACGGCGGTACCTTCTACAATCAAATTGACTACGGCGATTACGAAAATGATGATGTGCTGGCTGGCAAACGCTGGGCAGTCGAAAATATGCCGCAGGTAGATGCTGACCGGGTTGGAATAATCGGCTGGAGCCACGGCGGGATGATTACGCTGATGAACGTGTTCGACCATCCCGAAGATTATAAAGTGGCGTATGCGGGCGTACCTGTCACCGACATCATTGCGCGCCTGGGCTACAAACCCCAGAGTTACCGAACCATCTTTTCGGCGGCCACACACATTGGCAAAGACCCCTCCGAAAATGTAGCCGAATATCGTCGCCGGTCGCCGGTCTGGAATGCGCAGAAGCTTCAGACACCACTGCTCATTCATACCAATACCAACGACGAGGACGTGAATGTGCTGGAGGTCGAATCGCTGATCAATGCCCTGAAAGCCCACGAAAAGAAATTTGAGTACAAGATATATCAGGATGCTCCGGGCGGTCACAGCTTCAACCGGCTCGACACCAAACTGGCCCGTGACTCACGCGAAGAGATCTACAAATTCCTGGCCCGCTACCTGACGCCACCCGCTGGGATTAAATAAAACAGAAGCCTCTTTCATAAACCTCTCTGACTTATGAAAGAGGCTTCTGTTTACCCTAAACTCACCAACTCCTTCAACTCATCGTCGCTGAGGTCGCCGAGCCAGGTTTCGCCGGTTTTTACGCTCAGGTCGGCAAGTTCTTTTTTGGATTGAATCATTGCGTCGATTTTCTCTTCCAGCGTACCCTGGTTCATCAGGCGATAGACCAGCACGTTTTTGGTTTGGCCAATGCGGAAAGCCCGGTCGGTGGCCTGCGCTTCTACGGCGGGGTTCCACCACAAATCGTAGTGAATCACGTGGTTGGCCTGCGTCAGATTGAGGCCCGTACCACCCGCTTTCAGCGACAAAATGAACGTGTGGTCGGAGCGGTTGTTCTGAAATTGCTCCACCATCCGGTCGCGGTCGGGGCGGGATGTGCCACCGTGCAGAAACAGGGGTTCCTGGCCAAACCGCTGCTGAATGAACTCCTGCAACAATAGACCCATTTCGTGGTATTGCGTGAAAATAAGCACTTTTTCGTGGTTGGCATAAACCGTTTCGAGCAAGTCGAGAAGCATGGTTGCCTTGCCGGAGAGTGCCACCTGACGGTTACCTTCTTTCAGGTATTGGTGCGGGTGATTGCCGATCTGTTTGAGGGCAGTCATCAGTTTTAGCACCAGACCGCGCCGGGCAATGCCCTCTTTGTCTTCGATGGCCCGGATGCTTTCCTGCACCACGCTCTCGTATAACGAAGCCTGTTCCGACGTGAGCGAGCAGAACTGGTTGTTCTCGATTTTGTCGGGCAGATCGCTGATGATGGTCTTGTCGGTTTTGACCCGCCGGAGCAAAAATGGGCTGGTCACACGCCGAAATTGGTCAAGCCGCTGTTGGTCGCGTTCCTGCTGAATGGGTTTTCCGAATTCCTCGTTGAACTTGGTGAGGCCACCCAGATAACCCTTGTTCACGAAGTCCATGATGCTCCAGAACTCCGACAGCCGGTTCTCCACGGGCGTACCGCTGAGGGCAATCCGAATCGGGGATTTGAGCGACTTAACGGCCTTAGTCTGCTCGGTATCAGCGTTTTTAATATTCTGCGCTTCGTCGATAATGAGTGTCGCCCAGGTCAATTTCTTTAGTTTTTCGAGGTCGGAGCGAACTGTACCGTAGGTGGTTAACAACACGTCGTAAGCTTTTTCCTGCTTGCCTTCCGGGAGTTTGCGGCTGGGGCCGTGGTAAATGTGCGGTTTCAGGGCCGGGGCGAATTTGGCAATCTCTTTTTGCCAGTTGGTCAAGAGCGTGGTAGGCAACACAACCAGTCCCTTTTGCTTCTCGAACCGACCTTCCTGCTTGAATTTGAGCAAAAGCGCGATGACTTGCAGAGTCTTACCCAAGCCCATGTCGTCGGCCAGGAGGCTCCCCATGCCGAGGGCCGTGTTCTTGATCAGCCAGTCGTAACCACGCTGCTGATAGGGGCGCAGATTAGCCCGGAGGTCGGCGGGCAGGGGTTGGTTCTCAACGTCGGTGAACTGTTTGATGATCTCCCGAACCTCGTCCGACAAGCCTAATCGCCCCCCTTTGTACTCTTCCGAGAGGGCTGCCCGGAGCAAATCGGTGCCGGTCAGTTCGGGTGGGTTTTCGAGTTGTTTGTAGAGTTTGGTCAACTCGTTGGGGTCAACCAGCACATACTGATCTTTGATTTTGACCAGCCCCGTCGAGTTGTTCACCAATTTCTGGAAGTCTTTGAGGCTCACCATTTCACCACCCAAAGCCACCTGCCAATCGAAGGTGAGCATATCGTCCAAACGCATAAACGAGCCAACAGCCGCCCCCTTCGATTTGGTCCGCAGCCGTCCGCCGGCTGAGGGACGCACCCAATGTCGGAGTGATTTGGGCAACAACAAGGCAATGCCCAACAACTGCATCCGGGGCAGCGTTTCGAGCAGCACCTTCACAAAATCGGCTGATTTATAATACAATGCCGCCGGGCCGTCGGTTTTGGTCAGTTGGGCCAAATCGGGAAAGTGCCGCGACAACACCAGCAAATCCTGCAAAACGGTCATGCGAATTGACGCATATTGCTTGTCGCGGAGAATGTCGGCGAGGGCAATGGGTGGGGCCACCGATGGTTGGGACGACGTACTCATAGGCGTTTTTTTAGTGCCTCGTGTCGTCTTTTTTACTGGTTCGGCTGGCGCGGTTTGCTTGGTGGCTTCGCTGTCGCGAATGAGCAAACTCACTCGAAACTCGTCGCCCAGTTCAGAATCCTCGACCGCCAGAATCGGCACGAACCGCTTGTGAGTCAGAAAGAAATCGTTGAGCCAGAGTTGCATAGCCAATGGCATTTCGCGCTTGCCGAACCCCTCGAAACGTATCGTTTCGACCCCAAAAAACAGCCGATCGGCATCTTCCAGCGGCCAGCGTTCCCAGAGTTCGATGGTGGTGTCGTGGATGGTTGGGCGCACGAGCAGCGAGCAGAGCGTGAGCACCTGTTCGCGACCGGGGAGGGCCAGCCACTCTTTTTGCCAGCGCACCGTGAGCAGCAAGGGCGGCAGTTGGGCGGCCAGCAAATCGGTTTGGTGCCGCACAGCCTCGTTGAGCGTGGCGGGCATCCACCGAACGCGATATTGTTCTTCCGTGGGGCCAACGCGCAGTAGTTGCGGCACCACGGCCCCGCGCCGGAGCAAGGCTCCCGAAAACTGCGTGGCCAGATATAAGCCCCGAACGGAGTCGCTCATTTCGGCGAAATCGGCCTCAGTGAGCGTTTGGAGCCAGTTAGTGAGGTCGTTGAGGGTATAATCGGTAAAGGCTTTTGACTCGCCATGTTCGCTATAGACCCCGATTTTTTTGATCTCCATAAACTCATCCAACTGCAACTCGATGCTATCGCTCAGGGTTGGATTTGTGATGGAAACAACCGATGGCCGGGCCATGCGCCCATTGGCATAGTTAGTGCGTTTGGCGGGTTTACTCTCGTCGACGGGTTTACTAAACAGGGTGTACGCCTTAGCCAGCGACTTCAAAAAATCGCTTTTCGTGAAGGTCGTGGTTGGCTGAAGCAGTTCGAGCAGTTGGTCAGCGAGGGCCGGAATGGTGGCGTAGTTGAGTTGGGCGCGGGCGGCTTCGTCGGGTCGCCAGTCTTCGTCGTCGGGCAGGTCGTCGGTGCCGATGTCGGGCAACGACAACACCGTTTCCATACCCCCGCTCATAATCTCCGACTGTGAGTTTTTAAGTTCGTCCAGAATATCCAGCCCCTTAAACTGAAACACCAGGAACGGGTTCCGGTCAATCTCGGTAGCAATCACATAGACCACTGCCGCGAGGTGTTTGCAGGGCACGGCATAATCGGGGCAGGAACAACCCATACCAAGGTCATCGAACGAGCGCGGAAACAGCCGAATACCGCGTGATTGGGCAAAATCGACCAGCTCCTGCGGGAGTTGCCGGTTCAGCAACTGCGCCAGAATAGCGGGGTTCTCCTGAATTTCGGTGAGCAGCGACTTCTTTTCCTGTTCCGTGAAAAGCGGCACCAGCAGTTTCACTTTATAAGGCCGGGGAGCCGACCCCCGCACTTGTGCGCTAATCTGGTTCTTGTCGATTTTCAGCCCCTGCACGGCCCCCTTGTTGGCGTAGGTTTTGCCGCGTGGCAAGCGGTTGGCTTCGTCGATTCGGGTCAGGGCGTTGAGCCATTGCTGGCCCCACCAGGTTTTGCCGTAGCTAATGCGTTCGGCCATAGGTTTTCAGGATTGGTGTTTGCGGGTGCAAAGGTAACACGTTCGGCCAATGCACGACGAACATTGCCGATTGCTTATCGTGGCTATAACGCTAAATGCCCGCTACTTATCCATAACCTCCCCTACTTTTCGTCAGCCTGCCACCTTCCGCATAAGCAGTTCCAATGGCCCGTTCCGAAACCACTTGTTCCAGAGCACGCTAAACCCCACGCTGAGTGCGTAGAAAGCCAGGGCAAACAGCAATATATACGCGGGTGATTCGGGCGTTTGCTCGTTGACAACCCCCTCGTAGGTGCGCCCCGTCAGCCACCCGAACACCAGCATACCGAGGGTTAGGTGAAGCACGTAATGGGTTAGGGTCATTTGCCCGGTGGCACTCAAAACCCGTAGCAAGGAACTGTTGGCAAAGCGGTTGCCAATGACAAAACAGATCACGATCAGGATCAACGCAAAACTGGCCGTACTGAGCATAAATGGCAGAAACGGGGGTAAATAATCGGCGGTGAGGTAGAATGTCAGGGTAGGGTTGAACACACCGGCAGTTGCCACGAACTGAAGGACTTCGATCAAAATAAACACTACAACACCTACTCCCAACACCCAAAGGCGGGTTCGTTGTTGCTGCCAGTCAAGACGACCGAGCCACATACCGAGCATAAAAAAGGCGAGCCACGGAAAAATCGGGTTCCAGCCGTTGTAGAACGTATTCCGCAAAAAGCCGGAAACGGTCCAGAAGTCCGTGTAGGTTAAAGTGTTGAAATTCCAGCCATTGTCAAACGGAATAATCTCCCAAAGTCCGTGAAACATCAGTACACTGGCAATGGCCACCAACAGATAGGCCCGCTTTGGAACGAACAGCAACAGGGCTGCCACGTGCATGTATCCACCGTAGAAATGCAGAATATCGGCGGGCCACCAGGTGTAGAGTAGTAAGCCCAGCACGAACAGAAACCAGGATCGGCGCGTAACTTTTCGCTGGAGAGCCTGCCGTTCAGCCAGGTCATATTGGGGTCGATTGGTCATGAGCGACACCCCCATGCCCGCCAGAATAACGAAGGTAGTGCTGGAGTTGCCGTTGAACAGATTCAGAAAGCCACCCAGACCAGTGGTGATTTTGTGCGACCCAAAAACCGTGTTGAAATTGACGATAAACATGCCCAAGATAGCATAGGCGCGGGCGAGATCGAATCCGATGATGCGATGATTCATAGTTAGTTAGCAACTAGTAGGCTGCAAAATTGCTAACCGTCCCTACGCCTTCCTTTGACTTAGATCACATTCGATTCGGGGGCAGGCGTTTCGCCCGGATTCGGCTCAGGGTTTCCCGCGATACACCGAGGTAAGACGCAATATGGGTTAGTGGCAGGCATTGCACCCAGCCGGGATGAGTAGTCAGCAGGAGTTCATAGCGTTGGGTTGCGTCGAGGGTACGAAACTGCCGCATACGCTCTTCCTGCCACAGGGCATAATATTCTGTCAGTAACAAGTCCAGTTCAATCAATACTGGATAGGTTGATTTTAATCCACGAAACACCTCATAATCAGTTCGGGAGGCTGTTACGGGTTCAATCACCTCGATAAATTCCTGGCTGGGTGTTTGGGTCGAGTAGCTGGTCATCGACAAAGCCAAATCGCCGGGGAAGTAGATGTCAGTGGTAATTTCCTGCCCGTCGATAAGGTAATATTTCCGGGCCAGGCCGCCCTCGATCCAATCACTATACCGACAAATGTCCCCCTGCCGAAGCAGATAGTCCCCTTTGGCGAACGTTTGCCGGCTTGTTGCCCCGTCAAGAGCTTGTTGAACATTGGCGGGCAGGCTCCTGAGCAGTGCGTCGATACGGGCGAGATGGCTATCCAGCATGGCTCAAAACGGCCGTAAACTCGATCTC
>JANOCD010000058.1:0-118492 GCA_031411995.1 Cytophagales bacterium
TTTTTTTTATTTTTAGATTTTTTTTTTTGTGGGGTGCGGGGGCGGCCCCCCCCCCCCACAAAAATTAATTACTCCTTGCCATCTCATCCGCTTCCATGGCCGTTCTGAGCGAATCGAGACCATTTTGATTGGTGATTTTGCGGTGAATTGCCGGATAGTGAATTGAACTGATCTGATCGCGGAACATCAGCCGGAGTATTTCACTGTAGAGATGCTGTTTATCATCGCCGAATCCGTGGCGAAGCTCTAGTTGCTGGTAAGCCTCAAACTGCTTGTGACGACCCCGCAACAGGCGATCTTTTCCCCCAATATTAGCCGTAACATTCAGTTGCGCACCCGGAAACAGGGTCATTAACTCCCGTGTTGTTTCTTCGTCAACCACTGCCCGCATGGTCAGGCGCGTTGGCACCCATTCCTGAAGGGTAATATCGCCCCGCTCAAAAACTATTCGCATTTCCTGCCGATCCATGCGCCCCGTTTGGGTGAAGCCGTGGTAGAAGTTAACCGTTTTGATACCCGTTTCGGCATCACCATATTCCACCGTACAGTTTACCTGATCCTCAATATCAAGGCTATTTGGGCGTTTGGCCACCTGCGCGGCAACCACCTTCCCATTGCCCAGCCATCCGGCAAACATATCGAAGAAGTGAACGCCGTGCTCTATAAAGATACCCCCGCTTTTGGTTCGATCCCAAAACCAGTGTTCGGGTGATAATCCTTCATCACCCGCATAATTCTCGAAATAACCGTGGAGAACCTCCCCCAGTAATCTCTTGTCGATCAGGTGTTTCACGCGATCAAACATCGGGTTGTAGCGTTGCATCAGGTTCGTAACCATCAGCAATCCTTTTTCAGCGGCTTTGTCGAGCATGGCCTGCCCCTGTTCGGGGTTCATGGCAAGGGGCTTTTCGCAAATCACGTGTTTGCCCGCATCCAGCGCACGCATGGCTTGCTCGTAATGCAGAAAAGGGGGCGTGGCAATATAAATCAGATTAATGTCGGGGTGGTTGAGCAATTCATCGAGCGTATCTAAATGCTCGGCCCCAAAGCGTTTGGCAGCCGCAACAGCCTCTTCCCGTTTCGACCCGGCAATGGCCACTAACTTAATATTTCCAGTTTGCATGAATTGCTGCACGGCAAACAGGCCAAAGCCCCCCATGCCGATAACGCCTAAGCCAATAGTGGGTAAATGCTCCCCAGCCGAGGGTGAGCCTGGCTGATTTGCTGTAGTTTCCTTTTCCATAACGTGACGGTTGATTCTATACCTACAACACGCCAGACATGGAAGTGTTAGGGTTTAGGAATCAACTGATGCCGGTCGTTGGCCATAAGTTTCTCGAAAAGTTGCACCGTTGCAGCTGCGTCGCCGTGGGCGCGGTGCCGGTTGCTGACCGGAATATCGAGCGAATGACAAAGTTTGCCAAGGCTGTAGGAAGGCATGCCGGGGAAGATTTTTCGGCTCGTGCGAACCGTGCAAAGCGTTCGGCGCAGGAACGGATGCCCCGCCCAGCCAAGTTCTTTTTTCAGAAAATTGAAATCAAACGAGACGTTGTGGGCAATGAAAATGGCCCCTTCTGAAACCCGAATTATGTCGGGTGCAACGTCTTCAAAACGGGGCGCATTGGCCACCATCTGATTGGAGATACCCGTTAAATGCCGAATAAATGGGGGAATCAGGCAATCGGGGTTTAACAGCGTATGGAACGAATCGACAACCTCGTGGCCATCGTGGCGGAACATAGCAATTTCGGTGATCCGGGTGGGTCCCTTGACTCCGCCGGTCGTTTCAACATCAACGATACAGTACACGCCCTAAAGTTACGGCAAAGAGATGACATCTTTATCAACGCGATGCCTGCAAAGACCGTGCATTCATCTCCTGCCGAATCACACGAAGCGTTTGTGTGAGCGCGTAGTCGCGACCATGCACCAAATCATCGTAGGTACGAGCCACTCTATAGTCAGGCTCCACGGTGAATCCGTTGGCTCGGTCGGGGTTAACGGCATGGGTCAATTTTTTAAGGGGAATCCTGACCTGAATCCGCGAATGGGGCAAGGTGACGGTTTTGAAGTGACCGGCAAAATCGCCCCAATAAGCCCCTCCACAGGCCTCGCCCACAAACGTACCGACACCCGCATCCAGCGACTTGGCTAACACGGATGTTGCCGCCGAAAACGAAGCCCCATTCATCAGAAAGTATAGATTGCCTTTGTAGGCCAGGTTCCGCACAGGACGAAAGCGACGCTTATGCGAGCGACTCGCAAAACCTCCCCGCCCGTCGCGCTTGTATTGCATGGAAAACTGAAGGGCCGAAAATGGATTCCAGCGGGTCACCAACTCATCACGGGCAGCCCCTTTCATTTGTTCACGCTGCATAATAGTGAATCGCTTTGGCATCCAATATTTCAGCAAACGCGCCGAATTTAACACCATACCTCCCCCATTCTGTTGCATATCAATCACCAGATTATCAATGTGCTGGCTTTGAATTTGTTTGAATGCCCGCTTTAGTCGATGCTTAAATACCAATTGGAACGGATCGTTTCGTTTAGGTCCCATGAAGGTCGAAACCCGCAAAACTGCCGTGCCGGGTAATGAATCAACAGTTTGTACCGATAGATTTGGCCGGTGGTCGGCTTCATGTTTGTATCGTTTCTGAAAAACGGCCCGGAATTCATGCAGGTTAACACAGGCTACTTTTTTCTGACGAATCAGTTGGAGTGGATCAGCCGGAAAACGATACGTGAGCGTGAGCGAATCTGCCGAACCAAACCAGGCGGCATAATAATCGGCAAACTGATGCAGACTCCACTGTCGGCGGCCTGTGATATTGTCGCCGTCGGACCCGGAACGATCCGTTTCCATCAATTCAAGGTGGATATCCGCCACCGAACGTCCATTAATAGCTATCAGTTGTGTGCCCCGCCGAAGCGTTGAATCGCCGGAGACATTGTGCGTAATAAAATAGTCGGAACCAACATCCCGGATATAGAAAGGAAAATAGCGAGTGTGCTTGTCGATATAAGTGCGCCGATGGTTCAGGTTGGTGTGTCCGTCTTTCAACGTGTTAACCAGCGGACTGAGGTGCCTGAAAAGTGGCAAGTACTCAACCGGGCCACTCAATTGATTAAACAACGAGTCGTAGAGTCGTTCGTACTGATTCTTAGCGGTATAAAAGCCAACGGCAGGGTGCAGTTGATCTAGTTTGCGCTTCAGAAACGCTATATCTTCACGCGCTTCAGAAGCGGTGAACGGTTGAGCCTTGACCGGCTCCATTGCCCATATGGATACTATGGTGAGGAAAGCGACAAGCAGCAGTTTCATGTATTGTGTTACGGATTACTAACCTTGATCAATCGGGTTAGCATAAATATTCTGTGAATATAAACGCCGACCTATTTATTAGCAATACACATCGACGGATAGCTGTATAAAATTTCGTTAAAAAATTTTGAAACATATAACTAATACATTAGTTTTACAACTAACAACTACGTTTAAAGATGCAAATACGCGAACTCACCCGTGCCGAAGAAGAAATAATGCGCGTTTTATGGCAGTTGGAACGGGCCTTTGTGAAGGATGTTCTTGCCGAACTTCCCGAGTCGAAACCAGCCTACAACACCGTTTCCACAATTATTAGAATACTGGAAAAGAAGGGATTAGTGGGCTATATAGCCTATGGAAAAACGCACGAATACTACCCGCTGATTACGGAGGAACAATATCGCCGGTTTCAGACCGAGCAACTGATGAGCAACTATTTCGACAACTCGCTGAAAAAGTTAGTGTCGTTTTTCGTGAACGAGAAGAATGTGAGCCTGACCGAAGCCGATGAAATCATTCGGCTCCTAAACCAAAACAAATCCGAACCATGACCACTTTCGATTATCTTCTTCGGGCCAACCTTTACCTGATCCTGTTTTTCGGGTGTTATTTTCTCCTGCTCCGGCGGCACACGTTCTTCATGCTCAACCGGATCTATTTGCTGGCTTCGGTCGGTTTGGCATTGGGCTTGCCCTTTGTGCAGTTGCCCACCGAAACCGTGGTAATATTACCCGCTGTAGCTCCTCAACTACTCTCAGGTGTCACGATTCGCCCCGAAAATCTGGCTCCAAGTGGCCCCAACTGGGTTCTTATTGGCTGGTGGATGTATGGCGTAGTAGCAGGTGGCTTGCTTATACGGCTGTTCTGGCGCACCACCCGATTGCTGAATTACATTCGCGAAAACCCACAACAACCCCTCCCCCACTACACACTGGTGCAACCTGCTGACCCCGAAACGCCCACATTTTCGTTTTTCCGGTATATGGTGTTGAGTCCCGCCGATGCACAGGCCGAACCTGTTCGGGAGCATGAATTAGTCCACATCCGGCAATGGCATAGTGCCGATATATTGGCGTTCGAGGTGATTCAGGCGTTGTTATGGTTTAACCCCGTGGTGTTGGCTTACCGAATGGCGATCAGGCAGGTACACGAGTTCCTTGCCGATCAGGCAGCCTCGGCCCGGCACCGTTCGGCATATGCCAATTACCTCGTTTCCTACGCCCTCGGCGACCAACCCGACCTGCTGACTAACTCGTTTTTCAAACCCTCGCTGCTCACGGCCCGGCTTCGCATGTTGCACCAACGCACCACAAGCCACTGGGCATTAGGCAAATATGCCCTGGTGTTGCCGCTGACACTGATCGTGCTGGCCCTGACTGCTGCCCGTCCTGACGTACAGCGATTGGTTGAACCCCTGCTTTCGGGCAAGCCAGTTCCGGTGAAAGGGCGGATTATAACCGAAGACAACAAGCCGCTGCCGGGTGCCACCATTGTAATCAAAAATGGCAACGCTGGTACGACTACGGATGCTAATGGCCGGTTTATAATTAACGCGGAACCCGGTGCAGCCTTAATCGTGAGTTTTGTGGGTTTCGAGAGCCAACAGATCACGTCTACGGCTGGCGAAGAAATGCAGGTGCGGTTAAAAATCAAGCGAAAAGCCTTAAACGAAGTTGTTGTAGTCGGCTATGAACCACTGGCTTCATCACAAAAGCCAGCCGTAAATAGCGACACAACAGACAAGAAGGTATTCACAGTTGTGGAGCAGCAACCGGAGTTCCCGGGAGGAATGCCCGCGCTTAGTCAATATTTAGCTCGTAATATTCGGTATCCTTCGGCGGCCCAAAAAGCCCGCACACAGGGGCGCGTGTTTGTGGAGTTTATGGTATCGCCAACGGGGACCATCAACAACATCCGAATCCAGAAAGGAGTTGGCAATGGCTGCGACGAGGAAGCTGTTCGGATTGTGGCTCAAATGCCCCGTTGGGAACCCGGCAAACAAAACGGGCAGCCGGTGGCGGTGAGTTTCGTATTGCCGATTGAGTTTCAGCTTGAAAAGAATGACGACAAGACGGGATTCAACAAAGAGATTTTTGATAACGAGCGTTTCCCTGCTCCAACCAATGACCCAAACATGGTTATTCCAGCCGTAAACCATACACTGGAAGCGAAGCCGGGTATTGGCAATGGAATAAGCCCAGGAACCCGAATTACTATAAAAAACAATGGTATGGGTTTTGACGACGATCCTCTCTTTATTCTGGATGGAGTGAACAAAGGCAAAGAAAACCCTATCAACACGCTGAATGTCAAAGATATTCAATCTATTAACGTTCTTAAAGGTGCCTCAGCCAAAGGTACTTACGGCGAAGCAGGAGCCAACGGCGTTATCATAATCACCACAAAAAAGAGCAAACAACATGAATTCTTCAAACCAGCAGACTCGACCAAACACTAAGGTGCCGGGCTACGAATTGACCAACTCATTTTTTCATATTTCCCAACTCAAACAACGGATTCAGATGCTAACCAAACCCGATTCTCCCCGGCGTGCCCTCTGGCGTTATGCCTTCGTGCTGCCCATTGCGGGCGTGCTACTCATGTGTACGCAAATGGAAAAAGAAATGGATCAGGTCGTGAAAGGCAAAGAAAAACTCGACCAATCGCTGAGACTCAATCAGGTCGATGGTGAGATCTTCGCCGTTGTAGAGCAACAACCCGAATTTGAGGGTGGTATGGAGGAGTTAGGAAGATACCTCAGCGAAAACATTCGCTACCCGGCGGCAGCTCAAAAAGCCAACGTTCATGGGCGCGTGTTCGTCAATTTCGTGGTGACCAAAAAAGGCGATATTGCCGACGTAAATCTCTTAAAAGGCGTTGGCTTCGGCTGCGACGAAGAAGCCATTCGGGTGGTGAGTCGGATGCCCAACTGGAAACCGGGCAGTCAAAGCGGCATACCAGTGAATGTGCGTTATAATCTGCCAATCAATTTCGAGTTGGAAGAGGACAAACAGACTCCAGCCGATGTAGTACGGTAAGATTGTATTGCTCACAAAGATGCAAAGTCGCAAAAATTTCATTAAAAATCTTTGCGACTTTGCATGACACTGTTACTCCTTTACCACTTTCCGGCTCACCACGCCTTTGCCTGTTTGCACCGTTAGCACATACACGCCTTTGGGCAAGTCGCCGACTGACAGGGTAGCCGTGTTACTTCGGTTCGACATAGGTTGCCGAATCACGGTTGCTCCCGTCAGGTTGGCCAGCGAGAGTTGTTCGATAGCCACCGATGCGGGAACTTCGACCGTTAGCTGGTTTTGGGCCGGAACGGGATAGAGCTTGAGCGCATTGGCCCAGTCGGGTTCGAGACCCAAAACGGCCATCACCGTGAACGTTCGATCAACGGGGGTGGCGGCAAAAAACTGGGTGTTTCCATCTTGGTAGGCACGGATTGTGACCGTACCGATGCCCGTGATTTTCACTTTGTTCCCGATTAACTCAGCCGGGCCAGACCGCAGTGTAAACAGACAGGCCAAACTCGCCGATGAAGTAGCTGCCAACGTGAAATCAGCATCGCCCATATATCGGTCGGGGAGCGAGTTGAACGTGATAGTCTGGGCCGTTTTGGTGGGCAAAACCCGATCCGACTGGCTGTACCATACGGGCCATTTGGCATTTTGCACAATGGTTTGTACTGTTCCCGATGGTGAAATCTTATCAGTACCCACGCCAATACCCGCTACATTTTCGGCTCCACTGGTAGCTTCAGTGGTGAAAACCAGCCGGTTATCTAAGCGTGAATAACTCGGAAAGCCAAGCGTGTTGTTTTTATAAACGCCCTGTAATTCGCCCATATCAATATTGGCGGCTACAACATAATATTCATCGTCGGCTTCGTAGAAATAATCGAACGAGATAATATTGGCTGAGTTTTTAGCGTAGGATGGGTTGCCAACGCTCTCGCCTTCTTCAAGGTTGGAGAATAGCTTTTCGATGTCTCCCGTCGCAAAATCCTTCTTCGTGTTGTCCCATACCTTAATAAAACCCACGTCCCAATAATCAATAGCATCACCTTCGGGATTGGTCAATTCGTTATAGGCATCGTACACCAGCAACTCACCTGTCAAGTCCCACTCGAACGAGTCGGCATATTTCACCCCGCCCGATTTAACGCCATCGGCAGTGGTCGGGTTATAGAGGGTGAATGTTTTCCAGACTTTTTTATCGAAGCTATAGACATACATTTTTGGCTCGGCAGCCGATGAAAGGGCGGCCAATTTGGTGCCATCTTTCGAGATAGCAACGTTGTCCCAGCGGGTTTCATTGGAGATAATCGTTTCCGTTGGCGTTCCGGTCAGGTTCACCGCCCGGATGCGTTTGTCGGGCGTAACGTAGTAGGCAAACTTCCCATCGTCGGTCACGCTAGGTCGGTGTGTAAGACCCAGACTACTTTTGAGATCGAATTTATTGGAGCCAACCACCGTCGAATACAGTTTATTATCGGACCCATAAATAAGCATCAGATCCTGTCCCTGAGCCACGGGCACTTCGGGTTTGGGGTCGGGGTTGGGTGTGGTATTATCCAAAATCCCTACCCGGTCGAAGGCCGTTTTAGCGGCAGTTGCCTCGGCACTAGTAGCCCCGTGGATATCGCTGGCGGCTTTGATCACGGCTAATCGAAGATCCAGAAATTTGGAGGTGCGGGTGAGGTAGGTGGTGAGGGCGCGGTAATAAATTTTCTCCGCTTTTTCTTTCGTGACTGCTGTGGCAAACAGGTAGAACGCATAGTTCACAATGCCGCTATTCACGTGAACGCCCCCATTGTCATTGTCGGCATCTTCGGGCAGTTTTTCGTATTGAGCCATTGTCGCTGGCTGGTAGCCAAAGTCATTTTTTCCGCCCTGATTCGGGTTCGACATGCTCCTTACGGCTCCCTGAGTAAACCGGTTCGACTTGACAATATCCTCGCCAATTGTCCAGTCGTCACGGTCGATCATGGTACCAAACACGTCGGCCATCGACTCGTTAATGGCTCCTGACTGGCTCTTATACACGAGGTTAGCCGTATTTTCGATCACGCCGTGGGTCATTTCGTGACCAGCCACATCGAGGGCACCAGCCAGTGGTTTCAGCAATGATCCACCGTTTCCGTAAGCCATAAACTCTCCCGACCAGTAGGCATTGTCTAGGCCTGTCCCATCATCATCCACCACGTTCACCACCGAGTTTATGGTTGCTCCCTTTCCGTTGAGCGATTTTCGGGCGTGCGTATTGCTGTAATAATCATAGGCTAAACCAGCATTGTAGTGAGCTGACACGGCAGCCGGTGTCCAGTCGGCATTGTTCGCCGAACCCACATACCAGAACTTCTGATTGTCGCCGTAGGTGTTGCGCGAATCCAGCGTAACTAAGCCGCCAAGCGTCTTGTCGGGAATGGTCGAAGCCGGGTTGAACATGGCTTTCGTAGCATCAATAAGGAAATATCGACTTGCTGACTCCTGGTAAGTCGAGAACGTCCGCGTTACACCGTTGAGGTCTCTACCCGTTGTTTTAATTGGCCCCAAAAACGTGCAGGTGGTGTTGGTTTTGTCGAGAATAGCCCCTGTCTCCGCGTCGATCCAGTAAGCCCATCGCTGGAGCATACTGGGCCGGATGGTCAGTTCATAGGCCAGCCGATGCGAATCGCCAACGGGATACAGGCAGAGTTCGCCTTTGGCGCGTTCGAGGTTAAACAGATTACTACCAAACGAGCGCACAGCCCTGGCTTTGCCTACATCGGCAAGAGCAAGATCGGCGGCCTCCTTCACCGAAAGTTTTGGGGTAGTGGTTTTTTTATTTTTAACTTCCTGATAATGACCATTCAACAACGTAACTTCATTATTGGTGAGGTGGGCAACCAACTCGGCTCCATAAACAGGAATGCCGCCATGCGTTTGTGTCAGGCGGATGTGCGTTTGGCCAAGGGCATCGGTTTCAGTTTGCCGAACGGAGAACGAAGCTTCGGGTTTGTCGATTTTCAGTAAGCCCCGTACCTGATCCAGAAACTGGTAGGTGGTGGCCACGGCATTGGCCCGCGCCTGCCCGGTTAGTTGCGTTGAGCCGGTCTGTGAGGACACCGGGACACGCTTGGCAGACCGCGCCGACCGGTTTTCGATATAAATGGGTAAACCCGTGTCGGCATCGCGCACAACCCGCACCCGCAACGGCTGCAAACCCGCTTGCGCGGCCTGCCCGCCAATCAGCGATTGTTTGTTGGTTCGCACCGCCGGAGCCGGTAACTCTTCGGCACCAAGTCGCTGCGAGAGATTGTCGGCGGGCTGCTCGGTTTTGTGTTTCCGGCTGAAACCTTTATTGGGCTGCTGGGCAAAAAGCGGTACCGAAACGGTAATGAGAAGAAAGGAGTAGAAGAGTTTCATTGTAGTTGTTGTTTTGCTACTTCAGCCGCATAATCGCCGGAATAGTGGCCATAAATGAACTATAGAATTTTTCATAATTCGCTGGAACACTGTCTCTTGGACTTCCCCAGGTGACACTATAATTCTCTTTACCTTTTCGCCAGCCTACCGCTTTGTAGGTATTGCCGGGGAAATCGAACGTGGTCTTTTTGATCTGGCATTGCTCTTCCAGCGACCCGAAAACCCGTTTGGTATTGTCGGGTGTCTGTTTGGCGAGCAGGGCGTAGGTTGCCTCGTTGCTGCGCTTACCATAGAGCCGGCCATCGTCCTGCAAATAATATGAGGTCGAACGACCCGTGAAACCGCCCCCGCTTGTCACGGCAATGATACGGCCCGTGTATGTTTTGGGTGACGTAGAGGCTTTAGACACGGTGGTTTTGGTGGTTTTGACCGTTTTGATCTTTTTGACCACCTTCGTCTGAGCGGCACCAGTCAAGCTACACACACACAGAATTAGCAAAACGAAGAATCGAAACATTGGGGTAATTAGGGGTTTAGTTTCTGCTCGTAAAGTTGCACCCTCTGGCCAAAAGGCGTATGGTGCATCCGTATGAACAGTATATTTTGGTATTCAGAATGCTCAATTTTCTGCATGGACGGGGTCACGCCAAGGCCTTTCGCAATCTCCAGAATGGTGTTGCTGTGGCCTACGACCAGCGCGTTCTTCCCCCGAAATGTACGCAAACGATTGGTAATGACCGTTACCGGAGCCGCCGGATATTTAGTCATCGGCAAACCCAGGCGCAAAGCCAGCGGGGTAGCCGTTTGCTCCGTCCGGCGATAGGGAGTCACAAAAATGCTGTCGATGTGTTCGTTGGCCAGTCGGTCGGCCAGGGCACGGGCACGCAACAATCCAGCTGCCGATAGGCTTGTAGTATCCGATTCGTTGGCCCGCTCGGCATGGCGCGTGATGTAGATGTTGCTCGTGGAGCAGGAGGTGATAAAGAGTGAAAGAGCGAAATACAGTCAGAACGATTCATAGCGGTAGGAAAACAGCATGATGAAGAAACTAAAGTACTACTTTATGCTAAATTTTGCCCTTTCGCTCTTTCACCCTTCACTCTTTCCCCAATTCCTCCACGGCCAACCAGGCCATCAGGCCGGGGCCAACTTCGAGGGCAGTTTCGTCAATGTCAAACGTGGGCGTATGAACCCCCGACGTGATGCCCCTTGATTCGTTGCGGGTACCAAGCCGGTAAAAACACGAATCGACCACCTGCGAGTAGAACGCGAAGTCTTCTCCCGCCATCCAGAGGTCCAGATCGACCACGTTTTCAGCACCCATGTAGGCCTCGGTCGAGGCCCGCGTTCGGCGGGTTAGTTCGGGGTGATTTTGCAGAAACGGATAGCCTTTGAGGTGTTCAAACTCACATTTGCCGCCCATTGCTTCGGCCATGCCTTCTGCCAATTTCTGAATCCGGCGCAGACCTTCTGCCCGCCATTGCTCGTTCATACACCGGAATGTCCCTTCTATTTTCACTTCATTCGGAATCACGTTGGTAATACCGTCAGCAATGAATCGCCCAAACGACAATACCGACGGACTTGCCGGAGGCCGATTTCGGCTGACAATCTGTTGCATAGCCACAATAATATGTGAGGCAATCAACACAGGATCAATGAGTTGGTCGGGCATGGCTCCGTGGCCACCCTTGCCTTTCACGGTCATAAATATCTCGTCGGTGCTGGCCATGTACATCCCCTCACGGAACCCGATTTTACCCACCGGAATGTTGGGAGCCACGTGTTGCCCAAGCATGGAGCCGGGTGCGGGGTTTTCCAACACGCCATCCTTAATCATGAGCGAGGCTCCACCCGGTGCTTTCTCTTCGGCAGGCTGAAACACCAGTTTGATGGTTCCAGAAAATTCGTCGCGCAGGGTTTGAAGAATTCGGGCCGTACTGAGCAAACTGGCGGTGTGAGCATCATGTCCACAGGCGTGCATAACCCCTTCCACCGTCGATTTATAGGGAACCTCGTTGGCTTCGCGGATTGGCAGCGCGTCCATGTCGGCCCGTAAGCCAATCACCCGACCTGACCCGGCTTTTGTGCCTTCGATCAGGGCCACAACCCCCGTGCTGGCCACGCCCTCTTGTGGATTCAGGCCAATGGCGCGGAGTTGATCGGCCACGTAGCGGGCCGTATTGTGCTCATTGAACGAGAGTTCGGGATGAGCGTGCAGGTGTCGGCGCGTGGCAACGGTGTCGGCAGCAAACTGGCGGGAGAGCGATTTTATAGAGTCGATCATTATTATCTTTCAGGTTTCAATGCTTCGCGTTTCAGGTTTCAATAGCAACTTGTTTCTCTCTACAACATGAAACTTGAAACAGCGCAGCTATTGAAACCTGAAACATTAGTTGCTTCCACGTGTGGTCATAAATTGGTGATCGGCCACGAGGGTTTGCAAAAATAACTCGGCGGGCATTGGGGATGAAATTCCCGTTACGGATTTAACCCGTTCGGCGGTTCGGTTGGCCAGGAACTTGCTGCGGGTGCGGAGCGCATCACGAACTATATTCATGTCGCGGTCGGTCAGTAAAATGGCATCAGGGAACTGTATTTCGTGATCATCGGGGAGCATGGTGTGCAGCACATCGTCGAGCGTAATGGGGGCTTTCACTTTCACCACAGTTGTTCCGGCGGCCACATCGCCCAACCGTTGGCCCTGTCCGTTGGCGGCAACGGCCACCATCGCCACCACCCCATTCAGCAAGCGCGTATCGACCATCCGAAACAGCCACCGAATGAGGTAATCGCCCAAGCCCGGTCGTGATCCGTCGAGTTTCACCACGCGAGTACTCATGGCCAATTTGCCGAGGCTCTGGCCATTAAGCAGCCATTCGGTCAGCAGATCGTAGAATACAATAGGTGCTCCAACCACAAAAAACCAGTAATAATTGCCCAACACCCGCCCGCCCTGTTGGGCTATGTAGCTGGTTATCATCAGCCAACCCAGAAAAATAAGGTAGTCGAGCAACGTCGCCACCATCCGGTCGCCAAGGCTGGCGGGTTCATAGTGGAGCAGGACGTTTTGCGATGTTCGGATGGAGACGGGCATAGGGCAAATATAAAAAAAAGCCGCGAGCCAAAGGCGTTTCGCGGCTTTTTCGTTCTCACTGAAAAATGGAGACCGATTGACTAACGACAGACGGGCTATTTAGCCGGTTGCTCTGCTTCTGAAGCAGCAACTTCTGAAGCCGCAGCTTCCGATCCGTCGTCGGTCGGATTTGTTTCGGCAACGGTTTGCTCTTCTTCAGCAACCGCCGGATTGCCGGCCGGAGCCTCAAACGCTTCGGGGGCATGTTGGCGCAGAATCCCGTACCAACTGACCAATTTCTTTATATCTGACATCCTGACGCGCTCCCGGTCGTAGTCGGGCAATACCTCGCCCATAAACGTACCGAGTTCGGCATCGCTGCTTTTGGCCGTTACGGGCAGATCGTCGCCAAATTTTTCGGCCACCGCCCGCAACACCTCACCCAAGGCCACCGACTGGTCGGGCGTATCGACATACATGGAAATATCATGCAAGACCGAAACGCGGGCCGTTGGCCCCATCATGGTTTTTACTTTCTTATCATCAAGCGTTTCTACGATGACACCTGCCCGGCTTGGCTTCAAAATCCGATACAGGCCACCGTAGCCGCTGATATTTGCAATCTGACGTAATGCTTCCATACTCAAGTAAACCGATAACGCCGGTAGAGGTTGGCGTATTGCCTTTAATTTGTTAAACGAGCCGCAAAGGTACGAAGCACCTCTCACATACCCACCCGTTTCAAGTTATCGCCCGGCACCCGATCCACCAGAAAGCTGATGGGGTCAATCCCGGCTTCGTAGGGTTCTTCTTTCACGGTGAACGTGTAGGTACTGTCTTTTTTGCGAATTCGCTCGCGTCTGATGGCCAATAACTTACCCTGTTTTTTACCATCGACGGGCTTACCATACACCCCCACGTCAATCCAGTCGTTCAGGCTGGCGGGGGTTTCGCGGCCCAACGAATCAGCCCGGTATTTTTCGGCCTGAACCGCCACTGTGACTTCGTATTGGCCGTTTTTCAATTTTTTGGCATTGGCAGCGGTGGCCCGGTTGTTGAAAATAGTCATCTGCTCGAACAAGTCCGTGATGAGGTATTTCAGCGAGTCGGGCGTGTTGGCTTTCAGGCGATCCACCAAAGCGAAGGAGTTTGGATACGGCGGCTTACGGTAGGCATAGTTCTGCACCAAATCTCGCAGGGCCGCGTTCACGGCTTTTTCGCCGATCATCTCTTTGAGGTTATACATCACCAAACTGCCTTTTTGGTAATGCACATACCCCTGATTTTCAACCTTTTCGAGCGGCACTTCCTTTTGTGACTCAGAGCCGCGTGCGCCCAGATACCGATCCATTTCATACCCCAAAAACCGCTTCATCCGGTCGCGTCCATAGGCTTGTTGCATCACCATCAGCGCTGAGTATTGGGCCAGCGTTTCGGAGAGCAGTGTGGCTCCCTGCATCTCGGCACCCACCACCTGATGCGCCCACCACTGATGCCCCATTTCGTGAGCCACCACATACTTCACCATGTCGAGGTCTTCTTTGGGGTCGATTTTGGCAATGAACCCGATTGCTTCCGAATAAGGCATGGTGCCGGGGAACGCCTGTGCAAAACTGGCATATCGCGGAAATTCGATAATGCGGGCTTGTTTGTGGCGGTATGGGCCGAAGTTTTCCGTGTAATACGCCAGCGATTTTTTCACCGACTCCGACATATTGGCCACGTTGTAGGGGTGTTGTTTGTCGTAATAAACCTCCACGTCAATGCCGTTCCACTTGCTCCGGTTCACCTCATATTTAGCCGAAATAAACGAATAGAAATTCAGTGAGGTATGGTCGAGTTTGTAGTGAAAATACCGCCGGGGCCGCCCTTCGGCATCGGTCTGATTCCACTCTTTCAGCAGCGAGCCGGGGGCCACGGCCAACTGATCGGGCGAGGTGCTGATGGTGGTTTCGACCATCACCCAATCAGAGTTATTGCTGAGGTAGGTGTTCATGCACTTGTCGGTGCAGTTGCGGGTGAGGGCGGGCATCCGGGCGCGTTCGGGGAGATCATATTTCTTGCGGTCGTTCTTGTCGGTCAACTCGCTTTGCTCCTGATAACCAATTTGCGGAGCAATGTCGTAGTTGTTAAAAAACGACCCATTTTCGTTGATCTCCTTCGTAAACTGCACCTCATTCTCGAAGCCACGGCTTATGCGTTTGGTTGTAAAGCGCATCTGCATGGAATCGCCGGGAGCAAGGGCTGGACTGAGTTTGTAAATCTGAAACTGGTGTTCTTCGTCATTCAATAACTGTTTGGCCCGGTCGATTTTCAGCGTATACTCCAACCGATTTGGTAGCGTAATAAACAGTGAATCAATGGGAAAGCTGCTTCGGTTCACTAACTGCAGGTTACCATTAACGGTCAGATTGCGGTCTTCGGGATAGACTGCAATATCGTATTTCACATCGGTGATGCGGGGCTGTGGCAACGTCTGATACCGCTTGTATTGCTTTTCGTAGGCCACCTGCTTTTTCTCATACACCTTGCTCGTCACGTAGGTATTCTGCACCTGTGTGTTATAGAAAATCCAGCTGCCAACAACCAGCAGAGAAGCCATTAATCCGCCCACAATCAGGCGATTCGGCCCCGTCAAAGCCGCCCGTGCCGAGTGGAAACGGTTTCGCCAGGCGGTGTCTTTTCCGCGCACCCAGAACAGAATTCCAATCATGGCGAGCATGGCCGTCCAAAGCAACCAATACCCCCGAAACCAGGCAAATGTGGTCACATAGGGGCCGTAGCCGTTCATGTCGGAATAGGTGTGATTGGGCGAAGCATTGAACTGAACGAGGTTGCTTTGCACATCGAGCGGAGTCCAGATGTAGGCGTTCGCAATCAGGATAACGATCACCGCGAAAAACGCTACGTACTTATTATTGACGAGCGTATGCACCAGCATCGACAGCACAATTATGGGCAGGAACCGGAGCAGGTCGATCACGAAAAACTCAATCACATACTGCCGCAAATCGAACTTCGTGTACCCCATTAGCACCTGCGTCATCAGGCCGGCAACCATGCAGAGCAGTAAGACAATGGCCACAATCCCGGTCATGGCCAGCATTTTACCCACAAAAACCGACCAGTTGCGGTGGGGCATAGAGTCGTAAATCTGATCGAGATCATCGTCGCGTTCTTTCCAGATCAACGCACCCGAATAGAAAATAATGATGGCAAACAGGAACAGGGCAATAGTGCCATGAATCAGGTTAATAACCTGATAAGTAACGGGATAAGAACTCAAACCGTACCATCGCCCGGCATATTGCAGCGAGAACCCCATGTTTAAAAGTCCCGCAAACAGAATAACGATTAAGGCCGTGCCTTTAATGGTACCAATAAAATCCGTTCGGAACACGCGAATCATCTGCGCCCACTGCACGCCGTAGCCCGTGTGTTGAGTTACGCTGGGCAAGGCCCGAAGCGGGGCAAAAACGGCTTTGCCCGTGGCATCTTCGGGGAGGGCATCCCGCTTTGTTTTCTTTACTTTCTGAACCTTCTCTTCAAACGAAAACCGGAAATAGGCCACTGCCAGAAACACCCCGCCAACCGCCATCCAGATCAGCCGGTTCAGCAGCATCTGCGGACTGTCAAGCCCCACCGACATCGTATTCTTATCGCTGACAGTCCAGTATTTGGTAACCAATGAGAAAGGCCCGAAACCCAGCGCATCAAAATAAACGGCGAGGTGTTCGTATTCCACATCGCTCAAAAAATTGCCCGCAATCAGTTGGGCCACCAACAGCACAATAGCCCCAATGAAAGCCGTGATCGCCGAGCGTGTTAGCACAGCCAACATGAAAATGAACGCCCCGGCCACAAACGTATTCGGAATGGCAAAGGTTAAAAAGCTATTCAGGTGGGCAGACGCGACAATTGGACCGTAGCGTTCGGCATCGGTTGCTCCTGTCATTGTACCCACAACCTGCCCCAGCAAAATACCCAGCGAAATACCCAAAAACGGAATCAGGGCCACTACAAACGACCCCAGAAACCGCCCGGCCAGATAGTCGAGTTTGCGGATGGGTGAGGCAAAGACAATCTGACTGGTTTTGTAGGTAAAGTCGCGGGTGGCCGCGCTCTGTACAAAGGCGGTGGTCATGAGCAGGGCAAAAATGCTCCAGACCCCGAACTGATTCTGAATCACATAGGGCGCATTCTTGAAAATATTGCCAAACGACCCGCCAATCGTGAGGTCGTCGGAAGCCGTGGCCCAGGTAAACATCAGGATGTTAACCAGCATGAACACCCACACCATTGGCTGCCGGAGCCAGTAGCGGAGTTCAAAGGTAAAGATGTGTCTAAACATGTGTCCCGGCGTTTATCGTTGAGAAGAACACATCTTCCAAATCTGGCACTCCCCGCTCAAAACCTTCGCCCGGTTCCACATCGCTCAACACGTGAATCAGCGGCTTGCCTGCCACCAGTTTGTTCGAGATGACCGTGTGCGTTTGCTGGTAGGTGGGCAGGTCGGCTTTGCTGATGGATTTGGCCCAGATTTTACCGTCCAGTCCCTTCACGGCGGCTTGCGGAGACCCACTATACAGCACCTGCCCCTGATGAATGATGGCCATGTTGTTGCACAGTTCCATCACGTCCTGCACAATGTGGGTAGACAAGATCACGATCACGTTTTCGCCAATTTCTGACAGCAGGTTGTAAAAACGGTTGCGTTCGCCGGGATCGAGGCCCGCCGTGGGTTCGTCCACAATAATCAGTTTGGGGTCGCCGATGAGTGCCTGGGCAATGCCAAACCGCTGTTTCATACCGCCGGAGTAACTGCTCACGGCCTTTTTGCGATGTTCATAAAGGTTTACCCGGTGCAGTAGGGCCTCAACAAGCTGGCTGCGCTCGCGACTATTGGTAATGCCTTTCAGAATGGCAAAGTGGTCGAGCAGATCCGTGGACGACACTTTTGGATAGACCCCAAACTCCTGAGGCAAGTAGCCCAGCATACGCCGGACAGCTTCTTTATTGGCCAGCACATCCAGATCACCGAGGTGTGCCGAGCCGCTGTCGGCATCCTGCAATGTAGCCAGCGTGCGCATCAGCGTGGACTTGCCTGCGCCGTTCTGGCCCAACAGTCCATACATGCCGGTTGGAATGGTAAGCGAGACATTGTCTAATGCCTTAACCCCATTAGCGTAGGTTTTGGAGAGGTTTTGAATCGTCAGTTGCATAAAGTATAGTTCTGGAATTACTCAATGATAGGAAAGCGAAAAGTAGATGAAAAAGAAAAAAGGCTCAATGGTATAAGAGTACTTTAAACGGTAAAAACAGTACAGTATTAAGGATCACTTAAATAAAATACTAAGGCAGTAGATCAATAAGAAAGTGCTCTTTATAGGAAAATGCATTTTTTTTAACTGCATAGTGCAATTCGATTTTCTACAAATCCCTATGAAACAACTGTTTACCTCTATTAACACTCACTGGCTAACGACCGCTTGTCTGTTGTCGCTGCTGGCAGGTAGCCCGGGTTGGGCTACTAGTCACTTCTCCCCACCAGGAGTTGTAGCCGAAAATCCAGATCGTCTGGAACGCAATGTGTCGGGTCGAGTTACCTCGTCCGATGATAACACCCCCTTACCCGGTGTCAATGTAGCTGTAAAAGGCACAACTCGGGGAACTACAACGGATGCTGAAGGCCGCTGGAAACTTTCGGTTCCTGATGGCGATGTCACGCTCGTATTCTCGTCGGTGGGCTTCATTGCTTCCGAAATAGTTCTTGGAAACCGTTCCGATGTCAATATACAACTGAAAGTCGACGATCGCACCCTGAACGAAGTTGTAGTTGTTGGTTACGGTACGCAAAAGAAAAGCCAGCTGACGGGAGCCATTACATCGGTAGGCGCTAAAGAAATACAGGAAATGCCGATTACCAACCTCGGCCAGGCGCTTCAGGGGCGGGTAGCCGGGGTCGATGTAACACAAAATGGTTCGAAGCCCGGTTCTGTGCCTACTATTCGTATTCGGGGTCGTCGATCGTTCAGTGCCAGTAACGATCCTCTTTACGTAGTTGATGGGATTCCCCTTTCAGCAGGTTACGAAGACATGAACCCAAACGATGTGGCATCAATGGAGGTGTTGAAGGATGCTACAGCCACAGCCATCTATGGGGCACGGGGTGCGAACGGGGTTGTGTTGATCACCACTAAGCGGGGCGGTCAGAAAGGAAAAACGACCGTTACCTATGACTCCTATGTAGGGGTATCGAAGCCATTAGATAAACTTGAATTATTCAGTGGCTCTGAGTTTGCCGAATACGTTCGGGAAGCGTATCGGGCTACGGGTGGGTACAAAGATGCAGCCGGTAACGCGGTTCCAACAGGTGTTGCCGATGCAGCCGCCGATGCGAAAGTTGCCGTACTGGGAGGTGACCCAAACGTAGCAAAAGGAATTGCCAACGGAACAAACACTGATTGGCAGGATCTGATTCTGAAAAATGGATTTATACAGAATCACTCCATTGGTGTTCAGGGCGGAAACGACCGGACACAATTTTACATCTCGGCCGGCTACTTTAAGGATAAAGGCATTTCAGATGGACTAGATTTTACCCGGTATTCCGTACGGGCGAATATTGACCATCAAATCAATAAGGTTCTGAAAGTAGGGCTTTCGTCTTATATGATGTACAGCGATCGGAATGGAGAAGGCCTCAACCCTTATCAGTTCACAATTCAGCAAAACCCGCTGGCGACTCCATTTGATGACAACGGGAATATGATTTTCTCGCCCACCAACGATGCCTTGCTAACCAACCCACTGGCCGAAATTGCACCGGGTGCTATGGTTGATCAGACCAAGAAATATCGTATGTTCAATAGCGTCTATGCCGAAGCAAACATTATAGAGGGTCTGAAATACCGGGTAAACTTTGGACCTGATTTTACGCTGGCTCGTCGGGGTGTATTTGTTGGTGCGCAAACCAACGCCCGGAAAGGGGGTGATCCGCAGGCCTGGAACGAAAACCGCTTTGGCTTTAACTGGACGCTGGAGAACATCGTGAATTACACGAAATCGTTCAATGGTAAGCACAACCTGAACGTAACCCTGCTCCACTCTATCCAGCGGGACAATTTCGAACGCTATCGTACCGACGTTCAAGGCATTCCGTCTGAAACGCAGCAGTTTTATAACCTGGGCGCTGCCAGTTCAGTACAGGCAACAGCTAGTGAATTGGTTCAGTGGACAATCAATTCGTATATGGCGCGGGTTAACTATGATTTTAACGATAAGTATCTGTTAACAGCCACCCTTCGTCGGGACGGGTCTAGCCGGTTCGGTGAAAACACCAAGTATGGTAACTTCCCAGGCATTGCCCTTGGCTGGAACGTCAACAATGAGCCTTTCCTAAAAACGGTGGGCTGGATCGACCTGTTGAAAGTTCGGGCCGGGTATGGTTCAGTAGGTAATCAGGCTGTGACCCCTTATCAAACTCAAGGCCTTCTAGGTAGGACTTCCTACGCCTGGGGATCAACCGGTGCCTTTGGATACCGCCCCAGCACCATCGGAAACCCCGATTTGCGTTGGGAAACGTCAGCAACAACTAACATTGGTCTTGATTTTAGCTTCTGGCGGGGTCGTTTGCAAGGCTCACTCGAATTGTATCAGACCAATACCACTGCTTTGCTCTTAGCCGATCAGCTTCCGGGTTCGACTGGATTTAACGCCGTGACGCGGAATGTTGGTGAAACTCGCAACCGGGGTATTGAGCTTGGTTTCACGACCTATAACATTAACTCACCTTCGGGCTTCAAATGGTCAACCGACTTTCAGTTTATGAAGAACACTGAGGCTATTGTGTCGCTCTACAATGGTAAAGTCGATGACGTAGGCAACGGCTGGTTCATTGGTCGCCCACTGAGCACGGTGTTTGATTATAAGAAGCTGGGAATCTGGCAGACTACTGAAGCTGATGTAGCAAAATCGTTCGCTAGTGAAGCAGGCCAGATTAAAATTCAGGATACCAACGGCGATGGTCGTATCAATGCCGACGATCGGGTAATTATCGGTTCCGACGTACCCGATTTTAGTGCGGGCATTACCAACCGCTTCTCTTTCAAAGGATTCGACCTGTCGTTTTTCTTCTTTGGCCGATTTGGTAACCTGATTCGTAGTGATTTCCACCGCGACCGGAATGCACTGGCTGGCCGGTATCAGCAAATTAAGGTAGATTACTGGACGCCAAACAACCCGACCAACGAATTCCCCCGGCCTAAGAGCAACCAGGAGTTCCCGGTTTACAACTCAACGATCTCGTTCTTCGATGGCACTTTCGTGAAGCTTCGGAACATCAACTTCGGTTATACCTTCAGCCCAGCCATCGCCAGGAAGTTGGGTATAGAGTCGTTGCGGTTGTATTCGAGTATTCAGCAGCCGTTCATCTGGTCGAAATACCGGAGCCAGTATAATGGTGTTGACCCGGAAACGACAGGTCTTAACATAAGCGCAAACGGTATAGTACCGGCCACTTCGGTAACAACCTTCGGTCTGAACGTCCGATTCTAATCAGAAAACGAAGTTGACAAAACACGTTTTAAGCCATTAATTCAATGAAAATCAATAGCATAAAAAACTCAATACGAATTACCGGCATAGCGGCCATGTTGTTGCTAAGCCAATCGTGTAAGGATGTCCTGGATGAAACAGTAGTCTCAGCTATAGGCAATGATTACATTAACACCCCGAAGGGCTTTCAGGATGCAGTAAAAGCCGCCTATTCGACGCTCCGTTATTACTACGGAACGCAACAGGGGTTAACCTTAACCGAGTATGGCACGGATATTTACGCAACCGGGGCCGATGGTGGCTACAAAGGATTCCATTTCTACGATGGACAGTTAAATCCAACGGTTGACTACCTGGGCAATACTTGGGACGAATTATACCGTGGCATCAATACATGTAATGCCATCATTGAACGTGCCCCGGCTGCAACCGGACTTACGGACGCGGTTAAGAAGAATCGTGTTGCCGAGGCTAAATTTTTGCGGGCTCATTATTACTATTTGCTATTGATGCAATGGGGAAGCGTTGATTTGCGGCTAACCGAGACGTTGGCGCCAACAAAGGACACAAAACGGGCTTCAGAGGCTGAAATCTATGCGGCAATCATCAAGGACCTTAACGAGTCTATTGTTGATCTGGAAGCCAAAGCGCAGTCGGCCGAGTATGGGCGTGCCACAAAACCAGCCGCCGAAACGTTATTGGCCAAGGTGTATCTTGCAAAAGCCTATTCTACATCCAAGGCCGCTGATGATTTCGCCAAAGCTGCTGCGCTTTGTAAAACCGTAACAACAGCTTATGGCTTCAAACTGCTCGACGATTTTGCCAGTGTGTTTGACGAGAACAATCAGGTAAACACTGAGATCGTTTTTGCCGTACAATATACATCGGACCCACTAACGAACCTGACGAACGGTATCGCTGCCGCCAATGGGGGAAATAACCTGCACTTGTTCTTTGGCATGCAGTACGACGTTCAGCCAGGTTTAAAAAGAGACGTTTTCTACGGTCGCCCGTTTAAGCGTTTACGGCCAACATCTTACCTGCTGAATACGATATTTGCCGAACGGACCAATGACTCACGCTACAAGAAAACGTTCCGTGATACCTGGTTGAGCAATAACCCGGGCACCAACCTGAATGCGGCCTCGTTTGATGATTCGAAGGCGAAAGTATCCTTTGCCGCTGGTGATACCGCCATTTTTATACCCGGTGTAGAATGGACGAAAGCCCAGCGTGCCGCTAAGAAATATCAGGTGCTAGTGCCAAGTGCTTACAGTGAAGCATTGTTCCCAACGTTGACAAAATTCTTCGATACGAAACGGCCTGACCTAACCTACGAACCCGGTAGCCGCGATTATTTTGTATTTCGAATAGCCGAGGTGTACCTGATGCTGGCAGAGGCTTCACTGCAATCAAATAACGTAGCCGATGCTGTTACAGCTATCAATGCCGTACGTTTCCGGGCTGGCTGGCCGGGTAAAAAGGATGCCATGCTGATCGCTGCCAAAGACATGAACTTTGAGTTAATTGTTGAGGAGCGCGCTCGTGAACTGGCTGGTGAACAAACGCGCTGGGTGGATCTGAAGCGTTGGGGACTTCTGATTGATCGGGTGAAGAAATATAACCCACAAGCGGCCGTTAACATCAAAGATTTCCATTTGGTGCGCCCCATTCCTCAAACGCAGATCGACCGGAGTGTTAAAGGAACGGACGGGAAATCTGTTTTTGTACAGAACACAGGGTATTAATTAGTGAAGTTTCGATTGATTCAGTGTAATGGGGATTCGCGGACAAACCAAAGCTGCTAATCCCCATTTTTTATTACTGCTACGCAACCATTTGCTAAAACATTCCGTAAGGACTTGAGTTGCATTAAAGGAGCCGTGAAAACTCCCAATTAATCAAATCGATACCCTAATGACCACAAAAACTACTTCCCTGTTATTGGCAGTATTACTGGCCGGAAGCCTAACCCTCAGTAGCTGCAATGACCATGCTACATTCCCACAGAATGCTCAAATTTCGCTGACAGCAACACTCAGTGGGGCTGCCGAAAGACCAACTCCTGTTGTCTCACCGGGTACAGGCACATTTACGGGTGTGCTTGACCGCGCAAGCCGGGTGTTGAGTTACACCGTAACCTATTCCGGATTGACACCTGTTGCGGGTCACCTCCACCGGATTACGCCAAACTCAGCCGTTGGTAATGGGCCGGTTGAGGTTCCGTTTGCCAGCCTGGGATCGCCGATCACCGGCGTTGTGACACTGGCATCGGTAGGCCGGGTTGACAGTTTAATAAACGGCTTTTATTATGTGAATCTGCACACAACGGCAAACCCAGGCGGTGAGATTCGGGGTAACATCCGTGTAAATGGCCCCATTAAGTTGAAAGCAACCCTGTCGGGAGCGGCCGAGCGGCCTGCAACTCCATCAACGGCCACGGGTGCGTTTGCGGGTATAATCGACCCTGTCACGCGAGTGCTTAACTACACCGTAACCTATTCAGGATTAACACCCTCGGCGGGCCACCTGCACCGCGTCAACAACAGTACGACAGGAAACGGACCGGTTGAGATCCCGTTTGCGGCCCTTGCTTCACCCATCATCGGTACGGCTACCCTGACAACCGCAACCCGTGTTGATAGTTTGCTAAATGGCTTTTACTACGCCAACCTGCACACACCAGCTTTCCCAGGTGGTGAGATTCGGGGTGATATTAGGCCGTAGTAATTGGTAAATAGGTAATTGAGGTAGATGGGTAATTAGGTGACTGGGGGTTCCCATTCTCTTACTTACCCATTTACCGTTTTACCTTAGCTTCCCATTCCTCTGCTGATACCGCAAACTTTCGTTCATTGGCGCGCCCCGCAGAATAAACCATGCCACTTGCCCGAAATCTCGATTTCGAAATACTTTCCGTCCGTTTTTGATTGCAAAAAACACCTGTAGCAACCTCCTTTCCACCCAGTTATGGTAGTTTCGGTAATAGAGAAACAAAGAAATGTAAAACTCTTTCCGAATGGCCAAACTTTGCTCCCCGCTCCCACCGGCATAATGCACGAACTCCGCCGAGGATACCAAAGCCGCTCCGTAGCCAGCCTGCTTTAATCGTTGGCACCAATCCTCCTCTTCGCAGTACAAAAAGTACGTGGTATCCAACCCTCCCAATTGCCTGAACACCGTCCCCCGAATAAACATGGCACACCCCGTTACCACAGGAACTTGTAGAGGCTGTGTGTATCGTTTTTTAAAGTCTGGGTATGTTTTTGGATTCAGCTTCCGCATCAGTCCATGCCCCATTAATTTGATAACAAGGGTCGGAAAGTAGGTAAACGACGGTTCAAATTCCCCGTTGGCTTTGAACGTTTGGGGGGTACAAACGCCCGTTTGCGGGTGTATTTCCATGTACCGACTCAGTTCACCACAAACATTGTTGAGCAAAATAGTGTCGTTGTTCAGCAGGAAATAATAATCCGCATTGGGTCGGGTAGCCTGAACGCCCAGCATGTTTCCGCCGGAGAAACCCAGGTTGACCTCACTCTGCACAAACTTAATCTCGGGGTCTTCGGCCACCGGGCGAAGTTTATCCCGCTCGGCAGGCGTTGAATCATTATCAACTACAACAATCTCATAATCAACACCTTTAGTATTATGCTGAATCGACCGGATACACGGCAATGTAAAATCACTGGAGTTATAATTAACCAGGATTATTGAAACGAAAGGCTTTACAGATAACGGCATGGCCATAGAAAAATGAAGCCAGTAACCGTATCAACGGCACTGGCTCAAAATGATTATTGACTCTTGCTGTTCTAAAAATGCCGGTCGCCCTCTTCGCGCTTGCCAAGCATGACTGCCCCTACCATTGCGACCAAAAACAGAATCGACGCGAGTTCAAAGGGCAGCAAGTACTCGCCATAGAGTTGCATACCCAACTGCTCGACCAAACCCGTTTTATTGTCAAACGACGTAGGATTGAACGAGCCAACCTGAGCCGCTTTGAAAATGCCCAGCAACAGTACCAGCAACGTTCCGCCCACGATCACAGCCGCAACTTTGGCCATGTTCGTTTTCGATTCTTCATCCTCCTGCTTCATGTTCAGGAACATAATCGTGAACAGGAACAAAACCATGATGGCCCCGGCATAAACAATGATATTCACAGCTGCCAGAAACTGGGCGTTCAGTAATACATAATGACCTGACAGACAAAAAAATGTGCCAATCAGAGCCAGTACACTGTGAATAGGGTTTCGGGCCGTAACGACCATAATGGCACTCAATACCGTAATAATAGCCAATACCCAGAATAGGTACCCAGTGGCAGTAAGTTGCTTGAAATGCGTTAGAAGTTCGTTCATTGTTATCCTACTGATCGCGACAGGCTTGGCTCTGTCGGGGTGGCTTGTACACTTGGATTATTGCGGACGTAGCGGTCATCCATTTTTTCCACTAATTTATCTTTGCCGTAAACGATGTCCTCCCGATCCATAAACACCGGCACCATTCGGTCGTGACGGAGGTAAACGGCTTGTTTGGGGCAGGCTTCTTCGCACAAGCCACAGAAAATACAGCGAAGCATATTGATCTCATAAACAGCCGCATATTTTTCTTCCCGGTACAATTTTTCTTCGCCTTTAACGCGCTCGGCTGCCACCATCGAAATGGCTTCTGCCGGGCAAGCCACGGCACACAGGCCACAAGCCGTGCAGCGTTCGCGACCCTGCTCGTCGCGCTTGAGCACGTGATGGCCCCGGAAAACCGGCCCCAGATACCGCTTTACTTCCGGGTATTGGATGGTGGGTTTCTTCCTGAAAAAGTGGCCCATCGTAATGATAAGCCCCTTGACTATCTCCGGAAGATACATCTTCTCGGCCAGAGTCATTTCCTTGTTGCTGACCTGTTTAGATCGGTTCGTTAGTTGCATATCAATAGTGGGTTTATGTCTGCTGCACCCTCATGGCTGGCTTGGGGGCGCGTGCCGATGATACCACAACCATCAACACCATAACAATGACAATGGCCCAGGTAGCATAGTTGAAATTGAACAAAAGCCCCGCGCCCGTCACCACCACGTTTAGCATAGCTAACGGAATCAGGGTTTTCCAGCCGAGGTTCATCAGCTGATCGTAGCGGAACCGGGGAATAGTCCACCGCACCCACATAAAAAAGAAGATAAAAAAGAAAATCTTACCAAAAAATACCACTGTGCCAATGGCGGTGGCCACATTATGCCCCGTGTTGGCTCCCAGCGCGTTAACCAGCGCATCATGTGCCTGTGCCGCAAAGGGATAATGATAGCCGCCAAAATAAAGCGACGAAATCACCGCCGACGATACGAACATATTGATGTACTCGGCAAACAGATAGAAGCCTAATTTCATGGAACTGTACTCGGTATGGTAGCCACCCACGAGTTCGGTTTCACACTCTGGCAAATCGAACGGGGTACGGTTACACTCGGCAAAGGCACAAGTCAGGAAAATCACAAAGCCGAGTGGCTGCGTGAATACGTTCCAGCCAAAGAATCCATTACCCGCCTGTTGCTCCACAATGGCCCGCAACGACAGCGAACCCGTCATCATCAAAATCGCGATGATCGACATGCCGAGAGCCACTTCATAGCTGATGTTTTGCGAGGCCGCCCGAATCGCTCCCAACAACGAAAACTTGTTGTTAGAGGCCCAGCCACCCACCATCACGCCATACACACCCAGTGAAACCACGCCGAAAATATAGAGCATGCCGATGTTGATTTCGATGCCCTGCACCGGAATCACAAACTCCCCAAACCGGATGCTGTCGCCAAATGGAATCACGGCACTGGCCATCAGAGCGGTCAGCATGGCGAGGCATGGCCCCAAAATAAACAGCCATTTGTTGGCCTGAGCCGGGATGAAGTCTTCCTTGAAAAACATCTTACCCGCATCGGCAATAGGTTGCAACAAGCCGAAAGGCCCCGCCCGGTTTGGCCCTAAACGGTCCTGTAGAAAAGCCGCCACCTTCCGTTCGGCATAGGTTGAGTAAGTAGCGATCAGCAACGTGATTCCGAAAATCACGAGAATGATAATTGCCTTGGTAATGAGAACGGTTAAATCCATTTCTATGATTTCGCAAACCGCTCAGGCGGCAATTGTTGAATTTGAAGCTGACTCGTGTCGCGTTTGTCGTCGATTGGCTTGTACTGGGCGGCTGCTAAACGGTCGCCAAATGAGGGCTTTTGCAGGTCAGCGCGGTATTTGTTGGCCGTAATCACCGACCCACGCGCAATCTGCGTTGGCCCGTCGATCACCCAATCGCTGGTGTTTTTGGTCTCGAACCGGCAGGTGTTACAAATAAACGCCGTTGATTCGTTCCACTCGTTTTTGCGCGATGTTACCCGGATAACCTCCTCGCCCCGATACCATAACGTTACCTTGCCTGAGCAGGTTGGACAGTCGCGGTGGGCATCTTCGGGCTTGGTGAACCACACCCGGTTTTTGAAGCGATAAGTCTTATCGGTCAACGCACCCACCGGGCAAACGTCGATTATATTTCCCGAAAAATCGTTGTCGATGGCCTTTTCGATATACGTTCCGATTTCGGCTGCATCGCCCCGGCCCAACACGCCATGAACCCGCTTATTGGTGATTTGGTCGGCGGTATGCACACAACGGTAGCACAAAATGCAGCGCGTCATGTGCAACTGAATATACGGCCCTAAATCGTGCTTGTCGAACGTCCGGCGATCTTCTTCATAGCGAGTTTGGGCCGCTCCATGCTCAAACGCAAAGTTTTGCAAGTCGCACTCACCAGCCTGATCGCAAACGGGGCAATCGAGGGGGTGGTTAATAAGCAGAAACTCCACAATGCCTTTGCGGGCTTCCAACACCTGCGGACTCGTGGTGTTTTCCACGATCATACCATCCTGCACGGGCGTAATGCACGAAGCCACCAGCTTGGGCATCGGGCGCGGGTCTTTTGCTGACCCAGCCGCTACCCGTACCAGACAGGCCCGACATTTGCCACCACTGCCTTTGAGCGGTTGGTAGTAGCACATGGCGGGAGGTGCCACATCCGGCCCAATTTTGCGGGCTGCCTGCAAAATGGTTGTGCCGGGTTCAACCTCGACCTCAACACCATCAACAGTAACCTTAAACAATTGCGGTTTTATATCTTCCATCTCTGCTGTACACTACACCAGTGTCATGTCTCCTTTATAGACCGCGCCGGGCTGCGTGGCCTCATGCGGGTTAGTAATGTGCCACTCAAACTCGTCGCGGAAGTGCCGAATCGCGCTGGCAACGGGCCAGGCTGCGGCATCGCCCAACGGGCAAATGGTATTGCCTTCAATCTTTTTGGCTACGTCAACCAGCAAATCCAAGTCCTGCTGATGACCATGACCGTATTCGATGCGGTGCAAAACTTTCTCCATCCAGCCTGTTCCCTCGCGGCACGGACTGCATTGCCCGCACGATTCATGGTGATAGAACCGGGCAAAATTCCAGGTATTCCGCACGATGCAGGCTGTTTCGTCAAACACGATAAAACCGCCCGAACCAAGCATCGTACCCGTCTGGAAACCACCTTCCGACAACGATTCATACGACATCAGTCGTTTGTCGCCGTTCGCCAGATTGAGAATCAGGTTTGCCGGCAAGATAGGTACCGACGACCCTCCGGCTACCACTGCTTTAAGTTTATGACCGGGGCGAATACCTCCGCACCACTCATCGGCATAAATAAAATCTTCGACAGGCAAACCCAGATCAATTTCATACACGCCGGGCTTATTAATATGGCCTGATGCCGAAATCAACTTGGTTCCGGTTGAGCGACCAATGCCAATGGCAGCATAAGCCTCACCCCCGTGGTTCACAATCCAGGGTGTAGTGGCAATAGACTCCACATTGTTCACCACCGTTGGACTTTGATAAAGTCCCTTTACGGCAGGAAATGGCGGTTTATTACGGGGATTACCACGTTTGCCTTCGAGCGATTCGAGCAGGGCAGTTTCTTCACCACAGATGTAAGCACCTCCACCCGGCTGCACAATCAATTCAAGATCGTAGCCGCTACCGAGGATATTTTTACCGAGGAAACCAGCCGCTTTCGCTTCGGCAATGGCTTTTTCGAGGATGTGAATCACATACATCAACTCGCCCCGCACATAGATGAACGACTTGTTTGCTCCCAGCGCGAAGCTCGACACAATCATGCCTTCGATGAGCAGGTGGGGCAGGTTCTTCATCAGATAGTGATCCTTGAACGTGCCCGGCTCCGACTCGTCGGCGTTGCAGACAAGGTAACGGGGAACACCCTCGGGCTTGGCCAGAAAGCTCCATTTCATCCCCATTGGGAAACCCGCGCCCCCCCGACCCCGCACTCCTGACTTTTTAACCTCCTCCACAAGGGCTTCGGGGGTCATTGTCTTTATTGCTTTTTCAACAGCCTCATAACCACCCTGTTTCCGATAAACGTCGAACGTTTCGATACCAGGAACGGCAATATGCTCAGTTAATATTTTAGTAGCCATCGTGTGGGTTATTTCGACAGTTCGTCAATAATCTCGTCAACGCGCTCGTTGGTCAGATGCAGGTAGTATTTCTCCCGAACCTGAAACATCGGCCCCATTCCGCAAGCCGCCAGGCACTCTACCTCTTTAATGGTAAACTGCCCATCGACCGTGGTTTGCCCCGCTTCAATACCCAACCGTTGCCGGAGGTGCGCAAACACTTCTTCGCCCCCCATCAAACAGCAAGGCCCCGTGCGGCAGTACTCGATCACGTGTTTGCCAACCTGATTCACATGGTACATGGTGTAGAACGTCGCTACTTCATAAACCTCAATCGGTTCAATTTGGAGCAATTCAGCCACGTAGTCCATGCCCTCGGCGGGAGTCCAGCCCTCTTGTTCCTGCAACATGTGTAACAGGGGCAACAGAGCCGACTTCTGCTTCCCTTCGGGGTAGCGGGCTATGATTTCGTTTGCCTTCGCCAATCGCTCCGGCGTAAATTGAATGGCTTTGTTTGTTTCAGTCGTCATTGTTTACGCATCAAGTTCTCCTGCAATCACGTTCAGGCTACTCATAATTACGATAGCGTCTGAGAGGGTTGTTCCTTTACACATTTCCGGGAACGCCTGGTAATAAATGAAACAGGGTCGCCGGAAGTGCAGCCGGTAAGGGGCGCGGCCTCCGTCGCTAATCAGATAGAAACCCAGTTCGCCATTGCCGCCTTCCACGGCATGATACACCTCGCCAACGGGCGCGTCGATCTCGCCCATCACAATCTTGAAGTGATAGATCAGGGCTTCCATGTTTTTATAGACTTCCTGCTTTGGAGGGAGGTAATACTCTGGGGCATCGGCATAATAGGGGCCTTCGGGCAGGTTTTCGAGAGCCTGCTCCACGATCCGCAAACTTTGCCAGATTTCTTCGTTACGAACCATAAATCGGTCGTAGGTATCGCCACTTTGTCCAACGGGAATGTCAAACTCAAAATCTTCGTAGGACGAATACGGGTTCATCACCCGAACATCGTAGTCAACGCCAGCCGCCCGGAGATTTGGACCCGTGAACCCATAGTTGAGTGCCCGCTCCGCCGAGATTGCCCCCACATCGACCACCCGATCCATAAAGATCCGGTTCCGGTTGAAGAGGGCTTCAAACTCACGCATCACGACAGGGAACGTCTTGATAAACTTGCGAATCTTCCGAAGGGCTTCAGGCGAAAGATCGCGCTCCATGCCCCCAACCCGGCCCATGTTAGTGGTCAGGCGGGCACCGCACATCTCTTCGTAGATTTCGTAAATCTCCTCGCGCTGCTGGAATAAATACAGAAAGCCCGTAAATGCGCCTGCGTCCACACCCAGAATGCCATTGCAAATGAGGTGATCAGAAATACGAGCTAATTCCATCATAATCACCCGGATATACTGCGCCCGTTTCGGCACCTCCACGCCCAACAGCTTCTCCACGGTCATGTCCCAACCAAAATTATTGATCGGCGACGAACAATAGTTCATCCGGTCGGTGAGCGTCTTGATCTGGTAGAAAGGCCGCCTTTCGGAAATTTTTTCAAACGCCCGGTGAATGTAGCCAATGGTCTGCTCACCCGACACGATCTTTTCGCCATCCATTTGCAGGATGTTCTGAAAAATTCCGTGTGTGGCCGGGTGCGTTGGGCCGAGGTTCAGGGTCGTCAACTCATTGACATATTGAACTGGTCCTTCCGGGGTGGCCGGGGTATTTCGCGCCCCAACGGCATCTATGCTTAGGTCTTCAGTAACCATTTTCCAAAGAGTGAATGAGTGAAAGAGCGAAAGAGTGAGAGCATACATAGGGCCACTGGTGCGCCAACCCGCTCTTTCACTCTTTTATTCTTTCGCTCTTTAGTCATCGTCCAAAAAGCGCGTCGATTTTATCTTCGCGGGTGCCGTCTTCCAGCGGGTATTGTTTTCGCATGGGGAAATAGTCCATTTCTTCCATGTTCAGAATGCGTTGCAATTTCGGGTGTCCATCGAACAGAATACCGAAGAAATCAAACGTTTCGCGTTCCATCCAATTGGCTGACTCATAAAGAATTGTGGCCGTTGGGATGTGAATATCATTTTCGGCCAAAAACACCTTTAACCGGATTCGGTAATTGTTAATCAGGCTATGAGCATGGTAAACCACGCAAAATTCCCGACCGGGGCTATCGGGGAAATGTACCCCCGTCAGGTCGGTCAGAAAGCTGATTTGAAACGTTTTATGGTCTTTCAGGTACTGCAACAGGGGAATGAGTTTTTCCCGGCTAACAGTCAGCGTAAGCAGACCGAACGGGTCGTCAAATTCTGACACGTCGCTGCCAAACTGCTGGATTATATCTTGGGCAACGGCTTCGTTGGTTAACATAGCGGGGGGTTATTCAATGCCGTATGAATTTAACAGCAAACTATATTCGTCGGTGTTTCGGCGACGCAGCGACTCGTTGCGGGCCAGTTCCTGAATCTGCATTAGGCCGTCGATCACTTGCTCCGGGCGTGGTGGACAACCGGGAATATATACATCAACCGGAATGATTCGGTCGATTCCCTGCAACACGCTGTACGTATCGAAAATACCACCGCTTGAGGCACAGGCACCCATCGCGATTACCCAGCGAGGTTCGGCCATTTGGAGGTAAACCTGCTTCACAATGGGAGCCATTTTTTTGGCAATTGTTCCCATCACCATCAGCAAGTCGGCCTGCCGGGGCGAGAAACTGGGCCGCTCCGAGCCGAACCGGGCAAAGTCGTAATGTGAACCCATTGTGGCCATAAACTCAATTCCACAACAGGAGGTAGCAAAAGGCAAGGGCCACAGCGAGTTAGCCCGGGCCATACCAATCACTTTATCGAAGGAAGTAGCTGAAAAACCGGCCCCATCGTAGCTGGGTGGTGCCTCAACCATTTTAACGCTTGTTGACATCTGTGTTAGCGGGTCTGGCTTTATTATTTTACAACGGTTTGTTTATAGCTACTGTTTGCTTTTGTGGCTTTATTCCCACTTCAAAACACCTTTGCGAATGATGTAGTAAAAACCCGCCAGCAACAGGCCCATAAACAAGACCATTTCAATAAATCCTGTTACGCCTAGCTGCTTGAAATTGACCGCCCAGGGGTACATAAAAATAACCTCCACATCGAACAAAACGAACAGGATAGCAATCAGAAAATACTTGATAGAAATAGGGGCGCGTGCATCGCCCACAACCGGAAGGCCACACTCAAACGGATCGTCTTTTTTCTGGCTGTGCCGCTTTGGCCCTATGCTGTGCGTCACGATCATGGTGGTGACGATAAAACCGAGGGCCAGCAGGAGTTGAATAAACACCGGCAGATAGTCCGATGGTACGTAGGCTGCATTCATAGATTCTCCTCTCTTAAATAACAGCGCAAAGTTAATCATAAAATGAACACGGGCGTTTTGAGAAACTTAATCAATCACAAACCGCTGGGCTACATTGAAACCCGCCGACCGAACACGCACAACATACTGTCCTTTACCCATGTTCGACAAAGGCAACCACTGCCGCTGATTCAATGAATCTACTTTCTTACTAAAAACTTGCTGCCCGGTGAGTGTATACACCGTAATTTCGGCATTGGGGAGGTCTTCCAGCGTCTCTACATACACGACACCGTCTCTCGATGGATTAGGATACACGCTCATTCCCTGATCGGTGGCATTCAGCACATAGTCAAACGGATTGGAGTAGCTTGAATAACAGGTAATGCTGCTGCCATTGGTTAGCGTATAAATTGTTTTGGCCCGAGCCGTATAGACCCCGCTGCTGCCTACTTTGGCAATTGATGTATTCTGATTTTGTAGGGAGTTCGCTCCCCGTCGCCAGTCAAACAAATCACCAAACCCAGATTCTGTCGGAACAGTGGCCTTCAGCGAATAGGTGCCTGCCTGCGAAATAACCGGAATGATCAGCCGGGGCCGAACCACCAGATTAGTCGGTGCCGACTGCGCCGAACGACACCCGAACAGGTTCGATGCCTGCACCGTATAGGTTCCTGCAGCCCCAACAGATAAGGTACGGGTGATGGCTCCTGTGTTCCAGATCAAGCGAGTGTTGGTCGGTGAATTACCCGTTAGTGTAAGCACAGAATCGGAACAAACCTGCTGATCGCCAGTGGCGGGTGAACCCGGTTGCCGGGCTAGCGTGATGGTTGGAGCAGCCGGTTGAATGGGGTTCGTGATTTCGACCGCAGGCGACAGGAACGTGTTACCTTTCAGGTCTTTCAGCGTTGCTCGGTATGTTCCCGGTGTACTGATTGTTATGGCCTGCGTCTTTTCGCCACTGCGCCAGTTATAACTCGAATACCCATCGGGCAAACGTACCGTTACGGAACTGGCATTGGGCGCACAGGTTGTGGTGATGGCAGGCTGAGGCAGGGGAAGCAAGGGAAGTGAACTGGCAAAAAACACGGGTCCCATGCTGTTATACCAGGCTTGGGCCAATTGACGGAGGCCTTCGCCCCCAAAGTGGACATCATCGCCGGGGCGCGGAATCTGGATTGGGTCTGTGAATGGCCCCGGCAACACGTTGTTGTTGTAGGTACCGATCACATCCGACTGAGCCTGAATAATATTGGAGCTTACCTTACCCTGATTGTAGGACGAACGGGCCAAAATCCAGGCCGGGTAACGGTCTGTATCGGAGCGGGTTTGATTCACCAGAAACTGCATGGCATCGGCATACTCTTTGCGCTGCAGGTTAAGCGGCACATTGTCGGTTTCGCCCTGTTGCCACAGCACCGCCCGCAACCCAAAAAGAGAGCAATAATACCGGAGCGCAATAATGAGGTTGCCATAGGGCATTCCGGTTGGAAAATTTTCGTTGGGCGTACCGATGGCAAAAATATTTTTGGTAACCTGTCCCCGCGAACTTTCTACCCAGTTTCGGATGGTGGTGCCAGCCCAGGCCGTATTGATGAACAGCACCGGGCAATTGTATTGCTTGGCAATCAGGTCGCCCAGAATACCCCAGCACCACGCACTTTGCCCACGTGGTCCAATCAACGCGCCCGCACTCAGTTGCTGAAATTTTGGGGCGGGTGGATCGGCCAGCGAACTGCTGGCAAAGTTATCATAGTCAACACAGTTCACACGGTCATCGGTGGCTCCGGCGGCTCCCAGATCCTGAAATCCCTGCGCGTTCGATTGCCCGGTAATGATAAAAACCTCACCAATACCCACTTTCCGAACCACATCTTCACCAATAATATCCCGTCCCGTAAACGCCCTTACTTCCAGTCGATACCAGCCTGTGGTGCCACGAACCGGCCCCTGAAAAACGCCCCCCTGTGGATTTCGCTGAACTGTTTGCCAATTGGTTGACAATCCCTGACCAGCATTTTCGAAAACCAGCCGAGCCTGCACACTATCGACAGGCTGGTAGAAATTACCAGACACATAAATAATGGTCGTTTGGTCGAGGTTTCGTTGAAAAACGGCGCGACTTTCCGGGTAGGTGATTCGAATGGTTTGTGCGATTGTGTGGCCAGATATAAGCGATAACCCTAAAAGAATTCCGCCCCACACACCCAATATGTTCTGTTTCATAAATGTAGCTTACAAGCCTGCTTTACTGGCTCTCAAAAATCAGCCCAAACCATAGAGAAAGTTAGCTTTTTTTCAGCACTATTTCCAACGGGCTTCCTCAGTCTGTTATAACTCACGGTTTGCAAAAATAGTATATCTCAATAAAATACAATTAATCATTTGTTAATAAGAAACAAAAACCCCGACGAGGTGTCGGGGTTTTCAGTATTCGTTCATACTTTTTTCAGGGCACGAATGGTCTGCTTCAACAGGATCTATCCAATTAAAAACCTACTATAATCCGCTTTGAACCAGTGAAACCCGCCGACCGAACCTGCAAAATATACTGTCCTGGCGGAATGGTTGTTAGATTCAGTACCTGACGTTCACTAAATGATGGAACCGTGAAATTCAGAGCTTCCTGGCCTAGCAATGTATAGAGGGTAATAGTCGCATTCGGAATATTTTCCAATGTTTCAACCGTTACCTGTTGGGTTGGGGTTGGGTTCGGATAAACACTTAACCCATCGAAACTTGGATCAACAGTATAGGCGAAATTGGGCGAAAACGTCGAGAGACAGGTTAGGTCGGGGCTATAAACAATGAAGGTACGGGCACGATAACTACCCGATTGTCCGGCCTTTATGGTGGCTGTTTGCAACGATAGTGAATCCGCTCCGCGATACCACCGATACGAGGCACCACCATTTGAGGCACTCATGGCCTGCAGTGTAAATGTGCCTACCTGATTGATGGTTGGCGTGGCAGGCAAAGGCCGGGCTAGCACCGTGACCGCGTTACTTTGGGGCGAAATACACCCGTTGTTATCGCGGGTTCGGGCCGAATATGTCCCTGATGTTCTGGCCGAAAGCGTTTGCGTTGAATCGCCCGACGACCACAAGGTACGAAACGCGCTGGTGGCTGTTAGGGTAACCTGATCGCCTTCGCAGAATGTTGTCCGACCCGAGGCCGTTATGTTCGGTGCATTAGGCAGCGGGTTCACCCGCACGTCAACCCGCGACGATTCGGGTGAGGTGCAATTGAACTGGTTCCGCACCCGCAGCGAATAGCCACCTGCCTGATTAGTGGTGATGGTCCGGCTGGTGGCACCCGTGCTCCACTGATAAGATGCATTGTCGGGTGCCGACAAGGTCACATTCCGGTCGGCGCAAAATATAGTTGGGCCGTTGGCCGTGATGGTTGGGGTGGCCGGGTTTGGATTCGCTACCACATTCACCACATTCGATTGGGGCGATGTGCAGCCGTTCTGATCCGTCACTGTAAGTTGGAACGCCCCCGTCTGACGAACGTCTATGGTCTGACTATTCTGACCACTGCTCCAGTTGTAGCGAACATTGTCTACATTGGCCCGAAGCGTGGTGTTATCGCCATCGCAAAACGTGGTTGGTTTCTCACTCGCCACCACTGGTGCAGCCGGCGTTTTATTGACCTGAACACTAACCGCCTGCGAGTTAAAATCGCACCCGCTCACATCGCGGTATCTGGCTAAAAAATTGCCGGACGAATTAGCCACCAATGTTTTGTTGTTTCCGACAATGGCATTCGTTTGTTGATTCACAAACGAGATATTGTTGTCGGCATTGGCCGTCAGATTCACTGAACCACCCTCGCAAAAGGTTGTTGGGCCAGTAACCGCTATCGACGGTGCATCAGACACGCGCACGGCTCCCGTGTAGCTCACGTTGCCAAATCCATCGCGGACTTTAGCTCGATAGCGGGTTGGGCCACTGCCTTTGGTAATGCTTGGACCGCCCTCGGTGCTAGTGGCTTGTCCCTGATCGTTGATGGCTTCCCAAACAACGCTCGAAAACTGACCGTTAGGCGTGTACGTCACCTGATTACTCCCCGGACAACCCGTTGCAATGGTTGCCAAAGGAGCCGGGGCAATAGGTTGTGCGTTGCTGAAAAAGTTGTCATTCAGGACGCTATTCCATTGATTAGCTACTTTGGCTAAACCAGCATCCGAAAAGTGCGTGTTGTCTATTCGATCAGCCGTAGTGACAAAATCATCAGTGGTTGGTCCAGGAAAAATACCCCCTGCCTGATTAACAACGGCATTTTGTCCAGCGATTATTTTAGGGTTAATGGCCCTTCCAAACAAAGCCAGATCACTATCGAACGAAGCCCTTGACACTACATAAGGAATATTTTTCCCTGTTTCCTGCCTAATTCTGTTTATTATCCAAAGCAAATCATTGGCATATTGATCAGTCGGTGTATTGGTAAAATTATCGGCTTCACCCTGATGCCAGAGGATAGCCCGAACACCATATACATTGGCATAGAACTGAGTGGCCTGCCTGAAATTCCCCCAAGGCATACCGGGCGGCAATGGTACTTGTGTGTAAACATTAGCCGTTGTACCAGTTTCGGCACTTTGCCGCCAATTTTGAACAGTGGTTGCGCCCCAGCCTACATTAAAGTACATAATAGGAACACCAAGCCGTTGAACCAGCAGGTCACCCAATCTCCCCCAATAATACGGGCCATTTCCACGGGGTGCCACTACAATGTTGTTATCTACCTTACGAAACGTGGGATAGGCCGGGTCGGCCAATGATTCGTTCTGAGTACTAACAATGGCCGCATTCACCCGGTCGTCGTTAGCGGGCAAACCATCGGAGCGTGCTCCCTGTGCGTTCGATTGCCCGGCAATGATGAATACTTCCCCCACACCAACAGGTTCCACAACGGCATACCCAACCGTTTGGTCGTTCAGGACTCCGCGAACCTCCAGACGATACCAGCCACCGGCAACCCCCGTGAGTTCGCCAGTGAAACTACCACCCGTTGGGTTGCTTTGAATGGTGCGATAATCAAACCCTGCTCCACCGTTGAGGGCTGTGAGCCGGGCTTCGATTCGGTTGACAGCCGTGGTGTATAGACCAGCAATCCGCACCGTGCCCTGATTGGCATTGTTACGCTGGAAAACGGCCCTTGAGGTGGGAAATGTAACCTGAAGTTGGGCACTGACGGCACAAGAAAAAAGAAGCAGCCCGGTTAGAGCTGCCCAGAACGTATAATTTTTCATCACGGGCAAAGTAAATGCTTCTTCATCAAAGAGGTATGATAAACTTATTCTCCGGCTTGAACAGTCACCTGAGCATCCGCTAAGGTCTGCCAAATAGCGTCTTTTAACTCGGTAAGCCCCTGTTGATTGATCGCTGATATGAAGACTGTTTTAACCCGTTCCGGTAACGATTTTTTTATCGTAGCTAATTCTTCGTCTGTGATCAGGTCTGTTTTTGTAATCGCCAACAGCCGTTCTTTGTCCGATAATTCGGGGTTATATTGATGCAGTTCGTTAACCAGCGTATTATATTCAGCCCGGATATCCTCAGCCGTCACCGGCACCATAAACAGCAACACTGAGTTACGCTCAATATGCCGCAAAAAGCGCAAGCCCAGGCCTTTACCCTGCGAAGCCCCTTCGATAATACCCGGAATGTCGGCCATCACAAACGATTTATAATCGCGATAGGCCACTACGCCAAGGTTAGGAACGAGCGTTGTGAACGGATAATCAGCAATTTCGGGTCGAGCCGCTGACAAAACGGATAAAAGCGTCGATTTGCCCGCATTAGGGAAGCCAACCAAACCTACATCAGCCAGCAATTTCAGTTCCAGAATAATCCACTCCTCCCGCTCTGGTTCGCCCGTCTGGGCATAGTAAGGCGTTTGTTTAGTTGCCGACTTAAAATGGTCGTTTCCTAAACCGCCCCGGCCTCCCGGCAACAGAATTATCTCCTGTCCCTCGGTGGTAATTTCGGCCATTTGTTCGCCTGTTTCAGCATGGCGGGCAATAGTACCAAGGGGGACATCCAGAATCACGTCTTCGCCCTCGTGGCCCGTCCGGCGACCACCTTCACCCGCTTTTCCCGGCTCAGCTTTAATGTGTTTCCGGTACTTGAGGTGAAGTAACGTCCAGTGTTGCGAATTACCCCGCAGGATAATATGCCCCCCACGGCCCCCGTCGCCCCCATCCGGGCCACCTTTGGGCACGTGTTTCTCGCGCCGAAAATGGACTGAACCAGCCCCTCCTGCTCCGGAACGACAATTTATTTTAACGTAATCAATGAAATTCGATGATGCCATACTCTGTTTATCCCACCAGCTCAACGCTACCTCCCCTCAAATCTGGTTAGTGATCAAAGCGCGTCAGTACCCTCGGGCTTCCTTAATTTTGTGACAAATAGCCTCAAAAATGTTGTCAATATCGCCAACACCGTCAATAGCTGCGTATTTTTTCTGATTGCTATAATAACCGGCAACCGGAGTTGTTTTTTCGTTGTATTCCTTTACCCGCCGACGGATTAATTCCTCATTCTGATCATCGGGTCGGCCCGACGTTTGACCCCGGCTTAATAATCGGCGCGTCAGTTCTTCTTCTTCCACAACCAGCGCGACCATTGTAGTAATCTGCTCGTTATGAATTGCCAGTAAGTCGTCTAACGCCTGCGCTTGTGGAACCGTTCGCGGAAAACCATCAAAAATGAAGCCTGGTGCCATTTGGTTTTCATTCAACTTACTGTCGATCATACCAATCACCACTTCGTCGGGAACCAGAATCCCCTGATCCATCAGGGCTTTTGCCCGTTGCCCCAGTTCGGTTCCAGCCGCAATCTGCGACCGTAACAGATCGCCTGTTGACAGATGTACCAAGTGATATTTAGCAATCAATTTCTCACTTTGTGTGCCTTTACCCGCACCCGGAGGGCCAAATAGTACAAGATTAAGCATGAGGTTTAGTCGTGGGCTTTTGGAAATTTGGTTAATCGCGGGCGCAAAGGTACGATTACTGACCGAAGATTTTAGGTACTCATTTCTTCTACAGCCTGATTTTATCATTCGGGACTACGCAAAAAGAGCGACCCGGATAGGGTCGCTCTTTTTGACTTACTTGTTCATAAACTTATTCGGCTGACCCTTTCTTAACCGGCGTTTTTGGCGCGGGTTTGGCAGCTGGTTTAGTAGCCGGTTTAGCGGCTGGTGCGGGCTTTGGCTCTTCTAGGAAGGCTTTAGCCCGCGCATCATTCGGATCGATAGCCAGCATTTTTGTCGCATAGTCCTTTGCTTTTGCATCGTCTTTGCGGGCCACGGCATCGGCCGCCAACAAGCTATACGACTGCATCAACAAACGATTAAACTGAGGTGCTTTCGAAGCATCTGCCGTAATATCCTGTGGAGCAAGCTCTGTGAACTTTTCCAGATATGGAACAAAAGCCCGGTTACTCAAAGCCTCAGCTGATGGATAGGCATAATAGTTCGAGGTGCCCCGATAGTAATAAGCAGGCGAATAAGCAGGCGTAATTTCAGCCAACTTGGCATAGGCAGAGTCAGCTCGCAGGAACCACTGCTTGCGCAGTTGTTTGGCACCAGCCGTATCTTCCTTCATAACATCACGACCAATCCGGAAACCATAGTTATAAGCGGCCAAACCCATATTCAGGTAGTCATTATTCAGAGGTTTGCCTGTGCCAATAGCCTTTGTATAGTAATCGAACGCCCGATCATATCGCTTGCCATCATTGTATTTTTTGGCGATTTCGCGATACAGGTTTTCCGTTGTGTCTTCGGGGGCTGCTTTCTCTAAATTAATGATAGACAGCGAGTCACCCTCAGGCGTTCCCAACTGACCTTGAGCACGACCCAGATACTTGTAGTCGTCATAGATTACCTTTTGTGGGGCAGCGGCAATAAACTTGTTTAATGCCTGCACAGCCTGCTCGTTTTTGCCAAGAGCCGTGTAGGCCCAGCCATACATCCGATCCAGCACAGGGTCATTAACTTTACCCTGCAACTGATCCAGATAGCTGGTTGCTTTAATGTAATCGTTGGCCAAAAAGTAATACTTGGCTACAGTTGTCAGATAATCAGGATCAGTGGTACCACTCTTCAGTACGTACTTCTCCATATTACTGGCGGCACCCTTATAGGCTCGTGAACCAGCCAAAGCGTCGGCCAAAGAGCGATAGGTCAAGGCAAACTCAGGATCGGCCTCAATGGCTTTATTAAAGAATGTCTGAGCAAGTGGATAGTTTTTACCACGGAGGTAAAGCCGACCAATCTTGTAGTTTGCTTCGGCTAGATTCGGCGAGGCAGCCAGTGCATCTTCGTACCGAGAGACAGCCGTACCGCCATCATTCTTGATAAAATAGGCATCGCCCATCGCCATTTTAAGGTCGGCACTGCCTCCTCCTTTCTTATCCAGCTTGGCTGCCATATCGAGCAGACGAAGGGCCTCAGCCGGGTCATTGTTTTTCTCGTTGAGCGTGTAGGCTTCACCCGCCCGGAACAATACATCCGCGTTTTTGCTTTTCGTAGCAGCAATAGCCGCATTGATTTGGGTTTTTGCGCCAGCCAGATCGCCTTTTGCCAGGGCAACTGCACCTAAACCAACATTGTTTAGCTGACCCTTTGGATCGGCAGCCGCTCCTTTTTCAAAAGCCGCTTTTGCTTTATCCAGTTGATTGGTGCGGAGATAATAATAGCCGAGGTAATACTGATTATCAGCCGTTGGCGAGCTGTTTGCCAACTGCGTGAACGTTTGTTCAGCCTTAGCAAACCGCTCCGACTCCAGATCTTTCAAGCCCGTCTGAACGTCCTGCGCAAACACCGGAGCCGACATCATAGCACCCAGTGCAATGAGTGTCGTTAGCGATTTCTTCTGAATCTTCATCATGTACTTCAGGTTGGTAAGAATTAGTTATTTACTGTCCAAATAAAACAAGCCGCAAAAGTAAAAAATTGCAGTTAAACCAAAAAATTTACTTACTTCTGAATATAAACCTCCCGATTATATGGCCGAGCGGGCCAAAGACCCAATTTTTCAATGATCAAACTTCCTGCATCACGAGCCAGATAATTGATCAATCCACCTCCTAATCCCGAATGAGCTTCCCGACTGATGATGTACAGGGGACGACGAAGTGGATAATCTTGTAAACCCAAACTACGTTGAAAAGGTTGGAAATAGTCTTTAATTGTAGTAGGGTTTACCTTATCAGAAACACCGAGCACCCGCAAGTCACGCGAGAGTTCGGTGGTCAGGGCGGCATCGCCATCGCTGATCCAGTTGACCCCAATGAAACCCAGTGCGCGTGGATTCTCGCGAACGTAGGTAATTACTTCCCGGTTAGACTTTGCTGTAGAAATTCGGATTCCGTCAATGGTCTTAATCTTGAACGTTCGCAATATAAGATCAATATTACTGCCATTGCCATTATCAAAAACCAGCGTAACCGGCCCGGTTTGATTGCCCCCTTTCAGTTGCTCCCAATTCTTCAGTTCACCCGTAAACAAGCCCCGTAATTCAGTCATTGTCATGAGGCTGTCTGTGTTGGCTTTACCCGTTATCAACGCCACACCGTCGGTTGCAATCAGTTCTGTATTGCCCACAATCTTGCGTTGATCAAGCACTGCCTGTTCTCCTTTACTGAGCGGTCGGGCACAAAAAACCAACCGGGCACTGTCGCGCAGCATCATGGCAATGGCTTCTTTTTCCGGTCGATAAACAACATTGAATTTAGCATCGGCATAGATACCCGAGTAAGCTTCTGTTAGTTGTTGTACGACCGGCTGAAATGACTCATCAGATACGACCGTAATTGTCCCACGCGATGGCGTGTCTAATTCAGGTTGCTTTTCGGTGTTGCAACTTAAATTAACAAAGCCAATTGTGGCCATCCAAAGCAGTTTTCTTATCATCAGGTAGTAGATGCAAAGCAGGATTATATTCCATAATCACTGCTTTGTTGATTTTTAGATAATATTCCTTTGATTTGGTTTAATCATCGACGTGGTACTGACAAAACACCCATCAATCGTCGTCATATTGACTGTCTTTATACAGGTAATAGGCTCGGTAAGCCCGGGTGCCACCATACCAAATTAGCAGGGCAGCCAAACCATAGCGCAGAAAACCGGGGGGCGGGAATATGACAAAAGACTGAGAGGAGGCTATCAGTGCGATGCCTCCTCCCAGATATGCCACCGAAGCGAGTACCGCTAAAACCAGCGTCAATCGTTCCGATACTCTATTTCGCTGCCGCATTACTCCAACGTGAAGTTGATAGGCAAGTTATACTTCACACGAACCGGGCGGCCCGACTGTTTACCGGGTCTCCACTTTGGCATTGATTTCACCACACGAACGGCTTCTTCGTCAGTACCGAACCCAAGACCTTTGAGTACGGTAACGTCCTGAATACTACCATCGGTGTTCACCACGAAGCTCACAAATACCCGACCCGATACGTTGGCCCGCTGGGCGGCCGCCGGATAGCGAATATTTTTGCCAAGGTATTGGCCTAAAGCAGCCATACCACCCGTGAACTCAGGCTGTTGTTCTACCACCGTAAACACCTCGTCCTCTTTAGGTGGTGCCTCAACAGCAACTTCCACTTTCGTAGGGCCTGATGTTTCTTCGGGTGCCACAATAACCTCTTCGGCATTGGGGTCTCCTTCCTGAGTTTTCTCAGCAGCCACGGCTTCTTTCAGTTCTTCCACGGCTGGTGGTGGAACTTCTTCGGGAACCTCTTCATCCGGTTTTACTTCGGGCGGGAGGAACTTCACCGTGTTCACCTTCGGCAATTCAACCGGTGGTGGGGGTGGTGGCGGTGGCTCATTGGGATCAATTGGCGGGGGCGGTAGTTTCATCAAGTCGACTTCCACCATTGCCTGCTCGTCGGAGTTATCCGGCGTGATGGCACTAATAATGGTTGGTGCAAGTACCGCCAAAATGAACACCGCAGCACCAATCAATAGGGCACGGGTTACTGTGCTCGGATACCCTTTCCGTAGCGAGTAAGCACCATACGCTTTGTTTCGGTTCGCAAACACTATATCATCCAGTGTTGCTTTCGCTGTCGTTTCTGCCATGGTGTTGTTATATGTCTAACTTTACTTTGTCTTTGAGAAGTGTTTTCTCATCGGGCGTAAGCTCATCCACAAGGGCATACCGCTTCATTTTGGTAATGGCCATTTCATCCATGATGTCCACTACGTTTCTGTAGGTAGACTCTTTGGTTGGCTTAATTACCACCACAAACTTATCGGCAGGCACTTTACGACCTTCTGTTAGGATCGCTTTCCGCAGGTCATAACCAAAGCCTACGGTTATAACTTCCGGGTCTTCTGAGGCAGCTTTCCCGAAAATATAGTGTGCTTTGTTGTCCTTCCCCAGGAAGATCGTCATTACGTTCGAAGCTTTTATTGGCTCCGTTTCTTCTTGCTTTGTTTTATCCGGCACGTTAAGCGTCATCGACGATGGCTTACTCAGGGTAGTAGCGAGGATGAAAAAGGTAATCAGGAGGAACCCAAGGTCCACCATCGGGGTCATGTCAATTTTAGTTGACGCTTTCTTGGCCCTTACCTTACCATCACCTTTACCACCCCCACCGGAGGTGTCTATTTCTGACATGGTTGCTTCAGAATGTTTATGGTTTATGATTTATAGTTTATGGTTCATAGGTGTTGGGTTTGAATTTTCTCGCCAGCCAACTATAAACCACAAACTACAAACCATGAACTGTATTAGTCGTTCTTCCAGCCTGCCGGGGGCGCTTCCGTCCCCGTAATCAGGTTGAACTTGTTAATATTCTGCGCCTGCAATGTTCCCAGCACGTTTTTGAAATTCGGGAACTTCGCCAAATTATCCCCTTTCAGGGCAATCCGCAGATCGTTGTTCGCTTTCCGGGCATTAAAAACCCAGTCCTTCAACTCGTTGCCTGCACCAGCACCCGTCGAATCAACAGGGATACCAGGCTGCTTATAGGCATTACGTTGTTCTGGATCAAGATTCAGAAATGCTCTGAGTTGATTTTTTGGCACACCGAAACTCGATAGAATCGAAAACGCTTTTTTCTCTTTCTCGGTAAATGACATGCCGTTGGCGGCCGCAAAGTTGTCGAGCATATCCCGACGTTTTTGCTGATTGTCGATACCAAAATAAACGTTTCCTTCTTTGCTCAGGCCAATGGTCATGATGTCCTTATCGGGCACCTTAATACCGGAGATGGACGACGGAGTCTCGATGGTTGCCGCGTCCTGCACCCGGAACTGGGCAGTCAGGATAAAGAACGTCAGCAGCAGGAACGCTACGTCCACCATCGCGGTCATATCCATTCCGGAGCCGTGCCGTTTGGTTTTTACTCGTGGCATGTGTCGTTACTAATTAAAGTGTAAACTGATAACCAGATTGGCTTCGCGCTTAGTTATGAGCGGCAAAGTTTTGCTGGATGCTCAGACCGATTTCGTCAATGTTGTACGTCAGGGCATCGATGCGGCTTGTGAAATACGCATACATGATGGTTGCGATAGCAGCCGTACCGATACCAACAGCCGTGTTTACGAGGGCCTCCGAAATACCATTCGATAGAGCCGCCGTGTCGGGCTGACCAGTAGCACCCATTGCCGAGAACGCCCGGATCATACCGATTACCGTTCCGAGAAGGGCGATCAGCGTAGAAACCGAAGCGAGCGTTGCGATGATAACGAGGTTTTTCTCCAGCATCGGCAACTCAAGGGTTGTAGCCTCTTCCACTTCTTTCGAGAGAGCGGCTAATTTCTGCTCTTTCGACATTTCGGTGTCTGAAGCCAGTTGCTGATACTTTACCAACGCTGTTTTCACAACATTGCCGATAGAGCCTTTTTGCTTATCGCACTCACGGATTGCGGTTTCTACTTCGTTTTTGTCGAGCAGGTTTTTAACCTTCAAAACAAAATCATCTACAGAGCCGGAGCCGTTAGCACGACCAATGGTGATGAAACGTTCAATCGAGAACACCAGCACGCAAAGGAAACAGGTGAACAGGATTGGTACGATAAAACCACCCTTGAAGATGATTCCGAAGAAATCGCCAGCCAGAGGCTGCTTTGAGTTGTCGCCATCTTGAAAGTGACTACCGTCACCGAAGATGAGATAGTAAGCCAAGTGACCGATCACCAATAAGATCGGGATGACTAATGCCGGGTTTAGGCCACCGGACTTTCTTTTCGGCGCGGCAACTTTGGCGGGTGCTGGAGCAGGATTCTGTGTTTTCATTGAACTTGTACTGAAGGGTTAAATTGAAAGTTTGATTTTCGCTCGTCAAAAAAAGTCAAAAATTTTACAACGGCGGCTTTTACTGCAATAAAATTTTGGTGAACATGCGTTAAGCCTTAGACAAAAGTAGGGCTTTGAATGCAATACGATGCAAGTGCTTCGACCAAAAAAATTCAACCCGTGTAGTAGTTCACAAATAGGCGGTATAACTTTATCAAGAAAAACGGCCTATTGAATTCGTCTGCTTTTTAGCCTTAACGGCTTGTCTCTTAGGAGTTCGTCGCTAATTCTCCACTAAAGAGAAATTGTAATTTTGGGGGGCTTTTATTCATCGTGTTTTCAATAGGTTTTATCATGAACATTATCTGCATTAATAAAAAGTTGCTCTTTTAGATAGATGCACACGCCTTATTGAATGCATAAAAGCCAGTTGTTAAAATACCATGAACTCATTTTAGATGCTCAAACGCTCCTGGTAACGCATCAGGAAGTCATTTTATATACCATATAAAAAACAAGACTACAAAACAATTGTTAACAGCCACTAAATCGCGTTTTTGTCTAACCCTATGCAACTGTAGCTAACCAAAAACCCTATTTTTACCTTTTATTTGTCTAATATCTAGCATAACAACCTATGATATGGCCGGATTTTTGCTGAACACTCTACTAAACCAGTATGCAACGTTTTTTCCTCTATACTCAGTCTACGTATAGAGGCATTTAATGCTCTTGCTATCTATATCAAGTACTTTATTTTTAGGTGCGTAATTGCCCATTCGTTTGTTATGAAACAGAGACTGCTTTACCAACTTATTTGGTTGACCGTGTGTGTGGGTTTGATTAGTGGAGGACGAATCATGGCGCAGTCCATTACAACCATTGGACCTCTTAGCCCGCTCACCTGTGCTCCTCCGGGTTCATCTGTCACCGTACCCTTTTCGGTAACAGGGGTTTTTGGACCTAACAACATATTTACAGCTCAACTCTCTGATAATGGAGGTAATTTCCCGGCAAGCCCTACTGTTTTGGCTTCCCGAACCGTCAGCCCAATCTCCAACACAAGTTATTCTCTGATTGGATCAATTCCAGCCAACTCTATACCCGGCAACTACCGAATTCGGGTTGTTTCGAGTGTTCCGTCGCGAACAAGCTTAACGTTAGCCATAGGGGTGTCACCGGCCGCACCAACGGCAAATAGGGCCAGCCCCAGCGGACAGATTTGCGCTGGAACACCTATTTCATTAACAGCTTCCGGCAGCAACCTAAAATGGTTTGCACCAGGCAATGTTTTGGTAGCCAACAACGTAACTACTTATAGCTTCGCGCCACCTGCACCCGGAACGTATACGTACACGGTTACTCAATTAATTGGCGTATGCGAAAGTCCGGGGCAACCTGTTACAGTCACTGTAACTGCTAAATCGCTCAATCCCATTACACCAGCCCAACCCAATTATTGTTTAGGTATTCCGGGTGCTCCGCTCAATGCCACCGGCACCAACCTGCGGTGGTATGGAACCAACATCAACAACCCAACGCCCACGACTACGGCCACGACTCCACCAACTACTTCGCCGGGCGCGATTGGGCCGTTTTATGTCAGCCAGAACACTAATGGTTGCGAAAGCGATCGCATTGGCATACCCGTTTCAGTGAACCCTTTACCCAGTGCTCCTTCGGTTACGGCATCGCAAACCTTTTGCCAAAGTTCAACCTCACAACAGCTTTCACCAACGGGAGTAGGATTCCGCTGGTACAATGCCAACGGTATACTGTTGGCCAACAATGGTGCGTCTCCCTCGCAAAACCTCAGTACTCCAGGCAGCACAACCTATTTGGTGAGTGCCGTGTCGAATGGGTGCGAGAGTGCAACAAAATCCCAGGTGGTGGCAACTGTTGCAGCCAGTCCGGCAGCAATTGCCCCGGTTTCATTGGTGTATTGTGAAACAGCCCGCCCAGCGGCACTCGCAGTTAGCGGTACCAATGTCCGCTGGTATTCTGATGCGGCTGGCACTGTTCCAATCAGCACGCCGACGGTGCCTGTAAGCCCTGCAACCTATACATACTATGTTCGGCAGTTCGACGCGAATAATTGTGGTAGTGCCCCGTCGTCGTATGGAATACGGGTTGCGGGCACTCCAGCAACCCCCGTTGTTACCACTGATTTGAGCCGATGCCTTAACGAAACGCCCCGCTCTCTCTCGGCCAACGGCACCAATCTGAGCTGGTTCGACAATGCAGGAACGGGCCTGCCCGGCGCACCAGCTCCGCCAACATCAGCCACAGGGACAGTTACTTACCGGGTTTCACAAACCAATGCGGATGGCTGTGTGAGTGCACGAGCCACCGCCACTATTACAATCAATTCAATTCCCACTGCGCCAACCACTACGACTCCACCCGATTTTTGCGAAGGTAAACCTGCTCCGGTTCTGAGTGCTTCAGGGCAAAATTTGCGCTGGTATAGTTTAAATGCGACGGGCGGTCAATTCACCACTTCGCCCACCCTCGTTAATAATATCCTTGTTGGCGTAAGCAATTATTACGTTTCTCAGGTGGTGAATGGTTGCGAAAGTCCACGCACGGCCATTCCGGTCACGGTAAAAGACACACCGGGTGCTCCGGGGATCGCTAATTTAGCCTTTTGCCAAAATTCACCTGCGCCTACTCTGAATGCCACAACAGTGCCAAATGCTACGTTGGCATGGGCCACAACGCCATCGGGTGCAACGTCGGCAACGCCCCCTGTTGTGCCGAATGGCAGTGCCCAGATTTATCCATACTATGTGTTCCAACGATTAAATGGATGCGATGGTCCGCAGGTTATGCTAACCGTGACGGTGAAGCCTTTACCGGGTGCGCCTACCACTTTTCCGCTCGATCTATGTCAGAACGGCGGTTCACGACCCATTCAGGCACAGGGAAACAACCTGCGCTATTATGACCCGGCCGGTAATGGGTCGGGCGGAGCACCAAGCCCCCCCACAAACAATGTGGGCAACTTTACGTATCAGGTATCGCAAATTATGAACGAATGCGAAGGGCCACGGGCGAATTTGGCAGTAACGGTATTTGCTTTACCCGCTCCCCCTGCCGTTGCCGATATTTTTTATTGCAAGCCTCAGCAAGACCAACCAGCCCAATCGGTGCCAGCAGTGACAGCTCAGGGTCAAAACCTACGCTGGTATAATTCGGACGGAAATCAGTTTTCGAGTGCCCCAACTCCCCCCATCGACCAGGTACGGACGTTTAGCTTTCAGGTTTCGCAAACCGTGAACAATTGCGAGGGAAGCCGCGCCACCCTTAACGTAACCATCCGAACTACGCCCGCACCCGTGGCCAGCGTAACATCGGTGAGCTATTGCCGCAACGATCAGGCTACGCCCCTACAGGCAACAGCCGAATCGGGAGCCAGCCTGCGCTGGATCGACCCCAATGGTAATCTAACCAACGACGCACCCACCCCGATTACACTGAACGCAACCGCACCGGGTGGCCGGATTTTCAGCGTCTATCAAATTGGATCCAATGGCTGCTACAGTCCCCGCACTCCGATCAGGCTCTTTGTCAATACAAATCCGACCTTATCGCTGTTTGGGTCAACCACTATCAATCTTGGACGCACAACCCCTTTGCAACTTCGCTTCACGGGAGTGCCTCCGTTTAATTTCGCCCTGTCAGATGGAACAGCGGGCACATCAGCCGATACGATTACAACGGTGAATGTGATGCCTGCCCAGACAACGGTTTTTCAGGTGGCCAGCGTAACCAACATTTGTGGTCAGGGCTTACCGGGAAACCCCGCCACGGCCACTGTTAGTGTTAAGATTCCAACCATTTCCACAGGTTCTTTACCCAATTCTGTTGTTTGTGCAGGCACCAGCCTGTCGGTTCCATTCACTACAACTGGTGAGTTTAACCAGGGTAACATTTTCCGGGTAGAGATAGCCACCGATACAACCAGCCGGGTTTCCACCACAGTTGGGGTTGGGAATGCGCAGGAAGGGCCAATTACCATATCGCTGCCTATCAGCTTGTCGGCAGGGTCATATTATGTGCGGGTGGTGGGGTCTAATCCAGGCATTGCTGTGTTGGGTCGTCCCAGCCCGGTCATACTCAGTATCAGATCTTTACCAACAGCAACTTTATCAGGAACCCAGGATGTCTACGAGGGAACAGCGGCTAAATTAAACGTAGCATTTACGGGCGATGGCCCCTGGACATTTTCGTATGCTGACAGTTTGCGTAGTACAAGCGTTACCACCAATGCGAATCCCCACATTTTGGAAGTCCGTCCGCTCCGCAACAGCACCTACAAACTGGTGTCGGTTAGTAATAATTGCGGAGACGGTAGTGTTTCGGGGACGGCTACACTCCGTATTTTGGAACTACTTGGCGTTGACGATGATCTGCTTAAATCATCGGTCAAGGCATATCCAGTTCCAACCACGTCGGCCCTAACGGTAGAAATTGACCTGCCTTTACAACGAAATCCGGCCCAACTGACTATTATTGATGCGAATGGCCGGGCTATTGTACAGCGTGTTACCCGCGACCGGAAAACCACGCTCGACCTCGGCCGTCAACCTGCTGGAATTTACCTGTTGAACATTCGGGTGGGCGATAAACAAACTACGCAACGAGTACTGAAACAGTGAGCCGTTGACCCAAACTGTGTTTTTCTCCGATGACTATTTCATGAACGCAGCTCTGCAATTGGCAGGGCAGGCCGCCGAAGCGGGCGAAATTCCGGTTGGGGCCGTTGTGGTTAGCAACAACCGAATCATTGGGAAAGGCTATAACCAAACCGAGCGACTTCAGGACGTAACCGCTCATGCCGAAATTCTGGCTATCTCTGCCGCATCCAATTATCTGAACGCCAAATACCTGACTGACTGCACCTTATATGTTACGCTGGAACCATGCGTGATGTGTGCAGGGGCCTTGTTCTGGTCGCAAATAAGCCGACTCGTCATCGGAGCCAACGACGAAAAGCGGGGCTACGCCCGCATTCAACCGTCACTGCTCCATCCCAAAACACGCATTGAAACAGGCATTCTGGCCGACGAAAGCCGGGCCTTGTTAACGGAGTTCTTCCGAGGAATGCGAGGCTAAAAGTGAAAGAGCGAAAGAGCAAAAGAGTGTAATCGTGATTCTGGCTTACGCGCCACTTCCGCTCTTTCACTCTTTCGCTCTTTCACTTTTGCCGGTGAACATAAACCAAACCCTTCGTGTTAATCCGTCGAACGATTAATCTCATCAAAATCAATTTATACAATGGCATTCGTATTAGACCCGTTACCCTATCCGAGCGATTCGCTCGAACCTAACATTGACCAGCAGACTATGGAGATTCACCACGGCAAGCACCACAATGCTTACGTGACAAACCTCAACAATGCGGTGGCTGGCACCGAAATGGAAAGCAAAACCGTTGAAGAGTTGCTGGCTACTATCAGCCAACACCCGGTGGCGGTTCGTAACAACGGCGGTGGTCATTACAACCATACCCTGTTCTGGAACATTTTGTCGGGTAACGGTGGAGGGCAACCTGTTGGCGATCTAGCTGCGGCTATCGACCAGAAATTTGGCTCTTTCGATGCCTTCAAAGAAGAGTTCACGAAAGCCGCCACCACCCGTTTTGGCTCTGGCTGGGCTTGGTTAATCGCCACCGGCGATGGTCAGGTAGCCGTTACCTCGACACCAAATCAGGATAATCCGCTGATGGATATTGCCGAAGCGAAAGGTTTTCCAATCATCGGCCTCGATGTGTGGGAACACGCATATTACCTCAAATACCAAAACAAACGCCCTGATTACATCGGTGCCTTCTGGAACATTGTGGACTGGAATGCTGCCGAAAAACGGTATCAGCAAGGGAATAAATAGTGATTATGTCTGAACCAGGATTTTTAGAATTAGAAAGATTAAACAAGATGGACTTCGTAGTTCATTTTAGCGTCAGCCATCTTGTTTAATCGTAGAAATCTTGTAAAACCCTGGTTCAGACTTTTATTTATGGAAATCATCAACCGCGTGGCCAATAGTGGGCTTGTTACGCTCGATCTGGAGGCCTACTACCATCCCGGCGAACGGGTAGTTTATGATCTGAAAGACAACCTGTTTATGGGGTTGATTCTGAAGGAAAAAGATTTTCGTGAGTTTCTGAAAACCCACGACTGGAGTCAGTACGAGGGAAAAAATGTGGCCGTAACCTGCTCTGAGGATGCCATTGTACCTACCTGGGCCTATATGCTTCTGACCCTGCATCTGCAACCTTATGCCAACACGGTTGTGTTCGGATCGTTACAGGATTTGGACGAGAAGCTCTATTTTGATGCCATTGCCCACATCAATCCCGACGACTACCGGGATGCCCGTGTGGTGATCAAAGGATGCAGCAAAGTCCCTGTTCCAACGGCGGCTTATGTCGAAATTACGCGGGTGCTCAAGCCCGTTGTGCAATCGTTGCTGTTTGGCGAGCCTTGCAGCACGGTGCCTCTCTTTAAACGCCCGAAAGTAGCCTTGCCGACGGTGTCAGTCTCTCAGTAACCGAAAGCTCATTCGGTGCCAACGGCAGGGGCCATGTTCCCGAATAGCTGCCCGGTGATGCAGCGTGGGATAGCCCGCGTTTCGCTCCCAGCCATAGTGCGGAAATTCTAATCCGATTTGTTCCATCAATTCGTCCCGGTGGCATTTGGCCAGCACCGAAGCGGCTGCTATCGACAAAAATTTCGTGTCGCCTTTCACAATGCAGGTGTGCGGCAACATGGGGTAGGGCGTAAATCGGTTGCCATCGATCAGAAGATGTTCGGGTTTCACAAGTAACTGATCAACAGCACGGTGCATGGCCAGAAAACTGGCTTTCAGAATATTGATCCGGTCTATTTCTTCGTTCGACACCTCGGCTACAGCCCAGGCAAGGGCATCGCGCACCACATCGGCCCTAACCCGTTCGCGTTGAGCGCGGGTCAGTTGCTTGGAGTCGTTCAGAATCGGGTGCGTGTAGGTAGCGGGCAAGATCACGGCTGCGGCCACCACTGGCCCAGCCAAACATCCCCGCCCCACTTCGTCCAAACCCGCTTCGATCAGGTTCACGTTATAGGCAGATTGCAGCGTCATTTAGTCTTCCAGAATATTTCCAAAAATCGTACTCTTCAAAAACAGAGCGATTAGGAAAAACACGAGTGCCCAATAGAGATAGACCCGATAAAAATCCTGCACGTCTTGATAAACCTTCGTCCGAACAGGTGCCTTTTCCAATTTGTCGATCTGGGCAAAAATCTGACTTAACTGCTTACCATCGCTAGCACGAAAAAAACTGCCACTCCCAATCTGGGCAATGGTTTTCAGAACACCCTCGTCCACCACGAACCGAGTACCGATACTGTCGGTGAGATTCGCGACGGGGACTACGGCTTTGCCAACGGCAATCGTGTAGATTCGGATTCCGTAGGCTTTGGCTAATCGGGCGGCCATAACAGGGTCTAAGTTCCCGGCTGTATTTTCGCCATCACTGAGCAAGATAACTACCTTAGTGGCCAGCGAACTATCAGTTGGGGTTACACTCGTTTCCGGAGTTCGCATCCGGTTTATGCACCGGGCTAAGGCATCGCCAATAGCCGTTCCCGATGCCAGGATTAAACCCTGTTTCAACTCGCCGAGGTATTGCCGAACCAAGGCATAATCGGTGGTGAGAGGACACAGAGAAAAAGCCTCCCCCGCAAAGGCAACCAAACCGATTCGGTCATTTTTCCGGTTCCTGACAAACTGTTCAGCCACTTGCCGGGCGGCTACCAACCGATTGGGTTTCAGATCGGTGTCCGCCATTGACGACGACACATCAATGGCCAGCATAATGTCGATGCCCGGCGATTGATCTTCGCGCCGTTCGCGCACAATTTGCGGTCGGGCCAGCGCAATCAGCACACAACTAATGCCCAACAAAAAGCTGATGGGCAATAAATACCGTCCCCATTGCCAAAATGAGTGAAGCCCTGCCTGCCGTGAACCCACGCCAAACGAAAGGTTTAATTGCTGCCGTGATCGCTGATGAAAAAGCCGACGCACCAAAAACAACAGGCCGAATCCCAGGATGCCATATAGCACCAGCCGGTCGTCGAACTGAAACGCCCGCCATCGTTCCGGGCTAAACCAGGACAGAGAATACCAGGGTTCGTTCATGCAGATTCGGTAGCCTGGCCAGCAGTCGGTTGGGGAGTGTTGGGTGCCGCCATAACCGCCCGACGCTGGTGATAAATTATAATGGCAACCGTTCGCAGCAATTGCATCGACTCGCCGGACTGGTTCGTGTAAGTACCGCCATAAATCATTCGATCTGCTGTTTTCAGAGCTTCTTCCACATCCTCCCCACTGACTCCGGGCAAACCCGGCTGCCGATTTGTGATCCGCTCAACAATTTCGGGCGTTGTCATGGTCGAATAGGGTTGTTGCTCTAGTGATTCAAGGTAGTTTCGCCACCGAACCACCGCCTGATTAGCAACTTCCGTAGCCGACTCGGCACTGAGCGTCCGAACCAGTCGGTTATACTCGCGCAGAAAACTCCGGTGCTGTCGACGAAGCCGAAAAAAGGCCAATTGCTGGTTTATGGTTCGCGCAAAGAGGGCATAAATCACACTGATAATCAAACCAATAGCTCCTAAAACAGCCAATAAAACGGGGTAATTGAGTTCTTGGCGAAGTGGAGTTACCTGCGTTGAAGTCGCAAGTTGAAGCGTATCGGGCCGGGCAGTCTGAAGCCGGGAACGGAAAAATACGGTGTCGATAGACGAAAAAACCACGGTGCAATCGCCCGGCCCCAGAATATAGAGCGGCACGCGAAGGGTCAATTGAGGTTGGGTTTCAAACGAAACCAGCGTGTAAACGGCACTGTCGGTACTGGTTTGGGCATCGGAGCGAGTCGGCAAAAACGATTTTTCCCGAACCAGAAATGGGGCAAAAGCCGTCGAATCAGGAAACAAAACATCCTCGCCAATGGGGTGTCGAAATGTCAGCGCGTACCGAAAGGGCCGCCCGATCTCAACGGAATCAGCTAAAAATTGCCCCATCGGAAGCGTTGACGGAGCCGGAGTCTGAGCGAATAAAGTGGTGCTGATTAATATGAAAAATGGATAGTAGACAATGGATATTGGATATTGGGTATTGGATAATGAACGTACCCTGAGTAAGAGATTGCCCATATCCTTTATTGTCCTTTTTTCATTACCCATCATTCATTATCCATTTCTCATTGTCCATTACTTATTGCTTCGAGGGCGAAAGCTGCAAACTCGCAACCTTCCAACCCGCAGCCTGCTTCACGCATAAAGCGGTGAAAGCTACCTCTGTATCGAAGGCCGCTCCCTGCAAGCTCCCCTTGAATTTGGAGGTTCCCGACACAACAGCCGCATCATTATTATACATCCGGGCTTTGGTGCCGCTTGGTGCAGCCGCATCGACTACCAAAAAACCACCACCCAATGCCTGACCCATCAGGTCACGGTCGGCGGTTTGGCCATCGAAGTTGATTATCGAAAAATCGTCGGTGGTGATCGCGTTCATTTTGCCGCTATCCTCATCGAGCATGGCTTTGAACAAGGCCGTTGTAGCGGCTGATGGATCTTGAGTGGGGTCGGTGGCCGGGGCAGTCTGAGCAAACAAAGGAGCTGATAACAGCAGGGTAAAGGCAAGCACTAACAATTTTTTCATGGTTTGATGAATTGGTTTCAGACCTGAAAATTAAGGCGTTTTTGGGGGAATAAAAAGTTTACTCGGCTTTCACTACGACCCGAATATCGGAATGCCGCCCCCGGTCGTCGGCGCACGAAATTTTCAACACACCGGGCCGTGGTTTTATGAACACCCCCTCGGCGGGAGTTGCCTTACGAATCAGGCGGTCGTTCACATACCAATATACCGCCCGAACATCGTTGGCAGCCTGGCAAGCTAATTGAATCTCAACGGGATTTTTTGGGTCTATAAAATACTCACTGCCGTCGTTGGGACTGGTAATCAGCGGGTTCTGTTCCGAACCGATACCAAACAAGCGTTCGCAAGTCGGGTTATGGGGCGGAATAGCCGCATACGGAATCCGTTTCACGGCGTAATACGCGATCAGTTCGGGAGCCAGATTGGGGTAGCTTCGGCGCACGGCCCCGCGTTCGGGCAGGCAATGCGCACAATAGGAAACCCGCCCGGCAGAGTCCGTAAAAATCGTTTTCTGATGGCTACATCGCCGGTTGGCTGACACCCCCATGATGTGGTAATCAATGGCCCGTGCTGCACACGAATCGCCCGGAACCTCGCCCGATTCGGGGCAGATTTGCCGCATGGCCAACCGCGCATCGGGGCCACCCGTTGGCGGGCGAAACCAACCCCTCGGCGAGTTATAATCCAGCGCATTGAACAGTTGAAACAGCAAAGGCGTGGCCGTGTTGGCCCCGCTTAGTTCCGGCACCCCTACCCCCGAGAAATTCCCCACCCACACGCCAATCGTGAACCGCTGATTATAGCCAATGCTCCAGGCATCGCGCCGACCATACGAAGTCCCTGTTTTCCAGGCAATTCGGGGCAAGTGATAACTGTTATCAAAGTTATTGGGCAAATCAGGGCGGGTGATTTGGGTGAGGGTATTGGTAACGAGAAAAGCCGCTTCGGGGGAGAGGATTTGTACAACGGAGCGATGCTCCGTTGGGCCGTCAGGCCAATTTTTCGGGTCTTTTTTGGCCTTATGGCCCAACGGAGTACCACTCCGTTGTACAAACCGCACCTCCCTCACCTCTCCCCCATTGGCAAAACCCGCGAATAGGGTCGTCAACTCTTCTAGCGTGACTCCGCAACCGCCCAGAATCATGGATAAACCAAGGTCTTTGGCTTGCTTTCGAACAGTGGCAAAACCAGCCTTTTGCATAGTCGAAATCATAGTCGGCGTGCCCACATCGCGCAGGAGTTTCACGGCGGGGATGTTGAGCGAATTAGCCAGGGCGAACTCTGCCGTAACGGGGCCGTTGAAACGTCGGTCGTAGTTTTCGGGTTCGTAGCTGCCTGAACCGACACCGAAATTGGTCGGCACATCGTTTAGTTTCGATTTGGGCGTAATTAATCCTGCGTCGAAAGCCAGCCCGTAGAGCAAGGGTTTCAACGTGCTCCCCGGCGACCGCACCGCCCGAACCCCGTCCACCTGCCCCCCATCGAACACGTTATGAAAATCGGCGGAGCCAACATAGGCCAGCACATTCATGGTCTGATTATCGACCACCAGAACAGCCGCATTATGAATATTGAAGGCGCGAACGCGGTTCACATAATTCTGTACCAACTGCTCGGCGGTTGCCTGCACAGCGGGCCGAATCGTGGTTCGCAGAATGGGGGTTGCACCTTGTTCACGTACAAGCCGGAGCGCGAGGTGAGGCATCTGCTGGGGGGCAGCCCGGCGGTGCGCCGTTAGCGGTTCAGCAAGCGCATCAGCAATAGCCGCTTTTGGAAACGTGCCGTTGTCCTGAAATCGCCGGAGCCAGCGGTTTCGCTCGTACCTAACTCGCTCATTATGAATCCCTAACCGCAAACTCGACGGACGGTTCGGGATGATAGTTAGCGTGGTTAACTCGGCCAGACTGAGCAGTTTAGGGGGCTTTCCAAAGTAAATCAGCGAGGCCGATTTAATGCCCTCGATGTTGCTGCCGTAGGGCAGCAAATTCAAATATAGTTGCAGAATTTCGGCTTTAGAGAGATGTACTTCCAACTGCAAGGCCCGGAAAAACTCGATCAGTTTGCTCCCGTAAGTGCGTTCGCGGGGTTCCAAAAGACGCACCACCTGCATCGTAATCGTGGATGCACCCGACGTTCGGCGACCCCTCAGCAGGTTGCGACCCATTGCCCGGACAAGCGAAATTGGGTTGATGCCGGGGTGGTAAAAAAAGTATTTGTCCTCCTTAAACAGGATTGCATCGCGAAGGACAGGCGTAATTTCGTCGGTTTCGGCGTACATTCGCCACTTATCGTTGCGGCTCAGGAAGGCATGTATAATCGTGCTATCCGAGGCCGTAACCACAGTTGAGTACGGCACCGTGGTGCGAATGGGAAACAGCAAATCAAGCAACAAAGCCAGCCCCAACCCGGTTAAGACTACCTGTACCCATCGCCGACGTAATAATTTCATACTCCTAAATCTAACATGAAAATCCAATTCATGGGCGCGGCCCGAACCGTCACCGGCAGCAAACACCTGATTACCACCGCTAAAGGCACCAAAATTTTGCTTGACTGCGGTTTGTTCCAGGGCATCGAAACCGACGAACTGAACCAGAATTTCCATTTCGAACCGTCTGAAGTCGATTATGTGGTGCTGTCGCACGCCCACATCGACCACACGGGCCTGATTCCGCGTTTGGTTCGGCAGGGGTTCGCGGGGCCAATTTATTGCACGCCTGCCACGGCTGATTTATGCAATATTATGCTTTTAGACAGTGCGCATATTCAGGAAACCGACCTCAAGCGGGTGAACGAACGACGCGAACGGCAGGGCCGCCCCCTCATCGAAATTCTGTATGAAGCGGCTGACGTGGAGAAAGCCCTCGCCCAAATGAAAACGGTCCCCTACGGCCAACCCTTCTGGCTGAACGACGAAGTAGAGGTACTTTATACGGACGCAGCCCACTTGCTCGGCAGCGCAGCCATCAGCCTGACAATCACCGAAGGAACCGAAAAGAAACAGTTGTTTTTCAGCGGGGATATTGGCCGACCCAACGACAAAATTCTGCGTATGTTCGAGCCGTTCCCACAAGCCGACTACATCATTTGCGAGTCAACCTACGGGGCCACCCTCCACGAACCAGAACCCGACATGAGGGCACACCTGCTCCGAATTGTGGAGGAAACATGCGTGAAAAATCGGGGCAAACTCATCATTCCCGCCTTCGCCGTTGACCGCACGCAGGAGGTTGTTTACGCGCTCGATCAGTTATCCAGTCAGGGCCGCCTGCCAGTAATTCCAGTCTATGTGGACAGCCCCCTCTCGGTGAAAGCCACGCGGGTGATGCAGGACAACGAGGAATGTTTCAACCCCGAAATTCTGGCCTATATCCACAAAGATGGCGATGCCTTCGACTTTCAGAACCTTCATTACATTTCTGACGTAGCTGATTCTAAAGCAATTAACACCCGGCCCGGCCCCTGCATCATCATTTCGTCATCGGGTATGGCAGAAGCAGGCCGAATCAAACACCACATCAAAAACAACATCGACGACGCACGCAACACCATTTTACTGGTGGGTTATGCTTCGCCAACTAGCCTCGGTGGTGCCCTGAAACGGGGCGACAAAGAGGTGAGAATCTTCGGCGAAACCTTCGAGGTCAAAGCGCAGGTGGCCGTGATGGACTCGTTCAGTGCCCACGGCGACTACAAAGAGATGCTCCAGTTTCTGAGTTGCCAGGACCCCGCAAAAGTGAAGACCGTTTTTCTGGTTCACGGCGAACTCGACAAGCAATTGATCTGGAAGGGCCACCTGCAAGCGGCTGGTTTCCAGAACGTCGAGATACCTGATATGTATGAAGGCGTGGATTTGTAAAATTTTTCGTCCGTAAGCCTTGCAAAACGGTCTGGCGATCTCGTATATTTGCACTCCCAAGCAAAAAAAGTATCTTTTGCAAAGGGATTTGCCGAAGTGGTGAAATTGGTAGACACGCACGTTTCAGGGGCGTGTGTCTTTACGGACATGCGAGTTCGAGTCTCGCCTTCGGCACCAAAACAAAGAAAGCTGGTTAGCAATTGCTGACTGGCTTTCTTTGTTTACAAATCTCTCCAATTCTTACTTCTCAACTCTAACTGTTGCCATTCCGCTCCTCACTTTGTACTTTCGGCGTATCATCCTTTCCGCCTAGTTTATGTCTCAACTGTCTTTCCTCTGCATTGCCACCTATTTTAAGGGCGAAGCGTTTCTGCGCGCCTGCAAAGAACTCGGTAACACCGTTTATCTGCTCACCGTTGAAAAACACGCCGATAAACCCTGGCCTTTCGAGTGCATCGACGAGGTGTTTTACCTGCCTTCGGAAAGCAACGACAGCGAGAATTTAGACAAAATGATTCTGGGTCTGTCTCACGCCATGCGCTCCCGAAAAATTGATCGGGTGGTGGCTCTGGACGATTTCGACGTGGAGAAAGGCGCACTTATTCGCGAAACGTTTCGCATTCCGGGTATGGGCCAAACTACCGCCCGGTTCTTCCGCGATAAACTTGCCATGCGGATGCGGGCAGCCTCTGATGGCATCCGGGTTCCGGGATTCAGCCCGCTTTTCCACGACGAAACAATCACCCACTTTCTGCAAACTCACGAAGGCCCCTGGCTCGTGAAACCCCGCTCCGAGGCCTCGACCACCGGCATCCGGCGCGTCGATTCGCTGGATGAGGCTTGGGAAGTGATTCATAGTCTGGGCGATAACCGCCATCAGTTTTTAATTGAGCAGTTTAAACCGGGAAAGGTCTATCACGTTGATTCACTGTCGGTTAATGGCACGGCAGTGTTCACGCGGGCGAGTCAATATTTGGCCACGCCAATGGAAGTGGCCCACGGCGGGGGCGTGTTTCGCACGGCGGTGCTTCCTTACGATTCGCCGGAGACCATGGCCCTTTGCCAGATGAACGATGCCGTGATGAAGGCGTTTGGAATGCGGCATAGTGCCTCACACGCCGAGTTTATCCGGGGCGACCACGATGGCGAGTTTTATTTCCTCGAAACGGCTTCCCGCGTAGGTGGAGCGCACATTGCCGAATTGGTTGAGGCAGCATCGGGGGTAAATTTGTGGGCAGAGTGGGCCAAATTAGAAACCGCCGTAGCCCTGGAGCAACCTTACACGCCCCCGCAGGAAAAGCAGCAGTATGCGGGTTTGATTGTATCGTTGGCGCGGCAGCAATCGCCTGATCTGTCGGTGTTTACGGAAGACGAAATCTGGTGGCGAATGAACAAGGAATACCACGTGGGTCTCATTATGCAATCAGACAGTCGCGAGCGGGTTCTGGACTTGTTAGACGACTACATGCACCGGATCTACGCTGAGTTTCACGCATCGGCCCCGGTGCCGGATAAGCCAACGAGTTAATCCAATTTCGGGAAACTTACCCCCCTCTTTTTTACGTTGTTGTTAAGAATAAGCCAACCGCTTTGACTGACAACGTGATCGACGAAAAAGTAGCCTTAGAGCCGGTAATCCAACCCGCTCGTGGCCAGAATAACACTGATCTTACTGGTTATGAGCAGATTGATGTGTTCGGAGCCAGAGAACATAACCTCAAAAATATCGACGTTTCCATTCCCCGCAATAAGCTGGTGGTGGTAACGGGTATTAGCGGCAGTGGCAAATCGTCGCTGGCTTTCGATACTATTTATGCCGAGGGCCAACGGCGGTACATGGAGAGTTTTTCGGCCTATGCCCGCTCGTTTATCGGCGACATGGAACGGCCCGATGTCGATAAGATCAACGGACTTAGCCCGGTGATTTCTATCGAGCAGAAAACCACCTCCAAAAACCCTCGCTCCACAGTCGGCACAACCACCGAGATTTACGACTTCCTGCGATTGCTCTACGCCCGTGCGGGCGATGCGTACTCCTATGCAACAGGTCGCAAAATGGAGCGACAATCTCAGGATCAGATCATTGACTCCATTATCGACCAATATGAAGGCCAAAAACTGACCCTCTTGGCTCCCATTGTGCGAAGCAGGAAGGGGCATTATCGGGAGTTATTCGTGCAGATTGCCAAACTTGGCTACACCAAAGTTCGGGTCGATGGCGTGGTTCAGGAGATTGTGCCGAAGATGCAGTTGGATCGCTACAAAATCCACGACATCGAGATTGTGATCGACCGACTGGTGCCAAAACGCGACGAAGGCGACGGGCAATCGCGGTTCCGTATTAGCCAATCCGTGCAAACGACGCTGAAACAGGGCAAAGGAGCCATTCAGGTGTTGGTTGGTTCGGAAGATGGGGCGAAACTGGTTTATTTTTCGCAAAACCTGATGGACCCCGAATCGGGCATCAGCTACGACGAACCCTCGCCCAACTCGTTTTCGTTCAATTCGCCGTATGGCTGGTGCCCCACTTGCCAGGGCTTGGGCCATGTAGAAGAGATTACCGAGGAGTCGATTATTCCCGATAAAAAGCTGAGTGTGAGCCGGGGAGCCATTGCCCCTCTGGGTGAATACCGTGAACTGTGGTTTTTCAAAGAGATCGAAGTGATCCTGAAAAAACACAAACTCAGCCTGACCACGCCCATCGAAAAATACCCCGAAGATCTGCTCAACGCGCTGCTCTATGGCACCGATGAGGAGGCCGTGGAACCACCCAAAAAAGCGACTGATACCCGCGAAGGTGCATCCTTCAAATTTGAGGGAATCATCAAGTTTCTGAAGCGACAGCAGGAAAACGGCTCCGACAAAATTCTGGACTGGCTCAAAGATTTCATGGTAATCAGACCCTGCCCGGAATGTGAGGGGGCAAGGCTCAAAAAAGAATCACTCTATTTTAAGATTGCTGACAAAAATATTTCGGAACTGGCCCGGATGGACATTTCGGAGTTATCGGCGTGGATGGTTGATCTCGAAAGCCGCCTGAGTAACCGGCAGCAGGTGATTGGTAAAGAGGTTTTGAAAGAAATCCGCAAGCGTATTGGCTTCCTCTTAGATATTGGTCTGGATTATTTGACGCTTGACCGCCCGCTCAAAACCCTGTCGGGGGGCGAGGCTCAACGCATTCGTCTGGCGACACAAATTGGCACCCAATTAGTTGGCGTTCTGTATATTATGGATGAGCCGAGCATCGGTCTCCATCAGCGCGACAACGTCAAACTGATCGACTCGCTCAAAAATCTCCGCGACTTGGGCAACACCGTTTTGGTGGTCGAACACGACAAAGACATGATGCTCGAATCGGACTACATTCTCGACATTGGCCCCGGTGCGGGTCGGCATGGTGGGCATGTGGTCAGCGCGGGTACGCCGGAGGAATTTATCCGAAAAGGCGGCACCACGGCTGAGTATCTAAGTGGTCGTCAAGCCATTGCAGTGCCCCAGGAGCGACGCATTGGCAACGGCAAGTTCCTGATTATCAAAGGAGCAACGGGACACAACCTCAAAAATGTAACCCTGCGATTGCCCCTTGGCCGAATGATTTCGATCACGGGCGTGTCGGGTTCGGGCAAATCGTCGCTGATTCACGAGACGCTGTTTCCAGTGCTGAACAAGCATTTCTACAAGTCGAAGCGGGAGTCGCTGGCGCACAAGTCGGTTGAAGGGTTGGAGTATTTGGACAAGGTGATCGAGGTGGATCAGTCGCCCATTGGCCGGACTCCCCGCTCGAACCCGGCTACCTACACAGGCATGTTCTCCGAAATTCGTTCGCTATTCGCCGAATTGCCCGAAGCCAAAATCCGGGGCTATAAACCCGGTCGGTTCTCGTTTAATGTGAAGGGTGGCCGCTGCGAAGATTGCGAGGGAGCGGGCATGAAAAAGATCGAGATGGAGTTCCTGCCTGACGTTCACGTGGCCTGCGAAACCTGCAAGGCAAAACGCTTCAACCGCGAAACATTGGAAGTTCGTTTCAAGGGTAAATCCATTGCCGATGTGCTTGATATGACGGTTGAGCAAGCACTGGGGTTTTTTGAGTCGCAACCCAAGATTCTCCGCAAAGTAACGACCCTGAACGACGTTGGTTTGGGCTATATTACGCTTGGCCAACATGCCACGACCTTATCCGGTGGCGAGGCCCAGCGCGTGAAACTTGCCGAAGAACTATCGAAGAAAGACACGGGCCAAACGATGTATATTCTGGACGAACCCACCACAGGTCTGCACTTTCAGGACATTGCCCACCTCCTCGACGTATTGAACAAATTAGCCAACAAGGGCAATACAGTGCTGATTATTGAACACAATATGGATGTGATCAAGGTGTCAGATCACATCATCGACCTTGGCCCCGAAGGAGGCAACAAAGGCGGCTATATAATCGCCGAAGGCACGCCAGAGAAAGTAGCCAAGGCAAAAGGAAGCTATACCGGGAAGTTTCTGGCAGCGGAATTGAAGTAGGTCAATACCGTTCCCGTTGCATTTCCCGCGTTACGTCGCGCTCTTTGATACTGTCGCGTTTGTCGTAGAGTTTTTTGCCTTTGGCCAGTGCAATATCCACTTTCACAAAGCCCCGGTCGCTGGTGTACATGCGGATTGGAACAATGGTCAGGCCCTGATCTTTCAGTTTTTCAGTGAGTCGACGGAGTTCCCGCTTGGTAAGCAGTAGTTTGCGGTCGCGGAGGGGGTCATGGTTGTTGTAGGTGCCCTCCATGTAAGGCGAAATATTCATGCTCCTGATAAACAGTTCGTCGTTCAGGAACAGGCAATACGCTTCGGCCAGGTTCGCCTTTCCCTGCCGGATCGACTTTATTTCGGTACCGGTCAGGACAATACCCGCCGAGAACGTTTCCAGAAAGCTATACTCAAAGGATGCCCGCCGGTTGCGAATATCCACTTGTTTGGTGATTGATGCTGATGCCATTTTAGTTGTGGGCAGGAATAAGGCAGAACAATCTGCTGTGCTAACCGCGCTGATTTGGGCCGCGAATATAGGCAGAATTGCCAGCATGGTGAGCGGGTAGATAGTCTAACGAAAAATAGTGGGGGGAGGTTTCGCCTTTGTTGACGAAATAAACTAAGTGACGGGTGACCCTCTGCAAGTTGTTACTTCTAAAAGCTGAGTTACCCAATTAGTAAGGGTCGCCCGGCTGGCCGGGGTATGTTTCGTGTCACAGCCTCAGGACCCAATTCATACCTCCGGCCATGCCAAAGCGATGTTGTAGTTAGTATGTTATGCGTGTCTAACGATCATACTAGCTACCAAATATATTAGCAAAAAGGGTGCCCGTTTCGGTGAAAACCGAAATTTTGGAATAGAAACCAAGAATAATGCCAGGTTTGGCAAATAAAACACAAAAAAAACTATCAAGGGATCTCAACCAGTTAGGCAGGTATATAAGTGGCAAAAATCAAGCCAAATAAAGAGACCCTCATCAGTTAGTATGATGAGGGTCTCTTTACTATTTGTAAGCACATTTATTTTTTTGCAGGTGTTGCCTGCTTGTCTTTGTACTCCTGATTCAATCCATCCAACACCTTTTTGGTCACATCGTTGTTGGTATCAGCAAATAAAATACCACCCCCTTTTGTGTAGCCCAGCACAAACTCATATTTGTTTTGAGCGTTGTATTTTTTGAGATACTCGTAAATCTTGTTGTAAAGTTCTTCGTTTTTCTTCTGCTCTTCCATAGCCAGGCCCTGCGCTGCCCGATCGCGATACTGAACAATCTCCTGCTGCTCTTTCTGAAGTGCTGCCTCCGTAGCCCGACCCTGTTCCATTGTCATGGTTGGGGCTTTTTGCTGGAAGAAGGCCGCTTTATTTTGCAGGTTCCGGCCTTTCGTCGCCAGTTCATTCTCTAACTGGAATTTTTTGCTTTCCAACACCTTTTGAGTGTCTTTGAAAAATTCATACTTAGTCAGCAACGAATCTACGTTTACATAAACATTAGGTTTCGCTTTGACTTCCGTTGGCGTTTTAACTGCTGCTTCGGCAGGTTGGCGATCTTTGAAGTGCAGGTAATATAGTACGGCTACGGCAATGGCTAAAACTATGTTCAGCACCAGGGAGGCATTCTTCACGAGTTGGTAATTAAATGGTTTATTACAGATTTTAGAACAAAGCTACGGATTTTTCCAGGGATGTCATACCCGTTGTGGAACAGGTCGGGGCGACACTACCTGCCGGACATAGAAACCCGCTAAACCCGATACACCACCAACAACACCGCCAATTAGGGGAGTTATGGTCAGCAACAGACCCGGATTATTAGGCATCTTAAACAACAATTCGCCCATGCGGGCTGCCAGAACACCCTGGTTTTGAAAATTCAGAAACCCCACATAAGCGGCCCAAACCAATGTAACACTGGCAGTACCGCCAAGGAAGGCTTTACCAGCCGTGTCGCTTTGCCAAAAACAGACAATGAAGGCAATAGGAGCAATGACCCACCACGGTAGAAAAACCTGCGCTATCGCGCTTAGAACAGCAATAATGAGCGTTGGAATCATTTCAGTGTGATTGAATATTTTAACTTAGAATGTGTTTCAGTAGCCGACTGGAGATAAACCAATTCATTGAGTTGGCCTGTGCGCCATGCCTCTAATAGGCTTTGGTAACCAGAACTGCCAGGATTGCCCGATTGCCCGCCAGGATATACTCCGTAGGCTTTGGGCGTTGGACCCAATGCCACCACCATGCGCCACGAGGGGCCATTCCGGGCGGTGGTGGCGTTTACCACCGAACTGCCTCCTCCATTCATTACGTCCATAGCACTGAATGCATCCAGACCCGGTATCAGGTGCCGAACATCTGTGCTTTTGTGACCTGCCCAGGCCCAGAGTGGGCTTAGTGGCCCATGTGCCCGTGTTAATGAATCGCAAGCCGCTTTCAAACTATTCGTGACAGCGTCTTTGGCTGACTCACGAGCGGGGGTTTTGACATTATCAAACCAACGAGCCGCCGTATCACGCTTGAGCATAAGCAATGTCCGGTCGAAACTGGGGTTACGCATGGGCAATGTATCGCCCCCGTCGAACTCATCTTTCCAGATGGCTTCCATTAACTTCTCCGTCCAGAGTGTGAAAATGGTGGGAGCAATCTCGTCGGCATCGTTCCGGCGCGACCATTTTTTCACCATTTCCAAAGCCGCAACCTGATCGCCCCGGAGCATTTGCATTTGAACAAGCGTGAGCATGCTCGGCAGCGCATCCACAGCGCGCAGGTTCATGTTATCGTTCTGGAGCATTCGCAGGCTATCAGTTGTCGCACCCTTCATGGCTGTGAGCCGTTCGTTGATTCGCCGACCACGCTCTGAGGGGGCAAATTGCCAGTTTAGGTAATACGGATAAGTTTTATCGGTCGAGAATTGATTGGCCGAACTCACAAATCCACGGGCTGGGTTTTTCACGATTGGGTTCTGGTCGGCGGGAATCCAGCCCTGCCAGTCGTAGGCGGGATTTGTACCATCCAGAATGAATTTACCCTGATCTTTCCACTTGAGCGGGTACTTGCCATTGGGCGAAATGGCAATGTCTTTATCGACGCTGGCAAACACAAAGTTCTGAGCAGGAGCTGCGTAGTGTGTCAGAGCCTGCCGGTAGTCGGCATAGTTTTGGGCACGATTCAGCAGGTAAAAGCAACGCAGATCGTTAGCGGCTTCATGGGCAATCCAGCGAGCCGCGTGGCCAGTTGGAATATTGGGCCTAAGTGCTTTTTGGCCCGTTGAATAGACCACCGGACCATGATGGGTGTAACGAACTGTATCGAGCACATCGGGCTTGCCTTTTAGTTTATACCGTTCAATTCGAGCTGTGGTTGGCTTCCACTGATTATCATGCCAATAGGCCGTTTGAGCGGCATCTTTGAACTTGATGCTATAGAAGTCAAGCACATCAGCCCCTACGTTGGTAACGCCCCAGGCCACTTTCTGATTAAAGCCAATGGTGACTCCCGGTGACCCCGGCAGCGACACCCCACAAACGTTCATGGTGGGCGTAACAATCTGAATCTGGTACCAGATCGACGGTAAACTCAGTTGAAGGTGCGGGTCGTTAGCCAGAATCGGGTAGCCTGTTGCTGATTTTTCAGCACTAACGGCCCAGTTGTTCGACCCAATTGATGGGTCATGCTGCACCAGCCCGGCATCGAACGAGTGAGCAGTGCGGGCGAGTAATTGCTTCTGCACGGCGGCATCGGCGGGGGTAGCCGGAACGGGCAACGCCTTGAAATCCCACTTCGTACCAGCCGGGACAATGGGACTTTCGAGCGTTGGATAATCTGGAAAAAGGTCTGCGACCACACCCGCGCCGTATTTGCGGAGAATATTAGTCATGCGGAGGTCATCGGCTCCCATTGCCAGTGTACTGGTCATAAGTTTGAGCAGATAGGCACACTTAATGGGGGTCCAGGGTTCAGGAGCGTATCCCAAAATCTTGTACTCAATCGGGTAGTTGGCCGGTTTCAGCGACTTAACATAGGCATTGATACCGGCAGTATACGCTTCAACTACCAGGCGGGAAGTTGGGTCTGCCATCATCATTTTCACGGCACGTTCGGCTCCGAAGCCCATGCCCATTCGACGGTTGAAACGGTCCGTTTCAAGAGCGCGGTCGCCCACAATTTCGGTGAGCCGACCCGCAGCCGCGTGCGTTTGAAACTCCATTTGCCAGAGCCGGTCGCGGGCTGTTACGTAACCCTGAGCGAAATAAGCATCGGCATCGTTCTGGGCGAAAATATGCGGAACGCCATACTCGTCATAATGCACGGTAACAGGTTGGGTGGTTCCATCAACTTCTACATCGGCATTGGCCGACAAACCGACCGCATTTTCGGCGTTTTGCCACAAACCCGTGAATGGGCTTAACAGTGGCCCAAATGCAGGAGCCGGTCCCCAGGGGCGGTTCAGTGCCCACACGAGGCCAATCATTAGTAAACAGAAAAACAATGCACGTAGAATCCGCATAGCGTGTACGTCAGAACAAGATAGGGTGAGAAAATGAGATTAAACCGCAAGTTGGCTATTGCAATTGGTTCGGACAAATTGCACCCAACAAATAAATACTATTCTTTTCTTAATCAGGCGGAATGAATTTCGGTTTTCCTACGGCTCAACCACTATCAATATGTCCTCGTACCAACTCATCGTGGCACCTCGATCTTTTGCACAATTTGCCCGATGACTTCATCGGCGGTGCCGCCTTCCATTTCGCGTTCGGGGGTCAGAATCAACCGGTGCCGTAACACTGGCCCGGCCAACAATTGAATGTCTTCGGGAGTCACAAAGTCGCGCCCCCGGAGCGTGGCCAACGCTTTCGCGCTGTTCAGCAACGCCACCGACGCACGGGGCGAGGCTCCCAAATAAAGCGACTTGTTAGCGCGGGTATCGCGCACAATTTTGGCGATGTAATCAAACAGATTATCTTCCACATGCACCTGTTGCACACTGGCCCGGAGGTCAGCTAACTGGCTGGCTGTCAGAACAGGCTGCACGGCATCAATGGCTTCTTTGAGATTTCGGCGTTGGTGATGGCCTCGCAAAATGGCAATCTCGTCGTCCTGTTCGGGGTAGTCGATTACGACTTTGAACAGAAAACGATCCAACTGGGCTTCGGGGAGTCGGTAGGTTCCTTCCTGTTCCACCGGATTTTGGGTGGCCAACACCATAAACGGTGCATCGAGTTGGTAGGTGGTGCCATCGTTTGTCACCTGCCTTTCTTCCATCACCTCGAACAAAGCGGCTTGCGTTTTGGCCGGGGCGCGGTTGATCTCATCAATCAGCACAATGTTCGAAAAAACGGGACCCTGCCGAAAGACAAACTCGCCCGTTTTGGGCTGAAACACAGACGTGCCCAACACATCGGAGGGCATCATGTCGGGCGTGAACTGAATGCGACTGAACCCCACCGAAATGGTCCGAGCCAACAGCTTGGCGGTGAGGGTTTTAGCTACCCCTGGCACTCCTTCGAGCAGCACATGTCCGTCGGCCAGGAGGGCGGTTAAAAGCAGGTCGAGGGTTTGTTGTTGACCGACGAGGACGTTGCCAATTTCGGTGCGGATGGCGGCTACGGTGTCCGTCAGGTTTTGTAGGTCGATGCGGGATTCAAACATAAAGGGGAACAGGTCAATCGGTACGCGCTGGTTTGGCGACAATTTACAACGTAATTACCCATTTGCCTACAAAAGTAGAGACGCAAATATGCCGGTGCGCCGGTGCGATTTCTACACGTTCTTCCCGGCCAATTGCCCGCAGGCTGCGTCGATGTCTTTGCCCCGGCTCCGGCGCACGTTCACGATGACACCCCGGCTGTCTAAGAAGCTGGCAAATTTGTCGAGGGTTTGCGGGTCGGTGTTGGTGAAGTTGGCTTCGGCAATCGGGTTATATTCAATGATGTTGACTTTGGCCGGTACACGCTTCGTGAACTCCCATAACTCCTTGGCATCCTGCAAGGTATCGTTGAAATTATAGAAAACAATGTATTCAAACGTAACGCGGGTGCCGGTTTTTCTGTAAAAATAAGTCAGCGATTCGGCCAGGTTATCAAGCGAGTTGCTCTCATTGATCGGCATAATCTGATCGCGTTTCTGGTCGTTGGCCGCGTGCAGCGAAAGCGCGAGGTTAAACTTCACTTCGTCGTCGCCCAATTGTTTGATCATCTTGGCAATGCCCGCCGTGGAAACCGTAATCCGCTTCGGCGACATATTCAGGCCATCCGGCGAGGTGATCCGATCCACCGACTCCAACACGTTTTTATAATTTAAAAGCGGCTCGCCCATACCCATATAGACAATGTTGGTGAGGGGCGCGTCGAAGTTAGTTTTGGCCTGCCGGTCGATGGCCACCACCTGATCGTAAATCTCAGCCGCGTCGAGATTGCGCTTCCGATCCATGTAGCCAGTCGCGCAAAACTTGCAGGTCAGCGAACACCCCACCTGACTCGACACGCAGGCCGTCATCCGATCCTGATCATCGCTACGAAGTGACGGAATCAAGACACCCTCCACCAAATTGCCATCGAACAGCCGAAACGACGATTTAATGGTGCCATCGTTGCTGCGTTGCTCGGTCGAAACAGTCAGCGGGCGAATGTCGAACGCACCTTCGAGTTTCTCGCGCAGGGGCAACGACAGGTTGCTCATCTGCCCAAACGTGTGCGCCGACTTTTTCCAAAGCCATTCATGCACCTGTTTGGCCCGAAAGCCCTGTTCGCCATTCTGCGTGAACCAGTCTTTGAGTTGCCCGGCTGTAAGTTTACGGATGTCCTGTTTCATTGAATCTTTTTCCTGCCTCTAATCCCTTTGGCACCCATACGGCAGCCACGTCCATTACTTTGGGGGCAATGGGCCGAATCAGGGGGTATAAACGGGTATCTTTGGTTTGTTGGGGGGGCATCTGAACGCCCATATAACTGAACAGCCAGAACAACACACTAATTCCAAACACCCACGTAAAGATGCCCACTGCGGCCCCCGCCAGCCGGTCAAAACTGCCGAGTAGCGTTTGCCGCAGCGATTGCCGCAGCGAATAGCCCATGCGGTTGATCATGAACACGACCGGAAAAAAAATCAACGAGAAGCCTAACCAGGGCAAAAACTTCCGGGCCAGATCGCGGCTGATGTAAGGCGACAACAAATCAATGCCAAATCCCAGAAACTTGAGACCGACGACCATTGCCACCACAAACGCAATCACGGCGATAATCTCCACCAACAAACCTTTGCGGTAGCCGTTCCAGGCTCCCCAAATCAGCGGCACGAGAATAAGAATGTCGAGGGTCTTCAAGTGAAAGAGTGAAAGAGTGAAAGAGTGAAAGAGCGAAATCGTGATTGGCGAACGGTTGATCACGCTTTCGCTCTTTCACTCATTGTAAAAGTGTTTTAACCAGTGTCGAAACCACTTTTCCCTCGGCGAGACCGGCGAGTTCTTTGGTAGCTACACCCATCACTTTGCCCATGTCGGAGGGGGCTTTGGCACCCACGCGGGTAATGATTTCCTGAAGTTTGGCACGTATTTCTTCCTCCGTTAGCTGCTTGGGCAGGTATTTCTCGATGACGGCGATTTCGGCTTCTTCGGTAGCCAACAGATCGGCGCGGTTTTGCTGACGGAAAATATCGGCGGAGTCTTTGCGCTGCTTCACGGCTTTAGTGAGCAGTTTCAGTTCCTCTTCAGGCTTAAGACCATCGGGACCGGCACCTTCTTTGGTTTCATCAATCAAAATCATCGACTTAATGGCGCGAAGGGCACGGAGTCGGTCGGTTTCGCGGGCGAGCATGGCCTGCTTAATATCAGCGTCTATTTGTTGTTTGAGAGACATAGAGTGAAAGAGCGAAAGTGTGAGGAGACGAAGTTGTGGAAAGCCAAAGATGCGCCGATAGGCACTCTTTCACTCTTTCGCTCTTTCACTCTTTAGACAAAGGTACTACTTTTGGTAAAGGCTTGCCAACTGGTGGGTCTTCTTAAAACCTGCCAACAATTCACATGACAATTCCCAAACTACAACAACACATTGCCGACCGCTGTCAGGCGTTCGTTACTTTTGCCGAACCCCTCTCCGATGCCGATTTTTCCAAACCGTTGGCCAACGATAAATGGTCGGTTGCAGAGCATCTTCAACACCTGTATCTGACAGCGCGGCCTGTAGCACGGGTGTTGGGTGGCCCGCGTGAGTTTCTGGCTCAGTTTGGCCAAGCGACCCAACCGTCGCGCTCCTATGAACAGTTGCAGGCCGATTACAAAAATGGCCTGTCTGCTACCGGAATCAAAGCCCCGGCCAACATGAGTGCCCGCCCTGAAGACCTTACTGACCGGGCGGCTTTAATGGAGCGGTATGGTCAGGTGCATCAGGCTGTAGCCGATTCCCTCGCCAACTGGACAGAGGAAGAACTGGAAACCTACCTGATTCCGCACCCCGCTATTGGGATGCTCACCGCCCGCGAGATGGCCTACTTCACCGCCTTTCACATTGACCACCACCTGGAGCCAACGAAGGCAAGAGTACTTAATGATAGCGTAGCATAATGATGCGAAGCCCGTAACTTTGCAACAGTGTCAATCCTGTAGTCAACATGCAAGTTAAATCCGCTGAATTTCTCGTTAGTAATACCGATCTGGACAAATGCCCCCGTCCCGACAAACCCGAATATGCCTTTATTGGCCGTTCCAACGTCGGGAAATCGTCGCTGATCAATATGCTGGTGAGTCGGCATGGGCTGGCCAAAACGTCGGGAACGCCGGGCAAGACCCAGCTTGTTAACCACTTTCTCATTAATAAAGAGTGGTATCTGGTCGATTTGCCGGGCTATGGATTCGCGCAGGTAGGCAAGGGAACCCGCGCCGGGTTTGCCCGCATGATCGACGCTTATTTGACCACCCGCCCCAATTTGCTCTGCACATTTGTCTTGATTGACGGGCGAATTGCTCCCCAAAAAATCGACCTCGATTTCATCACCCGCCTGGGCGAACAGGGGATTCCATTTGTACTGGTGTTTACCAAAACAGAGAAGATCAAGTCGGGTGGGCAGCAAATGATGCAGGATCGTTATAAGGCCGCTTTGCAGGAAATGGGTTGGGAGGAAATCCCCCAAATGTTCATCACATCGGCTTCGAGCCGGGCCGGACAAAAAGAATTGCTTGATTTTATTGAGCCGCTAAACCAGGCATTTGAAGTGCCCAAATTGCCAGGAGACCGGCCTTTCTAAATACCTCTTCCAAATAACGCCATGTTGCTTAAACCTGCTTCCTCCCTCCTATCGCTGCTCGTTTTGCTGATTGTGTCCACCGTATTAATCAGCCCAACAGCCCCGAAACGGCCTCCGAATGTAGTGTTGATTTTTATGGACGATATGGGCTATGGCGATTTGTCGTGCTATGGTGCATTGGGCTATACCACGCCCAACATTGACCGGCTGGGCAGTGAAGGCACCCGGTTCACCAACTTTCTGACCACGCAAGCCGTTTGCACCGCGTCGCGGGCGGCCCTGCTGACGGGTTGTTATCCTAACCGCCTGAGTTTGTCGGGTGCGCTGATGCCCTGGGCCACCAATGGGCTGCATCCCGACGAAGAAACATTGGCCGAACTCCTCCGCGAACGCGGCTATGCAACTGGCGCATTTGGCAAATGGCACCTCGGCCATCACCCCGACTTTTTACCCCGCCAACAGGGTTTCGACGAGTATTTCGGACTCCCCTACTCCAACGATATGTGGCCCGTGAATGACGAAGGAACGCCAGCCACGTCGGGGCAAAAAGGCCGCTTCCCGTTGCTGCCGATGATCGACGGAGACTCGCCGGTGGACACCATCCGCACCATTGCCGACCAGGATCAACTAACCAAACGACTCACCGAACGGGCCGTTGGATTCATCAACAAACACCGAACGGGTAAGCCCTTTTTCCTATATTTTCCGCATTCGATGCCCCACGTACCGATTGCAGCATCGGCCCGGTTCCGGGGGAAAACCGGGCAAGGTCTTTATGCCGATGTGATGCAGGAGATCGACTGGTCGGTGAACGAGGTGATGAACACACTTAAAACCAACGGTTTAGACAAGAACACACTGGTCATTTTCACCAGTGACAACGGCCCGTGGCTGACCTACGGCGATCATGCCGGTTCGTCGGGAGGATTTCGGGAGGGGAAGGGAACAACCTACGAAGGGGGGCATCGCGTGCCGTGCCTGATTCGGTGGCCAGGCATGGTGCCAGCGGGCCGGGTTTGCAACCAGCTTCTAACCACCCTCGACCTGTTGCCGACTATTACCAGCGTGTGCGGAGCCAGACTCCCCAAGCGGCCCATCGACGGGGTAAACGCACTGGCTTTGCTCAAAGGCGACGAGAGTCATCCACCCCGAAAGGAGTTTTATTATTACTACCGCGCCAATAGTTTAGAGGCTGTTCGGCGGGAAAATTTCAAATTAGTGTTTGCCCACCCCGGTCGGCGCGACGAAGGCTACCCACTGGGAATGAACGGCTTGCGGGGCCAAAATACGGAAAACCACGGCACCGAAGCGGGCCTGTATGACCTCCGTCATGATCCCGGCGAACGCTACGACGTAAGCAAGCAATATCCCGAACTGAAAAACGAATTGGAGGCCCTGGCCGAAAAAGCCCGCGCCGATCTGGGCGACGATATACAAAAACGAAAAGGAGCCAATGTTCGGGCTGGTGGGCAGTTCAGTGCCACCCGCTGAATCCTATTGCACTTTCCAGCTCACTTCCCAATCGACTTTGGTTGTTTTGGGGAGATAAATGCCAGCCAGCCCCGTGTTTGGGTTCACAGCCAAAAGCGTTACGGGAACAATCGCCTTGGAAACCGACGAAACCATTTTTGTAGCCCGCAAATAAACGACGCCCCGTGCGTCGACGTCGTCTACTAGAGCATACAAAACATCGCCCGCTTTGAATTCGTCTTCGGCAATGGTCACGTTCTGCGTGAGTTTGAAAGCCCAGCGTTCGCCCACTTTGGGTTTGCCTGCTTTGAGTAATTTGGCGGTCACGTCGCCGGAAAACTCATTGCTGACCGACTTGCTGTTGTCCGACAGGAGCCGCACCAACACACTATCCATCACGGCGGCTTCGGGGCGGGTCGTGGCAAAAGGGTCGCTCTCGATGGGTGTGCCTGTCAGTTCGGGTTCGGTGTCGTTGAGCCACCCCATGCGTCGGGCCTGTTCGCGTTCCTGCTCATAGGGATTGCCGGACGAAGCCAGCAAACCACCGTCGGCCCTGTTCGCATAGAAACCCGCCCGGTTGAACAACTCTTTCATGGCCAATGCACGGTAGAGGTAATAGCCAGTTTCTTCGTTCAGTGTCAGGGCGTAATAATCGCGGTGGCCCGCCTTGCGCACTTTGTTCTGAATCATGCCGACTCCCCCATTGTAGGCAGCCGCCACGAGCGTCCACGAGCCTAATTTTTTATACAGAAACTTGATATAGCGGGCAGCAGCCTCAGTCGATTTGCGCAGGTCTTTACGTTCATCGGCGGGACCGTCGATTTTGAGACCCATGTCGCGGGCGGTCTCATCCATAAACTGCCAATAGCCCACGGCACCAGCGGTCGAAACGGCATCAGCTTTCCAGTTACTCTCGATCAGGGGCAAATATTTGAAATCGTTGGGGACGTTATGTTTAGCCAGAATCGGCTCAATAACGGCGAAATACGGCTGCGAACGTTGTTTGAGGGCACTCACATGTTTCAGATAACCACCACTATTGGCCAGAGCTGTTGCTAATTTCAGGGAGACAGCCGCCTGCTCCGTTGGCACCATTTCGCCACTGAAGTGCATTCGTCCGGCGAGGACCGGCTTTACTCGTGACTTCTGAGCCTGAACTGAAGAAAATGCAATAAGACAACTTATGAAAATGCTTATTCTTAGCCAGTTACAAAACTCATTTCTTTGATTCAGCACACTTGTTTGGTTTGGTTGAACATAGACTCAACGAGAACAAGGTGGAAAGTGGTATAGTTCGATTAAAGTACTTTCCAGGTGGAAATCCAGCCTGCTTTCACCTGCTCCATATCGGGCAAACTGATCCCGATTCGCCCGGTTGAGGCATCTACTGCCGAGAGTGCCATAGTATAGGTTTCCCTGTTTTCTTTTGAATAGAGTTTGTCGCCCCGCAGGAACACCTTGTTCAGTTTGGGGTCGATATCTTCAACTATGGCATAAAGCACATCGCCCTGATCGACCGTTTTGCCATCGGCCATGCCATCGCGGGTGAGGTGAAAAACCCAAACCTGCCCCCGTTTCAGCACGCCAGCCTCGGCCAACCGCGCTTTTATACCCCCCCGAAACACATCGGCAGCATTCGGCAATGGGGTTTCCTGTTGGCGTTTGGCCGTGGCTGGGTTTGCAAGAACAGGCGCATTGGCAGCCAATTCCGTTTCGGTAACAATCATCGACTCGGCGAGCAGGGGCTTATCTTCATCCAACATTGCCGGTGTTATATTCTCAAGCGGCTCACTGAGAGTTTTCCAGACATCGAGCGGCAGCACGGGCCGGTAACTGGCATAATTATCGAACAACTCCTTGAAGGCAATGATCCGGTAAAGGTATTTGCCGGTTTCAGCGTTCAGATGGAGGTAATAATAATCGGATTCGCGTTGCCGCTTAATGCTTGACAGGAGGTTGCCGATGCCGTTGTTGTAGGCAGCAGCCGCCAATGTCCACGAGCCAAGCCGATTGTGCAGAAAGCGCAAATACCGGCAGGCTGCGTCGGTCGATTTCAGCAGGTGCTGCCGTTCATCATTCTGATTTTCAACGGTTAAGCCCAATTCTCGGGCCGTAGCAGGCATTAGTTGCCAATAGCCCATAGCCCCGGAACGCGACACCGCCTTGCCGCGTAGCGAACTCTCTACCAACGGCAAATATTTGAAATCAGCAGGGATTTTGTACCGCTCCATGATTGGCTCGATAAGCGGGAAAAACGAGGCCGCCCGTTGGCGAATCTCGTATAGAGCCTGATTGTAGCTGGATCTTTGCACCAACGCCGATACCAACCGACGGGCAACAACCTCCTCGTGAACGGGCACGGCTTCTCCACAGAAAAAAACGGGGGGCAGGTTTGCCCAGGCTTCCAACTTATCGTCTATTACTTTGCCTGCATTTGCCGCTCCGTTGGTAACGGCATACGACGGTCGCAGGCTGGTCAAGGCGACCATCAACAACACTAAAAACTGTTTCATCGTTACGGAAGGCCCGTTCTTATCTTATGGGTTAGTAGAATACACCACTAATCTTGTATGATTTGGGAGTACTCTACTAACTTAGACGATGAAAAGTCGGGACGTAACGAGAATGTCAGTACATAATTTGTTTTACTAGTAGGATCACCTTTCCACGGTTTACACCAACGCCTTCCGGGCTTCGCGGTCGGGGTCGTTGACCAGCGCGGAGGTGTCATCCAGAATCATGGTCTCGCCGTTTTGAGCGGTGTATGGTTTCCAATTGGGCAGACCACCACCGTTGGGGTTGCCGGTTTTCATGAAGTTCAGGAAGGCACCAGCCATCTTTTCTGACAACGCACGGGGCCGTTTGCCCCCACCCGTGTGGGTCAGCATGAGGTCGGTGTTGTAGAACCAGAAACAAATATCGTCGCAGTGGAACGCCCGCATCCGGTTGTCGAACAGGGGCGGTTGCCAACCAAACCAGGCCACATAAACGGGTGCTTTTTGCTGCGAAACCTTCGCGTCGGCGGCTGCAACGGCGTTTTTGCGATTGGAGACCACCAAGGCCCAAATCTCGATGGGGCGAGCCTTAGGGAAATTGCGGGCGTAGGCATCCACAATGTCGCCCGCCTTGTCGCCAAAGCGGGGCTTCACTTTTTCTTTTACCTCGGCCAGCGAAATGCTTTCTAAGGCAGCATCGGTTCGGTTTGGGCTTTGCTCATGAAACGTGGAGCAGATCATCAGCGGAATGTTGGCCGAGAAATGGTTGGGGTCACTGAAAAACGCTCCCCCGTTCATTGATTCGCCATCGGCAACCGGCGAATAGCCCCCCCGCTGAATGTTCATCCGTTTGGCTTCGTCGGCCATTTTTTCAACCGCCCGGTTGGCAATGTCGATGTATTGCCGCCAGGGAATCTGCTGGAGTTTGTCAATTTCGCCGGGTTTCAGGCCAGCCTCCTCCATCACTTTCAGGCCCAATTTTTCGGCATATTCTTTGTTGGTGCCAGCCAGCGAACTGCCGCTTAAGGCCACAGCTTTATGAAACAACCCTTTGGCCGAGGGCATATTCATCAGCGTGGTTACTTTGGCCCCGCCCCCCGACTGACCAATGATGGTGACGTTATTGGGGTCGCCACCAAAATTAGCGATGTTGTTTTTCACCCATTCAAGGGCCGCTACCATATCCAGATTACCCACATTACCCGATGCCGCATGACCCCCAGCGGCTTTCAAGTGCGTGTAACCCAACGAACCAAGCCGGTGATTGAGCGAACAGAAAACCACATTGCCCTGCCGGGCCAGGTTTTCGCCATGATAGCCGTCTTGTTCCACAGCATTCCCGTTCACGAACCCGCCCCCATGCAGCCAAACCACAACGGGGCGTTTTTGGGTATCCAAAGCTGGTGTCCAGACGTTTACTTTCAGACAGTCTTCTGATACATCGTCGTAATTCCAGTGGTCAACAAACGAGGCATAGGTGTTGGCATACCGCTTTTCCATGATCTGGGGGGCGGAGTTTCCCCACCACAAAGCCGGGCGAATATCGGTCCATGCAGTGGGTTTTTGGGGGGGCATAAACCGGTTCTTCCCCGACGTGTCGGCCCCGTAGGGTACGCCTAAGAACTGGTGAATGCCGCGCAGAATGAACCCACGGACTTTGCCATGTTCCGTGTTGGCAATGGCAATGTTGTCGCCCACAAACAGGAGTTGCTCGTCGCCCGTTGGTTTCTTAACGACTTTGGGAGGGGTCGAACCCCCAGCAATAGCAGCTACGGGCGACACGCTCAAACCGGCCACACCTACTCCAAGCGACTGCAAAAAATTTCGTCTTGATGGTTTCATCTTCGTAGTATCGTTAAAGGTCAACTATCCACTAAAGCACGGACTACCAGCATTCTAAGATTAAATCAGCGTTTATAAAATCCTCGCAACGAACAGACACCCCTACTACTGCGCCCACCGGATGGCGTTTTCCACCAGCCGCACGAATTGGGCATCCTGCCAAACGGCCCCGCTATGCCCCATCGACGTATAAAACGTCTTCCCTTTTCCCACCGTCCGATACCAGGCTACCGGGTGATACTTACCCATACCGAAATTTTTATCCTTGATCCAGAGCATGTTGCCGTTAGGAATAATCTTATCGCCGTTGATATAGGAGATAATTTTTACGCCTTTGGGCTGGCCGAAAAATACATACCATTCATCCTCATGTGTCCACGAAGCGGGTAGCTTTTGAGTCAGCGTCGAATCAACGGCGGTTTCTACCTGCACTTCAGCTTTTTGAAACTGCGGGTTGAGGGGATGATGCGAAAACTGGGTGCCGAGCAAATTTGTCTCATACCACGGCCACCTATGCGAGTTATCGCCAGCTCCATGAATACCGATCAACGCACCACCTGCTTCCACGTATTGAGCCAGAACCTGCTGTTGCTCCTCATCGAGCACCGGGCCGGTGGAGTTATTAAAGATCACCGCTTTGAACTTTCGCAATTGTTCGGGGTTGAAAACGCCCCCTTCTTCGGTTTCATAAACAAACCAATTGTTGCGTCTGGCCATCTCCTGAAAAATGGGTTTTGAGGCATCAATGGACTCGCCGTGCCGGAAGGCCGTTGTCTTGGAGAAGATCAGAATAGCCGGTTGGTCGGCGGGGAAATTGATGGTTGGCTTATCAGTTTCGTAGGTTACCGGAAAACCGTTTTTGACTTTATACAGGAACAGACTGCCCGCACCAACTAACAAAACAAGTAGACCAAGAATAGTCCAGAGAATGATTTTGACGATTTTGTTCATTACCATTATGTGTTATTGATACAATGATAAGGAGTAAACCTTCAATGCATACCAGTTCAATAAGGAGAAATACCAAACTGCCCTGGAAGCTGGGATGCTGGTTATTTGATGGGTGTGTTACCCCACAGTCTGGGTAAAGTTTTCGCCTTGCTCAACAAGTACCTGAAATGAAACAGGTGCTTTGTAGGAATGAACAAACCCCCGTAACCGAACCTATGCTTGCTGCCCCTGCCATATCCGATAGCCTCCCCATTACCCGGCTCCAGTACGCTACCATTCTCGTCTGTTTTCTGATGAACATGCTCGATGGCATGGATGTGATGGTGATTTCGTACACGGCTCCGGCCATTGCAAAAGAGTGGTCTATTATGCCCACCGACCTCGGTTTAGTCTTCAGCGTTGGTTTGTTGGGCATGGCTGTTGGAGCCATGTTTCTGGCTTCTCAGGCCGACATTATTGGCCGTCGGCGCATGATTTTGTTGTCGGCGGTGCTGATGGGAAGTTGTGTTTTGGCTACTCAATATGTGCAATCGGTGCCGATGCTGGTGCTGGCCCGGTTTGTGAGCGGGTTGGGTATTGGTAGTATGCTGGCTACCACGGCCACTCTCACCGCCGAATACGCTCCCCCTCGCACTAAAGATTTTTGGGTCAGTTTGGCCATATCGGGCTACCCCATTGGAGCTGTGTTGTCGGGGATGGTGGCCGCCCGGATCATTCCCGAATACGGCTGGCGAATCATGTTCCTCACGGCGGGCTTGTCAACGCTTGCCACCTTGCCAATCATCTATTTTTTCCTGTCCGAATCGCTGGATTTTCTGTTGAAATCGCGCCCCAAAAACGCCCTCCTGAAAGCGAACCAGATTTTGCAAAAAATGGGCAATGCAATCCTGACGGAACTGCCTGCCACGCAAACCGACACGTCGAAAGCGGTTGTTCGGGAGTTGTTTGTGGGCAATCGGCGCACGGCCACGCTGCTGTTGTGGGCCGCCCTGTTCCTGTCGTTTGCTACGCTCTATTTTCTGACGATGTGGATTCCTAAATTAGCGTCCAACGCGGGTTTAGCCTTGAATCTGGCTATTTATGCGGGCACAGTTTTTAATTTGGGGGCATTTTTCGGCATCATCACTCAGGGGTATTTGTCGGCCCGGCTGGGGTTGCAGCGCGTCATTTGTGGGTTTCTGATCGCTACGGCCCTGCTTATGGTCGGGTTTGGTTTCAGTAGCGGCTCCGTATGGGTCCTGGTCTTGTTCGGGTTGATTGGCTTTGGGGTGCAGGGTGGTTTTGTCGGAATGTACTCGCTGGCGGCCAAACTCTATCCAACCCGCATTCGGGCAACGGGGGTGGGCTGGGCCGTCGGTGCCGGCCGGATTGGGGCCGTTGTCGGGCCGCTCGTGGGGGGTATTCTCATTGGTTTAGGCTGGTCACTGTCGGCAAACTTCATCGCTTTTGCCGTGCCTGCCCTCCTTGCGGGCCTTATCACCTTGCTAATCAATGAAAAATAGAGTAAACTCTGCCAACGTTGGTTTTTTATTTCCTTACCGCGCCCCAACCCTCCCCTCAACCCGAAACTCATTCCGGTCAAAATAGGCTAATTGCTGAAACCCTTCGACCCGGTAATGCTGGATTCTTCCATCGACACCACTTTCGAGCAATAACCGCCTTTCCGATTCATACAGACGGTTTTCTGACTTTAAAAGGGCCGTGATTTGGGCGGGCTGGCGCGTTTTTGGATCTAATTTCACCGTTAAAGCCCGCACTGTCAATTGTTCTTCGGTGGGTTTCAGGGTATATTGATACGTCAGCGAATCGGGCCGGGCAATGGTGTAGCTGTTGCGGAAAGCGGGCTTGTTGATGTCGGCCTGTATGAACAATTCCAGTTCCTTTGCCCAGTCGATGTTGGGCGTTGCCTGCTTATTGGTTTGACCACCAATTCGGGCATCCTTAGCCACCACCGGCTTCCGCGCCGACAGCGTTTCAATCTGACTTTTCACATACCCGGCTACGTCGAAATAAACGGGTTTAGCGGCTGTTTGCGGGGCCGAATTATCACAAGAAAAGGCAAAAAGAGACAGTAACAGCAAAACGAAAGGCTTCATAAATTGGCAAAAAATGACCCTCTGCCGATGTAGCAGAGGGTCGGAATGACGATTAATAAACGCGATTAGTGGGCAAGACGTTCAGGAAACGGCAAAGCCTGTGTATTGGCGTACATTTTGAGGATGAAAGGCTAAGACAATATCTTCTTTAGGTACGCCTGCTTCCATCAGTTCGTCTGTAATTTCTCGATCCGTACCATTTCGCTGAATCCAGATTTTATCATTAATGAGATCGAAATGTAAAGTCAGTCCATGCACACGAGTACCATTTAACCACCCTACACGGAGTAATTGAAAATGATTTTCGGTTTGGTCGATGAGAACTTCCGTTTCAATCTCACCGTAAGAGGGCTTATAGCTACCATACTCTGTTACTAAATCTCGAAGTATTTGCCGGTAGTGTGTTAATTTATCCATTTGACAATTTCGGCTGTTTCTACATCAAAAATAAGCAATTTGATCTTCTTTCTCCGTATCATTAGCTGCCCAATTTCTTCTGTAAATATACCGTGATAGCTGGTTAATGGCACAGCAACATAAACCTCTCTTTTAAGTTTAAGCTCTTTTAAAAGAACTTCATAGACTACAAATTGCCCGATAGCTCGGTGCAAATCTGTAATAGCTGACGGATTCAAAAAGCTTTTTATTTCAATCGCCAATTGTTTACCCTCCTTGAAAGCCCCGATGGTTGTTTGTTCAACCCCAAGATCAACAAAAACATCTCGGCTTCCATAAGTAATCGTCAATGGATCGTCTGTAATAGTCCAGCCATCGTTACGAAGTGCTTCGATAACTACCGTATGGTAAACATCTTTAGCCGCCATAATTACCGTCCAATCAAACTAACCCCTCCCATTTCAGCCGGTTGGGGAATTCCCATTAGCTCCAGAATCGTGGGGGCAATGTCGGCTAATTTGCCATCGCTTAGTTTGGGTCTCAGGTTATTATCCACCAAAATACACGGCACTAAATTGGTGGTGTGGGCCGTGTTGGGGGTGCCATCGTCGTTAATCATATAATCGGCGTTGCCGTGGTCGGCGATGATAATGGCTGCATAATCGCTGGCCAAAGCGGCTTCTACAACGGCCTGGGCGCAGGCATCCACCGTTTCGGCGGCTTTCACCACGGCCTCAAAAACACCCGTGTGCCCCACCATATCGGTGTTGGCAAAGTTCAGGCAAATGAAATTGGCTGTTTTGTTCTGCAACTCCGGCACAATCGCATCCCGAATGTCGTAGGCGGCCATTTCGGGTTTCTGGTCGTAGGTTTTCACAGGAATCACTATCATATTCCCCTGCCCATCAACCACTGTCATCTCTTTGGGCGACTGGCACAACAGCCGTTTCTCACCCGTGAAAGGCTCCTCGCGCCCCCCCGAAAAGAAAAATGTAACATGCGGATATTTCTCCGTTTCGGCGATCCTGATCTGCGTCCGGCCTGCCGCCGACACCACTTCACCGAGGGTGTGATTCAGGTTGTCTTTGTCGTAGATGACATGAACGTTCTGGAAATCGTTGTCGTAGTTCGTCATCGTCAGGTAATACAGGTTCAGCTTGTGCATTTCCTGCTCCGGGATGTCGCGTTGGGTCAGGGCGATGGTAATTTCGCGGCCCCGGTCGGTGCGGAAATTGAAACACAGCACCACATCACCCTCCTCGATCACGGCCACCGGCGAACCGTCTTCCTGCGTAACCACAATTGGTTTAATAAACTCATCGCTCAGGTTATCGTCATACGAAGCCTGAACCGCCCCCAGAATTCCGTCCCTCGGAACCGGCTTGCCGGAACCATGCACCATCACATCGTATGCCTGTCGAACGCGCTCCCAGCGGTTGTCGCGATCCATGGCATAGAACCGGCCCGTTACAGTGGCAAGTTGGCCCGTGGTCGCAGCCATGTGGTTTTGTAACTCGGTCAGATAACCAATGCCACCTTTGGGGTCGGTGTCGCGCCCATCCGTAAAAGCGTGAACGTACACGTTACTCAACCCTTTATCGTGAGCAATAGATAGCAGCCCTTTCAGATGGTCAATATGAGAGTGAACACCTCCGTCGGAAACCAGACCAATGAAGTGGATTTTCTTGCCGTTTTGCTGGGCATAGTTGAACGCATCGACCAGAACAGGCTCATTATCAAGCGTATGTTCGGCAACGGCCTTGTTCACTTTTACCAAATCCTGATAGACTACCCGCCCTGCACCGAGGTTCATGTGGCCCACTTCGGAGTTGCCCATTTGCCCTTCGGGAAGGCCCACGGCCAAACCCGAAGCCTCCAATCTGCTGTGCGAATACTGCTCAAACAACCCGTTAATAAATGGCGTTTTGGCAGCCGCCAACGCCGACCGATCCTGCTGAGTCGCAATGCCCCAACCGTCGAGAATGATAAGAATGACGTTTTTGTTCATAAGAGCGAAAGAGTAAAAGAGCGAAAGAGCGAAAGAGCGAAAGAGCGGCTGACGCAGGTTGTAGTCGTGCGTCAGCCACTCTTTCACTCTTTCACTCTTTCACTCTTTCGCTATTTAAATAGTTTAACAACTGCTCGCAGCAGCGATGGGTGATTTGATATACTTCCTCGAAAACTTCCGGGCCTTCATAGTATGGGTCCGGCACGTTGGGGTCGTCGCTCACGACGGGGTCGAACTCGCGTAGCAAAAAGATGTTGTCGTCGCTCACCACGCCCACACTCCGCCGACTCAGTTTGATGACCGCATCGAAGTTGGCTTCGTCCATTGCCACAAAATAGGTGAATTGGGCGAGGTCTTCGCCAGTCATTCGGCGGGCGCGGTGGGTCAGTTTCAGACCGTGTTCTTCGGCGTTTTGGCGGGTTCGGCGGTCGGGCAAATCACCAATGTGATACGACGATGTCCCCGCCGAATCGCAGGTAAACTCCGCTTCTAATCCCCGTTCGGCCACCAACTTCCGAAAAATCCCCTCCGCCACCGGCGACCGGCAAATATTTCCTAGGCAGACAAAGAGGAGGGAAGTCATTTCTCAATCGGTTCGTTGTTTTCGTCAACCAGCACATATACGTCCTCGGTTGGCTTCTTCATCAGATAGCGTTCACGAGCGTATTTTTCGCGGAGTTGGTCGGTGCCAAGCACGAGTTTCCGCTGGCTTTGCACCCGCTTAATTTCGGCCTGATAATAGCTCTTTTCGCCTTCCAAATCGCGGAGATTCAACCAGTTGCGAATTTGTGAGTACAGGTCGTTGGCATCAAACACCAGCATCCACACCAACAAGCCCACGCCCGTAGCGACATAGAAATTTCGACCGTATCGAAGCAAGTGACGGAACATGGTAGTTTCAGGTTTCAATGCCTTCGGCGTTTCAAGTTTCTTGCCTTCGGCGTTTCATGCATAAGCAATTGAAATCTGAAACGCCGAAGGCATTGAAACCCGAAACTTTTTAAAATTTAACTCCTGGAAAATACGCCGTTTCGCCGAGTTCCTCTTCAATGCGGAGGAGTTGGTTGTACTTGGCCATCCGGTCGGAGCGCGAGGCTGAACCTGTTTTTATTTGACCCGTGTTCAGGGCCACCGCCAAGTCGGCAATGGTCGAATCTTCGGTCTCACCCGACCGGTGCGACATGATATTTTTGTAGGAGTTCCGCTTGGCGAGGTTCACCGTGTCGATGGTCTCGGTCAGCGAACCGATCTGGTTCACTTTCACCAGGATAGCGTTGGCAATACCCTGTTCGATGCCCTGCTGAAGGCGCGTTACATTGGTCACGAACAAATCGTCGCCCACCAACTGAATCTTGTTTTTAAGGAGATCAGTGTGCATTTTCCAGCCCGCCCAATCGTCCTCGGCCATGCCGTCTTCGATGCTCAGGATGGGGTATTTGCTGCACCAGTCGGCCCAATAGTTGGCCATTTCGCTGGAAGTCAGTTTCTCACCACTCGATTTCTTGAAGTGGTACAGGCCTGATTCTGCATCATAAAACTCCGATACGGCGGCATCCATCGCAATCCAAACGTCTTCGCCGGGCCGGTAGCCCGCCTTTTCAATAGCCTGGATAATGATCTGAATGGCTTCTTCGTTCGAGGCAATGTTGGGTGCAAACCCGCCTTCGTCGCCCACGTTCGTCGATAAACCCTTGTTTTTCAGTACTTTCTTGAGCGTATGGAAAATTTCCGTACCCATCCGCAGTGCTTCCGAGAACGTCGGTGCGCTGGCGGGCATGACCATAAATTCCTGAAAATCAATAGAATTGTCGGCGTGTGAACCTCCGTTCAGGATGTTCATCATCGGCACGGGCAGGGTGTTGGCATTCACGCCACCAATGTAGCGGTACAACGGCAAACCGGCTTCCTGAGCGGCTGCTTTTGCCACCGCCAGCGATACGCCCAAAATGGCGTTAGCTCCCAGTTTGCTTTTGTTGGGCGTACCATCCAGATCGATCATCACCTTGTCGATCAGGCTCTGATCGAACGCCGACATGCCAACTAATTCTGGATAAATCAGGTCGTTCACATTCTGCACGGCCTTCAACACACCCTTCCCAACATACACTTTCTCGTCGTCGTCGCGAAGTTCAACGGCTTCGTGTGTTCCGGTCGATGCACCCGATGGCACAGCCGCCCGGCCTAAAAAACCGTTCTCTGTCCGAACATCGACCTCAACAGTTGGGTTGCCTCGTGAATCCAGAATTTGTCTGGCATGAATGCTCTGAATAGTACTCATTGTGCTATGAAAAAGGTTAACAACTAATAGTTCAATTTTTTCTCCGATGGCTGCTAAAACCACTGTTCATCAGCCCATTCGACGCACAAAGTAACAAAATAAGCAGGAGTTTTTGGGAGAGAAAGCGCGGATAGGGACAGAACAAAATCAGGCGACCTTGCCCTTAAATCCCCTGAATGGAACTCTGCTCATGCTCGAACAAAGTCGCCTTCAGGGGATTTAGGGGCAAGGTCGCCTGGAAAACAACCTCAAATTACACGTAACGACTTGAACCAGTAAGGACGAATTTCCTTCGAAAAACCAACTTACAGCCTACAAATCAATCTTTCAAGCTGCTCAGATACGTCTTGTTGCCGTTCTTGTTAATGTAGTACTTACCACCCCGTGGGCCGGTCCGAACTTCTTCGCCGTTGGGGCCTTTCTGGGAACGGTCGACAGGGGCTTTATAATCGGCAGGTGAGGCCTTTTCCTCTTTGGCCTTGCTCACCTTTTTGTCTGCTTTAGCCACAGCCTTGTCGGCCTTGTCAGCCGCTTTATCGGCTTTTTTATCAGCATTGGCTGCTTTCTTGTCAGCCTTGTCTTTTGCATCGGCCTTCATATCAGCTTTGTCAGCCTTCTTGTCAGCTTTATCGCCGGTCTTGGCTACTTTCTTATCGACTTTCGACTCTTTCTTGTCGTCCTTCGCGTCGGCTTTGGCTTCGTTGGCCTTTTTCTTGTCGGCTTTAGCTTCCTTGGCGGCTACCTTATCACCGTCGGCTTTGGCTGCTTTCTTGTCGGCTTTAGCTTCCTTCTTGTCATCCTTAGCCTCCTTCTTGTCTTTTTTGTCGGCTTTAGCCTCTTTTTTGGCTTTCTCTTTCTTCGGTTTTGCGTCCTGAGCAGGGCTGTTGAAAGCAACCAGCACACTGAGCATCAGGGTCAATAACAGCAATGACTTTTTCATGATAATGCAACGGTTTTGAGTTGGAATTGAATCTAGGCACTTAAGACGGGAAGTTCCGCAGAAAATCACACAAAGCAACGAGATTGGTTATAAAATTTGCTTAAATTTGGGTTTATACTCATACCATACGCATGATTGCCAACGCTTCGTCTGTCTCTGAACGTACCGCCCACCTATCCTCTTCCGAACGCGACCCGGCTGTCTTTTTGAAGCGGTATTACGGCTACGATCAGTTTCGGCCTATGCAGGAAGCCATTATTCGGTCGGTACTGGCTGGGGGCGATACCCTCGTGTTGATGCCAACGGGCGGTGGAAAATCAGTTTGTTTCCAGATTCCGGCCCTCATGCTGCCCGGTATTACTGTAGTGGTATCGCCCCTGATTGCCCTGATGAAAGATCAGGTCGATGCACTCCAACTAAACGGCGTACCGGCGGTTTTTCTGAACAGTACCCAATCATCCCGCGAGCAGCGGCAAATTGAAGACGACTGCCTGGCGGGCAAAATTAAACTGCTCTATACTTCGCCCGAAAAACTCCTGAGCGAATCGTTTTTTGTGTTCCTCAAACGACTGAATCTCTCCTTATTCGCCATCGACGAAGCACATTGCATCTCGTCGTGGGGGCACGATTTCCGGCCCGAATACACGCAATTGCATATTCTCCGGCAACATTTTCCCGTAGTGCCGATGGTGGCTCTCACTGCCACCGCCGACAAACTCACCCGGCAAGACATTGGCGGGCGGCTCGGCATGGTTGATCCGCAGGTTTTTCTGGCTTCGTTTAACCGGCCCAACCTGAGTTTGCAGGTGTTGCCTGGCATCAACCGCTTGCAGCAAATTGTGCGGCTGTTGCAAATGAAACCCGATTCGTCGGGCATCATTTATTGCCTGAGCCGCAAATCAACGGAGTCGCTGGCGGCCAAATTGCAGGAAAAGGGCTTCATGGCGGGGTTCTATCACGCGGGTATGAGTACTCAGGAGCGGAGCATGGTGCAGGAGATGTTTCTGAAAGACGACATCCGAATCATGTGCGCCACCATTGCCTTCGGCATGGGCATCGACAAGTCGAACGTGCGGTGGGTAATTCATTACAACATGCCCAAAAACATGGAGAGTTTCTACCAGGAAATTGGCCGGGCTGGTCGCGATGGTGGCCCCGCTGACACGGTTCTCTTCTATAGTTTTGCCGACGTCGCCACCTACAAAGACATGCTCAACGACGCTCAACCGGCCAATTTAGGCGTTCAGTTGGCCAAGCTGGAGCGCATTCAGCAATATGCAGATGCTAACACCTGCCGCCGACGGATTCTGCTCAGTTATTTCTCCGAAGAACTCACCGAACCCTGTGGCAACTGCGATGTGTGCCGCAATCCCCGTGTCACATTCGATGGCACCGTGCTGGCCCAAAAAGCATTGTCGGCCATTGTGCGAACCCAGGAACGGGTGCCCATGAACCTGCTCATCGACATTTTGCGCGGCTCGCGAAGTCAGCAGGTGTTGCAGTATGGCTATGATCAGGTGAAAACCTACGGCGCGGGCAAAGACCTGAAGTTTGAAGACTGGCGCAGCTACCTGCATCAACTGATTAACATTGGCGTAATCGAGATTGCTTACGACCAGCATTACGCCCTCAAAAAAGGAATTCTGGGCGATGCCGTTCTGCGAGAAGGCCGTACCATCGACCTCGTTCGGCCAGAGGATGTAACGAAGCCCGTTGTTGAGAAAACCCGCTCGCGAACGCAGGCAAGCAAAGACGACTTATACAGTCGTCTTGATGTGTTGCGGAAGGAAATTGCGGGTGAGCAAAACGTGCCGCCCTACGTTATTTTCACCGATACTACGCTCGAAGATATGGCCCGCCAACGCCCAACCACACCCGATGGTCTTCGCAATGTGAGCGGGGTAGGCGAGCGCAAACTCCAGTTGTTCGGTCGGCGATTCCTCGAAGTCATTGTGAATTACGTTCGCGGACAAGCCAGAGAGGGGGGTAGCACCCGTGGTTCGACACAGGTTATCACGCTCGAGTTGTTTGAAAAAGGCATGACCATCGAAGCCATTGCCGCTGAACGTCAACTCACTACGTTCACAATCATTAGTCATTTAATTGCCCTTAAAAAAGCAGGTTATAATCTCCCGCTCGAAGACCTGGTTTCTTCCCATGAACGGGCCGAAATAGAGCAGGCAATTCGGCAGATTGGTGTGGAAAACAACACCGTCAAGCCTATTTTCGAGCATTTCGATGGCCTTTATAGCTATGACAAAATCAGGATCACTTTAGGGCTTATGGATGATTAAAAAATCCTATTTTGAAATGTGCCGTTGGATAATTCCGCGAAACGGTATTTGGAAAGTACCAGAAGAGGTAGTAACTTCGTTCAGAATTTACGAAAAGACCCGTTACTTGATAGCGGGTTTTGCCGTCTTATGTACCCCCAACAAATACGAACATTTTGATAAAGGAAATCAGTATTTCACTACTCCTGGCTGCCGGCAAAACGGTTGCTGGAGTCATGCCTGCGAAGCCAGCCGTAACCCTTTTCGATACCACCCGAACCACGTTTCTCAACCAGGGATTAGATAACCCGACCTTGTTAACCGTTGACTCTGCCAATCGGGCTTTCCCGGTTTATTTTTGTGGTGAAGAGGTGCCCGTTGGTCAGCCTGGCGTGTGGCGACGCTGGATTCAGACCCTGCGCGGATTTAGCAGCAAAGACAATTGTTTGTATGATGTTCGGCAACGGGCCATCTCGTTTTTCCCCATCATCGACCCCATTCTTCGGGAATACCGAATCCCCCGCGACTTCCGGTATTTACCCCTCGCCGAAAGTGATCTCATCAACGATTGTGTCTCACCCAAAGGTGCATCCGGTTACTGGCAACTCATGCCCGAAACAGCTCGTGGACTGGGTTTAACTGTAAATGGCGATGTGGATGAGCGGTATGACCTCCGCAAGGCAACCGTGGCCGTTTGTCACTATCTCCACCAGTTATACCGGCAATTAGGCTCTTGGTCGCTGGTGGCGGCTGCTTATAACGGTGGCTTAGGTCACGTTCAGTCGAGAATGCGGCAACAGGGCCAGAAAAACTATTTCCGGCTGAGTTTACACCGCGAAACGAGCCACTATCTGTTCCGAATTCTGGCCTACAAAGAATTGATTGGCAACCCTAAGCAATACGAACTATTGTTGTCGAAGTCGGCAGTAGCCCGACTCACCAAACCTCTGCCAAAATGGATTCGCCCCGTACCGCTCAACCTGAAACGAAACGGAGGCAGTCTAATCCCAACCGTATCCGAAATGGTGGCCTCAACCGAAGACAGTAGCACTCCGGTGAACCCAACATGGGGGCCACGTCCCGACAAATCGCTGTCGGATACCCCATCGGATTTTGAACGGATCCTGGCCAATGCGTTGTATCCCGACAACAGCGGTGATCTTCAGAATCAGCAAGCCCATTTTCCCATCACTAACTTACTGGCCATAATTGCCATTCGCTTCCGCCGACCGCGTTTTGGACAAAACAAGGAAGGCGAGGCTCTACGACCCATCCACGAATGGGAATGGATTTGATAGCGGTAGATAAACAGCAGATTTTTCCATAAAAAAGGGCTGATACTCCAAGAGTATCAGCCCTTTTTCAATTACCTGATTTCTAGAACTGCTCCGTCCGGGAGAAGAAGAAATTACCTTCAATCTGGGCGTTTTCGTCGGAGTCAGAACCGTGAACGGCGTTGGCCTCGATAGATTTTGCGTACAGTTTACGGATCGTGCCTTCCTCAGCGTTGGCTGGGTTGGTGGCTCCAATCAACTTGCGGAAATCGGCAACGGCGTTGTCTTTTTCCAGAATCATCGGAATAATAGCCCCCGACGACATATAGGCACACAGATCTTTGTAGAAAGGCCGCTCCGCGTGAACTTCGTAGAACTGACCGGCCCGCTCGCTGCTCAGTTGCGTTTTCGTCATCGCGACGATGCGAAACCCGGCTTCTTCAATCATTTTAATAATCGCACCAGAATTCCCGGCCTCCACGGCATCGGGCTTAATCATGGTGAATGTACGGTTCGTTGTCATTCCGTTGGTTGCCAAATAAAATTTTGCGCAAAAGTAGGGGGAAAGTTTCAAGTTTCAAGGCTGACGCTGTTTCTGTGGTTTCATGCTGCGCTGTTTCATTGGCTACGCCGTTTCTGGTTTCTGCACTTCCTCCTGCTGTTGCTAATTGAAACTATTGAAACTCCGAAGGCATGGAAACCATAGAAACAGCCGAAGGCATAGAAACGCCGAAGGTTTTGAAACGTGAAACTCCTTTTTTTTTCGTACTTTTGTGGCTTGATTTTTCGGCAACTCCTGCCGACCACTCATGCAAGACATTAATGCTATTGGCGAGTTGCTGCGGCACCCGCAAACGATACTGATTACGACCCACCAAAACCCCGATGCCGACGCAATGGGGTCATCACTGGGTTTGGCCGCTTATCTTAAAAAGCGCGGCCATCGGGTCACAGTCGTTACCCCTACCGATTATCCCCAAAATCTTCATTGGCTGGCTGGAAACAGCGAGGTTGTTGCCTTTGACGAAAAAATCCGCACCTCCGTCATTCAGTTGATGATGGAAGCCGATTTGATCTTTTGCCTTGACTTCTCGACCCTCGACCGCATCCGCGAGCTGGGACCGATGGTACGGCAGGCCCGCGCCAGGAAAATCCTGATCGACCATCACCTCGAACCCGAATCGTTTGCCGAACTGGGCCTTTGGGACCCCACGGCAGCAGCAACGGCTCAGTTGATTTTCCGGCTCATAGTTGCTTTAGGCGATAAAGACCTGATCGACGTGCCCATGGCCGAGTGCCTCTACGCAGGTCTGATGACCGATACCGGCTCGTTCCGGCACGGCAACACCACGGGCGATGTTCACCGAATGGCCGCCGAACTGCTCGATCTGAAAATCGACGTGAGCAGCATCCACCGACGCATTTTTGACAATACTTCGCTCGACAAACTCCGTATGCTGGGCTATGTTCTGAACGAAAAACTGGTGGTGTTGCCCGAATACAAATTTGCTTATATCACCCTCACCGCCGACGAATTGAAGCGGTTTCGCTCTAAAACCGGCGACACGGAGGGGTTGGTCAACTATGCACTCTCGGTGGATGGCGTGGTGATGGCTGCCATATTGATTGATCGGGGCGAAGAAATCCGAATGTCGTTCCGGTCGGTCGGTGAGTTTTCAGTGCGGGAGCTAGCCAGTACGCATTTCAAGGGTGGAGGCCACCGGAATGCTGCCGGAGGCCGCTCGCGCTTGTCATTGCGTGCAACCGAAGATTGGCTGTTAAGCATTATTCCGCTTTACCAGAGTCAGTTGCTTGAAGCCGTTTAATTAAATCATTCATTTTCCATTAATCAATTTCCTACATATGCTTTTTACCCGTCTGGCAACAGCAGCGTTGATCGTGGCCACCATGGCCGCCTGTGGGCGCAACCGCGTCGAGGTCAGCGAAACTGGCCTGAAATACCAGCTACACGACGACAACGAAGAAACCCGCAAATCTAAAGTGGGCGATATCATGACCATTCAGCTATTGCTGAAGAACGCCAAAGATTCGGTCTTGCGCGACACGCACAAAGAGCCTGCTCCCCTGAAACTGATGTTGCAGGTGCCACCCTTTAAAGGATCGTTTGAAGAAGGTTTGGCCATGCTCTCGAAGGGGGATAGTGCTACTTTCTTTGTTAGTGCCGATTCGCTGTTTGGTAAGGCCATGCAACAAATGCCTCCGGGCGTAGTGAAAGGCTCCGATATCACGTTCAATGTGAAGGTTCTGGAAGTACAGAACGAAGAAGAATACCGCAAAGCCGAAACGGCTAGTGCCGCCAAGCAAAAGGGTGTTGACGAGAAAATCATTGCCGACTACATCGCCAAAAGCGGCCTAACCGGCAAGACCCAGAAAACCGAGCAGGGTGTGTATTACGTAATAACGCAGCCTGGCACGGGTGCTGTTCCTAACCGGGGCGACCTCGTGAAAGTGGATTATACGGGCAAACTGCTCGACGGTAAAACGTTTGATTCGTCAGTAGGTAAGCAGCCGATTGAGTTGCCCATTGGCGTGGGTCAGGTGATTCCAGGATGGGACGATGCCATTTTGAAACTGCACAAAGGCGAAAAAGCTACCTTGATCATTCCGTCGACAATGGCTTATGGCGCACAGGGGTCGCCACCGGTGATTCCGGCCAATGCGGTGTTGCTATTCGATGTGAGTCTGATTGACGTGCGCAAGAACCCACAGCCACAGGGGCAGGGTCAAATGCCACAAATGCCGCAGGGTCGGTAGATTTGTATGGTGGGTGGACCGGATCGCCGGACCGTTCGCAATCCGCCGTGTAATTAGGAAATATTAACACGGCGGATTGCAAATCCACCATACCCAAACGGCCCCGAATTGCGTTACTCTTTATGCCACTGCTGGCATGTATCAATCAACGTAGCATGAACCGAGTATCCTTGAAAAACTGGTTTTTAATTGGCTGCCTTGTGGTGGTTGGTCTGGGTAGTTGCACGGCTCCCGGCGAAGCACTCACCGACCGTAAGAAGCGGGAGAACGATGCCGAAATCGCCCAATATATTGCCACTAACAACCTGACTGGCAAAGCCCAAACCACCGATAACGGTACATCGTATGTGATCACAACGAGCAACCCGACCGGACAAACGGCAGCCACCGGCGACGAGATTCAATATCATTTTATTGCCCGCCGATTTGATGGTTTGATTGTGGATAGTACGGATATTGCCGCTAATGTGCCTGTTATTCTTACTCGCGGTTATTTTCAGCCTGGCGATGTGACTACTGCCGGTTTATACGATGGTATTGTAAACTCTGGCCCAGTTAAAACAGGCCTGGAACGTGTTGGCCTTCGCAAAGGGGAAGCAGCTACACTCCTTGTACCCTCTTACCTGAACAGTGGGCGATCTGGTACGCTTTTGTTGCCCCAATATTCGCCTGTTCGGTATGATGTGACCATTGTCAACGTGCGGACCGAGGAGCAACAAATTCAGGATTATTTGAAAGCAGCTAAAATAACGCCCACATTTTCGGAAACGAATGGTCTGCGGGTGACCGTGACACAAGCAAGACCCGATTCGGTACAGATTACGACTGGGAAGACTGTTACTGCTACATACCGAGGTTATTTCACTAATGGTAAAGTCTTTGACTCTGGTTCTCAACCAATATCGGCACAAATTGGGGCAAATAGTGTGGTGCCTGGCTTCGATCAGGGCCTTGCTAAACTTAGACAGGGTGAAAAAGCTACGATTATCTTCCCGTCAGCCTTAGGATATGGTATAGCGGGTAGTCGGAATAATAACGGTGTCTATACCGTCCCGCCCTATTCACCCTTGATATTTGATGTTACAATAACCAGCGTAAAGTGAGCTGTAAGAAAAAATACAGTTTAGCCGTTCGTCTTTCCGCCGAACGGCTTTTTTTTGCAGGATGAAACAGCTTTGCTTTGCCACAAACAACGCCCACAAGATTCAGGAAGTCACTTTCGCGCTGGGTGGTGCTCTCCAGATTTTGACTCTTGCCGAGATCGGCTGCACCGACGAACTCCCCGAAACCACCGGCACTATCCCCGGCAACTCGCGCCAGAAAGCCCGCTACGTGACCGACCATTTCCAGATCGACTGTTTCGCTGATGATTCAGGTCTGGAGGTGGACGCGCTCAACGGCGAACCGGGTGTCGATACGGCCTACTATTCGGGGAGCCGTAACCACGCTAAGAACATGGCTTTTTTACTGGCTAAACTCGACGGCATCACTGACCGACGAGCGCGGTTTCGTTCAGTAATCACGCTCATTCAAAACGAGACCGAACATCAGTTCGAAGGTGTGGTTGAAGGCCGGATTGCTACTCAGATTCAGGGCGATGGCGGCTTCGGCTACGACCCCATTTTTATTCCCGAAGGCTACAACCAAACGTTTGGCGAACTGAGCATGGGAATCAAAAATGATATGAGCCACCGGGGGAAGGCCGTGCGGGCGTTGGTGGCGTTTTTGAAATCGTAAAATCCCCTTCAGGGGATTTAAGGGCTATTATAAAGCGAAAGTGCCCCAACATCATTACTGATGAGGGGCACTTTCTTTCCTTGGTAGTGCGTACTGTTAAAAGAACTTCGCCCGACGGTCTTCTACCTTAGAAGCCTCTTTAATGGCCTCATTAATGTAGAAACTGGTGCGTGAAGCCGTGTTTTGCTGTAGTAAGTTCTTATACTGAGCATAGTCGGCTACGGTTCCTGCGGGAGTCAATTTAGTGGTCTCCATAATGAGCACACCAGCCTCACCGGCAAAGGGTTTCGAGCGTTTGCCCGGCTTCAGGCCAAAAGCCGTGCCAAGGGCAGTTGGGTCAACACCCGCGCTGCGGAGGAAACCCGTGGCTAAATTAATATCCGTTGCGGATTCTACCAACGCACCGGCACCGTATTTCTGAGCAATAGCTTCCAGCGAACCACTGGCACTGCCCAGTTTGGCAATGATCTGCTCCGCTTTCAGGTCGTTGCGAACTTTGGCGGTCAGTTCCTGCTTATAATCTTCAGCTTTGACGTTGTCTTTCTCAGTTTTGCCCGTCAGCACGGCCACCACATATTGGTCGCCTACTTCAAACGGCTCCGACACATCACCCACGTCCTGCTTGTCGTCGAATGCCCAACGTACCAATTGGCGGGCTTCGGTCAGGGCGTTAATATTGTTGGCTCCTTCGGGAACACGCTCCGCCGTAGCTATTACGAGCGATTTATCTTCCTTGATTTTAGCCTCGAACTCAGCCTTTGTTTTGATTTCCGATGCAAACTGATCGGCTTTGCGGAGTGCTTCGTCGCGTGTTACCTGGCTAGGGGCAATGGCCTTTCCAATACCGGCAATGCGGTACAACAGGTTCGTTTTTGGCTCGGTGATTTTAATGATGTGGTAACCGAAATCGGTTTTAACCACGCGGGGAATCAAGCCCTGCCCGTTGAAATCGAAAATTGCTTTTTCAAATGGCTTCACCATCTGACCGTTGTTCTTGAAATAGCCCAGGTCTCCACCAACCTGCTTGGAACCATCGTCGCTAAATTGCTGGGCCAAAGCACCAAAATCGGCACCGCCCTGAATTTGCTTTAGGATATCGTTGGCTTTTTGCTCAGCCTGCAACGAGTCGGCACCGGTCCGAATCAGAATGTGGCTTGCCCGAACCGTAAAGCTGGTGTCGCGCTTTGTGCCACCGTACTTATAAATGAAATAGGTATTGCCTTCGCGGAAGGGGCCATAGATGCCACCCGGCGAGAATGTGCTAACCGACTGTTGCAATTGCTCCGGCATTTCGCCGATGGTCATGTACAGGGGAACCCGAACGTCGCTGTTGATTTGGGCAAACGATGAGTCGCTTTGAGCGGCACCGAGGCCACGAGCCAATGTTTTGATCTCAGCATACAAAGAAGCACTGTCTTCTTTCGACGGAGCCACCGAGAACGTCACATACTGTAAGGAACGAGTGTCGGCACCGGGGTATTCGTCTTTGTGTTTGCTCAGGTAGTCGCTCAGTTGCGAGTCGGACACCTTCACGGTTGTGTCGTTGATGGCGTAGTAAGGTACGAACAGGAATTTCACGTCGGCCTTGCTGCTTTGTGCCTGGTATTCTTTCTGCGCTTCGGCCGTGGTAGCGAATACCGAAACACGGAGCATGTTTTCGTATTTCTCACGCATCCGATCCTGGCTCAGGTTCTTCTCGAAATTAGCCCAAGCTGCCTGCTGTTGGGGAGGCAGGTTGCGCAGTCCTTTCAGATAATTGATAATCTGGTTCTTATCGAAAACGCCCGTTTGGGGGTTCGTGAACGCCTGCCGAACCTGTGGGCTGATGTTGCTACCCTGCACCATATCCACCAATTCTTCGGGAGATACTTTCAGGCCGAGTTTCTCGAATTGTTCCTGATAAGCAATGTCGAACAGGAACTGATTCCAGGCTTGTTCCCGAATCTGCGACATATCTTCTTCGCCGGGAGCGCGGCCTGCCTGTTGTTCAAACTGAGCACGGAGTTCGTCAACTTTTAAATTGAAATCCTGATACTCAATATCTTGGCCGGCAATTTCACCGACTTTCTGATTATTTCCGCCGAAAAGCGTACTCTGTCCGCCCAGCAAATCCCCTCCTACAATGAACAGAATTAAGCTTACGGCGATAATGCCTACTGCCAATCCAGACCGTTCTCTAATCTTAGTAATTAATGCCATGTCCTGTATGCACGAAATTTTTGACCCGCAAAATAACAATTTTTCCTGTTGGATTACAAGGAAAATGTCGTTTCACGTGTCAATTTCGATGGTTCAGGTTTCATGCTTTGCCGTTTCCAGACTCAGACCGTTCAGATAGAGACCCATAGAACCAGAAACTTTCCTGAGCGTGAACCGGGCAAACAGGTCTTCGTTGAACCAATGCCGGGTGCGGGACTCCCGGACCACTTCTTTATGACCGCTCTGCCGATAAGCAAACTGATTGATGGCTTCAGAACTACGCCAAACACTGATGGTACATTGCTGCACCACCGGTTTTTCGCCTACACCAATGGCGAACAGCAGGTTATCCTTGTGATCAGCCATTTTTTGGCGAACCGCCGGTACATTCCGCCAGAATTCAAACAACGCACCGGGCCGGATGGTGGCGCGAGTGAGAACAGCGATGGGGGCTTGGGGGGAGGGGCTTGGGGCAGAGGGGGAAAACGGGTTCACACCGTCCCAGGAACCATGTGCCTGATAGGGCTCAAGGTATAGGGTGCTGACATCGGTGGTGCCTTGTGTGAGGATTTCAAGTTGGGTAGAAGACAGAAATTGCTCGGCCTGCATTTCGGTGTCCCAGACACCCATAAAAATATAGGTGGAGAAGTTAGGCATTAACCCAAAGTTGTGACCGCTGCCGAGGAGTTTCTGAAACGTTAATCCCTCTGCCACAAACGGCTTCATCATGACCCGGCCCATGTTGGCAAATGCCCGAAACCGAGCTGCGGGGCGGTAGTGCAAAACCGTGACTGTTACAATGGGCATGGAAGGATAACTCCTTATTGTACCCAGCGGTTTAGCAACACGCCCAGATAATCGTCCGTATTATCAACCGACACGGCAACTTGCCCAATCTGAATCATGGCCGGTTGGTCGCCAAACCAGTCGAAGCGGGGGAATTGCAGGAACCAGAACCCTTCACGATCAACCGAAAAATTGGGCGGCACGGCGGGATGTAATAACAGCAACCCCCGGCTCAGAGGAGCAGATCGGTGGTTACGGTCGGGGCTGATACCGTTCACATATTTCATCACCAGCGTGGGCAGCTCGTGTTCGCGCATCGGGAAGGCCGGGCGAAATTTGGCATCGGCAATCAGATAGTGTGCCTGCCCCTCGGCAGGTGTCCACTCAATCAGGAAATCCGGTCGCAACGGCATCGACTTCTTGTAAGGCACCGTAATCTGGTAGTGCGGAGGTAGACAGTCGTAGGCCACCATCGCCCGATGTCCGTCGGGGTGGTGCAGGTGATAAAAGCCGGGGTCGGCATTGCGACGGTCGGCTTGGCCACTCCCCCCGGATACCGGCACAAACGATGTCCAGACATAACCCATTGCCTGCCAGGCATCGAGCCATCGGTGCAAACAAAACAGTTCGTATAGTTTATCGACCGACCGAATACCTGTCAGCGCGGTTTCGGCACCCAACCCCACGGCCCGCCCCGAACTGAACCACGTTCTGATCAGTCGCCCGGTATGCCGGTAATGATCGCTGTGTTCAAAGCCCGTTAGCGAATCGGGCAAAATAAACTCCGGGCGACTCACCGGCAGGTATTCATCAGCGAAATACTGCCAATCGTTTATTAGCCGCAGTAGCCGGGTGGCTTCCGTACCAATTCGCCGGGCCATCACGTTTTGTTGCCAACCGGTTTCGCCGGGTAGTGGTACGTTCCGAATTGTGTCGGGTAAGGAGGATAGATACTGCCCTACGTCGATCAGATACCCGTGCAACAGTCGATTTTCGGGCGTATCGGTGTTTTCCTGAAGCAAATCGGTTTCGGTTTCGCGTAGCCGATAGACCCTCCCCTGCCACGTGAGCGTGTCAGCCCCAGCCGATTCCACGGGTTCGAGACAATACGGATTATCCAGCACATAGGTCAGAGCCGACTCGGTGAGTTGGTCGGGGCGGGGCGCGCTCAGGCGTTGACGAGTGGGTAGCAACCGGGTTTGGGGCATCAGCCGGAACAGCGGTTGTTGCCGATGCAAAAACAGCAGATCGGCTCGGAGCCGGGCCAGCGTACCCAGCATCGAATCGGGTGGTAACAGATAATCAATGCCCACTCGCGATTGGCCGTCGAACCAGTTCGATTGCCGTTCCCAGAGGTATGTGAGCATCCGGCTGAGTTGTTCTTCGCTGGCTTTGGAAGTCGAAATCTGGAGCGTTCCAAGCAAAATCGGCGGACCATCCTCAGTTGGGAAACTCAGGCGACATTGCCCAAACCGGTTCCGAAACGAAGGTCGCAGGCTCAGTAGCAGTCCATCGTTAGCCACATCATCGAACCGGACCCGCACACTTTCGTCAGTCAGTTGGTCGCGGGCTACCCACCAGCCCGGTGCCAGCGGTTCGAGTGGCCACCATTCTTCGCCCACCAAAATTCCATCGGTGGATTTTCCATTGGGATAATGCAGCAACAGACTTAGATACGCCGTTTCGGGTAGGCGAAGCGGGGGCGCGCCGGGTTCCAGTGCGGTAGCACTCAGTGGCTCCTCAGCAGACGGTTGGGTAACGACGATCAGACGCATAGGCCCGCTCAGACAAAGAAGTTGTACTGATGATACTGTTGCTGACCGAGCCGGATGAGCCGTTGGAGCGTCTGCGCCGACATGGGCAAGGTGCGCACCATGCGGTCGTGAACCTCGTTCAATCGCTTGCCAAATCCTTCGCCCCGCCCCGATAACAGCGGCAACAAATGCAGTCCCACCGCATAGTCGAGAGCCAGCAGCGGGTAGGCCACTTCGTCGCCCAGCAACCGCCGTAGGGTGGCCGTATGCTCTACAATGGCCTTTTGCTTGCGCGGACTCAACAACAGCGGCATTCCCCAATCGGCCCGTTCATCGTCTAAAACCTGTCGCAATTGACTGAGCATGTTCTCTTCGTCGGAAAGCAAATGGCGGGTGTCGTTGGTATTACCAAACCAGCGGTCGCGCCGGGCAACGGTCAGGTAGGGAGCGTCGGGCGGGGTGGGTGGCAGGGGTGGCAGGCTGTCTTTCCCGATGGCCAGATCCGTACCCGACAGCGGTCGCAACCGGATAATGGCGGCCCGGTCAATAAGCCGGGGCGACAGTGGTTCGGTGGTATGGTCGTAGTTGATGGTAGCCATAAACCGGAGTCCCTGCCCAATGGTCAGCGCGTCGGTTTGTTCGCTCAAGCGGAGAACGCGGGCCGTTTCTGGATCGCTAAGGCGCACAAAATCAGACCAGTAGTGTTCCATCGGGCTTAGGTTGGCTTCGTCTAACAACACCCAGTAGGCTCGGTCGGCCTGGTTTTTATATTCGTCGCTGCATTGCCGCAATGCCCCATACAAACCCGTTCGGGCGGGCTGAAACTGCCCCGACAGCGGGTTATGATACCCCACCAAATCGCGGGAAGATACCCAACCCCGCGCCACCGACACGGCCAGAAACCGGTCGTGCAGGCCCGATGCGCGGGCCAACAAAGTGATCAGGGATGTTTTGCCCACACCGGGCAAGCCAGCCACCACCGTCAGAAAGTTCTGGTGCAGCGTCACGATGTAATGAATCAAATCGGCCCGGTCGAGGGGGCGGCCATACTCGGCCATGTAGTCGCCGACAAAAGTCAGGTAGGTTTCGACGGTATCGGCGGTAACTGCGCCGTTGACTTTATGCTTACCAATAACGGCCCCGCTTTTTTCGGGAAGCCGGAACAGCCGCCCTTCGTTGGTTTTAAGGTACTGATCAAGTGCCTGTTGGCCCAGCGGGTGTTCCGACAAAAAGGTGCCGATAAATTCCGGCAGCCGTTCGTTGAACCAGCCGCGACCCTGGGTCAGCAGTTCGCGCAGGCGGGTCAGTTTCTGTTGTTCAAGAATATCGGAGGTGGCAGGAACCGACCCGAACAGTTGCTCGGCCCGCTCCCAGAATTCCCGGCGTTCGGTGGGGCGCACCACGCGCTTGGCCCAACGGAGAATATCGTCGGTTTCGCCAAAATAAATGGGTTCGCGGGGGGCGTTGCTTTCCAGCAAATCGCGCACATCCCGAATGTATTCCATGTTATCGACCGAAAGCAGCAACGAGACGTAGTCGGCCCGCCGAAACCGGTAGACACAACCGTCGTAACCTGTTGGCTGGTCGAGTTCGGCAGCGGGCACAGCAGACAGCCGAAACTCTTTGCGGTCGTCGGGCAGGTCGCGCTCAAAAATGGCCTGAAACGGACCAATCGCATCGGTGCCTGCTTTCAAAAAAACGTAGGTCAGGGGTGTTTCGTAAGCCGTGTGCAGAATGGGTTGCCCGGCCGGATCGAAAGCGCGCGGCATGATGGGGCAAAGCTCATGGGGTTCGGGCTGACGAGTCTGCTGAAACGTAGTAACATACTGACAGCTAAAGGGATTAATGGTGGTATAGTTCTGCGTATTGACCGAGAAATCAGCAAAAAACAGTTCGTCAGGCTGATAAATGGCATGAATTTCGTTGTACTCAGCCGTTACGAAAATCTTGCCGGGGTTCGGAAATTGTGCAGGGAGCACGCTTTGCCAACGCCCTTCATTCAGTCGGTAGAGAGGTCTGATAAAACCCAGATTCGGGTGCGTAGGGTTGGCGGTATCTTTCTTGGCAATAAGTCTCATCGGGCGGCAATAACGGAAAGTATCCACAGGTTGTCAGGGGCAATATACGGCTTTTTACAGCCATATTCCCTGCAAGCTGATGATGTTCCCTCATTCAGGTCCAGCTTCTATTGCTTCTCCCTCACCCCGCCCAGTTTTCCCGATCCAAGCTCCGGTATTGTATAGCTTCGGCTAGGTGTTCGATTTTGATCTCTTCGGATTCGGCAAGATCGGCAATCGTGCGCGACACTTTCAGGATGCGATCGTAGGCGCGGGCCGAGAGGCCAAGCCGCTCCATCGCTGTTTTGAGTAACATACGGCCTGCATCGCTGATGATACACACATTTTTGACCACCTGCGAAGGCATCATCGCGTTGGAATATACCCCTTCAGCATCGGCAAAGCGGGCCGTCTGGATGTCGCGGGCAATGATTACGCGGGCACGAATAGCCTCGCTCGTTTCGGCAGGCCGGTTGGCGGTCATTTGGTCGAACGAAACAGGCGTGACCTCCACGTGCAGGTCAATACGGTCGAGCAGGGGGCCGCTGACTTTGTTGAGATAGCGTTGCACCACGCCCGGCCCACATACACACTCTTTGTCGGGGTGGTTATAATAGCCACACGGACAGGGATTCATACTGGCAATAAGCATGAAGTTGGCGGGAAATTCCACCGCCCATTTAGCCCGTGAAATGCTCACCATCCGTTCTTCCAGAGGCTGCCGCATCACCTCCAGGGCCGACCGTTTAAACTCCGGTAATTCATCAAGAAACAACACCCCATTGTGCGAGAGCGATATTTCGCCCGGTTGCGGAAAACTCCCTCCCCCCACCAAAGCCGCGTCCGAAATAGTGTGGTGGGGTGATCTGTAGGGACGTTGTGCAATCAGCGATGCCCGTTTGCCAAGCTTTCCGGCTACTGAATGGATTTTTGTCGTCTCCAGCGCTTCCTGTAGCGTCATAGGGGGCAAAATGGTGGGGAGCCGCTTGGCCAACATGGTTTTTCCGGCACCCGGCGGACCAATCATAATCACGTTATGCCCCCCGGCAGCGGCAATTTCCAGTGCCCGCTTGATGTTCTCCTGTCCCTGCACGTGCGAAAAATCGACATCATAGGCATTGAGCGTATCATAGAACAAATCGCGGGTGTCGGTGGAGAGTGGGATAATATCGAGTTTACCCTCAAAAAACTCAATGGCCTGTTGGATCGTCTCTACCCCGATTATATCGAGACTATTTACGATGGCGGCTTCGTGGGCGTTTTCGGCGGGCAACACAAAGCCTTTGTAACCCTGTTTTCGGGCTTCAATGGCTATGGGTAAAACTCCTTTGATCGGTCGCAACCGCCCATCGAGGGACAGTTCTCCCATAATTACATAATCGCTCAGGTTTTTCAGCGTAGTTAGCTGCTCCGATGACTGCAACACACAGAGCGCAATAGGCAAATCGTAGGACGAACCTTCTTTACGGATATCGGCGGGAGCCAGATTGACCACAATTTTCTGCCGGGGCATTTTAAACCCAGAACATTTCAGCGAGGCCTCAACCCGGTGTTCACTTTCCTTCACGGCGCTATCGGGTAGGCCAACCAAATTAAAGCCCAAGCCCTGAGTAACAACGACTTCAATAGTAATTAAACTGGCGTTAACGCCATAGACAGCCGCGCCGAAGGTTTTGGCAAGCATGATAATACAAGTTACTGGTTTCAGGCTTCAAAGCTACACTGTTTCAGGTTTCAAAAACAGAGCCGAAACCGAAACAATGAAGCCATCAAAGAAACTTGACATCAGTACTTACTCCTTCCACCGCCATTCGTTGGCTATCTGCAAGGGTGTTCTGAGTCCCTGGGCCACGAGGTAATCACGGGTTTTGGTGTCGTCGAGTCGGCGGGTTGGAATGGTTTCGGCATCGGCGAGGGCGTACAAAACCATCGCCGTGTAGCGAACGGTGTTTTGCATTTGGTCGCGGTTCACAAGGTTGATCCGGTCGCAGTTGGCATGGTAGCAATCCAGAACGTCTTTGGTTAGGTGGCCACTCATACCCGCCACCGGAACACCCTCGATCATAAACGGCTGATGGTCGGAGTGAAGACCGGCCTGATTGTTCAGTTGATTCTTAAACGTTGGGTCAACTTGCTGGATGGTCTCGCCCACTGTCTTGAAAAACGCCACCATATCGTCGCGGCCAAATGCGTTGATACCACCGGGGTCATTGGTCATGTCGAGGTTTATCATATAGCGAACATTGTCTAACTGACCCCGTTTTTTGAGGTCTTCGGTCATTGCTCGCGAGCCTAGCAATCCCTGCTCCTCCCCCATAAACATGACGAACTCAATTGTCCGTTTGGACTTCAGTTTCAGTTTGCGAAACGTCCGGGCAATGTCGAGCACCGAAAACGATCCGATGCCATTGTCGATGGCTCCGGTTGCCAGATCCCACGAATCTAAATGGCCGCCAATCACGATTTTCTCGTTGGGAAACTCGGTCCCTCTAATGGTTGCGACTACGTTACGCGCCTTGATCTTTTGGCTCGTGTTGGTCATGTCGATCACAGCGTGGAGGTGGTCTTTGTTTTCTTCGGCCAGCCATTGCCGGAGCGATACGCCACTTTCGTAGGCAATGCAAACCGCCGGAATCGGAATCAGTTTACCCGTTACCGAAGCGGTTCCAGTGAGCAGCACATTACCCGGCACCAGGTTCACCATGATCACGCCAATGGCTCCGTGCTGAATGGCAAGGGCTGTTTTCTCGGACCGGTGCAGGTTTCGGGCACCTTTTGCATTACTCAACCCGATGTTAACCAGCGCGATTTTGCCTTTAAGTTTGTCTTTTACAGCCATAAAATCACCTTCAAGACCGTTGCCCACGTCCAAAATTTCGCCCCGCACGTGTGCCTCCACCGGCGAATGCGCCAGCGAGACTACTTTCAGATCACGAAAATTGTCACTTTTGTTAGGAACAACAGACAAGGTCACGGTGTCGCGCATCCATGATTCTACTTCAAAGGCTTCGTAGCGAACGTCTTTGAAGCCATAGGAGCGGAGCAGGTCATAGGCATACTGCTCGGCCCGTGCGCCATTGTTGCTGCCGGTAAGTCGGTGGCCAATGCGTTGGCTGGCATCGGTGAGCGTTTCGTAGGCCCGTCCGTTTTTCAGTACGTCGGCATTAATGCGACTGAATATTTTTTCGACGGAAGGACGCAGCAAGTCTGCCGGTCGGTTAGAAACCGTTGGTTCGGCAATAAATGCAGTGGAGAGAGCGGTTGACCCGGCCAAAGCCAGGATGAAAACAAAATTCCGAGGGTAGATTTTTCTGTGCATAGACGACGTAAACGCCATTTTCTCCTAAAAATACAAAATTTGCGTCCTTTATCCAAAGACAAATACGTAAGCGGAAACGTTTATTAATAACGAGTAAAACTTATCTACGAATGAAACAGAGCTTTAAAGCACATCCCTGGCACGGTATTCCAGTAGGAAAACAGGCCCCCGAAATCGTTACGGCTTTCATTGAAATTGTACCAACCGACACGGTTAAATATGAGATCGACAAAGAAACGGGTTATCTCAAAATCGACCGGCCTCAACAGTATTCCAATGTAATTCCGGCTTTATACGGATTTGTTCCGCAGACCTATTGTGGCGCACGCATTGCCCAACTAGCGTCTGAAAAAGCCGGGAAACTTGTTGAAAAAGGGGATGGTGACCCCGTTGATATTTGTGTGCTGACCGAACGTGAAATTACGCACGGCGATATTATTCTGCAAGCTATTCCTATTGGCGGGTTTCGACTGATCGACAAAGGTGAGGCCGACGACAAGATTATTGCCGTGTTGAAAGGCGATGCTATGTTTGGCCATTTTGTAGAACTGGACGATCTTCCCGTGGCTGTGATGAAACGCCTGCAACATTACTTCCTGACATACAAGAACTTACCCGGCGAAAAAGCCCATACCGAAATCACCAATGTGTATGGCCGCGAGGAAGCCCACGAGGTGATTACAACCTCCATGCTCGACTATGCCGAGCTAACTCTTTAACCGTATGATTACAAGAACATTAGGCAACAGCAATCAACCCATCTCGGCTCTTGGTCTCGGCTGCATGGGCATGAGCGATTTCTACGGTGATCGCAACGACGACGAATCTGTTGCCACCATTCATGCTGCTCTCGATGCAGGTCTGAATTTTCTGGATACGGCCGATATGTATGGCCCCTATACCAACGAAGAACTGGTGGGCCGGGCCATTCGCGACCGGCGCAACGAGGTTTTTTTGGCCACCAAATTTGGTATTGTCCGCGACCCTAACGACCCCATGAAACGCGGTATCAACGGACGACCGGACTATGTTCGGCAATCGTGCGAGGGTAGTTTGAAACGCTTGGGTGTCGACGTAATTGACCTCTATTACCAGCACCGTGTGGACCCTAACACGCCCATTGAGGAAACGGTGGGCGAAATGAGCCGCCTGGTCGACGAAGGCAAAATTCGGTTCATTGGCCTGTCTGAAGCGGGTGCTGACACCATTCGTCGGGCGAATGCCGTGCATCCGGTGTCGGCGGTGCAATCGGAATATTCATTGTGGAGCCGCGATATCGAAGACGAAGTGATTCCAACTGTGCGCGAATTGGGCATTACACTGGTAGCCTACAGTCCGTTGGGACGCGGTTTCCTGACGGGTCAGATTAAACGGTTTGAGGATTTGGATGCCGATGACTACCGTCGGAACTCACCCCGGTTTCAGGGCGAGAATTTCCAGAAGAACCTCGATGTCGTGAAGCAGTTGGAAGAATTGGCTGCCCGTAAAGGTGTTAAAGCTTCGCAACTGGCTCTGGCCTGGCTGCTGGCGCAGGGACAGGAGATTGTGCCGATTGCTGGCACCAAACGTAGGACGTATCTGCATGAAAACCTCGGCGCACTCGACCTCATTTTGACTGCCGACGATCTGGCTGAAATTGAAGCAGTGTCGCCCAAAGATGCGGTTGCCGGCCTTCGATACCCAGAAACCGGGATGAAACTGGTGAATGCATAATCCATAAAAAGTGGTACATTTCAGGCACTTAAACCTTCCTGAAATGTACCTACTTTATACCCTATTTATTCTGATGAGCCTTATGGGCTTTTCGGGCTGTTACCAGACTCAACCCAAAAACGAAACGACTACGCCTGACGTGGTCGCCAGCGTTCCTATTGTACAAACCTCCTTAGCCAATCACGTCGTTTCTTTTTCGCCGGATTCCGTTATTCGGGCCTTGTATAAAGCGCACGACTTGAAGAAAGGGCCGTTTTTTCAAGCCAAAGACCGGGGGTTAGTCGATAGGTTCTTTGTAGAAGAAATGGCCGACCTGATTTGGGAAGATGCAACTATCGCTGCCAAAACCGGCGAACAGGCCCTGCTCGATGCCGACCCGCTCTATAACGCGCAGGACATGGATGTTCAGGATTTCGTGGTTCACCCGGCTCAACTAGATGGCGAGCAGGCCGAAGTGGTAGTGACGTTTACCAATTTCGGTGAGAAAAAAGAGCTAACCTGCCTTCTTGAAAATGAAGGTGGTAAATGGCTTGTCAGCGATATTTTCTACGGGGACGGCAGCCAGCTATTTCAGTTGCTGAGTGGCCGGGCTGAAGAAACGCCGTAGGTTAGTTTATTTCATGAAGAAGATACCATCGACTGATCAATTACCCATTGCAAAGCACCCAGCAAAACTGGAATTTCGTTCAGGAAGATTCTGTCATCTAAGTCGATCTGGATTTCATTGCCCTGGAGTTGCAAAAATACCCACTCGAACCCAGTCGTGACGGCTCCAAAAATAATCTCGATGGGCTGACCAAATTCTTTGTTGAACAACTGAGCCGCATACATTTCGGCGGCACACTGACCTAATCCTTCTTCAACTGTACGGTTTTTGGCTTCGACCAGACAGAAAACAGGTGCTTTGATTTCTATACTTTCCGTATTGCGGCTGATGATAAAATCACAAATTCCGTTTAAACCGACAGTTGCATCGGCATCAAACGAGTAGCCAGAGAAATAAGTAGCCCGCCCAACATTTCGTCGGAATATGTCTCTCAGTATAGGCGTAATTATATGTTCTGACTTCGATTTTTCGGAGAAAATAGGAACGGTTTCGGCAAAAGCCAAGTCATCGAGCAGGGCCTGACTCGGTTGCAAAATAGGTTTGGGATCTGGAAGCAGTTTCCATCGTTTCTGTACTAAGCCAAACTGCCGTTCGAGTTTGAGCAGGGTAAAATCGCTGTAGGCCACTGGTTCGTTTGTTTAGACCCTAAAGTTCTGTAAAGACAGAGCCGAATGCAAGCGTATAGCGATTGTTTACCCCACTGCCAATCGAATGGCATTTGGAATGGCCGGGAACAATAGCGGCAAGCCCGCCCGAATAGTTTCTACGGAGTCGGGTAGGTTAACAAGTAGCGTCTGATTGCGAAGCCCCGCCGTGTTGCGCCAAAGCAGGGCAGCAGGTTCCGCAGGTAAGCCTGTTTGCCGGAGCATCGTTCCAAAGCCGGGAAATAGTTTATCACAAACTGCCTTCGTTGCGTCAGGCACGACCCCTACCGGGTCTATACCCCCAACAGTCAGAATGAGCGAAATAGCTTCGGCATCTGCTGATTGCGTGAGAACCGTTTCCCATTCAACCTGAGTATTTTTACTGACTATTTTGTAAGAAAAAGATAGTTCAGGAAGGTGATCGGAAAGAATGGTTTGAATTTGGGCAACGACCGTTTGGTTTACGGAAGCGGCACCAAGGCAATGAACGGTCATAAGGCCAATTTTTCTGCAAGTTAGCCTTTCGGCTCAACGATTCACCGCCAGAACGGCATCCCGGTTCGTTGTCCATTCCATTGTTTGCGCGCCCATCCCCTGCGCCAGCCGCACCACTTCGCCCACCACAATAACTGCCGGGTTGCTCAGACCCGCCCTTTCTACCTCAGCCACAATGGTTTCGGCTGTTCCAAAGGCCACACGCTCATTGGGTGTGCTGCCATTTTGGATGATTGCCACCGGCATTTCTGCCTTACCAAAAGAAGACAGCAAATCAGTAATTTCGGGTAAGTGTTTCATGCCCATCAGGATCACGAGTGTGGCCGAGGATCGCACTGCCACCCGAATATCGTCGGACAATTGGTGATCTTTGGTAGTGCCGGTCAGAACCCAAAACGACTCGCTGACACCCCGGCAGGTGAGCGGAATACCGGCTAAGGCCGGCACGCTGTAACTGCTCGAAACGCCGGGCACAACCGATACCTCAACTCCGCAATCCTGAGCAAACGTAAGTTCTTCAAAACCACGCCCAAACACAAACGGGTCGCCCCCTTTGAGCCGTACCACATGTCCGTGGCTATGGGCATAGTACACAATCAAGTGGTTAATATCGCCCTGCGCGAACTCGCAACGGCCACGGCGTTTCCCTACAAAAACGCGCTCGGCATGGGCCGGGGCATAGTCGAGCAGGCCTGGATCTATGAGGGCATCATAGAGGATCACGTCTGCACATGCGAGGGCACGCATGCCCCGGAGGGTAATCAGGTCGGCTGCACCGGGCCCTGCACCAATGAGAGTTAATTTGGGTATTTTCATCGTCCGCCAACGATTTTCGTAAAATTAATTGAGTAATAATACGACAATAATTCAGAATAAAACATACATTTACCCAGGCAAACGGCAAATAATGTTTTACTAAAACAAGTTTTGTCAATATTTAATAAAACTTAAACGAATAATACAATTCTGACATAAATCACTTTTGTGTTCCACTACATCCCTCTATAACAATGACAAACATTGTGGTGGTCGGCAACGGAATGGTAGGCTATAAGTTCTGCGAAAAGTTGCTGGCGAAACAAACCGATGGCGGTCGGTACACCCTGACAGTGTTTGGCGAAGAACCCCGACCGGCTTACGACCGGGTGCATTTAAGTGCATATTTTTCGGGAACTTCTGCCGACGAACTGAGCATGGCCCCGGCCCACTGGTATGCCGATAATGGCATCCAACTCAACACAAGCGAGTGCGTTACGGCCATTGACCCCGTTGCCCACACGATCACGACCCACACGGGGCGCACTGTTCCCTACGACAAGCTGGTGATGGCCACGGGCTCTGCCCCGTTTGTACCCCCCGTGCCGGGGATTCACAAAGATGGCATTTTCGTTTACCGAACCATCGAAGACCTCGAAGCCATGATGGCCTGGGGCCGTGTAGCAACTAAAGCGGTGGTGATTGGGGGCGGCTTGCTGGGCCTCGAAGCGGCCAAAGCTTGCCTGGATATGGGCCTTGAAACGCATGTGGTCGAGTTTGCGCCCCGGCTCATGCCCCGCCAACTCGACGCGGGTGCCGCCGATATGCTCCGGCATAAGATGGAGGCTCTCGGCGTTCGGATTCACCTCAGCAAAAACACCAGCGAATTCACGGGTTACGACCGCGTAACGGGTCTGCAATTTGCCGATGGCTCCGTGCTCGACGCTGACATGGTGGTGGTGTCGGCGGGTATCAAACCCCGCGATGAACTGGCCCGGCAAGCGAATTTGGCCGTTGGCCCACGCGGGGGTATCGTAGTAAATGACCTCCTCCAAACCTCAGACCCCGACATTTTTGCTGTGGGCGAATGCGCCCTGCATGGTGGAATGATTTATGGGTTGGTGGCACCGGGGTATGATATGGCCGACGTAGTGGCCGCGAACCTGAATGGGGTTAGTAAAGACTTTACCGGCTTTGACCTTTCCACTAAACTCAAACTGATTGGGGTTGATGTAGCGAGTTTTGGCGACCCATTTTGTGAGCAGACTCCGCACCGGCCCATTGTGCTGGAAGATAAGGTGTCGGGCGTTTATAAACGCTTGAATATCAGTACTGATGGTTTCCTGTTGGGGGGCATTCTGGTAGGTGAAGCCGAGTCCTATAACCTGCTGTTGCAGACCTGCAAGAACGGATTACCGCTTCCTAAACACCCCGAAGAACTGTTATTGCCAGCCCGATCAGGAACGGGTGAATCAGCCGGTTTGGGTGTGGCAGCTTTGCCCGATTCGGCCTTGATTTGTTCCTGCGAGGGTATCTCGAAAGGCGACATTTGTGGGGCTGTGGTCGAAAAAGATGCTACGGATATTGCCACGATCAAGAAATGTACGAAAGCCGGAACAGGTTGTGGGGGCTGCGTACCGATGCTTAACGACCTGATTACCGAAACCCTCAAAAAGCAGGGCAAAGTGGTGCGCCGGGTTTTGTGTGAACACTTTGACCATACGCGGCAGGAGATTTATGATCTGGTTCGCATCAATGGCGACCAAACCTATCACGAAGTGTTGCACCATTACGGACGGGGTTACGGTTGTGAAATCTGCAAGCCCGCCGTTGCCTCGATTCTGGCCAGTGTTCACAACGATCTGGTGGCCAAACAAGCCACAATTCAGGATACCAACGACCGCTATCTGGCTAATATTCAGCGGGGTGGCACCTACTCGGTGGTTCCGCGTGTGGCTGGGGGCGAAATCACCCCCGATAAATTGATCGCGCTCGGTACAGTGGCGAAAAAATACGATCTCTACTGCAAAATTACGGGTGGTCAGCGCGTGGACTTGTTTGGAGCAAGAGTTGACCAATTGCCCCTGATCTGGAGCGAGTTGATCGGGGCCGGTTTCGAGAGTGGACACGCTTATGGTAAATCGCTCAGGACAGTGAAAAGCTGTGTGGGCTCCACCTGGTGCCGATTTGGAGTGCAGGATTCGGTTGGGTTCGCCATCGAAATCGAAGAGCGATATAAGGGTTTGCGGGCACCACATAAACTAAAAGGGGGCGTTTCTGGCTGTGTGCGGGAGTGCGCTGAGGCCCAATCAAAAGACTTCGGGATTATTGCCACCGAAAAAGGCTGGAATCTGTATGTGTGCGGCAACGGCGGGGCTAAACCCCAACATGCACTCCTGCTGGCCTCCGACATCGATCGCGAAACCTGCGTGAAGTACCTCGACCGCTTCCTAATGTTTTACGTGAAGACCGCTGAACCACTCAGCCGCACCGCCACCTGGCTCAACAAGCTCGAAGGCGGGCTGGACTACCTCAAAAGTGTGATTATCGACGATGTGCTGGGCATGAACGAACAGTTTGAGCGCGAAATGGAACACGTTGTCGAAACGTACCAATGCGAATGGAAATCGGTGGTTGAAAATGAGGCTTTAAACGGCCAATATCGCCACTTCATCAACGCCACCGAACCAGACCCAACCCTCGCATTCCTCCCCGAACGCGGCCAAAAACGACCGATTAATTGGTAAAGAGTGAAAGAGTGGCTTCAATGTCCACCCCGCTCTTTCGCTCTTTCGCTCTTTCACTCTTTCGCTATGATCTCTCAAGAAACTTCCCTCCGCTGGTGCCGGGCTGCGCCGGTGGATGCGTTCCCGGCCGATGGCGGGGCCTGTGTGCTGATCGACGGTCAGCAAATTGCTATTTTCAACTATACCGACGGGGCAACGGGCCTGCCTTCGCGCTGGTATGCCACCCAAAATTTATGCCCTCACAAGCAGCAGATGATCCTGTCGCGGGGCATGATTGGCGATTGCAAAGGCGAGCCCAAAGTGGCCTGTCCGTTCCACAAGAAGACATTTTCCCTTGAAACCGGCGAAAACCTCAACGGCGACGACTACCGGATTCAAACCTATCCGGTGCGGGTGGAGAATGGAGAGGTTTTTGTGGGAGTTTAGTGCTGCGCTGTTTCATGTTTCGCGTTTCAAAAGCTGCGCCATTTCTGTAAGTTCAAAGGATACGCCGTTTCACTGGACGGTGCAAAGACCGACTGGAATGAGACGCGCCAGCAATGAAACCATAGAAACAGCTTAGCCATTGAACCTATTTCTTTTCAATCCCCTCCAGTACTCGCCGGATGACATTGGCGCGGGCCATAAAACTGAACGATTCACCAGTGTCGCCGGAGTCGATAGCGGTTTTGAATTGTTGCAGGAAATCAATGTAGTCAGCCAAAGCCTGCGACACGTTTTGCCGGTTCTGGTCGAAGATGGGTGCCCACATGGCGGGGGAGCTTTTGGCAAGTCGGACGGTGCTGCTGAAACCCGTGCTGGCCATATCGAAAATAGCCTGTTCGTCTTTTTCCTTCTCTAAAACCGTCAAGCCGAGGGCAAACGCGCTGATGTGGCTCAGGTGCGAGACATAAGCCAAATGCAGGTCGTGTTCCTGCGGGGTCATGTAGAACAGCTTCATGCCAATGTCCCGAAAAATCGACTCCACCAGCGTCAGGCTGTCGGGGCGGCTTTTTTCGCGGTCGCAGATGATGAGGTTTTTGCCGGGGAGCAAATCCCGGAAAGCCGCGCCGGGGCCGGAGTTTTCGGTGCCCGCCATCGGGTGAGCCGCCACAAACTGCGCCCGGCGCGCGTGGTTATCAACCACCGCGCAAATGGTTTCTTTGGTCGACCCCAAATCAACCACCGTTCCAAAATGAGGCAGCGTATCCAGCACCGTAGGCAGCAACTCGATAATGGTGTTAACGGGTGTTGCCAGTACCACCAAATCTGACTGACTCACGGCCTGCTCAAACGGCATTACCTCGTCTACCAGTCCTTTGGCCACGGCCAATTGCCCATGCACCATCGACGCATCAACGCCAACGAACCGCACTTTGGGGTATTTCTCACGAACGGCCAAAGCAAACGAGCCGCCGAGAAGTCCAGTACCTATAATGGTGATAATCATACGATTCTGTGGGTTGCCTGTCTGATTCTGTCCTCTTCCACACACAATGAAACCCGCACATACCGCTGTCCTTTTGGGCCAAAAATGAAGCCGGGGGCAATAAATACGTGGTTTTTGGTCAATAATCGGTTCACCAATTCCTCTGCCGAAGCAACCGATTCGGGCAGTTTGGCCCAGATAAATAACCCCTCCTGATCGGTGGCGTAGGTGCAGTTGAGCGCATCTAAAAACGCATAGACCGCCGATAATCGACCAGCATACACTGTGTTGCGGTCGGCGTGCCAGGCATCAGAATTGTGCAGGGCTACGGTAGCGGCATCCATCAGGGGTCGAAACATCCCGGAATCCACATTGCTTTTGATCGTCAGCACCGCGTCGATGTAGGGTTTGGCCGCCGAGAGCCAGCCCACGCGCCAACCGGCCATGTTGTGCGACTTGCTCATGGAATTCAACTCAAGGGCCACGTCTTTGGCTCCGTCGATGGCCAGCAGGCTGACGGGGGGCTTTTTATTCAGAACAAGGCTATACGGATTGTCGTGGCAAAGCAGAATCTGGTGGTCATGGGCGAAGCGCACGGCTCGCTCAAACAGGGCAGGCGTGGCGGGCGCACCCGTTGGCATGTGGGGGTAGTTGAGCCACATGATTTTCACGGTGTGTTGGGCCACCAAATCGGTCATGGCTTCCCAGTCGGGTTGCCAACCGTTATTCTCCTGCAAGGGGTATTCCTGCACATTGGCCCCTATGAGTTTGCTCACGGCGCGATAGGCCGGGTAGCCTAAATCGGGCACCAGAACGCCGTCACCTTCATTCAAAAACGTCATCGAAATATGCGTGATGCCCTCTTTGGAGCCAATCAGGGGCAGAATCTCGGTATCGGGGTTGAGCGTAACGCCGTAGGTATGGGCGTAAAAATCGACAATGGCCTGCCGGAGGGATGGTGTGCCTTTGTAGGGTTGATACCCGTGGGCATCGGGGCGGTGAGCAGCCTCCGAGAGAGCTTCAATAGTGCCAGCGGAGGGCATCATATCGGGGTTGCCGATACCCATATTAATCACATCGTGACCAGCAGCAATCAGTTGCCGAACTTCGGCCAGTTTAACCGAAAAATAGTACTCCTGGGTTTGACCGGCGCGGTGAGCAAGAGGAATAATCATGCTGTAAAATTAGGGGCAGGGGGGCGAAAACCCTATTTTGGTTTGATGTTGTCGGGTATTGAAAAAAAAGTAGCTTCGTATTCCAACCGATGGAGCTAATTCTGACTCCTGTTAAGTATGAAACATGTACTCTTTTCGCTACTGCTGTTTGCCCTCGCCGGTTGCCAGATCGACGGCTTAGACCCGTTGAACACCAGAACGGTGGTTCCTGATGTGAATGCCCGTGTTGCCCGCAGGTTATCCGCAAGTGTGGATGGAAAAACCATTTACAACGAGGATAAGTATGCGTATAACTCAGCGGGGCAACTGGAACGAGTCAATGGCTATTACCGCAACGGAAGCGGACAGATGATTCTATCGTATTACCAGACGTATGAATACAATACAGATGGGAAACTCTCGAGTCAACTTTATTTCAACCGTTCATCGAATACCAGTGATTTTCGGACATCTACTATACGAAATTTTAGCTATCCGGCTGATAATCGGGTTGTTGAAAATGCGTTTTGGGTCGAGAATACTACCAACAAACAAATGGTATCTGGTCGAACGGAGACGTTTAAAGAGAACGGGCTGCCCGTAAAAGTGGTGCAGTATTACCCGAACAGCAGTCAGCAGCTACTACTTCAAAACACCATTAGTTATACCTATAAATCAGGACGACTGATTAAGGAAGAGTTTAGGAATGCAACCGGAACGTTGTACAACACGCAGGAATATACCTACAAAGGCCGCACAGCAACGGTAATGTCGTTCTTTCCCGGTGCTAAGGAGGCATATCCTGTACGAGCACTGGGATATGACCGTCGGGGCCGATTGATTCGGCAGCAGTTTGTAGGTAGAAGCGATTATCTCTGGAGCAGTTCCTCTCTGACAGCCAGTTCTTATTCTATCCCCGCAACAACCATTTTTGAGTATGTCGATTGACCGTTTTCTCATCCATTAAATTTTCCATAATCGCCATGAAAAACCTATTCGTTCTTGTGCTTATTGCCTTACTGACAAGCAGTTGTCAGATCAATGTGATGCAATCTGACCCCGGCACCGACCCCAATGCCGTGGTGCCCGATGCCAATGCCCGCATCGCCCGAAAACTGTTTGTGGGTGGGGCCGATGGGAAAACCATTTACAGCGAAGACCGCTATGAGTACAATCAGAAAGGGCAGCTAACAAAACTCAGCCGCTTGAGCCGCAATGCAGCGGGGAGCATGGATCTGTACAATTACAATGAGTATGTGTATAACGATCAAGGCCAACCTACCCAGATGCGGACTTTTTCGCGCACCCAATCGGGGATTTTTCAGCAGCAATGGGTTACGAACTACGAACACCCAAACCCAAATCAGGAAATAGAAACAATGTCGTATGTGGACGCAACGACCAAAGTTCTCACCCCACAAAGCCGCACCGAGACAACCACAGAAGAGGGTCGCAAAGCGCGGGTTATCCAGTATTACCGGAACAACCAGACGTTTGAAAAAAGCCGCGAGACGGTCTTCCGCTACGAAGCTGGTCGCTTAACAGCCGAAGAGAGCCTGAACCCAAACGGGGCTGCCGGAACCGTGTTTCGGTATGCCTACAAAGGCCGCACGGCCACTGTTGAGGAGTTCATGGGAAACCGGTCTGAGAGCATTTCGTCGCAGGCATTTCAATATGACAGCCGGGGCCGTCTCGTTCGTTCGGAGGTCACAAAAACAAACCCGATTCTGTGCGTAGCAATGGTGCCGGGCAGTGCCACGGTTTATGAATATGTGGACTGATGAAAACGCTCTTTATCCTATCCAGCCTGCTGATTCTGACGGTCGCAGGTTGCCAGGTTGAGGTCAACCCAACGGTTATACCGGACCCAACCGCTCGTGTGTCGCGGGAAATCCTGTTGAGTGGAACGGACGGAAAAACGGTGATTGGCGAGGCTACTTACCAGTATAACTCAGCCGGAAACCTTGCCGAAATAAAGCGGTATGGCAAAGGCGGAACGGGTTCGCTTTCCTTATACGCCTATGAGTTGTACGAATACGACAGCAACAACCGGGTAGTAAATCGGCTTGATTATTACCGAAACCAAACGGCAACGGGTAATGATTTTACGCTCAGTGAGGGACAAAAATTTCAATATCCTGCTCATAATCAAATAGTTATCCAGATTTATGGATATTATTCAGGACAATCCTGGCTAAGAAAATGGGTAGAAACGACTATCAAGAATGGGCAACCCATTCGAGCCGTTTCTTATAATCCGGGTAGTGGTGGAGTCTCGCGGGGATCTCTGTTTATGGATGTTACCTACGTTTATGAAAATGGGCGGTTAGTGAAACAGGAGTACCGAAATGATCGAAATGGAGACTGCTCGCTGAACTGTGTCAATCCTGCAGGTGAATAGAAGGGGGAAAAAGAAAAATCCTTATTTTCACAATCATGACTGACCAATTCGACTTCGAGTCCTTCAAACAGGCGGCCATTAAAGGGCTCTATGAAGGTAA
>JANOCD010000059.1:0-55682 GCA_031411995.1 Cytophagales bacterium
TGAAATTGGGTTGCGCGATAAGTGCAAAGGCTCCGACAAGGCGGTGGTGGCTTTGCTGACGGACCTGAAACAGCGTGGTTTACTGGACGATACGCTGGTGGTTTGGGGGGGCGAGTTTGGCCGGACACCGATGCAGGAAAACCGGGACGGGCTGACGTTGCCGTTCATGGGTCGCGACCATCATCTGGAAGCCTTCACGGTTTGGATGGCGGGGGGTGGAGTCAAAAAAGGCTTTTCGTATGGGGAGACCGACGACATTGGCTACTACGGCGCAAAGGACAAAGTTCACGTTCATGATTTGCAGGCGACCATTCTGCATCTGCTTGGCTTTAACCACGAAACCTTCACGCATCAGTTCCAGGGCCGGCCTTTTCGGCTCACCGATGTAGCGGGAAAAGTGGTTCGACCAATTCTGGCATAAGATCTGGCTCCGAAAATTTCAACCCTACTGGATTTATCTTCGGATTATTTTCAGGTTGAACAGCCCGACGTGAGCAAATTGAATTTTGGATAGCTTACGTTTTCTCTACTCCCTAAATGTTGGACAGGTTTTGGCTAAATTAAGCTGGCTGGTATTGGGGTTTAATCCTCTGTTTTGTTTGCCACTAGCTGACAGAGGTTTTGGTATTAAACAAAAACCAACATTCTACGAAATTTTTCTATTATTTACCCTCTAACTCTTTTAGTCTATTCTTCGCTTCTTCAAACATAGGGGTTATTCGAAGAGCTTTTTTATAAGACTCAATGGCAGCTTCTTTTTTATTCATCGCAAGGTAAATATTTCCCATTGTGACCAATATAAGATCCTTATTCGGAAACTCACTGACATTGTTCTCTGAAACTAGTTTTGCGTCTTCATATCTTTTCAAACTTAGTAGCTGCTGCGCAATAAAATTCATAGAAATCCAATCCGCATAGTAATGTGCCGAATCCATTTTCATTTTTTTGTATTCCACAAGAGATTTTTCAACACCTATTTTATCTATGTACATTTCCATTTTTTTATGCACAGGCTGTTTCAACGTAACCGGTTTATTATATAATACTTTGTACAAATTGGTTGTTATTCCAAAAAAATCGGTTGGTGAACTGTTACAAAGTATTATGACTAAACTGTTTGTGGAAGGAATTCTTCGGATAAAAGAAATAAAGCCATCCGTCATTCCCAGGTGAAAATTTGAAGCAACAGTATCGGTACTTGTATAGGTAAACTTTTTATTAAACCATCCGTATCCATATTGAGCAGGTTCAATACCCGGCGTAAACATTTCAGCAGTCAGTTCTTTATTAAGTAATGTGTTGTTTGCTAAAGCCATATTAAATGCAAAGAGATCATCTACTGTAGAATAGAGGTCGCCCGTCCCCATCGTATTTGATTGATCCCTGAAATCTGATGACGTGTAGCCACCAAAACTATAATCATAACCAGTTGCTCGGTTAGGCACAATTTGCGTGTGATGATAAGAGCCTGAATTATTCATTTTCAGCTTTTTAAAGATATCATCAGACATTAGTTGAGCATACGATTTATTGGTTACCTTTTCCAGTATATAACCCAACGTAAAATACCCCCAACTACTATATGCATAGTGGGTGCCGGGCGCGAAGGCAAGCGATGAATCTACAAATGTTTTTAAATAATCTTCTCTGGTGAAACTTTGACGGCTTATTCTTGGGAAAAAGTCTTTTATAATATCATAATTTGGTATGCCAGAGGTATGGTTGAGTATTTGTCTTATTTTTACTTTGGCAGCAGGCTTATTTTTAAACTCGGTTAAATAGGTATCAATAGTGCTGTCTAAATTAATTAAGCCCTTTTGTACTTGCAGTAGCATTAACACTGCCGTTAAAGGCTTTGAAACAGAGCCAATCATAAACTTTGTATCTGTCCTGTTTGAAATATTCCATTCTCTATTTGCCAAACCATAGGCATCCTTGTAAATAATTTTTCCGTTTTCAGCAACCAAAACTGCCCCATCAAACATATTATAGCTATGATATGTCTTCATTATTTCAGACAATTTCGTTTTTTTGTCCTGGCCAAACCCTATCTGTCCAATAATTAGGCTGATAAGCAAAATTATGTATTTTGGTGAACACATAGTCTGTCAGTTAAGAATATATCGTCCAATCATTCTTCCTCCATGTGAGTCACTAAAATTTTGTCGATCCGGCTTTTGTCCATGTCGATGATCTCGAACTGGTAATTTTGCCAGCGGAATGTCTCGCCGGTTTTGGGTATGTCTTTCAAAATATGCAGGGCAAATCCGCCCAGTGTGTCGAAACCCGTCAAATCGCGTCGATTCTGTGGGGTCAAATTTATCGACAAGTGATTTACGAAATCATCGAACGGTATTTGGGCATCAATGAGATAACTTCCATTGTCGCGTTCAACGATCTCAAAGTTAAATTCACTGGTCTCCGAAATGTCGCCCACGAGCGCGTCGATAATGTCGTTAAGCGTCACCATACCCAGCACACCGCCATATTCATCGACAATGATGCCCACGTATTGCCGCCGTTCGCGGAACCGTTCGAGTACCTGATAGGCCCGGTTATTTTCGGGAATAAATAACACCTCCCGCGTAATGGGTTGCAGATTCAGTATTTCAATATTGAGATCTTTTCCCAACAGGTCTTTAGACGCAATCAGACCGATCACCTCATCAACCGAACCCCGGCAAATGGGGTAAGTTGAGTGTTTGTGGGTAACGATTTTTTCAATGTTTTCGGCAGGGTCATCGTCCAGGTCCAGATAAACGATCTCCTGCCGATTCGTCATCAGCGACGTAATACGCCGGTCGCCAAGCTGAAATACGTTTTGCACTATTTCCTGCTCGATCTCTTCAATTACGCCCCCGGATGTTCCTTCCTGAATCAAGCTTTTAATTTCTTCTTCCGTTACAGCACTATCGTTCGGTGTGATGCCCATCAGTTTGATCAGTCCGTCACTAGAAACTCCCAATAGTGTGATAAAGGGCGATGTCATGCGCGAAAGCAGGTTCATGGGGGCGGCCATTGTCTTGGCAATTCCCTCCGGGTTCGACAGGCCAATGCGTTTGGGAACCAACTCGCCCAACACCAATGAAAGATAGGTGAGCAACAACAGCACGAGGGCCACGGCTACCGGGCGGGAGTAGGGCGCCAGAAAAGATACCTGGGCTACCAGGTTCTGGGCATCGGTGGTGAGTTGGTCACCACTGAAAATACCCAGTAAAATACCAATTAAGGTGATGCCAATTTGCACCGTCGATAGAAATCGGTTGGGCGAATTGGCCAGATCGAGGGCGGCCTGAGCGCGTCGGTCGCCGTTTTTCGCGCTGGTTTCGAGTTTGGCTTTTCGGGACGATACCAGTGCAATCTCCGACATAGAGAAGACACCGTTCAGAATCGTCAGCAAGAGGATTATAACTATTTCCACAAAGGGAGTACATTGGTCTGTTGCAAAAATAGCAATAGTCCCGGCTTTTTAACGGTAAAGACTCGTGTCCTGTCTGTTTTTCCTACTTTTGTTGATGAAGCCCGTTCCTGGAACAACTTGGGCCAATTTTGTAACTGGTTTCAATCAGGTTTACTATTCCCAATGAGATGATTGTATTTATCGACGACCGACCGATTCGGTTAGTAAGTGCCAAAAAAGCGGATCGCTTAGATGACCTCACGCACTATGATCAGATCGTGGATACGCGACTCGAAATCCTGAAAGAAGACGTGCTCAAAGGGCATTTACTATTACTGAATGCCACCCCCACGATGATTGAAAAAGTGGTGTATCTGGTTCAGAACGCCAACGTCAGCGATCTGCTTTCCGTTACACTGATCTGTAGCAACAAAGAGCTTTGTGAGGAACGTTTTACCAGCCTGTTCAAAGTGGTGAAAGCTGCCGGGGGAGTCGTGTTCAAGGGCGATCAGATGCTGCTGATGTTTCGGCGCAAGGTGTGGGATCTGCCCAAAGGGAAATTAGACGACGGAGAGTCATCGCGGCAGGGGGCTGCCCGCGAAGTTCAGGAAGAAACGGGTGTTCGCGTTTGTATCGAAGAGAAAATATGCACCACCTGGCACACCTATTCCATGAACGGAAACCGGATTCTGAAACGGACAAAATGGTACAAAATGAGTTTATTAGACGAAAGTCGGATGGCTCCGCAGGAAGATGAAGACATTGAGAAACTGGCCTGGCTCGACCGTAAGCAAACCCAAATTGCCCTGACCAATTCGTTCAGTTCGATCCGGTATGTGATCGAACAAGTGGAAAATCTACGATCAAAAGTTTAGGATTTGGCGCGTTGGGAAAGCCATTTACCATACACCAGATGCGACAATCCCCACTGGCTCAGTAATAGCTCCAGTGGGGACTGTGTCGTTATGTGCTTGGATTATGCCAACTTCCAGCCGTCGCGGTATTCGCGCTTAACAAACTGGTTGGCTTCGTCGAAGTTGGTGATTTTCATGTTAGGACCGTCCCACGTCAGTTTCTTGCGACCGGGATACGTGAAGCCTTTACCATCGGCTCGGGAAGCGCGGAGCGTGTAACTCCGAATGGCCAGATTCCCCATCAAAACCGACTCGGTCAGCGGGCCGGCAAAGTCGAACGACGAATGCAAACCTTTGTGTTCTTTGCTGTTGAAGCCTGCTTTGCAAGCTTCCGTCCAGAGAATCTGGTGCCCGTTTTCAGGCATGTTCTTCACGGCATCCGATTTTTCGGCTCCCACAAATTTCTGCCCGTCTTTGGTATATAATTTGGGATCGTTGCCGTATAATCCGCAGACAAGAATTCCTTTTTCGCCGATCATCACCATTCCGTTTTCGCCATTTTCGGGCATCGACTCACCTTCGGGAAGCCATTCGGGCCGGGTTGGGCGAATTCCCCCATCCGACCAGTTCATGGTTACGGCCTGTTTGTTTTGAGCCGTTGCCGGAAACTTCAACTCCACATGCGAGGAGGGTGGGCATCCCTCGGGAATATATTCGGGAGTCCAGTCTTTCAGGAACACCGAGCCAATGCTGGTCTCCACCTGGGTTGGCGAACTCAGGCGCAGCACCCGGAACGGAACATCCATGATGTGGCAACCGATATCGCCCAACGCACCTGCGCCAAAGTTCCACCAGCCCCGCCACTTAAACGGGTGGTAGGCAGGTGTATACCCCACCTTCTGGGCAGGTCCGAGCCAGAGATCCCAATCCAGATCAGCCGGTACTTCGGCAACTGGTTGTGGCACCGGAATGCCCTGTGGCCAAACCGGGCGGTTAGTCCACAGGTTAACCGTGTGTACTTTTCCCAGCAACCCTTTATCGAACCAGTCAACCATTTGGATTTGCTGTGGGTTCGAGGCACCCTGATTGCCCATTTGGGTCACACACTTGTATTTACGGGCCGCTTCGGTGAGCATCCGGGCTTCGTATATATTGTGGGTTAAGGGTTTTTGCACATACACGTGCTTGCCCATCTGCATGGCCGCCATGGCCACCACAGCGTGGGTATGGTCGGCGGTGGAAACCGTTACAGCATCAATGTTTTTGCCTTCTTTCTCCAGCATCTGCCGGAAGTCTTTGTAGCGGGTGGCTTTTGGGTGGTTCTCAAAGTTTTTCTTTACCTGTTCCCGGCCCCAATCCACATCGCAAAGGGCTACCATGTTATTTGCTCCTTTATTGAAGGCGTTATTTGTGTCGGAAAATCCTTTGCCGGCCACACCAACGCCGGCAATATTAAGTTTGTCGGAGGGGGCAATGAATCCTTTGCCCAGTACATGACGAGGCACAATGAAGAAGCTGCCCGCCGTGGCTAAGGCTCCCGTTTGCAGAAACTGCCGCCGGGACGGGTTCGTTGGTTTTTCTGACTGATCCATGAATTGACAGGATTTAAGGTTGATCGTTGTGAGGGCTGAATCGCTAATCAGCCAACTACTGTAGAAAGGGGCAGGTGAGGACATTTTACCCAAAAACGAACCAAAATCAGGGCTAAAGGGCGGTGGTTTGGCTCGTCTGATTGCTTCGGCTGAGTAACCAGAACCCCGTTGCCGAGACACCGCAGGCCCCCGCAGCTACCCACCAAAGGGCATTAAAGCCAGATGCCCCCACGATTTGGGTGCCAACAAACGGGCTAATGAGTTGAGAAAATGCCCAGGCCATCGAATAAAAGGCCATATACTGCCCCCGATTTTGCTCGTTTGAGCGGGTCACGGCCATCGACTGCATGAACGGCATGGCCAGAATTTCGCCCGCTGTCATCAACAGGATGGTAATCAACGCCCAACCCGGCCATTGGCTGATGGGCAGTACCGTGTAAGCCAATCCGGTAAGCAGAACCCCCGTCCCGATGATGACAAACTTGTGTTTGCTTTGGGGCCACCGCTGCTCAATAGCAAAGACAAGAGCCATTTCGATGAACACAATAATCAGCCCGTTCAGACTCATCAGCAAACCAATGTTGGCTTCGGTCAGGTGCAACACTTGTTTAAAATACAATGGTAACAAGCTGAACATCAACACAAACGAACACACGAACAGCAGTGTCAATCCCATGAACCGGACAAAAAACCAGTCGGTGTAGGGAGATTGGAGCGGAGGGATTGAAGCAAGGGGGTGGGGGTTTGGGGCGGAGGGGGTGGGTGTAGGAGTTGGTATGGGTAGGGTGATCATCAGGACAATAGCAGCAGCGATGCAAGTGAGGCCATCAACCCAGAACAAGAGGCTGTAGTTGATGCTGGCGAGGTAGCCGCCCAGCCCACCGCCGACCGCCCAACCGAGGTTTATGGCCAGGCGGTTAAGGGAGTAAGCACGGGTTCGGGTGGCTTCGGTACTGTAATGCGCAATGGCCGAAGAGTTGGCCGGACGAAAGGTGTCGCCGAGTAGGGTGAAGCAGAACGTGGCCACGCACATCCCGGCAAAACTGCTCACGAACTGTAAGCCCAACAAGAAGAAACCACCAAAAAAAAGACTATACAATTGCACGGGTGCGAACCCGAATCGGTCGGTAAGTCGGCCCCCCATATAGGCTCCAAAAACGGCTCCGGCTCCGAACAGTGCCATCACGATGCCCGCCTGCTGAACCGTAAAGTGCAGTTGCTGTGTCATATACAGCGTCAGGTAGGGCAATACCATGGTGCCGCACCGATTGATGAGCATAACCCCCGATAGCAACCAAACCGAAGGCGACAACCCTCGGTAAGCATTGCGGTACAGGTTAAGCGGGTGAAGCATTACAAAATAGTGGGCCTGAGTTATCCCCGTAATGCCAAATTTAGCTAGCTTTTGCTTAGTCTGACAGAAACAGACGTATAACTGATCATTGTGTTGAGTCTATTCGTTTGATATAGTATTCAAACCTTTTGTTTGCGATACCGTTAAAATCTTCGATTAAACGACTCAATTAATTATGAAAAAGTGCTTTTTTTCGGGCCTGCTTGCCCTAAGCCTAACCCTTGGAGCGGCATATGCGCAACAGGCTGAGATGACCTCTGTTTTCCAGGATGATAAGTACCAGATTACCGGCGTAGCGGTCTCTAAAAGCGGGCGGATGTTCGTTAATTATCCGTATTGGACTGATACATACCAGTATGCCCTGGTTGAAATCGGTAAGGATGGTTCAAAAAAACCATACCCCGACGCCACCTGGAATAGCTGGAGGCCCGGCCAGGATCCCGCCCGGAAATGGGTGTGTGTGCAGTCGCCCCATGTCGATGATAAAGACCGGCTGTGGGTTGTTGATCCGGCAAGCCCCAAACAGTCGGGGGTCTATAAAAACGGGCATAAACTGGTTTGCATTGACCTGAAAACCAACAAAGTAGTAAAAATTTACCCGATGGTGGGCGTTGTCGGTGCTATCAGTTACCTCAACGATGTGCGGGTTGATACCAAACGAGAGGTGGCCTACATGACCGAGTCGCAAAATGGCGGTATTGCGGTACTTGACCTTAAAAGCGGTAAGGCACGCCTGGTGCTGCAAAATCACCCATCAGTAAAGGCTGACCCGACGTTTAAATTCATCATCGACGGACGTATTCTGCGCGACGATAAAGGGCCGGTGCGCTTTAACTCCGATGGTTTAGCCCTGACTCCAGATGGTGACTGGCTCTATTACAAACCGTTATCCGACAACAAGTTATACCGTATAAAGACCGAATTTCTGCGCGACGAAACTGTGTCGGACAAGGGGTTGGGTGGCAAGGTTGAGGACCTTGGAAAATGGACTACTACCAATGCACTCGTAATGGACCCCAAAGGCAATCTGTACCTCGGCGATCTGCTCAACTACACAATTTACCGCATTACCAACACCTCGGGAGCCAAAGCCGACTTGAAACGGGAGAATATTATCATCGACAAAGTGAGATTACAATGGCCCGACAGCTATACCATTCAGGATGGCAACCTCTACATCACGACCTCCCAAATTGACCATATGGCCAAAAATAATAATGGCCGCTCAACCCGAACGCGGCCTTACGAGGTTTTTCGGATCAAGATTGATTGAGACGGGGTGCCAACTAAAATACCAGGCGGAAATCGCTGCCTTTGCCAGGCGTTGAATTTACCGTTAACTGACCGCCATGCTGTTGCATAATCTGGCGGGACAGGCTCAGGCCAATGCCGGAGCCTGTTTTTTTTGTGGTATAGAACGGAATGAATATCTGCTCGATAGCTTCCGGTTCAATGCCCGGTCCATTGTCGCACACCGACAGCGTGGTTCGGTTGTCGGCTACGGTGGCTTCGAGTTTGATGGTTGCCCCATCAGGCTTGGCAAAGGCTTCCATGGCATTGCGCAGCAGGTTCAACAGAATCATCTCGATTTGCCCGGCATCGGCAACAATGGTCGGCGCGGGCGATGGCACCGTGACCGTCAGCGAAATGCCTTGCCGGATGAGGTCGGGTTGGGCCAGTTGAGCCACACCCAACAACAATTCTTTCACCGGAACTTCGGTCAGTTTGGGCTGCGGAATCGACGTGAAGCTCCGGTACGCATCCACAAACTTCATGATACTGTTTCCCCGGCTCTCAATGGTCGTCAGCGCATCGCGGAGGTCGTTGAGGGAGGAGAGGAGGGAGGAAGGCGGGGAAGAAAGGGACGCAAGCGAAAGCAATTCTACTTCCCTTGCCTCCCCTCCCAAAATATCAATTTCGATAATGTCGCGCATGGTGCCGGTGAGCGACACAATGGGGGTGATCGAGTTCATGATTTCATGACGAAGCACTTTGGTCAGGTTTTGCCAGGCTTCCAGCTCTTTTTGCTGCAACTCCGACCGGATGTTCTGCAACGACACCACCGACACCAGCCGACCCCGCAACCGAACACTTGTGCAACGCATGGTTAGTTCACCGTCGTGCCCTCCCTGATACGTAGCCGTGGCCGAACCGGCATTGGTTTTCAGCCAGTTGTGCAGATCAGGTTGGCTGGCTTGCAGGTCGTTGAGGGTGCGGAGCCGATAGACGTTGAGCAGCCGGAGAGCCGTTTGGTTCACCAGTTCGACCCGCCCGTTGCTGTCGAACGAAAGCAGGCCCACGTTCACGTGTTGAACAATGGTGTTGAGATAATGCAGGTTCGCTTCTTTCTCGGCCCGCGCTTGCCGAAAGGCTTCCAGCACGGTGTTAAACTGCCCGTTGAGTGCCCTAAAGCCCGGCCCCAGTGTATCGTCGGCGCGAAACGAAATGGCAAAATCAGAATACTGAACAGACTCCAGAAACCGCGTTAGTTTACGGTTGGTGCTTGTACAGTAAACAAAAAGATTAAAGCCTAAGCCACTGATAGCCAAAATGATAAACACCGTCAAGATGCGCGGGTATTGCCCCCACCACAAATAGCCCGTTGCCAGGCCCATCAGCAGAATGAGGGCAATACGCCAGCCAATACCAAGCGCGAACCGGTTCATGCGATCCAGCTAAACTCATAGGCGAGCGAGGGCGATTTTGTCCGATCGGCCACCCGGCGCAGGCGGTCGGGCAGGGCCATCAGGTAGTCGCGGGCGCGTTGACCGGCATCGTTCAGATCGGTGACGTTGGCAATTTTCCAGTCTTCCAGCAACGAGTCCATGATCGTGATGTAATCGTGCGTGGTGTAAACACCGAGACGTTGGGCCGCATCGGAAAAATGGCTGAACGTTTGCCCGATTTTCATGCCGGTTTCGCGTAGGAAGTGGGCGGGCATCACAATTTTCTTACGCATCATGTCTTCAAACGCCAGCATCATTTCAGAAGGATCAACCTCCATAATCTGGCTCACAAAGGCTTTATAGGCTTTGGCATGGCGCATTTCGTCGGAGGCAATGACCCCGCAAATTTTGGAAAGCTGCAAACACCCGGCCTGCTTCGAGAGCGTGGCCGTCCGGCGGTGCGAGAGGTTGGTGGCCAACTCCTGAAACGACGTATAGATGAAGTTGCGGTAGGGGTCTTTGCCCGTGCCGATGTCGAACCCATCGGCAATCAGGTATTGAGTCGAAGTTTCCATCGCCCGCATGTTCACCCGGCCCGACAGATACAAAAACTTGTTCAGGAGGTCGCCGTGGCGGTTTTCTTCGGCGGTCCAGCCGCGAATCCAGCGCGACCAGCCATTGGCATCACCCTGATTCACGCCTTCCATGTCCATCAGCCACGACTCGTAGGTGGGCAGAGCCTCTTCCGTAATCGTATCGCCAACGAGCACAGCCATATAGTCGTAGGAGAGTTCGCGGGTACTTTCCTGCAACTGTTTTACCTCGTCGAAAAACGTTTCCCGCGTGGCATCAGGCAGAAAATCGGTGGGTTGCCAATTCGTTTCGATAGGCTTAAGGTACTCGCCCACAAAGGAGTCTATTTTTTCGCCGACAAAGCGCATTACGTCTAAACGGGAACCAGAGAGTGTCATAATGAATCAACCAACAAGTGAATAATGTGTAATGATGAATGAGTAAAGCGTAATGTTCATGCCGGTCCGCCAGTGCGGTCAGTAAATTCATCATTACGCATTACTCATTCAGAGTTACACATTCATTTAAAAGGCAAAGTACGCAGAAATATAGGGTATCTCGCATAGAAGCCATTAATTTGAGCCTATGAAACGTGTTCTCGATTATATACTGAGTGTCGTTTACCTGCTCTTTTTTGGCCTAACACTGCTGATCTTTTACGTGTTGCAGGTTTTTACATTCGATCTGTTTGGCCGCCCTGTTCAGAGAGTAGTGGTCGATTACATGAACGGTTTCCTGACATATGGACTGTATCTGACGGGTAGCCATGTCCATTTTCGATTTGCCCCGGAATTGCGGCTCACATCCCTGCCAACCGACCGACCAATCATTTTTGTGGCTAACCACCAGAGTCTGTTTGATGTCTCGCCAGTAAGCTGGTTTCTAAGGCGGTACAAACCCGTTTTCGTGTCGAAGATCGAGTTGCAATACGGCACGCCGGCCGTGTCCTATAACCTGCGCCGGAGCGGGGCCGCCCTCATTGACCGCAATAATCCTAAGCAGGCTATCGGTGAAATTGCCCGCTTGGGCAAACAGATTCAGGATCGGTGCGAGTCGGCGGTGATTTTCCCGGAGGGGACTCGTTCGGCATCGGGGGAGTTAAAACCCTTTGCCCCGGCGGGGGTGGCGGTGTTGCTCAAAAAGGCACCGTCCGCGCTTGTGGTGCCGATTGCCATTCAGGGAACAGGGCGGTTCAACCCGCGCAAGATGTTCCCGTTGCGGTCGTTCACCCGGATGTCGTGGACGGTGCTGCCCGGCATCGAACCAACGGGCCAAACAGCAGAAGCCGTCGTGAAACAGGCTGAGGAGGCTATTGCGCGGGTATTGGGTCAGGCAACGGCGTAGCCCGTGTATTGCCGGTATTGGGGCGGCTGGAATCCAATCACAATGTCTGATTTGGGAACCCCCATTAGTTCGAGTTCTTCAGCAATGTCGCGGTCAGTATTGTTTACCTGAATCCAAATTTTTCCGTCGGGTTTAATATCAAGGTGAAACACGACTGAATAACGAAACATTTTCTTGTCCCAGCCAATGCTTACTAATTGATAATGCCTTCTTACATCATCAATAATCAATTGGTTTTCAACGTCTTGAAGGTTGAACGGTTTTACTTTAGCGTAATCCTCATAAAGGGCAAGAATATATTGGCGGTGTTGATTTATTTTTTCCATAGTTCAATCGTTTCCTCGTTTTCGTCATAGACCAGAATTGACATATTTCTTTGCTCACAGATAAAGCGAACGCCAGGCTGTTCAAAGCGAAGCTCGTAAACTTCGCGGGGAACGGCAAGATACAATTTACGACCAGCTTCCTGCTCGTTCAACAAGACCGCATCCTTGGCCTGCCAAGCGTGGCCCGGTGTCCTCACCATAGCCTTCAGATTAGGGAATAAATTTCTGATAACCAGAGTAATAGGCTGTTATGGTAGCCCTGACAGGGCTACCATAACCAATCTAACTTTTCTTTACAATGTGTAATTGACAGTCAGTCAATTACTTTAGCCTAAACCTAACGGCTATGGTATCCTCGCAGGCCGAGGATGCGCTTCCCGGACTGCCGCGTGGAATATGTCTTTGGCCATTGGTGAACGGTATAAACAAAGATATCACTGTTCGCGCTACATTCCGTACTTCTCTAACCGTCGGTAGAGGGCCTGCCGGGAGAGGCCCAGTTCGCGGGCTACGTCGGTAATATTGCCGCCGTATTTCTGCATCGCCTGCTGAATAAGCCGCCGTTCCATGTCGTCTAATTGCATCGAATCGGCGAGGGCGGTGTTAGCGGAAAGCCCCGTTGAACTGCCTCCCTGACCCCCAAAAAAGTCGGCTGGTTCCAGTAGGGTGCCCTGCGTCAGGATCACGGCGCGTTCTACGGCGTGCTGCAGTTCGCGGACGTTGCCCGGCCAGCGGTGTTGTTTCAGATGCCGCACCAAAGCCGGACTCATGCCCGTGACGGGTCGGTTATACTGTTTTCTGTATTGCTGCAGGAAATAATTGGCGAGTGGTTCAATGTCGTCGGGGCGGTCGCGGAGGGCGGGCAAGTGGAGTTCGATGGTGTTGATTCGATAAAGCAGATCCTGCCGAAAATCCCGCGAAGCCACGCGCTCGGTGATGTTGGCGTTGGTGGCACAAATCAGCCGCACGTCGATGGCTTTGGGTTTGTTGCTGCCAATGCGCGTCACCTGTCGCTGTTGCAAAACGGTGAGGAGCCGGGCCTGTTGGGGGAGAGAAATATTACCGATTTCGTCCAGAAAAACGGTGCCGCCCTGCGCTTCTTCAAACCGGCCGGCCCGGTCGTCGCGGGCATCGGTGAAGGCTCCTTTGACATGGCCAAACAACTCACTCTCAAACAAAGACTCGCTCAACGCACCTACATCCACGGGCACAAACGGTTTCGCGCTACGGCCCGACTGTTCGTGAATCATGCGGGCAATGAGGTCTTTACCCGTACCATTCTCACCTAGAATCAGCACGTTGGCATCCGTATTGGCCACCCGGCTTACTGTGTCGAGTACCTGTTGCATTGCCGAGCTTTGGGCAATGAAGTTGGTTCGGGTAGCGGTTGCTTTGCCCGTTTGTTTGACTACTTCGCTGCTATCTGCTTTGTCCTTTTCTGCTTTGCCGGTTTCGCCCATCGCGGCTTCGATGGTGGCTAAGAGTTTGTCGTTTTGCCAGGGTTTCAGCACGAAATCTTTGGCTCCCACTTTCATGGCCCGCACCGCCATTTCCACATCGCCATAGGCCGTGATGAGTACCACAGCCGCTGAAGGAGTAATATCGAGGATGCGGTCGAGCCAGAAAAAGCCTTCGCGCCCGCTGCTGAGGTCGCGCTGGAAATTCATGTCGAGCAAAATGGCATCATATTGCCCGTTGTTAATCAGGAACGGGATGCGTTCGGGGTTTTTCTCAATGTCGACATGGCCAAAATGCCGTTTAAGGAGCAGTTTGGCAGCCATCAACACATCGGGGTCGTCGTCGATTATCAGGATACGGGGCATAAAATTGGGAAGGCAGTTGGCAGTGGCAATAAGCAGTTGCAAAGTAACAACGCAAAAACGCCATCTAATTGGGTTTTATGACCAATCAGATGGCGTTTTTGCGTATTATTTGTTGTTTACTGCTTTATGATCTTCACTGTTTGGCTTTTTGTTGGTGTAATAGCCTGAATCAAATACAAGCCCGGCACTCGTCCGAGCCGGAGTGTTTGCCGTTCGCTGACTCCGGCTTTTTCCACCAACTGCGTCTCGACCGATAATCCTTGTTCGTTCACTACGTTTAGTACAAGCGGTTGATTGTCAGCTCCCTGTATTTCCACTGTTATTGATTCGCTGAGGGTTGGGTTGCCCAGAACTTTGATAGACAGCGCGTTTGTTATTTCCGGGCTGGCGATTCGAGTTGAGATGCAAGCCTGCCGGAAGTTGAATACCCGGCTGATAACTATCCCGTTCTGGCGGGCCATCAGGGTGACTGTGCTGTTGTTCTGGTCGCCCACAACGCCCGGCTCAATGAACGCAACCGGGTTGGTTGTCCAACTCGTCACCCCAATGGCCATGTACTCCACCGCTGACCCATTTCCTCCTGCCGTAGCAAAGGTGAGTTGACGGGTGGCGCAGTTGTAGGCCGGGGCCAGTAAAGACAGCGAACCGGGCGGGGTAGGAGGGGTGGTTCCGTTGCAAAACTGCCGGAAGTTGAACACAAACGGCGTTGCCATTACACCACCCTGACGGGCCATAATCGTGATCGTGCTGTTGTTTTGGTCGGCCACAACACCCGCTTCGATTACGGCAATGGGGTTGGTTGTCCAGCCGGTTACGCCCACCGCCATGTATTCGACCGGGATCGGCGCACCAATCAGGCTGGTACTTTGAAATGTGATCTGGCGGGTATTGCAATCGTAAAGCGGTGGTTGAATGGTTAGTGCCGCGCCAACAGTGGGGGCGGTGGGTGCCGTGATCTGGAATACTGATACGGAATTGCTTACCTCGTTGGCCAACAGCAACAGCGGTTGATTAGTGGGGCTGTCGGCGGCTGAGATATAAATGATTCCTTCGGGGCCACGGTCGTCGGTGGCGGCATTGGGAACGTTGCTTCGGTTGATGGCAAAGGTTACGAATTGCGGGGCTGAGGGGTTGGTCACGTCATAGACCATGACCCCGCCAATGCGTTCGAGCGTTACGAAAGCGTACTGTTGCCCATTGATTTCAGCCGTTGTAACGCCTTCTGGTTCAGGTCCCTTATTGTCGGAGCGGTCTTTGGCAGCCACCCCGTTTCCATTACTGGCATTGAACAGAACCGGGAAGTTGGCGCGGGTGTAGCGTTCAAAATCGTCGCCACTATCATAGACTAACGAACCATTGCTGTTCCAGATCGAGAAGGAGCGGCCACCGAGCAGGTGAATCTGATCGAAATCGCCGTCGCCATCGGTGTCGCCGGTTTGGTTGGTCACGGTTAGGCGGCCCAGCAACAGGTTATTTTTCAGGTCGGCAGCGTTCGGGAAAATGGTTGGGTCGAGCACATACCCCGCTGCCCCTACGCGAACTTCTTCACTCAAGCCAGTATAATCACGGGCATCGCCCTCGTTGGCCGTTACGAAATAGGTTTGGCCACCCACCCCAAACGAGGCAATGGCATCGGGCAGGTACATCCCAAAAACGGGTTGTTTTTGTAGCGTCAACACACCGCCCTGATCGGTGGGGTCAAACGAATTGCCATCAAGGTTGTGGTTTTTCAGGCCGAGCGGACGAATCGGGTTTGGAGCGAGTGCTTTAGCGTCTAAATCAATGACTGCCAAAGCGTTGTTTTCCTGTAGGGTCACATAAGCAAAGCGCGAATCGGGTGTGAAGGCCACATATTCAGGCTCCAGATCCTGGGCAACAGTGCTGCCATTGGCCACGTTACCCGACCGCCCGTAAATCCGTACACTGGCTGCCCGCAAGGCATCGCGCTGATCGTTGAGCGACGTAAAACCAACCGTTGTGACGTTGGCCTGACTCAGTCCGGCGATGCCTCCGCTGATGTCGATAATCGTAACGGAACCTTCGGGATCAACGCCGGTGGTAGTGTAGCTGTTGGGTTCGCCTTCGTTGGGAGTCACCACGTATCGACCATTGGGCGAGAAGGCAATCATGTCGGGCATGGCCCCGGCTGTCACCTGTTTTTGCAGGGTGCCGTTGATGTCGTAAAAGGCTACGGAACCGTTGGCCTGCGGGTTCAATCCCTCCAAAGCCACAGCCACAATCCCATCGCGAACGGCCACGCTATTAATGTTGCCGAGGGCCGAAATGTCAATTGCCGTGATGGAGGTTGGAGCCGCCGGATTCGCAAAATTCACAATGTCGAGTCGCCGACCAATGGAGTTGGCAATGAATAACCGCTTGCTGGCTTTATCAAACGCGATAATCTCCGACGAACCGGCAGTTGGGTTGCGGTAGCTGGTCAACAAGCTCATCGACAAGGCGTTGGAGGGTGTTGGCGTGGCTTTGTCATTGTCCACAATCTGGATCAGGTGCGTTGGTGTGGCCCCCGCCTGAACACCCGACAGGTTCTGCAAGCGCAGAAACACAAACTCGTCGGCTTCGGCAGCGGCATCGTCCGAAACGGTCATCGTCACCGATTGGGGGGCGGTGCTGTTGGCTGGAAACGTGACTGTGGTGCCGCTCAGGGAATAATCTGCCCCATTGGTGGCATTGCCCGACGATACGAACACCTGGGCCGAAACCGTGGCTGTGGCTGAGGTGTTCAGACTCAGGTTGATAACGACTGTGCCGGCCGATTCGGCCACGGTGCGGCTGGCACCCACGAACGAAACAGTTTGGGCCATCGTGAGGGAGCAGAAACTCAGCAGACAGCCAATCAGGAAGGAGAATTTTCTCATATTCATTAACAGATAGAAAGGGAAAACTGATTAGGGCACAAAGTTCAGTGTTGCCTGATTACCGGGTTGTTAAGGTTTATACAGGTTGCTTAACACTAAGTTAACAAATTTTTAACCTGTCCGCTTTCGGACGTAAAACCGTCCGTTGACGGACGAGTTAATGGGTATTTAAGAAGTTAAAGGCCTGATAATCTGTAGGCTATTTCGTTTGGCATGGCAATTGAATTGAGTGAAAGAGCGAAAGAGTGAAAGAGCGATTCCAGACTCGATACTCTATTAAGTTCATTGTGCCAGTGATTCACTCTTTCACTCTTTCGCTCTTTCACTCTTTACAACTATGGATCGCGCCTTACCCAAACGTTTCTGGACTCAACAGCGCATGGCGCTGGTGGCTGGCGGCACGTTAGTGACCGGATTACTTGCCTACACGTTCCTGCTGGCGGACACCCGCTCGAAGCTGAACGTCGAAAAAGAAAAAATCACGATTTCAACCGTTTCTACGGGTCCTTTCGAGGATTTCATTGCCGTGACAGGCGTTGTTCAACCCTTGAAAACCATACGTTTAGATGCCATTGCGGGCGGCTACGTCACCGAGAAACTGGTGGAGGGTGGTACCATGGTGAAGCAGGGCGATGTGTTACTCCGGCTCGAAAACCAGAACCTGCGACTCAACTTCCTCCAATCGGAAACGGAAGCCAACCGGCTCGTGAACGACCTGCAAAACACCCGGCAGCGGTTGCGCGTGGAGCGGTATTCGCTCCGCAAAGCCCTCTCCGACCTCGATTTTCAGATCAGTCAGACCAAAGACGTGTTCGACCGGCAAGCTAAACTGTTCAAAGACAAAGTGATTTCGGAGCAGGATTACATGAAAGCCAAACTCGACTACGAGCGGTTGGTGGAGCAACGGAAAATTGAAGCCGAGTCGCAGAAATACCAGGAAGAGAACTCCCGAACGCAGATTCAGATGCTCGAAGGAACCCTCGCCCGGACCCAGAAAAACGTGTCGCTCTGGCAGCAAACGCTCAACAATCTGGTGGTGAAAGCCCCCGTTTCGGGGCAGTTGTCGAGCATCGACGTGGAAGTTGGCTCCAACATCAATCAGGGGCAAAACATTGGCCAAATCGACGATATGAACGGTTTTAAAATGCGGGTTGGCGTGGATGAACACTACAACAATCGCATTTTTGCAGGCTTGAAAGGCACCTTTGAGTATAACGGCAGCAAACACGAGTTGGAAATCACCCGTGTTTACCCGGAGTCGCGCAATGGCCGCATCGACGTGGATATGAAGTTCACGCAAGCGGCCCCAAAAGATCTCAAGCGGGGTCAGTCGTCGCCGATTCAGTTGGAGTTGGGCAAAGCCGCCAATGCCATGTTGCTCCCCGTGGGTGGGTTCTTCTCCGACACGGGCGGCAACTGGGTCTATGTGGTTGACAACTCCGGCAAGCGGGCCACCAAGCGCAACATTACCCTGGGCCGAAAAAACCCCGAATTCTACGAAATACTGGAAGGCTTACAGCCTGGTGAGCAAATAATTACGTCGTCCTACGAAAATTTCGGAGACAACGAAGTATTGGAATTCTAAACTCTTTGCATCCAACTTTATCATCATGATTCAGACAGTCAATTTACAGAAATTATTTGCCACCGAAGAGGTTGAGACTACTGCCCTGAACGGCATTAACATGGACGTGAAAGATGGCGAATTCGTCGCCATCATGGGGCCATCGGGTTGCGGCAAGTCCACGCTGCTCAACATTCTGGGCCTGTTAGACAACCCCAGTGAAGGGGAATACAATTTCTACGGTACGGCGGTGGCTAAAATGACCGAACGGCAACGGGCGCAACTCCGCAAAGGATCCATCGGGTTCGTGTTTCAGAGCTTCAACCTGATCGACGAACTGACGGTGTATGAAAATGTGGAACTGCCGTTGCTATACCTAAAAACGCCCGCCGACGAGCGTAAAATCCGCGTGGAGGAAGCCCTCTCACGCATGAACATTATGCACCGGCGCAATCACTTTCCGCAGCAACTATCTGGTGGTCAGCAACAACGCACGGCCATTGCGCGGGCGGTGGTGGCCAAACCCAAGCTGATTCTGGCCGACGAACCAACGGGTAACCTCGACTCGGTGAACGGCGAGGAAGTAATGAAACTATTAGGCGAACTAAACGACGAGGGTACAACCATCATCATGGTGACGCACTCACCCTATGATGCGGGTTTTGCCCACCGGATTGTGAACCTGTTTGATGGAAAAGTGGTAACGGAGAATTTCCACGTTTAAACCCGGCTTTCAACCACTCCTATGTTCCGCAACTACCTCAAAATCGCCTGGCGAAGTCTCGCCAAAAACAAACTCTTTTCAGGCATTAACGTGTTTGGATTAGCTCTTGGCATGGCCTGTGGTTTGGTCATTGGATTATGGGTTAGCGACGCGTTGAGCTATGACCGATTTCTGCCCGATGCGGAACGTATTCATTTTGTGCGGGTGAATTTCCAGAATCCTGTCACGGGCGAAATTGCTACCAACTGGGTAACCCCCGGCCCGTTGCAGGAGGTCATTGCCCAGCATATACCCGAAGTAGCCGCCGTGACAAAGATCAACTACGGGCCGGAGTTACTGATAAAGCCCGTGGGTAGGTCGGCTGCTGAGAAGTCTGGAAAAGAGAAAGGCCATTATGCCACCGACGATTTTTTTGGTGTATTTGACCTGCCTGCCCTGGCTGGTAACCCAAAAGTGGCTCTGGCTCAAACCAACCAGATCGTTATTACCCGAACTGTAGCCGAGAACTATTTTACACGCTCAGGCAGCGATTACCGGCAGGCACTTGGTAAAACGCTCCAACTCGACAATGATAAATTCTACGTGGTCGGTGCCATTATCGAAAACCTTCCCTCCACCTCCACATTACAATTTGGCTGGCTGGTGAACTGGAAGGTGCAGCAGCAGGACTGGATGAAAAAGTGGGGTAATAATTCATTCCAGACCTTTGTCCGGCTGCAACCCAACGTTACGCTGGAACAGGCGGAAAAGGCCATGAAGATAATTTATCCGCGCTTTGCCGGGAAGAATTTCGACATAGGACGGCCAACCCTGCAACCCATTACCGATCTACATCTATACGCGGACTATAAAAATGGCAAAGCAGTGGGCGGCCGCATCGAGTATGTCAGGATTTTCTCGTTGGTTGCCCTGTTTATTTTGCTCATTGCCTGCATCAACTTCATAAACTTAGCCACGGCTCGCTCGGCCATGCGCGCTAAAGAAGTGGGTGTTCGGAAAGTGGTGGGGGCATTACGGTCGTCTCTGATCGGGCAGTTTCTGGGGGAGTCAGTGCTGACCAGTTTGCTGGCTATTTGCTTGGCCCTCTTGATGGTTGCGCTGGCGTTGCCAACGTTCAATACAACATTTGGGAAGAGACTGACCCTCGATCTCACGAACCCGGTTCTGTGGCTGGGCATTGCCGGGTTGGTACTGATTACAGGTTTTTTATCAGGCAGCTACCCAGCCCTGTTTTTATCGGGTTTGCAGCCTGTAAGGATCTTGAAAGGTACCGGGCTGGCGATCCAGATGCAGGTTGGCAATGGTCGGAGTGCCGCATCACCCGCCTTGTTTCGGCAGACGCTGGTTGTGTTTCAGTTTTCACTGTCGATTTTCCTGATCGCGGGAATGCTGGCGGTGGGGCAACAGATGGACTATCTCCGTACTAAAAATCTGGGTCTCGACCGTGAAAACGTCATTTACGTGCCCTTGGAGGGTGCGTTGAATGCCGGTAATAAAACGGAAACGTTCCGGCAGGAGGTCATGCGTCAGCCGTCGGTAGCCGCTGCCACAACGGCGAGTGATCTGCCGTTAAACATCCAAAGCTCATCGGGCGATTTGGAGTGGCCGGGGAAATTACCCACTACGGAAAGCAATGTATCGACGTTGGAAGTGGGTGGGGATTTTATTCGAACGATGAACATCAAACTGCTTGATGGCCGCGATTTTCGGACGGCTGGCCTGGCCGACTCTGCCAGCTATATTATAAACGAAGCCACCGCCCGGATGATGAACATGAAAGCCCCGGTGGGGCAGGAGGTGAAATTCTGGCGGGGTAAAGGCCGTATTGTCGGGCTAATGAAAGACTTTCACCTGAAGTCGCTTCACGAAGCCATAAGCCCGCTAATAATGATGTATAATCCGCTGGAAAACGGCTACCTGCTTGTGAAAACCCGTGCCGGACAAACGCAACAGGCCATTGCTGATCTGGAACGACTGACGAAGCAATTCAACCCCAACTACCCTTTTTCGTATCATTTTGTGGATGAAGCCTATGAGCAGCTTTACAAGACCGAGCAGCAGGTCAATACGCTTGTTAACTCATTTGGCATGCTGGCTATCCTGATTTCCTGTCTGGGCTTGTTCGGGTTGGCGGCTTTCACCGCCGAGCAACGTACTAAAGAAATTGGGGTTCGTAAAGTGCTGGGAGCCAGTGTGACAAACATCATTGGGTTGCTCTCCAAAGATTTTTTGAAACTGGTGATGATTGCACTCATTCTGGCCACTCCATTGGCGTGGTTGGCATTGAGTAAATGGCTCAGTTCGTTTGAATATAGCACCGGCCTCTCGTGGTGGGTTTTCGCCCTGTCGGGTTTGATGGCAATCGGAATTGCGATGTTGACGGTCAGTTTCCAAAGCATCAAAGCCGCGCTGATGAACCCGGTAAAGAGTTTACGAAGTGAATAAACCACGACAACCATGTTCCGCAACTACCTCAAAATCGCCGTTCGGACCCTCTGGCGCAATCGGCTCTTTACCACCATCAACGGGTTGGGATTAGCCGTAGGGCTGGCCTGCGTGGTGGTGCTGGTTTTGTTTGCCCAGAAATGCCTGACCTGGGACTCCGGCCACGCCAAACTCGACCGGATCTACTACGTCCAAACCCGCGATACCGGGGGCGAAACGTATAACCAAACCGTTTATCCGCTGCTCGATCAGATGTTGCGCGACTACCCCGAAATTGAAACCGGCACGCACCAACAGAACTGGAACAACCCCTGGATTGAGTATGGCGGCAAGAGCGTTCAGGAAGCTACCGATTATGTAGACTCGACGTTTTTCGATGTGTTTACGTTTGCGTTCAAATACGGCGACCCCAAAACGGCCCTCCAAAACAAGCGGTCGGTGGTGCTGGTGGATTACGTAGCCCAAAACCTGTTTGGTGATACCAACCCAATCGGGAAAAACGTGACCCTGAACGACACGCTTCAATATACCGTCACGGGTGTTCTGGAGGAGTTACCCGCTAACTCATCGCAACAGTTTGAGGTACTGATACCGGCTGCCAACTTGCTGGATGATCCGGGTTTCCGCGAAAATGCCGATTGGTATAACAACTTCGCAGCCACGTTCATTTTGCTCAAAAAAGATGCGTCGGCGGCTCGGTTGGAAGCCAAACTGCCCCAGTTGGTGAAGGCCCATTACAAAGACGATGCCCAGAAGCGTACGTTGTTAGTGACTGCCTTCAAGAATTTTATCTATGCCGAAAATCCGTCGTTTTCGGGCCTGATTTACGGAGCCTTCACGGTGGCGGCTATCCTATTGCTGATTATCAGCATCAACCTCATCAATCTGAACACGGCCTCGGCCCTGCCACGTGCCAAAGAGGTGGCCATGCGAACAGTGGTGGGGGCCACGCGCCAGTCAGTGTTGGGGCAATTCTGGACGGAGTCGGGTTTGGTGGTGGCGGGTGCGCTGGTGCTGTCGGTGGGGTTTGCCGTGTTTTACCTGATTCCCCAATTCAACCAACTCCGCGATGGGCGGATGCAGTTGTCTATTTCCCTGGCCGACGATTACCCGACCATCCTGACCGTGTTGGGCCTTGCCCTCGCGGTAGCCCTTGTTGCCGGTACGTATCCTGCCCTGTATTTGCTGGGTCTGAAAACGACCGAGGCCGTGAAGGGCAAGCTATCGGGTAGCCCAAAAAGCGGGCGACTCCGGCAAAATGGCCTGATTGTCATGCAGTTTGCATTGGCCGTGGTGCTGATTTTGGGGACAATCGGGATGCGCGAACAGATTCAGTTTATGAAAGAAGCCCCACTGGGCTACGACAAAGACAACGTGCTGGTGTTCAAAACTGACCTCGCTTTCCGCAACGAAACGGCGGCTTTGTCGGCGGGGCGGGGCATTCTGAACCGGCTCCGGCAGAACCCAAGCGTGGTGTCGTTCACCAGTACCTACTACACGCCTGCCTCGTTTCAGAACAACTTCAATAACTATTACCCCGAAGGTAACGAGAAGCAGACCGTGAATCTGCGACACATGGGCGGGGCCGTGAATTTTACGGAAACCTACCGGATTCCGATGCTCGAAGGCCGCAATTTTTCCGATGCTACCCTGGCTGATTCGGCCAACAACGCGGTGATCATCAACGAGTCGGCCATGAAAGCGTTTGGCTGGAAAACGGCGGTGGGCCGCAAGCTCCGTCAGCTCAATAATACGGCGGTCTATACGGTCGTCGGCGTAACGAAAGACTACCATTACCGCGACCTGAAAGAACACATCGGCCCCATGTTGCAGGTTTATAGTGGCCGCGAAAGCCTCAGCAGCTTTCTCTCGGTGCGGGTGGCTGACCCCACCAAAGCACCCACCCTGATTGCCGATCTGGAGCGGGAGTTCAAGAAGATTCCGGCCCGGCGCACGCTCTCTTACACTTATCTCTCCGACGAGGTGGCAAAGGCGTATCTGTCGCTCGACAACATCTGGCGGATGATTAGTTTCGTGACGCTGATTGCCATTCTGACGGCCTGTGCGGGCATTTTTGGCTTGATTACGCTGGTGGCCCGGCAGCGCACCAAAGAAATTGGGGTTCGGAAAGTGTTGGGCGCGTCGGTGGTCAGTATCACCGTTTTGCTGGCCTCCGACTTTCTGAAATTGGTGGTGCTGGCTATCCTGATTGCCACACCCGTAAGCTGGTGGCTCGGCAAAGAGATGATGAACTACTTTGCCTATCACACCGACATTCAGTGGTGGTATGTGGTAGTAGCGGCCCTATTGGCCATCGGTATTGCCTTGGGGTCGGTCATTTTCCAGGCGATCCGGGCGGCCTTGATGAACCCGGTGAAATCGTTACGATCTGAGTAAACCAAACCAACCATGAAATTCCTCCTCACTTCCCTACTTCTCGGTCTGAGCCTGTCGGCAATGGCCCAGCAATCGAGCACGTCGAGTCTCCGAATGAGCATTGATGATGACGACAAAAAAATGGCCATCGAAGTCGAAGGCACCGTGAACGGCAAGCCTGTCAGCTACAACCGCCAGTTCAAAGTGGCGGGCATGGGAAAAGCCGAGAAAGAGGCCTTGAAAACCCGCGTGTTCGATTCGCTGGGATTAGGCGAAGCACCCCGCTCGCCCATGTTTGCGACACCACCGCCTGCACCGAGAACCTTTGAGTCGGGGGAGACGGTGACGGAGGAAGCCACCGTGACGTTTGTGTGCAAAACCTGCACGGGTCAGATTCGGTTGGAGGTGTCGGGAACCAATTTCTCCCTGACGCGGGATAGCAACTCAAAAAACGAGGCCGAAAAAGTCTTCCCTATGACAGTGCCAATGGCTCCCGGTGAGTACCGATACACCTACTGGCAAAACGGCGTTCAGCAGATGGATTTGCCCTTTTCAGTGAAAACCGGGGCCAAAAACCAAGTTATTGTGAAGTGATGGATAGGTTTTATGAAAAAACCTCGCTGAGTACAAGTTCAATCCTTGTAATGGGGTCAATGAGCGTTTGACTTTCAGTAAAGAAGTCGTATTTGCCAATGGCTGAGTAAACGGCAATGGCCTGAAAACTGGGCATTACTAACCAGCAGGACGTTACGCCTGCCTGAAAATACCGCTCGAATTTGGCCAGAATCTCAGCGTCCGATTGCGAGGGAGACACAATTTCGACAACCGTTAAGGGCATTTCTGTCATCGACGTAATGTCGTGCAGAAAGTCGATTTCGAGTTTGGGATAGATGGCAATGTCAGGCACTGTATCAGGGCGTTCGGGCATCGTAACGTTGAGTTCCGATAGAATAGTGTACGTTTTACGGTAGCGCACGATCAGTTCTGCAAGCAAGTTAGATTGCAGGTAAGCATGGTTTAGGGTGGGCATTGGTTTCCCTCTTTCGAGTTCGTATTGAGATACCTGTTCGATTACGGCTTCCATAACAGAATGGCCCGGTTGAGCGGGCGAGTTTTTTTTCAAATATAACCAAAAAGCTAAGGTTATGCTCCGCAATCACCTCAAAATCGCCTGGCGAAACTTGTGGAAACACAAGCTGTTTTCGTTCATCAATATTTTCGGGCTGGCATCGGGGCTGACGGTTTGCCTGTTGGCCATTACCCACATCAAAGGCACGTTTGATTATGATGCGTTTCACCCCAACCGCGACCGGATTTACCGCGTGCTGAACGATGTGGTGAGCCGCCAAAACGACCTTACTGCCTTTGCCACCTCGCCTATGCCGCTGGCCGGGGTGCTGGAACGAGACTATGCGTTTGTGGAAGCCACCGCCCGCGTTACCCGCACGTATGGCGAGGTTACGGGCAATTCCCGCCGACTGAATCTGCTTGCCTTTGCCGTTGATCCGCACTTTTTCCGGGTTTTTGGGTATCCGCTCGCGCAGGGGCAACCTGCCACTGAGCCGGGCACTGCCGTGGTGACCCGCCAAACGGCTGAGAAATTTTTCGGGACAGAGAACCCGGTTGGTAAGGTGTTGCAACAGGAGGGTATGTTGCCCGCGACTATTACCGGCGTGCTGGCCGATGCCCCCAACAAGTCGCACCTGAAGTTCGACGTGTTGTTTTCGCTGGCAACGGGCCGCACCGGATCATTGCCGGGGGCGTTTCAGGATTGGCGCGACTACCAGACGGGCTATACCTATGTGTTGCTCAAACCCGGATTTGGGCCAGACAATCTGGCGAATGTGCTGCCCGGCCTGGCCCAACGGGTAACAAAGGGACTTCGATTTAGGCAAGAGAAGGGCTACCAGTTTCGGCTACAGGCCCTGACCAAAATAGCACCCTCACACGAGACGCTGATGAACGCAACCTACGAACCACAAATACCTGGGTTGCTGGTGGAGATGGGGGTAGGGCTGCTGACGTTGCTGATGGCGGGCTTCAACTACATCAACCTCACACTGGCCCGCTCGTTGAGCCGCGCCCGCGAGGTGGGCATTCGTAAGGTGGCCGGGGCCGTTCGCTGGCAATTGGTGGGGCAGTTCATGGCCGAGTCGGTGGTGTTGGCATTGCTGGCGTTGGGCTTGGCCTGTCTCATGCTGAAAGTCGTTGAGCCAATGGCGTTTGTGCAGCAATGGCTCATTGGCGGGGTGCAGTGGAGCGCGTCGCTGTGGGTTTCGTTTGTGGTGTTCAGCCTGGTGGCTGGCTTGCTGGCAGGGCTGCTTCCGGCCCGAATCCTGTCGGGGTTCCAACCTGCGCAGGTGTTGCGGAGTCAGACGGGCTTGCGGGTTATTAAAGGCATTTCGCTTCGTAAATCGTTGATTGTGATTCAATTTGTGGTATCGCTGGTGGCCATGATCGCGTTGGTAACCATGATTCGGCAGATGGACTACATGGCCACGGGCGACTATGGATTCCGGCGCGAGCGCGTGCTGACCATACCGCTCAACGATGTGCCTGCATCCCGTTTGTCGGTCCAAATTTCTCAGTTGGCAGGGGTGGAGCGGGTGGCGGCTACCTCCGAATTGTTTGGGTCATTTGGTAACGGCGCGAAAGTTAAACGCAGCCGGTATGCACCCGATTCAAGCTATGTTTTCGACTGGGCCGTGGATGAACAGTTTGTGCCGACCATGAACCTGAGTTTGCTGGCGGGGCGCAACCTGCCCCCGACTGCCAATGCGTCGGGGCGGCTGGTGTTGATCAACGAAGAACTTGTGCGGGCGTTTAGGCTGGGTAGTCCACAAGCCGCTGTTGGTCAGTCGCTTTGGCTCAACGATAGTGTGGAGGTGACGGTGGTGGGGGTACTGAAAAATTTCCGGTTCACCACGTTCGCCTGGGCTGTTAAACCGCTGTTGCTCCGAAATGTGCCCGATCAGTTTCATTACCTGAACGTGGCTGTTGCCAAAGGCACCGAGGCAACGGTGCTGGCCGACACCAAAGCGGCCTGGCATCAGTTGCGCCCCTACACGCCCTTCGCCGGGCAGTGGTACGACGATTTTCTGCGGCAGCGGCATACCCACGCCGACGACAACAATTTCATGGCCCTGCTCATTGCCCTGTGCTTTTCCATTGCCTGCCTTGGTTTGCTCGGCATCGTAACCTACAACACCCAAACCCGCACCAAAGAAGTGGGTATCCGAAAAGTGATGGGGGCCGACGTGGGGCAAATCATCTGGTTATTGTCGGGAAGCTTTGCGCGACTTCTGCTGTTGGCGGGAGCCATTGCCGGGCCGTTGGGCTATCTGGCAGGATATGCTTTCCTGTTTAATTTTGCCTACCACATTTCTATCGGTATCGAAACGCTGGGGCTTTGTTTTGGGGTATTAGTGCTGCTGGGCGGCCTCACCATCGTTATTCAAACCTACCGGGCCGCCATTGCCAACCCGGTGAAAAGTTTGCAAATGGAATAAAGTTTGGTTTGTAACGAATTTTTGGTGGAGTGTTGAAATAAAGGTGTAGGTTCGTGGTGCTTCTCAACCAAAGCAACCGTTCTTGTCCTTCTTATGAAAAAAACACACCAGATCGTTATGGCCGACGATGACGAAGATGACCGGCTTTTGGTTGGAAGTTTATTTGAGCAACACTGCCCCGAATGCACCCTTTCGTTTGCTGAAAACGGGCAGGAATTAATCGATATGATCGAAAACTCCAATGCTCCACCCCCCGCCCTTATTTTGCTGGACCTGAATATGCCCATCCTGAACGGCTTTGGCGCATTACAACGCATTAAAACAGCAGCCCACCTGCAAAAAATTCCCGTCGTAATTTTATCCACCTCGGCAGAGCCGGTCGATGTGAACCGGAGTTATGCCCTCGGTGTCAACGCTTATTTAACAAAACCTGCCCGCCACGATGAGCTGAAGGCAATGGTTCTGAAACTAAGCGGTTTTTGGTTTAATCTGGCCAGTCTGCCCGATACCGACAATTCGGCTCAGTAGTACATCATTCGGATTGTTTTACTAATAAATAAGCATTTCACGTGTATTTGTGTTCACCTAATACCAGCCTTGCTGCGTGCTTGCTTATAGGCAGTTAGATGCCACTCACAATGACCGATGACTCCGATGGAGCTACCCAAAAGCAGCCACACAATGAACGTAATCTTCCCTTAACTACCATTTCCCCTTCGGGCAACGCGAACCAGCCGAACGAAGTCATGCTGTGGGATATCACTGGGCAAAATCCCATCGCCATTGGTATCCTGCGTGGACCTACGTTCGTAGTCGAAATGGCTAATCTGGCCATGTGCGAAATCTGGAACCGAACATCTGAGCAGTTGCTGGGCTATTCCATTTTCGAAGTATTGACTGAAGCCGTGGGGCAGGGGTTCGAGGAATTGCTAACGGGCGTTCTCCAAACCGGTATTCCGTTTGAAGGTCGTGAATTACCCGTGACGCTCATCAGAAACGGACTGCCTGAACCTGTGGTGGTGAATTTTATTTATCAACCCCTGTATGCCCCTAATTCGGCCCCGAAAGAAGTGCTGGGCATTATGGTTACAGCTACCGACATAACCGCCGAGTTCCAGGCGAAAAAGCGGAGTCAGGAAGAAACGCAACGCCTGAAAACACTCTTTGAGCAGGCTCCCGTCGGCATGGCCATACTCGGGTTGCATCCCGACCTTATTTTTGAATTGGCTAATCCGTTTTACTGCCAGATTACGAACCGGGAACCCGGTCAGCTTATTGGCAAACCCCTGCTGAACGCCATGCCCGAACTGCAAGGACAGGGCTTCGATGTGTTGCTGACGCAGGTGATGACAACGGGAATCCCGTTTGCCAGTGGCGAAACCCCCGTTGAACTGCTTCGTAGAGGAAAACTCGAAACAATTTATGTTGATTTTGTTTATCAGCCCCGCTACGAAATCAACCTATTCGGTAAGGAAACCATCATGGGAGTAGTCGTTATTGTGACGGATATTACCCAGACTGTTCAGGCGAGACAACTCATAGAAACAAAAGAGCGGTTACTGAACACCATGATCCGGCAAACACCCCTCGGTGTGGCTGTTTTCAGGAAACCTAATTTCGTAATCGAACTGGCCAATCCAACCATTTGCCGCCTTTGGGACCGCACGCCCGAACAAGTGTTGGAGCAACCGCTGTTCGAGGCTTTGCCCGAAGCCGCCGGGCAGGGATTCGAGGAATTATTGGCGGGTGTGTATGAAACGGGAATTCCGTTTGAAGGGCATGAATTGCCCGCCCGTATTGAGCGAAATGGGCAGGTAAGTCCCGTCTATTTCGATTTTGTGTATGAACCCCTGCTCGAACCCGATGGCCGGATCGAGCGGATCATGGTGGTGGCCACGGATGCTACTTTGGCGAGGCAAGCCCGCCTTGCGGTAGAAGAAACGGAAGCCCTCAGCCAGAAAATGATTGTTGACCTCGAAGCCCGGGTGAAAGAACGAACGCAGGATCTCGAACGCTCGAACCTCGACCTGATGCAGTTTGCCTCGGTGGCCAGCCACGATCTGAAAGAGCCACTCCGAAAGGTGCAAACTTTCGGTACCCAATCAGCAAACTGCTTTCCGGGCGACTCAGCGAGGAAGAAGCAGACTTGTTTCAGCGATTGGTGAACGCCACAACCCGGATGCAAAATCTGATCAGCGACGTGTTGACACTCTCCATTTTGTCCGATCAAACGGCCAACTTCGAGTCAGTCGATTTGAACGCAGTTATTGTTCAGATCAGCGAAGACCTGGAGCTGATTATCCGGGAAAAAAATGCGGAGATAACCGTTAGTTCGCTACAAACAGTGCTGGGGATGCCGGGGCAAATGCACCAGCTTTTTCAGAATTTGATCAGTAATGCCCTGAAATTCAACGTAAACCCTGTTCCCGCTATTCGCGTGGAGATGGAGGTGCTAACCGATGAACTGGTCGCTGAGTTTTCGCTGCCTACGCGGGACTATATCGTGATTGCGGTGAGCGACAATGGAATTGGCTTCGATGAAAAACATAAAGATCGAATTTTTGGTATGTTTCAGCGGTTGCATGGCCGCAGTAAGTATGCCGGTACGGGTATTGGCTTAACGATTGTGAAGAAGATTGTGGAAAACCACCGGGCCTTTATCACCGTTCAAAGCGAACCGGGTGTGGGCACAACCTTTCGACTCGTTTTCCCTTTCACTAAACCCGTTCTACCCCCATGACGCAAGTCGCCTTCACCATGCACCTGAAGCCCGGCAACGAAGCCGAGTACCAACGCCGTCACGACGAAATCTGGCCCGAACTCTCAGCCGCCCTCACCGATGCGGGCGTTCGCGATTATTCCATTTTTCTGGATCGGCAAACCGGTACACTGTTCGCCGTGCAACGCCAGATCGAAACGTCGAACCGCGAGGATAACACGGCCGCCGACCTGCCCCAGCTCCCGATTGTGAAACGCTGGTGGGCCTACATGGCCGACCTCATGGACACCAACCCCGACAACTCGCCCGTGACCACCCCGCTGGAACGGGTGTTTTATCACGAGTAAAGACGCAAGATTTTGCGTCTCTATCTTCGCCTGTCCGCAAACGAACGAAACCGTCCGTTTGCGGACATTTTTCTTATTAAGAAATATGGCTATTTATCTGATTTGCAATTAATTATAATTCCGGTACGGGATTTGGACAGGTAGAGTTAAGAACCCAATACTTATGTTCCGCAACTACCTCAAAATCGCCTTCCGAACGCTCTGGAAACACAAAACCCACACAACCATCAACATTGTGGGTTTAGCCGTAGCATTTGCCAGTGCCACGCTGCTTTTTCTGACGGCGGCTTTCGAGCTGTCGTTCGACCGGTTTCATGCTGATGCTGACCGGATTTACCGGACAAATTTTCTTGTTCAAGACCCAAAAGGAGCCGAACGCTCGGCTTCGATGCCGTATCCGCTGGCTCCGACCCTGAAACAAACCTATCCCGACATTGAGGGCATATCGCGGTATGAAGAAGGTAATGCATCGGTTTTGTATGGCGAGCGGGAATTACAAAAAGAGATCGACGGGGTTGACCCCGATATGCTCACGATGTTTTCGTTTCAGATGCTGCAAGGCGACCGAAAAACGGCCCTGAATAGTCTGAGCAGCATTGTGATCACCGAAAACATGGCAAAGGCTGTGTTCGGCACCGAGAACCCAATGGGCAAAACCCTCCGAACAAAGGGACTTGGCGAGCCAAAAGCGTTTATTGTGACGGGTGTGCTGGCCGATTTCCCCGACAACTCAACGTTTCAGTTCGATGCGTTTGTGCGGATCGAAAACCAGCCGCCCTACCTCGAAAGCAAGACCCGGTGGGATCATACGAACCATGAAGTGTATGTGAAACTGATTCCGAGTGTGGGCCTTGCCACGATGGAACAACGGCTGAAACCATTCAGTAAAACCTATTTCCAGTCGGTTATTCGCGACCAGAAACAAGCCGGTGCCAAACCCGACGAACGGGGCGAATTAGTCAGTTTGCGTTTGCAACCCCTGCTCGATGTGCATTTCGATACCGGGGCCATTCAAGGGGCTGGCACCAGCCGGATGTATGTTTATACACTGTTGCTCATTGGCCTGTTTATTCTGGTCATTGCAGCTATCAACTTCGTAAACCTCACGTTGGCCCGCTCGTTCACACGGGCAAGAGAGGTGGGTGTTCGGAAGTCGCTGGGGGCGTTGCGGGGGCAGTTGTTTACCCAGCTTTGGGGCGAAACGCTGCTCACCTGCGGTCTGGGATTAGCCATTGGTATTGGGCTGGCCATTGCCCTTCGTGTGCCGTTCAACGCGCTTTTCAACGCCAACGTATCACTTAACAGCCTGCTGCAGCCCATTACGCTGCTGGGGATTCTGCTGGTGTTTCTGCTCGTAACGCTGGTGGCGGGTGGCTACCCGGCCTGGCTAATGACCCGCTTTGAAACGGTGCAGGTACTCAAGGGAGTAATTAAGGGGGGCAAACCCGGACTGCTCCGTAATGGCCTCATTGTCACGCAGTTTGCCATTGCCTGTCTGCTCATTATCAGCACGTTTGTCGTAGTGCGGCAAATTAATTTTCTGCGCCAGAGTTCATTGGGTTTCAACAAAGAACAGGTCATCAGCATTCCGGTCGGCAGGGAGGTGACAGGGGCTTATGCCCTGAATCAGCTCCGCAACCGACTGGCCAGCAACCCCAATGTGGTCGCTATCACCGGCTCGCGAATTAACATCGGACGTGGGCTTGACGGTAACAGCAGCCGGAGCATGGTGGGTTTTACGCACAAAGGAAAGGAGGTAACGACTGACTGGTTGCGCGTGGATTACGATTATCTGAAAACCCTTGGTATCAAGCTGTTGGCTGGTCGTGATTTCAGCCGCCAATTTGCCACCGACTCCATATCGGCAGTGGTGGTAACAGCCAGTTTCGCCAAAGAGTTAGGCGAAAAAGAGCCACTCGGTGCGTTTTTTCAGACCGACTCTGCCGGGACGAATTACCAGATCGTCGGCATCGTTCCCGACTTCCACCTCTATAGTCTGAAGGAAAAAGAGAAACCTATTACGATGTACATGCACCAGAACCGCGACGTGCAGTATTTGCTGGTTCGGGTAACACCCCAAAGCATGGTGCCGATGATGGAAACGCTGAAACGTGAGTGGCTGCAGATTGCCCCCAAATCAGTGTTTCAGGGCAGTTTTCTGGACGAAAACACGGATCGCTGGTATCGCAAAGAGGAGAAATTGTCTCAGATGTACAGTGTGGCGGCAGGCATCGCCATTGTGCTGTCGTGCATGGGGTTGTTTGCCATTGCGTTGCTTACGATTCAGCAGCGGACCAAAGAAATTGGCGTTCGTAAAGTGCTGGGAGCCAGCGTTGGTAGCATCGTGACCCTGCTCTCCAAAGACTTCCTGAAATTAGTGGTAATCGCCATTGTCATTGCCAGTCCCCTTGCCTGGTATGCCATGAACCGCTGGCTACAGGACTTCGCCTACAAGATCGACATTGAATGGTGGGTTTTCGCGCTGGCGGGTTTGCTGGCGGTGGGAATCGCCTTGTTGACGGTCTCTTTTCAGTCAATAAAAGCCGCGCTGATGAACCCGGTGACCAGTTTGCGAAGTGAATAGGGGAGGGTCAATCAAAATTCATCCCATTTTTGGGCAGGTTCATCCCATTTTTTCCACGGGCTTTGTGGTTCCGCCTAGTTTTGGTCAAAAATCGAACAAGGCTATGCGGGAAAATACACACTTCAGGCGGTATGAAGGCTGGTTCATTCTTGGCACGGCAATCCTCTACGTGATTCGTCGGTTGCTGGAAGAAATAGACAGGGTCGACGGCATCGTTGGATCGGCGGAAGGCAACGGGGTTTCACCAGCCATATTCTGGCGTGATCTGGCTTCGTACAACCACACCCTCAACAACAATATTCCGCTTATTGTGGGGGTGGGTTTGTTTCTGATGGCCTGGTATGTGTTTCATAATCTGGCCTATCCGCAACTAAAACAACGTATCGACGATCCCAAAGCACTGCTGTATGGTGGCGCAACGGTGCTGTTGTTGCTGGCCAGCGTTACCGTCTATCATTACCTCAAACTGCACGTTGACTACCGGAAATCGGATGCCGAAAGCATCATCGGCCTCAAAGTAATCTCGTATTTTCGCAAGCGGACGGTGCTGGCCGACACCATCGGCCTGGGCATTGTGTTGGGTGCTTACGAACTAATTTTTCAGTATTACCAGTACCTCGCCCGGAAAATTGCGCAGGAAGCCGAACCCCATTTTCGGGTGATCAGCTATTTGGTGCTGGGCGGGATGTGTTTGTTGATTCTGACGATGGCCTTCGACAGCCACTTACCACCCACTTTATTTAGAGGAGGCATCCGCGATGTGCTGTTTGTGTCGGGCCTTGTGTTGCAGATTGTGTTGTTTCAGGGCTATTTTTTTACGTCTATTTTACCGCACTTCCAGACTTCGGACGTGCGCTTACTCATCAGAAATAGTGTTATTTTTCTGGTGATTGGCCTTATTGCAACAACGGTATTTTTGGGAGCCGTCAGCAATTTTTACTTTCCACCCGTCAACACACTTCTGCCTTATGTGTTCATTGTCTGGGTGGGAGCCATCAGCATTGCCTACCTACGACTCTTTCTGACCAAAGAAAAAAAGGGACTGCAAACTCAGGTAGCGGGTAAGTCGGCGGAGTTGGCGAGTTTGCGGGCGCAGATCAATCCGCACTTTCTGTTCAACGCCCTTAACAGTTTGTATGCCACGGCCCTGAAAGAAAACAGCGAAAAAACCGCTGACGGAATCCAGAAACTCGGCGACATGATGCGGTTTATGTTACAGGAAAATAATCACGATCGCATTCCGCTCGACAAGGAGATCGAATACCTGCGCAACTACATTCAACTGCAGCGAATGCGGATCGACGATGCCCACAATATCGACATTCGGGTGATTATTCAGGAGCCAACCCGCGCTTTGTTTATTGCCCCCATGATGCTGACTCCGTTTGTCGAAAATGCGTTTAAATATGGAATTAGCCTCCGCCACGCATCATGGATTACGATCACCCTTACTTTAGACGACACCCGACTGTATTTTAAAGTGCATAACTCCCGACATCCCAAAACCCCCGACCGCTCCGATCCCGAAGAAAACCAGTCGGGTGTGGGCATCGACAATGTCCGCAAACGGCTCGACCTGATTTACCCCGGTCAGCACCAACTCACCCTGCAGCAATCCGATCAGGATTATTTCGTCTCGTTGATGCTGGTCTATTCGTAAACACTCTTTCACTCGCTCACTATGCGTTATCTCTCTATCCCCCTTCTTCTTTTATGGCTCGTTCCGGTGGTGTTCGGCCAAACCCCCACGCCGGCTGTTACCCGGAAAATGCAACAGGTCGAAATGGGGCTGTTGCCGGGGGTGCAGATAGCGGGTCAGGCACCCGTTCGCTACGCCCTCGCCGAACGAATGCGCCAGTATAAAATCCCCGCTGTGAGTATTGCGGTGGTGAATAATGGCAAACTCGAATGGGCCAAAGCCTACGGGTATCTGAGCGCAGACAGTTTACAACAGGCTGATACAGAGACGTTGTTCCAGGCGGCATCCATCAGTAAACCTATTGCTGCACTGGCCGCGCTGAACCTCGTGGAAAAGGGTAAACTTAGTTTGGATGCCGACATAAACCAGTTCCTCAAAAGCTGGAAAATAAAGCCGTCGCGCTTCACCGAACAGAAACCCGTTACGTTGCGGGGGCTGCTTTCGCACACGGCCGGGCTAACGGTGCATGGCTTTGGGGGCTATACCAAGAACCGGGAATTGCCCACGCTTGTCCAGATTTTAAACGGAGAAAGACCGGCCAACTCGCCCGCCGTTGTGTCGGATACGGTCCCTGGTGTTCGCACCAAGTATTCAGGAGGTGGGTATGTGGTGATGCAACAGGCCATTGCCGACGTAACGGGGGAGGCTTTCCCGGCTTTCATGCAAAAAACGGTGCTGGCTCCCATTGGCATGACCCACAGCACCTTTGAGCAACCCCTGCCCGAATCGCTGAAAAGCAAGGCAAGCCTGGCGCACTTCGGAAACGGTAAAAAACTGCCCGGCGACTGGAATACCTACCCCGAAATGGCCCCGGCGGGCTTGTGGACAACCCCGTCTGATCTGGCTCTGTATATCATCGAGATTCAGCAGTCGCTGGCGGGTAAGGCCAACCATGTGCTGTCGGAGTCAATGACCAAAACCATGCTGTCCGGGCCGTTGGGCCAACACGGCCTGGGGCCTGATATAGCCGGTAAAGGCGACGCGCTGGGCTTCACCCATACTGGGGGCAATGCCGGGTTTAGATGCCTGTTCTATGCCTCGGCCAACAAGGGGCAGGGCGTGGTGATTATGACCAATGCAGACCGGGGAATGGAACTGATTGCTGAATTAATGCGCAGTGTATCAGATGCTTATGGTTGGGCTGGTTTCAAGTCTGTAACGAAAAAACTGGCCCCGGTTTCGCCCGAAAAGCTACAGGCTTTGGCCGGTCGGTATAGTCTGAATGGGCAGCCCAATATGGTGCTCGAAGTCTCCGCAACCGCGACTGAGTTGCGGGTAAAACAACGCTGGGATCGGTTTGAGTTTACGCTGCAACCCGAATCTGATCTGGCCTTTTTTGTGAAAAATGACGGTGGCCCGATCACCTTTGAAGCCGCGCCCGATGGCACCATTACGGGGCTTTTGGCCTTTGGCCGCGATCACTGGACGAAAGTAAACTGACCCACTTTATGCCGCTGACTGCCCTTGCCATTGACGACGAGCCACAGGCCCTCGATGTGATTAAACTCCATGCCGCCAAAGTTCCGTTTCTGGATCTGAAAGCCACCTTTACGGATGCGTTCGAGGGCATTGCCTGGCTACAGACCAACCGCGTCGATCTGCTCTTTTTAGACATCAAAATGCCGGATATTACGGGTGTTGAGGTGGTGAAATGCCTGCCTGGACCGGTACGCCGAAGCGACGGGACCGCAAGAGTGCCGATGGTGATTTTCACGACGGCCTATTCGGAGTTTGCCGTGCAGGGTTTTGAACTCGATGCGGTCGATTACCTGCTGAAACCCTTTTCGCCCGCCCGGTTCCTGAAAGCCTGCGCCAAAGCCTTTGATATGCACACCCTTCGCACCGATAACGCGCCGGATTCTATTTTTGTGAAGACGGGTTACGAAGACGAAAAGGTGATGCTCGATGATATTCTGTACATCGAAGCCGAAGGCAACTATGTAGCCATCGTGCTGAAAAACCGCAAATTGCTCAGTCGCCAAACCATACCTGACCTCATGCAACACCTGCCCGTTGACCAGTTTGTGCGGGTGCATCGGTCATTTTGTGTGGCCGTCAATAAAATCACAAAAATGGCCCGGCAGGAGATCACGGTGGCGGGGCATGTAATCCCCATCGGCGCGTCGTATGAAGATGCCGTGGCGACTATCCGTACCCGTTTGGTGAGTTTGTAAGCTACGGGCGATCAGGAAATTACCCGATTTATAACTTGTCCGCAACCGAACGAAACCGTCCGTTTGCGGACATTTTCGTTGGCAAGTAATTGGTTAAACTGTTGATAGGTAAACGGTTATCTTTCTGGTATGGTGTTTGGGATTGACTCTTCATAAACGTTTGAAAACCGGTCAATTCAATGCTCCGAAATTATCTTAAAATCGCCTGGCGAAATCTGGTTCGCAACAAAGCCTATGCGTCGATCAATGTGTTGGGGCTGGCTCTGAGCCTGACTTGCGGCATCCTGATTTTCACGCTCGTCAGCTTCCACTTTGGGGTTGACCGATTTCACGCCCAGGCCGACCGGATTTACCGCGTGGTGCTGGAAACCCACCACGAGGGGGTTGGGCATTCGGCGGGGGTGTATCTGCCGGTGGGCCGGGTGATCCGCGACGAGCAAACGTTTGCCGAAAAAACCGCTCGCGTCGTCACGTTCAACGGAGCCGCCATCACAGTGCCCAAAGCGGGTATGGCCAACAAGTTTCGGGCCGATGTTGCCTTCGCGGAGGGTGATCTGTTTGCTATTCTTGACTTTTCGATGGTAGCGGGCAACGCACAGTCGGCTCTGAGTCAGCCTAATACGGCCATTCTGACGGAGAAAATGGCCCTGAAACTTTTTGGGTCAGACAACCCGGTGGGCAAAACGTTTCGGTTAGACAATCGGCTCGATTACACCGTTACGGGCGTGTTGCGCGACCTCCCGGCCAACACCGATCGTCGGGAAGAGGTCTATCTTTCGTTTGCTGGTGTGACCCAATTTGAGGGCTATTTCAACGAAGAAAACTGGGGCAATTACTCGTATAGTTCACAGTGTTTCACTTTGTTGAAACCCACTGTTTCGGTGGCAAAGGCTGAGGGCGCGTTGGGCAGTCTCATGAAAAAATACGTGACCGATGCCAGCAACCGGAACAACATCCTCAAACTCCAGCCCCTTGCCGACATCCACATGAACACCGACTATACCGGGCGCATCGACAAAACCAATCTGTGGGTGTTGTCGCTGATTGGGTTGCTGCTGATTGTGGTGGCTTGCGTCAACTTCATCAATTTGGCCACCGCACAAGCCCTCAAACGGGCCAAAGAAATTGGTGTTCGGAAAGTGTTGGGTAGCCGCCCGACACAGCTTTTCTGGCAGTTTATGGCCGAAACCAGCCTGATTAGCGGCTTGGCTACGGTATTGGCCCTCTGCCTTGCTTCGCTGACGCTACCGTTTTTGAGCGAACTCCTGCAAACGCCACTGTCCATCAACCTATTGGGCGATGCCCGGCTCCCGCTGTTCCTGGTGGGGGCGGCCCTGCTGGTCACGTTTCTGTCGGGGGCCTATCCGGGCCTGGTGCTGGCGGGTTTCAGGCCGGTGCTGGCTCTGAGCGGGCGTTTGGCACAGCGGCACATCGGCGGCTTTCCCCTGCGAAGGGTGCTGGTGGTGGGGCAGTTGGCCCTGTCGCAACTGCTCATTATCGGCACCATTGTAATCACCAACCAGATGCGCTACGCCAAACAGGCCGATCTGGGCTTCGCGAAAGAGGGCATTGTGATGCTCCCGTTGCCGGTTCGGGATGTCGCTGGGCGGCACTCCGCCAAGATGAGTACGCTCAAATCGCGGCTTCGGCAACTGTCGGGCGTTGAAAACGTGTCATTTTGCTACCAGCCTCCCGCCGATTTTGGTATAAATGCGACAACGGTGCGTTTTGGAGGCCGGGCCGAGGACGAGAAATTCCTGATCGTGACCAAAGAAGCCGACGAAGACTACATTTCGACCTTTGGGCTAACCCTGCTGGCCGGGCGCAACATCACGCACTCCGACACCACCCGCGAGTTTGTACTAAACGAAGCCGCCCTGAAAGCACTGAACCTGAAATCGCCCCAGGAGGCCATTGGTAAGATGCTGTACACCAGCAAAGGCCGCCGAAATGGTCCTATTGTTGGGGTGATGAAAGATTTTCATAATGAGTCGTTCCGGCAGTCGATTCCACCCATATGCATTCGCTCCGAGGTCGATTCTTATCTGTCCTGCGCCGTTCGGCTGAACGTTGGCACAGCCCGCACCTCGCTGCCCGCCATCGAAAAAATCTGGACTGAAACCTTTCCCGAATTTATCTACTCCTATCAGTTTCTGGACGAGCGCATTGCCGAATTCTATGCCCTCGATGAGCTGATTTTGACCTTATTAACGGTTTTCGCGCTGATCGCCATCTTCATTGGCTGCCTGGGGCTGTTCGGGCTGGTTTCGTTCATGGTAGCTCAGAAAACCAAAGAGATTGGCGTTCGTAAAGTGCTGGGAGCCAGTGTGCCGTCCATTCTGTGGCTGTTCGGGCAGGAGTTTGTGCGGCTCACGCTAATCGCCATTGTGATTGCCTCGCCCATTGCCTGGTACGCCATGACTAAATGGCTCCAGAACTTTCAATACAAAATCGACATCGAGTGGTGGGTCTTCGCGTTGGCAGGTTTGCTGGCGGTGGGCATCGCGTTGCTAACGGTGAGTTTCCAGAGCGTGAAAGCCGCGTTGATGAACCCGGTGACCAGTTTGCGGAGTGAATAAACAATAAAAACGATGTTCAGAAACTATCTCAAAATTGCCTGCCGCAATCTGTGGAAGCACAAGACATTCACGTTTATCAATGTGGCGGGATTGGCCGTTGGTATGGCTACCAGCCTGCTTATTCTCGAATATGTCAGTTTTGAGCGCAGTTTCGATTCGTTTCATCATCAGGCCGACAATACGTACCGGGTTGTCTATAATCAAACTACCGAAAACGGGGCAGTTACCTCGAAAGCTACCACGTTTGCTTCGGTAGGGCAGGGGCTACAGAACACCTTTCCGGAAATCAAGTCAGTGGTGCGGTTCCACCGATCACGCGCTTTGTTGAGTTATGAAGCAAAGGGGCAAACCCGTCTTTTTCGCGAAGAAAATATCCTGGCCGCCGACCCCTCGTTGCTGACGTTCTTTTCGCTCCCACTGGTACGAGGAAACGCTACTGCTTCTCTTCTCACCCCAACATCAATCGTTGTTTCGCAGGCCTTGGCCCGGAAGTATTTCGGCTCGGAAAATCCTATTGGGAAAACCCTTAAAATGACGGGTGGCTACGGAGACTGGACGGGTGATGACTACCAAGAGGTGAGCTATTACACGGTAACGGGTGTACTGGCCGAGATACCGGCCAATTCTCACCTGAAAATTGATGCATTGGTGTCGTTTCGCCTGTTTTCGCGTGGCGAGAAAGAATTGTCGAATTGGGGGGATAGCTTCCATACCTACGTAGCACTGCATCCGGGCACATCAGTTCAGACGCTGGCAACCAAACTGCCCGGTTTTGTTAAGCAAATACTCGGCGAAACCACCAAAGATGACCTACAGCTTCAACCGCTTACCGATATTCATTTAGATGCTGCCTTGCCCGGCGACTTTGGCGCGAATGGGAGTCGGCTCATGGTATCGGTGCTGCTTGTCATTGCCTTTTTCGTATCGTTGATCGGCTGGATCAACTACGCGAATCTGACCACGGCCCGCGCCACCGAACGAGCTAAAGAGGTTGGCGTTCGGAAAGTTAACGGGGCTTCTGGTGCCGACTTGTTCCGGCAGTTTCTACTGGAATCGCTTTTCATAAATGGCCTGGGCATCGGTCTCGCCATTGGACTGGTGCAACTGGTTCAGCCGGCGTTCAATGAATTGGTCAAGCAGCCACTTTCGCTGCAATTACTCACCAATCAATCGTGGCTGCCCATTTGTGTCGGCTTCTTTATGGGTGGTATGTTGTGCTCGGGTCTTTATCCAATCCTGCTCAATCTCACCGTTCAGCCAACAGTTGTCTTGAGGGGGCATCCCACCGAAGCCGGACAGGGTTTATCGCTACGCAAAGGGCTGGTGGTGTTTCAGTTTATGCTGTCCATGATTCTGATTGCCGGTTCGCTCGTTATGTACAGGCAAGTGAGATTCATGCAACGTTACGACGTTGGCGTTAAATTGAACCAACTTGTTGTTGATGGCCCGGCAACGACGGATTCTACCTACCAAACCAAACTCCGGCAGATAAAAGCCGACTTGCTGCGCCTTGCGGCAGTGCAGAAAGTAACGGTGTCTAACCTCATTCCGGGTAAACCAATCAGTGGATTATCGAAGGCCGGGCTGGTCAGGCGGGTTGGTGAGCCGAAAGATGCCGTATCAGGTCAGTATTATTTTTCGCAGGTTGATTATCAATTTCAGCAAACCTATGGTATGCGTTTAGCGGCTGGCCAATGGTTTTCGCCGACATACAATACAGATCCAACCGCTCTCCAGGCAGTAGTTATCAACAAAACGGCTGCCCGTTTGCTGGGGTATCTAAACCCGGCCGAAGCCATTGGACAGAAAATAAACTACCGTGTTCAAAGCACCCCAACTATTATCGGGGTATTGGACGACTACCACCAGTTTTCGCTCAAACAGGGGCTTTACCCAATTATTTTTGAATTGGGCGAAGCTCCCGATGGGTATTATACCATTAGTGTTAATCCCGGTGAATTACCCAGGACGGTAGCAGCTATTCAACAGATCTGGCAAAAAACATTCCCGGACAGTCCGTTCTCTTATTTTTTTCTGGACGACTATTTTAATCGGCAATACCAGTCAGATTGGACGTTTGCCCGGTTATCAGGTCTTTTCGCGCTGTTGGCTATCCTCATGGCCTCGTTAGGGTTGTTCGGCCTGGCTCATTTGACAACCCGGCAGCGGATCAAAGAAATCGGCGTTCGTAAAGTGCTGGGTGCCAGCGTAGGCAGCATCGTCACGCTGCTCTCCAAAGACTTTCTGAAACTGGTGCTGATTGCCATCGTCATTGCCTCGCCCATTGCGTGGTATGCCATGCACCGCTGGCTACAGAGCTTTGCCTACAAAATTGACATTGCCTGGTGGGTCTTCGCGTTGGCGGGTCTGTTGGCCGTGGGGATCGCGTTGCTAACGGTGAGTTTTCAGAGCGTGAAAGCTGCGTTGATGAACCCGGTGACCAGTTTGCGGAGTGAGTGATGATACTTACACAAACTGATTCAAATCAATTTTTAAAACCTCAGAAAAAGACGAAGCGACAGCAATGCCACCATCGCCGAGACCATACCGAAGCCAGTGCCGGGTTTTGTAATCGTAAACAAATCCCTCCTGAATGCCATAAAGTTGACCATCAATTAGTTGAATGACTTTCTGAAGGTCTCCTTTAGCACCTCTAGTTTGACAAACTTCAATGATTACCGGTGTCTGATCGGTCTCATTGTCGTATAGAACGACATCGGGTGTTGGCGTACTATACTCACCAAGCATCATTTCGGGGAGTGGCTCATAGGATATAGTAGCCGCTTCAAAAAGTGGATAAAGCCTAGCGGTTAGACGGGCAATAATTCGCTGATGTATAACCGGGGCATTAACCCCCATGTCATTGACCATTGACAGGGAAATAGTGGGTTCTGAATAGGGGACGGAAGTGGCCATAGAAACGACGAGTTTTTTTCAAAGATAACCAAAAACAACACAAACGAAATGCTCCGTAATTACCTCAAAATCGCCTGTCGCAATCTGTGGAAGCACAAGACATTCACGTTTATTAATGTGGTGGGGCTGGCTGTTGGGATGGTTGCCTGCTGGCTGATCACGCTGTACGTCTGGAACGAACTAACCTTCGACAGCTTTCACGAACGAGCTACTTCGATCTTTCGCGTCGTTACCCGATTCAAAATGACGAGTTCGGACGATGGGCTGGCCTTGTCGAGTGCGGACCTCGGACCACGGCTACGGCAAACCTACCCGGACGTACTGGAGACGGTTCGCTTTAAGTCTGTACCCGTCGCTACCATACAAAAGGGAGAGGCCCTGATTAATGAAGGAGATGTGTATCAGGTCGATAAAAGCATTTTCAAGGTTTTTTCGTATCCATTGCTCTCCGGCGAAGCAGCATTAGATAAACCCAATAGTGCGGTGTTGACACGGCAGGTAGCAGAAAAGTATTTTGGCGCAGCCGGTCCGGTCGGTAAACGGCTGCAAATCAACAATCAGTTTTATACCGTAACGGGCGTATTGCAGGATCTCCCGGCTAATACGGACCTGAAATTCAGTGTCTTGCTCACCTGGCAGGATGCACCTTCTACTGCCGAAGACGTATTTGATACATCGTGTTTTACCTACGTGTTGCTTGCCGATCAGGCACGGGCGGAGGCCTTTCGCCGGAAGTTAGCTCAGTTTGACTATACGCAGGTGATGCCGCGCATTAAGGCACTGGGGTACGATATTAAACTTGAACACCAGCTACAGCCGCTCACTGATTTGCATTTTGCCGATGCGCTCTATGACGATACGCCCAAAGGTAGTCGAACGTATCTGGTCATTTTTTCCATCGTGGCCGCGTTTATTCTGCTTGTGGCGTGTATCAATTACATGAATTTGTATGTGGCTCAATCGGCCAACCGGCAAAAAGAAGTGAGCATCCGAAAAGTGGTGGGAGCCAGAAAGTGGCAGTTAGTCGGCCAGTTTTTGGGTGAAGCCTTGTTGGTTATGAGTATCAGCGTCGTTCTGTCGCTCGTGTTGATGCTGGGCGTTCAGCCCATTTTTGAACAACTCACGGGCATTCCTGTGAGTCAACCTCAGTGGTCGTTGGTAAGCGGTGGATTGGCTGTACTGGGCATCGTTGGTTTATTGACCGGACTATACCCGGCTCTTTTCCTGTCATCGGCGCAGCCAGTGCGTGTGCTAAAAGGGCAATCATCCGCAGGAAGTCGCCAGTGGAGTCGCCAGTCATTGGTGGTGTTGCAATTTACCATTTCGGTCGTGCTGATTATCGGCACACTGGTCGTGCGGCAGCAGACCCACTACCTCCGCAGTAAAGACCCCGGTTTCAACCGGGAACAGGTTCTGGTCGTGAGTGTCCCGGCAGAGGAACTGGTTCGTAAGAAGATGCGGGTATTGAAGGCAACACTGGCCAGGAATAGCCGCATTGAGGCCGTATCGCTGGGACTGAGTCCGATTGCACAGGATGGTAAAGCGGGCATTATTCGGGAAGTGGCTGGGCAGAAAACAGAGCAAATGGTTCTTTTTGCCCGCATCGACGAGGCTTATTTGAACCTGTTGCAAATCAAATTCCAGGCGGGACGAAATTTCAGCCCTGCTATTACCAGCGATAAAGAAGAGGCAGTGATTGTCAACGAAAGTTTTGTAAAGTGGATGGGGTGGCGTGCAGACCAGGCTATTGGTCAGACAATTAAAACCCCGGCTGGTAATTCAGTCAATAATTCGCTCAACCAACGGGTAATTGGCGTAGTGAGTGATTATCATTTCGCTTCGCTGCACAACCGGATTGAACCACTTTTGCTGTACTACCAAACCGATAATCCGCTTCACGTACTGGTTCGGCTCAAACCTTCAGACGTAGCGGCTGTCCGATCTGCCTGGGCCGCCCTTGTACCAAATTACCCCTTTGAGGCCGCATTTCTGGATACAACTTTCGATCAACAGTACCAACTTGAACAGAAAGCGGAGACCTTGCTCAGTTGGTTCTCCGCCCTGATTGTCTTGATTTCGTGCCTCGGATTGTTCGGCCTCACTGCCTTCACTGCCGAGCAGCGTACCAAAGAAATCGGCGTTCGTAAAGTGCTGGGAGCCAGCGTGGGCAGCATCGTCACCCTGCTTTCCAAAGACTTTCTAAAACTGGTGCTGATTGCCATCGTCATTGCCTCGCCCATTGCGTGGTATGCCATGCACCGTTGGCTACAGAGCTTTGCCTACAAAATTGACATTGCCTGGTGGGTCTTCGCGTTGGCGGGTCTGTTGGCAGTGGGGATCGCGTTGCTAACGGTGAGTTTTCAGAGCGTGAAAGCTGCGTTGATGAACCCGGTGACCAGTTTGCGGAGTGAATAAACAACAAACATAATGTTCAGAAACTATCTTAAAATTGCCTGGCGGAATATCGTCACCAACAAGGCTTATTCGGCCATCAACATTGGCGGGTTGGCCGTGGGCATGGCGGCAACGCTGCTCATTTTTCAATACGTAGCTGTTGAACGGAGCTACGACCGTTTCCATGAAAACGCCGACCGGATTTTTCGGGTAAAGGCCCAACGTTTTGAGAAAGGCGTTCTGTCGACCGAGTGGGCAGGCGGGCCGTTTGCCGTGGGCAATCACCTGAAGGCCGCGTTTCCGGAAGTGGAAGAGTACACCAAATTCTATGTTCGGAACAATCTGTTGCTGGAAGCGAATGACCGCAAATATAAAGTGGAGCAGGGTGCCTTTGCCACGCCCTCATTTTTTACGGTATTTACGTTTCCACTACTGACGGGCGACCAGAAAACGGCCCTAACAGAACCCAACACGGGCGTTATTTCGACCGCTCTGGCGAAGCGGTTGTTTGGCGAAACAAACCCGCTGGGGAAGGTGATTACGATAGAACGCGAATTTCCGATCAGGATAACGGGCGTATATGCCGATTTCCCCCAAAACTCGCACCTCAAAGCCGATTACCTGCTGTCGTTCAGTACGTTTCAGCGGTTAGTCAATCCCAAAAATGAAGCAGATAAAAACTTCGATAATGCCTGGAATTGGGATGGCTGCCTGACCTACCTGCTGCTGAGTAAGTCAGCAAATCCCGAAAAGTTGGGGGCTAAATTTCCGGACTTTCTACAGAAAAAAGAGCAGATAGACTCCAAAACGGGTAACAGGCTGGCCTTACAGTTGCAACCCCTCACCGACATTCATTTGCATTCCCATTTAATGTTTGAAGCCAGCACCAATGGCGATGGTAATTCGGTGTACGTGTTGCTGTGTGTTGCCTTTTTTATTATTGCTATTGCCTGGATCAACTATATCAATCTGGCTACAGCGCGGGCCGTAGGGCGGGCCAAAGAAGTGGGTGTGCGGAAAGCTGTTGGGTCTCACCGCAGTCAGTTGATCAAGCAGTTCATGATCGAGTCGGCACTGCTCAATTTTCTGGCCGTTGTTGCCGCCTTCATCGGGATCGTGGTGGCTCTTCCGCTGTTCAATCGGTTCACCGATCAGCAGTTGACCTATTCGTTTGTGTGGTCGGGTCGGTTCTGGCTGGGGCTGGGCACCATGTATGCCATTGGAACCCTGTTGTCGGGGGCGTATCCGGCGTTTGTGCTGTCGCAGTTCAACCCGGTTTCAGTATTGAAAAATGGCATCTCGTCGTTCAAAGAAGGCGTTTTCCTGCGGAAGTCGCTGGTTGTTATCCAGTTTTCGGCCTCCGTTTTTCTGTTGGTAGGCACCATCACGGTATTCCGCCAGTTGCAGTTTATGCGGAGCCAAAACCTGGGTATCGACATTGGGCAGACGCTGGTGTTAGACAAACCCATAAACGACTCGACCCGGATCAACCAAACAAAGGCGTTCAAAACGTATCTGCTCCAACAGTCGTCCATCAAAAGTGTTGCCGTGTCGGGGTCTATTCCCGGCGAAAAAGTGGAGTTCAACGCGGGTGGTATTCGGTTGGCAGGCACGCCCGAAGAAACCGGCAAACAGTACCGCGTCATTGGGATTGACTATGATTTTGTAAACGCTTTTGGCATGAAGTTGATTGCCGGACGAAACTTCGATGAAAAACTCGGCGAGAAAGATGCTGTGGTGTTCAACCGGACGGGTATCAGGCAGTTAGGCTTTGCCAGCCCCGAAAAAGCGTTGGGTCAGCGAATTGATTTCTGGGGGGATATTCTCACGATTGTTGGCGTGGTTGACGATTTCCATCAGCAGTCGCTTCGCGAAGCGTTTGAGCCGCTTATTCTGCGCTTAGACCCCGGCGTGAATGGGCAACTATCCATCAAACTGGCCGACAGCAACCCCGCCCAGGCCATCGCAACGGTGAAGCAAGCCTGGTCGCAATTTTTCCCAACTGACCCATTTGTGTACTCGTTTTTAAATGAACGCTACGACAAGCAATACCGCGCCGATGAGCGATTCGGGCAGGTGTTCGGCTTTTTCACCCTGCTGGCTGTGCTGGTTGCCTGCTTAGGGTTGCTGGGTTTGGCCACGTTCACGGCACAGCAGCGGACCAAAGAAATCGGGGTTCGTAAAGTGCTGGGTGCCAGCGTGGGTAGCATCGTGACGCTGCTTTCCAAAGACTTTCTGAAATTGGTTTTGATCGCCATTGTGATTGCCTCGCCCATTGCCTGGTTTGCCATGCACCGCTGGTTGCAGGACTTTGCCTACAAAATCGACATTGCCTGGTGGGTGTTCGCCCTGGCTGGCCTGCTGGCGGTGGGAATCGCACTCTTAACAGTAAGTTTCCAGAGCGTGAAAGCCGCATTGATGAACCCGGTGAAATCATTGCGAAGTGAATAAAACCATCATATACAATGAAAAATAACCTGAAAATGGCGTGGCGGGGCTACACGCGCAACCGGGTCTTTACGGGCCTGAACCTGCTGAGCCTGACCATCGGGCTGTTTGTGGCCTACACCGCCATCAGCTACATCCGGTTCGAGTTGAGTTACGATACGTTCCACCAGAACGCCGGGTCGGTCTATCGGCTTATCCGCACCTACCGCTCCCAAGACTACAGCGTGATTGGCTTTGCAAATTGGGACGCGGCCACCAACCAGGCGCAGCAACAGCAACTCAACGCGGTCAAAAACGCGACCGGCGTAGTTGATGCAGCTCAGTTTATCACGTCCGACGCACCTGCGTTTGTGGAAGCCAATGGTCGGCGAATTCAGGCAACCAACCTGCTGACCACCAACACGCCGGGGGCGTTCTGCTCGGTCTTTACCTGGACGCTTCAACAGGGAGCGTTCCAGAACTTTGCCGACGGCACCAGCAAGGCCATCCTGACCGCCCGCATCGCCCGCAACCTTTTTGGCGATGACCTCACCAACGCTGTGCAGAAACGGCTGAAAATTGGTTCGGATTATTACACCATTGCGGCCATTATTGACGATGTTCCGCTGAACTCACACGTCGATTTTACGGTGGCCCTGAGCAAATCGCGCCTGCCCTATTGGGGAAGCCGAGTCTATGTTCAGACCGACAAAAATGTTGATAGCGAACTGGTTACGGCAAATGTGAACGCGGCCATTGCGTCATTCAATCCGAAGTTAGCTGCTGATCCGCTCTACAAACAGCACCAGTTGCAACCCATCACCGAGATTCATCTAACTCCCAACATCCTTTACGAGTTGAAGCCGCCCGGCAACCGGCTTTATATGGTACTGATTGGCTGTTTTGGGGTGTTTATCTGCCTGATTACCCTGTTTAACTACGCCAACCTGTCGCTGGCCATTAAGTCGAAACAAACCAAATCAATTGGGATGCGGAAAGCGTTGGGCGCGTTGACCTGGTCTATCGCGGCACAGTTTGTATTCGAAGGGGTTTTGCTGGCCCTGCTCGCCTTGCCCCTCGTGGCCGGTCTGCTTTTGGTTAGTATGCCGTTGTTCAACCAACTGATGGGAGTCGCCATTCCAACCCATGTTTTCGGTGATCCGTTGCCGTTACTCACGCTGGTGTTGCTGGCCGTGTTGTTGGGTACGCTGTCGAGCAGTTTCACCGCCGTTAGTTTAGCTTTCCAGCCGATTCTTTCCCTGTTCACTAACAATCTTCGGAGCCACACAAACCGGGCCTTTCCGGTTCGTAATTATTTAATTGTGAGTCAGTTTGTGTTGCTAATTGGGATTACGGCGGTGTCGTATTTTATCACGAAGCAGATTGGTTTTGTGGAAAATAAAGACCTCGGTTTTCGGCAGGAAGGTATTCTATATGCGTATTCTTCGTCCGAAAAGCAGACCGTGTTTCAGCAGCAACTCCGGCAACTCCCCGGCGTTAAGTCGGTGGGAAACGGCTCGTCGTTTGGCATTGAGCCGTTCAATCAGATGACCTACAAACTCCAGGAATCTGACGTGGTGTTCGACGATGCCCGGCAACTCTACCTCGACCCGGCTGCGCTAACTGCTTACGGCCTTAAAACCACCCTCGGCAATACCCGTAACCTACCCGAACCGTTCACGCTCATCAACCGGACAGCGGCCCAAAAACTCGCGGTCAAACAGGGGGTGCCGGTCGAGTCGTTGATTGGTAAGGTCATTATTACCGAGCCGGAATACGTGGATGAAAACAGACGGGCCGGTTTTCCGTTTACGGTGGCGGGTATTTTTGAGGATATCAACGTGTTTTCGCTCCACCAGAAGGTGGAGCCGTATTTCATCACTGTCTCCAGTAGCCTGCGCATGGACGGGCGCACCATTATCCAGTATGATCCCAACACAACCGCCAAAACGCTGGCGGGTATCCGGGCGGTGTATGCCGGGTTGAACGAACAAACTCCGCTGGAGATCGACTATTTGTCGGAGAACGTTACGAGGCTGTATGAACAAGATCGCCAAACGGCCAGTCTGTTAGTTTGGTTTAACCTCATTGCCATAATTCTGGCGGGCATTGGCATTGTGGGTATCACTATTTTCCTGACGATGGCCCGCACCAAAGAAATCGGGATTCGCCGGGTTCTGGGAGCCTCGTCGCTGTCCATTATTCAGTCGGCCATCAGAGAATATACCTATCTGGTCGGGATTGCCCTGCTCATTAGCTGGCCTATTGCCGTTTACGTTGTCAATACATGGCTAAACAGCTTCGCCTATCGTGTTGATATACAGCAACTTGTTTTTGTTGTCATTGGTCTGTTCGCGTTTGGTTTCACCGCTCTTATTGTAGCCATAATTGCCTACCGGGCCGCCCTGGTAAATCCGGTTACTTCCCTTCGGTCAGAATGATGAATGCCTAATCTCCAATCTTATGCTTCGTACCTATTTCATCCTCGCTTACCGGAACCTAATCGCCAACCGGCTTACGTCGTTTATCAACATTGTTGGGCTGTCCATTGCCGTGGCCTGTGCCATTGCTACGTTCCTGATATTGAAAAACTTCTGGACCCTCGACGATTTTCATGAGAAGGGCGACCGGATTTTTATGGTCGAATATACCACCGAAGAAAACGGCCAAGTCCGCACCTTTGGCGACGCGCCCGCTCCGCTCGCTGCCGCCCTCAGTGCCGACTTCCCGCAGGTGAAACAAACCGTTCGGGTGGAGCAGGAGGGAGTGCAGGTGTTCAGCAAAGAAACGCTGGTCGATGAAATGCTCACCTATGCTGATACCAACTTTTTCGACCTCTTTACGTTCCCCCTGAAATACGGCAATCCGGCGGTTTTGCGCAACCCCAACGCGCTGATTATCAGTCACGATATCGCCGAGAAATATTTTCCGGGGCAGATGCCGGTGGGGCAGCCGTTCACGCTTATTACCAACACCCGCGAACAGAAACAGTTTGTTATTCAGGGCGTTGCCGAGGCTTTTCCGACCAACACAGGCTTCCGGTTCGATTTCCTGACGGGCTATAATCCGGTTCACTCATCGCTCAAAAATCAGGATTGGGCAACCCATATCCGGGCCGTTTTTGTGGAAGTGAACCACCTCAATGATGCCGTGGCCATGACGAAGCAGATGCCTCGCTATTTGCCGCTGTACAACGCCAAAAACCGCGAAAATCCCATCCGGTCGTTTGTGTTCGACAATCTGCGCAACCCCGCATCCGATGCCCACGAGGTTTATCGTCGGCCTGCCGAAGCCAACGACCCGCTGGCAACGATCCTGTTTTCGGTTATCGCGCTGGTGATGATGGCGGTGTCGTGCGCCAACTACATTAATATTTCGCTGGGGAACGTTTCCCGTCGGCTTAAAGAAATTGGAATGCGGAAGGTGTTGGGTGGTACCCGGCGGCAATTGGTCGGGCAGTTTATGGTCGAGAATTTGTTGTTGTGCGCCATTGCGCTGGGGTTGGGGTTGCTCATTACGCAGGTGTTTCTGGTGCCGCTCTTCAACGATGTGATGGTGATGACGATATCAATGTCGTTTGGCCAAAATTGGTCTTTATGGGTTTTTCTGCTAGGTATTTTGCTCTTCACAGCCCTGGCTTCGGGGGCTTATCCGGCCCTGTATGTGTCGGCGTTTCGGCCCATTGTGGTGTTTGCGGGCAAGCAGCGATTTGGCAATAAACACACGGTTGGGCGGGTGCTGCTGGTGGGGCAGTTCGCGCTGGCGTTTATGGCCGTGATCATCGGCGTGGTGGTGTCGGGGGCGGGTCTGGAATGGAAAAAGCTCTACTGGGGCTACAACCCCGACCAAACGCTGGTGTTGCGACTTACGGACAGCACGCAATATGTCCGGCTGAAAAACGAACTGCTCCAAAATTCAGCGGTGCGTGCGGTGGCGGGTGCCCAAACACACGTGGGCGAGTCGATGGATTTCCAGCCGATTCGGGTGGGCAGCGACGAAAAGCGAACGATGATTTACGGCGTTAGTCCCGATTATGGGCAAACGCTGGGGCTTGAACTGGCAATGGGACAGTTTTTCGATGCCCGGCAAACCACCCAAAACGCGCAGTCAGTGCTGGTGAATGAAACCTTTGTGAGAGAGCATGGTCTGAAAAACCCGGTGTTGGGCAAAGCCATGCGCATCGACAGTCAGTTGGTGTTGGTGGCAGGGGTGGTGAAAGATTTTAAGCTGTTTGGGTCGGGGGCGGCACGTCCGGCCTTGTTTCGGGTAGCCAAAGAACCTCAGTTTCAGTATATGCTGGTGCAGTTTGAGCCGGGTAGCGGACCGAAGGTTGTGGCCGACGTTGAACGTGCCTGGAAAGCCCTTGTTCCGCACATGAGTCCGTCGCATTTCTATCAGAAAGACGTTTTTGAGTCTTTCAATACCACGGTTCAGAAACTGGCAGTCAGTTTTGGTTATCTGTCGGGACTTGCCCTGCTCATTGCCTGTATGGGGTTATATGGGCTGGCGACGCAACATTTCTCCCGACGAATTAAAGAAGTGAGCGTTCGTAAAGTGCTGGGGGCCACCGTGTCGCAGATTGTGTTGCTGGTGAACCGCGAGTTTGTGGTGTTGCTGTGTGTGGCCAGTGTGATGGCTAACCTACTCTGTTTTGCAGGGATGGAGGTGCTGTTGCAAAACGCCCGGCAATTCACCGGGCCATTACGTCTAAGCCTATCGCCGTTTGTGGTGGCTAATGCCCTCGTTTTCATAACAGCGGCCATCGCCGTTGGCACACAAAGCTGGAAAATAGCTCATGCTCAGTTAGCCGAAACCCTTCGAAACAACGATTAGAGAAACCCCAATCATGCTCCGAAACTACCTCAAAATCGCCATTCGCAGCCTGTGGCACAACCGGCTATATAGCCTGCTCAATATTGGCGGGCTGGCTATTGGGCTGGCGGCTTTTCTGCTGATTGTGCAATACGTCTGGTTTGAGCGCAGCTTCGACCGGCAAAGTCCCAACGCCCCTCAAATTTGGCGGGTTTATACCGAAAACTACGTGAATGGCTCGCTCGAAACCCGCGATGCCAACTCACACTCGGCCATTGGGCCAACCCTCAAAGCCGAACTGCCTGAGGTGGTCGATTATACTCGCATTTACAACGCCCGTGATCTGGCGGCTTTTCAGGGCCAAACACCCCATCTGCAACCCGGTGGTTATGCCGTGGATCAGGGATTTTTGCGGATGTTTCCGTATAAAGTGCTGTATGGGCAACTGAAAAACGCCCTTGAACGTCCCAATACGGTGGTGTTGACCGCTTCAACGGCCCAGCGATATTTTGGGAAACAAAACCCCGTCGGGAAAACGCTGCGGCTGGCTGGTGGCTGGTTCACGGGTCTGCACATGGTGACAGCCGTGGTAGAAGACTCGCCCCCAAACACTCATTTTCGTTTTGATCTGCTGTTGTCCTACAAAACCCTGTACAGTCAGGGCCACACCGACAACTGGGACAATTACTGGGATTATAACTACGTGCAGCTTCGGCCGACCTCCGACCCGGAGCGCGTTCGGGCAAAACTGGCTGATCTGGGGCACCGCTACCTCGCCAAAAACAGCCTTCAATTGCGGATGCAGCCCCTCACCGACATCCACCTGCACTCCGACCTGACCTACGAACACCAACCTAACGGCAGTGCTCGAATCGTTACCTTTCTGCTCATTATTGGCTTGCTGGTGCTGGCCATTGCCTGGATCAACTACAGCAACCTGACCACCGCCCGCTCGCTGACCCGCGCCAAAGAGGTGGGCCTTCGCAAAACGATTGGGGCGGGTCGCTGGCAACTCATTGGGCAGTTTATGGGCGAGGCTTTTCTGATCAATCTGCTCGCCATTGGGCTGGCTCTGGGGCTGATGTACCTGAGCGGCCCTATGTTCGATGGGTTAACGGGTCGCCCGCTGACCCAAAGTGGATTCACGGGTAGTTCCACCTTTTTCGGTACGGTTAGTTTACTGCTCATTGTCAGCCTGTTGGGGTCGGGTCTGTATCCGTCGCTGGTGTTGTCGGGCTACAGTCCCATTGGCATGTTGCGCGGAGCCGTTGGGCGGTCGGGGAGCGGGTGGGGGTTGCGCCGGGGGTTGGTGGTGGCGCAATTCACCGGCACGGTGGTCTTGCTGGTGGCCATCATCACGGTCTATCGGCAGCTTCAGTTTATGCAACACCACGACCTCGGCCTGAACATCGACCAAATGCTGGTGGTGAAAGCACCCCTGCACGATTTCAACCAGGATTCGGTCTATCAAAACAAGTTCACTGTGTTCAGGGCAGAGGCCGCGCAACTTGCTGGAATACAGCACATCACCACATCGTCGGTGGTGCCGGGCGATGGCATCAACGAGATTGGCGGCACAAGCAGCGGGGTCTATTGGAAAAAGCGTGTGACGGGTGAGAAACAGACATTCTATTTTGTCAGTGTCGATGCCGATTTTGTTAAGACCTACGGCATTCGGCAACTGGCCGGGGCTGGTTTTCGGGCCGACGAACCGCAGTGGCGCAGTAATTATATCATCAACAAAGCAGCTCTGAACGCATTGGGCTTCCCGTCTGCCGAGGCCGCCGTAAACGAATCGCTGGTGTTTGGCGGCACCGAATCGGCCCGCGCCCCTGCCTCCCGCGTTGTGGGAGTCATCGACGATTTTCATATCGAATCGCTGAAACTGCCCACGCGCCCCACGCTGTATATGTGCGCTCCGGCAAACCGGATGGCCTATTATTCGTTTAAACTGGATGCCAGCCGGATTCAGGCGAGTTTGGCGGGCATCGGTCAACTCTGGAAACGGCTCTATCCCGACAGCCCGTTCGACTATTTCTTTCTGGATCAGAAATTCGATCAGCAATACCGTGCCGAACGGCAGTTTAGTGCGTTGTTTGGCCTGTTCACGGGTTTGGCCGTTCTGATTGCCTGCCTCGGCCTGTTTGGTTTGGCCACCTTCACTGCCGAACAGCGGACCAAAGAAATTGGCGTTCGTAAAGTGCTGGGTGCCAGCGTAAGTAGCATCGTTACATTGCTCTCGAAAGATTTCCTGAAACTGGTGCTGATCGCCATTGTGATTGCCTCGCCCATTGCGTGGTATGCCATGAACCACTGGCTTCAGGACTTTGCCTACAGGATTGACCTTGACTGGTGGGTGTTTGCCCTGGCTGGTTTGGTGGCAGTGGGCATTGCTCTTTTTACCATCAGTTTTCAAGCCATCAAAGCGGCTATGATGAACCCGGTGAAATCGTTGCGGACGGAGTAAAGGGGAGGGGGGGATTGCTGACTGTGGTTGTGAAAAAATGAGTTCACATATGGAATGAGACTCTAGTATGCATCAAAATAGCACTCAAGCTGAGATTTCCAAGCTGTCTATCCCCGAATGAACCTGTTCGATAATGGATCTTGCTGTATTACTAAAAACAAAATTCTGCTCGGTCATCAGTGCAAGATGGTTACTTCAACTGGCTATTGCCCTACCAGTATTATTAACAAGCGGTGGCGTTATTGCCCAGTCCAACGCTGGGCAGGGACTGAAAGGAGAGTACTATGCCGGTACGAACTTCGAGCGGAAAGTGTTCACCCGTATCGACCCAACCCTGAACTTCAACTGGCGGGGCAGACCTCCGGGTCCTGGCCTTGATGATCAATATTACTCCATTCGCTGGACGGGTAAGCTGTTGGCTCCCATTTCAGGCCAGTATCATTTTTCGGTTGATGTTGATGATGGCGTGCGGGTGTGGGTCGGCGGTAAAAAAATTATCGATGCCTGGGATCTACACGATAGGACAACGTTTGCCGGAACTGTGACACTGCAAGCCGGGCAATCGTATGACCTTCGCGTTGATTTCTTTAATGCCATGCTGGAAGGAGAAATTAAACTGTATTGGGCAAAACCAGGCATTGGGAACTTGATTCATTTGCCTGGCTCCATTATTTTACCGCAATACCTGACGCATCCAACGGCAATGCCAGTGGCTAAACCAGTCATCCCTAAACCCGTTATACCAGTCGTTACTAAACCAGCATCACCAACGGTTGCTGCTCGCAAATCGCCCCCACTAACAACAAAACGGCCTGTCATAAAACCCGCTTTATCGCCTGCCAGGTCAACATCTCCAGTTGTTGCAGCAACACCTCCAGTGGCTGTACCACCACGCCCAGTGCCAGAAACAGCCACTGCATCGCCGACAGTAGGGCCTTCTGTGTTTGAGAACCTGAAGATGGGCGAAACCGTGATTCTTACACACGTACTGTTCAAACAAAGTGAATATACCCTGCTTCCGGCTTCGTATGCCGAACTCGACAGACTGGTGCAGACGCTGCAAAAACAGCCCACCCTCCGCGTTGAGATTAGCGGCCACACCGACAACGTAGGCGATAAACAACTGAATCAGCAGTTG
>JANOCD010000060.1:0-78643 GCA_031411995.1 Cytophagales bacterium
TTTTCCGTTTCTAGTTCATGGACACGGGCTTTCAGGCGTTGGACTTCAGCCAGCAAGCTGTTAATCAACGCCTTTATTTCTCCCAGATCCATTGTCTCTACCATAATTAAGTACCAGCAAATTGCGTACCTAAACAGTTACGATTATAAAAATCACAAACAGATAATAGTTGAAAGCCCAACTGATGAATATTACTTTAGGACTATTTATAATACGCTGTATGAGAAAGGAGTAATAAGAGAAAAACTTTACTTCATTGCATCTGGAGGATATGGAAAAGGAAGTTGCGATCAGGTAATAAAGATTACTAGCGATTTTAGAAGTGCTGGTACTTCTTCTGTTTACGGAATAGTTGACTGGGACCTAAAAAAAAGATCAGAAGAATATATTGTTATACATGGACAAGAAGGACGTTATAATATCGAAAATTATGTCCTTGATCCAATATATCTTATATCTTTGTTTATGATAAATGATGATGAAAATGTGCGTAGGGATTTAGGTTTTGGTATGGGTTTTAATGAGTATGCGATTGGCTGCGAAAGTCCTGTTAATATTCAAAAATATGTAGAATGGTTTTTTGAGAAAATTTATCAAAATACTTCGTTTTTAATTCATAAAAAGAATCATGAAAAACAAAGAAAAGTTTCTTACTACAATGGAATTTGCTATTATATGCCAATATGGTACTTGGAATATCAAGGACATGATCTTTTAGAAAAGCTAAAAAAAGTATTTATTTCGTTAGATACCGGTAGGAATAATCAGGGAGAAGGACTCTTGCAAAAGAGAATGGCAGATTTGATTGCTAAGTCATATCCTTTTATTCCTTTAGATACAGTTGATGCATTAAATAGCTTTTTGTAAAAAGAGGTGTTTTACAGCAAGTTGAGCAGGGGGAGTTAATCTCCAATGAAGCCATACAGAAAGAAGTTAGGCAGTGGCTCGGCAAGTAACTTGGACCCCACAAGCATAGGAAGAATACAGAAACCTTCCACCTCTAATAAGCTTCCTAACCCTAACCCATGCCAGCCACTGTGCGACCCGCAGGAAAAACATTTTCACATTTACTTTGAAATACAAAGTACTTTCATTTACTTTGTTGCGTCAAATTAAAACACACTACTCATGATTCTCCAGAACAAAAGGCTTTTTGGCATTGTGCTCTCAGTCGCTCTTCTCCTGCTCGTACCGTTCGTAGCCATGCAATTCACCAATGAAGTGAAATGGACGCTATCCGATTTTGTTGTTGCTGGCATTCTGCTGCTTGGCACTGGTCTCCTGTGTGAGCTGGTAATCAGAAATGTCCACAAGATCGGGTATCGAATTGCCATCTGTGCAGCCCTTCTACTTGCACTTCTTCTTGTGTGGGCAGAGCTTGCAGTCGGCATTTTCGGGACACCTTTCGCTGGAAGCTGAATTGTGAAATTGGGCCTGACCACGTCGGGCCATCGTGTTCCAACTTGAGTAGAAACAGCCTAGGTTAGGATTATTCGGGCAGACGTTTATCCTGCTCCTATGACTCCCTCGCGCCGTCAATTTTTGCACCAATCGGCAAAGCTTGCCGCCGGAACCCTGCTCCCCGCTGAATTGGCGATGGGATCGCCCCAAAAACAGCCGTTTTCTGCCGCCGATACGCTGTCGGTAGCCCTCATTGGCTGCAACAGCATGGGCTGGGCCGACTTGTCGTCAATGCTCAAACACCCCGGCGTTCGCTGTGTGGGTTTGTGCGATGTCGATCAGAATGTGCTGACCCGTCGGGCGGGGGATCTGGAGAAATTACAGGCGTTGTCGCCCGCCAACCCCAAAGCAGTTCTGTACAGCGATTTTCGGAAGGTGCTGGATAACAAGGATGTTGATGCCGTGATTGTGGGCACTCCTGACCATTGGCACTGTATGCCCACGGTGATGGCGTGTCAGGCCGGGAAAGATGTCTATGTGGAAAAACCGCTGGCCAACTCCATCGAAGAGTGCAATTTGATGGTGGCGGCTGCCCAAAAACACAAGCGCATTGTGCAGGTGGGGCAGTGGCAACGGAGCAGCCCCCACTGGAAAGCCGCCATCGACTATGTGCAGTCGGGGAAGTTGGGCAAAATTAGAACAGTGAAAACCTGGGCCTATATGCCCTACGGAAAAACTTTCGCGGTGGTGCCCGACAGCTCCGCACCCGCCGGAGTCGATTATGGCATGTGGCTCGGCCCCGCCCCCGAACGACCCTTCAACAAAAATAGATTTCACGGCACGTTTCGGTATTTCTGGGATTATGCCGGGGGGCTGATGACCGACTGGGGTGCGCACATGATCGACATGGCCCTGTGGGGAATGAACGTCACCGCGCCTAAATCGGTGGTGGCAATGGGTGGGCGGTACGGCTTCCCCGATCAGGCGGGCGAAACCCCCGATACCATGCAGGTACTGTATGATTACGGCGAATTTACCCTACAGTGGGAACAGGCCATCGGCATTGCCCGTGGCCCCTACGACAAAGAACATGGCGTGGCGTTCATCGGTAACCTCGGCACGGTGGTGGTTGACCGCGAGGGTTGGGAACTTCTCCCCCAAATTGATAATGGTAACTTCCTAACGCCCGCCATACCTTACCAACGCCGAAATGGCAATGACCTCGACCGGCACACTCTCAACTTTGTAGAGTCCGTGCGGAGTCGGCAGCCGACTAATGCAACCGCTGAAATTGGCCGGAATGTGGCCCTGAACGCTCAATTAGGTAATATGGCTCATCGACTGGGCCGAAAATTGGTCTGGAACGACAGTACCCAAACCGTTGCTGACGACCCCAAAGCCAACGAGTTAGTGAAGGCCCATTACCGAAGCCCGTGGAAACTACCCATTGTATAAATACCGTTCATACGATGCATAATCTCTTTATCTCCCGCCGTGAAGCCATCCAACACCTAACTCTTTTAGTTGGAGCTGCTCTGTCGTTGCCCGTTCAGGCGGCTTTGCGGGGCGAAAGGCTACACGCTGACCCCATCCGTTTCTCGCCGGAGCAACAATCGCTGATTGCCGATTTAGCTGAGGTGATTATGCCCACTACCAACACGCCCGGTGCCAAAGCCGCCGGGGTCGGTGACTTCATCGAACACGTTATTCGGTATTGTACGGCTCCCAAACAGCAGGAAGCATTTCGGCAGGGGTTGGCGCAAACCGACGCGCTGAGTCAGGCAACATTCGGCAAGGCGTTTGCGCAACTCGACAGCCCGCAACGGACTGACCTTGTTGGCAAGCTGACACAAAGCGATAAACCGTTCTTCCTGATGATGAAGGAGTTAACGATGGTTGGGTATTTCACCTCCGAAATCGGGGCAACCCAGGCTCTTGACTACGTGGCCATTCCGGGCCGTTTTCAGGGCGATATTTCCTTAAAAGCCGGGCAGCGCACCTGGGCACTCTGAACTTTATGAACCTGAACATCGACGCAAAAAAAGCCCTCTCTTACGATGCCATTGTGATTGGCTCCGGTGTTAGTGGGGGATGGGCCGCTAAAGAATTGACTGAGAAAGGGTTGCGGGTTCTGATGCTCGACCGGGGCCGTGCGCTGGAACACGTTACGGGCTACGAAACCGCCATGCAAACCCCCTGGGAAGCCACCGAAACGGTTCGTTTGGGCGAACTTGGTCAGAAATACCCGCAGGCTTCGCAGGATGCCAACCCCCGCAAAAGCCCGCAGAGTTACTGGATGCCCAATCAGGACACCTCCTATCGGCAGGACAAACCCTTCCGGTGGGTGCGCCCTGATATTGTGGGTGGCAAATCCATTATGTGGGGGCGGCAGTCGTACCGGTTCAGCGACATTGATTTTGAGGCCAATGCCAAAGAAGGCATCGGGGTCGATTGGCCAATTCGCTATAAGGATATTGCTCCGTGGTACTCGTATGTGGAGAAAACAGCGGGTATTTCGGGGGAGAAACTCGGTCTGCCCCAACTCCCCGATTCGGAGTTTTTGCCCCCCATGGAGATGTATTTCATTGAGAAAGAAGTACGGAAACGGATCGAGAAAAACTTTCCGGGGCGCATCATGACCGTGGGCCGAACGGCCAATCTCTCCGAAGCCAGCAAAGAGCATTTAGACAATGGCCGCGCACCGTGTCAATATCGGAATCAGTGCGTGAAGGGTTGCCCATTTGGCGCTTATTTCAGCACCCAATCCTGCACATTGCCGCCAGCCGTGCGCACGGGTCGGCTCACGCTCCGGCCCGATTCGGTGGTGAGTGAGATTATATATGATGGGGATAAACAACGGGCTACGGGCGTTCGGGTGGTGGATTCGATGTCAATGGAACACCGGGAATATTTTGCGGATATTATTTTTGTTTGCGCCAGTGCGATGGCTTCAACCGCTCTGTTGCTCAACTCCGTATCCGACCGTTTTCCCAACGGCATGGGCAACGATTCGGGGCAGTTGGGGCATAATTTGATGGATCACCATTTCAGGCTTGGGGCCTCCGGCCAAATGGAAGGCGGACAGGATCGCTACCATTTCGGGCGACGGGCAAACGGCATTTATATTCCCCGTTACCGAAATATTGGCGACGACAAGCGCGACTACCTGCGCGGCTTTGGCTATCAGGGTGGGGGCAGTCGGCAGGGGTGGCAACGGAAAGTGGCCGAACTCGCTTTCGGTGCCCACCTGAAAGAAGAACTGACCCAGCCCGGCTTGTGGACAATGGGGTTGATTGCCTTCGGGGAGCAGTTGCCCGACTACAAAAACCGGATGTATTTAGACCGAACCCAACCCGATAAGTGGGGGATGCCAATGGTCGCTTTCGATGCGGAGTTTGGCGAAAACGAGAAAAAAATGCGCGTCGATATGCTCAACGATGCCAAAGAAATGCTCGAATCAGCGGGTTTGACCAAGGTGAGCGGTTACGACCAAGGGTCGGTGGTGGGAGGAGCTATTCACGAAATGGGCACTGCCCGCATGGGTCGCGACCCTAAAACGTCGGTGCTAAATTCTCATAATCAACTCCATGCAGTGAAAAACGTGTTCGTCACTGATGGAGCCTGCATGACTTCCTCGTCGTGCGTGAACCCGTCGCTTACCTACATGGCTCTCACCGCTCGTGCGGCTGATTTTGCGGTTCGGGAACGAAAAGCGAAGCGGCTATAGGTTAATGAATTACCCCATTCACTCCCCGCAACCACAACGCCCGGCCGTTGCAGTTCCAGTGGGAGTCTCCGAGGGCATAAACGGATTGGGGTTGCTTGGTGTATTCTGAATAAATATCGACAAACGGCACCCGGAGTTTGGGGTGGGCCTGCACGCGCTCGATCAGGTGGTTGTATTGGCCCTGACCGGGGTCTAAGATGCTGGCTTTGTTGGGAATAATGGACAGGTAAACAGCATCGAAACCCTGTTGCCGGAACCGAATGGCCGTGGCATTCACACTGTCGACCAGCGCATTAACGGCAGAATCTGCGAGGGGGGCAAACGATGAGTTTAGGTGTTTAGAGGTATCCGTATCCAAGTCCACAAACAAGTGTCGACGGTCGCGGGAGATGCCCACCGTGGGTGGAACCCGATCAAACCAGTTGAGGTTGATACTGGCCTTTAACTCTTTGAACCACAGAAATATATCCTGACTAAACAACACTGTTTCGAGCCGCTCCTCAATCCCTTTCGACTGAATCTGATCGAATAATTGTTTGCTCCACGAAACCTGTTCCGGTGTCGGCAGCCGGGTCGTATCGTTAACAACGGCTAACTCGGAAACAGGACGCGAAAAATGTTCCCGAAAGTGCCGCTCCACGGTTTCGAGCAGCAAAATATTCCGTTTGGTGGTGTCTAACTGAATTTCGCTGCGCTTGTCCCAATGTACATAGTGGTAATGACCCACCGGAAAATCACGTTTGCCAATGCGTTGTGGTTCAGTGAAACTGTCCCCAATCAAATAGAGGTGCGTGGGGGCGGTCCGACGTTTCGGAGTGTCGTCGGTTGCAGTAGGTTTAATGTTCGGGCAGGGCGTTTGCGGGTCTTTGAATTGAGGCAAATTGGACAGCCGGTACAGGTCACCATACCGATAATCATCGGCAACGACATTAGTCTTATAAAACCATGTCATCACAGACCGGGAGCAACCGCCCGCCCATAGGAGAATGGCAAGAAGTAAGATGAAATAGCGCACCATTTATCTAAGTCTAATCGAAAATAACTGAACGGCTTTTTCAATGCCAGTCAGGATGTAAAGTTCGTTGGTTAATTCGTCAAATTGAAGTTGTACCGGAAAATCTCCGGGAATGGATCGGTCACCGACGCGCTGCCCACTGAGCGAATAGAGCGTGGTGAACTTGCCCGATTTCACGCTGATCAAGTCGATTCCTCCGCCCAACCGGTGGTAGCGAATGGTAGTGGCACCGGGTTCGAGACCCCGCACGGCAAAGCGGTCGTTGCCTTGCTGATCCAGAATGGCCGCTTCGGTGTCTGACGAGCGCATCAAAAGCCACGTTTGCAAACTGACATCGGGTAACAGTCCAAACGACCCCGCCCGAACGGGGCGATACAGTTGGTTTCGATTGGCAATCAATCCATTAAGGGTAAGGCGGAGCAGTTCGCCCTCCTGAGTCATGGCCTGAATGTAGGTCGCGTTGGTTGGTTGGAGAGCCGGGCTAATGAACGGCAGGGCCAGTTTTGACGGGTATTGAGCCACGGGAGTCCCGTTGTCTTGCCAGCGGTTTAGCGTGCCATCGCCCTGCATGGCCAACACTTCCATGCCCGTTGGCGTGTCGATCACCTGGAATGGCAGGAGCAAAGGGCCGGGCGTTTGGGCCGTCATCAACTTTACAAAGGCCCGTTTTTGCCGGTCGAGGGCATAAATGTGACCGTCGCGGTGTGCTGCCAACGCCACCACCGACCGCTGCCGACTGCCGCGTGGTTGCGCCAGAAACGTAGGGTCAAGTCCCGGTGGCAATTTTATCCGTTCCAACTTCACCGACTGATCGCCCGGTTGAGCCACGTAGAGCCGCCGGTCGGTCATGAACAGGTATTGCAGTTTTCCATTATCCAGAAAATCGGTGGCAATCACATTGCTCCGAATGGGGCCGTCGGTGGTGTCCTGCACAATTTTGTCGCCTTCGGGCGTGACCAGCACAAACTGTCCGGCCCGGTTCTGGGCATAAAACTGCGCCGACCCATCGGACAGGGTGCCAACCACCACCGGGGCAGCAATCAGCGAGGCATTAAATTCGACTTTCCGACGCAACAGCACCTTATTCACTACGGCACCGCTTGCCCGGCGGGTAGTGCGGCCCAACACCAGCGTCGAGAGGATTTTCTCGTTGCCGTAGCTCGCCTGATACACCATATTTTCGAGGTTGGCAAAGCTTGTCGAGGGCCTACCAAAGAGGGTTTGCCAGGCAGCGGGCCAATGGTCGGGCAGGTTTTGACCGCTGCGGTTCAGCCGAACAAACGCCGTGAAATTGGCGGGCCGAAGTGTTTGGTCGAGCAGGTTTTTTTGCCGCTCATCTGCCGACCACACCGCTTTCTGGGTGATTTGCTGAAGGTATTCCTGCATCACATCCTCGGAGTTCGCCACAATAAGGGCTTCTCCGTGTTGCGTTACCCAACTCTCCCGAAAACCAGTAAACAAGCTCGTAAACAACGATGCGGGCAGTTCGGGAACGGTGAGCCGGATGGTTTTATGGCCCAGAAACGATTGCATGGGGGGGGCCGCCTTAGCCCCCGCCCGGTAGGCCGCTTGTTGGTAGGTTCGCGACAAAGCCGCCCCGTCGCGCCCCTGCACCACCAACACCTGCCGGGGCCGACCATCGGGCGACTCTAAGCGACAAAGTAACACATCGCTGCCGATTGCCCCGTAGAAAGCCTTCGTTTCGGGGGCAATGCGTTCGAGTCGGTTTTGCAGGTTCACATCGGAGTTGGACGCGAGCAAGCGGCTGATCGACTGGCCAAAAGTGGCCCCATCGCTCACGCTGATGTGGTAAATAGCCGATGTGTTTTGGGGAATCAAATCGCCCGCCAGAATGCGTTGGGGCGTTTGTCCCTGGAACAAAGCGGCAACGTCGGTGCGCTTCCCGATTTGGTCGGATGCATAACCAACGAGGTGAGTGCGGGAGGCTGTTGGCCGGAAATGGAGCGTCAGGTTTTCGGGTAAAAAAAGCCGGACAAGGGAGCCGTTATCGTTGGTAAATAACCGCTGCAACACTTCGGGCCGTACCGATAGGCCCGCCAGTTGACCGGCATCGGTGAGCAGATCGTCGCTTTGGCGGAGCAGATTTGTTTTGTGGGCTTGCCTAACTACATTTTCAAGCAAAATCCCCGACGAACTGCATACCAACGCTTTGTCGATCAGCATGAAATGGCCAAACGACTCGTTGCGCAGGTTAATGAGTTCGCTGATGCGTTCGCCGTCGAAGGGCCGCGCCAGTACCCGAAACCGGTTGGCATCGGGGTTCAACAGCCGATCCACAAACGCCTGATCGGCAGGCGTTGCGATGGGAATGTAAAACAAAAAATCAAGGCTGTTTTTGCTGGATGCATGGAGGGAGCAGCGAACCGCTTTGCCGCGCATAAACTGGCGGGCTGTGGCTGTGTCGCCGGTTGCCAGCAAAGGCCGGGCAAGGTTCCTGACAGCCTGTTCAAATAACGGTATCTGGTTGATTGTCAACGCCTGCCGCTGCATCTGGGCCGTAGTCGAGTCCAGCAAATGCGCACTTTCCAAAACCAGCAACGCATCCGACGGTACTAATGCCGACAACGGACGGGCAGGTCGCAAGGCACGATAGCCTAACCAACCCAGCACCAACACGAGAACAGCAAGTAGTATAAGTCGGAGACGTTTTGTCATCGTGTTGAAGGGTTTCTATCAATAGACTGTAGCCCCCAACCCCCTGAAGGGGGCTTACTTCCATTTCGGAAAAAGCTCCCTTCAGGGGGTTGGGGGCTACAGGCGAGCCTAAAAAATCTAATTACTTACTTAATTACTTCCCCCACATGGCATTAGCCGTATCGGGGAAGAACAAGGTCAATTCGGGAACATTGGCCACCACGCGATTGGCCCATTCAACGCCCTGCATCAGGGAGTGATCCTGGTTGCTGACTTCGTATTTCCAGGCCCCAAACCGCCCCCGCGACGAGATGCCAAACGGCTCCAGCGTAGGCAGAACGGCTTTCAGAATGCCGTCGCGCTCTACCGAAGGCGTTGGATATCCATAATCAAACGCCACATGGAAAGTAGAAACAACTTCGTCGTCGTCGCTGATCAACTGATCTTCGCGTAAGGCCCTGATGGTATCTTCAATCAGCGTTTCGCGGTCAACCGGTTTGGCCGACGACTCGCTCGTTTCGGTCATCAGCGACCAATATTGCGTGCTGTCAGGCACGTTGTTTGGACTATAGTTCGAGAACACCGTCACCCGGTAATAGGGGCTGTTGTATTCGGGGAAGTACATCCAGCACATGGTTTCGAGGCTCTGCTTGGGTTGTCCTTTCAAGCCAACACCAACCACATTGGTCGAAGAGTGTTTCAGTCCCTGCGCCGTTTGCACGGTCTCTGCACTTAAACCTTCCACTTTCTGCGTAAAAATATCGAGCGGCATCGTGTTAAGCAGATACTCGTACTCAATGGTTTCGCCGTTACTCAGGACAATCTTTTTCTCAGCCCCAATCACTTTCTCGACAGTGGCGTTGAGTTTGATCTTCTCGCGGCCCACCATATTGCCGACCGACTCCCAGATACCGCCGGTTCCGCCCTGTTTGGGGAACTGAAACGTGCTGTTTGGCCCCCAGGAATAGTCGTCGTTATTGAAAATGATGTTTTTCGTTACCCGTGCCAGGTCGGTCACAGCCACCCGTTCGCCCACCCAAACGGCGTTCATTTCTTCGGTTGGGAAAGCCCAGACCTTGAAATTGTAGGGGAACATGAACGTTTCGGCCAGCCCCGGCCCGAACGTTTGCAGAATCCACTCTTTGAAGTTTTTGGGCTTGTGCGTTGTCGGGTTTTTATAGACGTGAATAATACCTTCGAGGCATTTCCACATGGTTTCGGGCGTGAGGTATTTAATGTTGTTCTGAAACGGGTACGGCACAAACCGATTTTCGATCCACACCCACGACTCGCGTTGATGCTTCAGCCACCCGTCTTCGCCGAGAGCCTGGTTCATCAGGTCGTCGAAGTATTTGTAGTGGGAGAACTGAACGTGTCCGCCAACGTCCCAAAGGAATCCTTTGTCGTCAACAAAACTTTTGGCAAGGCCGCCAATGCGGTCTTCTTTTTCTAAGACAATGAAATCTGTAACGCCGAGTTCTTTGAGTCGGTAAGCGGCTCCCAAACCCGTTGGGCCAGAGCCGATAATGACATATTTGTGGTTCATGGGTAAACTCAGTGAACAGTGAGTAGCCAACAGCTAACAGTGCGGATCAACTGTTCTTGCTATTAACTAAGAACTGATCACTGCGTAAAAAATATTGATGGATGAATGTTCACTAAGGTGTTAACTGTTGGCTGGTTACTGTTGGCTGGTCACTGCGAAGTGCTTTCACTTTGCTGCCGAGTTCGAACCGGAACTGGGCGAGTTCCTTGAAGCTTTGGATACACACTTTCAGGAGTTTCCAATTCATGATCGACACCGTTCCGGTTTCGCGCTCTTTATGGACAATGGGTATATCGAAGAGTTGGTTGCCTGCTTTTTTTGCCATCACAGCCAGAAAAATGTTGGGAGCAAAGGGCGTTGGGGTTGGCAGTTGAGCCAGCAGTTTCTTTAGAAAACTGCCCCGAATGAGCCGGAACGGAATGTTGCTATCCTTAATATAGGTTCCGTAGATGAGGGCGATGCTTCCCCGCAGGATTCGCGTAATGAATAGCCGCATCGTATCATCATGCCGAACCTCCCGATAACCCAAAACAAACGGCGATTGATCGCGTTTGGCCCAGAGTTTGGTGAAATCGTCGGTAATGAATTGATCGTCGCTATCGGTTTGAAACACATAGTCTGAATCGAGGGCAACAGCCTGCCGGTATCCATTCACCACCGCGTTTCCGTGGCCGCCATTTGGCTGATGAACCACCATTAATTTGGGATAGCGATGTTTGATGCTGTCGAGGATGGCCCCGGTTTTGTCGCGGGAGCCGTCGTTAATCACAATCAGGCGGGTATTATCGGTGGGGAACTGCCGATCCAGCATATCGGTCCATTGCCGTACAACGAGTTCGATGCACTCTTCTTCGTTGTAGGCCGGCATCACAATTGACAGCAAAAGACTCATGAGGGATTTTGGATTTTGGATTTCGGATTTCGGATTGATGGAGTCGGACTTAGTTGTGAGCAACAATCCGAAATCTGAAATCCAAGATCCGATATCCCTTTAATGACTCGCAAAGATAGGTAATTGTTCTAATTGGGTTTAACCATTAAATAGGACTTTATCAAGCGGGAAAGCCGCTTACTGTATCAATGGTTGTATTTCAGTAAGAAAATCTGTCCTTCAGTGAGTTAATTGGCTTCTCGACGAGGTGCCACGACAGAGCAGCCATTGCTACTGTTAACGCGAAGAAATAGGCTAACTGGAACACGGGCGTTGTTTGCAGGAAAGGCAGTATAGACACGGCTTTGCGCCAGATACGCAGAGTAATAAACGTTGGCTGGGTGTGATAATAGTTGAAAACGATGTTGTGAAACAGGTATAATCCGTAGCTGATCTGACCAAAATAATTGGCTAACTTGTTCTCTAATAGCCACTTAATGGGTTGCCCGAAACCGAGAACGGCTCGCCCGATGATGGCCGTACAAAAAATGGATGTTACAAATCGGTCGATTACGTCGGTGAAAACGTTGCGGGCAGGTTCCACCGTAATCAGGAAATAGAGGTGAATCACATACAGGGCCATACTACCCAGCAGGAGCGCGTTGCCACTGAATAATTTGTCGAAAAGTTCGCGCCGGTAGATGATGAGCCAGGCCATCAATCCCCCCATTCCGAAGGCATCAAGGCAGGTAGGCATCAGCACAAACTGAACCATGTAGGGGGCATTGGCCGCAAAAAGAGCCACCCGAATAAGTACAGAGAGGGCAATCAAACTCCAGAGCATCCGCAGAAAATAGCGTTCGGGCGTGAACAGCAGCAGGAACGGGAAAAAGATGTAATACTGCTCTTCAACAGCCAGCGACCATAGGTGATCCGTGGCACCTAGCCAGGTTTGGTGAATCACAATCCAGATGTTGGTCGTGTAGGTGACGAACCACCAGAACGCCATGCGAACCGATTGGAAATTGATGAGAGCCAGCACGCCGATGGTCAGGTAATAGACCGGCCAGATGCGGAGGTTCCGGCGGATGAAAAACACTTTTAAGGAATGCCCATGACCACGGCCCAACTCGGTGTCGCGTTTTTTGCTGTTGATGAGAATTCGGGTGATCAGGAACCCACTTAAAACAAAGAACAGGTTCACCCCAAAATAGCCGAGGGGAAGCACGTTGGCTTCGCCCAACCAATGGTCGATCATTACCAGAGTAACGGCGATGAACCGCAGGCCATCAAGCTGAATAAGGTATTGTTTGTGGTTGCTCACAGTGACGTAAATATTACGGTTTGGTTGGTCATCGACAGCCGGAGTTGCCCCCCCCGATTGGTCAGCAGACCAAAGCGATACTGACCCGGTTGTAGGTGCTCCTGCAACACTTGAGCGCGGATGCCTTCGGGCCGAAAGTAGCCCTCGAAACCGCTTAAGGCAGCCGGAGCGGGACGCAGCGGCCGAGCCGGAAACAGGTAGGTATGCTCTCCGCTTGTCATGTAAATATAGGTGCCGTCTGTTGGCTGTTGTAGGGTTGGATTAACAGTGTTAGATTTGTTTATCCAATACATAAACCGTTGTGTATCAAAGGTGTCTAAATTTGTTGTTGCAGGAGCTGTTAACCATGATCTGACACTGAGTTGAGCCGTTTGACCACCGAAAAACGTTGGTTCGGTCGGAACAAAAACAGAGCTGTTTGCCCGTTGCTGTTCGGTTGGGGTGTTAACAAGATAATTAAAATATTCCGCCGTGGTGCGCCGGTGCTGGTTAACAATTCCTTCCAGGCAAAGGTAGTCGGCCAGCAGGCTTTGCCCAATGGTGAGCATCACAACCCCCACCCAGGCCCACCGGAAAATTGGCTTTTTGGTCTTGCCAAAACGGGCCAGCACATACAGATAAACCACCGACAGCATCAGAGCTGAATAGATCTTATACCGCCCCTGCAACAGGTAGCCCGGCCCTGCAAAACCCACCCGCGAATAGACCGTAATGGCAGCAGTGGCGAGGAGGAAGAGAAGGGTAGCGAGGAAAAAGTGGGCAGTATTGGTCCGGCGTTCCGGCAGTGGGGAGTAAACAGTAGACAACTGTACCAATGGTCTATTCTGCCACTCTTTTCTTACATTCATAATGAGTAGATAGCCTCCTACTAATACAAGTATTGCTCCCAAAATAATGGTTATCCAGATGGGGTTTTCGTACCCGTAGGCACCCGCGCCGGAGTAGGGAAACGGGTCGGCGAAGGCCCCGAAAAAGACGAAGTAGGCTTTGATCCAGTCGGTGAAGGGATAGCGAAAAGGGGAGGGAAAAAACGTGATGCGGTTGTAGTGGTAAAAATACCCGCCAATGCTCATAAGAGCAACGATGGCCCAGATGCCAACGAAAGTCCAACGACTGATGAGGGATTGGCCGGGCTTTCTTTTGGTGCTGTTGGTTATCATTTGCCAGACCAACAGCATACCACCAGCCACAAAAACCAAAGCACCGTTGCCACTTGTGTAGGTTGCCAGAACTGCCAGGCCGAGGGCCAGCCATCGAGAAAATGTTGTCTGTTGAGCGAGGGCGTAAAAGCTGCCCAACGCGAAAACTAATATCCAGAAATTCTGATTGGAAGCCATTGCCCACAGTAAATTCTCGTGCGATTGCAGGGTAAACAACCAAAACGGTACGGGGATCAGATACTTCCAGGGTAGCCGGGTTGTTTGCCGGAAAATGGTGGCCAACAGTCCAAATAGGGCCAGCAAGCCGCTCACGCCCACGAGGGTTAAGCCATAATAATTCAGCGTGCCGGTCAGTTTATACCAGCCCGCAAACAGCAGCCGTGTCCAGACAATCCGGTGTTCCCAATGCTGATCGAAAAGGTGCAACAGCTTTTGCCGACCGCTGGGCTGCGATTTCAGTAAAAGCAGTTGCTGCTGAACCAGATAGTCGTCCCAGTAGGGCAGGTTAAGCGCGTAGGTCAGCACCGTTGCCGCTACCAAACCAATGGGAAGGAGCATCAATAACCAGGGAAGAATGGCGAAGGCGGTCCGATGGGTCGGCGAAGGCGGTCCGACGGGTCGGCGAGGGGCTGAGGGCATGACTTACCAGTTCTTTTTGAGTTGGGTGGGATCGGTGCTGGGGTTAACGGTCAGGGTGCGGTTGGTGGCGTGAACAACGCACTCGGTTCGCCAAAAGTCATACTGCAAGACAGATAGTCGATAGGTGCCGGGTTCGGGTTCGTTGGCCGGTAGTGTTGCCAGCATATCCTTAGCCGGGAAAATACCCCGACCCAATGCAGTCAAGGCGTTATTGGCCGGGCTTGGCAAGGCTCCATATAAATAGGTTCGTTTGTCAGATTGGAGTAATAAAGTCAGGCCCGCGTCGGGAATCAGAAGCGAAGGGACGGGCATCGAGGCTATTTTCTCGTCTGATGTTTTTACAATGAACTGCCCCCCCGTTTCATAAACGGTATCAATGGGGAAGGGTTTATCGGAACTGCTTTTCTGGTAAATGGCTGATAAACAATTGTCGTAGTAAGCCGGTGCATTATCAACCCAGCGGGCGGTGGTGGGGTCGATTCCCGAGACGGGGATGTTGCTCAAATAGGTCCAGTTATATTGATTGGTCAGCAGCCAGCGTCGCCACCACAGCACCTCGTCGGCATAGGTCAGGTAGGACAAACCGGCAATAGCCACACTGCCAAACAGACCTACCACGCCTGCTAGTTGCCGCCCTCGTCCGTGTAGTTGGGTGATGGCAAACACGTAGGCCACGCACAACAACGTAAGCGAATAAATCTTGTAGCGGCTGGTAATCAACACATCCAGTCCAAAACCCACCCGCGACCAGGCCACAATGGCGGCCGTGCCGAGGAGGAAAGCGAGGGAACCGAGGATGAAATTTTGGGTCGGGGAGGGAAGTTGAGTTTTTAGTTGTTGAGTCAACATCCAAATTGAACTTGCTATCAACAGTACCGTTAGAAGTCCCCCCAAAATCAAACACATCGTGAAGGCACTGCCGATGGGGAAGACTTCGCCAGCGGCCCCGTTGAAAGCCAGCCAGCCTTTGAGCAGGTCGATCACGCTGCCACGGGCGGGTGGGTTTCCGGCAGGTTTTTCGTAGCCGACGAAATACAACCCGATGACGATTACTGCGCTGATACCCCAAAACACGAGGGGCCGAAAACGCCGTTGCAGCCCCAAAAGCACTGCGCCAATGGGCCAGATCAGAATGCCGTTGCCGCTCGTGAGTGTCGCTAAAATGGCCAGAATAATGGCTCCGGTAAAGGCTGGAGTGAACGAGAGAATATAAATAGCCCAGATCACAAACAACACCACCGAGAAGTTTTGCAACGCAGCCATGCCCCAAAAGGCGTTCTCCCACGACGACAGGTTGAACAGCAGGAAGGCAATGGGAGGGAGGTAATGCAGAGATTTCCGCGCCAGCACCGCCCCAAAAACACCCAGTAATCCTAACAAACTCAAATTCCCCAGAATCATCAGGTGCAGGTAGTTCAGTTTACCGAACAGGCTGAAATCGAGCCAGGTAACGAAGCGATCCAGCACAATCCGGTGTTCGTTGTGTTGCCTGAAAAGCTGATAAATCTTGCCAGTAAACGTTGCTTCCTGATCGCTGTAAAAGAGGTACGCCTTCAGCGCGTGATCGTCCCACTTGGGTACGTTCACGGCCAAATGCCCCCAACACAGCCAGAAAGCCACTATAGGGAGCAGGGCTAAGAGTAAGGCAAGAAATGGGGTAATGCGTTTCTTCATTAAATCAACTCCCGCAAACACCGGGCAATGTTCTCAGGATCAAGGCCCGACTGTTGCTGATGGTATTTTTGATCGCCATAAAGCCCGTTGGGGTAGCCCTGCGCCGACAAGCTCACAAACCGACTTGGTGCAACTCCCTGCGTCAACAACTGCACCGATAACTGTTGGGCCAAGCCCCCAATCGATACGTGTTCTTCGGCAATGAGCAGGGGTTTCCCTGCCCAGCGTTGCGCCAACTCGCGGGGAAGTTTCAGGGGCAGGTTGGTCGCCGTGAACACATCGAACCGACCCGCCAACTCTGGTTGTTGCAGAGCCGCCAGCACGTTGGCGGCCACTGGCCCCAGAGCCACAACGGTTCCCACAGACTCGGTTTCGGCCCGAATAATCTGCTTGAACGTGCCAGTTTGTTCAGCACCTTCGGGTGTTTTTGGCCCAGCCCCCAACCGCAGATAAGCCGGGCGATTTTCGGCCACAATTTGGTCGAGCATCGGGTCAATCTCGTCGGCGAAGGCGGGAATGTAGGTGTTCACGTTTTGCAGACCGCTCAAACAGGCCAAATCTTCGATGGCGTGGTGGGTGCTGCCCATGATGCCGTAACCGTAGCCCCCGCCGTTGCCGACGATGAAAACCGGCATATTGTGTAGGCACACATCATTGCGAAATTGCTCCAAACACCGATAAACAGCAAAGGGCGCGATGCTATAACAAAACACTTTGAAACCCTTGTAGGCCATGCCAGCGGCCATGCCAACCATGTTTTGCTCGGCCACGCCCGCATTGATGAAGCGAGGCCCCATCAACTCCTGTAGGTTTTCGAGGGCGTTATAACCGAGGTCGCCGGTGATGAAAATGATTTTATCGTCGGCTTTAACGAGCCGCTCGATCCCGGCTGAAAATTCTTTACGCATACAGTCCTATTTAGTTGAACAACAGTACTTGGTTGTTCCTAATCTCCAGATAAAAATGAGATTCTCTGTTCAATGCCTCCAACTGAGGCAAAATATTCGTTATAATAGTCAGTAGAGCATTGTTTGGAATGTTTCCCAAGCAGACCCTGACTAACTTTTTCGGTGTTTTACGGAGAAAATAGCTATCCTGAAAATCACTATCTTTGGTGATAACAATGCAATCATTGGTATCTGCGTATTCGCAAATAGCAGTGTCTGCTGTTTCGGAACCATTCAGTAACTGATTCATATGCCAGGACTCAGCACCCTGAGCAATCAAAAACTTTGAGAGCTTGATCGGTATATGCACATCACAGATGAATCGCATCAGGCAGCCACTAAGAATTGTCCGGATAGCAATACTTTAGCGTAATTCAGGCAAGCCGTAATATCTTCCCGTTCCAATTCTGGATGATCGTCCAGAATCTCGCTAATGGTCATTCCTGAACCAAGTAAATCCAAAACGACCTCAACAGGCCAACGCATCCCCCGTACACAAGGTTTGCCGTGACAGATGAGCGGATTAATTGTTATTCGTTCCAGATGATTCATAATGCGACAAATTTACTTACTCTTTCTCTGCTCTACCAACGCGCTGATTTCAGCCGCCGTTTTATAGACCTGACTGCCTTTGCGAACGAGCGTCCTGATGAATTTAGGTCGCTTCTTCGATTCCTCAAAAATCTTGCTGATGTATTCCCCTAAAAACGAAATACCCAGCAGGTTGATTCCGCCAAAAAACATCACCAGAATAATAACCGTTGAAAGGCCTGCCGGTGTATTCGGGAAGAAGAAGAATTTTGCCAGAATCTGCCAGATAATGCCCACAATCGACAAACCCGTTAAGGCAAAACCGGCATAAACCATCAATTCCAGCGGGACAAAACTGAACGAGAAAATAGCTTTCCGCGCCCAGGCAATGTTTTTGCGCCAGTTGTTGGTCGAAACACCGAACATGCGTTCGGGTCGAACATAGTCAACGCCCGTTTGCCGGAAACCCACCCAGGCTCGAAGGCCGCGCAAAAACTGATCGGTTTCGGGGAGGGCTACCAACTCGCGCACCACTTTCCGGTCGATGAGCGAGAAATCACCCGCGTCGGAGGGAATGTTGATGTAGGAAAGGTTTTTAAAAATTCGGTAGAAGCCTTTGTAAAATACTTCGAGCCAGGGGGGCATTTCGCGCTGCACCCGTACGCCGTAGGTCACGTCGAAGCCCTGTTGCCACTTCTCGTAGAACTTCGGAATCATTTCGGGCGGGTCCTGCAAATCGCCGTCCATCAGTACCACTGCATCGCCCGTGGCAATTTCCATTCCGCTCAGGAAAGCCGATTGTGACCCGAAATTTCGGGAGTGTTTAATGGCCATCACGTTGGGGTCCTGGGCGCAAATGCGTTCCAACACCTCATCGGTGTTATCGGGTGAGTTGTCGTTGACGAAGATAATTTCGTAGCGCACCTTCATCTCGTTGAAGGTTTTCACCAATCGCTCATACATGTACGGAATGGCCTCCGCGTCCTTGTAACAGGCAATAATGGGCGAGATAACCGGGTTAAGCGTGGGAGTATGAAAGGCGGGCATCACCCGCTCTTCATACTGATGGTTCACCTGCCAGTCGGCGGTCTTTTGCAGGCCGGTGGCGAGGTCAGTGGTGGCTTGCCAGCCGAGGTCGGTTTGAATGTTGGTGGGGTCGCCATACCAGTCGGCGAGGTCCCAGCCCCGGTTGGCCATGCTGCCCCAAACAGGATCGGTTGCAATGCCAAACGTTTTTTGGGTTACGGCGGCCAAATCACGCATGGTCGTTTTATGGCCCGTTGCCACGTTATACGACTTACCCGAAATGCCGCTTCCCTTCACTTTCAAGGCTGCCATGACAAAAGCTGACACGCAATCGTCGATATACAAAAAGTCGCGGCTGATGTCGGGCGACACCAGCGGGGGATATTGCCCCCTGCGGGCTTCCTCCACCAAGCGCGGAATGAGTCGGTCGGGTTCTTCCCAACCACCGTAAATAGAATAAAGTCTGAGATTCAGCGTGTTGAGGTGGTGAACGCGAGCGTAAAACTCCAGCACATAGGCCCCCGATACCTTCGAGACGGCGTAGTGGCTGTTCGGTTCTACCCGGTCTTCTTCTTTGGGAGCCGTGCAATTGAACCCGTACTCCGAACTACTTCCGGCGTGGATATAGACCATGTCGGGGGTGCAGTTGTCCAGAATATTCACCGTCCCGATCACATTGGTTTCGTAGGTCAGACCCACGTTTTTCTGCTTGCTGTAGGCTCCGTAGGCCGCCAGGTTGAAAATCGTTTTGGGCTGGTATTTATCAAAGACCGACTTGATGGAAGTATCTGACACGATGTCGCAATGCACCACGTTTTCGGCGGGCACGTCGAGCAGTTTGAGCCGCCAGGCTTTAGTGGCATCGTGAGTCAGGGCATAAACGTCTTTCCGAACGGCAAAGAGTTGTTCAAATAGGTTAGCACCAATGAACCCACTGGCTCCAAACACAAAAATGGGGCCGTTGAGTTGACGAATCTGGTCGGAGATCTTAAACATTATACGTTGATTTCACATCCCCCATGGCCTCCTCATACTGGGCCGGGGTCATGGGCAGGTAATGCCATTCGAGTTTGTTTTCCATGTACGAAACGCCTTTTCCTTTCACCGTGTGGGCGATAATTACGTTGGGTTTTCGGTTCGGCACAGCCGTCAGCCGGTCAATGATGGTTCCAATTTGCTCCACGTCATGCCCATCCACTTCAGCAACCTCAAACCCAATAGCCCGCCAAAGGTCAGCAGAGGCTGTGTCGCCCATCACGTCGGCGGTGTTGCCGAAGCCTTGCAGCCCGTTTTTGTCGATCAGCACAATCAGGTTGTCTAATTTGTTCTGCACGGCAAAATGAGCGGCTTCCCAAGTTGTTCCCTCGTTGGTTTCCCCGTCCGACATCAGCACAAACACCTGGCTATCGTCGCCGATGATTTTGCCTGCATGAGCGATACCTGTGCCAATAGGCAGGCCATGCCCCAGCGAGCCGGTGGCAAACGGAATGCCCCGGTGCTGGTTTGGTGCGGGGTGAGCGGGGAGAGTGGTGCCGTTTTTGTAGAACGTTTCCAGCTCATCGTCCGAAATCTCGCCTAGGTGATTCAAACAGGCATACAAAGCGGCTGCCGCATGACCTTTCGAGAGCAAAAACGTGTCCTGCTCCCGCTTGCGTTGCACCAGTGTGGCAATCATCAGGTCGATGCAACTCAACGAACAACCAATGTGGCCTGCGTTGGCGGCATGGTAGAGACTCAGCACTTTTAGCCGAAGTTCGCCGGAAAGGGTGGTAGTATTTATGGATTCAATCATCTAATAGCGTACATCTTTCAGGTCAAAAATAGTGATTTTTTGGCCAGCCTTGCCCTTGACCAACACGATCTTGTTCGGCTCGCTGGGGTCAACGCGCTGATAATAAGTGGCTTTGGGGGGCAGATAAACATTTACTAACTGGGCATCGAGTAAGGCAACTTTTGAAAAGGTCTTGTCGATCTCCTCCGAATAAATCACCCGGGGCGGGTTGGGATACAGGATTGTGTCGCCGGGAGCATACTGTTTTTTTAGTTCCTGAGCTGCGTACCAGTACGGGTTTTCGATACGGGGTTTTTCGAAGTAGGTGTACTTACCCTCGGTGCCTCCGTAAATCTGGAGCAGCACCTGACTCACAAAATACAACTGCACCAGGCTCACAGCCGCTACCGGCACCGAAAACCACCACCGAAGCGAGGTCAACTGCCTGACAGCCATTGCAATTAGCAAACAAACATACGGAAACGAAAAACCCGAATACCGCTGCGTGATGCCAAACGTGTGGTTGTTGCGCCACGACATAAACAGCAAAAAGAAGGTCGGCACGAAAGCCAGCAACAGCAACAGCACCACGTAGCGTTTCTCGCGGGTGTCGGTGTGTTGCAAAATGTATTGCCCCATGAGCCACACAAAAACCGGAGCCACTGACAATACCAAAAACCTCAATGGCACCACCGAATAAATGGGGAGTCCTGCCAGCAATACCAGTGGCACCGCGACTTTCACCCAAACGGGCGGAGTCTCATCCCGGTTATACCTATATATAAGGAACACCACCACACAGCCCAGCAACAGGGCCAAGCCTGCATTTTTCAGGCCGGTCAGCGCAGAACCAAGCCCATTGGTGAACAGAAATAAATCGGCAAAAATCGGGATGGCCCGTTTGGTGATGTTCGGGATGGTGCCGGGTAAAATCAGGCCAAAAGGTGTTCCGGTTGGGTTCGTTTCAGCAATATTGCGGTAAAAATCGGCCTGGTATTTCATGGTCTGAAAGGTATAGGCCCCGCCCCCATAAATAAACCACAACGAAACCAACCCAAACCCTACAGCCCCCGTAACCGCCAGCAACACCCACGCCCGGAGGTTACGCAGGTATAGCGCAGCATAAATTCCGTGGTACAAAAACACCGTCACTGCCAGATAATGGGACAGGACTGATAGGGTAAAAACGGCTCCGTAAGTAAGGTAAAGAGCGAAAGAGCGAAAAGACGAAAGGGCGAGGGGCGAAGGCTTGGTGATGCCCTTCACTCTTTCACTCTTTCGCTCTTTCACTCTTTCACCCTCCTCCACAATCAACAGAAACAGATGCGTTCCCAACAGTGTCAGGAAGAAAGTCATGGAATAGTTGCGGGCCATTTGGCTGTAAGCCACAAAAAACGGCTCGATGGCCCCGATGCCCGCAGCCAGCAAAGCGAGGGTATTGGAGCGAAAATGCCTCCTGACAAACAAAAACAGCAGAGCTACCATCAGCGTGCTGAACAGCACCGAGGGGAAGCGCATAGAGAGGTCACTCAGACCAAAAACCTCCATCCAAACCCACAGAACGGCATAGTAGGCTGGACTGTTTCCAATATCCCCCCGGATGTTAGCTTCTATGAAATCGGCTACCGTTTTGGGCTTCCAGAACTCGGCAGGCGTAAAATATTTCTTGGTAAAAACGGCCTTCTGATTGGCCCCTTCCAAACAAACCCCCTGACTAATGAGCAGCGTTGACTTCTCGTCGAAGTAAATACTGTAGTGGCCGGCGTTATGCAGACGTAGGACAAAAGTAAGGAGCAGAATACCTGCGAGCCAAAAAAGGGCGTTGCGATTGGATAAATCGGACATGGTAGGCAAAAGTACGCCTATTTTTCAGCAACGCGACTCGTCGGGGGCAATTTTCGACGGAGCGGTAAGGGCGGATTATAAGGAAACCCTCCCCTGTTGTAAAAGGTAAGCCTTGAACGTATAGTACAAGGAACTACCAACCAGATATAGTCTGATACCGTTTCCAATGAGCCAAATCAATGATAGATTGTAAATCTGCTCTTTGTATTTATCAAGGTCTCCAAAAAACAATTTAAGATTTAACTGCGTAACGATAACAACAGTTATCGCAATGGATAGTAACCCAAAAATACTGGCTTTTTTCAGGAGTGCTTTTTCTGACTTATCCGTTGTTTTGAAAAACAAAAAGCAAACGACAAATACGGCTACTTGAGTGAACGGAACATAGTAATGGATTTGGTTTGAGATTGTGAAATACCCCTGCCAATTTTTGAGAGCTTCATAGGAATTGCTTAATTGATTGGGGGCCAGAACAATTTCCTCATAGAGGTTTCCGAAGAACCAATGAGCCAAAAAGAATAGCGAAAAGCCGAGAAGCCTGTTGGAATTATTGCCTTGCATGATACCTACTTGTTTTAAGTTCAATGCAAAGGTCTAAGCGAAATGCTTTGCTAGAATTGCCATTTGGCAAGTAACAGGCTATTTGATATTTTTTCTTAGTCTACTTAGAGATGATTGAGTGATGCCTAAGTAGGATGCAAGTTGTTTTAGAGGCACTCTTTGTAAAAGGTCTGATTGTTTCATCATCGTCAAATAACGTTCTTCAGCTGTCATGGTTTGATAACTCAGTATTCCATTTACTACGTTAAGAAAAGCATTTTCCCAAATCTGTCTGCCAAATTGCTGCCACAAAGGAAATTGCTGGTATAGTTGTTCCATTTTATTTTTGTCAATAGTCAGCACGATTGACGTTTCAATGGCCTGAATAGTAAAAAGTGTTGGTTGCCCTGATTTAAGACTGTTTAATTCAGTGAAAAAATTGTTTTGAAATGCAAGCCAACCTGTTATTTGTTTGTCGTCTTTATCAAAGTAAATACGAAGTCCACCAGACTGAATAAAATAATAAGAAGTTACAATTTGCCCTTTCTGTACAAGAAATCTATCTTTTTCAATCGTTCGCTCTTGGAAGTTTGAGAGAATAACGTCTAAATCTTCGTTCGAAATAGTGATTTGGGATTTTATAAATTGACTTAACGCGATCATGATTTTTCAGTCGTAGGTTGGTCCTGCTACTACCTCACATTTTCAAAATCGTAAATTCCACTCGTCGGTTTTGTTTGCGTTTGTCTTCGGTTTCATTACTGGCAATGGGTTTGCTCGGCCCCCAGGCTTTGGTTTGCACGCGGGTGTAGGCAATGCCTTTCTCTTCTAGATAGCACTTCACCACCTCCACGCGGTCTTCCGAGAGTTTCATGTTGGGTTCCCACTCGCCCTGATTATCGGTGTGCCCTTCCACCAGCAATTCCATGTCCGGGTATTTAGTCAGCATCGAGACTACTTTATCCAACTCGGTATCGGCCCCGGTGAGTAATTCAAATTTGCCCTGCTCAAACAGCACCTCGCGCATTACAATCTTTTGGCCCGGCTGAATTGGAATCAGGTAAAGATTGCGCCGAATGTCGCGGAATCGTTTGTCTTTGCTCAGGTCCAAAATTTCGGTGGCTGGGAAGTAGCCATCTTTGGTCGCAGTCAGGTTGTACGTTTTTTGAGTAGGCAAAATCATTTTGTACTCGCCTGTTTCGGGGTCATACTCCACCCGCGATATTTCTTTGTCTTTTTCGCGGAACAGGCCCGACACTACTTCCGAGGCTACCGGCTTGCGGCTCTGGGCATCCAGCACCTGCCCCGAAATGATGGCCACCGGGTCAGGTTTGATGGACGGGAACAGCTTGAGCCGGAAAATATCTTCCTCACCCAGCGAATTGGCTCCTGAACTTAAATAAGCATAATCGCCCGAGGCCGGAATCGTAAAAAAACCATCCCATTCGGGGGTATTGATGGCCGGGCCGAGGTTTTCGGGTTCGCTCCAAACCATCCAGGAGTCGTCGAGCCGACGGGTCACGAAGATATCGCCGTTGCCGAAACCAGCATGACCGTCCGAGGTAAAGTACATTGTCCGACCATCGGCAGCAATAAATGGTGAACATTCAATATCAGCCGAATTGATCACAGATCCCATGTGTTTAGGAGCCGACCAGGTGAAGTCATCATTGCGAAACGATACATACAGATCGCGGTCGCCGAGGGCATCCTTTTTTTGCATCGCCAGCACGATGGCTTTTCCGTCGGGAGATACCGTGAATTCGAGTTTATCGTCTTTATGAAGATTTCGGCTGTCAGCCATTTTACACTCTATTGGGAAAGACCAGCCTGCTTTTGTTTTTTGAGCTTTCGACAAGCCATATCCCAGTCCACCATCAGGCCGATACACGTTGATTAGGTAGATAGTGCGACCATCGGACGATATACCGCTGATGGCGTTGTCTCCTGCATTATTAATAGGACTGCCAATGTTCGTGGCTTCACTCCACGCCGGTGGTTCGCCGGGTGCGCCCGATTGTAGGGTCGATACCCAAATATCCTGCTTGTCGGGACTTCCAGTATTTCCTTTATTGTTTCCCCGTGTAAAATACAGCGTCCGGCCATCGGGCGAAATCACCGGGGCTACCTCCTGACCGGGGGAGTTGATTGTTTTGCCGAGGTTTTCTTTTTCAATTTCTTTGGGGGTTCCCTTGGACACCAGCACCGCTACCGGCACAGGGTTAGGCGAGTCGCTGATGGCTACTGCATCGATTTGATTCGGACCTTTGATGGCGGCTGTGGCCAGCGTAATTTTTACGGTATTACCCACTAAACCTGTGTCTTTGACCATAATGCGCAACACTCCATCGACACGAGCCTCCGGGCTTGCCCGATACACCTCATGCTCACCCCCCTGCTCGTCGTAGACAATCACGCGCACCACGGCACCGGGATTCACACTCTCGCCCACCACCACCTGCCGAATGGGCATGGCTTTCTCAAAACCTACGTGCAGCCATTCCTCCGAGCCGTCGGGGTAGAGGGGCGACCACGCACACGGACTTTGGCCTAAAGCCGGGAGTTTGTCGGGCTTTCCCAACGCCTGAACCGCCCTAAATTGTGTGCCGTAGGAGTCACCTTTGCCTTCAGATGACACGCCGATCACCCGGTTGGCCCATTGTACCGTTTGGGCCTGTCCGGGAGTCAGACGGCCAATGGCATACAGTATGACAAAGAGTAGTGATGTACGCATACCGATTAACAAGCAAAAACTGTGCTTGATGTTACAACGCCATGTGGCGGGTTTCTAATTTATGTTTTGCCAAATCCTTTTTCAATTGATCGGCCTGTTCCAAAAAACGCTCCCCATCCTTGGTGTCATAGCCATTTTTAATCAGGCCGTTCGCTTCCTCAATGGCCTGATCGGGTCGGTCAAGAAGGTAATACAGATTGGCTAAATTATAATAAGCCGAATACCGCATTTTCTGTTCGCGTTTGTCGCTGCCCGCAAATTTGGTTTTCAGGTCCTGGAAATAGGCCATAACAGGTTGCAGGTTTTGTTCCAGCCGATCCAGCGATTCTGTAGCTGACATCTGCTTGCCGAGTTCCTTAATGGCTTTGATGGCCTCCTGTTGAATGGGGTATTCAGAATGGCTTTTCGAATCCAGAATCCACAAAAAATCGCTTCCCGTATAAGGCACATACCCATACCAGCGATTCAGATTCTGGTTCATTGTGTTGATACCGTTCTGAACATAGCCCGCCAGCAGTTCAATCATGATCGACTCTTTATTTTCGTAGACGTACCGGTTCAGATCAGCCAGATTTCTAAACTCTTTGGTGCGCTGGGTCATGGTGAAGGGAAACGTGCCTGAGTCAACCTGCCGACCTGCAAAACTCGATTGCATGTTCGCATTTTGCAAGAATCGGTTGGAGGCTACCTGCGTCTGTTTTTTGTCCTCCTGCCGTTGTTCATACTTTGTATTATCGCGGGGACCGGTGATCTGGTATCCGCCCGATGCGCTGTATGTCAACTCATTAGCATAGTAGGTGATTGTTTCAGTCACCTTACCTTCGCGGTTTTTCCGTTCTTCGGTGCGGGTTTTGGTTTCGCTTTTCTCAAAGCGCACGGCATTGAAGCTGATGGTGGCACCCACCGTGGGGTTGTCCTCTACTTTTCGGAAACCCGACAGTTGAACCTGGTTATACACGTCTATCGGGGGCATAAGCCTTTTCACAGCCGGGGCCACATTCACCCGAACACCGTAGGTCCGGTTGGCGGGTTCAAGAAACTCGCGGGGGAGCGTCAGGTAGCTCACCTCAAAATAAAACCGATCCAGATCGACTTTCTGGGCGAAGCTGGAAAGAGAAACTAACAATAAAAGGACCGGAAGTAAACGGGTAAATGAATACAAACGCATGTTCGAAAGATGGAGGAAGTTTAGTGATGTTTGTTGCCAAAGATAACAAAACCCGCCCAACCATGGAACACAATTGTGGGTGAGTGGCGTTTAAGGCGTTCCTGCAACCCCATCATCACCCGGTTGCTGCCGAACCATTTTAAAATCCCGGTGCAGGAACCGCATACCTTTATAGGCAACGGCCGTTGCCGAATCCTGATTTTGGAGGGTAAGAAACAAGTCGAAACGGGCATTAGAATCAGGATTGATCAATTCTCCCCCTGTCCATTCGTGACCCGTAAATTTGAGGTTGCTGATAATAATCCGGCCTTTTGCCTGCCCAAATTTAGTTTTCCAGGAGCCACCAACTTCCGTGATTCGGGCAAAATAGCGGTCGCCCGTTTTAAAAAACTCAATAGTCGACTGGCGGGAGGGTACATACCAGTGTCCCAACAGCGCATCGGCCGATCGTCGGGGTGGGTCTAATGCCCTTACGTTGGCTGGCCACAGGCCAAGTAGTAAAATTGTAATTAAAATCTTCATTGTGTTGAGTAATTAATAATCAAAAAAATAGCTAATATGTTGCAGCGATCCTCGATTCTGTGGTTTTGTTTGTAAATTAACCAGTAGATGGCTCACAATGATTGAAAAAATGAGTGTTGGGGACTGGAGAAGCGATGTATTAACTGAATCATAGCCACCCCTTCGGGCAGGACAATAGACGAACTGTATTCAGGCTTTACAACTCTTCAATGTAGGCCCCCTGCTGCCGGACGGAGTAGCACCGGATGCCGCGTTGCCGGGCTTCGAGTAGGAGCCGGTCGGTGAGGGGTGTTTTGTTGGAGTCATCGAAAATGATGTGCCGGGCCACCACGCGCCGGTCGAGGTCGGACCATTGCTGCATAGCGTTTCGCCGGATAATGGCATAGTCGACCACGGCGGGGAGTTGCCAGCGGGTGCGGCCCCGGAGTTTATTGATGAGCAGGACCGTTTTGCCCTGCCATACCCAAAGCGCGTAAGCATCGGTTTGGCGGTATCCCGGAACCGTTTGCAGGCTGTCCTGTTTGGTATTGCCGACGGTTAAATCACCAATTCCCCAAAGCCCAAAGGTATTTTTGAGGTAGAAATCGAATGAACGCGGATCGTTGGCCACGTCGAGGTCGGTGAGCAGAATGGATTGACCACCCGATGTGAGGCTGACGGCGGTTTTGTGCGGCAGAAAATGAACGGCCAACCGTTGCTGATTGCGCCGACTTAGTTCGTCGGAGAGGAGCATACCCATGAGCAACAGGGCTAAACCCGTGGCCAGCCAGCCATAGGATGCCCGACGGACGCGCCAGGCATACATGGCGGCCAGAATTACCCCATACAAAATGACCATTTCGAACGCACTGAGCCAAAGCCGTTCCCACAATCCGCCCGGCAATTGGCTGGTTTGGCTCACGCATTGATTGAGAAGCCAGGTCATTTTTTGGAGCAGAAAACCTGTCAGATCGCGCAGAAAAGGTATCCAGCACACCGCTAAACTAAACATGGCCAGAGGAAGTAACCCCGCTACCATGTCCATAACGACGGGGTTCGCCAGCAAGAAATAGGTTGGAAACTGGTGAAAATAATATACCCCCAGCGGAAATGTGGCTAACTGAGCTACCAGGGCCACCGCCGTAATTTCCCAAATGTGATCGAGAAATTTGTTCTTTATCTCGATCAACTCATACACCGATTCATGCCACAGGCCGATACCCGCCACCGCAACGTAGGAAAGCTGAAAACCAGCCGAAAACAGGGCGTAGGGATCAAACAGCAGGATAAAAAATGAGGACACTCCCAGCGTGTTCAGGATGTTGGCTTCACGGTTGGTGGCACTGCCCAAAATCAGCACTGAAAACATCCCCGCCGACCGCAACACGGCGGGCGAAAGGCCCGTGACGAGCGCATAGAACCACAACACCACCAATTGGGCAATACCGACGATCAGTTTCTCTTTTCTCGTTTTCGTCCCTTTCCGAAACAGCCCCAGCATCAGCACCATCACGTTGAACAAAATGCCCACGTGCAAGCCCGACACCGACAGAACATGCACGGCACCCGCTGCCGAATAGGCTTTGTATAACTCCGGGTCAACATCGTCGCGAACGCCCAGCAACATCGCATTCACAATGCCCGACTCCGCTTTGGAACCCACCTGCCGGGTAAAAACACTGTCGGCAAAAGCGTTCATGGCCGTAGCAAACCGCGTAATCTGATTCCGGGGCGCATACCCGATTACGTGCCGCTGATAGGGCCGGAGGTATTGCTGATGGTAGATGCCCTTGTTGCTAAGGTACTGTTTGTAGTCGAACTCAGCCGGGTTCAGGGGTGGGTCAATGGGGCGGGGTTCGCCAGAAACCAGCCAAACTTCGCCGTAGCGCGGCTTTTTCTGGTTTGTTTTGTCAAGATAAACAATCACGCGCCCGCTCTGCGGTTGCCAGCCAGTCCGGTCTGTTTGTGCCTTGCTGATTTCCAGCTCTACCCGATAGGTTTTGGCCCTCTCTTCGGGTAGCCCGTCAATTACACCCACGTAGGCCCGGAGCGAATCGGTGAGGTGAACGATATTGTCGGGGTGGGTGCGGGGCGTGTGGTGACTGGTTGTGAACCAGCCCATCAGAATCGCCAGGGTCACCAGGCCAAACCACATGCCCAGACTGCGAAAGCCGGGGGTCTGATGATGAGCCTGTTGCCACCAACCCCCTACAAAAAAAACGATGCCCAACACTCCGGTTGCTATAGCGAAGTAATGGGCAGTAGGAAAATAATAATAACCGATAATGCCAGCGACCAAAGCCAGCGCGAAGCGGGCAAAGGGCGCGCTTTTCATGCGTGTGAGTAGGCCGATCCGGGCAAAACCATCTTATAATGTTGAATAGCACACTCTTCAAACATCGCCCCAACCGCCTTAAAACCAAATGATTCGTAAAGGGGCATCGCTGATACCTGGGCGTGTAAATAAATGGACTCGATAGGTTCGGGCTGTAGGCTGAAGACATCGTCTAAAACCGCTTTCACCAATGCTTTTCCCACGCCTTTGCCCCTGAATTTTTTTCTGACCGCAAAACGCTCTAGTTTGATGCCTTTGCTGGTGCGTCGCCAACGGGCTGTGCCACATGGAGTTGACGTTCCTTTTCTGCCTTCATAATGGGCCAGAAAATGGCGGCTTATGGTTTCAAATTCGTCGTATTCCTCTTCAGTCGGCACCTTTTGCTCGTCCACAAACACATCTCGACGAATAGCAAAAGCCTCATTAAGATCAGTAGGGGACGATATCGGTTGAACGTAAATCATATCAATTTACCAGTAAACGGGTAGCCGCTTTTTCACTTCCAGCGATTGCCCGGACAAGATACATACCTTTAGGCAAACCACTAACCGAAACAGAAACGCGGGTGCTGACGGTGGTTGACAGGTTTTGGGTTCGCACCAATTTACCACTTAGATCCAACAAGTCAACCCTCAAAGCCTTTGCCCCTTTGAACCGGATTTCGGCTGTGGCTTCAACCTGGGCAGGGTTGGGTAACATCGAAATCGTTAATTGTTCACTTTCGCCAAGCGGTCCGTTTGCATTGACAATTAATTGCCGCCGACGGGGACTGACGGCCAACACGGCCCGCATCCGTGACCGCTGCCCAATCGTAAACATATTCATGCACACGTCGGGCGAATAATCCATGTAGTTCTCAACCAGATTTTTGGTGCGTTTACCCGGTATGCACTCCGAGAAAATTGGGCCGCAGCCCGTGCTGGTGTTTCCGTTCAAGGTGGGGGGGGTGTCATAAATGTAATCGTCTCCACAATCTGAAAAGCCCCAGGTATGAAAAAGCCCCAGCCAATGCCCAACTTCGTGCGTGGTGGTGCGACCTTGACAATATAGTTTGTAGCTCGGTGTACAATTGCTGGCACCGAAAATGGTATAGGAAATCACAACTCCGTCAATCTTCTCATCGGCAGTGTCGGGCAGTGCTTTCAACGTGTCGGCGGCAAGCGGTAATTGTCCGTAGCCAATTGTTAACCCCTCCAGGTTGGTCACCCAAATGTTCAGATACCGGTCGGAAGGCCAGTATGAAAGGTCGGATAGGAGTTTAAGATCGTCATACGTATACGGATCGAACTTTACCTTTTTGTCGTAAAATTTGCGCACAATACCATTGCTTTGCTGCCCCTGCGGATCAGTTTGGGCCAGGTAAAACTCGATCCCTGTGTCGGAACCTACCGGGCTGGAATTGAAGCCGTTGGTGCCCGCTTTGCGCCGGTAATCTTCGTTCAGCACCCGAAGCTGCGACTGAATCTGTTCATCGGAAATGTTGGGGTTGTTAGCCCCGCCCACAAAGTTCGACGAGTTATTATGCACCACATGCACCACCACCGGAATACGGTAGACCACATCGTCGGCGGCTTGCCGGGCACCAAAACCCTGTTGCACCTGCCTGATTTTCTGTTCCAGGGCTTCCATCTGAAACTGCCGGGCAGGATTACGTTGTCGGAGCATTTGCTCCACACCCGCACTCGCACACCGTTCTGTGTGAACGTGCGGGGTGTTTATGCCCGGCGTTTGCGCCTGAGCGGAAACAACAAAGCCGACCAGCAAAAGCAGGCCGGCTGTTGTCCGAAATATCATTCTATTGCCCGGCTTCTTCATACGCGGCTATAATCTCTTTCACTAAGCGGTGGCGTACTACATCGCGGCCATCCAGTTCCACAAATGCAATACCTTTAATTTTTTGCAACAAATTGGCCGACTCGATCAGGCCTGATTTCTGCTTTTGGGGCAAGTCAATCTGGGAGCGGTCGCCGGTGATAATTGCTTTTGAGGTTGGCCCCATCCGTGTCAAAAACATCTTCATCTGCATGGGCGTAGTGTTTTGGGCTTCGTCTAACAGAATAAAGGCATTGTTGAGCGTTCGTCCACGCATATAGGCGAGGGGGGCAATCTCAATAATTCGATTTTCGGTGTAAAACTTCAATTTTTCTGCCGGAATCATATCATCCAGCGCATCATAAATTGGCCGGAGATAGGGGTCGATCTTTTCTTTAAGGTCGCCCGGTAGAAAACCAAGATTTTCGCCCGCTTCCACCGCCGGGCGCGTAATGATAATCTTTTTGACCTCCTTGTTTTTTAGTGCCCGCACCGCAATGGCCACCGCCGTATAGGTTTTGCCCGTACCAGCCGGACCGATGGCAAACACTAAATCGTGGGTTTCAGCGGCTTCAACCAGCTTTTTTTGATTGGCCGTTTTCGCCCTGACCACCACGCCTTTGGTGCCATACACCAGTACGTCTTCATCGTTACCAATGTTGACGGGCAGTGGCCCTTCGCCACTGATGCTGGAGCCGGTCAGGTAAGTTTCCACGTTTTCGTGGGTCAGTTTACCATATTTCTGAAAGTGTTCCAACAATGAGTTCAGTACATCGGAGATACGGCTGATTTCGGGTGTAGTGCCCTTGATGCGAATTTCGTTGCCGCGCGAAATAATGCGGCTCATCGGAAAAGCAGCGGCAACCTGCTTAATGTTGGTGTTTTCAACGCCCAAAAAGTCGATGAGCGAAACGTTGTCTAAGGTGATTACTTTTTCGACCAAACGGATTCTGTAGTTTAAGGTATTGGTAATTGAGTAAAACTGTGTTTAGCCACTAAATATAAATAGCGGTGTCGATTGAACAACATTTTTTTATAAAAAAACACTCAAAAACTCCTGAGCGGACAACCGCTATAATGCTCCGAACTCAATTGAACGTCGTATATGTTTTTGGTTATGTCGGGCAACGATGGGCAGCAAAAATCCCCGGCTACCACAAAGGCAAGCGGGGATCAATGCAAGCTACTCAAATGTACTATTGCATATTCTTGTCGATCATTGTGATTCGCTCGAGATGCTTTTGCAAAGTCGGCAGTGTTTTACCAGCAAAGGTCTTCAGCTCGGGGTCTTCGCCCGCAATGCTGGTTTCCTGAAACAATTTCACATCTTTTTCGTGGTCTTCAACCATTGCATCTACGTATTTTTTATCAAACTCCGCGCCTGACAGTTTAGCCAGTTCGTCCACATCTTCCTGCTCATCTTTGCCCAATGTGGCAGGCAGCGTAATGTTTTTGCGGGCGGCAATTGCCTTCAGTTCTTCGCTGACGGCCATATGGTCTTTCATCATCATAGCCGCAAACTCCTTCACATCTTTGCTGGTCGCTTTTTCCTGCGCCATTTTGGCCAGTTCCATCTCGAACATACCGCCGTTAGCCGCTTTCACGGCAAAGTCGTTTTCGTCGTCTTTTTCGCCCGTACCAGCCTGTTCTTTCAGGTCGTTGGCATCATTAGCGTTTTCCACGCTATCGTCGGAGTTGCGTTTGTTTTCGTTACACGCTTGGAAAGTACACGCGCTGAGGGCCAGAAACAGGCACAAACTGATCGTTTTCATAGTGTTGAGATTTATGATTGGTACTAAAACAACTTACACATTCGTGCGGCCTCTTCCACCAAATAATTTGGAGACAAGCCAGATTACCAGGGCAATGCCCAGTATGAGTCCAATGATGCCTGTCCAGGCACCAGCCTCAAAAATATCGCCGATGACAGAACAGCTACTCAGCGCAAGCGTGAGAAGAAAAAGAACAGTGATTGATAAAAAGCGTTGAGTTATCATAATACATAACTGTTGAAAAGTGAGAACTATACGGAAAACAGTCACTCCTGCTTAATGTTCAGAAAATGAGGGAAAGGGAATGGTGAGGGGTGAAGTGTTGACGCATAATTAGCTTTCGCCATTCACTCTTCACTTTTAAACCTTCCCTCCCTTTTACTGTCTTAGAAATACGTGATTGAAATTGCATTTCACCAAGCCTTTGCTATGACAGTGAATTTGGGGTATTCTTTCATCGGGTAGGGCAGAAGAGACGATTGGCAGTCTCTGATAAGCCCATTGAGTGGGTTCTTTGGCGGTTATTTTCATTTTACGGAAAAATTTTGTATATTTGTCTATATCGTTCTGTCTCCTCAAAATATGGAGCGAAATAGAAATTTTTTGTGAAACCCCTCTAACATGGCGGAAGAAATAACCGGCGCAAACCTGCCCGACTCTGACGGTCCAACGAAAATCATTCCCATTAACATCGAGGACGAAATGCGTGGTGCCTACATCGACTATTCAATGTCGGTGATCATCTCTCGCGCTTTGCCCGACGTGCGTGACGGTCTCAAACCCGTTCACCGCCGGGTGCTCTTTGGAATGGCTGAATTGGGCGTTAATTACAACAAACCCTTCAAAAAATCAGCGCGTATCGTTGGTGAAGTACTTGGTAAATACCACCCCCACGGCGATTCATCGGTCTATGATACGATGGTTCGAATGGCACAGGACTGGTCGTTGCGCTACCCGCTCGTTGACGGGCAGGGTAACTTCGGCTCTGTCGATGGCGATTCACCGGCGGCCATGCGTTATACCGAGGCCCGCCTGAAGCGGATCGCCGACGAAATTCTGGGCGACATTTACAAGGAAACGGTTGATTTTCAACCCAACTTTGACGATTCTCTTCAGGAGCCGAGTGTGATGCCTGCCAAATTGCCAAACCTGCTGCTCAACGGCTCGTCGGGTATTGCCGTGGGTATGGCCACCAACATGGCTCCTCACAACCTAACCGAAGTGGCCAACGGTATCATTGCGTATCTGGACAACTCCGAGGTTACGGTGGATGAACTGATGCAGTATGTGTCGGCACCTGACTTTCCGACGGGTGGAACCATCTACGGGATGGAAGGTGTACAGTCGGCATTTCGCACGGGTCGGGGACGGGTGGTGATCCGGGCCAAAGCCACTATTGAAGAACACAAAGGCAAAACCCAGATCATCGTTACGGAGATTCCCTATATGGTGAATAAGTCGGTGATGCTGGAAAAAACCGCCGATCTCATCAACGAGAAACGCATCGAGGGTATCCAGGCATTCCGCGACGAATCGGATCGCGATGGAATGCGGGTGGTGTATGACCTGCGTCGGGATGCCATTCCGAACGTCGTTCTGAACAATCTATACAAATACACGTCGCTGCAATCATCGTTTAGTATCAACAACGTGGCCCTGGTGAAAGGCCGCCCGATGATGCTGAACCTCAGAGACATGATCCGCTATTATGTGGAACATCGGTTTGAGGTGATTACGCGCCGAACAGAATACGAACTCCGCGAAGCCGAGAAACGCGCCCACATCCTGCTGGGTCTGTTAATTGCGCTGGACAATATTGATGCCGTGATCGCCCTGATTCGTTCAGCCCGCGACCCGGAAATTGCCAAGAACAGCCTGATCGAGAAATTTGCGTTGTCGGATGTACAGGCCAAGGCGATTCTTGAAATGCGTCTGCAACGCCTGACGGGTCTGGAGCGCGATAAGATTCAGGGTGAGTACGATGAGTTGATGAGCCTGATTACCAATTACAAAGATATTCTGGCTCGCGAAGAACGGAAACGCGAAATCATCCGCGAAGAAGTGTCTGACCTGAAAGCCCGCTATGGCGATGCCCGCCGGACAGACATCAATGCCTATGGCGATGGCAATATCAGTGATCTCTCGCTTATTGCTGACGAAGAAATGGTGATCACCATCTCGCACGAAGGTTATGTGAAACGCACGCCCGTAACCGAATACCGGAGTCAGAGTAGGGGAGGAGTGGGCGCAAAAGCTGTCTCGACTAAAGACGACGACTTCACGGAGCACCTGTTCACGGCAACCATGCACAACTACCTGTTGATCTTTACTGACAAAGGTCGGTTGTTCTGGAAGCGTGTCCACGAATTGCCTGAGGGAAGCCGTGTAGCGAAGGGTCGCCCGGTGCAGAACCTGATCAATATCGAAGGCGACGACAAAGTTCGGGCTGTCCTGAACATCAAGACATTGGAAGACCCGGACTACATCAACAATAATTACATTGTGATGTGTACGAAGCAGGGGACCATCAAAAAGACACGGTTAGAAGCGTTCTCGCGTCCGCGTCAGAACGGCATCATCGCCATTACTATTGATGAAAATGATCGCCTGTTGTCGGTTTGTCTGACCAATGGCGACAACGATATTGTGGTGGCTTCGCGCTCGGGAAAGGCAGTTCGTTTCCATGAAACGAGGGTTCGGCCAATGGGTCGGCAGGCGGCAGGGGTTAAAGCGATTACCCTGGACGACGAAAACCCTGATGATCAGGTGGTGGGTATGGTTTGTATTAGTTCACCGGAAGCACAATTGTTAGTGGTCTCGGAAAAAGGCTACGGTAAGCGATCCGACGTACACGAATACCGCGTCACAAACCGGGGAGCAAAAGGAGTTGGCACCTTGAAAGTGACCGAGAAAGTCGGGCATTTAGTAGCCATTCTTGATGTGGCCGATAGCGATGACCTGATGATTATCAACCGTTCCGGCATAGCCATCCGTACCCCGGTGGAAGATGTTCGGGTAATTGGTCGGAATACGCAGGGGGTCAAACTGATCCGGCTAAACGACAATGACTCGATCTCGTCGGTTACCAAGATTACCCGTGAGGAAGAGGTAGAAACCATCTCTGGAATTGTCGCCGAAGGCGAAGTTGCAGATGGTTCCGGTCTGATTTCTGACGAAACTGTTACCGATAGTCCGGCGGCAGAATGAACCGTTGACCCTCTTGATGAGTTAATACGGGAATACTTGTGAATTTTGTTTAAACCTATAATCAAAACCCTACGACAGGACAATGAAAAAACTCGTAGCTGCTTCGGTTCTCAGCCTGACGATGCTGGTGGCCGTAAAACCGGGAGCTTTCGGCCAAACAAACGCCCTTCTGCAATTGCAGGCCGGTACACTGGACAAAGCTAAAACCGCTATCGACAAGGATATCAGCGAAGCTAAATCGGCCGCCAAAGCGAAAACCTGGTTAGTGCGTGGCCAAGTCTACCAGGCTATTGCTAACGACCAGACCGGCGTGTATTCCAAACTGGATTCTAATGCGGCCATGACGGCGTATGACTCGTTTAAGAAGGGACTCGAAGTGGAGGCAAACGGAGGAAAGTCGGGGAAAGAATTAACTGAGGCATTGGCCAGTACCGATTTGTATAATGCATTTATGCGGCAGGGTGCCACTAAGTACCAGGCAAAAAATTACCCCGACGCATTGAAACTGATGAGTATGGCCGGGACCATTAACCCCAAAGATACGCTGGCGGCTCTTTATTCAGGAATTGCTGCCCAGCAGGCTCAGCAGAATGTGGTAGCTAAGGAACACTTTGAGCGGTATGCCGCCAATGGAGGGAAAGATGCCAGTGTATATTACTCACTGGCTAGCCTGTATCGTAACGATAAAGAGATCGACAAAGCTATTGCCGCTATCGACAAAGGCTTAGCTGCTTTGCCAAACAACAAGGATTTGGGTGCGGAGCGGGTCAACATCCTCTTGACATCAAATCGGATGGATGAAGCCGTTGCCGGTATGAAGCAGATGGTGGAGAAAGACCCTACCAATGTACAGAACGTGGTCAATCTGGCAATTTTGTACGACAATGCCGCTACTAAAATGGGTGAAGATATCCGTAAGTTGAGCGACAGTGTTAAGAAGGGTGGCTCATTGTCGAAGAAGTTATCGACAGAGAAAGACGCACTTGATGCTATCAACGGCGAAATTGTTCGGTTAACTGGCGTGATTAAGAAGAACCCCAAAGCTGCCGATGCCAAGCGTCAATTAGCCGATGTACAGAAGCGTCAGGTTGAGGCAAAAGCAAAAGTTACTGAACTGGAAGCCCAGGTAAAAGAAGAGCAGGCTAAAGGAGTGGATGCGGCTGCTACTGAAAAGAAGATTGCTGATTTGCAGGCCAAACAAACGCAGGAGCGTAACAGTGCCAAGGAATACTATACAAAGGCATTAGCGATTGACCCCAATAATTACGACGCGAACTTCAACATGGGTGTGTTCTATTACAACGAAGGCGCTGAGTTGAATAAGTTAACAGGGGCTATGGATATGGCCGAGTATAACAAGCGTGGTAAAGAAATTGAAGGCCAGGTATGTGGTCGTTTCAAACAAGCACTGCCGTATTTCTATAAAGCTGAAGTAGCTCTTATTCCTGCTGCTTTTAAAGGTGAAACTGATGGGTCGCTTAAAGGGCCTAATGGAGAACTTGTTTTAACAGGACCTCGTGGTGGTAAGTATTATATTAACGCCAACGGTAATAAAACTTATCTTAAGAAGGACGGATCATACGTTAAGCACGATGAAGAAGATTTAGGGAACAGTATTCAACAGGCTGAAAATATTTTGAAGCAGTTTGAAGGCAAAAATGTCGTTTGTGTAGAAGCGAAATAATTGAATGGGGGGTGGTGAATAACCATTCCCCATTATTAGAAAACATTACTTAACATAATATAAATTATATAACAGTTAGCTTCTATTGAATCATCCGTGTTAGCCCTTCACTGATGATTAAAATCAAGAGATAAGAAGTACTATTGTATAAGTATAATAGGAACCCGGTTGGGCTATACAATATGTGGATAATCAGGAGTAGTCCACAATTTATCCACGTGGAACAGTTAATAAGCTGACACAGATATAGTTAGCTAAAAGTCCGTTTTCAAGCGATCAAGGGGTATTTTGATGAATACCGGAGCACCACTCCAGTGAGTCATATGGCTTAATTTTTCTGTAGAATTAGAGGAACGCGGATGCTTTGCAATCCGCCTAATTAATGATGGCTCGTAACTTTGGAACTGCCCAGTCACGTTTAAAGACCGAGGTGTTTGGCGTTGCTCTGTTCGATTGGTAACCCCCGAATTTATTAGGGGGTTACTAATTTCAGCGATCATACATTATACTTTAGCTGCTGGACTATACTCTTGGAATGTACCATCCGTATAGAAAATCAGGATGCGCTCCACCTTTTTTGGTTGGCTTGTTTCCTCGGCAATAGGTTGCCCAATTTCCTCAATGAATTCAGGTGGCAGCGATGCTCCTAATTCTGAACGAACGGAACGGTTGGAATATAGTCTATTTTGCCTATCGTCTGAAACTAATAAATGATTTTGAGGAGTAAAATTTTCTGGTTTCCGAATAGGTGTCGGCACTGACTGTTGCCGAAAAACAGGTGACGGTGCTTCGTCTTCCAGAATCCAATCGAAACCAAGATCAGGAAATCGCTTGATTATCTTTTGGATGATGTCAAAACTGGGACGATTCCGCCCTGACAAGATGTGCGAAATACTTGATCGCTGAATCCCAATCTCATCTGCAAAGTGTGAGGGCGAGTATCCTTTGGAAATGAGAATCTGTTTAATCTTGTCGTTAATTGACATAATGTAAAGGTGTCTTTGTTAATGAGAATAAGGAAATTGACAAAGACAAATCTACACTATTGTACAAAGACATGCAATAAAATTGTAAACACATTTGCATGTACAATATGTAAATTACAAATGTGTTTACAATTGATAATGTTAACTGTTGACAAATGCATTAAGCCACTGCCGACAATTGCAACTGTTAAACTGATACATTGTTCTCACGCAATGCATCGTTCAACGATGTTTTGAGATCAGTTGACGCTTTCCGTTTTCCAATGATTAACGCACAAGGTACCTGAAAACTGCCTCCAGGAAATTGTTTAGTATAGCTACCCGGAATGACCACCGAATCGGCGGGGACAAAGCCCCGATATTCTTTAGCATCTTCGGATGTCACATCAATGATTTTTGAAGATCCAGTAATGGTAACCCCGGCACCAAGCACAGCTCGTTTGCCAATATGCGCGCCTTCTACCACAATACAACGGGATCCAATAAAGGCTCCATCTTCAATAATAACGGGTGCTGCCTGTGGCGGCTCAAGAACACCGCCAATGCCTACCCCCCCACTCAAGTGAACATCTTTTCCTATTTGTGCGCAACTACCTACTGTTGCCCACGTATCGATCATGGTTCGCTCGCCAACATAGGCTCCGATATTTACGTAGGATGGCATTAGAATTACGCCGGGAGCCTGGAAAGAACCATAGCGGGCAACGGCTGGCGGCACAACCCGAACGCCCTGTTGAGCAAAGGTTGTTTTGAGTGGAATTTTGTCGTGATACGTAAAAATGCCAACCTCCTGCTTATTCATTTTCTGACTAATAAAATATAGCAGTATCGCTTTTTTGATCCAGTCATTAACAACCCACTCCTCCCCTTCTACAGTTGGTGGCTCGGCCACTCTGATCAAGCCATTATCTAACTGGGAAATTACGGAAGCTACTGCTTGTAAAACGGTCTCCTGTTGTAGCATAGTGCGATCATTCCACGCACTTTCAATGGATTCTTTGACGCTCATTGAGTTCAATAAAAAGTTTAATTAAGGAAGCATAAGTTGTTGATTGATAGCGGTATTATAAAATCGAACAGAATTTTATTTGGTTTCTGTCTTTGCAACATACGATAGATCCGCTACGGGCTACAAATATATTCTTTTTGTATTAGAGTCGGATGAGAAATTGCCAAATTTTATAATGGGCATTGATAGCCGTAATAGGCTTATCTCAGAAAGCCGAACAAGATCTGGTAATGGCCTGAAGCGTGTTCGTGTAGATTCTTTCTGAGTTTCATGCTTTCGACGTAAGAATGATTATAACAGCACATTTAAATAGTGTTATAATAAATGGGGTTATCGAAATAACATTAGGGTTTAACGCTGAGCTTTAAAGAAACGGATAACGCTCAGCGTTTGAGTCTATCTGAAAGTTGTCAGACTAATTTGATTTAGCTTTTTGTCAAGTGGCCTGATTTGGTTGAAGACTGAAGCACGAATCAAGTTCTGATTGAGGATTCACTCTTCCGGGTGATCAGGTATAGTGAAGCGGGCCATGGCCTTGTAAATCTTGTAGAGATAGATAGGCGGATAACTCAAGCCAGTTAAATTATCAATAAATTCGAAAGAGACTGCCTGTATGGTATATAACGCCCTGTTTGCAATAAAGAAAAGGTACATTCCCTGTATATGCAGTTTAAAGTTGCTAAACTCAATATATGGCCTTTTTTATGAAAGGCAGAATATACTATCCGATAAGATAAGAATCGTAGGCCTAAAATGATAAAAGATAGAATATGTGTCAGCTTGCTCCCACTCTATTTGCTCCCACTCCATAGCCCTTTCTGCGAGATATTAAATATAGAATTAGGTAAAGAACGATAAGCCATGATTAATGCCATAATAACCAACTATTAATCTCAAATCGCTAATCATTAACCATTCTCTCTGACTGATGATATCTATAACCAGAAAACACAGAATAGATTTATTAGCAAAACAATAAAGCTAATAAATTATAGCAAATTAGCGTCTTTATACTAAATCTTGTTAGTATAAAATAGTGATTTTGCTATAAAATATGCTAAATACTAAATGATTTAATACCTTTTGCTAATGATTATCGTTTGTTTTGCTAATTAGGGAATCTGTTTGTTTTCGGCTAGTTCCGCTTAATCCCTACCAATTTGGCTAAAACCCTTATCTTTGAGCCGATAATCAATCCTTTAAGTAGATAAATGGAAAAAATTAGAGTTGCCATCAATGGATTCGGTCGTATAGGCCGTCTTTCGTTCCGGCAGATGCTGGAAAAAGAAAATATCGAGGTTGTTGCTATAAACGACCTAACCGATAACGCTACTCTGGCGCATTTGCTTAAATATGATTCAGTACATGGCCGTTTTGGAAAAGAGATTTCGTCAGATAGCGAAAGCATTACCGTAGATGGTAAGAAAATTCACGCTTTTGCTGAACGTGACCCGAAAAAACTGCCCTGGCGTGATTTAGCAATCGACGTTGTATTAGAATCTACGGGTCGTTTTGTGGATGAAGCCGGTGCTGGTATGCACATTGAAGCTGGCTGTAAGAAGGTAGTAATATCTGCCCCTGCTAAAGGAAACATTCCTACCGTAGTACTGGGCGTAAATGATGACACATTGACTGGGGCGGAAACAATTGTTTCCAATGCATCGTGTACCACCAATTGCCTGGCACCAATGGCCAAGGTTCTCGACGATGTTTTTGGCATCGAGAAAGGATACATGACCACAATCCACGCCTACACGGCTGACCAAAATCTTCAGGATGCCCCCCACTCCGATTTGCGTCGGGCACGGGCTGCCGCTCTTTCAATTGTACCAACATCTACCGGTGCTGCCAAAGCAGTTGGGTTAGTGTTACCACAATTGAAAGGAAAATTGGATGGAAATGCCATGCGCGTACCTACGCCAGATGGGTCCCTCACAGACTTAACCGTGGTGCTGAAGCGGGAAGTTACTGTTGACGAGATTAACAACGCCCTTAAAGCAGCATCAGAAGGCCCATTAAAAGGAATTCTGGAGTACTGCACCGACGAAATCGTTTCGATTGACATTATTGGCAACCCACACTCCTGCATTTTCGACTCAAAACTGACAGCCGCCAACGGTACGTTAGCTAAAGTTGTTGGCTGGTACGACAATGAGTTTGGTTATTCGAGCCGCGTAGCTGATCTGATCGCCAAACTAATGGCATAAACTTTCTGGTATCGAAATAAATACCAAAAAGTTGGTTGATGAAATGGTCATTAGGGTCACTTGCTACCGGGCAAGTGACCCTTTATTTTTACACTGTAAGTAGTTTATCGAGAATCCTTTGGCAAAAAACATGGCTTCATACTTGGTTTTGATGCCATGATGAATGTGATTCAAGGGCGAATCGTACAGATTATGGGTATAAATTAAGTCGATGAATCCAAACGCAGGTAAGGTTTCCAGGCTATATTCGAAGAAAGGCGCGTTGTCCGTTTTAAGATGAAAAAGGCCCCCCGGCTGTAGTATTTCAGCATATAGGTCAAGGAAGCGCGGGTGCGTTAAGCGGTGTTTTTCCTGTTTGTCGCGGGGTTGGGGATCCGGAAACGTAACCCAGATTTCGCTTACTTCACCGGGGGCGAAAAACTCCCGCAGATATTGAATGTCGGCCCGCAGAAAAGCGACGTTGCTTAGCTCTTGCTGAAGCGCAATCTGCGACCCTCGGGCAATGCGATCACCTTTTATATCGACTCCAATGAAATTTAATTCAGGGTATTCCTGCGCCAGCCCTACCGTGTATTCTCCTTTACCGCAGGCTAACTCTAAAAAAATTGGATTGGTGTTCTTAAATTGACTGCTGTGCCATTCCCCTTTTATGGAATTGTAGAGGGGTTTACCGTTCTCAATAACATTTTCAGCAATTGCATTTTGTGCAAAGCGATACTGTTTTCTTCTTTTCACAATGTTAATAAATTTACTTCTGGAACAATGTAATTACTACCTGTTACAAGTATCAATTCAGATGATTTAGAATCGTGAATAGCTTGCTTCAGCGCGTTGTTTACATTATTAAATAGTTTGATTGTCAGTTGATTGCCTTTGAAATGGGTAGCTAACTGGTCAACGGCCATTGAACGTGGAGAGTCCGCTTTACAAAGGTAATACACTGCAGAACGAGGTAATTGATCCAAAACAAGCTGTGGATTTTTATCGGCAACCATGCCAAATACAATCCGAAGTTTTGTGTGCGGGATAGTGGCAATAGTTTGCAACAGGGCACGAATTCCAGACTCGTTGTGGGCAATATCCAATACGACCCTGGGATGGGCGTGAATGGTCTGAAAACGCCCCTGAAGACCTGTATTCTGAACCGTTTGCCCCAGCCCCTCCCCCATGATTATATCACTTACCGGAAAGCGATATTGAAGCAAATCGACCGTTTGTAGAATGGCCGGCAGATTCAACGTTTGGTAGGTTCCGATGAGGTCAAGAACATAGTCCATCGGCGGCTTATCAGGTTTGGATTTATCGGCAATTCTGACCTGCCGCCGTTCGTCTGCAACGCCTGAATCGGTAGCCTTGAACCGATCTGTTGCAAAGAAAAGGGGAGCGTTCTGCCGGTCGGAAGCGGCCTCAAAAACGGGTCGGGTTTCAGAAACCCATTCGCCAACAACTGCCGGTACACCGGGTTTAATAATCCCCGCTTTCTCGCCAGCAATCTGAGGGAGGGTATCGCCCAACACATCCATGTGGTCGTAGCCAATGTTGGTGATCACTGACAACAATGGGGTAATGACATTGGTTGAATCTAATCGTCCGCCCAGCCCCGCTTCAATAATCGCTAAATCGACTTGCTCACGTGCGAAGTGATCGAACGCCATTGCCACGCACAACTCGAAAAAAGAGGGTTCAATTTTGTCTACCAGTGATTTTGTATCCTCCACAAACTGCACCACGACGGCCTCTGGAATGGGGACTCCGTTGATGCGGATTCGCTCCGTAAACGAATACAAATGGGGCGATGTATACAGACCCACTTTCAGACCCGCCTGCTGATAAATACTGGCCAGCATATGAGACGTACTCCCCTTTCCATTGGTTCCTGCCACATGAATCGACCGGAATTTTTCCTGTGGATTGCCAAGAGCGGCACACAACTTAAGGGTGTTGTCCAGACCGGGCTTCAGGGCTTTGGGGCCAATGCGGTGAAATACGGGAAGCCGACCATAGAGATAATCAATCGTCTCGGTAAAGGTCATCGGTATTAAAAACTTAACGGGATCGAACGTTAATGACTACCGTACCCGTGGAAATTTCTGGTACTACTGAGGACTTGGGTTGGGGACGCAATCGGGAAATTTGCCGTCTATAGAAATCAGTGACCGACGGACCTACCTGCGTTTCGATGACGTTGACTGCCACAATGCTCCCGCTCTGATCCACCTTAATTCGGAACACGATCTTACCACTCTCGTCGGAGGCATCCTTATCAATGGATTTGTTGCCAATAGACCAGCCTGCCACGTTGAAAGCAACGCCCGTGCTGCTGCCACCGGGTTTACCATAATATTCTTTGGCATCTATTTTACCGTCGGGGTTGCCTTTGTCGCCAACCCCACTTTTGTCGTCGCCGTTATTATTGCCACCCGTACCCGATTCACGGCCAACGGTTCCGTTGGAGCCACCTCCCCCCGAAGATCGTTTGTATAAAGCATTTGGATCGACTGTTTCCACTTTTTTTACTGGTTCCGCTCGCGGGGGAGCTTCAACAGGCTTGGAGGCCTCCGTTTTTTTGGGTTCCGCCTTTCGTTCGGGTACACTCACCGGACTTTCCGTTCGGCTGGCGATAATGGGTTTTTCGGCGATTGTTTTGCTCACTTTTGTCTCCTCAACCCTTGGAACGGGCCGCACCGGAGTTTTCTCGACCCGATTGGTGGTCGTTACTTTCGGGTTCGGTTTATCTTCTGCTTTCTTAACATCCACCGCTCGTTTAGAATCGCTGGGTTTGTTGTAGGTCTGAATGTTACCACTCCCCACATTCTCCGTACCGAAGTTAACCTCCACAAATTCGATTGGCGGAGGTTGGGGGATTGAGTTGGATAGAGTGATCAGAAATAGGATGATCAGAACGAGAAGCGAGATAGCAGAAGCCCCCGCAAAAGCCATCGTTCGGGCTTGAGTCTCGTTTTCGTAGGCGGTGCGCGTCATACCGAGTAAGGATTAATTTTTAGTAAAACGCTAAAATAAGGCGAAATGGTTTGTGAACAGGAATACGGGTTGACCGGATTATGCAGATTTACACCAATTTCTTTTTCAATACCGGCTATTTTCGTGCCGATTTTATCAGAAAATAACCTGCTGCTTGTATGCCCTATTTAGTGCTTGACCTGGAAATGTCGGGACCGGACCCGGATTATAATGAGATCATTCAGATTGGAGCCGTTTTGTTCGACGACGACTGGATCGAGAAGGGCCGTTACCTCAGCAATGTGTATCCAGAAAATGAAGAGGCATTCACGGCTTCAGCCGAGAAGGTGCATAACCTCTCCTTGAGCGATCTGGAAGATGCCCCCATGATCTACGATGTATTGCCCGAACTGGAAGAATGGATCATCAAAAACCTTGGCATCCTTAAACAACCCAATAGCCCCGATAATATGCCCTATCTGCGCAACGTGGTGATTTGTGGACAAAGTGTGATGAATGATATTCAGTTTCTGAAAGAAGCGTACCGGCTCGAGAAGTTGAAGTGGCCCTTTTCCCGCGTGCTGGTAGACCTGCATACGCTGAGTTATTTTGTGTTTCGGCTACTCAAAAAGAAAGGCAAACCCACGCCCCGTGGATTAAGCCTAAAGGATGTGTCGGGGTATTTTGGCCTGGAGCGGGAAGACGATTTTCATAATGCCCTCGAAGATGCGGTGCTGACGGCGGCCTGTCTGAAACGACTTTTTCAGTTGAGCGATGGTTTCCAGTTACCCGACTGAGTACTGAATGCTTTTCCCACTTTCTCTCGCCGTCGGCGCATAAACCAGCCAATCCCTAAAATCCCGAGCAGCCCCCCTCCTATCCAGGCTACCGCGCCAGCCAGTGTTAGACCCGATTGGCGAAGGGGTTGGCTGTCTCCAATCAGAATCAGTCCAGCCCAGGTGTTCGCTAATTGATGAGACCGGGAAGGACTTCGTAACCATTCCTGTTTCGCCCGTTGCAGGGCGATATCTTTGTCTAAACCATCGGCAAGCCCGGCATAAAATAGTTCGGTGAGCGTGTAGGTCGGTCCACTGTCCACACTCCAGAGGGTGGTGAGCATACTGCTGACACCCAGTGCGGCAAACCCCCGCGCCAAACTAAACACTCCCTCCCCTTTCTGGTGACTCCCCACACCGGTTCGGCAGGCCGACAACACCAGCAACTGGGTTTGGAAAACAGGACCCGTTTGCAGCTCGGACAAACTCAGCAGCGTATCAGCAAAATAGATCACGGGTTCCCGTTGCAGCGTGTCGGCATCCGCATGGGTAAACAACTGCACGACACTGGCACGGGGAGCCAACTCACGAAATTTCGATCGGGTCGCTGTTGGACCCGTTAGCAGTGTTGGCCAGAAAAAATGGCCACCCACCCGTTTCAACGACTCTCCCGAACCGGGTAAGGCAGGTAGGCGGGTTCCTGCAAACTGTTCGGGGGCCATCCCAACGAAACCGCCATCGGTGTTCATTCCGTGCGGGTCGGTCAACATCCGGTTTACCGAATAGACATAACTGAACGCAAAGCGATTCACCAGGTAGTCGGGGGTGGTAGCCGAGCGGCTCAGGGCTTCGAACGGCAGAAAAAAACCATCCGGCGAAACCATTACCCGGCCTTCGGGAAGATGTAGCGGGGACAACAGGAGTTGATACAGACTAAAACCTGTTTTGGTGAATTGAGCCTGTTGACTGTTCAGGGCAGCCGGGTCATTGAGCAGCGTTAGCCAGGCATGAAGACCCTTGGTATAGTCAGGCAGGGATTGGCGGAGTAAACGGGGGCCAACCGGACTCACTCCCAGGACATACACGGCACTATCGCCCACAAAATAACTCACCAGCGACTGGTTGCGAGTCGTGAGCCATTGACACACCTCTGCCAGTGGCCGGATGGCATTGTCGTACCGATAGCGATAATACAGGGGATTCGTTTTCTCCATTTCCCGCACAAAGGCATCGCTTTTCTCCTGTTCGATCAGCAGATTCGCCTGCATCCGGTCATAAGCCGTGGTGCCGGGTTTTTCAGTAGCGAGTTTCAACCGCAGGGCCGACACATTCCGACTGAGCGACTGCTCCTGTTCGGCAAGCTGGGGAGACAATAGTCGGCGGGCACCCAGTTCATTCAGTTTGTCGGTCAGCATAACAGCCCGGCTTTTCTCGATGAACCGATAGGCCATTACCTGGTTATTAAGCCGAAAACAAGTTTCGATGGCTCCTTCATACAAGGGTCTGGTTTTATGCCGCCAATATAATTTGGATTGATGCCCCGTATGTTCCCAGCGCATGTAATCCACCAGTTGGTCGGCCAACGTGAATGTATGGAGTGCGTTTGTTAATGCTTGTGGCGATTGTCTATTTATTCCCTGTTGCAACCAGTTTTCGGCGATGTTCTGCAAAATACCTAGCAAAAACTCTTTATTGGGTGCCGAACGGGTTAGTTTCGAATCGGGCCATTCGGTGAGCTGGTGCGGTTTATAAGCGGGAATGAGTTCGCTGATTGCCCGTTGCAGGGTTTGTAGGGCCTGGGTGGTGCGACCCGTTTTTTGGTAGGCCACCCCCAGGTTATCCAAGGCAACGGCGCGGACACTGGAGACAGGCTGCAGCCGAACTGCCGTTCTCAAAATCCGAATCGCTGACGCATATTGACCGGTTTCCGTATAGAAATAACCCAGATCGGTATAATTACTGGCTAAGGTGGCGGTGTCTTTGCGGGATTGATTCAGGGCGATGGCCTGTTGAAACCAGTACTCCGTATCGGCAAATCGTTTTTCCCTTTGCAACAAACTCGCTTTAATAGAATAATACAGGGACAGGTCATCCAGCATCGGGGGTTGTCGCCCCACGGCAATGGCCTGGTCAATGGCGCGGTGTGCCTCCCCCACCCGTTCCAGTGCCCGGAGGGCTTTGGCCTGCTCAAAAAAGCCGTTGCCGATGCAGTAGGTGTCGCCAACGACCAGCGCAATGGCGGCTCCCCGTTCGGCCAGGGAGGTGGCTTGCTCATAATCGCCTTCGGTGCTACATACATACGCCAGAGTTGTATATAGATTGGAAGCCCATTTGCTCCGGGGATACTGCCGGGCCAGGGTAAGCCCCTGTTTCCCTGTCTGATGGGCCTCGGCCATGCGCCCATGCTGTTGCTGGCAGAACATAAGCCGGTAATAGGCTTTCAGCAGTTGGTCAGAAGCTGGCGACGAAATGACCTGACGACGATGCACCTGCCAGATTAAGTGTTTCAGCAGGGAAATGGACGAAGCGGTCTGACCCGTTTTATCGAAGGCCCGGGCCAGGTTCACCACCAGTCGAATGTAGGTTGTGTCTTTGGTCTTGGTAGACGGCCACCGGTTATACAGGTGCTGCAAGGATGCCAGTTGCCGGTCATGAGTAAGCGTATCCAGCGAGTCCAGCAGGCCTGACAGTTTTCCCTGGCCCATAGCCACCCGACCACTCCCTCCCAACAGGCACCCTGCCAGAACGGCCACGATCACCCAGCTTGACTTTTTCATGGTATAACAGGAAAACCGGTTCACCCTTGATCAGGTCGAACCGGTTGGTTTCAATTGGGCAACGCTTACCATCGTAAGCGTCTCGTCTTGCACGTGAGCTTTTACCTGGCATCAATCCACATACCTCCGCTAATCTGCTTTTTAAGGTCTTTGTCGCGGACGGCTCCTATGGCCTTCAGCACAGCCGCCCGCGAGGACAGGTCGGCCCCACAGTGCATCGCTTTGGCAATATGCCCCGTTACATAAGGCGCAGCAAAGGAAGTACCGCGGAAATCATTCAGATCAGGCGTAATAAACGAACCAAATTCCCCAATCTGATCCCTCCCATTGGCGACCACGCCCACTGAAATATAGCGGTTTGACCGCAACTCACAAACCACCCGCCGTGTAGCCGACCCATCGGGCACAAAGCCAATAGCTGTGACAGAAATGATATTTTCCAGATCGACGCTCGAACAGGCGGGCCACTGCATCGGTACACGCCATTTTTTAATGCGTTCACCAATGTGCGGAACCCGATCCAATTCGTCAGGTTTCAGGTTGCCTACGTTACCCGAAGCGCAGACAACCAGGATACCCCGGTAGGCTAATCGGCGCAGGGAAGCCTGCAACAAAGGAATATAAATGCCTTTATCGGTCGGAAATACCCAACTGGCATTGATGATGCGTGCACCCTGTTGAGCCGCATATTCAAGACCACACAGGACATCGTAGAGCGTACACCTGTTTTGCTCGTTGGATATCCGAACCGGAATAATGGTCGCTTCAGGGCATACGAGCCGGATAACGTTCGCCACGCGGGTGCCATGCCGATTGGTCTGCGTATCGTCGGGGCGGTTGTCGTCCTCCACAAAGTCCCAACCCGCGCTTACGTCCCGGCAGGGTACCCTGTCATTTCCAGGGTCAAACAGCTTTCCATTTTTAAAACTGATACCCGAATCCAAAACGGCCACTTTCAGGCAGGAATCTTTCTTAACTAAGTCTTCCTGATTCATGTGGGGGGTTCCCGAGAGCGTTTGACCGGGCCGGCTGTACCCCATGCAGTTTGAGTAGCCCTGCCCCTTTCCTGAGGTATTGGTGTTTCCATCCTGCCCCGAACCCGATGTGTTGGTGTTTCTGCCCGAGATACTGGTATCCTCCCCCGATGTGCTGCTGTCGCCATCCTGCCCTTTGCCAGAGGTGTTGGTATTACCGTCCTGCCCTTTACCAGCGGGGGCCGTCCCACCGGGTTTGATGATTCCTGATTCGTGTCCGTCCAGCGAAACCGCCTGAATCCGCTTTTTCAGCGGGAGTGCATACAGCGAATCCAACGGGCTTTCCGATGTTAGCAACACCAGGGCTTTACCCCCACAAAACGTGTACCGTTTCACAGTGACCACCGGGTCAATCAATTCACTGGTGATCACCTTAAGCTGGTAACGTCCTTTCTGATTCATGAACCGAAGTTTGGGTTCATCGTCAACCAGTATATACTCGTGGATAATTATGGGAGTTCCCCCAAGCAGTTTCACCGTTTTTCCAAACTCTCCATAAATCTGGGTGAACAGATCCGGAAAGTTACGCAGAAATGTTTGGGGGTTCAGGAGTTCAACTGCCCCCTCCCGGTCAGACGGGCCTGGGAGGTCAGTAGTGGGCTTACCGCCAGAGGGATTTGGACTGGGTTTGTCCCCATACGGGTTTGGCGTGGGTTTGCCCGGATTCGGGTCATTGGGATCAGTCACGAAAAGAGTCGATTAAGAGTGAGTACGGAATAAGATAATTACTATAGGCGACAGAGAGACTACAACTATAACTGTTTCAGTATGAGCGAAGCCTCCTCTGCCCCCTCTAAGTTCTGGGTAACTACGGTCTGTAGCAAGGTTTTAGCCGCGTCTTTATCATCCGGTAAATTTCGCTTCATCCGGGTGATTGCTTCCAGAAAAAGCCCGGGGTTTGCATACAGTTCTGTTCGGCGGCTGAGGGTCTGAAACTGCCTGATGGCGTTGTCGTAATTACCCTGCCGAAGGGCCACTATACCCGCCCATTTGAGAGCTTCCGAATTGGTGGGCTGGCGTTGAAGCAGGCTGGTCAGCCATTGGTCAGCCTCCACCAACTGCCCTTTCTCAATGAAGCTTAAACCCTCTTGCAAACTATCGGTAGTCGCACTCATGGTCACCGATGGATGGGTGAGGTATTGCTCGATGTAGGCATCGGCCAGTTGGGGAGGGGTTATGGTGGGGGTCCACAGCACCCAGCCGATACCCAGCAACAGAGCCAGACAGGCGGCAGCGGCAATGGCATAGGGCCAGGGCTGCCGGGTTTGCCCGACCGGGCGGGCCATTAGTTCAGCGCGACGCTGCTCGTTCGCTTCCTGCCGGAGGGTTTGTTTAGCGGCCACATAAAACGCAACGGCCTGGGCCAGATCCTCGTTGGTGCGCAGCGTGGCTTCAAACTGGTGTCGCTCGTCGGCAGTGAGCCGGTTGGCAAAATAATCATCAATACTGGTCCAATCGGTTATCATAAAACCCCACCCGGATCGGGCGTTTACGTTCGGTATAAATCGCGCAACTTGTCTAAACACCGCAGGCGGCTCGTTTTGGCAACGGCTGCCGAATTATACTGGTGCTCGCGGGCAATGTCGTCATCGGTGAACCCTTCGGCCCAGGCCAGCAACATCGTCCGGCATTTGTCACCCAGCAATTTCATCCGTTCCCGCAGTTGCTGGGCATCATGCTGGGCAATGAGTTGCTGGATGGCAGAACGAGTTTCGTCGGGTACTTGTAGCAAGCTTCCGTCGATCTCGACCCCCTGCTGGTGTACGCTTTCCCTATTAGTCGACTTTTTACGAATGCCGTCAACACATTTATTGGAAAATATTTGGGTGAGGTATGTTTTCAGGCCTGAGCGGCCTTCAAAGCGGCCCGTTACGATCTGGTCAATCACCGACAGCACCGTGTCGGCATAGGCGGTGGCCGTTTCTTCTTCGTCGAGCCGGTGTTTACGGGCACCCTCCCGAATGAGGTAGGCGTACTGGTCGTACAGGCTATTTTCGAAAAGCCGACGATTGGTGCCACCATTCCGCAGACCGTCAATTAACTCCGTATCGGGAAGCGAATTAGGAAAAAACCGCATTAGACTGGAACGCATTCGGGTGAGTTGGTAAGTACGGAAAAAGTATTGGAAATTCCGTCTACCGGCCCCTTAAAAATCAATGTTGTGCCCCCTTCTTTAGCCGTTTCAATCAATAATGTACCTCCCAACGATGCGGCCCGCTGTTGCATACTCCTTAATCCATTCCCTCCCTTACCCACCGTTTGCGGGTCGAACCCCCGCCCGTCGTCCTGAACGATCAATGTCAGTTGGCTTTCAGAGGAGGCTAACGTCTCCACGTATAAGCGAATCACGGCCTGCCTGGCTCCCGAATGACGGATGACATTGTGCAGGGCTTCTTTAAATAAAAGGAACAGATCGCGCCGGTATTCGGCGGGGAGCGGCCCATCGGTTCCGCGTGGGGGCAATTCCAAATGTAGGTCGATAGCCGGCTGCGAGAGCAGGTTGCGGGCCGTTTCTTCGAGTCGGCTGGCTACGTTCTGGAGGGTATCATGGACGGAATTCATATTCCAGATGATCTCGCGCATGGTGGCCACTACCCGCCGGGCCGACTGACTGATGAGCACCAGTTTACTACTGACCTCGTCGGGGCGGTTCATCACCTGCCGGGAGGCCGACAGGGCCAACATGCCGATGCCACCGAGGTCGGCCCCTAGTTCGTCGTGCAGATCGCGGGCTATGTCGTCACGAATGCGCTGAAGTTTTTCCTGTTTGCGTTCGTTTTCCCGCAGTTGCTCAATAAGTTGTGCCTGCACGGCCTGCTTTTCGGCTTCCATTTGCTGGTTAAGCCGCGACAGCCCCAATGTGAAACAGAGGACCTCCAGCACCACCCCTACCTGCATGTAGCTGACCGGAAAGGTGAGTGGGTTATTGGGGTCACGGGTAAAAAAAGCGGGAATAAAGTTGAGACAAAGTGCGGCTACACAACCAGCGACGAAAATAAACGTGCCGGTAATAAAATAGGAAACAACTGGTTTACGAAGCCGAAACAGGCGGGGTACCACCACCAGAGCCAGACCTGCCAGCGCAAACCGGTTGACCGTGTACAGCGTGCTTCGTGCTAGTTCAGACACGCCACTGACCCACAGGATTGTATCCAACAACAGTCCACCAGCCAGCAGGATCGTCATATAACGCAGGACCCGATGACTGAAGGGGTCGTAGCGGGGAATATCAATCAGGAGAATGGCAAACCGGATGTAGAGAATAAAGGCCACGCTTTCGATGAGAGCCACCGCATAATTACCGCCCGGCGCGTAACTGGCCAACCCATAATCGCGGTCGTCGAGCCGGAAGGTAATCAGCATACACCCAATATAAAGGGCATATTGCCAATAGATGGCTTTGCGTTGCTGGATATAGGACAACAGGGCGTACATCAGCATCATACTCAACATCCCATCGAGAAAAATGCGGACTATAGGATACGCAGGAAGCCATGTTGTCATACAGGAAAGCCTAAATGGATAGGTTATTTGTAAACATACATACTTTCCGGGAAGATCGTTTTACTGAACGCCAACGGCTTAGGCAACGGTACGGTCAATGGCTTCAGTGATGGTTTGCCAGCGGGTGGGCCAGTCGCCCGAAACGCGGATATAGGGGAGTTGGCGTTCGTCGAGGGCGGCTTTGAACAGATCAAAGATTTCCTGCCGACGGTGTCCCAGATCGCGCAAGCCGTCTGCCACCCAGGGCACGTCGATATCGAGCAGGAAATAGAGGTCGTAGTGAACCTGTTTTTCGAGTTCGTATAAAATAGACGGAACTTCGTTGAGGTAAATTTGGGAATAGAGTTGGGTGGTGATCACATCGGTATCACAAATCAGGAGTTTGTTGGCGGTTTTCGAGGCTTCGAGAACGGCATTGGTCTGCGCATGGCCAATGCGGATGATGTCGTCCAGCGTAAACTGATTGTCAAACACCATATCCCGCGCCACCTCCTGCACAAACTGAGTCTGATAATACTCGGCTAATTGGAGACCGGTGGTCGTTTTCCCCACACTTTCGGGACCGTACAGGCAAATTCGTTTCATAAGGTAACAAATACGCCTGCATGATCGGAATGTACCACATCGGGGAAGTGGCCCGCCGATTGGATGCGGTCTCGGAGGGTGTTGGCCACGGAGATGTAGTCGATGCGCCAGCCTTTGTTGTTGGCTCTGGCCCCGGCGCGGTAACTCCACCAGCTATACTCGGTTTTGTCAGGGTGCATGTACCGGAACGAATCGGTGAAGCCCGAGGCAAACCACTGATCCATCCAGGCGCGTTCTTCGGGCAAAAATCCGGTGGAGTTTTTGTTGCGAATCGGGTCGTGGATGTCGCGTTCGGTATGGGCAATATTATAGTCGCCGACCACAATCAGGTTGGGCCGGGTTTGGCGCAGGATCTGCACGTAGTCATAAAAATCAGCCAGAAACCCCATCTTCACCGATTGACGCAAATCGCCGGTGGTGCCGGATGGGAAATAACAATTCAAAATGGTCAGGTCGCCGAAGTCGGTGCGGAGGATGCGGCCTTCGCAATCGTAAACAGCTAACCCACAACCCAATACAACAGTATCGGGAGCCAGTTTAGAAAACGTAGCCACACCCGAATAGCCCTTTTTTTCGGCAGCGTGCCAGTGGTATCGGTAGCCGAGGGTTTCAAACGGGGCCAAATCGACAACGTCGTGCGTGGCTTTCACTTCCTGAAAACAAAGCACATCGAACTCATGAGTGGCAAGCCAGTCGATCAGGCCTTTTTGAATGGCCGAGCGGATACCGTTGAGGTTATAGGTCAGTAGGGTCATTATTCTGGGAGAGGAAGGAAAGTATTCGCAGAACTCAACTGTCAAAGTTTTTGTCAATAACCTCAAAAAATAGTGTAGTGCGGAAGGCAATCTCCCTCCGCGCCCTCCCCCATTCATAGAGGCCCTGTCACCAGTTCCCCTTCCGTTGGCACCCCTTTCTTTTTATCCGTAAACAACAAAACGAACAAGACCAATACGACCGCAGCAATGCCGGCAGGCACCATCCAGACGGAGGTCCAGTCTTTCACGCCGTCTTTGGTGTACATGTCAAGCACAATGCCCGACAGTTTGGAGCCGATACCCATGCCGATGCCGTAGGTCGCCAGGGTAATTAGGCCCTGCGCGGAAGATTTAATGCGCTCCCCTGCTTTGTTGTCGGTGTAGATTTGACCTGTTACGAAGAAGAAATCGTAACACACGCCGTGCAGAATAATAGCGAGGTAAAGCATCCACTCCGTGGAAACAGTGCCGTAGCCGAAACAGATAAACCGAACGATCCAGGCCAGCAAACCCACAATCAACATTTTTTTAACGCCCAACCGCGTGTAGGCCAGTGGGATAAGCAACATAAAGATCACTTCGGAGGCTTGCCCCAGCGACATTTTGTTTTCCACGTTCTGCATGCCCCCATCAGTGAGCGAGGGGTTGGCCATGGCATAATAAAACGAGAGCGGAATGCAAATCAGCACCGACGACAGGAAGAAAATGGCGAATGAGCGATCTTTGAACAGCTTGAAGGCATCCAAGCCCAGAATCTGGCTAAACGAAGCCCCGGCAGAGGGATTGGGCGGGGTGTCCGGCAGGAAAAACGAGAAAATGCCCAATGCCACCGAGGTGTACATGGCTAATTCATAGATTGTTACTTTGTCGCCAAAGCCATAAAAACCCACAATGTTCGTGACCACGATCCAGGCGACCGTACCGAGTACGCGAATACCTGGAAATTCTTTTTCAGGACTTCGCATCTGTTGCAGGGCAATAGACGAGGTCAGGGCCAAAGTGGGCGCAAAAGTGAGGCAATAAGCCAGAATGAGCGTGAAAAACGAATCGGGGTTCGTGTTTTGGGTAATCATATACAGTACGCCCGCACCCAGTAAGCACAGAATACCCAGCACTTTTTGAGCGGCAAAGTAGCGGTCGGCAATCATCCCCACGAAAAAGGGGGCAATCAGCATGGCCAGCGAGAAAGCCGCATAGGCGTTACCCACCTGATCGCCGGTGGCACTTAGGGTGGCCATCAGGTACTTACTCATTTGGCCATACCAGGCTCCCCACATAAAAAACTGGAGGAACATCATGATCGACAACTTAATGCGGGTTGTTGAATTCATCTTGATTTACAAAATAGTCGGTTTGATGCCTGAAATTAGCCAAAAACCAAGAAATCACAACAGGATTTACGCAAATCCGCTCAGGGTGGGGCCAAACAAAAAGAGCGCGAATCGCGCTCTTTTTGTTTGGCAGGTCGGTTTATCCCCGGCAGAAAACTTCCCAGAGTCGGTTATATAATTTTCGGGCATAGGTTCGGATGTCAGCTTGCGTGCCATTCAGAGAGAAGGGAGCAAACTGACGGGCCGCTGTTGGCAGGGCTTCCACCCGAATGGTTTGGCCACTCGCCTGACAGGCAAGATCGCGCCGGGTCATGCCTGTCAGGCGTAGACCCGAATCGGGCAATTCGACCTGGCAACTATCCAGACGGGTAGACGCAGCCACTTGCTTCGTGAACGCCTGAAGCAAATTGGCATCGAACCATGACAAAGGGGGCAAACTCATCCGATTGGTCTGATGAATACTGTCATCATCCGTTTTCTGGCAGCACAAAAACTGCACCGACAAGGGTGCCTGTCTGTTGGCAGGCCGATGCAAGATTAGCGTGTCAAGAAGTTCAGCCGTTGCTTTTTCAGAAGAAAGCGAGAGTTCTATATTCATTTTGACGAAGTGTTTACACTGTGTATATTAAAACTCAACTTGACGTACTTTGTTTGTTGTGCCGATTTAGACGTAAATCATCTTTTTTGTCATGCCTCCGTCGATTATAAAATTCTGCCCGGTTATGAAATCATTGGCTTCATCGGCCAGGAACAGTACCATCCGTGCCACATCGTCGGGGGTTCCAACGCGCCCTGCGGGGTGTTGCTCATGATCTTTCCGGCGTAACGCATCTGGTTTTCCCGACACATCGATCCAGCCGGGACTGATGCTGTTTGCCCGCACTGCAGGCCCCAACGAAACAGCGAGGGCATGGGTCAACGCCACCAAAGCCCCTTTCGAAGCCGAATAGGAAAACGTATCCGGTTCCGACTGAAACGCCCGCGTCGAAGCCATATTGATGATGCATCCCCGGTGCTTACGCAGTTCGTCTGCTGCGTATTTGGCCGTCAGAAAAGCCCCCGTCAGGTTCGTACTAATTACCCGGTTCCAGTCGGTCAGCGTCACATCGGCCAGCGGCTTTTCATCCATGATACCGGCATTGTTCACCAACACGTCAATACGCCCGAACTGATCTATGGTTTGCCTGATCGACTTCTGAATGTCTTTTTCACTGGAAATATCGCACCGAATGGGCAGATAAACTTTCATCCACTTACTCAGTATTTTTGATAGATTATTCAACTCATCCTGATCGGTATCCCAAATAGCAAGCCTATACTCATTTTCGAGCAGCAAGCGGGCAGTGGCTAAACCAATACCGTGGGCACCTCCCGTTACAATGGCGACTTTCGTTGATTTATGGTTCATGAGTTGAGTAATTTGGGTCTTTTGTCAACACCAACCCCAAACGGCTGGTTAATCGGTACGCATCTTTATTTAACGGGAAGCCTTCCGATTCACAGCTCTTTTTCATGGTTTACATTGCCTACGCGCCCCTCTACAAACTACCACTTCCTACCGGGCCTAAGGGGGAACCACACCGTTTCCCGATGCTCAAATACGAACTCATACCGGAGCAACTCCTGTATGAAGGCACCTGCACTGAGGCCAACTTTTTTGCCCCCTCCCCTGTCGATGACCGCTGGGTGCTCGGTATGCATACCGAAGCTTATGTGAATCAATTGAAAACGCTGACGGTTCCGGCCCAAATGGTTCGGCGGATTGGGTTTCCGCTCTCCGCCCAACTCATCGAACGCGAATGGATGATCACTCAAGGCACCATCGACTGTGCGTTGCTGGCTATGCAATTCGGGTGTGCCATGAACGTTGCCGGGGGAACGCACCACGCCTACCCCGACCGGGGCGAAGGATTTTGTTTGCTCAACGATGTGGGGGTAGCCGCGCATTTTTTGCTCGAAACGGGCCGGGCCAAACGAATTCTGGTGATCGACCTCGACGTGCATCAGGGCAACGGTACGGCGGTTATGTTTCAGGGGGAGGAACGGGTGTTTACCTTCAGTATGCACGGCAAAGACAATTACCCGCTCAAAAAAGAACAGTCCGACCTCGACATTGCCCTCGCCACCGGCACCACCGATGCGCTGTATCTGGACACTTTATACGACACCCTGCCCCGCCTGATCGACCAGCACCAACCCGATTTCCTGTTCTATCTGGCTGGCGTGGACATTATTTCGACCGACCGGCTGGGTAAATTGGCCGTGAGCCGTGAAGGGTGCCGCCAACGGGATCAGTTTGTTTTCGACACGGCCATTGCACGTGGCTTACCCATTGCGGTGTCGATGGGGGGCGGGTATTCTCCCCGAATTGCCGACATTGTTGAGGCCCATTGCAACACGTTCAGGCTGGCTGTAGCGAAGTTTTCGTAACTTTGGGCAAAAAACTGAGATTATGCCAACCTGGTTTCAAGGGACGATTAAGTACCAAAAAGAGGAAATAGTTACCGACCGGCAGGGCGATCAGGTTCGGTTGAAAACAATTACTGAGGCCTATCTTGTCGATGCCGTTTCATACACCGATGCCGAAGCCCGGTTATACCAGGAGGTGCCAGCCAATACGCCTGATTTCCAGGTGGCCCGCATCGCCAAAATGAAATTGGCCGATGTATTCCAAATCGAAAACGGGGGTGATTACTGGTATAAAGCCAAAGTCATTTTCTCGACGGAAGACGACAAAGGCCGCGAGAAGAAAATTGTGAACCAGATGCTGATCAACGCTTTCTCGGTGAAACAAGCCTACGAACAGTTGGAAGACAGCCTCAAAACGATTTTGATGCCCTCCGAAATCACCGACATCAACAAAACGGCCCTGCTCGATATTTTCCCGTATGGCGAGGAACAAAAAATTCCGGCGAATCTGAAGCCAATGTCAGAAGTGGCGCGGATGGAGGAGGTGTGATTTTCAACCCTGTAAGGTATCAAAGATGGCACCGGCCACCCGGCTTGCAGGTTTTCTCTTTAGCCCAACAACCTCTGTTCCAGCACATCGCGGTAGGAGCCTGCCAGTGGGATCGTAACGTTGCCCACGGTGAGCTGGTGTCGCTCAATTTTGCGGATGGCCCGAAGCGCAACGATGTACGATTTATGAACCCGCACAAACTGGTCGGCGGGGAGGGTTGCCAGCATCTCAGCAATGGTCATGCGGGTGCTGATTTGCCGGGTGTTCTCGTGAATAAACAGCAGGTTCGTATCCGACTGAATATACAGCACCTCACCCAAATCAACCCGTACCCAATCGTAGCCGTCTTTTACAAAAATGCTCGACGACTGCCCCGCAAGGGCAGTCGTTTGTGCGTAAGCCCGGTTGCAGGTCTGCAAAAAGCGGGGAAACTCAATGGGTTTCAGCAGGTAATCAAGAGCCTGAAGCGCGAACCCTTCGAGGGCATAGTCGGCGTGGGCGGTGGTGAACACGATGGTCTTTTGAAGGGGGGCTACCATCCGGGCGAAGTCGGTGCCGGAAAGATCGGGCATCTGTATGTCCAAAAACACCAGATCGACCCGTCGTTGGTGCATATAGGCCAAGGCGTTGGTGGTGCTGGTAAAAGCCTGATCGAGTTGCAGAAACGGCACCTTATCGGCATACCGGCTCAACACGTCGAGGGCAGCCGGTTCATCGTCGATAGCAATGGCGTGGAGCATGGGGAGAAATTTAAGACAAGTTTAGAATCAGGTTCACGGTAAATGTTTCCTCAGTGCTGGTAATGTTTAGTTTATGCCGGGCGGGGTAGGCGCGTTCGAGCCGTTGGCGGGCGTTGGGAATGCCCGTTCCCCCTCCGTGTTTCTGACCCAGACCGGGCGGGCGGCTGTTCGTGATCTGAATCTGAAGCTGACGACCTTCCACGTCGATATTGATGTCGATATAGGACGGATGTTCGAGGCTGATACCGTATTGAAACGCATTCTCGACAAACGGAATGAGCAACAGGGGTGCCATTTGCAGGGGGTTTTGATCCCCCGGCTGCCCCCCCGAATCGGTGCGGAGCGTGACGCGGAGTTTGTCGGACTCGGGGAGCCTGGCGCGTTGGAGGGCCACATATTTTTCGATAAAGGCCAGTTCGCTTTCTACCGAAGTGGTCGGGCGGGTTGCCTCCTGCAAGGTATAGCGCATGAGTCCCGACAATTGCCCAATCAAATCGGCAACGGGGTCGTTGTGAGCACGTTGGGCTTCGTTATAGATGGTATTCAGGGCGTTGAACAGAAAATGCGGGTTCACCTGGGCGCGGAGGGCCGTCAGTTCGGCTTCGGTGGTTTGCTGCATCAGCCGGAGTTGGTCGCGCCGGGTGCGGAGGTAGTCGGCCACGTATCCATAGCCAATCACAAACGCTATCAGCACGCCCGTAACGAGCAGGTTTTCGTCCACAAACTCCGGTACGGCCTCGGTGCGAATTTGCAAACCCTCGAAGATGAGCCACGCCAGCACGCACACCCAAATCCAGTAGAACGGGGCTGTTTCGGGTCGGAGCATCCAGCGCATAAACGTCAGTTTGTAGCTCAGGTGCGCCATTAGCCAACCCATTGCCAGCAAAAACACAATACCAAGCAGATAGCGAGCCAAACCACCCAAATCGGGAAGGACATCCTCAATAGCCTGCTCCATCCCCGACAGCAACAGCCACCCCCAATATGTCAGCAACAGGCTGATTGTGAGAGCCAGCAGAATTCTGGGCAAGGTCGGGTTAGTTGGCGACACGGCAAGTTGATTGAGCGGCAAGTTAGTCGTGATTTTGATCTGTTTGGGCGGTTTCCATCGGCTTTATCCGGCTCAGTTCGCGTTTAGCCTGTTCTTCGCTGACGCGGGCCATGAGTAAAGCGCGAGTCATAAAGTCAATGTCTTCAACCGCTTTAATATAATAGGTTTGGCCCTGCTCGGCAGTAAAAAAAACCATTTTCACATCCGACAGATAGGCCCCTTCCGATTCAATCTTCACCCGTCCCGTTGGAATAGTAACTTTTAGGAATCTATTCTGAGGTAAATACCCCAGAAGCTTTCCATTCAGTTTCAGGTCATAGCCACCTCCGTCAAACTCCCGTTGCCTATAGATGACCACCTTTGCCACCTCAGAACGCGGTTGCTCTTCAGCCCTCCATCCGATGGATACCATCAGACTCAGTAATATCAGCATCGCTTTCATCACCGGAATGGTTTTCTGGAAAACGGAACAAACCGGTTTCCATTTAGTGAATAAGCAAAGATGAACTGCACATAAAACTGACTGAATCGGTCTTTGATGGGGTTCGTAAACGTATACACATCCGACTCCCAGGCTTTCTTAACCATGCCGGTTCGGTAGCCAATCCGGGTAGCCGTGTAAGCACTGGCTTTGCGTTTTTCGCGCTGACTGAACTCAAGGGCTACCTCAGCAAAACCCACATTTCGCAATGCCAGTGAGGGTACGCTACCTGCTGAGGGAGGAGTTTGCAAAACAGACTGAAACGGAATCTGTTGAACGCCCTTTCGATATAGTGAAAGATTGTATTCAGCACCTCCAAGTCCTACATAAATGAATACTCGCTTATTAAATGAATTTAACACATCATAGCCTACCAGAATGCCCTGAGAATTTATTCCGTTTTTTTGAACCCAGTTATTGGTTGATACCGTACGGCTAAAAAAGGAAGACTGCGACTGTACCATCACTTTAATCCGGTTGATTCGTACGCCAAAATTCAGGTTGACAGTCCCAGCAGAAAGGGCTAGCGGTTTTATCTGATTAGCCCGAAAAAATGAGCGCATTTCGGGTAATAAGGTCGCGGTTGTGTTCAGGCCAAACTCATATAAGAACCCAAATCGGAAATTACTTTTTCTGGGCAGGCTATCCAGTAGAGTCGAATCAGTAGTTTGCCCGGCGGCCATGTGCGCCATCAGCAAAAGTCCTGCAAGAAGTTGTTTCATGTAATTGGCCGTTTTTGTTAGAACAGACCAAAACAACAACTGCCCCGCCGACCGCACAACAAGGTGTGGTCAACGGGGCAGAGTATGTGGGGAAAGGGGTGTAGTTTGTGGTTACACCGACAAAATATCTTTCTCTTTGGAAACGAAAACATCATCGACGCGGCTGATGAAGGCATCGGTCAGTTTCTGAACGCGCTCTTCGCCCATTTTCACGGCATCTTCCGAAACGCCTTCTTTGGTCAGTTTTCGGATCGAGTCGTTGGTGTCTTTGCGGATGTTTCGGACGTTTACTTTGGCCACTTCGATTTCGGTTTTCACCTTTTTCACCAAATCACGCCGACGTTCTTCGGTCAGGGGCGGAATGCTCAGGCGAATCTGTTCACCATCGTTGGAGGGCGACAGGCCAATGTTGGAGTTGCGAATGGCTTTTTCTACCTCTCCAATCATCTTTTTCTCGAACGGTTTGATCGTGATCGAGCGGGCATCGGGCGTGGTGATGGAGGCCACGTTGGCAATGGGCGACAAAACGCCGTAATACTCAACCTGAATACCGTCGAGCATAGATGGACTGGCTTTACCCGCCCGAATTTTGGTCAATTCAATGGAGAGGTGCTTGAGAGCCTTCTCCATCGTGTCTTTCGCATCGTCTAAGAATAATTCAATCTCTTCCATTGGTTGTCAAGCTTTGCGGTTTCTTTGGTTTCATGGCTACTGCGTAGCTATGAAACAAGTTAAATGTTGTCTGAAATAAGTGTTCCGATGTCGTCGCCGGAGGCCAGCCGGAGCAGGTTGCCGGGCTTGTTCATGTCGAAAACAATGATAGGGAGGCCGTTTTCCTGGCAGAGCGTAAAGGCCGTGAGGTCCATCACGTTGAGTTTCTGCTCATACACATCCTGAAACGAAATGTGCGTGTAACGGGTGGCCGTGGGGTCTTTCATCGGGTCGGCGGTATAGACACCGTCTACTTTGGTGCCTTTCAGCAGCACATCGGCTTCGATCTCGTTGCCGCGCAGGGCCGCTGTTGAGTCGGTGGTGAAGTAAGGGCTACCCGTTCCGGCGGCAAAAATCACAACGCGGCCCTTTTCGAGGTGTCTGATGGCCCGGCGACGAACGTAGGGTTCGCACACTTGTTCCATTTTGATGGCCGACATCACGCGGGTGTACATGCCGTGTTTTTCGAGCGAACTCTGAATGGCCATTGCGTTGATAACAGTAGCCAGCATCCCCATGTAATCGCCCTGAACCCGGTCGATACCAGACCGTTGCCCCGATACACCCCGGAAAATATTGCCCCCGCCAATAACAATGGCGACCTCTACACCGAGGTTGAGAACGTCCAGAATTTCTTTGCTATACTGTTCCAGAACAGCCGGGTCGATGTTGTAGCCTGATGGGCCGGCAAGTGCCTCCCCGCTTAATTTAAGCAGGATTCGTTTATACTTGAGTTGAGAAGCCATGACCGCAAAAGTAGGAAAAAATCAGAACTCAATCAGCACCTGATTCTTTTCGACTCGGTCGCCTTTGGCCACACGGATGCTGCGGATGGTGCCTTCGCCGGGGGCTTTAATGAGGTTTTCCATTTTCATTGCTTCCAGAATCAGTACGGCATCGCCTTTTTTGACCACGTCGCCGGGTTGCACGTTGATGCCCACAATAAGGCCGGGCATGGGAGCCTTGATGTCGTTTATTTTGGCTGAGGCCCCCGCGCTCATGCCCATTTGCTCCAGCAACAAATCGAACCGATCTTTGAGCTGAACGGTGTACGGATGCCCGTTGATGCTCAGTTTTACCGTTTTAGTGGCCGCATCCATTTCGACCAACTCAGCAGTGAAGGAGCGGTCATTATGCAGAATATGAAACGTGTTGGCGTTGATTCGGACCATATCCCAGGCAAAGGGCTGGTCGTTCAATACGGTGCCGTTGGGTGTGAACTCAACAGTGAATGGGGAATTGGTAGCGTCGTTGACAGAAGCAGAGATCATTCTTGGTTTGTGGTTTCAAAGGCTACGCCGTTACTTTGGTTTCAAAGGCTGCGCCGTTTCTAAGTTTCATCGGTAAATAACGAACTGCGAACTATTGAAACGGCGCAGCCTTTGAAACCAAAAAACAATAGAAACAGCATAGCGTTGAAACCGTTTTTCACGATTTATTCGTCAAATATATACCGAACAGGCAAATTCCCATACCGAGGTATTGAGCCGCATAAATATGTTCGCCGTCGAGCAGGCCCCACATGAGCGCCACAATCGGGATGAGGTAGGTGACGGATGCGCCGAAAAGAGGTGATGTCAGTTGGATGACCCGATTGAACAAAACCGACATCATCCCCGATGCCAGCACACCGAGCGTAGCCAAAGCCATCAGCGATTGCCAGTTTTTGGGGTTCAAGGCCCGCGTCCAGATATCGGTTGGCAATAAGACACACAGGGCAAAAATGCCGATAAAAAAGAAGAGCCATGCAGTGGATACAAGTGCAGGCATATGCTGTATGTAGCGGCCAATCATGTTCGTATTGACTCCATAGCAGAGGGTAGCAAACACCAGCAAAAGGGCATAGATATTGACCGAAAATTCGCCCGTCGCACTAAAGAAAATGAGCAGAATTGACCCGACCAGCCCCAGCAAAATACCCAGCGTTTGCCGCATCGGTACCCTATTTCCAAAAAACGTGGCCCCAATGATTAGTGTAAACAAGGGACTGAGTGAGTTCAACGCGCCCGACAGCGAACTGTTGAGGTGCGCCCCGGCCAGTGAAAACAAATAGGCCGGAATCAGAAACCCCGTTAGCCCCACAGCCACCAAATAAGGCCACTGTTTTTTCAACGACAGGCGAATGGCGGGTTGCCGGATTTGATACGCCTGAAACGGCACAAAAAAAAGGAAGGCAAAAAAGACTCGCCCGGCTGCCACCTGCTCCGGTGGAAAGGCTTCGAGACTCCGTTTGATCAGGATAAACGAACTGCCCCACACAAGGGCCATCGTGCAAAGCAGCACCCAGGCCAACGCGGGGCGTTTTTGGGTTACAAGTGATATAGGTTCGGTAGTTGTTGAATTCATGTTTTTTTTGTGTGCGGGCAGATCCCCCGACCTGCCCGGATTAGGTTCCCCAGAACCGCATTGACGAATAAAGATGGGTCGGGGACCCGATTGCGGACAGGTCGGGGGACCTGCCCGCAATCGCAATCAAACCATTAATTCTTCGCTGTATATCTCGGTCACTTCGTGCAAAATGCCCAGCAGTTCGTCGTGCGAATCGGCGAGGACCAGCCGTGAGCGGAAAGGTTTGAAATTGTCTAAACCTTTAAAATAACTGGTATAGTGTCGGCGCATCTCAAAAATACCCGCTTTTGGCCCTTTCCAGCGAATCGAAAAGTCGAGGTGTTGCTGGCAAACGGTCACCCGGTCGGCCACGGTGGGCGCGGGCAGATGTTCGCCGGTTTTCAGGAAATGCTTGATCTCATTGAAAATCCAGGGATACCCAATGCTGGCCCGACCAATCATGATGCCATCCACCCCAAAACGGTCGCGGTAGTCGCGGGCTTTTTCGGGACTGCTGATGTCGCCATTGCCGAAAATTGGAATCGTGATGCGCGGATTTTCTTTGATCCGGCCAATCAGCGTCCAGTCAGCATCGCCTTTGTACATCTGTACGCGGGTGCGACCGTGAACAGTAAGTGCCTGAATACCAATATCCTGCAAACGTTCGGCCACTTCGCCCACATTTTTGGTGGAGTCGTCCCAGCCAAGCCGGGTTTTCACGGTCACGGGCAGGTGGGTGGCTTTCACGACAGAGTCGGTCATGCGCACCATTTTCGGAATATCCTGCAACAACGCAGCCCCGGCACCCCGGCACGCCACTTGTTTTACGGGGCAGCCGTAATTAATATCAATCAAATCAGGCGAAACACGGCTGGCTATCCGGGCACATTCGCCCATTGTTTCTACGTCGGAACCGAAGAGTTGAATACCCACGGGCCGTTCATACTCAAAAATATCGAGTTTCTGAACGCTCTTGGCGGCATCACGAATCAGCCCCTCCGACGAAATAAATTCGGTGTACATCAAATCGGCACCGTTGGCTTTGCACACCGCCCGAAACGGCGGATCGCTGACATCCTCCATCGGAGCCAGCAGCAACGGAAAATCACCGAGTTCTATAGTGGCAATCTTGGTCATGATTTTTCAAACACCCTACTTCTGCCATAAGTTTAGGCTGATAGCGGAAAGGCCCGTAAATTTACGACGAATATGCTAACTGATTCTACTTCGACCCCACATCCGGCTAATTGGCCCTCCCAACCCACGCCCGACCGCTCTCCGCTGTCCAGTTTGCTGTTGCTGGTAGGGTCGGTGCTGTTGGGGATGACGGTGGGGGCTTTGCTGGCCACCGGAGCCGCCTATTTAATGAATGCACTGACAGGCAACGGACCCGCCCCCGAACTAACGGCCCTGCTGCGTCACCCTGCCCGATATCCCAACGCCTGGGTCACCATTATGGTTGTGCAGGGAATCAGCCATGTTTGTTCGTTTTTGCTACCCGCATTGGTTTTCTGGTATTTATTTGAGAAACAGCAATGGACCGATTTTCAATCCCGACCGCTGGGGCAACTCAGCACGTTTAGCCTGTTGCTGGTGGTTATTCTGGTGATTGCCTTTATGCCACTTAATGGCCTCATCATCCAATGGAACCAGGGATTGACGTTCCCCGAAACGCTGGCCCCTATTGAACGCTGGATGCGGGCCAAAGAAAATGAACTCGGCGAGCTAACCAAATACCTGACAACCATCACCACCCCTTCCCGGTTGATTCTGGCTCTGCTGGTGATTGCCGTTTTACCCGCCATTGGCGAAGAAGTGCTGTTTCGGGGGGTTCTCCAACGCCGATTTACGGAATGGACGGGCAACAACCCCCACATCGGAATCTGGCTGGCAGCCGCCGTGTTCAGTGCCATCCACATGCAGTTCTATGGTTTCTTCCCCCGGATGCTGCTGGGTGCTTTGTTTGGGTATCTTTATGTTTGGTCGGGTAATTTGTGGGTACCGATTCTGGCCCACTTCGTCAATAATGGGTTCACCGTTTTGATGGTCTATCTTCGACAGCGTCAGGTAGTTTCCATGAATATTGAGGATACTGAGCGTGTCCCGATTATGGCGGGCCTGTTTTCGTTACTACTTTGTATGGGATTATTGTATTATTTTCGGCGAATAAACGAGCCTGTTAACCCATGATTGATAACTGGGAGAAAATTCTAACCACACCCCTGCCCTACCGCGCCGAATTAATTAAGGCTCTGTTGGCCGAAAACGATATTGATGCCGTTGTGGTCAACAAAAAGAGTAGCAGTTACCCACCTTTTGGCAGCGTTGACCTCTATGTTCCAACGGAACACGCTATTATTGCCAAACTAATTATTGACAATGAGACAACGTTTGGCTGAAATGTCGAACCTCCGGCAGCGCATCATCGCGGCTGCTTTGGGCGTTCCGATCATTTTGCTGGCTATCTGGTACGACGACTGGACATTCGCACTCCTGTTTGTGGTGATCAGTGCCTTGACCCAATTAGAATTCTACCGATTGCTCGGACTCGATGGTAATCAGCCACTTACGGCCTATGGCACGGCCGTTGGTTGTCTGGTATGTGTGTTGGCTTACCTGATCGAAACCGATGTGATCGACTTCGATAATTACTTCCTGATCTGCCCGGCATCCTCCATGATCTTCCTCATTAAGCTTTACAAAAAGAAAGACATGAAGCCGTTTAGCAATATCGGTTTCACGTTTCTGGGTATCATCTATGTAGCCGTACCCTTTGCCCTGCTCATTGCCATGGCGCTCCGGGGGGGGGACTACAAACCCGAACTGGTGATTGGGTGTTTATTGCTGATGTGGGCCAGCGATGTAGGGGCTTACTTTGCCGGCACCAAATTTGGCCGACGGAAATTATTTGAACGGGTGTCGCCCAAAAAATCGTGGGAAGGCAGCGTTGGCGGTGCTTTGGCCTCGGCAGCCGTGGCATTGGGTTTGGCCATCTATGCTCCTGTGCTGCAACCCTGGCAGTGGTATTGCGTAGGGGCGATTATTGTGGTTACGGCTACGTATGGCGACCTCGTTGAGTCGTTGTTTAAGCGGAGTATTGCCATCAAAGATTCCGGTACAAGCATTCCCGGACACGGCGGTTTTCTGGATCGCTTCGATGGTTTGCTGCTGGCGGCTCCGTTTATCATCACGTTTTTGAAATTGTTCGCGTGACCAGAAGCATTCCTCTTAACATTCCTTAAAAACGACTGCATCCAAACGTTTGAGTCGATATAGTCGTTTACTTTGTATAAAATACAGATTTGCTGATGAAAAAGTCGTTGACGTTGTTCTTTTTGACGGTTGTTCTGTTCTCGATAGCAGGGCTGTTTTCACTCGCAGTAGCGCAGGGGCAGGACCGGCAGGTGACGTTTACGGGCTTCATCACGGGGGGCAAAACCAATGAACCGCTGCCCCAGGCGTATATTTATATACCAAAAGCCGGTCGGGGAGTGCTATCGGCCAACAACGGCTATTTTGCGCTACCTGTGTTTCCCGGCGACAGTATCATTTTCAGTTACGTTGGCTTCAAACCCCAATACCACATCATCCCCCGGCGACTCACCGACGTGACGTATTCGGCTGTCGTGGCTCTTCAGGAAGACGTAAAAACGCTGGCCGAGGTGAAAGTGTATCCTTACGCCACGGAGCAGTTGTTTAAAGAAGCGTTCGTGACCATGAAACTGCCCGACCAGAAAGAACGCGACAATCTGGCCAAAAACACCGACCCCATGTACCTGATGCGGATGGCCGCTATTACGCCAATGGGAGCCATTGCCAATCACCAGAACTTCATGAACCAGCAGATTTTCGGGCGTGAGGCACTGGGTAATCGAGGACAAGCCAATACGCTTAGTTTCACCAATCCCTTTGCCTGGGCCAACTTCATCCGCTCCGTAAAACGGGGCGATCTCAAAACCAAAGAATACCGCGAAATCCTGAATCAGGCGCCCGCCGACAATATTCGGCGGGACGACATGTTGCGAAGCAATTAAATCAACGGCGTGTCTAACTCCGCCAGCGAGGCCATAATCTCTTCCTGAGTTACTTCGTGTTCCACCAATTGGCCTGACAAATACTGCTCGTAGGCCCCCATATCGAAGTGGCCGTGGCCGCAAAGGTTGAACAGAATGGTGGGGCTTGTGCCCTCTTCTTTTGCCCGTTGCGCTTCCCGAATCACGGTGGCAATGGCGTGCGTCGCTTCGGGGGCCGGAATGATCCCCTCGGCGCGGGCAAACTTGATCCCCGCATCGAAACACTCCAATTGCTTGAACGATTGCGCTTCGATCAATCCGTCATTAAGTAGCTGACTAACAATGGCTCCTGCCCCGTGATACCGTAACCCACCGGCATGAATGGGAGCCGGAATAAAGTTGTGGCCCAGCGTGTACATGGGCAACAAGGGAGTCATTCCCACTGTGTCGCCGAGGTCGTAGCGGAACACGCCCCGCGTCAGTTTAGGGCAGGAAGCCGGTTCTGCGGCAATGCACCGAATGTTTTTACCGGCCTCCAGATTGTAGCGCAAAAACGGAAACGCAATGCCCGCAAAGTTGGAGCCACCGCCAAACGGAGCCACCACAATGTCGGGAAAATCGCCCGCCTTTTCGAGTTGTTTGATTGATTCCAAGCCGATTACGGTCTGGTGCATCAGCACGTGATTCAGCACCGAGCCGAGTGAATATTTGGTGTGTTCGTCCTGCATGGCCATTTCAACCGCTTCGGAGATGGCGATTCCGAGGCTCCCCGGTGAGTTGGGGTCTTTGGCCAATATGCCTCGTCCAGCGTTGGTCCGGTCGGAGGGAGACGGATACACAGTGCTTCCCCAGGTGTTCATCATGATTTTACGGTAGGGTTTGCCATCGTAGCTGGCCCGAACCATATACACTTCGCACTCGATGCCGAACAACTGGCAGGCAAAACTCAGGGCACTCCCCCACTGCCCCGCGCCGGTTTCAGTGGTGATGCGTTTCACGCCCTCCATTTTGTTGTAATACGCCTGCGGAACGGCCGTGTTGGGCTTGTGCGACCCAGCCGGACTTACGCCTTCGTATTTGTAATAGATCTTGGCAGGCGTGTCTAAAAGCTTTTCCAGTCCATGGGCACGGAACATGGGCGTTGGCCGCCAGATTTTATAAATCTCCCGCACCTCGTCGGGGATGGCCACCCATTTTTCGGTAGAAACCTCCTGCTTGATGAGTTCCATCGGAAACAGGGGCATGAGCATTTCGGGACCAATTGGTTCGTGGGTGCCGGGATGAAGCGGTGGCCGGGGCTTGTTGGGCATATCGGCCACGATGTTATACCAGCTTTCGGGGATTTCGTCTTCGGAAAGGGTGATCTTCTTTTGCATTCGGTTTTATTGTTTAGGTATTTAGCGGATCAATATACCGGGTTTTGGGCATTTTTTTCGTAAACTTGTCTAAACAAAACGGTTTCTGACAATGACAGCCACAGCCGAAAAAAGCACCAGCCAAAAACCACGCCGAACCATTAAACCCGCACCCGTGCCGAGGGTATTGATTTATGAAGAATGGGCGGGTAAACCAATTTATTACAAAGGGTATCGGGACGTGCTGGCTGGAACAAAACAAATTGAAGAAATTATGTCATGCTCTGATTTGCAGGGAGTAATTGTGTACTTGTTGAACGGTTTTCTTTACACTCACTTAAACCGAAAATTGTACACCGTAGGCACCAACGAATCGGGGCTGCACATGGCTAAAAATGACAATCTCGGTACCGATCTGGCAATTTTCGAGAAAGCTAAAGTGGGCAAACTCAAGGGTAAATACTTTAGCGTGGCCCCCGTAGTAGTTATTGAGGTGGACATCAAAGCCGATTTGGAGGGTTTCCTGAATGTTGACAACTACCTGATTCAGAAGTCCCAAAAGATGCTCGATTTCGGCACCGAGCGCGTCATCTGGATTCTGACCGAAACCCGCAAAGTGTTTGTGGCATCCCGCAATGAAAAGCAATGGATCATCACCGACTGGGATCAGGATATTACCGTGATGGACGGCTGTATACTGAATGTCAAACAGTTATTAGACGAAGAAGAAATTGACTACTAAATCTCTATGAAACAGACCCTTATCGCCCTTTTCCTGCTGGCAACGTTGCCCGCCCTGGCCCAAACAACGGCCACAACTGCTACAACAAGCACAGAAGCCACGGCTGCTTCGCTGAAAGATTATGCCGGTACTTACACGTTCCCCGACGGTAGTCCCATCGCCAAGTTTACCGTCGTTGAAAAGGAAGGAATTATTTACGGTGAAGCCGATGGCTACGGAAGCAACAAGCTGGTGAAACAGACCGCAACCGATACCTATCAATCGACCAGTAGCTACGGCTCCATTATCGTGTTTCAGCGCGACCCGGCCTCCAAAGCCATTACAGCATTGGTGCTGAAAGTCCAGGGACAAGAGATTGTTGCCAAAAAAGACGCGAAATGAGCCTGGCTATGTCAGGCCCGACACGATTTGAGCGAATACTGGAATAACCAAAACGGTAAACTTCTGGTTAAGCAGGGAATACGTTTCACTCAACATAATGAAAATCTCCTCCCTGCTTATAGCGGCTCAACTGACCGCCGTACTGTTGGCCTGTGGCCAGAAAGAAAAAGGCACTCAAACATCCGATGCCACCAACACCCAACTTCCGGCGGCACCCGAACTGCCTGCACCCGGCAAATCTGAAAAGCGGTTTAGCAACGTCATCGGCTGGCCCGAAGGCAAAATGCCCACCGCCCCCGCCGGATTTGTGGTAACCGAGTTTGCCCGCGACCTGGTAAACCCCCGCTGGATTTATGTGGCCCCCAATGGCGATGTGTTGGTCGCCGAAGCCAATACAGAGAAAAAAGGCACCAAGAAAGCGGTGGCTGTGGTATCTGGTCAGGCCAAATCGCAACGATTCGATGAGAGTGCCAACCGCATTACGCTCTTCCGGGATACCAACAACGATGGCAAACCCGACCTCCAAAAGGTTTTCGTGAGTGGCCTGAACCAGCCTTTTGGCATGTTGATTCAGGGCAATTATTTCTACGTGGCTAACACCGACGGGCTAATGCGTTTTCCGTATGAACCGGGCGCAACGAGCATTAGCGGTTCCGGCACGAAAATAAAGGAACTCCCGGCAGGCGGGTATAACAACCACTGGACACGCAATATTTTGGCCAGCCCCGATGGTAAAAAGCTGTATGTATCGGTGGGTTCGGGCAGCAACGTGGGCGAGAACGGCATGGAACACGAGGTGAAACGGGCGGCAGTTTGGGAAATGAATCCAGATGGGTCCGGCGAACGGCTTTATGCAACGGGTCTTCGAAATCCGGTTGGACTGGCGTGGTATCCCGGCACGCAGACACTCTATACGGCTGTTAATGAGCGGGATGAACTCGGTGACGAACTCGTTCCTGATTACCTGACAAGCGTGAAAGAAGGTGGTTTTTATGGCTGGCCCTATGCCTATTACAATCAGATTGAAGACCCCCGCCGAAAAGGAGAACGCCCTGATTTAGTCAATAAAGCGATCTCTCCTGATGTACCGTTAGGCGCACACACGGCCTCACTTGGACTTGCTTTCTACCAAAAGCCATCGGGTAAAGGCGGCACGGAGTTTCCCGAAAAATACCGCGATGGAGCGTTTATTGGCCAACACGGCTCCTGGAATCGCTCGAAGTTTTCGGGCTACAAAGTCGTTTTCGTACCCTTCAGTGAGGGCAAACCAGCAGGTGCCCCCGAAGATTTCCTGACGGGGTTCATTGCCAACGAGAGCGATGTGTATGGTCGGCCGGTGGGTGTGACGATGTTGCCCGATGGGTCGATGTTGGTGGCCGACGATTCAGGAAATCGGATTTGGCGGGTTGCAGCAAAGTAATCCAATTCTTGCCTAACTTGTGGGCCAGTAATTCATCTAAACCTGTTCACTTTATGCGCAAGTTCCTGTTAGCGGCCCTCTTGACCGTGTTTACTTTATCGTTAACCGTGGTGGCCTCAACCACCGATAATCCCCCTAAAAAAGCCGCTCGTATGCTCCGTCATGCCGTTTTGTTCAAGTTCAAAGACAGTTCGTCGCCCGCCGACATTAAGAAAGTAGAAGAAACTTTTCGGGCATTGCCGGCGCAGATTCCCCAGATTAAGGGGTTGGAATGGGGCACCAACAATAGCCCCGAAAACCTGAATCAAGGGTTCACCCACCTGTTTTTCCTGACTTTTGAGAGTGAAGCGGATCGGGCTGTGTATCTGCCCCACCCTGCCCACAAGGCGTTCGGCAAGGTGCTGGGGCCGCATTTAGACAAGGTATTAGTGGTCGATTACTGGGCTGAGAAGTAAGGACAATTCACCCACTTTACCCCTCTCCCCGAAACCGCAATACGTCGATTTCGTTGCGCGGCCCTTCGATTTCTTCTTGCTGAAAAGCGAGGGTGATGGCCTCCTGCACGACGTAGTTGATGCTGCTTATAGCATCAACTCGGCACCAGACTCGCACATCGAACACGATCCCGGTATCCGTTAATTTGTTGACGAGGACATCGGGTTTTCGGTTGGGTAGAGCTTCTGGGCAGGTGGCAATAGCCCCTTCGATGATGCTCCTGATTTGCGTGACCGGGTAGTGCCGATCCACCACAACCTGTGATTCCATGCGCACCGTTTCTAAGCGCGAATAATTGGTAATGGCGTTGGTTGTCAGCGTATTATTGGGAATTGTGATCGTCCGGCGATCCTCTGTAACCAGAATCGTATTGAGCAGGTGAATTACTTCCACATAACCTGTCAAGCCAGTTACCGCAATCAGGTCACCTACCCGGAACGGCTTGAATGCCAGAATCAGTAAGCCTCCAGCGAAGTTGGCCAAACTCCCCTGCAAAGCCAGGCCAACTGCCAACCCCACCGTGCCAATCACGGCGATAAACGAGCTGGTTTCAACACCCAGCGTACTGAGCACACTCAGGACCAAAGCGGCCAAAAACCCTATTCGGAGCAGCGAAAGAAGGAACGGCTGCACATCGCGATCAACGTGTTGGCGGGAAAGTAGTCGGCCAATGGCGCGTAGAACCAGTTTGATAATCCAGTAGCCAGCAATAGTAATCAGGCCCGCAACAAGAAATCGAGTTCCGTAGCGAGTCAGCAAGTCAGTCAGGTTTTCGGGGAGTTCGGTGGGGAGATCAAGCATTAGAGCCAGCGTTTTTTGCGGAAATAGAACAAGGTCAGCAAGGTAGTTAACACCATCAGAACCAGCGCGTAAACATAGCCATACCGCCAGTGAAGTTCGGGCATAGCGTCGAAATTCATGCCGTAAATACTGGCAATAAGCGTGGGCGGTAACAGCACCAGCGACAATACCGTGAAGAGTTTCACGATCTGATTCTGCTCCAGATTAACCAGACCCAAAAAGGTGTCTTGCAGGAATTCGAGTCGCTCAAAAATGAAATTCGTATGCTCTATCAGCGATTGAATATCTTTGATGAGGGTACGTAATTGCTGCTGTTCATCGGGAGTAAACCAGCCATTGGAGCGAATCAGGGCCGAAATCACCCGTTGTTTATCCACCACGCTCTCGCGGATGGTCATAGTCATTTCCTGGTAGTCGTTGATACTCAAGAGCATTTCCCGATCCAGTTTGGCATCGAGGTCGAGTTGCTTGTTAATGGCTTTTACCTCAAACGAAATCTGTTCGATCAGGTCAGCATCCGCATCAATCCGCGATTCGAAAATGGCAATCATAATCTGACCCCCATCGCTGAACGCAGCCCGCTTTGATTTGATGCGTTTCACCGTGTCGGCAAACGATTTCAGGTCAGCCGAATTTCGGTAGGTAAACAGCAGTTCTTCTTTCAGCAAAAAGCTCACCGGTACGCCAATATAGCCCTCTTCTTTACTGGGAATGAGAAAGTTAGTGTTGGCAATCAGGTAATCGTCTTCCTCGATATACCGCGAACTGCTTTCGATTTCGGCCTGCTCCTGCTGACTCTGAAAGCTGACATCAAACTTGTCTTCCACACTTTTTATTTCGTCGGGAGTTGGATTCTGTAAATCCACCCAAAGTGTTCGCTCGGTATCCCGAAACGAGTCAATATCCCGAATTTTGCGAACGGCGGTCTCGTCCTGTTGAAAGATGCGAATCATGGGAGCAAAGATAATATCTTTGTTCCATGCTAACGATTGACAATTTCGATACTCAGTTTTCCAAAACAGAGGTTCAGAAAGGCCGCCATTATTTCGACCGGAAGGCTGTGCTATATGCCGAGCAGGACAGTAAGGGCGTGTGGCAGGCCGAGGTGGAAGGCACCGAGACCTATTCGGTTTCTATTGAACTGAGCAAGAAAGAACTCACTGACACGCAGTGCGATTGCCCGGTGGAGGGGCCATACTGCAAACACGTGATCGCCGTACTATTTGCCATTCGCGAGGAACAGAAAAAGCCCAAACCCAAGCCGGGTCGCGAACCCAAAACGTTGACCATCGAGGGGCTGCTGGCCAAACTGACCGCCGACGAAATGCGGGCGTTTCTGACGCAGGTGGCCACGTCCGATAAAGCCTTTGCTTCGCGACTTCAACTGCATTTTGCCGACAAAGACGAGCGCATCGACCTTGCCAAACAATACACCGACCTGCTCAAACGAGCCATCCGCGACAATTCCGACCGGGGGTTTGTCGATTACCGGGCCACGTTCAAACTGTCGAAAGAGGTGGACAAAGTGATTGGTGCCGGGCAGGAGTTGTTGACCAAAGGCAACTTCCGCGATGCCATTACGGTGGGTAAGGTGGTGGCTACCGAGATGATGGAAGTTGTGAAAACCTGCGACGATTCGGCGGGCAACATCAGCGGAACCCTTTGGGGTGGTATGAACCTGCTTCACGAAGCGGCCAAATCGCCCGACATGGCACCGCCCCTCCGCGAAAGTCTTTATGCCTGGGTTTCCGAAAACTTAATCAACAAAACTTTTGCTCATTACGGCGATTCTGACCTGAACCTGCTCAGTGTTGCCAAAACACTGAGCAATCAACTGGCTGAATCAGACCGTTTTGTGAGCCTGCTCGACTCCCTGAGTAGTCGGTATACTGATAAATACGACAGTTTCTACCGCGAACATTTTGCCAAACTCAAAATCGACTTTCTCCGGCAATTAGGCCGCACCGCCGAAGCCGATAAACTGACCGAAATTAACCTCGACATTGTGGCCGTGCGCGACAAAGTGCTCGACAAAGCCATTGCCGATAAACAGTGGGATCGTGTAGGCGAACTGATTCAGGGCGGTATCGACGTGGCTCAAAAGTTGGGGCATCCCGGCACGGTGAGCCATTGGGAAAAGCGACTGCTCGACGTGGCTATACTTCGCGATGACATCCCTACCGTCCGCCAATTGACCAAGAAGTTTACGTTTGACCGTCACCATTTCGACACCACCTATTACCAGCAGTGGAAACAGTCGTTTTCAGCGGAGGAATGGCCCAATGAGTTCGCGGCTCTGGTAACGAGCATTGAACGGGAGATTGAGCAGGAAGGAAAAACCGGCAACCGAAACCGCTGGTTCAACGCCAATGAGGCCCGGTACTCGCGTTTGGTGCCCTTGTACAGTGCCGAAGACAAGTGGCCCGAGGTGCTAAAACTTCTTCAGGCCAGCCCCACTTACGACCGCATTGAGCGAGTCCACCCCCATTTAGCTCCCCTGTATCCGGCAGAAATGCTGGTTCTGTACGTTCCGATTCTCACCCATTGGAGCCAGCAAGTAAGCACCCGCCCGGAGTACAAGCAGTTGGCAACGGCTATCAAAAAAGTAAAGAAAGAGATTGCGGGCAGCGATGCTGCAATGGACGAGTTGGTGAATACCCTCCGGACTAACAACCCCCGCAAACCCGCGTTTCTGGAGGAATTGAATGGAATTTATCACGAACCCAAAAAACGAGCAAAATAAGTTTATGGCCCTCACAAACGAAGAGATACAACGTCGGCTCGATGACGAAATTCTGGTCGATTGCTACGATGATTACGAAGCGGCTGCGGCCTGGCAGATGTATTTTGAAGAAAATCTGGAGTTTCCCTTTACCGCCACTGCCCGCCTAAAAAAACGGGGTGGATTTGAAGAAAACAAGACCGTTACAGTCGTTGGCATCCCCTACAACGGGCAACGCTACCTCGACCATGAATTCAATATCGACATCGACAATGAAGGCTATATTGTAAAGATTCCGTTTGAGTCACTGAGCAACATTCAGGCATCAGAAGAGACCATGGAAGCCTTGGAAGTTTGGGCGTTTTGGGTTAATTGAGGAACTGAAAAACATGCAAGGCCTCAAAGATGGTACCTACTACACGGCTTACGACTTTGTAGTCAAGCAGTTAATTAAGTAGGTCTAATGCGTTAGCGGCATTTCTGTGATTTATGCAAAAGCCCAACCAAACCCGCCAACAGGTTCATGAACGTGCTTTTGCCGGAGCCACCCGCCCCCACAATGCCCATTAGCTGACCAGCTTGCGCCTGCACCAACACCCGCCGAACCGCCCGGACATCGGTGGCAAACGATTTAGAAACAGAAAGGACTTCGAGCAACGTAAAGGGGTTTTTATGCAAAAGTAGGGTGGACGAATTTCATACCCAAAGCTTGACGTTGATGCAACTGCTTTATTACTCTGTGAAATATATTCCAATTTATCGATAGGTAATAATCGTGTTCTAAATGCTAGCTTTCAGGTGGGTCTTATCAAGCTTACTATACTTCGCTGAACACCCTCATTTTGCCAATATTCTCTGCCAGTAACAAAATTTATGTACCCATATCGATTAAGTCCGGTTCCTTTAAAAACATTTAATTCAGCAAAATTATCTCTAATATGAAAAACTTGAAGCCCGTATTTTAACGATACTAGAAGTCTTCCATTTTTATCAGTCAGATTTGGTATGCTATTAAAAGTTATTCGGCAGACTCCGTTCCTGAATTGAGCACCATAACAATTATCAAAAATAAAAGGTATTTCTATATTGCCATTTTTATTAATAAAACCTCCTCCTTTTCCCTCAATATAAACGTATGCAAGAGATTCAGAAAAATTACCTACATTGTCGTACAAAAAATCTATCACTTTATTACCAACCGAATCAATGAAGCCATATTTTCCATTTAATTTAGCCTTAATCAAACCCTCATTTACTTTCCCTATGTCGTCGTATAGACAAGAAATTACTTCTTGACCGTTCTTATCAATGTATCCCCACTTGCCTGTCATAGAGCATACCATAGCTAAACCATTATCAAAATCATGTGCTGTTTGAAAAACAGAAGGAAAAGCAATTTGCCCTTTCTTGTTAATGTAAATTACTGGAATGTTTGGCTCTTCATCATATTGGTCATAATCATAATTATCTTCTTGTTCTATAAAATTAAACAGAGCTACACGAGCAAGCCCTTCCTTAAAGTTATAGGCTATTTTAAAACAAAATGCAATAACTATTTCTCCCGTTTCATCAATATAACCCATTAAGTTCTCAAATTTAATCGAAGCTAATTCTTCTGAAAATGTAGGACTACCAAATTTTGCACCAAACAATGCTGTATTAAATTTATCTTCCACTACCAATATTTGTTTATCCACTAAATTAAACTTATTCTGTTCAGGTATATAAACTACCTTTCGGTTTTCTTCTTCATACTCTTGTGGAATGGTTTCTAAAAACTCTGTAGTATCAACGACGATTTCATATTCATTAGAGTTGTTGCGTCGGTGATAGTCAAGTCGTTATAACTGCTCGAATGCGTTAATTTTGTGGCATGAATTTCTCAACGGCTAACTTACGAACCGATCGTCAT
>JANOCD010000061.1:0-8642 GCA_031411995.1 Cytophagales bacterium
GACATCTCCAAGATGTCTGACACACTTCACCCCTCGCCCCTTCCCCTCAATCCGCCAGATTCAAGGCTGCTTTCACCTCGTTATAGTTGTTCCAGTTGATGGTGGCTAAACGACCGGAGGGCACTCCGCCGGGGATAATGACGTATCGCATTTGCTGGGGAGAAAGCGCGTAACTGGCTTTGAGTTCAATACGCCCTACATAAAGCCGCTGATGAACGGTGTAGGTAGTGCCGCCAATAACTTCGGCATAAGGGAGCGAAAGAACCCGACCTGACTCCGACCAATAAACCCGAATATCAGCGCGATCCAGTGCCGTTTGTGTGAGCTGTGGGGCCGTGATGTTGCCGAGATAAGAGGTGCCGCTACCCGCAAACGTAATGGCTGTCCAGGGTGAATAGATCACGTTGGCTGAACCAGGAACGCCCTGTGGTCCGGTGGGACCTGCCGGTCCCGCCGGACCTGCTGGACCGGCAGGTCCGGTTGCCCCTGTGACCCCCGAAACGCCCTGTGGTCCTGTTGTTCCTGTTGGACCTGCGGGGCCTTCTGGACCTTCTTTGCCTTCGCATCCGGCCAGCAACAAACCAGCAAGAATCATCAGTTTTAAGCCACCCAGCCAAATCATGGGAGTTGTTTTCATGTGGACTATAAGTTTAAAGTGTACACTCACGAGTTGTTGATATATGAAGGTACTCGTTATTATAGACTTTAGTCGTGAAAACACTCTGGCAGCTAACAGGAATGAGCATGAATTGAGCCAACGGTAAACCGCCGACTTACCAGTGCAGCAAAAGAAAACCATCGGCCCCTTCCTTTCCAAAATTGTAGCCGGCCCCGCCACCGCCACCGGGGAAACTGCCAGCAGTGGCCCCTCCGGTGGTATAGAGTAATGTAGTGGAGTTAAGCAAGGCAAACTGCTCGCCTGTACCACCCGCTTGTGCGCCATAGGCTGTGCCTCCATCGCCACATTTTATGAGCAGGATATAGTCGGTTGCGCTTTTTTGGCCATACGACAGCGTTGCCCCTGTGCCTCGGCCTCCGCCAACAATAAGCCCTCCGCCGAAACCATAATAATTGCTGCGATTTTCGCCATTATTGAAGCCGCCATACGCCTGAATACTCACTGTTGAACTTTGTACTTTTGTATCCTGACCATCTCCCGAGGCAAAATCATTAACCCCCCCAACCCCCCCTGCACCAACCGTTAGGGTTAGGCTCTGACCGGGTGTTACCGTCATAAAACCACGGGTATAAGCCCCGGCGTTGCCCCCTCTTGCACCAACTACAACATTGTTACTCAGGCGATATTTTCCTCCCCCTTGGCCACCTCCCCAGGCTTCAACCAAAATCCGGGTTACGCCCGCCGGAACAATCCAGACCTGTGTGCCGGCCGGAAACGACTGTACATTTTGAAACTGACCCGCTTCGGCGGGGCCAACGTATTGCCAGCTTGTGCCGTTATGCACGGCCATTTTTTGTTGCTCAATGTTATAGACCATGTTGCCCGCCTTTTGGGGAGGCAACGTGGTTTGCTCGCTTGTGGTGAGCCGGGGCAGGGTTACCGCGTTGGCTTTCAGGGCATAACTGGTGCGGGTTTGTTCTTCGGCTTTGGTGATACCAGCCAGCATAATCGTGAACGAAGTGGGGGAGGTGCCGCTCGGTGCTATACCAACGCACGATGCTTTAGCCTCCAGAATACCCACGCCCGTAGCCGCTGTAGCTTGTGGGAAGGTGCCAATTAGCACCTGTTGACTGGGGCTGATGGCTGGCGAAAATACAGTCCCGTTCGCCGGTTGACTTTCGGTCGGGTTGGCCAAAAGCGTGATGGGGACATCGGCAATCTTCGTTAAAGCCGTCACGCGAGCCGAGGTTCCGCTGGGGCACGTGACGGTGTAGGAGCCGGGTGGGTCGCCCCGGTAAAACACATTGGCTGACAGGCTAAGGTTGGTGGTACTCTGGGCCAGCAGTTGGCTGCCAGCGCAGAGGAAAAATAGGGTAAGTAGAGCTAAGGGTTTGGTTTTCATTTGTGTTACGAGTTGCCATTGGATTTACGTTCTGGAAAATGATGTGATTTGTTCTACACCACCCGGCAATGAAATTCGTATTTTCCATCGTCAAACTCTACGATCTGTCGCAGGTCGCAAACGCCGTTGGCCAGAAATTGATGCGGAACATCACTACCCAGAATCTCCCGAACGCCCGGCAGTTTTATGATGCCAATGTCGTCATTATCGATGTCGTCGCCTTCGATAATGCTCAGTTTTAATTGCTTCACATACGTGAGTGGCTCCCGAATCCAGCCGAGAATCGAGCGGGTTTGCCCATCATTCATACCTCCCAAAAACGTTCGGTCTACAATCATTTTACCGTCTAATTCCAACGAAAACGAAATATCGTCGGCTCCCCAGCCCGTCGTATCGGCCATGCACTTCAGGTCGGCAATGCCCGCTCCGAAAGCCGCCATGGGGTTAACCTGCCCGGGTTCGGGCGGTTTGGTCGAAAGCTGCGGAAGTATGGTTGTCAGGTTGGTGTTCCACTGTACTGCAAAGGATGCTTGGGCGAAACCAGCCGCCGGGTCGCGCTGAATCAGCACAAAATACTCGCCGGGGTCGAGGTCGCGCTGAATAACAAATGCCCCCGTAACAAAGGGCGAGTTGTCGATAACACTCAACACATCGTTGCCCACGAGCCTGCACAACACAAGGCGCATGGGAGCTGAACCCGCATTGGGGGCAAAAGTCAGCCAAATGGTCTGTTGCCTCCCCGACGTAACGGGTGATGCCTGAAAACTGTAGAATAGGCTGTCGTTGGTAGTTTCGATACCGGCGAAGGTGGTGGTGGGCAGGCTGGGTGGTGCGCCTGTTTTGTGATTCCCCGGTTGCCAGCGGTGTTGCAACAGCACAATGGCATTGCGCAAAGAGGTTCCGGTATATTTCCGAATCCGCAACTGGTATGGGTCAACGGTGTCTCGTGCTTTGCCCATTGTTTTCAGGAACATGGGCGCGGTGGGCACCACAAACTTGTCTGGCCCTTCCACCGAAGTGGCTTTCATATACGGAATTTGTGGGCTGCTCAGGTCGTCTTTAGCATATACCTCCAGTTGCACAGCCATCCCCCCTGACACTACCGACAGGTCATAGGTGCCATCTTCGTCCAGGCGATGCCAGTGAATAACCCCGTTGTTGAGGTGGCTCTCATGCCGAAACACATTGGGCGTTCCACTGGGTATTTCAGGAGTCAGCACAACAGCTTGCGCCTGCAACGCGCTCATGGCTCCCATGTCGGGGATATGCAGGTCGATGCCAAGGGGTTGATGATCGCTGAGGTAGTTGGCCTTTTTTGTGGTTCGGCTGAGGGCGCGGTCAATGAACAGGTGCTGTACCTGGCGTTGGCGCAGGTTTCGGTCGGAGCGCAGCAGGCAGTAGTCATACCGGCGTTCGGCTGGGGTTTGGTTGGTTTCGGCGGTTACACCCGGATCGGTGGGGTAGGTGATAGGCAGAATTGGCCCCAGCCCGTGGGCGTAGCCGGGAGCCTGTTCCCAAATCCAGGCATCCCACAATACCGGTTCCTGGGAGCCACCGGGCCTGCCAAAGTGAGACTGCCATTCCTTGGGTAGTTTGTGATAATTCCGAAACATCCCTTCGATATTGAAATCGCCCACCACAACCACATCGTGTGGATCAGGTACGGGCGTGAGAGCATTTTTGCGGCAGACTTCAGCTACTTCCCAGAGCATGGCCACCTGCGATTTCCGAACGTCGGCGTTTTCGCCGTCATCATCGCTGTCGGCTTGCATGTGCGTGGCGATTACGGTTACAGTATCGCCCGAGGGTAGTTTAATCCGAGCACCCAAGGCTCCTTTTGCCGCCAGAATATCGTGGCCAGTGGCCTCCGAATACCAGCCGAAGTAGGTGGCTGGCACCGGCAAAGCGGGTGCTCCCGGCACCAAAGCCACCTCGTCGGTATCGAACTCGTACCGGCTGAAGAGCATCAGACCGCTATCTTCGGGCCGCGACATGATGCCTGGGAGCGGAATGCCCCCCACCAGATTCCCCACCGAGACATGCGCAATGTTGGTCAACCCCGCCACCATAAACGCTACGCCCGCATCGGCCTTCTGAACAAAAAACGGGTATTTGGCTTTGAGGGCATCCACCAGAATGTCCCGCGCATCCTCGTCGAACACCTCGTTGAGGCAGATCACGTCGTAATCGTAGGGGATGTTGTTGATACGGGCAGCAATTTCGTGGGAGCGTGCTTCGGTTTGGGCCGAGTATTCTACTTCGAGGGTGGCACGATCCAGCGATTCCATCAGGAATGAGCGCATCTGAACATTCCAGGTTAGTATACGGAGTGATTGCATGGCAGTGAGGGTTCAGTATGCAATTACTTCAATAAGGACGTTCCGCCCCCCATTTTTTGTATATTTGGTTAATAAACTCCGTTTTGAAACCGCATTCGGCGATTTGTTCAAACCAGTCAATATCAACAACATCATGGATTGACTCCTGCAATGGACGAGAGATTTACGCCTACACCTCTCCCGACCACGCGACGGTTTTTAAGGGGCAACAGACCATTTCTGCCGCCCCGTTATTCCCGATCTTCAATTCGTTGTTGCCGATTTGTTTGTCTGATAAGACGCAATTAAATCGTGCTGGCGTGCCGAATTAGCCGTTGCCAGCGACTGTCGCGCAGCACCTACATTTAAATTTTATAGTCTCAGGTCTCGTAATTTGTCTTGAGCAAGGTCACGAATCGCACTGACTGAATCGTTGGTTCTAATCGTTTGCAGTTGTTCAAGAATCGTGGGGTTATGCGCTGCCGAAATCGATAGTACAGCAAATTTTCTTACCCCTAAACTGCTATCATCCAGTAGTTTAATCAATAGCGCATCACCACTCTCCGGGCTTAGATTACGGATACTTGACGCGACCGCTACCCGCACTTCCTCATGAGCATCCCCTGCGGCACGTGCTAGGATGGGCAGTACCAGTGAATCGGGTAGTTTACTTAGCGTAAATACTGCCCTTGAGGCCATCCAGGCTTCTGTATCCTGCACGAGTTGTTCCAAATGAGTAATGTCGGACGCATCAATTCCGTTGTACATACCCTCGTTCGGTTCTATCATGCTTAGTTGGCTTCTCAACTGTTCCAATGTCATGGTCGTCTATGTTAAAAATCCTGAGCATACTCACTATCCTGCATGGTCTCATATTCGTCGTCGGAAAGCAAGGGCGGTACATGTGTCCAGCCAACATTGGGGAACATCAACTGATTGCTCTGGCTACTTCCAAAAACGCACATAGGCGACGGATCTGGGTTTTCAGGTGTTGGGTACTCACAAACATGGCGAAGATCTAACACATGCCCCACTTCATGAGCGGTTAGCCAGTTGGGCCCTGACTGAACAATCACAGCACCGGGCTGCCCGTTCGGGTGACTGGCGCATCCCAAGAAATTACCCCTTGTTCCCATAATTGCTGACACGATATAGACCACCAACTCGTCATCGCCTACGTTATGTCGCCGTGCGAATAGTTTTTCGTGATCTGCTGTCTTACTATCACTCCTACAAGTACCTACCTGAAAAAACTTGAGCGATGCCAAATCGTTGTCCTGGCTCAAATCCTCTGTCGAACCCGGTAACACGGCTACATTACCCTCTGCAAACAAGCGTTGCATAGCTACAAATTGGGTACGAATAAACCGTTCAATCTGGTCATCGACCATAGTTAGTGAAACTATTTTCACGGGCAGTAATGACTTGAAATGCACCGTTACACTTGTCTCACAGGGCGAATTACGTAGCCTCGTAATGCTGGCAGGTCGCCTGCCACAAAGCGCGACGATACCCATGGAGAAGTCGTAGCCGCGCGGAAGAGGATGTGTGTTTAATGTTTGTCGTACACTCATCATGGCGATGTCTTTTTAAAATTGTCAGTTACGCGGTAACTATTGCAGCGCGATAAGCACAGGCACCAAACCCTGGCCTTCAGTAAGGCCGCGCAGTGCTTTGCCAATGACCGATCCGAAAGCTTTGTATGGATTGGAAGCTTTCATGGCATGGCCAAGTGTGGGCGAGGTTGTCAAAAGGTCACCCACTTCAACGGCTCCATATTGAGCATCCAGTTTGCAAAATACCTTGCCTAATAAAGCAATAGGCATCCGATGTTCAGAAGACACCTGTTTGTCCAGAACCATACCCGGTTTATAATCACCGGCCCCTGAAATAACCCCGACCACTTTTTTGTCGTAAGCGTCATAGCAGGGAGTTAGAAAGCCGTTCGCGTCGAAGATCATCACTGTACCCACCTCAACGGTTGGATCAGCTATCGTGAAGTCTTCAGCAATGTCGGCATTGATTAGTCGTATATCACCCGTCACCTCTACGTCGCCTTCAAAGCGACCCGCTACGCCCCCTCCCTCATGCTTAGCAAAAAGAGCCGCCGAATGGCTGGTTGGGTTCTTCTGATAAGCAGCCAAGCCTGCTGTTATAGTAGATTTCGTTTCGGCATGGACACCCTCGTGAGTTTCGCTCATACCTACTACCCCGATGCCCGTTTGGCTGCTTCCCCAAACGCCTACACCCCCGACCTGACTATCACTTTTGGCGAAGATAGCCGCCCCTGTTCCCTGCGGATTCAATTGGTAGGCAGCCAAAGCGGCTGTTTGTATCGATTTTGTTTGGGCATGAATGCCCTCGTGATTTTCACTTATTCCCAAAACACCAATGCTATTTTGGCTTTGCCCGAAAACGCCTGCTCCGTTGGTGTTCAATCCATGAACTCCGGCCCCTCCCGTGGTGCTTTTAGTCGTGCCAAATACGCCGTGCCAGGTCTCGCTTTCGCCCCAAATACCCGTTCCCCGGCTTTGCCCATAGACACCCGGACCGGCTTCCTGACTTTGGTTGTCGTTAACGCCTGTTACGCCCCCATGAAATTTGGCATGGCTTACGCCCCAAACACCCTGGGCATTGTTGCTCTCACCCAACACTCCCCGGCCTTCTTTACTTTGTCTGATAACAGATGCTCCTGTCTCGGAGTTTGACCAAACACCCGCACCTGTAGACGTGTTTTTTGCTGTAATAGCGGGTTTGTCGGTTGCTGAATCTGCCTTAATCGTTGGCATAATTTGAATTGGTTAAACGTGAAAATTGGTGAATTTTGTTGCGCTGCCCAGCCATGCCAATTGTGGTTGATACCAACGTAATGGCTGACCAAGGAAATCTTCATGGGCAGTTCTGAACGAATTGCTTCGGGAGTTGGGTCTTGCCCAGAAAGTAAATGATCTTTTTGTAGTCGCTGCAAGCCTCATCCAATTGGCCAAGTTCCTGTTCTATTTTGGCCCGCTGCAAGTAGAGCTTATCACTGTAAGGATTGCGTCGGATCAGTTCATTGACCATTTTGAGCATCCTTTTGTAGTCTTGTTTCGATAAGGATGCACTCAATTCATTGACGTAATACGCATCGTCGCGTACATCAAATGTCTGCGAACCATAACCGACTACAACAATTTCGTTCAGGATGAAATCAGGTTTGACGGTCTCCACATAAAAGTCATGATCTCCTGAACTGTCCTCCAACGTAAACTTGACGGGCAGGAATAGCATGATACTGTCCTGACTGGCTGATTGATCAGCGGGCAGCCAAAGCTTGGCAGTTGTCTGAACCAAACGCATCACTTCCCGATCAATGGCTTTTCCCAAGGAATTGATAACAGCAACGTTGGTCAGTTTTCCCGTTGGGCCAATTGTAATCGTAATCAATTCCGTGCCTACAGTAGATGCCTGCATCGCTTCTGGCGGGTAGCGGAGATTTCTGGCCATATGCTGCTCAAAAGCCATTTTTCCATTCAGGAATCGCTTTTCGGGGAAAGTACGCAGGGTATCCACCCGCGCCCAAACCGGGCTTATCTGGACACAGAAAAGCAGCAGTATACTGCTCATCAGCAAAGGAAAACGAAAGATTTTCATATCGTTTTGTGGGACTGTAGATGATTCTCGCTGATACACACAGGCAGATTTAAATCCTAAAAAAAGAACCGGGCAAACGTTTTGGCAAACAGGAGCCACCAGCCTGAGGTCTGAAATAACCAGCAAAGCAGATTCAACCCGATGATGAGCGAAATAACCAAAAAAGGAATCGGGCTTTTTCGGTTGCGGATGTCTATAAACAGAAATACCACAGCTATAAACGTTGACAGGTAGAGGACAGCCGTAACGGCCACCGGAAACGGAATGCCGCCAAAAATGATTAAGGCCCGGCCTAGCCCCGGTCCAATCAGGAGCAGCGACGTAGCAATCATGTACCGCATATGGATTGCGGGCTGCTTTTGATACACAAAGGCAAGCAATGCAAATAGTCCAAAGGTTAAAATCGCTGGTATGTCCAACGACAACTGCGCCAGTACCTGGTTTTCGGGACGGTGTGCGGTTTCCCGGAAATAAACCATCCGCGTTACTTCCAGAATAGAGAAACAAACCAGTGGAGCCAACACGTAGCCTACTCTACCCTGCTAAAATATTTTGTTGATACTGAGCGACTTGCCTATCTAACCACTTGAATAAGCGAGATAACTTACCCCACCAAAGGGGTGCAGCTTTAGCGGAATTGCTCGTCTGCCTGAGCAACTCCCGAAGCTGG
>JANOCD010000062.1:0-25790 GCA_031411995.1 Cytophagales bacterium
GGCCATTTCGTACTCTAAACTCGGCGAAACACATAGTAGTCTGGGGAATTTGGAGAAAGCCTTGGGCTTTTTTGAGGAATACAACCGATTGGCAAAAGAACTCTACGTAGCCTATCCGACCAATGTGGAGTTCAAAAATAACCTAGCCATTTCGTACTTTAAACTCGGCGAAACGCATCGTAGTCTGGGGAATTTGGAGAAAGCCTTGGGCTTTTTTGAAAAAGACATTGAACTAACCAAAGAACTCTACGCAGCCTATCCAACCAATGTGAAATTCAAAAATGGGCTGGCCATTTCGTACTATAAATTGGGGGAATTTAGCCGGGACAAACAAAACGATAAGAAAAAAGCCAAAGCCTATTTTCAGCAAGCCGAAGCCTTGTGGCAGGCATTGGTTAGCGACGCCCCTCAGTATGCCCAATTCAAAGAATTTCTTGGCATCATTCAAAAGGTTATAAAGGCATTGGACTGACACCTCTGTCTATACATGTCCCAATAATAAATGCCAACCTGAGGTGCTACAATCAGCAAACCATTAAGGTCTTTGAGACCTTGCAGGTTGGTGCTACTCAGCCACTAAACAAACCGGAGCAGGCACCTTTGCCCGCTCGCCAGTGTCGGTCAGGAGGCCGGTTTTGGGGTCGCGCCGGAACACTACAATATTGTCTGTATCCTGATTGGCAACCAACACATACTGGCCGCTGGGGTGAATCATGAAGTTGCGGGGCTTGGCTCCCAGCGTTGGCTGATGTCCAATGAGTTTGATGCTTCCGTTGGTGGCAATGGTAAAGATACTGAGTGAGTTATGCCCCCGATTCGAGACGTAGAGATGCCGCCCGGCAGGGTCGATGTGGATGTCGGCGTGGGTGTTTTCGCCAGTGAAATCGGCGGGCAGGCTGGCCACCCGATCCTGCGTCAGGGTCAGTGAACCGGTTTTCGGGTCACGGCTGAACACGGCTACGGACGAGCTTAACTCTTCGGCTAAATACGCAAATCGACCGTTGGGGTGAATGGTAAAATGGCGCGGGCCGGAGCCGGGTTTCACCGACAGAATAGGCGTTTGGTTCGGCGTTAGTTTGCCCGTTTGCGCATTCAGGTTGTAGCAATGCAGTTTATCCGTTCCCAGATCGGCAATATAAACAAACCGGTTATCGTCCGAAATTGTCGCCGAATGCACGTGTGCCCCTTCCTGCCGCTTCGTGTTTGGCCCCTTCCCCGAAAATGACAAACTGTCGGTTAGCGCACCCAAAGACCCGTCGGGCTGGATGGCATATACCCGCCAACTGCCTCCGTAATTGGCAATGATGGCCCAGTGGCCTGTTTTGTCGATGCTGATGTGGCAGGGAGCGCGTCCGAACGACGATTTTTCATTGATGGGAGTCAACACGCCCGTTTTGGGGTCGCGGCCATAGGCACCCACCGACCCGAATTTTGTTGGTCCCGGGCCGTCGGCTTCGTTCACTGAATACAGTTCGTTACCCCCCGGTCGGAGGGCCAGAAACGACGGACTTTTGCCGTTTTTAGTACTGCCAACGGGCGTTAATGTGCCCGCTTTCGGATCGAAGCGGAGGGTGTAAATTCCCTCGCTGCCCCGCACCGAATACGTGCCAACATGGATCAGTTGGGCAGTGGTAAGTTGGGCAATCAGGACAAAAAAAGTGATGGATAACAGGCGGTTCATAGGGCTTGATTTGATGTTCATACTGTTCTACGCTCACAAAATTAAACCACTGTTCGGAATTCCCGTTGTGTACTGTAAACTACTTCGGTAGGGTCCCACTCAACAGATTATAAATGAATACGAACACTACCGCGCCTGCTGCGCGTTCTGTCCCGGCTGGACCTGGTCGCTTTAGCCGAATGCTAATCAATCTGAGCGATGTAGGCCGATTTGTCGGTCAGTTTTTTAAGGAAGTTTTGCAACCGCCTTACGAGTTCAAAGAAATTATCAGACAGTGTTACGAGGTGGGTGTCAGGTCGTTACCCTTGATTTCGCTGACGGGTTTTATTACAGGCATTGTGTTTACCAATCAGTCGCGGCCTTCGCTGGCCGAGTTTGGTGCTGCCTCCTGGTTGCCCTCGCTGATTGCCATTGCGCTGGTTCGGGCCTTGGCTCCACTCGTTACGGCCCTCATTGCTGCCGGGCGGGTTGGGTCCAGCATCGGGGCCGAACTGGGGTCGATGCGCGTAACCGAACAGATCGACGCAATGGAAGTGTCGGCCACCAATCCGTTCAAATTTCTGGTCGTAAGCCGGGTGTTGGCTACCACATTCATGCTCCCCACCCTGATGGTTTACACCGTTTTTGTGGGTTTGATTGGTGCATTTGTAAATGTATCTCAAAACGAGGGTACGAGTTTTTTTACGTTCATCAACGACGTATTTGAGGCTATTTCGTTCTTAGATATTTTCGCATCGCTCATCAAAACGTTTGTTTTTGGATTCACCATCGGCATGGTTGGCTGTTATAAAGGTTACAACTCTTCAAAAGGGACCGAGGGCGTAGGTAAAGCCGCTAACTCAGCCGTAGTGACCACCATGTTTTTAGTATTTATCGAAGAATTGCTGTCCCTGCAAATCGTGAACGCGATTCGGGGAACGTAAAGTAGGTTTCTAAACCGTCGCATATAGAACAATGACCAACACCCAACAGAATGCCCTGATTTCGATTCGTGCCCTGAAAATTGCTTTCGGTGAGTTTGAGGTTCTGCGCGGTGCTGACCTCGATTTGTACCAAGGCGAAAACCTCGTGGTGTTAGGCCGGTCAGGAACCGGGAAATCAGTGCTGATTAAGATTTTAGTGGGACTGCTCAAAGCTGATTCGGGAACGATTACGGCGTTTGGACAGCGTGTTGACCAGATGACCAAGAAAGAATTGGACGAGTTGCGGCTTAAAATTGGGTTCTCCTTCCAGAATAGTGCTTTATACGACAGTATGACGGTGCGTGCGAATCTCGAGTTTCCGCTCGTTCGGAATCAGCGGAACCTGAGCCGGTCGGAGATTGACGCGGCTGTGGAGGAAGCTTTGGATAACGTCGGGCTGAGTCAGACCATTAATCAGATGCCTTCCGAATTGTCGGGGGGGCAGCGCAAACGCATTGGCATTGCCCGGACGCTTATTCTGAAACCCGACGTGATGCTTTATGACGAACCAACGGCGGGACTTGATCCGATTACGTGCATCGAGATCAACAATTTAATTAATGAAGTGAAAGAACGGTATGACACCTCGTCTATCGTGATTACCCACGACCTCACCTGCGCCAAAACCGTGGGGGACCGGGTGGCCATTCTTTTCGACGGGAAGTTTGGCCATGCCGGAACGTTCGAGGAAGTTTTTGACTCCGACGACGAGCGCGTACAACAATTCTACCATTACAATTTTGTCGAATAACACGTTATGAACGCAACAGATAATAAACGCTCTATCACCGTCGGCTTGTTTGTGCTGATTGGTATCATTGTTTTTGTGCTGGGAATTATGGTCCTGGGCGGGCAGCAGAAACGCTTTGTCAAAACCGTCCAGATCAAAGCCATTTTCAACGATGTTGGTGGCCTTAAGGTTGGCAACAACGTCTGGTTTTCGGGTGTGAAAATCGGCACCGTCCGGCGCATCAGCTTCTTCGGTAGTTCGCAGGTTGAGGTGGATATTAACATTGAAGAAAAATCACAGCAGTACATTCGTAAAGATGCGGCTGCCACGATCAGCTCCGATGGCTTGATCGGCAACAAAATTGTGATGATCGTAGGCGGCACCACCAGTGTGGAACCCGTGGAAGACGGCGACCGTTTGGCCGTTCGCACAGCACTCAGTTCCGATCAGTTGATGGCAACCCTACAGGAAAACAATAACAACCTCCTCCGTATTACTACCGATGTGAAAAGCATTATCGGACAGATCAAGCAGGGTAAAGGCATTGCCGGGGCTGTTCTATCTGACTCAATGCTAGCTTACAAGTTTGAAAGTATGGTATCAAATTTACAGGCAGCATCGGGCAGTGCGGCTAAAGCGTCGGGTTCATTGTCGCTGTTTGCGGCCAAAATGAACGACAAAAACAGTTTACCCAACCAGTTAGTGACCGACACCGCCGTTTATAGCAACATCCGACTTTCTTCAGTGCGGTTGCGGCAGGCGGCCAACACGGCAAATGACGTGACTGCCGATGTGAAACTGGTGGCTGCTGATGTAAAAAAAGCCAGCGAACGACTCAACAGTAAAGACAACCTCGTGGGCCTGCTCCTGAACGACCCTACGGTGAACAAAGACATCAAAGGAACTCTGAGCAACCTGAATCAGGGGACAAAAAAGTTAGACGAAAACATGGAGGCTTTGCAGCACAATTTCCTGTTGCGGGGCTTTTTCCGGCGCAAAGAAAAGGAGAAAGAGAAAGCCGCTCAGTCAGCCCCTGCCTCGGCCGATAGTGTGCGACAGCAGGCTAATTCGGGGCAGTAAATCTCATTATTTCAACTCCACCATTTTTTTGCGGATCACAACCGGCTCGGCGTGTTTAGTCACGGCCTGAGCAAAAAACTCCCGCAGCCGGGGGTACTCAGACGCATTATAAAGTTGTTTGCGTAGGGTAAAGCGGCTCGTTACCTGAATCTGATTGCCGCTTGCAACTACCTGATAAATAAACCGTCCTCCGTTGTCAGGAAGGTTGATAGCCAGTTGTTTAGGCACCTCTTCAACTACATAATGCTTAGGAAGTGTGATCGTGAAAATATGGTTTTCTTCGATAGGTGTTTCTAAATCAACCGGAAATTGACGAGTCGGCTGTTTCAGCGGGTTCGATTCGCGACCTGCCGAAGCCATCGGTTGCAAGTATAACAAGTCGCCTGATTCAGTAATCATGTCGGGAACGGTGAGGGTGTAATTTGCGGCAAATGTCAACTGAGTGGAGTCTCGTTTAGCAACGCTGACTTTCTCTATTTGCCAGGTTTCCTGCGTTTTGCGAAGGGTTTCGGTGATTTTGATTTCCCCATACGTAGCCATCAGTTTGTTGAGCAGCCAAGCCGCATAGCCTCCTGCTGTTTGAGTCAGCGTGCCCTGCAAATCACCGCCTTCGGTAAGGGTGAACTGAGCCGTTTTTGTCTCGGTCATTTTCTGGGTTGGCATCAGCGACACAAACCGGCTATTGGGCGGGTCGATCACGCGCCCGAAGCCATTGAGGCATTGTATGGGCAACATACCCGGTTGTAGGAACCGGTCGGTGGCATCCAGAAGTATATCCTGACCATTGAGGTGAACGCTGGCAACGAGATAATTGAATTTGTTGAGGATAGCGAAATCTTTGTCGGGCCGACCGTTGGGGCGGGTACTCAAAATCACGGGTGAGGCTTTCAGTTTTGCTGCTTTTAGAGCTGCTACCAACAGCAGGTTAATATCGCCCGTATCACCCTCTTTTTTAGCCCAGATTTCTTTAACATCACCACTCCAAATACTGGTGTAGCCATTCCATATCAATTGCGACCGAACTAATTCATAAATGCCTTGAAGAAGGGCTAAAGAGTCGATATGTTGGTGAACAAGTGGCTTAACCAACTCCTCTATAAATCGCCCTGGCTTACGGATTTTACTGCCAAAATCCGTTGATTCCATCAGTACTTCGTCGATGCCTTGCCACCCAAATGCATGATCGGCCTTTCCCTTACGAATGTTGGGAACAATAGCCTCAATACGGGCAACATAATCGTTTTCGCTGGTCATAAAGGCATCGAGTTGGAACGCCGGCACGTTTTTCATTGCATAAAAAGCAGCCGTGGCATCCGAGCGCGTCCGATAGGCTATCGGCTTGACTTTGACTGATTTGCTTTCGTTTATATCCAAATTCAAGTAGCCATTCAGAATGTACTGATAGGCATATTCGTTAAGTGTTTCTGTCGAATATTGGCTCCAGTCTGTTGGAATGTCGTGTTGAAAATGCCAGGGTCGGGGCAGAGTGTTGAGAATAAAGGGCGTTCTGATGGTGTACTTGTATTCGATAATAGACCCTTCATGAACGTTCGGGAACGTGAATTTTTCGACCCAACTATAAGCAGACACGGCCTGAGTAGCCCGACCGCCTTCACCAATGGGTTCAGATAGCACTCGCCCATCAACAAGGTTATGGGTATAGGCTTCGAAATCGGTAAAAACTTCCTCGTAACCATTGCGTCCCCGCTGAAGAGTCAGTTGTAAGGAAGCTCGGCGAAACCCCGACTTTCGCCGAATCAGGGTTCGGTTGTAATAGGTGAAATTGATCCAGGTGCCGTTGCTTTCACCCGTAAAGGTCACGTTACCAGCTTCGTATAAAATGACTGCTTCTGAGGTGGTGTCGGGCGATGAAGGCCTAAAATCGGACGGGCTGAGTAGGTTGAACTGCACAGCTCGCATCTTCTGCTCGATGGGTTGAGCATAGAGGAGGGTGAGAGGCCAAAGAGAGATAAAAAGGAAACAGTAAAGACTAAAAATCAGGCTGTACAGAAATCGACTCATTTTTTGGGATAATTTAACCCCACAAGTTACTCGATAAGTCTTCATAAACCCAATCGATATACGCCAAATAATGCAGTCTTAACGCATTGCCGACGGTTTTCTACCGTTTATTGCAGATATTCGCAGGAACCAATTCCCGCTATGCAACACGTCTCTAAACTCCTGCTTCTCGCTTTTCTGCCCCTCCTTGCCCAGGCCCAAACGTATGACCTCGTAATCCGCAACGGGCGGGTGGTCGATGGATCGGGCAACCCCTGGCAACGGGCCGATGTGGGTATTACAAACGGTAAAATTGCCCGAATCGGGGTTATTCTGGCTTCGGAGGGGCGGGTGGTGATCGACGCGAAAAACGGGATTATTGCCCCCGGTTTCATCGACGTTCATACGCATGTGGAGGGTGATCTGGAGGCCCAACCCGGTGCCGAAAACTTCATCTATGACGGCGTAACAACCCTCGTGTCAGGCAATTGTGGTAGTTCGCGAACCAACTTCCGGGCTATGTTCGACACGCTCCGGCTAAAGGGTTTTACGCCTAATCTGGCTTCGATGATTGGCCATAACTCGGTGCGGATGAAGGTGATGAAAACCGCTTTCCGCGAACCCACCGTCAGCGAGCAGGCCGAAATGGAGCGACTTGTTGAGCAGGCAATGCGCGACGGAGCTGTGGGCCTTTCCACCGGTCTGATTTATACCCCCGGCACCTACGCCAAAACATCCGAAATTGTGGGCCTGGCCCGAAAAGCGGCTCAGTACGGGGGCGTGTATGCCTCGCACATCCGCAACGAAGGGCAGGAGGTGCAAAAGGCTATCGAAGAAGCCATTCAGATTGGCCGAGAAGCCGGTATTCCGGTCGAGATATCGCACTTTAAAGTGGCCAGCAAACCCATTTGGGGGTTCAGCAAAACAACGGTTGGCCTGGTGGAAGCCGCCCGACGCGAAGGTATCGACGTGACCGTTGACCAATATCCCTACACGGCCTCAAGTACATCACTCCAGAGTATTGTCCCCTCCTGGGCTTTGGCCGACAGCGACTCGCTGGTGTTGGCCCGGTTTCGGAATCCCGATAGCCGCGCCAAAATCAAACAGGAAATGCTGGTTTCGCTGAAGAAAAACGGCCGCACCAATTACGAATATGCCGTGGTGTCGCGCTACGAACCCGACACGACCTACAACGGCAAGAGCATCGCCAAAATCAACCAGTTGCAGGGCCGCAAAGCCAACGCTGAAACTGAAACCGACCTGGTGATGAACCTGATCGAAAAGGCCAATATGAAGCGGATTCAGATGGTCTATCACACCATGTCGGAGGAGGATGTGGCAACGATTTTGCGTTATCCTAACACCATGATTGCCTCCGATGCGGGCGTTGCCTCATTCGGGAAAAATATGCCGCACCCCCGCGCCTATGGCACTAATGCCCGCGTGTTGGGCCGCTATGTTCGTGAGTTAAAAATCATTCCATTAGAAGAAGCTGTCCGGCGCATGACCTCGCTGCCCGCCCAGCGGTTCCACTTCGCCGACCGGGGTTTGCTGGCTCCCGGCTTTGCCGCCGATGTGGTCATTTTCGATGAAAACACCGTGAGCGATGCGGCCACCTACGACGCGCCCCATGCCTACTCAACGGGCCTGAGCTATGTGCTGGTAAACGGCATTCCGGTGGTGGAAAACGGCAAACACAACGGCAAAAAACCGGGACAGGTGCTACTGGGGAACGGGGCCGGGAAATGAGAAATCAGTAATCAGTAATCAATCAACAACATGAAACACACACTTTTCATCCTCATCATTTTCACCCAAACCCTCCTCGCACAAGGCATTGTGTTTGATAAAGGACCATTCGAGAAAGTCCTGAAAAAAGCCAAAAAAGAAAACAAGCTTGTTTTTCTGCATATCGACAGCCAAAACTGCGGCCAATGCACCGAAGTAGCCACCAAAGGGTTCTCGGACCCGGCCCTCACCGAAAAGTTTGCCATCAATTTTGTCAGCTACCGGGTGTCCGCTGTGTCCGAAGAAGGAAAGGCCTTATTGGCCCGCTACGAACTGACCAACGGCCTGGTGTCGCTGTTTCTGCAACCCGATGGATCGCTGCTTAATTTACAGTATGGTTCCACAACCAACGGCTATCTCTACCTGAAAGAGGCCGACAAAGCGTTGTCGATGCGAAAGCAGCAACCTCTGTTCGAACTCGACGAGCAGTTTGCCAAAGGCGACCGCTCGCTGCCGTTTCTGCAAACCTATATCAACCGCCGACGCACCCTGAACATGAGCACTGAGGATCTGCTCGATACCTACGTCCGGCAATTGCCTGCCGACTCGCTCAAGGCCATGAGCACGTTCCTGTTTCTGTTCGAGCAGGTGCCAACTCTGGGGACTCATGCCGACAGTGTGATGCGATTTGACAACCGGATCTGGAATGAACGGTTTATGACTAATTCGCTCGAAAAACGAATTGCCTATAACCGGACACTCAACCGGAAATCCCTTCAAAAAGCGATTGCCAGCAAGAACGAAGCACTTGCTCTTCGGACGGCTCAATATAACAGCGGCACCTATGGCAACGACCGCCGTTCGCGGCAATGGGCTTACGAAGGTAACCTGATGGGGTATTATTCGGGGGTAAAAGATACGACAATGTACATCAGAACCGCCCGCCGTTTCTACGATACCTACATCATGCCGATTGATCCTGATTCGGTGAACCGGGTGGAGCGGCAGAAACAGATGGCGACTAACCGGCCCGCGCCGGGCGAAACCCAGATGATGGTGCAGATGGGTCCATCGCCCTACGCACGGGACTTGAATCAGGTGGCCTGGCGATTCTGGCAGATGGCCACCAAACCCGATGATCTGGAAAAGGCGTTGAGTTGGTCGAAGCGGTCGCTGGAGTATTCCGAAGATCCAAGCTGGATCGACACCTACGCTCATTTGTTGTATAAACTGGGTCGGCGCGATGAGGCCATCAAGGAAGAAGAACGCGCGCTGAAAAAACTGAAGTCCATGAATGCGTCCTCGACCTCGTTTGAGGGGACGCTCCAAAAAATGAAGGACGGAACGCTGGTGCCGGAACCGGATTGAGTTTTGTGGCGTATTTTCGCCCGGTACTCACCGCTCACCATGACCAAACCGCTACACAAAATTTCCTGGCTTACGGCCCTCGCGCTTGTCATTTCCAACATGGTTGGCACGGGCGTGTTCACCAGTTTGGGCTACCAACTGTTGGCCGTACAAAACACCTGGTCCATTCTGCTACTGTGGATTTTGGGGGGTATTCTGGCTCTGATTGGCGCGTTTACCTTTGCCGAATTGGGCACGCATTACCACGACCAAAGCGGGGGCGACTATGTGTTTATCTCGAAGGGCTTACACCCATTTTTGGGCTATTTAACGGCCTGGGTGTCGCTGGTAGGCGGTTTTTCGGCTCCGGTGGCTATTGCGGGTTTGGCGATGGAAGCCTATCTGAGTCCGTTTAACATTCCCTATCTGCGGGTATTCACGGTGACGTTGATCGTGGTCATTGGTTTGCTACACTCGTTCACGCTGAAGCACAGTAGCTGGTTTCAGAACGTGACCACGGTGGTAAAAGTCGCCTTTATTGGGTTGGTTTTGGCGGTGGGTTTTTGGGTGGCCCCTCCGGTGGTGAACAGCCTGAAATGGGACAGCAGTTATCAGGGCGAGGTGTTCACAAGTTCGTTTGCAGTCTCGCTGCTCTACGTCACCTATGCCTACACGGGCTGGAACGCGGCTGCCTACATCGTCTCGGAAATTAAAGACCCCCGTCGCAATCTTCCCAAAGCCTTGTTGCTCGGAACCATCACAGTAACCGTGATATATGTTTGTTTGCAACTGGTTTTTCTGAAACTTGCGGCCCCTGGTGCCTTGCAGGGTCAGGCCGACGTGGCTGTGGTGGCTTTTGCGAATCGGTTTGGGCCAACGGCGGGCAAATGGATCAGTATTGGCATTGCGTTTCAGTTGGTGGCCACCATGAGTTCGTATATCTGGATTGGCGGGCGAATCACGAGTCGAATGGCCCTCGATTTTCCGCTGTGGCGGTTTTTTAGTCGGCAGAACGCCCACCACATTCCCGTTCGGGCCATCTGGTTGCAAGTGGCCATCACGCTGGGCTTGCTGTTCACGGGGACGTTGCAGCAGGTACTTTTGTGTACCTCGTTTGTGTTGCAACTCATGGGCACCCTCGCCGTGGCCAGTCTCCTCCGCACCCCGCGCTACCCCACCGATTTTCCGAGTCCATTCCGACCCTGGTTGCAATGGGCCTACATTCTGTTCAGCCTGGGGGTGCTGGTTTTTATTGCCACCGACAAACCTGTTGAGAGTTTTGTGGGTTTGGGCATCGTGCTGGTTGGCGGGTTGACCTATTTTGTGGGGAAACGAGAGCCAGCCATGAGATAGTGGCTCTTTACCGCTTCTTTTTACCCGAATAATTCCCCGAAGCCTTATACAAAAACTGGATTCGGAACGCTTACCGACTCTTTCTAATATCGAAAATTAATGGGTCCCAGAACGTTTTTGCTGAATATTTTTTACAAACTCAACCGAAACCTCTGTAATATCGGCTATTTGTTCAAATGTTAAACTTAGCTTTTGAAGCAAGTTCTCAACAATTTTCCCTTTGGCATTAATGACGAGATAATCATTCTCTGCATCAATATACTTGGCCATGTTCTGAATCATGTCGTCAAATTTTAGATCTAATTTACGTAGTTTCGACAATACCCGCAACTGTCGCAGATGTTTCTGAAACGTTCGTTGGTCGATTGCGGTTTCTTCTAATCGGTATATGATTTGGCTGAGAGCGTTTTCAGGATTTTCTTGGCCGAAGTCACTCAATACGGCTAACAGCACTTCTTCGGGGTTGTTTGATGTCAAAAACCGCAAATAGTCAAATTGGGTGATGTTGATAAGCTGAAACTGGAAGTAGTTTCCATCTTCAGCCAGAACAGTCTTCATTTTCGGTTCTCCACTGCCAATAAAAATCACAAATTGGCGAACGGGAAGCGAGTATTTTGATTTAAGCAATACCCAGTAATCAGCCATCCGGTAGGCCATCTTGGAGTAATCATCTACTTGAAATTCAAGATGTAAGATAAATTTCTGGCCGTTTGGGTCGGTGATAATGCGTAAGGCATCGGCCTCTTTCTCTTTGGTTTGCTGTAACTTTTCTTTGATGATAACCGCTTCTTTGACCCGAAATCCAAGAACGCTGTTCATCAGCGCGGGAATAATGCTTTCAATGTTCTCTTTGACGATTTTATCGTATTGATTGCCCTCCCGCTTGTCATTCTTCTTTTTCATCGGATGAAATTACGCACAATCAGGAGTTTTGGAATAAACAATGCTAAGTTGGGAACTGACTGAGCCGTTACCTTACACCCACCCACATGAAGTTACTCAACGACCTGACGATACCGCAATGTATCATTACAGACCTCGACTCTTGTAAAGTTGGTACTGTAGCCTGTGTCACTGACAAAGAAGATATCCCGATATAGAGTCTTACCAACTGCATAGTTAGTGACTACGTATTGATTTCGGATTGGGCCAACATAATGAGGGAAAAAGGAAAAAGCATCCTTCCCTTTTGTGTTGAACCACGCAGATTGTCTGATGGCAGAACTGATTCTTCGATTGTCAGCCGACGAGATTTTCATTTCAATCATGCGGCTATAATCACTCAAGGCAGATGATGATTCACTCTTCAACAATTCGAATTTGTTGATTAATTCAATGTGTTGATTCGCTAACAAATCAGAAGCATCGCTTTTGGTAAGGAAGGCATCTCTAAAAGCAAAAATTAGAATACCAATAAGTACAAGCCCAACAAGGCCGATAATTAATCGCGTTATCACCCCCTTCACCATTTCTTCCTCCCCGAATAACTTCCCGCCCCCTTCGACTTCCCGGCAGTCTCTTTTTTGGGGCTTCCCAATAACCGTTCGGCTAAATCGGGGCGGTTGATCTTGCTCAGGCGGTTGCGAATCCAGTTTTTGTATTCGGGTTTATACCAGAAAAAGTAGTTGTTCTGTGCCTGTTTTTCCTCCCGCGTCTTCGCCGTTTTTACTGGTTTCAGCGTGTACGGGTGAACGCCCGAATAGTAGATCACTTCGGCCACGGTCATGGGCGTGGGCGTAAAGTCCTGAACCTGTTCGAGTTGGAAGCCAAGGTCTTTAGTTTCGGCGGCCAGATTAGCCATGTCGGCTTCTTCGCAGCCGGGGTGCGACGAAATGAAATACGGAATCAGGGGCTGCTTGAGGTTATGCTTCTCCTGAATTTTATCGTATTTCTGTTTAAACAGCTTAAAATATTTGAACGACGGTTTCCGCATCACCCGCAACGTATCGTCGGAGGTGTGTTCGGGAGCCACTTTCAACCGACCCGATACGTGGCGCGTCACCAGTTGCTCCATGTATTCGTCGTGGTTGCCGTCGGCATTGTTTTTATTGAAATCATCGACCAGCAGATCATACCGAACCCCGGAGCCGACAAACGCTTTTTTGATGGCTGGTAACGCATCAACTTTTCGGTACAGCTCCGTCATGGGCTTGTGCGAGGTGTCGAGGTTCGAGCAAATAACCGGGTGAATGCAGCTTGGACTTTGGCAACGGGCGCAGATGGCCTCGTCTTTGCCTTTCATCTTATACATGTTAGCCGACGGCCCACCCAAATCCGAAATGTAGCCCTTGAACTCCGGGTGTTTCGTGATTTCCTCCACCTCCCGCAACACCGATTCTTCGCTCCGCGAGGCCACAAACTTGCCCTGATGCGCCGAAATGGTGCAAAAACTGCATCCGCCAAAACAGCCCCGGTGCATATTCACCGAGAACTTGATCATGTCGTAGGCCGGAATTGGTCCCCGCTTTTTATATTTCGGGTGGGGCAGTCGGGTATACGGCAAATCGAACGACTGGTCGATTTCTGCCTCCTCCATTGTCTTGAACGGGGGGTTAATCACTAGAATCTGGTCGCCCACTTGCTGGAGAATCCGGTTGGCCTGCCATTTATTCGACTCTACCTCAACTATTTTGAAGTTGGCGGCATACTTGATTTTATCATCGAGGCAAACCTCATGGCTCGACAGTTCCACCGAACTCCAGTCGTTGTAGTCGCGCAGGGGTGTGTTGGCATCGTGCAGAAAAGCGACCTGATTAATATTCTGCATTGACGAAAACGGAACTCCTTGCCGGGCAAGTTTAAGAATCTCGCGGAGGGGCTGCTCACCCATGCCATACACCAGCATATCGGCCTTCGCATCGACCAGGATGGAGGGCATTAATTCGTCCTTCCAATAGTCGTAATGCGTTACCCGGCGCAGCGATGCCTCGATGCCGCCAAGCAGCACCGGCACATCGGGATACAGTTCTTTCAGGATGTTGGAATAGACAATGGTGGCGTAGTCGGGGCGAAAACCGGCTTCACCGCCGGGCGTATAGGAGTCGTTGGAACGCAGGCGTTTGTTGGCCGTGTAGTGGTTCACCATCGAATCCATGCAGCCGGCCGTTACCCCAAAAAAGTACTTTGGCTTACCAAACTTCTTGAAATCGCGGAGGTCGTCTTTCCAGTTGGGTTGGGCAATAATGGCCACGCGCAAGCCTTCACTCTCCATAATTCGGCCAATCACAGCGGTTCCAAAGGCTGGGTGATCCACATAGGCATCGCCCGACACCAATACAACATCAACTTCATCCCAGCCTCTCTTTTCGACTTCTTTCATCGTTAGAGGCAACCAGTCTGTGAGGGGTCTTTCAATCATGAGTACGTAAATTGTCTGTTTGGGAAACATCGAATTTACGAAATAATTCACAGTACAGGCGTAACAATCTCTTTACATACCCAACCTACCCGACAAACCCGCTCGTTTTGTACCTTTGGCCATTCTCAAAATCTACGTTCAAATGAACCGCTTTCTTTTTCTCCTGTTTTTGCTGGTAACGGAATTATCCCTTGCCCAAACGCCTGCTAACCAGCGCGTTCAACTTCCTAATGGCTGGAGCCTTACGCCCACGGGCCGCTCGTTGCCACTCGGCGATTTTCCACTCAATACGGCCCTTTCACCCGATCAAAAGCGGTTGGCTGTCACCAACAACGGGCAAAGCAAACAGACTATTCAACTATTCGATGTGGCCGGGGAACGGTTGCTGTCCGAAATTGTGATTCCCAAATCGTGGGTGGGCATTCGGTTTAGCCCAAACGGTAAGCAGGTCTTTGCGTCGGGCGGCAACGACAACCGCGTGATGGTATATGACGTGTCGGGCGATAAACTCACACCAACGGATTCTATTGTATTAGGAAAAGCCTGGCCCAACCGCATTTCGGTGGCGGGTATCGAACTAAGCCGCGACGGAAATACGCTCTATGCCGTATCCAAAGACGACAGCGCATTGTATGTCTGCAACGTGCAGTCGAAGCAGGTTTCCCAGCGTATTCAGTTGCCTAAAGAGGCCTACACTTGTTTGCGTGCTCCAGCAGGCGACGAACTCTATATCTCGCTGTGGGGCGGTTCGTCGGTGTTGGTGTATGACCCGAAACAAGGCAAAATTACTGACCGGATCTCCACTGGTGACCACCCTAATGATATGATTATCAGCAAGTCGGGGAAATACCTGTTCACGGCCAACGCCAATGATAACTCCGTTTCGATCATTGATCTGAAGACCCGAAAAGTGGTCGAAACGCTCAACACCGCCTTGTTTCCCGACTCTCCGGCGGGTAGCACACCCAATGGTTTGGCCCTCTCGCCCGACCAGAAAACCCTGCTCGTAGCCAACGCCGACAACAACTGCCTTGCCGTGTTCGATGTCTCGAAACCGGGCAAAAGCCGGTCGTTGGGGTTTGTTCCAACGGGCTGGTATCCGACCTCGGTGAAGATGGTGGGTAAGAAAATCTTCGTGAGTAATGGTAAAGGCATGAGTTCGGCGGCAAACCCTAAAGGCCCCAGTCCGTTTAAAGGTCGCGAAGACCCCCGGCAGTATATTGGGAGCATGTTCACCGGCACATTATCGGTGTTCGAAATGCCCAACGCAACGCAGTTGGCGGCCCTGACCCGGCAGGTATACAAGAACACGCCCTACAGCAAAGAACGCGAAAAACTGGCTGAAGGTGAGGCTAACAACCCAATTCCACGTTCGGTAGGAGATCAATCGCCCATCAAGTATGTGTTCTACATCATTAAGGAAAACCGAACGTATGACCAGGTTTTTGGCGATATGCCGGGCGGTAACGGCGATTCGTCGCTGTGTTTGTTTCCTGAAAAAATCACGCCCAACCAACACGCCCTGGCCCGCGAATTTGGACTTTTGGATAATTTCTACGTGGATGCTGAGGTGAGTGCCGATGGACACAACTGGTCGATGGCAGCCTATGGAACCGATTTTGTCGAAAAAACATGGCCCACCAGCTACGGCGGTCGGGGTGGCACGTATGACTATGAAGGCAGTCGCCCGGTGGCGTTTCCCAAAAAAGGATTCATTTGGGATCATGCCAAACGGGCCAATGTCAGCTACCGGGGCTATGGCGAGTTTACGGCCTATGCCCGGCGTAAAGGCTCTGCTTTAGATGGTCAGTTCTGCTTTAAATACCCCGATTATAACCTGCGCGTGAAGGATATTGACCGGGTTGACATTTGGAAAGCGGATTTTGATTCGTTGATTGCCGCCAATGCCATGCCACGCCTGAACACATTGCGCTTAGGCAACAACCACACCGCCGGAGCCAGAATTGGCCAACTGACACCGCTGGCAATGGTTGCCGATAATGATCTGGCGGTGGGCCGTTTCATCGAACACTTGTCGAATAGCCCGATCTGGAAAGAGTCAGCGGTGTTTATTCTGGAAGATGATGCCCAGAACGGAGCCGACCACGTGGATGCCCACCGCTCGCCCGCGCTCGTAATTAGCCCCTATGCCAAACGCAACCATGTGGAACACACCATGTATTCTACATCGGGAATGCTGCGGACGATGGAGTTGATTTTGGGAATGCCGCCCATGAGTCAGTATGATGCGGCTGCCCGGCCCATGTTCGCGCTGTTCACCAACACACCCAACACGGCACCCTACAAACACATTCCGGCCAATGTGGACCTGGATGCCAAAAACACAGCCATGAATGAACCCGCCCGTCGCTCAGAAAAATTCGACCTGCGCCAGGCGGATACCCTCGACGACAACGAGTTTAACGCAGTGATCTGGATGGCCGTTAAGGGCGAAAAGAGCATCGTTCCGGCCCCGCGCCGGGGTGCCTGGCTAACGATCATAGAGAAAGACGGAGACGACGATTAACCGAAAACTCAATCGGTTAGACCAACTTATTGACAGTCCTTTATATTAGCTGCTCTAAACCGAAAACAGCTATGATCAAGGACGCTTATCTTAACGAAATTTCGCTGACCGAAACACAGCGCAACGGCAGCAAGGGTGCCTCAGTGAAACGAATTCAGGAGTGGCTTTGCCTGAACGCACTCTATTTTCCGGCGGCTTCGGTGGTGGTGGTCATCGACGGACAGTTTGGCCCCGCCACCGAACGAGCCGTGCGAAACCTGCAACGGGCCATGGACCTCACGCCAACTGGCGAGGTAACACCCGCCTTTTTCGAACGGATGGTGGCCCCCATGATTTCTGCGTTTGCGCCGGTGACAGCGGGGGGCAACCTCCGCGACCGGCTGCTGGCGGTGGCCAAACGGCACCTCGTTCATCGGGCCTCCGAACTGCAAACGGGCGCGGGTCAAAACCTCGGTCCCTGGGTGCGGGCCTATTGCGACGGACACGACGGGTCGCCGTTTTTGTGGTGCATGGGTTTTTCGCAAACCATTCTGGATCAGGTGGCTTCGGCCAACAACCGCCCCTACACCGACCTCATGCCCCGCACCCTGAGTTGCGACGTGGTGGCCATGGATGGCAAACAAAACGGGCGATACATTCCCAACGCCGATATCCGCAAAAACCCCCACCGCGCCAAACCCGGCGACCTGTTCCTGCTCCGCTTCACCAACTCCCTCGACTGGTTTCACACGGGCATCATCACCGACGTTGATAACGAGGTATTCGAAACCATCGAAGGCAACACCAACGAGCAGGCATCGAGCAACGGCACGGCGGTTTTCTCGCGGGTCCGCAACTTCCGCAAAGCCGTGATCGACGTGTATCACACGGAGGGATTGTAGGCGTTATGATAACGATACTGACAAAATCACTACATTCGGGGCATCAGCCCGTATGTAGGCAGATCATAGTATCTAAACTCTATTCACGTTCAATCACACGGAATTATGGCACTCGGTAGCCCAATTGATCAAGTAACAAAACAGACCTCAAGAAGAGAATTTATTAAGCATACAACGGGTGTTCTGGCGGGTATGACCTTGGCGAACACGCTGGTCAATGCCGCTATTTTTGAACCGAACAAGGCCAAGTTGTCGCTGCCACTGGGCGTTTGCACGACCTACAACAAGGCAGGTTTGTTGAAAAGCCTGGGCTTTTCGTTTGTCGAGGAAAGCGTAGGCACGTTTCTGATTCCTGACGCGGGTAATGAGCAGTATGAAAAAAACCAGCTTGCTCTTAAAACAGAGAAGGTGCCGGTTCGGTCGTATATCTATTTTTTTCCGGGTAGCCTGAAATCCGTCGGGCCGGACACCCACCATGAGGCCATTTTGCAGCGGGCCGATCTGGCTCTCAAACGAGCAAAAGAATGTGGCTCTAAAAACATTGTGTTTGGCAGTGGCGGTTCGCGGGCCATTCCCGATGGTTTCGACCGGGCCAAAGCCAAAGCCCAGCACATTGAACTGTGCCAGAAGATGGCTCCTTTGGCCGAAAAACACGGCGTTACGCTGGCTGTGGAACCACTCAATCGGTCTGAGACGAATTTTATCAATAGCCTGGCCGAGGGCGTAGAAATCATTCAGGCTGTTAACAACCCCTGGTTCAAGCTGCAATGTGACATTTACCACATGCTGAAAGACGACGAAAGCCCGGATGAGATTGTGAAATATGCCCCATACATAACGCATTGCCACATTGCTGAGAAACGAAACCGGACTGCACCGGGCGTGGAGGGCGACGATTTCAGGCCCTATCTTCGCGCCCTGAAAAAAATAAACTACAAGGGAGGTCTGTCGCTGGAATGTCGCTGGAAAGATTTTGATAGCGAGGTAGCGCGGGGCATTGTGGCCATCAAGGCTCAAATGGCCGATCTGTAAGATGCTTATGAACTTCCTGCTGATTTTGGTAGCCCTGATTGGGCTTCCATTCGCGCTTGTTTCCCAGTCGCCGGGTAGCATAAGCCCCACCAATCTGCGTTGCGAATACGTTGATAATCCGCTGGGCATCGAAACACCGGCTCCCCGCCTGAGCTGGCAACTCCAGTCGGCACAGCGAAATCAGACACAAACCGCCTGGCGGGTTCTGGTGGCTAACACGCCGGAAAACCTGCAAAAAGGAGTGGGCAATCTCTGGGATTCGGGAAAGCAACCCACCGACCAGTCAATTTTGGTGCCGTATGCGGGGGCACCCTTGCGGGCGGGCAATCAATATTTTTGGAAGGTGATGGTGTGGGACAAAGCCGGTAAACCATCGGTCTGGAGTCCGGTGGCGCACTGGCGGATGGGGTTGCCCACTGCTGCCGATTGGGGCAAAGCGCAGTGGATTGGCCTGGAGAAAATGGATTCAGCCAAGCGGGTTGTGCCAGCGGTCGAGTTCGGAAACACCCTGAAAGCTCAACACAGTCGGCCCGATTTGGTGACGGCTCAAAACGCGCTGCCGCAGTTCAGAAAGGAGATTACTGTTTCAAAACCAGTCAAAAGTGCCACCGCGTTTGTATCGGGGCTGGGTCATTTCGAGTTGTTTCTGAACGGCAACAAAGTGGGCGACCACGTGCTGGACCCCGGCTGGACACAGTATGATCGGGTGGCTCAATATGTTACGTTCGACATCACCAGCCAACTCAAACGCGGAGATAATGCTGTTGGCGTGATGCTCGGCAACGGGTTTTTTAACATCCCCAACGAACGCTACAAAAAGCTTTTGCTGACCTACGGCTATCCGATGCTAATTGCCCATTTCCTGATAGAGTATGCCGACGGCACCACGCAAACTGTTGTGACAGACCCGAGCTGGAAAGCGGCAAAAAGCCCCATTACGTTCAGTAGCGTGTTTGGGGGCGAAGATTATGATGCCACCCTGGAGCAAAATGGCTGGTTGCTGGCCGGGTTCAACGACAGCAACTGGAAAACGCCGTTGGTGGTGACGGGGCCACCCCGCTTGTCGGCGCAGGAACAGGAACCCATCAAAGTTCACGAAACCTTTACCGCCAAGCGGCCAAAAAGCCCCCAAAAAGGGGTTTGGATTTATGATTTAGGGCAAAACTTTTCCGGTTTCCCCCAATTGACCGTAACGGGCAAACGGGCAGCACAGGTGAAACTGACCCCTGCCGAATTGCTCACCGACAGCAGTTTAGCCGATCAGCGGGCAGTGGGGCCGGTCGTTTTCTTTACGTACACGCTGCGCGGAAGTGGCCGGGAAACCTGGCATCCGCAATTCACGTATTATGGGTTTCGCTATGTGCAGGTGGAGGGAGCCGTGCCCGCTGGCGAACCAAACCCCGATGTGCTACCCGTTATTCAGGAAATCAATGGGGTACACACGCGCAATGCTGCCCGCCGGGTGGGGTCGTTCAGTAGCTCCAGCCAGTTATTTAACCGCATCGACAAGCTGATCGACTGGAGCATAAAAAGCAACATGGCCAGTGTGTTGACGGATTGCCCTCACCGCGAAAAATTAGGCTGGCTCGAAGTGGCGCATCTGATGGGGAACTCGGTTCGCTACCAGTATGACATCGCCCGGTTTTACCGAAAAGTAGTCCACGACATGCAACAGGCGCAAACCCCCGACGGGCTGATCCCCAGCGTCGCGCCAGAATATCCCCGATTTGGGGGTGCCTTCCGGGACTCGCCCGAATGGGGCAGTGCTGCCGTGATTTTGCCCTGGTATCTGTATCAATGGTATGGCGACGAGCAACTGCTGACTGAGAGTTACCCGATGATGCAACGATACGTGGCTTATCTGGGCACCAAAGTCAAAGACAATATCCTCAGCCACGGCCTGGGCGACTGGTATGACCTCGGCCCCAAACCGCTTGGTCCGTCGCAACTGACACCCAAGGGCCTGACCGCTACCGCTACGTATTTTTATGACCTGACCATTTTGGCTCAAACGGCCCGGCTGCTTGGCAAAACAGACGAAGCCGTTCGCTACGAGCAACAGGCAGCCGGGGTGAAACAGGCCTTTAACCAGAAATTCTACGACCCAAAAACCGCGCAGTATGGCACCGGAAGTCAGACCGCTAACGCTATGCCGCTGTTTATGAACTTAGTAGAACCCGAAAACCGGGCGGCTGTGTCAGCCAGCCTGGTTAAAGAGATCAGAGCCAGTAACAACAGCCTGACAGCGGGCGATGTGGGCTATCGCTACCTGTTGCAGGGGTTGGGACAGGCGGGCGCGTCGGAGGTGGTTTTCGACATGAACAGCCGAACCGATGTGCCGGGCTACGGCTACCAACTGGTTCAGGGGGCCACCGCACTGACCGAGTCGTGGCAGGCCAACCATAATGCGTCGAACAACCACATGATGCTGGGCCACCTGACGGAATGGTTTTATTCGGAACTGGGAGGTATTCAGGATGCACCCACGTCGATAGCGGGTAAAGAAATTGTTATTTATCCCAAACTGGTGGGCGACATAAACACCGTGAATGCCAGCTACGAATCGCCGTATGGCCGGGTTGGGAGCCGCTGGAAAATGGCAGCCAACACCGTTGATCTGACCGTTGAAGTTCCGGTCAATACGACTGCGCTCGTGTTTGTTCCGGCCACCAATTCGGCATCGGTGCTGGAAAGTGGCCGACCCGTCAACCAGCAAAAAGAGATTCAGTTTGTCAGGCAGGAGAACGGGTATTCGGTTTATAAAGTGGGTTCAGGAACGTATCAGTTTAGGGCCGCTTACCTGAAATCGAAATACAAAACGCCCTGAAGCGTATCGGAACCGCCATTGGCTTCGGTCAATGCTTTCTGGCTTTGAGGACCAAGTACCTCTGCTTTCTGAAACTTGGTGCCAATGGCCGGAATATCGTGCAGGAACGAGAGGCCACCCGACGGGAAAACCGGCACGGTGTTATTGTTGTTGGCTGCTTTAGGCCGGGTCGGGGTCAACATCCGAAAAAATAGATTATCGCTGGCCGATAGCATGGTGAAACCCCCTTCGCCCGTCTGAATTCGCGCCCCGTAGAAGTTGGCGTAGTATCCTTTGAACTCCGGGTACTCCCAGCGTTCACCTGTAATGGCATCGTTATAGGGTTTGTTCCAGCCGCCCAACGTGCCGCCTTTCAGGCGGTTGCGCCAGACCCGGTAGGGGCCGTTGCCCAGCAAATACATACCCGTCACGTTTTTGTCGGGATAATCGAACGTGATGCCAAGCATTTCCAGCCCGGCCGGTGTAGCGTTGCCACCGGGTCGGTAGCGATACGCCATTTTCAGCCAGCCCGATGCATACATAGTCCAAACAACGTTGAACCGAAACTTGCCCTCGTAGTTAGCTTCCACCACGTGCGTCCCCAGCGTATCGTAATGTTTCAGGCTTTTGAACACGGCATCACCGTCGATCAGTACGGGACCGTTAGTGAGCGAAACCGTGTTTTTGGCATTTTTAACGCTTTGCAACAGGCCCGTTTTGGTGTTCAGCACAACCGTTACGCCCTTAGCTGTCATAATGAGCTGATCGCCGGTTTCGCTACTCGAAATAGCACCTTTTCCCTTGTCAACCAGTCGATTAGCTATGCGGTCGGGCGAAGAGATGGGCCACGACCACGTATGGATTTCGCGGCCATAGGGGTCACGGGCCGATACATATATCACGTCAAAGTCAGGCCAGGTTTTGGGTAGCGACAGGAGCAGCGTGCCGGAAGTGCGGGGCTTCACATCGGGGGCAGATACCGAGCCGGTTAGCGTGGTGGTGTCGCCGGGGTTCAGGCCGTTGAATTTCCTGATTGTCCAGCCAAATGTGCATTGGTTGAGGTTGGTGTTGTCGAAGCGGTTTTCGACGGGTAACTGCCCGTTGAACTGGGGTGTGATGAACCGTTTGGGGAAAAACACGGGCGACCAGATTTCGCGGATGGTGTAGAAACTGGCTTCTTTCTCGCGGTATGGCCCCAGAATGCCGTCAGCCGCCGAATTTCCTTTGGTATCTAACGGGCCGGGGCCTGATTCCCCAGAAGCACGGTCGTTGCGGGCCACGGCCTGATCGCAGAAATCCCACAGAAAACCACCCGCCGAAAGGGGGTTTGCCCGCATCGAATTCCAGAAATCCTCCAAAGCCGCCCCGTGTCCTCCATCGTAAAGACCGTGCAGAAATTCAGTCGGAAAAAACACATCGTTACCGTTGAAAAACGTGTTCAGGCCATAGTTATAGTTGATATAGTGCTTGGTATTGGTGCCGTAGCGGTTGAGCCAAGGGTGAATGACGGGGCGTTTCTGGGGGTCGTATTTGGGATAATCGGACACCAGCTCGAAATTGAAACCGCCCTCATTTCCGTTGGCCCACAGCACCACACACGGGTGGTTCACGTCGCGGACGATCAACTCTTTTACTAATTTCCGGCCCACGGGCGTGTCGTATGGCGGATACTGCCAGCCTGTCAGTTCATCAATCACAAACAGGCCCAGCGAGTCGCAGACCTCCAGAAAATGCTTTTCGGGCGGATAGTGCGACATCCTCACGGCGTTCATATTCATGTCCTTGATCAGGTTCACGTCCAGCACACTGACGGCCCGGCTGGTGGTGCGTCCGCTCGTGGGCCAGAACGCTCCCCGGTTCACCCCCCGAAACACAATCCGTAGACCGTTAACATAGGTGCCATCGTGTTCGCGGAGTTCCACCGTGCGGAAACCAAACCGTTCCGTGACGGTGTGGACAACCGCCGATTTGTTTTTCAAACTGACAGTAACCCGGTACAGATTCGGGAATTCGGGCGACCATAAAGCCGGGTTCGCCAACTGCCCGTTTATCCGAACTAGACTGTCGCCGGGCTGAACGGTGGCAGTCATAGGCAAGCCAACGGACTTGCCGCGACTATCCACAATCCGGGCCTCCACCGTGCTTCCCGCCGTGATGCCCTCGGTGAACACATCCATGCTGAACGACCCGTCGGCTTTAGCGTTGATGGCCGTTCGTTCGATGCGCTGCCGGGGAAAGGCTTCCAGCGAAACAGGCCGAAAAATGCCTCCGAATACCCAAAAATCGGCTTTCCGCTCGGCATCGTTCACCGTCCAGTTGGCCGATACTTTACTGACTCGTACCTCAAGCAAATTCGGTTCGCCGGGCTTCAGCAAGCGCGTTATGTCGTAGCGAAACTGGTAGAACGCGCCCTGATGCACCGGCCCGGCCAACTGCCCGTTTATCTTCACTTCGGTGTCAGTCATCGACCCGTCGAAGACAATGAACACCTGCTTTTGTTGCCAGTTGGCAGGCACGGCAAACGAGTGCCGGTATAGGCCGACCTCCAGCGAATCTTCTTTCTCGAACCCATACGTAAAGGCTCCAAAACCCTGCAATTCCCAGTTGGATGGCACCGGGATTTTGGTCCAGTTGCCGCTTTTTCGGCCCCGTGTTAACTGAAATTCCCAATCAACGGTATCGTCTTTACCCGTTCCCGACAGGTATTTGGTTTCAGTGCGCTGGGCCAGAAGGGGTTGCATGGCCAGCAGCCAGCTAACAAACAGGGAGAAAAGTAGTCGCATGAGGATAATTTGAAAAAACGTATTTTTTCTTGTACAAAGCTACCCGCCTTCCCGCGAAAAGGCAGGACCGTTTGTTACGAAATAGGGCTGGAAATGTTAAACCGCTGTCTCTTTCTGCTTTTCGGCGGCATAGTGGGAGGGAATCATGCCGAACTCCTGCTTGAAATATTTAGCGAAGTTTTTGGGGCTGTTGAAGCCAACTTCATAGGCAATTTCGGCCACGGTCAACTGGCTTGTGCCCAGCAACTGAGCCGCCCGGCGCAACCGGATAACCCGGATAAATTCGATGGGTGATTTGTCGGTGATGGCCAGCAGTTTTTTGTACAGATGCACCCGGCTCATGCCCAGTTCGTGGCTCAGGTCTTCCACCGAAAAATCGGGGTTGTCCATATTTTTTTCTACCAAAGCCAATGCTCTTTGAATCAGTTTTTCGTCGAGCGATACCACAGCCACTTCGCCCGGCGTAATGTCGATGGGCGGCTGCAGGACTTTCTGGAGCAGGTTCTGTTGCACGATCAGGTTTTTGATGCGGGCGTGCAAAATGGCCACGTTGAAGGGCTTGGTGATGTAGTCACTCGCGCCAGTCTCGAAGCCTTCAAGCCGTTGTTCTTCGGCAGATCGGGCTGTCAGCAACAACACCGGAATGTGGGCCGTGCGTCGGTCGGCCCTGATTCGGCGGCAGAGGGTGATCCCGTCCATTTCGGGCATCATCACATCGCTCACCACAAGGTCTGGTCGGTGGGTTTGGGCCAGTTCCCAGCCCTCTTTGCCGTTGGCGGCTTCGAGCAGGGTGTATTGCCGGTTCAGGTTGTCTTTGAGGTAAAACCGGAAATCTTCGTTGTCTTCTACCAGCAGAATAACCGGCTTTTTGGCCCCGTTTTTTGCTGATGGCCCATCATCACCAGAACCCAAATTGACGGCCTCAGTGGGTTCGACAACGGCCTGAACAGGTTGATATGGCACCAGGAAATCGGCTTCCGTCCGAATGGGCAGGCGAATCGTGAACGTGCTACCCTCATTCACAGTACTTTGCACGGACAGGGTTCCGCCGTGCAACTGAACAAACTCTTTGGTGATGGCCAGCCCAATGCCACTGCCCTGATTAATGAGCGTGCCGGGCAAATCGCTCTGGAAAAACCGCTCGAAAATCTTCTCCTGTTGATCTTGGGCAATGCCAATGCCCGTGTCGGCCACCTGTATGGTGAGCCATTGTTGGGAGTCAGCTGTTTGTTCAGTCGATTCCTGCGGTTCAGGGAGGTGAAGCGAAACACCCACGCGGCCTTGCTCCGGCGTGAATTTGAAGGCGTTGGACAGCAGGTTAAACAGAATCCGTTCCAGCTTGTCGGGATCGAAAACAGTCTCTAATTCAGCCACATTCGACTCGAAGGTAAACTGGATGTGCTTGCGGTCGGAGAGGTCCGAGAAGGAGTGGAAAATCTCCCGGCAGAAAGCCACAATATCCTGCCTCGATGGGCGGAGGGTTAGCCCCTGCACTTCCATTTTACGGAAATCGAGCAGTTG
>JANOCD010000063.1:0-86922 GCA_031411995.1 Cytophagales bacterium
CCAGCTTCGGGAGTTGCTCAGGCAGACGAGCAATTCCGCTAAAGCTGCACCCCTTTGGTGGGGTAAGTTATCTCGCTTATTCAAGTGGTTAGATAGGCAAGTCGCTCAGTATCAACAAAATATTTTAGCAGGGTAGAGTACTTAGTCTGTTTTCGGCGATTAAGGCGTTTTAATGTGTACATAAGGGAAAACTCACTAAATCGAAGCAGGGACTAATAAGTAAGTAGCCGGTCACTTAGGTTTATGGTTTGTGGTTTCTAAATCGTCAAAAACAGGAAGTTCCTGTCATAACAAATTAGAAACCAGAATAACGGAAATTATAAACTATTTAATGGCCATCCATTTGTTAAACAATGCTTTTTGCCTCTCGGTCTGATTCGGGATCGTTTCCAGCCGATAGGCCACCAGCGGGAGCCGTGCCAACGTCACCGGGATTTCCCGGACCAGACCGCCCCGATTGACCAGCATTTTAAAACGGGTTTCCGCTTTCATGGCAGCCACCAGTTTGTTCACATCTTCGGTAACGCGGACACTGTCAATAGCCAGAATTTCGTCGCCCACATTCAGGCCCGCTTTTTCGGCTGACGATTCCCGGCGCACCGACGTAATAGTTTGGCGGCCATTGGTGGGGTTTAGTCCCACGGCCACTCCCAGATAAGGATCTTGCGCGTTGGCGTTGATGTTAACTAACCGCAGGCCAACGGGCTCGAAAAAGGGCGCGTAGTCGATGGGGTCGGTGCCATAAACGTATTTACGGAAGAAATCATCCAGGGTTTTACCACCTACCTGTTCCAGAGCCTGCTTCAGTTCGTCGTCGCGGAATCCGCGTTTCAGTTCTTTATAGTATTTGGTATAGAGCAAGCGCATGGCATCGCTCAGGTTTTTTTCGCCGTTGGTGCTGCCCAAAATCGACAGATTCAGCAGGGAAGCCAACACGCTGCCTTTGTTGTAATACGAAATGGTGCTGTTGCCCGAGTTTTCGTTAGGACGGTAATATTTAATCCAGGCATCGAAACTCGCGTCGGCCACCGATTGAACCCGGTTGCCAGGCTGGTTTTCGATGCCGTTGATATCAGCGGCAACCACGGCCATGTATTGCTCCGGCGTGTGGAAACCGGCCATCCGTAAAATATAATCCTCATAAAACGAGGTGAAACCTTCTGCTTCCCAGAGTGCTTTCGTGTAATTCTCGTTCTCATAATCGAACGGGCCGAGGGCAATGGGGCGGAGCCGCTTCACATTCCAGAGGTGGAAATATTCGTGGGCAACCAACGTCAGAAAACCCTTATAGTTGGCCTCCGTTGAATAGGCTAATCGATTGGTTTGCAGGGTAGTGGAGTTCTGGTGTTCCAGGCCACCCCCGCCCGGCCCGGAGTGATGTACAATAAAGGTGTAGTTTGCGCAGGGGTGTTCTCCAAAAACTGAAGCCGCCGTTTCACAGATCTTTTTATAATCGGCAGCAAGTCGTTGCTGGTTGTATTCTACCTCACCATACTGAGCCACCGTATGTGGCACACCCGCTGCCGTGAAGGTGAATGTCCGGTGGTTGCCAATCTCGATGGGTGAATCGACAAGCAGGTCGTAGTTAGCAACCTGATAGCGAAAGGGAACATCAGCGGCTTGAGGTAACGCTACTGATACCTTATTCCAGCCTTTGGCGGGCTGCACCACCAACTGCGCGGGTTGATTTTTCAGCGCATCGTTGAACAGAAACATGCTGGCTCCGTTCACATACCCGTGCGAGTCGTCCAGGAAACTCGTTCTAACTGTTAACTCATAAGCATAGACCCGGTAACGAACGGTGATATTATCTGCGCCGTCGCGGGTGGTGATGCGCCAGGTGTTTTTGCGAATTTTTTCAACGGGTACGGGCTGTCCGCTGACTGTTGCCCGAAACGCTTCCACGTTTTTGGCATATTCCCGAATCAGATAGGAACCGGGAGTCCAAACGGGCATTTTAAGATCCAGGTAACCATTTTTTTTGAGGTTGGTTGCTCCGGCAATGTTGTTCAACGTCATTTCCACCTCAAAATAGTGGGTGGCCGGTTCGGGCATCGACAGAGTATAGGTGATTTGAGGAGCCGGAGCCGTTTCATCGTGGGCCGTTGCCGGGGTTGAGCCATAGCCTAGAAGCACCCACAGGTTGAGTAAAAAGCAATACCGCAAATTGTTTTTCATACGGAAAAGATAATACCTTCGTTTTTTAGCAAAAAAAATGGTCGGCGAAACTACGAAGCATTCGCCCATTACACAACCATTCCCTTATCTATGTCCCAATCCCAGGCCCGTTCGGGCATACTCATACTCACGGTCATCGCGGGAATCGGTTCGGCCCAGCCAGCCGCTGCTCAACGCACCCTGAGTTATACCGAATCGGATTACAATTATCGCAATGGCATCGAGTTGTTTGAAAAAAGCAACTACGGAGCCGCCCGTTATGAATTTCGCCAATACCTCGACCGCCGAAAGGCAAGCTCCAACAGCACCGAAGCCGCTGCCGCCGACCAGAACGTGGTCGATGCGGAGTATCATATCGCGCTGGCCAGTTTGTATTTAGACGAGCCGGGTTCGGAGGTGCTGGTGGATCGGTTTGTGAAAAATCACAGCCAACACCCCAAAGCAGGCCAACTTTATGGTGATTTGGGCCAGTATTATTACGAACGCGAAGATTATACCAAAGCCATCGACTTTTTGGAGAAAGCGATTGCCCAAAATTCAACGGGAGGACAGTTGACAAAAAATAAGTACCGGTTGGCCATCGCCTATTTCAATACTCAGGATGTGAACCGGGCCTTGCCCTTGCTGAACCAGATTAAACTGGACCCCGATGCCGAGGATGCCCCGGCTGCATCGTATTATGCCGGGGTGATTAATTACCGAAACAACAACTTTACGGAGGCCGTAGCCGATTTCAAGCGGATTGCCCAGAACCCGACCTACCAGAACGACGTGCCGAACTGGATTGCCCAGTCGCTATACCGCGAACGTCGGTTCGATGAATTGCTCAGTTATACAGAGCCGCTGTTGCGCCGGGGTGGAAACACCCTGAGCGATGTGGGTTTGGTGACGGCCGAGGTGTATTATCAGCAAGGCAAATTCGACAGGGCGATTCCGTATTATAAGCAGTATATCGGGGCCAAAGGTGCGAAGGTGCCGGGTGCGGTGAAGTTTCGTTACGGACAGTCGCTATTTCGGACGGGTAAGTTTGAGGAAGCCATTGCCCAACTGAAACCAGTGGCATCGGGCAAGGATACGGTAGCTCAATATGCGGCCTACACAATGGGAATCAGCTATTTGCAGGCTCAAAACCCGACCTACGCGCTTACCTCGTTCGATCAGGCCGGACGGTTGAGCTTCAGCAAGGCCATTCAGGAAGAGGCCCAGTTTAACCACGCCAAAGTGCAGCTTGACCTCAACAACGGGACCGATGCGGTGAAGGAGTTGAACGCCTTTTTGAAACGCTACCCCGACAGCCCGTTTGAAAATGAAGCCAACGAATTGTTGAGTGAAGCCTATTTCGCGTCGAACAACTACCCGGCGGCCATTGCCTACATCGAAAAACTGAAACGCAGGACTCCCAAAATTCTGGCTACCTACCAACGCCTGACCTACAACCAGGCCGTAAACGACTACAATGCCGAACGGTATGCTCAGGCGCAACAGAATTTTGACAAATCGCTGAGTGTGCAGGCCGATACTGATTTGCGGCAACAGGCTCAGTTCTGGAAAGCAGAGACGTATTCCGCTCAAAAACAATACGATACGGCCATTCCCCTTTACGCATCTATCGCCAAAAATCCCGGCGATTTGGGGTCGAAAAGCCTGTACGCACTCGGTTATGCCTATTACAACAAAAAGGATTATCCCCGTGCTCTGACCTATTTCCGCGATTTCATTGGCAAAACCGGGCAGACCGACGATGCCAGCGTGGTTGAGGATGCCCGCGTGCGCCTGGCCGACACCTATTTTGCGACCAAGCAGTATAACGAAGCCATGCGCACCTACGACGAGGTGATTGCCCGCAGCCGGGGCGACCGCGATTACGCGACTTACCAAAGGGGGTTGATTTTGAGCTACGTTGGTCGCGATGTGGAAGCCAAAGCGGAGTTCGACAAGTTGCAGCGGCAGTATCCGGGTTCGCGGTTTATTGATGATGCCCTGTTCCAGACAGCCAACGTCGATTTCGAGAAAGGAGCCTACCAGGTGGCTGTTCGCGGATTCACCAAACTCATTACGGACCGGCCCAAAAGTTACCTGATTCCGTCGGCTCTGCTGAAACGGGCTACGGCCTTCAGCAACCTGCAAACCTACGATCAGGCCATTGCTGATTACCGCCGGATCTTGAATGAATATGGCAGTTCTGATCAGGCACAGGGTGCTTTGTTAGGTCTGCAAAATGCCCTGAACGATGCTGGTCGGCCCGAAGATTTTTCGGGAGTTTTGGGCCAGTATAAAAAAGCAAACCCCGGCAGTTCGGATGTGGAGAAAGTGGAGTTCGACAACGCCAAAAATATTTACTTCAGCGAAAAATATCCGCAGGCTATACAGTCATTGCTGGCGTTCATGCAGGAATATCCGACGAGTCCAAACCTGAGCGAGGCCCGCTATTACCTCGGCGAGTCGTATCGGCAAACAAAAGATGTGGCCAACGCGCTTCGGTATTACAACATTATTCTGACGGAGGGCAAATCGGAGTTTGCCACGCGAGCCGCCACCCGTGCTGCTGAACTCGAAACAAGCCAGAAAAACTATGCAAAAGCCATTCGGAACTACCAGTTTGTGCTGGCGCAGGCCAATGGCAAGAATGAGCAGGTAGCCGCTCAGTTGGGACTGATGGATACCTATTTTGTGGAACCTAAACTGGACTCGGCAGCTTTCTACGCCCGCGAAGTGATTGCCACGGGTAATGTGGTGCCGGGTGCCCAAAATCGCGCTCAGTTAATGTTGGGCAAGGTGGCACTGGCTAAAAGCGACTATAAAACGGCGACCACTGAGTTTGAGAAAACGGTTGCCCTCGCGAAAGATGTGTATGGTGCCGAAGCCAATTTCCTGATGGGCGATGTGCTGTATCGCCAAAAGAAATACAAGGAGTCGATTGCTATGCTGCTCAAATTCAACGAGACTTTCGGTGAGTTCGACTACTGGAAAGGCAAGGCGTTTATCCTCGTTTCGGATAACAACGTGGGTCTCAACGAAGTTGCCCAAGCCCGTGCCGTTCTCAACTCGATCATTGAAAACGCCGAAGATCCCCGGATTGTGGCCGAAGCCAAAACGAAGTTAGCCGCACTGGAAAACAAGAACTGATTTATGACTTCACAAACCCCTTACATACTTACCGTTTCCCTGTTTGCCCTCTCATTCTCGGTGATGGCTCAGAATCGCCCTACCCAACCTAAAAAAGAAGGGGAGGTTGAGAATCAGGAGATTACCGTGGAGAAAAGCCGCCGGATCGAGTTGCCTCCCGCTAACCGGATTTTTAACAAAATTCCGACCATCAAGCAGTCGGAGGAGCAGCGGAAAGTGAACTATGAATTTCAGGACCGTCAACTGTCGGTGGGCGATCCCAAAACTACGCCCGGTGTGTTACCCCCCTCGAGCACCCAGGCCGAACAACCACCCGTTTACAATAACTACGTGAAGCTGGGAGCGGGCAATTATGGCTCGTTTCTGGGTGAGGCTTTTGTCGGCACCACCGGCCCGCAGAACATTGTGCTGGAGGGTTCGCTGAAACATTTGTCGTCGGGAATTGGCCCCGTTGATGGCAAGAATTCCGGGCAAAGCGACACCAAACTGAACGTGACCGCCAAGTACCTGACCGATGCCATCAAGTTTCAGGCCGATGGGGGTTATCAGCGCGAAGGATTCTTTTTTTATGGCTACGGCCCTCGCCCTGAAGTGCCTGACCGCGAGACCATTCGGCAACGACTCAATACGTATAACTTCAAAGTTGGATTGGAGAATTCCAATACCGATAACACCATCGATTACTCACTCCGCACGGGCATCACCGTGTTGCGCGACCGCTTTGAGGCTTCGGAAACTGACTGGGGCACCAACTTCAAAGGGTCGGTGAGCATCACTGATCAGGTGTTAGCCCTGGTATCGGCTGATGCATACATCACCCAACGGGCCGATCAGTTTGTGGACAATCGCAACCTCTACCGGGTGAAACCTACCTTCAAATATGCCTCTCAGCTTTTGACAATTACGGCGGGGGTTAATGCCGTAAACGAAACCGACCGGCGGCAGGGGGTCAACAACACCCGCGCGTTCCCGGTGGTCGATGTTGACTTTGTGCCTATTGGAAACATTCACTTTTTTGCCGGTATCGACGGTGATATTCAGCGAAATACTCTCCGAACGTTGCTCAACGAAAACCGCTGGTTATCACCACAAGTGCCATTAGCTAACACTGTTAAGCTGGGTGATTACTACGGAGGGGTCAAAGGAGCCGCAGGTGGTGGCTTCACGTTCGAGGGGAAAGCATCATTTGCCCGGTATCGCAACTTCTACACGTTCAACAACACCTTTCCTGATACGACTAAATTCTTCGCGCTCTATGATGCCGGTACGTCCCGCGTGCTGAATCTGACCGGTGAGATTGGGTATAATCAGAAAGACCGGTTCCGCTCCAACCTCCGTGTTGACTTCTACCGCTACGATCTCGACTTGCTCGAAGCGGCCTGGCACCGTCCCCGGTTAGCTGGTCGGTGGACGAATTCGTTTATGCTGAACAAAAAATTATTCGTCACCGGCGATTTGTACTTTTACGAGGGGCTACAGGGGAAGAACTTCGTGACAAACCGCATTCAGAAGCTCCCAGCCATTTGGGATGCCAACCTTAAAATTGACTATTTCCTGGGTACTCAGTTCGCGGCTTTTGTGTCGTTAAATAATATCGTGGGTCAGAATTACCAACGGTATTTGTATTATCCATCGCAGGGCCTTAACTTTCTCGGAGGAATTACCTATTCCTTTTGAGTTAACATAAATGAATCATCTTATGGCATCCGTCGGGGCTTATCTGAAGAAGCTATTATTCCAGTACGACTGTGTTGTTGTGCCAGAATTGGGCGGCTTTCTTACTCACTACCAGCCAGCTTCGTTCATGGCCGATACGGGGCAGTTTTTGCCACCCCGCAAACGCCTGGCTTTTAATGAAGCACTCCGGCTCGACGACGGTATTCTGATTAACTACATCACATTACACGAATCCATATCGCGGGAGGATGCCGTGCGGATGATCGGCGACTTTGTGAATGATCTCAAGCAGCATGTATCGCTGGCGGGTAGTTTTTCAGTCGATGGCATTGGCCTGTTCACGCCCAATTTTGAAGGTAAACTGCAATTTGACCCCGAGTTGCGGCATAATTTCTTTGGCGAATCGTTTGGCATGACCGCCATTCAGGCCGAACGAGTGGCGGCTATTCCAGTTGAGACAGTTGATGTTGAAGAAGTAACGCCTGTTTATTCGCTTGGACCCGTTCGTCGGGAAGAAGTACTTGAAGAAGGTCCGTTTGTTCGGGTGAGCCGCCCACGCCCGTTGTTGCGTTGGGCCGCTGCCGCCGTTTTGGTTGGTTCGTTGGGAGCCATTAGCTATGTATCGGTAATCGAACCCGGTGGGCCAATGGAGAGTAGTCTGAACCCTGCCGACTGGTTCCGGGTGCCAACATGGTTTCAGTCGACCCGTCCCGCAGTTGTTGAGCCGAAATCTGAAATAGCTATGGTTGCTCGTCCGGTGGCTCCGGCAAAAACTCCGGTTGCTGTGCCAACGCCATCACCAGCAACGGTGGAGCCAACCCCGACTGAATTAACCCCTGTTACTGCCCCGGTACTGACTGTATCAACACCTGTTGTGGAGAAAAAACCGGTAGTTATGGTTTCTGTGAAAACAGAGCCAGCCAAAGCAAAGCCGGTTGTTGAAAAGGCTCCTGCGAAAGTCGCGCCAGTCGAAAATCCGTTCACCGTAGAGCCTAATGCTGATCCAATAACTGGTAACTCAGCCCCGAAAGTGGAAGTGAAGCCGTTCAGCGGCCCCCTGTTCACGGTTGTTGCCGGAAGTTTTGCCAGCAAACCCAATGCCATTCGTTTTCGGAGAACACTCCGCAAGGCAGGGTATTCAGATGCGTTTATTATTCCGCCAACTCGCAAAGGGCAACTCTATAAAGTTGCAGCTATCGGTTCACCCGTTCGCGAAGAAGCCATCGCCAGTTCCGACAGCCTGAAACAACTAACCGGCATTACGCCGTTTATTATGAAAAACTAATTGTGCGCTCTACGCTCGTTTGCAAAACGGCTCCTGCAAAGGAGCCGTTTTTTTGTAGCGGGCAACTTATTCGTCTAATTCATCAATCCTTTTTTGATGCCTACCGCCTTCAAAAGGCGTTTCAAGCCAAATACGCACAATTTGCAGGGCCATTTCTTCGGTCATCATCCGTTGGCCCAGCGAAATAACGTTGGCATTGTTGTGCTTTCGCCCCAGCCGGGCCGACTCCTCGTTCCAGCATAATGCACACCGAACTCCCTTGATTCTGTTGGCCATCATGGCTTCGCCGTTGCCGGAGCCACCCAACACAATGCCCCGCTCCACCTCGCCAGTGGCAACGGCTTCGGCAACGGGACGGATGAAGCGGGGATAATCGACGGGAGCTTGGGAGTCGGTGCCTTTGTCAACGACTGTGTGGCCAAGATCAGTCAATAATTGTTTTATGGCTTCCTTGTAACGGAAACCGGCATGGTCGGAACCGATGGCGATGGTCATAGCGAAAGAGTGAAAGTGTGAAAGAGTGAAAGTGTGAAAGCAATTGGATGGCGTAAGCATCTTTCGCTCTTTCACCTTTTAACAATGCCTGGCCAAAGTTGTTCCTATCCCTATACCGCCCTAACTTGCGGCCTTCGCTTTAAAACGCACTTTTCAGGTATGCTTCCTTCTGCAAAAGACCGTACTCAGCCTACAGTAGTGTTCATTTTTGGTGGTAGTGGTGATCTCAATTACCGCAAATTGACCCCCGCATTATATAACCTCTATATCGACGGTTTCCTGCCAGAACGTTTCGTTGTTGCCGGTATTGGCCGAAGCGATTATACAGACGAAAGTTTCCGGGAGCGGCTTCAGGAAGGTATTGGTGAATTTTCGCGCCGGAAAGACGGTCCCTGGGATGAGTTCGCGCCCAAGATCAGTTATCTCAAAATGGACGCGGGTGATGCCGCAGCTTACTCAAAGATTGAGGAATTCGTTCAAGCCAAACAAACCGAATGGGGGCAAATGCCAAACGTCCTGTTTTACCTGGCTGTGGCTCCCCAATTGGTGCCGGGTATTGCCACCAACCTGAGCAAATTGACGTTTGCCGGCAATTGCAAATGCGTTCGGATGGTGGTTGAAAAACCCTTTGGACACGATTTTGCCAGTGCCCACGAACTGAATCTACTGCTGGGTGGGCTGTTTGCTGAAGAACAGATCTACCGAATTGACCATTATCTGGGCAAAGAAACGGTTCAGAATATACTGGCTCTGCGGTTTGCCAATGCCCTGTTTGAACCGCTGTTTAACCGGACGTTTGTGGAGGAAATCCAGATTACGGCTGCTGAAACGGTGGGTTTGGAAGGACGGGGTGGCTACTATGAAAGCTCCGGTGCGCTCCGCGACATGATTCAAAATCACCTGTTGCAACTGTTGTGCATGGTGGCAATGGAAGCCCCCACCTCGTTTGATGCCAACGAAATACGGAACAAAAAGGTGGACGTATTGAACGCCATCCGGCCTATTCAGTCCGATCAGGTAGACAAAATGGCCGTTCGGGGGCAGTATGCGGCTGGCGAGGTGAAAGGCAAACAAATTCCGTCGTACCGGCAGGAAGAAGGCGTAGCTCCCGACTCGCAAACGGAGACTTTTGCCGCCGTGAAATTTTTTGTAGACAATTGGCGGTGGTATGATGTTCCGTTTTATCTGCGCACCGGAAAAGCCGTGGCTGAAAAGATGACTGCCATCACGGTGCAGTTTAAATCGGCACCCAAACTGGCTTTCCCCGCCGAGGTGACGCAGTCGTGGGAGTCGAATCGGCTCACGATTAACATTCAGCCGGGCATGGATATTCGCCTGAGTTTTCAGGCGAAAAAGCCGGGACAAGTCCTTGATCTTGATCCGGTTGATATGGTATTTAGTTTTAAAAGTGCCTACGACGGACAGGAGCCGGAAGCCTATGAAACCCTGTTGCTGGATGTAATGCTTGGGGATGCAACCCTGTTTATGCGTGCCGATCAGGTGGAGGCTGCGTGGCGGGCGGTAACGCCGATCATCGAAAACTGGCAACAAAACAAACCAGCCGAACTACCGGCCTACACACCCGGTTCGTGGGGGCCTGATGCCGCCCACGAGTTGATTGGCAAGGATGGGTTTGCCTGGAACGTTAACTAACTATGACCCTGAAAATATCCCCGAACCCCGACCAACTTGCCCGCGATGTGGCAGATTGGCTGGTGGGTTATGAGAAAAAAGTGCTGCAAAAACAGGAACGTTTCTGCATTGCCCTTTCTGGTGGCAGTACACCCAAAGCACTGCATCAATTACTGGCTCAGGCACCTTATCGGGAGCAATTATCGTGGGACAAATGGCATGTTTTCTGGGGCGACGAACGTGGTGTTCGATTCAGCGATGATCGTAACAATGCACGCATGGCCTATGAAACGCTGCTCAACCATGTACCGATTCCGACGAATCAGATTCATGTGATGAAAACGGATATGCTGCCGAAAAAGTCGATGGAAGCCTACGATAAAACGCTGCATCAGTATTTCGATGGGCAACCCCATACTTTCGACCTCGTGTTGTTAGGCTTGGGCGATGATGGCCATACGCTGTCACTTTTCCCCGGCAGGGACTGGATACATCAACAAAAAGCCTGGACTCGCGCCTATTTTCTGGATGAACAGGACATGAATCGACTGACGCTTATGGCCCCGGTGGTTAACCTGGCGGCAGCGGTGGCGTTTCTGGTGGCGGGCGAAAAAAAAGCAGCCACCTTGCGTGAGGTTTTATATGGTGATTACCAGCCTGATAAATATCCGGCACAGATTATTAAACCAAAAGGTGAATTGTTATGGTTTGTAGATCAGGCGGCCTTTGGGCAGCTTTAAAACTGTAACAATTACCAACGTGTCTCAATCTGTTCTGCTCCTTACTCCGCCGTTTACGCAATTAAACACCCCGTATCCGGCAACGGCCTACTTGAAAGGGTTTTTAAACACCCAGGCACGGGCGGGTTTGGACGTTACAGCGTATCAGGCTGATTTGGGAATTGAGGTGATTTTGAACCTGTTTTCGGCTAAAAGTTTGGCCGCCATGTTTGCCGATCTGGAAGCCGCCGAAGTTGCTTTGTCGGACAACAGCTACCGAATTTGTCAGTTACAACGCCGGTATGTTGGCACCATTGGCCCGGTGATCCGGTTTCTGCAAAACAAAAACCCGACCCTCGCTCACAGCATTTGCGACCGAACCTACCTGCCCGAAGCCTCGCGATTTGCCCAATTAGACGAACTCGACTGGGCGTTTGGCACAATGGGCCTGCACGACAAGGCCCGGCATCTCGCCACACTCTACCTAGAAGACCTCGGTGATCTGATTCAGGAAGCTGTTGATCCGCATTTTGGGTTCAGCCGCTACGCCGAACGCTTGGGGCGTTCTGCCACACATTTCGAGGAACTCCACGCGGCCCTGCAAGCTCCGCCAACCCGCATCACGACAATTTTACTGGATTTGCTGGAGACTCATATTCAGCGCGTTAAGCCCGATGTGGTGTGCCTGACCGTACCCTTTCCGGGAAACCTATTTGGTGCATTGGCCTGCGGTCAGTACCTCAAACAGCACCATCCGCACATTCAGGTGGTGATGGGCGGGGGGTATCCGAATACCGAACTGCGCTCCTTGCGCGAACCCCGCGTGTTCGATTTTGTCGATTTTATCAGCCTCGACGATGGCGAAACACCTCTGCTGACCCTGCTCGATCACCTCGCCGGAAACCGTCCGCTTGCCAGGGTGAAACGGGTTTTTGCACGCGCAGATGGTGTGGTAACCTACCACAACGGGGCCACCGAAAAAGACGTACCCCAGCGCGAAACCGGCACCCCCGACTATCGTGAACTGCCATTGATGGATTACCTCTCGGTGATCGAAGTCGTAAACCCAATGCACCGGCTGTGGAGCGATGGCCGCTGGAACAAGTTGACGCTGGCACACGGCTGCTATTGGGGTAAATGTTCGTTTTGTGATGTCACGCTCGATTATATCAAACGCTATGAACCGATGACAGCCGCTCTTTTGTGCGACCGCATCGAAGAAATCATCGAGCAAACCGGGCAAACGGGTTTTCACTTTGTTGACGAGGCTGCCCCTCCCGCCCTTATGCGCGATTTGGCCCTCGAAATCATCCGGCGTAACATCACCGTAACCTGGTGGACAAACATCCGGTTTGAGATCAGTTTCACGCCCGATTTGTGCAAACTGTTAAAAGCGTCTGGCTGCATTGCCGTGTCGGGGGGGCTTGAAGTGGCTTCAGATCGCCTGCTCGAACGGATGAAAAAGGGCGTTACGGTGGCCCAGGTGGCCCGCGTTGCCGATGCCTTTACGCAGGCGGGTATCATGGTTCACGCCTATTTGATGTACGGTTTTCCGACTCAAACCGCGCAGGAAACTATAGATTCTCTCGAAATGGTGCGGCAATTATTTCAGAATGGCGTGGTGCAATCGGGTTTCTGGCACCGGTTTGCCATGACCGCCCACAGTCCCGTTGGTGTGAACCCGGCGGCTTTCGATGTACAGCGGCTCGGCCCCGACTTGCCCCAGAACCTGTTTGCCGACAACGATCTCGACCATGCCGACCCGTTGGGCGCCAACCACGATTTGTTTGCGGAGGGGCTTCGGAAGTCGCTGTTCAATTACATGCACGGCGTTTGCTTTGAGTTTCCGCACCAGAAATGGTTTGATTTTACCGTTCCCCCGACCTCAATTCCGCCCCGCTACATCGAAAAGGCAATCAGGCAGCGCACCAACGAGCAGCAACGACCCAACGCATTGGTTGTGTGGCTCGGTGGACTGCCTACAATGGAAGTCTTTGAAAACGAGCCGAGTGGACACGGAGGCCAAAAGAAAGTAGTGGAAATGGCCGAACTGGAATTCTACGGCCAAAAAGATCACTGGTTGCTCGAAACGGAAGAGCCAGTAGGGGAGTGGCTCATGAATGTGTTGCCCCACCTGAGCTTAGAAGCCCCAATGGCCATGCAACAACTAAAATTAGCCTATGAGCAAGCCAATTTAGGTGATTTTGAAGGGTTTAAATCTTCTCCCGTCTGGAAACAACTACGGGAAAATGGCTTGCTCGTGGTTTAGGCTATTACTTGTACACCACCTTCATGTCGATTTTCTTCATGGTTGGCTGACGAGTTGCGGTGGAGTCGCCGGGTTTGATTTTAACCCCTGTTCCTAAACCGATGGCATCGACCCGAATGTAGTCAATACCCTGTGCCACCAGCATCGACTTGATGGCGTTAACTCGTTTAAAAGAAAGGCTCTTGTTGGTAATTCCTCCCTTCGCATCATTAGCATAGCCAACCAAGCGGATTTGTGCCGCCGGATTTGCCTTCAGAAAATTGGCAATATCCATCACAATCGGTGTCGAGCCGGGGGTCAGGCTGGCCGAACCTGGCTGAAACGTCACTGCCGAGAGCGGGAATGTCCGCCCTTTGGGTGCCGTTACGTCGGCCATGTAATTTTTAAGTTGAGATGCTAAAGCCCCGCCGTCAGCCGCCGGAACAACTGGTGTTGCCGGTGGGGGAGTGGTGCCGACAACGGTTGTGGTTGACCGGGGAACAGCTCGCTGCGTAGTATCAATGGGAACATCCATCGACCGGGCCACTGTGTCTGATTCGCTAACATCAGTAGTCGAAGTGGTTTCTGAAATGACATCCTGATCGTTGATTGCCTGATTGCGGCTATTATAGTAGATCATGTAGCCAATAACGCCTATTACAGCCGCTATGAGGACAAAAATGCCAATTTTCCCCAGAGAACTATTGCCGTCTCCATCCGTATTGGATGACTCATAGGAAGGCGATATGGGAACTGCAGAACTGCCCGTTGAACGACCTGAAGCCTGAGCGGGTACTGCCCGACGATACGGGGCGGCAATGCCCGCAACAATTTGTTGAAGCCCAACTTTCTCGATCAATTGAGGCATGAGACTATCCGGTACTTTCTGAACAAACTCGTCACGTTGTTCAAATAAAGCCGTTGCTAATGCCTCAGCATCCATTTTCCCATCCCGAACATGCTTGCCCAACACATCGAGTACGATTCCCGATGTTAAACCCAACAAAGAAACTGCCGACGAATTTCGAATACCTGCATAACTCGATATCATGTTCGCTATCGAACTTTTCATCGCGGGCAGCAAATGACTGATCGTATCGTTACCGTGCGTAATAAGTGTGTGAGTCTGGGCTGGGTCTTTTAATGTAGTCGATAAACTCGCCGTTAGACTACCGTCATAATCACCTTTCTGGATGTAATTATAAAGTTGGTTAACACCTATTTCCGAAGTGGTGCGTTTGAGCAGCCCACCCAGAAGTGTTAAACCAAGCCCCTCAATTGCTTTTTGCGTTTTAGGAGCAGACTCCTCAACATAGATCGCTGCTTTGTTGATAACCTCGGGCGATACAGTGTCGTTAAACGCGGCAAAAAAATTCATAAATATCTGTATTTCTGATTGTTAGTTCCGGTACTGATTCTCATTCATTCCTCACAAAAACTAACCCTTCATACCGGAATTCCTAAAAGTAAGGTAAAGTGCGTTATTCATATTAATCACTTTACCGCAAAGTTAAAATTTTATCCGGTTTTTATCCGTGAAACCGCATCCTGAAAGTCGCCTTCAACGGCTCTGAGCCGTTGTTGGCAGAAGGCAATAAGGTCGGTTGCCTGGCGAATTTTACCCGGCAACTCGTCTAAAGGAGTGGCCTCACTCTCAATATCATCAATCAAATCAACCAATTGGTCGTAGGCTTCCTGGTAAGTCATTGTCATTAACTGATAACTGCGTTGGTGATTCCATCGCCCAGCCGAAGTTGAATCTTGTCGCCAATGGCTAAGGCTGAGGTTTTTGTGATGATCCGACCGTCACGCATGATCATGGCATAGCCTCGTCTAAGCAGGTTAGACGGATCGAGGTGTTTGAGGGTAACGCTTTTTTCTGTCAATTCGAGGTGTCGATTCTTCAGATAATCGTGTGTAGTAAATCGAAAACGCTCCGATTGCTGGCTCAAATTCTCGCGGGCAGCCAGTAAACGCTCACGGGCGGCTTCGGCCAACCGCCCAAACTGACGCAAACATTGTTCCTCGAACTGTCGGTTATGGTCAATCAGAAAGGCGGCTGCTTTGGTGGGTGTTTTCACACTCTGATGGCACAGCATGTCGGCAATACTCACATTCCGTTCATGACCGATCCCCGCTAAAATAGGTATTGGAAACAGGGCCACCGCCAACCCCACCCGCAGGGTGTCGAACGACCCAAAATCGAGTTGTGAACCTCCCCCTCGCACCATCACGACCGCGTCATAGGCAATGCCACTGTCCCGAATCCGGTCTAACTGCCCGCAAATGGCACGGTCGGCCCCTTGTCCCTGCACCTGGGTCAGGTATTCGTCGATGTGGTAGCTATACCCAAACGGGTTATGACGAAGTTCATGGCGAAAGTCGCGCCAGCCATCGGAGTTGGGAGCGGCAATCAGGGCAATCCGGTGCCAGGCTAATGGGCGCGGAAGTAATTGATTGGCCGTGATATAAACCCCGTTTTCCTGCCAGACAACTTCTGCATGATCGCGCACGAGCGTATCGAGAATAGCCTGCCGTTCGCGCTCCAAATTGCCCATTGTATAAGAATGGTCGATCTGGTGAATCTCCAGTCGCATTCCATAAACGGGGTGAAAAGCCACCGACACAAACAGTAATACCGAAATATTGCGGGAGAAAGCTACGCCCGTTGCCTGCTCAAACTCGCGGATGATGGCGTAATTCTTGCGCCAGATTGCCGCTTCCATCTTAGCCACCGTGTCGCGACCGCCCGACGAACCACTGTCGCGGTCTACCAGCGTCAGAAAACAATAGTTCCGGTCGGGGTAGTTCTTGATGTCGCTGGTTTCGGCTACAACCCAGAATCCCTTGCCCGCGAAGTTTTGCTCCATAACGGATTCTACGGCATAGGCAAGGTCAGCTAATCGGATAGGAGACATAAGAGTGAATGAGTGAAAGAGCGAAAGAGTGAAAGAGTGCTGGAAATTCGCTCTTTCACTCTTTCGCTCTTTCACTCTTTAGTTAAAGTCCTTCAAATTGCTTTAAAAACCGAACGTCATTTTCGAAGTACAGGCGGAGGTCGCGAACTTCGTATTTGAGCATTGTGATCCGTTCGATGCCCATTCCAAATGCAAAGCCGGTATATTCCTCAGAGTCGATGCCACAGTTGATGAGTACCTGCGGATCGACCATGCCGGAGCCGGCAATCTCGACCCAGCCTGTGTGTTTGCAAATGTTGCAGCCCGATCCGTGGCAAATCTGGCATGAGATGTCGATTTCGGCACTGGGTTCGGTGAAAGGGAAATACGACGGGCGGAACCGGATCTTGGTGTCCTTCGTGAACATCTCTTTCACAAAATGGTATAAGGTGTCTTTTAGGTCTTTAAACCCCACATTGCGGTCGATATAAAGCCCCTCTACCTGATGAAACTGGCAATGGGCACGGGCCGAAATCGTTTCGTTCCGGTAGACCCGGCCCGGCATAATAGAGCGTATAGGCCGAAACGTTTCCTCGCGGCTGCGTTGCTCCATCAATCGAATTTGTACGTTCGACGTATGCGTACGCAACAACAGATCGTTGGATTGACTAACCGTCGATTTGTCCACGAAAAAGGTGTCCTGCATATCGCGGGCCGGGTGATTTTCGGGGAAATTAAGCGCACCGAAATTATACCAGTCCGTTTCTATTTCCGGGCCATCGGCAACGTTAAAGCCAATCCGCTCAAAAATCTGGATAATGCGCTGGCGAACCAGCGAGAGTGGATGTTGTGTACCTGTTGCGTTAGAAACCACGGGCAGCGTTAAATCAACGGATGGCCCCTGTTGCCCGTTTGGTTGGTTTTCAACTGCTTCAGAGAGTTGCTGAAACCGATCTAACGCTTTGTTTTTTAGTTCATTAAGTTCCTGTCCAACAAGGCGACGCTCCGTTTGAGCAACCAGTTTTAAGCCATCGAACAGATCGCCCATTACCCCTTTCCGGCTGACAAACCGCAGCCTGAACTGTTCTAATTCCTCCTTAGAGTTGACCGTAAATTGGTCGACTTCGTGCAAAAGCTCTTTTACTTTATCCAGCATTCTATCGTTCCGGTTGACCTGTGGAGCAAAGATAAGCATTCCACAACCATCGTGATACTATATCAGGGTGTTGATTAAAGGCCAATAGTGTGGAGAAAAATACACACATTGACGAATAGTATACACAATTTTCGAAAACGTAATTACTCTACATATGCGGTAGGTTAATTTGCAAACCGTTGCCTAACTTATTGACAGTAAGTACTATTACTCAATCATACCAAAAGGTTAGATTATTCTCAATCAAGAAAGGGTCTGATTATTGTCTATACGATGGTAAGCTGATTGAAAATTGCCTGTCCTTAACAAGTTGCATCGCTGCTTGTCTTCATTCGACTAAATCAACGTTTTTACCTTTCAATTCAAAACGCCATGAACACCATGACATCCGAATCTTTCCTCGACAGCATGACGATGCCTTTTCCGAAAAGCACTGACAAAAATGCCGGATCAGGTTGCCTCCAGAAATTATTGATTCCTTTTTATGATCGCAAACGGACCGTGTCTGTCGATGAAATTGTTCGGCTGGAAGGCTGTGGTAACTATACAAATTTCTTTTTGAAAGATGGCACCAAAATGCTGGTGTCGCGCACGCTCAAAGAATATGAGACATTGCTGGATGGACAGGCCTTTGTTCGTGTCCACAAATCATGCATCGTTAATCTGAGTTTCGTTCGTAAGTTTTACGTGAAAAAAGAAGGTGAACTTGAACTAACCGACGGTCAGCAGGTTAAAATCTCACGTCGCCGGGCACAGATGTTTATGGACCGGATGCAGGAACGTCAACCCCTGGATGTAAATTAAGAATACAGTAGCTTTCCGTTTCTCTCCACAAAAAAATCCCCCCGGCCTGTCACGTAGTTTTACGTATTCAGCCGGGGGGATTTACTTAAAATATAGGTTAAAATATTATCTAAATAATTGATAATCAGTGGTATATGTATGAAGTGAAGTTATGTGTTCAAGCTTCAACTCATGGGAAAACGACTCGCTTCCGGTAGTTTTGTTCAAGAACTCAATCCCAATCAGAACAAAAGCACTACCCCATGGAATCACTAAACAATACTCAGCCACTCCCAGTACTCCCACATTTTCCTGCGACCTATCAACGGGGAATTCAGCGAATCGCACTGCCCTACCTGAATCGTACAGTTATGATCTCAGTAGATGATATTACCTGTTTGCAGGGCGAAGGCAACTATACGTTTCTGTTTACTCGTGACCGGAAAAAGTATTTGATTTCGAAAACGCTGAAGGAGTTTGAACGGACACTGGATGGGGAAGTATTTCTGCGGGTTCACAAATCCCACATCGTTAACCTGGGGTATGCCCGCCGGGGAGTATTTGGTAACGACCGGACCATTCGTATGGTCGATGGGCGGGAAGTGTCAGTGTCACGTCGGCGGACAAAAGATATTTTCGAACGATTGAGCCGTTACCACCAGAATTTACTGAACTAACTGGAATTGGGATGTCGGATTATTGCTGACCGCACCAGCGGACCAGTGCCATCTATTCATGTGCCAGCCTTAAATCCAGAATCCGAAATTTTTCAATATAGTGGGTTAATTGGACGGATAACCGTTGCCCAAATCCCAATGGGAGGCAGGGCAACGGTTTATTTATCGTCTAAAAAATCTTGTAGGCCAGTGTCACCTGCCACGATTTTAATTTCTGGCTAAATTCAGCCTGACCAGTTTCGCCCAGTTTCACGGCCGAAATATCAGAAATACTCCCCTCGCGCCGAACGTCGATCCCCAGGCGGCCTAAATCAAGTCCACCCCCAATTTGATACCCATAATAGGCTTTTGACCAGGCATCGTTTAGTGAACCCGTCGTATATTGACGTAGAGCTTCGCTAAAACGCTGATTGTCGCCAACCCGGAATGAGAAAACCGGTCCAGCCACTACTCGTAACGGGCCGCCTTTCAAACCAAGCAAAACGGGAACATCGAAACTGGTGGTCGAAATATTGACCGTTTGGGTTGTTGTTTGGCCGTTATCGGTTCGGATGATATCAAATGAACTGGCTTTGGTCGAATACAGGACTTCGGGTTGAATATAGAGGTTGCTGCCAAAGCGGGCATACACCCCAAACGCTGTTCCCGTGCGGGAATTAAGGCTTTCGCGCAGGTTATCACGAACTTGCTGACCATTCACGCCCACTGCTGGCGAGCCATTTGCGTTCAGGCGAGTCGTCACCACGTCGGAGCCAAACGAAAATTTTGAAAGATTCACTCCGCCTTTAATGCCGAACTGAAACGAACCCTGGGCAAACGAAACGGCTGGTAGAATGGCGATGGCTGCTAAAAGAAGGACTTTTTTCATGGGACTGGTTGTATGGTTCATACGATTTGTTGTGTAGTTAACAGGTTGACAAATGAACTAACGCTTTCCCCCATCAATCGGCGTGCCGAAGCCAACTTATTTTTAGGGAATGGCGTTTTATGAATGCGTAATGATGCGTAATCGTCATTTAACGCTTGGACGCAATATGCCTTTTTAGGTTTAATTGACGCTCCATTTTATTCATTCATCATTATGCCGGTTCGCCGGTGCGATTCACCATTACGCATTAGGTAACTTGGCTAAAATCAAAACATCTTATTTCTGCCAGAGTTGCGGGCAGCAATCCCCCAAATGGTTGGGTCGCTGTCCGGCCTGTGGCGAGTGGAATACATTTGTGGAAGAGGTTGTCCAGAAAGACGAACCCGATAAAGGCGACTGGCGCGTGACAACGGGCGGCTCCCAGAAAGTCGCCCCAAAACCCAAAGCACTCCACGCCATTAATTACGAAGAACAACCCCGTACTGTTACGGTCGATGCCGAATTGAACCGGGTTCTGGGCGGGGGCATTGTGCCGGGTTCACTCGTGCTGATTGGCGGGGAGCCGGGCATTGGCAAGTCAACGCTGATGCTGCAAATTGCCATGACCCTGCCCGGCACGCGGGTGCTTTATGTGTCGGGCGAAGAAAGTGAGCATCAAATCAAGATGCGGGCCGAACGACTGGATGCCCCCACCAGCGACTGCCACGTGATGACCGAAACCTCCACCCAGAATATTTTCCGGGTAGTGGAGCATTTTGAGCCGGAAGTGCTCATCATCGATTCCATTCAAACCATGCACTCGTCGCTGGTGGAGTCGGGGGCGGGGAGCGTGTCGCAGGTGCGGGAGTGTACGGCTGAGTTCATGAAATATGCCAAAGAATCGGGGGTGCCGGTGTTCATGATTGGCCACATCACCAAAGAAGGCACCATTGCCGGGCCAAAAGTTTTGGAGCATATGGTCGATACCGTCCTGAGTTTCGAAGGCGACCGCCACACTACCTACCGAATTCTCCGTACCACTAAAAACCGCTTCGGCAGCACCTCCGAACTCGGTATCTACGAAATGCTTAGTTCCGGTCTTCGGCAGGTGACCAACCCCTCCGAAATCCTGATCTCGCAGCGCGACGAAATCCTGAGCGGGGTGGCCATCGGTTCCATGCTCGAAGGAAATCGACCACTAATGATTGAAATTCAGGCACTTGTCGGCGTTTCGACCTACGGCACGCCCCAACGCAGCAGCACGGGCTTCGACAGCAAACGGCTCCAGATGTTGCTGGCTGTGCTGGAAAAGCGCGGTGGCTTCCGTTTAGGGCAACAGGACGTGTTTCTGAACATTGCGGGCGGCCTCAAAGTGGAAGATCCGGCTATTGACCTCTCGGTGTGCGCGGCCATTGTATCGTCCTACGAAGACATCGCGATTCCGTCCACTGTGGCGTTTGCCGCTGAAATTGGATTGGGGGGCGAAGTGCGGGCCGTCAGCCGGATTGAGCAACGTATAGCCGAAGCGCAGAAGCTCGGTTTTAAAGAGATTTTCGTCTCGAAATACAACCTCAAAGGCGTAGAAGCGAGCGATTACAAAATCAAAATTCGCCCGGTGGCCAAGTTAGACGAGGTTTTTCAGGGGGTGCTGATGGGATAGGAGGACGGCCAACCGTCCGCGTTTCCCTCCTTTTTCGTAGCTTGTGGCCCCAATTAAACCCTCTGCCATGAGCAAAACCGTATTACTGTACTTTATTGCCGCTGTTGCTGCCACCGGCGGCCTTTTGTTTGGCTTCGACACGGGCGTGATCAACGTCGCCCTGCCCTTTATTAAACAGGAGTGGCAACTCTCCGAAACCGCCGAAGGCTGGGCCGTGTCTGCCGTGCTGATGGGCGGCATGGCTGGCTCACTGCTGAGTGGCCAACTGGCCGACCGCATGGGTCGCAAACGCATCAATATTCTGGCTTCTTTGGTGTTCGTGGTCGGATCAATACTGACGGCCATTGCCCCCTCACCCGAATGGCTCATTGCGGGCCGGTTGTTGCTGGGCCTAGCCATTGGTATCGTGTCGTTTTCGGTGCCGCTTTATATTGCCGAAATCGCGCCAAGCGAAATTAGGGGCCGGTTAGTCACGTTTTTTCAGTTGGCCATCACCATCGGCATTCTGTTGTCGTATGTCAGCGGCTATGCCTTCTCCGAGCAAGTAAACGGCTGGCGGCTCATGTTCGGAACGGGGATTGTTCCAGCGGCTCTGTTGTTAATTGGTATGTTCCTGGTGCCCGAAAGCCCCCGTTGGCTGGTCAGTAAGGGCCGTAATGACGAAGCCCTGCAAGTGCTTACCCGCATCCACGAAACCGATAAGGCTCACCTCGAACTGGCCGATATTAGCCGGGCCAATCAGACCGAGAAAAACCGGAAGACCGACTGGCGCGAACTGTTTTCGAGTCGCCTGCGGATTCCATTGCTCATCGGCATCGGCATTTTTTTTATTCAGCAGTTTTCGGGCATCAACGCCGTTATCTATTACTCCACTAAAATCTTCGGCATGGCCGGGTTTGGGTCGGGGAACACCGCCATTATGGCCACGGTTGGGGTGGGTGTAGTCAACACACTCAGTACGTTGGTGGCGGTGCGCTTTCTTGATCAATGGGGCCGCAAACCCTTGTTGTACACTGGTTTGATTGGAACAGCAGTGTCGTTGGCGACGATCAGTTTTGCCTTTTTCTTTAAAGATTCGTTGGGGCCTGATCTCCTGCGTGTGTTATCGGTAGGCGGGGTGTATGTCTATATTTTCTTCTTCGCCATTAGTTTGGGGCCGCTGGGTTGGCTGCTCATTTCGGAGGTGTATCCACTTCGGATTCGTGGGTTTGCCACCAGTTTGGGTAGTTTCTACCACTGGTTTTTCGACTTCTGGGTTAGCTTTACCTTCCCCATTCTGGCAGCTACTTCGCTGGGAACCAACGGGGGTATTTTCATGATTTATACGGGCGTTGTATTGGTTGGTCTGTTGTTCGCTAAATACATTGTTTTCGAAACGAAAGGCTTAAGTCTGGAAGATATCGAGAAAAAATGGGCGCGAGATTAGGCTGTTCATACCGGTATGCTTCATGTGTCTCGGTAAAACGCACATATTACAATATAAATAAAGCTACAATTGTTACTCTGTGGGTGGGATAATTGCACAGGAATGCCGATGTTTGGGGCATGCGTGTACTCATAGCTCCTGATAAGTTCAAAGGTTCTCTAACAGCAACCGAAGTTGCCGGTTGTGTGAAGAGAGCCTTATTGGCTTTTCACCCCACTTTACACACCACACTACGGCCCGTAGCCGATGGGGGAGAAGGGACCGCTGAGTTACTCACAACGGCAACAAAAGGACATCTCCGAACCATCCGGGTTAATGACCCCCTGTTCCGCCCGATAAAGGCAACCTATGGTATTTCGGGAGATGGCCGAACGGCGTTTGTTGAAATGGCCCAGGCATCGGGCCTGAATTTGCTCAAAATTAACGAGCGTAATCCACTAGTAGCCAGTACATTCGGAACTGGTGAGTTGATTCGGGATGCCATTGATCGGGGCGTTCGGGAAGTGGTCCTGTGCATTGGGGGTAGTGCCACAACCGATGCCGGCATTGGCATGGCTTCGGCTTTGGGATACGAGTTTCTGGACAAGAATAACACGCCCCTGCGACCCATTGGACAGTCGATGCAGGATGTTGATCGGATTCGACGGGTTTCGTTTGATGTGAACCTGCGGGATGTTAAATTTCGTGTTGCCTGCGATGTCGAAAATCCCCTGTATGGCCTGAACGGAGCCGCCTATATATATGGTCCTCAGAAAGGAGCAAGCCCGCCAATGGTGCGGGAGCTGGATAGGGGATTGCGAGCCATTGACCACGTATTAAAACGGGACTTTGGTATCGACGAGGCTAACCAGCCAGGAAGTGGTGCCGCTGGTGGGCTTGGATATGGAGCACGGGTATTTTTGAAAGCAACGTTTCAAAATGGCTTTGATCTTGTTTCTGAAGTGCTTGACATGGCGGGAGAAATAAGCCGTACTGATCTGATTATCACGGGTGAAGGAAGCCTCGACGAACAGACGATGTCGGGCAAAGTGGTGGCTGGTCTCACGCGTTTAGCCGAGCCTCATAAAATTCCGGTTGTGGCGTTTTGTGGCCGACTCACCCTTAATCAGGAACAACTTAATCAGTTGGGCCTGCTCGAAGCCATTCCGATTACCCCTTTGTCGATGCCATTGGATGAGGCCATGATACAGGCACTCACACTACTCGATTTAGCCACGCATAAATGGGCCGCCCTTCGGCTGGATCACTACGCCAGAAAGTCATAGAAACAACACTAGTTAAAAAACTATTGTCGTAAGGTAGAGTTAGTAGATTGTGTTACTAACCAATTAACGTTATGCCTTACATCAAAACCGGCGACAATCGCCAGAACGAACCCGTAAGCCTTTTTTATGAAGATTACGGTCAGGGTCAACCCGTTGTGTTTATTCATGGGTGGCCATTAGATCACCAAATGTGGGAGTATCAACTCACAGAACTTCCTCAACAGGGCCTTCGCTGCATTGCCTATGATCGGCGCGGCTTTGGAAAATCGTCGAAGCCATTCGACGGATATAACTACGATACGTTTGCTGACGATTTAAAAGCGGTTCTAGATGAGTTAAATCTTCAGAACGTAACGCTTGTGGGGTTCTCGATGGGGGCTGGTGAAATTGCCCGCTACATGAGTCGCCACAATGGTGCCCGCGTGGCGAAAGTGGTGTTGGTTGGTGGGGTTACCCCGTTTTTGCTCAAAACGGATGATAACCCGGATGGGGTTGATCAGTCAGTTTTTGATGGAATGGTAGACAACATCAAGAAAGACCGGGCTGATTTTCTGCAAACGTTTGCCAAACAGTTTTATGGAGTCAGTATGATTAGCAAGCCCGTTAGTCAGGCGATGCTCGACGGTGATTTTGTGCGGGCCTACTTAGCTTCGCCTAAAGCAACCATCGACTGTGTCCGGGCCTTTTCAGAAACCGACTTCCGCGCCGATGTGCAGGGAATTCGGGTTCCTGCTCTAATTATCCACGGCGATTCCGATAAAACAGTCCCCATTGAATCGTCGGGTGAGCAGACAGCCAACCTGATGATAAACGCCACTTATAAAATTTATGATGGAGCACCACACGGGCTGTATTACACAGAGCACGCCATGCTGAATCAGGATTTGCTGAACTTCATTATGGAGCCGAAAATGGCAACAACATATTGACAGTGAGCAGTAATTAGCTAATAGTGAACAGTCTGCTTACGCACGAGCATTTCCGGCGTAAGCAGACTGTTCACTATTAGCTAATTACTGAGTTTACGTTTCAACTACCTTCGTCTTCAAGCCTGCGCGATCGCCTTCGGCTGTTCTACCCAGCAGGAAAATATCTATTTCGGTGTCGCCAACGCGGAATACCTGCCGGGTAGTGAGTTGTTTTTCTATTTCCTGTTGTAAGTGCCGGAACGTTTCGCTGCGTTTTTTTTCGGCCTCCCCATACCATTCCTCGTCCCTGATGACTGGCTCCCAGAAGTTGGTTTCCGGGATTTCTTCTACAAAAACAGCCGGGGGCAACATCAACCATTCTTCGATCTGACTGCCAGTGAGAGGGCTTTCCTGTTTAAGATAGCACGTCACAAAAGTTAGTGGTTCATCAGATTCGCTGGGATATAATAAATCAGCTAAGAGTGGCTTAATGGTTTGTTCGAGAGCCGATGGCACATCTGCGGACTTAGTTTCGGAAACCGTTTCAGTTTTGGGGGTGTCCGGTATTTTTTCGGATGTGTTACTCTTGCGGGGTTTCTTCGTCATAGGGCATGAAGTCGATTTCGGGCTAATTTACGGCGCATGTTGTAAACCGTTGCCATTTTATGCCTACTTTTCGGACTGGAAATCAATAAATAAACTTGTCATTTTAACCTTTAAACAGACTTCAACCGTGTTAGAAACATTAATGAACCTGGTTCGTCAGCAATCGGGCGACGCGATTATCAATAACCCCGCTGTTCCAAACGAGAAAAATGAAACCGCCATGCAATCGGTCATGGAAGGAATTATGGGGGGCTTGACGCAGCAGGCTCAGGGCGGCAATGTAGGGGGTTTACTCAGTACGATCATGGGGCAGCAGGGTGGAGCCAGTAACCTGCAAAATCCAGTTATGGGCGGCATCATGAACAATGTTGTGGGTAGCCTGATGGGTCGTTTAGGTGTGTCGCAGAGTGTTGCCAATGGCATTGCCGGTGCGGTTGTACCGATGGTTCTTGAAAAATTCTTTAACAAAGCAACTGATCCAAATGATCCCAGTGTGGATGTGGGAGGAATCATGAAGCAGGCAACTGGTAATGAGGAAGCAGCCAGTGTTGATTGGATGGGCATGGCTTCGACGGCAATGGCCGACGGCAAACTCGACATGGGCGATCTGATGCGCGTTGCCGGTGGATTCATGGGCGGCAGTGGCGGTGGACAGCAACAGCAGGGCGGTGGTGGCCTTGGCGGTATGCTGGGTGGCCTGTTTGGGAAGTAACTAGACAGTGATCAGCCAACAGTTTGCTTATTCACAAGCATTTATAGAATAAGCAAACTATTGGCTGATCACTGTTCGTTGATCACTGTTTCCAGTTTCCACTCCCCCCCAGTCTCATACCTGATTTGCCCATTTTCGGTGCGAAGTGGGCTATCAAAATTATTGTGGTACAGTTGACCCGTGCCTAACCCTTGGGGCAGGAGGTGCCGGTATTTTGCCGTGTATTGTGCAATGGCATTCAGCCCAATATTTGATTCCAGGGCTGATGTGATCCACCAGCCAATATTGAGTCGGTTGGCCAGTTCAATCCATTCGTCGGCGTGGCGAAGACCACCAATCAGCGTGGGTTTTAAGACGACGAACTGAGGTTGGATTTTTTTCAGCAGCCTGAATTTATCCACATATTCCATGTGGCCAATCAGTTCTTCATCAAGGGCAATCGGAACGGGCGATTGCCGACACAACTCGGCCATCATGTCGGGGTCTCCAGCTCGAATAGGTTGCTCAATGGAATGCAACTGAAAAGCCGATAAACGACTTAGCTTCTCCATTGCTTCGTCGGTAGCAAATGCGCCGTTGGCATCAACCCGAATCGTAATTTGATCGGGCGAGAAACGTTCCCGGATCGAAGCCAGTAAATCGAGTTCCTGTTCAAAGTCGATGGCTCCTATTTTCAGTTTCAGGGTGGTGTAGCCATCGGCCAGCTTGTCTTCGATCTGGCGTTGCATGAAAGGCGGGTCACCCATCCAGACCAGGCCATTGATGGGCAAACTTCGTGCTCCGCGCACGAAATCATTATCGACGATAATTCGTTGCCCTCCCGACAGATAATCGAGCATGGCCGTTTCAAAGCCAAACAAAATGCTGGGTAATTCCTGACCGATCAATTGATTCAGAACAATAGGAACATTCCAGGAAAACAGTTGGAGGTCGAGCTTGCTGAAATACTGGCAGAGTTCAGTGAGTTTTTGCTCAAAGTCGGGCCGGTCGTCCAAACTTAGTCCCCGAAGTGGGCCACACTCCCCCAGGCCCATAACAGCAGGATTCTCGTTATCGTAGATACGAACTATATACGAGTCTTTCTCTGTTAACACGCCCCTCGACGTACCGGCTTCAAATCGAAATTGAAGCGTATGTTTCAGGTAGTCGGATACTAAGGCCATAGATACTGTGGGGCGGTGTCAGGGGGTATTGGGAATAGGAATTGTGGTACTTTTGAATGCGAATAAAACAAAGAAATCTCAGATTTGTAATTGTCTTTTTGTGTCAACGTTATTCCTGCGCCCGTTCAGTGCTTTATATGGTCAACTACTCGACTATCGTAACTGTTTGTATGATAGGGAGATAAAACCTGTTTTTAAGCCCAAACAAAAATCTATCAGTGTCGGAAATTTGACGGTTGGCGGAACCGGTAAAACACCGATGATTGAGTTTTTGGTGCAGAAGTTACTTAGTGGTACGTTGCCAGCAGAGCAATTCAACCAATTTTCAATACAAATGGCAACCCTGAGCCGGGGATACGGCCGACGCACAACTGGTTTTCGGTTGGCCGGTTCGGCTGATACCGCCCAGACTATTGGCGACGAACCAACGCAGCTATTTCGAAAATTTGGCCGTCAACTGGTTGTTGCCGTTGCCGAACGCCGGGTGGAAGGCTTACAACAACTAGCTGAACAGTGCCCCGATGTTAATCTGGTGTTGCTTGATGACGCTTTCCAGCATCGCGCCGTAAAACCCCACCTCTCTATTTTGCTCTCCGATTATAGCCGTCCTTTCCACCGTGACCACCCTTTTCCGGAGGGTCGGCTACGCGAACGGCGGCACGGTGCCAAACGAGCCGACCTGATTGTGGTGACCAAATGCCCGGATAATCTGTTGGCTATCGAAAAACAGCGGGTTATAGACGAAATAGCTCCCTACAAAGTTACTGAAACCCCAATCTTTTTTTCGAGTTTGTGCTACGGAATGCCCGAACCAGTTAATAATCAGTTACTTGAATTTAATGAAAAAAAAACGGTCGTGCTGGTTTCAGGATTAGCCAACGCCGATCCGCTGGAAAACTACGTCAGCCAAACATTTTCGCTGCTTCGCCACCATCGCTTCAAGGATCACTATGCTTATACCCGTGCTGATGTGGATCGAATGATTCAGGGCTTACCAACGGGTGCCATGCTGCTCACTACCGAAAAGGACTGGGTGAAAATTGATCCCTTGCTTCGTGCTGAGGAACGGGCCAACTTACCGTTGTATTATTTGCCTGTAGCCATGCGTTTGTTAGACGACGAAGCCGCTTTTTGGGAACAGATTGTGGGAGCGATTATTCCTAAAAATGCTTAACCTGACCACATGGACCTCAGCTTACGGCGTTTTGACTTATTTTTGCGTTATTAAATGATGGCGGGCCATTATTTCAGAATGCCCCTTGTCTGACCCCAATCAACTCCAGTTTCCATTGACCACGTTCTCATTTTTCGCCCGACTCGTTTTCCTGATCAGTATTTGTCTCAGTGCGGCCATGTTCAATCAGGCAGTGCTGGCACAGGGATTTCCGGGTTCAACTTTGCCGGGCCGAGCGGGGGGCTTTGGGGGGCAAACCGGGGGGCGGCCCGGTGCGAGTGGGTCCTCTTCGACGGGGCGGGGGGCTATCGACGACTCCACAAAGGTGATTTATGGTCCCCGCACAACGCGCTACTATCTGGAAGCCGATGTGTTGAACAACCGCAAAACCCTGTTCACAACCGATACACTGCTGGATGGTGTTCACCTGTATAATTTCGTGCAGCGCAACGGTAATCTCTACCAGGATTTAGGAAACCTCGGCACGGCATTGCGTCCCGTTTTTTACCAGGAACCCACCCAAATTGGCGCACAAACGGGCTATTCGGTGTTTTTGCCCTATGCGTACCAACAAAGTCAGATCAAGTACTACGATACTAAATCGCCGTTTACGCGGATGTATTTTGTGCTGGGCGGCCGAAATCAGAACGTGTTGAATTTCGATTTCAGTCAGAATATTAACCCCCGTTTTAATATTGGTTTCAATGCGCAGCGTATTACTTCCCGCAAACAATTTGGTGCACAAACGCTAACGGCCAGTTCCAACGACATTTTTTTAGCGCAAAGCTGGGCCTTTGTGGGCCATATGAATTACCGCACCAAAGATGAAAAATATACGCTGCTCGCCCACTTCAATCACCTTAGTCACGATACACCCGAACAGGGCGGGGTGTTACCGAACCCTCGCGCTGATGGAACGCTGGATCAGTTCTATTATGAAGGCAACCCCTATTTGGGCCGCGCTGACGGCAAAGAACTGCGCAATATGTGGCACCTCTATCATCAATATAAACTGGCCGAGGGTTTTCAACTCTTTCACCGGCTCGATTACCTGCGGCAGATCAACAGTTTCAACGACTATCAGCTGCAAACTGACTCGACCCTGACCCGGTCTTATCCGAAGATTGACCCGTCGCAATACCCGGATGCCACCCGAAAAGCCGAACTTGATAGCTCGGCTACGTTTCAGGATAATCGCTACCGTCTGCTCGAAAATCAGTTTGGTATAAAAGGAGATTTCAAAGGGTTTAACTACCGGGCCTACCTCCGGAGTCGGGTATACAGCCAGCAGGGACGCTACAATCGGCTGCCCAGCAAGTTAGATTCAACCTCTTTCTGGGGCACGTATAACAATCCGAGACTGAAGCAGGAAACGTTTTTGGGCCTTTGGCTGGGCTATTATTTCCCCGACAGCCTGACCCGGCTTACGGCAGAGGGAGAATACCTCGTTGGCCGCGACCTTCGGCTTGAAGGTCAACTGGAGACCCGCTTTGCCACGGTGGGTTACCGAAGCGTTTTTGCGTCGCCAACCCTGCTGCAACAGCGATTTGAGAGCAACAACTATAGCTGGTCGAACAATTTTGGGTTGCGCGGCACACAACACGCCTATGGCACACTGAATTTGCGATACAAAACGGTGCAGATTCAACCCGGCTTAGACTATTTCCTGTTGAATAACTACGTGTATTTCGATGAGGATGCTCTGCCCCGGCAGTTGAGCAGTGCATTCAGCATGGTGAGGGTTGGGTTGGGGGCCTCGGCGGGCAAAGGCCGCTGGAAAGCACAGACACAAGGCTATTATACGCTTATTTCCCGCAGCGACATTATGCGGGCACCCAAGCTGTTTCTGAATGCCCGGGCCACGTATGATTTCATTTTCAAAAAAGTCCTGTTTATCCAGACAGGGGTCGAACTGCACTACAAGTCGGCCTATTTTGCCGATGCCTATATGCCGCTCACCCAACAGTTTCACCTCCAGAACAAACAACAGGTCGAAGGGTATGTAATGGCCGATGTGTTCGCCAATTTCCGAATCAACCGGACTCGTTTATTCGTAAAAATGGCTCACGTCAATCAGGGTGTGTTTGCCCCTGGCTATTACGTTTCGCCCAATTATCTGGCCATGCGCCGGAGTTTCGGCTTTGGGGTCGACTGGTATTTGTTTGATTAACGGTTGTTTCATGTTTTCCCTTTAACTGGGACTCTCCACTGACCCGCTTTGGGCCAGCATCGCCGAAATGAACATCGGAATGGTGGAAACGCGGGAGAGACCGAATGCATCAAGGACCGCTTGCTTGGCCCGTTGAAATTATTGACCTTTGGAATATGTTAGGCTGAGAAGGATAAATGAACACGACTATGGCAGCGGATAATCACAATTCATGGGTCGAGTATGATGTCGCTATTGCAGTGATTGGCAAGATGATCGCTGAATACAACCAAAAGCGGAATCGCTTGCTGGATGAGTATGACTGGCATGGTTTTGATGAGAAGGATGAAGAGGTTCAATCTAATGAAGATTATAGCCAACTGACAAGCCGAATATTGGAGTTACGTAACGAAATTGACATGATCTATAAGGGACAGAATCTGGAGACTTTGCTGGCAAAAATAAAGGACGAGTATGTACCTTTTTTGAGAGAGAAATATGGCGTTTCGCAAGCATATGCTGTTATAAAATAGAAAATATTGATTTAATACAGACAAAGTGAATCTACCCGGAAATCGACCCTTAACCGGGGTTGTGTCACATGAATTGGAAAGAGTAAAACGTCTCCTTTCACAAGACTTAAAGACAAAAAGAAAAGCAGAGGGGCAGCCTAATGCCATACTATTAGGTGGACAACCTGCTTCGGGAAAAACTAAACTGATAGCGTCCCTTACAGCTAATTCAAGGACTGATTTTGTAGTTATCAATGGTGATGAGTATAGAGAGTATCACCCAAGCTACAAGCAAATCCAGGCCTATTATGGGCAGGAAGCTCCGAATATGACGCAGGAGTTTTCTAACACGCTGGTTGAATTTATGAAAGCTGAATGCCTTCGGCGCAAGTTGAGTTTTATCATCGAAGGCACTATGAGAATGTATAATGTAATCGAATCAACGGCTAAGCAGGCTCGCGACAATGGTCTTAGTTCAACTGGCTCACTCGTCCACAAAGGAGACGAATATAGATTTTGGAACACTGTTCAAGCAAACTCGTCAGCCGCAGCTATTGTCCGCATCCTACGGCCAAAAATGGCAAATACTCCACAGGCAAGCCTTAAGCCGGAACGAAACCAGTACCGACTATTTACGATGTATTACCGATTTCTGCACGCAGTATGCTTAAATCGTGTTTAACGAATAGGGTCTGTACCAGCAGAACTCCTCTTGTCCCGTGACGTTTCTTCAACAAACAGCCCGAAAAGTTTTTGACAGCCATCCAAACGGTTTCGACCACGTTTGGGTGATTTTGCCTACACGCCGGGCCGTTGCGGTGTTTCTGGACGAACTGGGCAAATTGTCGGACAAACCGTTCTTGGCCCCCCACGCAACTGCCATCGACGATTTTGTGACCGAGGCCGCCGGGTTGCAGTTGATCGATCAGGTGGGCTTGCTGTTTGAACTGTTCGAGGTGTTTCGGGTGATTGACCCGGAGGTTGAGTTTGAGCAGTTTATCGGCTGGGCCTCAGTGCTGTTAACCGATTTCGACCGTATCGACCAGCACATGGTGAAGCCTGATTATCTGTTCGAGTACCTCACCGAAGCTAAAGCCCTCGAACGCTGGCAACTCGATTTGCCGCCCGGTGCCGATGCCCTGCATACGACCGCTGGCACCTCGCGCTATTTCCGGCTGTTTGAAAACCTCAATGCGGCCTACCATGCTCTCCATGAACGCCTGATTGCCCAGGAACTCGCCTATCGGGGCATGGCCTACCGCCAATTGGCCGAGCAGGTAGTGGAGCGCGTTCGCGACAATCCCAACTACGAGATGATCTATTTTGTAGGATTCAACGCCCTCAGTCGGGCCGAATCCGACATTATGGAAACCCTGCTGAAAGGTAAAAAAGCCCGGATGATCTGGGATGTTGACCGCTACTACCTCGACGATAAGAAGCAGGAAGCTGGATTGTTCCTCCGGCGTTACCTCGAAAGCGGCTGGTTTTTTACCAAAGAAAACCACGAACAAATTGGTCAAACCCTGACCGATCTGCCCAAACACATCCGCATTGTGGGGGTTCCCAACGCCAGTATGCAAACCAAAGTGGCGGGGCAAATTTATAAACAATGGCGGAGTGAGGAGGTAGGAGATAAGAGTGAGGGGTTTGGGAAAACCGCTATTGTCCTGGCTGATGAGTCGATGCTGGTGCCGATGTTATATGCGCTGGATGAGTCGGTGACGGATTTGAACGTGACAATGGGTCTCTCGTTGCGGAACTCGCTGCTCTTCACGCTCATCGACACGCTGTTCGAGATGCAACGGACGGTGCATGAATTTCGGACGAAGGATGGCCGGGACCTCCGCATTCCCAAGTTTCACTATCGGCACGTGGTGAAGGTATTAAACCACCCGTTTGTGCAACACTACGCCCGGATTCGCAATTTACAGGCGGTGGTGGATGCGCCGGGGGGTAAGGCGGGGCAGTTAGAAATTGGGGCGCAAACCCGCCCGTTGCTGGTGCATATCCAGGAGTTGATTCTGAGTCGCCAATGGGTTTATTTGTCGGAGCGAGACCTGCGCGAACTGGGCCAAAACGATCCGCTGCTCAAGACCCTGTTTTTGCGTTGGCCCACCGAGCAACCCACCGAAATCATTGGAACACTTTACCGCCTGATCGACTTGTTGCGCTACGTGTATCGTGACACCCAGGATGCCGTTGAGATCGAGTACCTGTATGTGTTCTACACGCTTTTGCAACAACTCGAAACCACTCTCGAACGGCAGTCTCAAACAGCCGGGGTGCCGGTCACGCTCCGCAGTTTGCGGCAGTTTCTGTACGAACTCGTTCGGCAAACCAGCATCCCGTTCACCAGCGAGGGCAACAGCAATTTGCAGGTGATGGGAATGCTCGAAACCCGTGCGCTCGATTTTGAGCGCGTCATTGTAGTATCCGTAAATGAGGGGATGCTTCCCCAAACCCGGCGACTTAACTCGTTGATTCCCTTTGATATAAGTACCGAACTAAAGTTGCCCACCTACCGTGAACAGGAGGCCGTGATGGCCTATCACTTCTACCGGCTGCTGCAACGAGCCAAAGAAGTGGTGCTGATTCATACAACCTCGCCCGATGCCTACGGGAACGGGAAAGGCGAACCCAGCCGGTTTATTCGCCAGATCGAGCATGAATTGGTGCCAGCCAGCAAGGGAGCCATCACGATTTCAAAACCATTGGTTCGGTTTGGGAAAGAGAAAGTCCGCGATGCCGTGCCACAGGGTTGGGAGGTGGCGAAATCGCCCGAAGTAATGGCCAAACTGAAGAGCCTGCTCTCCACGCGGGGGCTGTATCCAACGGCCCTGAATCAGTTTATCGACTGTTCGCTGAGTTTTTATTTCAGCCGGGTGGCGGGCATTGCCGAAGAAGACGAAGTGGAGGAGAAAATGGGTGCCGCCGAGTTTGGCGATTGGCTCCACAAAACCCTCGAAAACTTAGACACCAAATACCGAATAGGTGGCCATACGGTCACGCTCGACATGGTGCAGGCCGAACTAGAATCCACCTTTAAAGAAGTAATGAAAGGCCGGGTGATGGAGTCGGGAATCAACCTGCTGCTCTACGATGTGGCCCAGCGACTGATGCTCGATTTTCAGGAACGGCAAGCCAAACTCACTGACTTACAGGTAATCAGTACCGAAGAACGCTACGGCACCCGACTCGACGTGACCCTCGACGGGGGCGAGGTGGTTCGGGTGAACATCGGCGGTAAAATTGACCGGGTGGAGCGGCTCGGCCAAACCATCCGCATCATCGACTACAAAACCGGCAAAGTAGAACTGCCCAGCCAAAGCAGCGACATGGTGGCCCGTTTGCCCCTCGAAACCGGATCGAAATGGGGCAAAGCCCGGCAGTTGTGGCTCTACAAATACCTGTTTCTGAAAGATAGTAAAGGATATAATCCCCAGAATCTGCCCGTTACGGCGGGCTTCTACTCCTTTCGTGATATCGAGGGCGGTCTGAAAGCCAACACCGTCCATTTCCACGGTCCCGACGAAACCCCCGCCGAATTCATCGAAGCCTCCGAAGAAATGCTTCGGGTCATGCTCCGTCGTTTGCTCGACCCCACCGAGTCGTTCCGCAAAACCGACAAACTCGAAACCTGCGCTTTTTGTGATTTTAAACGTATCTGTGGGCGGGAATAGGGGGGAGAATATATCCTTCACAGACTGCCTTGAATTATCTTTTAGCGTCGTTTTACCCAAAAAGGATTCAAATACTCATTAAACTCTGCAACCACTGTCTCAAAATAGTGGGCATCAACAAAGCCTGACTGGAACTGTCCTGCAACTAAACCTTCGTAGGTGTAAAAAGAAGTAGCAGCTAATTCCCACAAGAAGATATACTTGTCATTATGGTACAAATGATAGTTAATTAAATCGTCAAAATTGGTTCCAATGAAGCCATAAAAGTCCTGGCTGAAACTTGGATCAGAATTATTCTTTAAAATCTCAAATAGCTCATAAGCACTTAATTCATTGAACTGAGAATCCCACAATGAGTCTCGTACTTGTATAACTCCTTGTAAAGCGTCTAAAAATGGATAGACAACAGCGTCATCTTCATAGGTTCCAAATTGTTTGCCTCCAATCCATAAGCAACAGTGTCCCATTACTAACCGAGCAGGACTGGTAAGCTGCAACTCAATGGCGAAAACCTCTCTTTGACCAAATAACATACTCCTTTAAGCCTAACTGTTTCTCAAAATAAACGTTTGCTGCTTTGCTGAGTTGATAAACGAGTAAGCTTTTTAGTACGAATAGCTTTTCGACGTTGAATGTACGCGCTAATCTTCTGGTGTTCTTCAGGTGTCAACTCGCGGCCATTCACTGTAAAATCAACGTCTTGAGGTTCTCGAATGATTTTCATAGGTATGTATTTTTGAAATATCTGTTGATTAATTTCATGGCTTCAGGAGTGTCGATAATCATTGTATCTCCAAACAGTACTTTGGCTCCCAATGTTTGTTGATAATGTTGTCGAAGAACCGTCTTTGAAATGAATGATATAAACCCATCATAACCCTTTTCAAATGCGACTTTGCAGGCATAGGCCACTAAGTTGCCCGGTACGCCCACACAGACTTTATCTTTGCCTTTATTGAACGTCGCGCTTTCGAGCAGGTGCATAAAAACATGGTCGCCTTTATCTTCAAGACTCAACAACCCCTGAATGATGGTGGGATTGTTAACAGTGGTGAGTTTATACGTCTGCTTGGAAGCATCTTTTAACTCCTTTTTCCAGTCGAACTGCTAGGCTTTCTTTTTAATTTGTTTCTCGTGGGAAAGGGTCATCAACACAACTACCGTATCAAAAACCTCGCCGGTGATCGAGTTTTCGATGGAATTGGTCAGCTTATTTATCTCAACATCAAAGGGCATCGGCGGGGCAACATCCATAGAGTGAAAAAATGAGAGGAGTTTTGCAATTAACCACCAACCTACACCTTTTCCGACACTCCTGCCGAGGCAAAGGAAGCCATTTCGGACAGCATGGATACCGCGCTTTGGAGCAGCGGATAAGCGAGGGCGCAACCGCTACCTTCGCCTAAGCGCATAGAAAGTTTGAGGAGGGGAGTGGCGTTCAGGGTTTCAAGCATGAGCCGATGACCGGCTTCGTCGGATTGGTGACAAAACACGCAATAGTCGCGCACAGCCGGGTCGATGGCCTGGGCAACGAGCAGAGCTGCCGTGGTAATGAACCCATCGACCAGAATCACCATATCGTTTTCGGCGGCCCGGAGCATTCCACCCGCAATGGCCGCAATCTCGAAGCCCCCCATCGTGGTGAGCAGGTCGAGCGAGGTTTGTGCGGTGGCGTGCCGGTCGGAAACGGCTTGCAAAACGGCGAGTTTGTGGTTCAGGCCCGCATCGTCGAGGCCAGTGCCGCGCCCCACGCATTGGGTCAAGGGGAGGCCCGTGAGCCGGTGCATGAGCAAAGCGGCTGCCGAGGTGTTGCCAATGCCCATTTCACCAAACCCGACCACGTTGCAGCCCCGGTGGGCCACGCCATCCACGAGGGTGCGGCCTGCGTCCATTGCGGCCTCGCATTCGTGGAGCGACATGGCAGGTTCGTGGCGCATGTTGCGGGTGCCGGGAGCCACTTTATATTTCACGAAGCCCGGCATGGAGGTGCCGGACGAATTTTGGTCAAAAGAACCCGCTACACCCACATCGCAAACTACGAGTTGCAGCCCGCTCTGACGACAAAAGACGTTTACGGCGGCTCCTCCTGCCAGGAAATTCAGCACCATCTGGTAGGTTACGGCGGCCGGATACGCACTAACGCCTTCGGCGGCAAGGCCGTGGTCGGCGGCAAACACGAGCAGGTGCGGGGCGGTGAGGGTTGGTGTGGTAGTCTGTTGAATCAGAGCCAGTTGCAGGGCAAGATCTTCGAGTTGGCCAAGGGCGCGGAGCGGTTTGGTCTTCTGATCGATGTATTGTTGAAATTCGGCTTGATGGGAATGGTCGATGGGGGTAATGGGCATTGTTAGTGATGAGTGAGTTTGGGGTACAAAGATAGGGGAGTAGAGAGGACTGAAAACCGTTTGATAAGCGATTCGATGGGGCCAATGCTATATTTTGATATATTTACTTGTTAAAAATAAACACTAATTCACTCATTGTCAGGACATGAAAACCTATTTTACACTACTTGCTTGCCTGTTTGCCGTAACGGTTTCGATAGCGCAAATTGAAAACAACAACACGCTCTCGGTCATGATCGACGGCAAGGAATACAAAACCCCGCCCCGCCGGATCATGGTGGGAAATATGTGGTGGGTAACGGCCAACTCGATTAGCCCTGATAAATCGCTCCGAATCTGGTTGGGCGGCTATCTTAACCCCGATACCATCGACGAGGGTACATATTTGGTGGTAGATGCAGATCGGCCCGATACGAGAGAAAACCAACGCAAGGCCGAAGAACTGGGCAAGTATAAGGGACTGGCGGCTATCAAGTATGTGGAAGAAACCAAAACGCCCCGGATGGAGTACCATGTGGGTAAGTCACAGAATGGCACGGAAACCATTGTGGTAAAAAAAGGAGTCGATGGGTCGTTACAGGCCACCTTCAGCGGAACTTTGGTCGGTAGTTACTGGAAAGAAAAAGCTGGGGCTACGGTGTTTGGTGGTGTTGGTCGCCTAATGAACAAGATGGAAGACAAAGTGATCACCAAAGCGTCGGGCTATAATTCGGATATTGACCCGGAAGGTAATGGCTATCGTAAACAGGACAAAACCGATCAGATTGTTCTGACTAATGGGGTGTTTATGTTAAAAATGAAGTAGGAGAGAGGGAATAATCGCAAAAGGTGCAAGAAGTAAGATGGTTCAATCAGAACAGAACGTCTTTCTATTTGCGCCTTTTTTGCATTTATTCGGTTTGATACATTCTTTGCTTTTCAGGCTTTTGATTGAGGTAAATAGCAATTTGTGTTACCGAACGTGTAAACCGGAAACAAAAAAGCCACTTACAGGATTTGTAAGTGGCTGATAATGAGGGTGATCCCAATTGGACTCGAACCAATGACCGCCTTCTTAGAAGGAAGATGCTCTATCCAGCTGAGCTATGGGACCAAAAAAAGTGAGCAGTCATTAGCAAACAGTGATCAGTGAAATACTGTTGACTGTGTACTGATAACTGCTCACTGCAAAGTCGGGGTGGCAGGATTCGAACCTACGACCTCCTGCTCCCAAAGCAGGCGCGATACCGGGCTACGCTACACCCCGAAATTTTCCCTTCGAGAAGGGGGCGGAGAGAGAGGGATTCGAACCCTCGGTACCCTTTAGAGGTACGGCAGTTTAGCAAACTGCTGGTATCGGCCACTCACCCATCTTTCCATTTTCAATTACCAGACTTTTGTTTGGCGATTGTTTCACAAAGGTAGGGGCATTTTTTGGGTTCATCAAGTACTAACACAAAAAATCTTACGTAAAACGCTAAATTCGCCCTTTCAGCGACTCTTCTACCAGCTTTAAACAAGCACTATGTCGCTGGTTAACAAGACACCATGACCTGGCTTTATCGTATTACGACAACCGAAATTTTTTTTGCCATTGCCTTCTTAGTGTTCTATGTGGTGTTTCTGGTTCGCACTTTTTGGCTTGCCCGACAACTGAAAACGTCGGCAAGGGCCGTGATTCCAAAGTTTTTTTTGCGAACCAGTTACCTGACACTACTATTTGTGGCCCTCTTGGGTCCGTCTTTTGGCGTATCGAACCAATTGGTTCGGTCTGAAGGACGAGATCTGTTTGTGCTGGTCGATTTGTCGCGTTCGATGGATGCTACTGATGCCGTGCCAACCCGCCTGGAACGAATCAAGTTTGACCTGAGACAATTAACCGATTCGCTGCCCGGCGACCGGTTTGGCCTGATTGCGATGACTGACGAGCCATTTGTACTTACTCCGCTGACGAACGACCATAATGCAATTCATCAGACCGTGCAGGCACTCAATACAAATTTTTCGGCATCAGGGGGAACTAGTTTGTGCGACGCAATTGAACTGGCCCGGCAGAAACTCATGAATGACCCGTCGGTTCGGCAAATGGCTAAAGGAATGGTGGTGTTTAGTGATGGTGAAAATCTTGGTTCCTGCGCCCCCTCCGTCACTGCCCGGTTACGTTCAAACCGAATCCCGATCATTACAATCGGGATGGGCACTCAAAAGGGAAGCACTATTCGGAATGGAAATGATTTTTTGCGTGACGAAAACGGGCAAATTGTGAGGAGCCGGTTAAATTCCATCTTTTTGGCAGAGCTTGCCAAACAAACCAATGGGTATCATGTGCAGGCCGACCCCGATGGACGATACCTCAATGAACTTATACAAACGCTTAGGGGGCTGCGAAGTGCCATAACCGATGAGACACAGGTGGCAGTGGCTACCAATAAATATTATTACTTCCTGATAGCAGCGGTCGTACTACTGGCATTGGATCTGACCGTGACTGTCCGCACGTTTCGGCTTTAATTGAAACTTTCCACTTAATTTTGTCGAATCCCTATTTACCCAACCCCCAATTACCATGAAGTGGGCAATGTGGCTGGGCCTGATTTCCCTGTGGCCCCTAAATACGTTAGACCAGATTGGTCGGAATAATCTGGCCCGTAAACAAGCCGAAAAGGCGTTTCAGCAATCCGATTTTCAACAGGCAGCAACGCGGTTTGCTTATCTAACAAAAAACTCCGCAAAAACCGATGCTACCGTATGGCTGAATTTGGGCCATGCCTTTTTTTTACTAAAGAACTACAACGAAGCTAAGAAGGCCTATGCAGCTTATACTCCCCTCGCAACGGGGGCTTCAGTAGGGGTAGCCTATACACAATTAGGTGTGATTGCCTGTGCTGACCGGGATTCTTCTCAAGCACTCGATCTGTTCCGAAAGGCATTGCTCACCGATTCAGAAAATGAACCGGCCCGGTATAATTATGAGTTACTTAAGCAACGGTTTTCAGGGCGCGACCCATCTAAACGCAAACCCAAACAAATACCGAAACCGCGACAAACCCCTCAACAAAGCAAGCAGGAAGTAGCCCGTTCTGCCAGACAGGTACAGGTCCTGCGTCGGTTACAGACAATGAACATGACCGAAGAACAGGCTAATCAACTGCTCAACTCCATGCGTGAAGACGATTTACCCCTTGAACTGGCTCGTAGACGGTCAGTTGGGGAACAATCATCGAAAAATACCAGGTACTGGTAAAAAAATAGTCTTATTCATCAACAACAAACCATGACAGAGGTAGTAATTGTATCAGCCGTCCGCACACCCATTGGGAGTTTTGGCGGGGTATTGTCAACGTTAACAGCCACTGAACTGGGCGCAGCTGCCATTCGTGGTGCGCTGAACCGGGCCGGTATTCAGCCCGAACTGGTCGAGGAAGTGTATATGGGCAATGTGGTATCAGCTAATGTGGGGCAGGCTCCCGCTAAACAGGCTGCACTGAAAGCCGGTTTGCCACCGACCGTTCCTTGTACAACCATCAATAAGGTGTGTGCATCGGGAACCAAAGCCATTATGATGGCGGCTCAGTCTATTCAGCTTGGGCTGGCCGAGGTGGTGGTAGCCGGGGGTATGGAAAGTATGTCAAACGTGCCCTATTACGTTCCTAAAGCCCGTTTTGGTTATAAATATGGGAATGGTGAACTAGTAGACGGACTATCAAAAGATGGCCTGCTCGATGCCTATGACCAATGCGCGATGGGTGTTTTTGCCGACCGTACCGCCACCCGCTATAACCTTAGCCGCGACGATCAGGATGCCTATGCGGTGCAGTCCTATCGCCGGGCCGAGACTGCCACGGCTGATGGTTCGTTTGGGGCCGAGATTGTGCCGGTGGAGGTGGCCGGACGGAAAGGCACAGTGACAGTTGGGGAGGACGAAGAGTTTAAAAACGTGATTTACGAGAAAATTCCCGGTCTGAAACCAGCTTTCACAAAAGACGGTACGGTGACAGCCGCCAATGCGTCGACGATCAACGACGGGGCATCGGCTTTAGTGGTGATGAGTCGCCGAAAAGCCGACGAAATGGGCCTCAAACCAATAGCCCGCATTCTGGGCTATGCCGATGCCGAGCAGGAACCTGAGTGGTTCACTACGGCTCCGACAAAGGCCGTTCCGAAGGCATTGGAGCGGGCTGGGCTGACTATTGCCGATATTGACTACTTTGAAATAAACGAAGCATTCGCTGTTGTGCCACTGGCATTCAGTCAGTTACTGGAAGTACCGCAGGAAAAAATGAACGTATTGGGCGGGGCCGTGTCCATTGGCCACCCGCTGGGTGCATCGGGTGCCCGCATCGTCACTACACTCACCAATGTGTTGCAACAGCGGGGAGGGCGTTATGGGGCAGTGGGCATCTGCAACGGCGGGGGGGGAGCCTCTGCGTTGGTGATCGAGAAACTTTAAACAATGAACAGTGAGTAGCCAACAGTTCTTTCTTTAAGCTGTTGGCTACTCACTGATAACTGAAAAATCGTTTTGCAAACAAACTTTAATTTTCCCGGTCAGACGGGCTATTACCGGGGCAAAGTTCGGGAGGTCTATTCGTTTGGCGACCAGTCCGCCGGTGCGGGACCGATACTCGTTATGATCGCGTCGGACCGGATTTCGGCGTTTGATGTTGTCCTGCCCCGGCCTATTCCGCACAAAGGACAGGTTCTGAACCAAACGGCGGCTTATTTCCTGCGAGCCACCGCCGACCTTGTTCCGAACTGGCTCATCGACGTGCCCGACCCGAATGTGAGCGTCGGCTGGCGATGTGAGCCATATCCGGTAGAAATGGTGGTTCGGGGTTATCTGGCGGGCCACGCCTGGCGAACCTATCGCGAGGGTGGCCGTTTGCTGTGTGGTGTGCCGTTGCCCGATGGCCTGCGCGAAAATGACCGCTTGCCAACACCGATCATCACGCCAACTACCAAAGCCCACGAGGGTCATGATGAAGACATCAGCCGGGAGGAAATTATTGGGCAGGGACTGGTATCCGAAGCGGACTATAGCCAATTAGAAAACTATGCGTTGGCCCTGTTTGAACGGGGAACCCAAATGGCTGGTGAGCGGGGTTTGTTACTCGTTGATACCAAATACGAATTTGGACAGCGAAATAATGAGGTGTATTTGATTGATGAAGTTCATACACCCGACTCATCGCGTTATTTTTATGCAGATCAATATCCCGAAAATCAACGACAGGGGTTACCACAGAAACAATTGTCTAAGGAGTTCGTTAGAGAGTGGCTGATTGCGCATAATTTTCAGGGTAAAGAGGGACAGACAATTCCTGACATGCCGGATGAGTGGATTGCTCAGATTTCGGCGCGGTATGTGGAGTTATATGAAACTGTTACGGGACTGCCATTTCAGCCCGCCGACCTCACTGACCCGCTTGCCCGAATTGAAGCCAGTATTCTGAAAATTTTTGGTCAATAGTTGCCATTTATCGTCATTTGTAGCCTTTTGCAACGAGTGATTGTTCTGATACCTCTACTGACCATTAAATGACCTTTATTCTATGAATCATTCGATTGAGAAAAACGAGCAGTACGCGCTGATTCGGCTATCTGAAGCGGACTTTAGTGGCGATGTGCCAGCCAACTTTGAAACAGCCAGTCGGTCGTTGTTTCGTGAAGGACACAGTAACCTGATTGTCGATTTAGCCAGCGTCCGAACGTTAGACGCTGCCGGCTTACTATCGATTCGGAAAATTAACCGGCAGTGCGCCAACGAACTGGGTATGTTGGTGCTGGTGAGCAAAGACGATGCCCTTATTGATCAGATTGAGGAGGCTACCATTGCTGATCTGACCGTGTTGCCAACCGTTGAAGAAGCCATCGATGCCGTATTTATGAATGAACTGGAAAACGATTTCCGCAACGACGACGATAACGAGTATGACGGAGAATACGGAGCTGGCCAGGAACCCGAACCATGAACCCACGGGGCAACAGTCGCCGATTCCGTTTAGTGTGTTGTTCCTGGGCGTTGGCTCGGCCACACCCACACTGGGGCGGCATCAGACTGCCCAACTATTAACGTATCAAAACGACCTGTTTTTGATCGACTGTGGCGAGGCAACGCAGTATCGCCTGATCGAGCAGCATGTTCGGCCCGGTCGGTTACGGTATATTTTTATTAGTCACCTGCATGGTGATCATTACTTCGGATTGGCTCCGCTGCTATCGAGCCTTAATTTGAGTGGACGAACGGAAGATCTATACCTGTTTGGGCCGCGTGGACTCGATGAGGTGCTCACAACAATTTTTCGCGTGTCGGATGCCCGGCTAAATTTTCCGCTACATTTTCAGGCAATAGAGCCAAACGAACCTACGCTGCTTGTTGATTTGCCACACCTGACAGTAACCAGCATTCCTCTCGACCACCGGATTGCCTGCACCGGTTTTCTTTTCAGAGAGAAACCGCCCCAACCTACCTTGCTCCGGGAGTTGCTGCCCGATGAGGTGCCTGTTTCCGTATTGCGGCAACTGAAAAGGGGCGAAGATGTGCATGACGAGTTGGGGGGCATTCGATTTGCCGCAGCCGACTATACAACCCCTGGTCCGCCGGCACGGGCTTATGCTTATTGCTCGGATACCCGCTATCTGCCCAACCTGACTGAACAGGTTCGGGGAGTCGATTTATTGTACCATGAAGCAACATTTATGGATGACAATGCCGAGCGGGCCTCCCAGGTATATCACTCTACGGCTCGTGAAGCTGCGTCAATCGCGCTACAGGCCAACGTGGGGCGGTTGTTGATCGGGCACTTTTCATCGCGCTACAAACAGTTTGACGGCTTTCTGATCGAGGCTCGCTCGGTTTTTATGGAGTCTTATCTTGCCGTTGAGGGCCAGCATATTGATATTTGATATATAATTTACAACCCCAGAATTAACTACCTAAACCTTACTATGCTTGCAATCCGACTTGGATTTTTAGAGATTGGCTGGCTCGATGTACTCGATGTGGCCCTGGTGGCAGTGATGCTTTATCAGATTTATAACCTCGTTCGAGGAAGCATTGCCAGCCGGGTTTTTATTGGTTACCTACTGGTATATTTGGTATATCTGGTCGTGAAAGCCCTACGGCTTCAGCTATTGACTACCATTCTGGAGTATTTTATCAGTGTGGGTGCTCTGGCTCTGATTATTATCTTTCAGCAGGAAATTCGTCGATTCCTGCTGCTGATCGGGAAATCGACCAATGCGGTCAATAACCGGTTCATTCGACGGTGGCTACTGCGCCAACCTGTTATTGAAGAGCCACTTTTGCTATTAAAACCCGTTTTGGATGCTACCAAAGTGATATCCGAAGAATTTGCCGGCGGGTTGATTGTGTTGCAGAAAAACGACGATCTCGAGAAGTACGCGCTCTCGGGGGAGAGTATTAACGCCGACCTTTCTAAAACCCTGTTACTAGCTATTTTTGGGCAGTATAGCCCCCTTCACGACGGGGCCGTAATTGTGTCGGGTGGGCGCATTCGGGCGGCCCGCTGTATTTTACCCGTTTCAGATGATGCCGATATACCAGCCGCCCTTGGCTTTCGTCACCGGGCTGGCATTGGCATGAGCGAGGCAACGGATGCAGCCGTTATTGTGATTTCGGAGGAGACAGGCCGGATGTCGCTGGCTATTGATGGCGAACTGGCCATGAATTTGACGATGGCCGATCTGGAATCGCGTCTGCAAACGTATTTGAAGCAACCCAGCCGGCCAGCACTGTAGTAAATGTTGCAAACCATCAGGTCAGTTTTGAGTTGATTCAGTGTAGTAATCGACTCAACAAATGACAAGAAATCAATCAACATTTATCAGGGGTCTTCTACTGGTGAGTGGCCTGCTTCTAAGCAATCTGACACAGGCACAGGCATTTTTAGACGTAGAAGGTGGCCTCGTTCTTGGCACGCCCTATAATACTATCCGCATCCCAAATCAGGGCGGCACCACCTTCGATCTGGCACGGGGTTTCAGCCCGGAGGCCACACTCTTCTATCGAATCAGGCCAGGCATTACCATCGGTCGGCGGCACACGTTTACGGGTCTGTATGCACCCCTTACCGTTCAATATAAGGGGTCTTTCGCCCAGCCTGTCACATTCAATGGTGTGTTGTTTCCGGCCAATCAGCCAATAACTACCCGCTACACGTTCAACTCATACCGGCTCACCTACCGCTACCAACTGATAGATCGGGAGAAATTTGAACTCGGTGTTGGTTTTACAGGTAAAATAAGGGATGCAAACGTGGCTGTTCAGGATGAAGACCGGGCCACAAACTTCGCTAATGTCGGGTTTGTACCGCTGGTTAATTTTCGGTTGAATTATAAACCCTCCGACCGGTTGTCTCTCTTGCTGGAGGGCGATGCATTGGGGGCCAAACAGGGGAGAGCCGAAGACATTTTTGTGGGGGCATCCTATGGATTATCAAACAATCTGCGGCTCAAAAGTGGCTATCGGGTTGTAGAAGGCGGGGCCAATGTGGGGGATGTCTATAATTTCACCTGGATCAATTACGCTTCGGTGGGAGTGGTAGTTGGGCAATGGAAATGAAAGCAACGAGGTGAGCCGAAAAAAGAGAGGCAATGACGCAACTCTCATTCTTTCTGTGGCTCGCCTTGCTGCTTTCTTTTTTAGTATTCCAACATGCCAGGCAACGATTTGGCCTGATCGACAAAGTTAGCCACCTGGTCAATAGAGGGAGGGCGTTGGGTGAGCTGACGTTTTGCATTTATTTCAATCAATTTAGCGTGCAGGTTGGCTGGCACCCGCTGGGCTAGTTCCTTTACTGTATCAACACCAGCTTCTTCCATTAGATCGCTATAAACCCGCCCAATGCCTTTAACACGGGCAAGGTCAGCGCGGTTAGCCAGGTCAAGAATAACGGTTGCATTCACACCTATCGTCTGACTAAGCTCCTTGCGGCCCGACGGCGTTTTTGCCACGTCGAGTAACTCATCACTATTGCCCAAACCCTGGGCTTTCAACATGTTCAATACGGCATCGGTAATGCCCTTCAGTTCGCCTAAATTTACGCTCATAGCTGTGATAAGTTTGGGGTAACAAATAGCATATCCTGACTTTCAGGTTGCTTTCGTTCTACAAACTAAAGCAAATGATGCTTTCTACGGACATTATTTAACAAAAATTTTTTTAAAGTAGTGAAGCTATCCGGGTGGACTTGCTCAAATAAGGATTTCCACTCAGCATAAAGAGCCGGATCATGCACCCTGAAATGCATATGGTTTATCCTCTTTTGTGCCAGATAATCATCGAATTGCATATGATAGAGCCGTTTATTGTGATTAATCGAAGAGTCGCCAATATTTACAAAAATGTTTGTACCGATACATTGAGTATTTTTGGCATATAGTCTGGCAATTTTATTTTTTAGTTATCCAAAAGCTACAAAAATCGAAAAGAACGACCTAAAAATGGCTTTTTTCTCTTTGGCTGCTGAGACAAACGGACTCGTAAAAAACAAAAAAAACCTGCACGCAGAAGCACACAGGTTTTCGTCAGACAGCTAAAGGTGTAATGCCTATTGCATTCACTTTAACAAAGTTATGCAAAATTTTGTCACTATCTGAGTAACCATATTATTTTTTGACTACCTGTTAATCAGGGTTTTAGTCATCAAACATTATAGGTATTGTAGGCTACTGACAAATTTGTTAGGTTAAACTCACATTTTGGAGAATTCCCGATGGTAAGCAGCTTTGTAGAGTTCCTCTTCAGGCAGGCTCTTGAAATACGCATAGGTAATAGCCAAACCTTCGGTTCTCGACACTTTTGGTTCCCAGCCAAGCAATTCCTGTGCCCGCGTAATGTCGGGTTTCCGTTGCTTTGGATCGTCCATTGGTAACGGTTGAAAGATCAGTTGCTGTGTTGTTCCGGTGAGCTTGATAATTTCTTCGCCAAACTCTTTGATGGTGATCTCTGCTGGATTACCGACGTTTACGGGGTATGCATAATCGCTTAACAACAACCGATAAATCCCTTCGACCAGATCATCCACATAACAGAAAGAGCGGGTTTGGCTGCCGTCGCCGAAAACGGTTAGATCTTCGCCACGCAGAGCCTGTCCGATGAAAGCCGGCAATACCCGGCCATCGTTCAGGCGCATTCGGGGACCATACGTATTAAAAATGCGAACAATCCGGGTTTCAACATGGTGGTAGGTATGATAAGCCATAGTCATGGCCTCCTGAAACCGTTTGGCTTCGTCGTACACCCCACGCGGCCCTACTGGATTCACGTTGCCCCAATAGTCTTCATTTTGGGGGTGAACATTTGGGTCGCCATAGACTTCCGATGTTGACGCAATAAGCACCCGTGCGTTTTTCACCCGTGCCAGTCCCAGGCAATTATGAATTCCCAATGAGCCTACTTTCAGGGTCTGAATTGGAATTTTCAGGTAGTCGATCGGACTGGCTGGCGAGGCAAAATGGAGAATGTAATCCAGTTCGCCCGGTACATGGATAAACTTGGATACGTCGTGGTGATAAAACTCAAAATTGGGCAGGTGAAACAAATGTTCAATGTTCCTGATGTCTCCCGTTATGAGGTTATCCATCGCGATTACGTGATAACCTTCCTTAATAAATCGGTCGCACAAATGCGACCCCAAAAACCCGGCCCCGCCGGTGATAAGTATTCTTTTCATGATTCAGTGGCTGTTGCGGTTCCCCGCAGGGTCTGTATACTGTTCACTGTTTCGCGGCCAATGCTGTAATACGTATACCCCATCTCGGCCATTTGATCAAGTTCGTAGACGTTGCGACCGTCGAAGATGACCTTGTTTTTAAGCAGCAGGTTCATTTTGTCGAAATCCGGGGTGCGGAACAGGGGCCATTCGGTCATAATAACCAGAGCATCGGCATCGTCGAGGGCGGCATAAGATGTGTGCGCATAGCTAATCTGATTTCCCAGGATGTTGCGCACGTTATCCATCGCTTCGGGGTCGTAAGCCGTGATTTTGCAACCTTCGGCCAGTAAAGCCCGGATATTATCAAGAGCAGGTGCTTCGCGGATATCGTCGGTGTAGGGTTTAAAGGCTAATCCCCAGATCGCGATAGTTTTGCCTTTCAGGTTACCACCGAAATAGTCTTTGATGAGCGGCAGCAGTTTCATTTTCTGCTCGTTATTCACGTCCATCACCGATTTAAGCACCTTGAAATCGTAGTTGAAATCCTGAGCGGTTCGGGCCAGTGCCTGCACATCTTTGGGGAAACAGCTTCCACCATAACCAATTCCTGCGAAAAGGAATCGCTTTCCAATGCGACTATCCGTGCCAATACCCCGCCGAATGTCGTCTACGTTGGCCCCGGTGAGTTCGCAAAGGTTAGCGATCTCGTTCATAAACGTGATTTTGGTCGCCAGAAAGGCATTGGCGGCATATTTGGTCATTTCTGCTGACCGTTCGTCCATAAAAATCACGGGGTTGCCCTGCCGCACGAGGGGGGCATACAAGCGGTTCATCACGGCTTTGGCCTTGTCTGATTTAGTGCCGATCACCACGCGGTCGGGTTTCATAAAGTCTTCAACAGCCACGCCTTCCCGCAAAAATTCGGGGTTCGAGACCACATCAAACTCCACTTTGGCATTTTTCACAATACCCGCATGAACCTTTTCAGCGGTTCCGACGGGAACGGTGCTTTTGTCGACGATAACGGCGTACTGCGTCATGATAGACCCCAGATCATCGGCTACTTTCAAAATATATTTGAGGTCGGCAGAACCATCTTCACCGGGTGGTGTAGGGAGAGCCAGGAAAATTACTTCGGCTCCTTTAATACCCTCGGCCAGATTGGTTGTGAATTTCAGCCGGCCTTCTTCCACATTGCGGTAGAAAAGTACGTCGAGGCCCGGCTCGAAAATGGGGATGATCCCGTTGTTTAATTTTTCAACTTTCCGCTCGTCAATGTCAACGCACGTAACCTGATTGCCAGTTTCGGCGAAACAAGTCCCTGTGACAAGTCCGACATAACCAGTACCAACGACTGCAATTTTCATATATGTAGTTTAAGGAGTACATTCAGTTGTAGTGTGGTTTTTGTATTTTTCTGATACAACTGCTTTCGGCTGCAAAAATAGACGTTTTCTGCCAATGCCGGTTCACAGGTTTATTTATGACGGATTATACGGTGTAAAGTAATGCTGGAAAATTAAAACGGGGCCTGAACAGGAATGGCCATTTTTGGCCCAACAGGCAAGAAATGGCCTGCTAAACACTCCACTGATACCTTTTGGGTGAGTATTGGTCTTTTTACTAAATGGCGCGGTTTTTGGCTGTTAACCATTTGATAACATCCCCCATTGGAGTCGCGTTATAGTTGTAGATTTGATTGAATGCACTTCATCATTCACGTCGTTACAACAACTTTTTATGGTCACTGAAATTGCAGAAAACAAAGGTAGTTCCATTGCCGAAGTTACCGAACTGATTACCCAATCGGTGCGGGATTTCGCCCGGCAACACATAAAGCCTCACGTACGGGAATGGGATGATACCCAGTATTTTCCGGTTGATATTTTTCACCAGCTTGGCGAGCTTGGGGTGATGGGGATGCTGGTGCCGGAACAGTATGGCGGATCAGGCCTGAACTACAGGACCTATGTGTCGGCGATTGTTGAACTGTCGCGGGTGTGTGGGGGTGTGGGGTTGTCGATGGCGGCTCATAACTCGCTCTGCACAAACCATATACTGATGTTCGGCACTGAAGACCAGAAAATGGAGTACCTGCCGCGACTGGCATCAGGTGAGTGGATTGGAGCCTGGGGCCTCACAGAACCAAACACCGGCTCCGATGCAGGAAATATGCGTACGACGGCGGTTCAGAATGCCTCGGGTGACTGGCTGTTGAACGGATCGAAAAACTTTATTACGCACGGCATCAGCGGCAACGTGGCCGTGGTGATTGCCCGAACGGGCGAACCCAATACGCCCCATAATGCCACTGCTTTTGTGGTGGAGCGCGGAACACCGGGTTTTGCTGGGGGCAAAAAAGAAGACAAACTGGGGATGCGGGCCTCCGAAACCGCCGAAATGATTTTTGACAACTGCTGCATTCCCGACAGCCAACGGCTCGGTGCCATTGGCGATGGCTTTGTGCAGTCGCTGAAGGTGCTGGATGGCGGACGAATTTCTATTGCGGCTCTGAGTCTGGGGATTGCGTATGGGGCCTACGATGCGGCTTTGCAGTATGCCAAAGTGCGGCACCAGTTTGGGCAACCCATCGCCAATTTTCAGGCTATTGGCTTTAAACTGGCCGATCTGGCCACCCAAATTGAAGCGGCCAAACTGCTGACTTATCAAGCCGCCGACATGAAAGACGCGAAAAAGAACACCACGCTGGAGTCGGCAATGGCTAAACTGTTTGCTTCGGAAGCGGCCGTACATGTAGCGAACGAAGCCGTTCAGATTTTTGGCGGGTATGGCTACATCAAGGACTTCCCGGTCGAGAAATTCTACCGTGATGCCAAACTCTGCACCATTGGTGAAGGCACCAGCGAAATTCAGAAACTGGTTATTTCGAGGCAGCTATTGAAGTAAGGAACGCCATCGTGTCCACCCCGTCGGCATAATCGCTGAGACCGGGGTGTTGAGTTTGCCCAAAGGGAACGCTCCCTGGATACCAGCCACTGGCCGAAGCAACCACCTGAATTTTACCGGCCTGACGGGATAAAATCTCACTGGCATGGTCTAAATCGCGATACATTTGGTAATGCACCGTCGAAATGGGTGAAACCAGACTTTCGTTTTCTGTTAGCATCAAATAGCCATTGTCGTAATGATGCACCCTGTTCACCAAATAAATTGATTTGTTATAGTCGTAATTATTGATCCACTTGCTCAGGTTTTTGTAGGTAGGAGCAAGCGGATCGAGCGTTTGGAGCAGGGGTATAAAATCGTAGCCTTCAGGAACGAGCAGGCTGGAAATATTACGGCATCCAAGTCCATAGTACGACAGGATGTCTTCGCCTAATTTGGCAAACTCATCTGACCCTTCTTCGCCCATCAGCAAACCAACCGATGTTCGGTTCCGACGGATAATGTGGGGGCGTTTGGCAAAGTAATACTCAAAATAGCGAGCCGTGTTGTCGCTGCCGGTGGCAATGAAAGCATCGGCAGCATTGAGCCGTTCGGCAAGTGTGATGCGTTCACCAAAAGCCGGGTTAATGTCCGTGATTTTTTGTATTAAATATTGGATTAATACTAAATCCTGACTGCTTGTTTTGGCCAGTACTTTATGGCCGCTGATGAGCACACACAACAAATCGTGGAAACCAACTGCCGGGATATTGCCTGCCATTGCCAGGCCAATTGTTTTCGGTTCGCTGGGTTCGGGGTTATACCTTGCCAGCCAGGCCGTTAAACGGTCGGCTGTGAGCATATCGAAGGCAATGGCTGAGAGTGCTTTTGTCGTATTTTCCGGGGTAAACCAGTTGTTATAATAATTAGCCCGATAGCTTATTTCTTCGCGTTCCGGGGCCGATTCGGGCGAACGGAGGTAGTTGCCGAGGGTAATGAAAGAATGCAGTCGTTCGGATTGTTGCATGGTCAGAAAACCAGGGCCAGATTCGATTAGATTCGAGCGGGCACCCTGCTTTGGTGGGTGAATGGCCTGTTGAATCAACCCATAAATTTAAATTTTAGTTTGGCCCCAAACTTTAAATAATTATATTTGTTGTTCAATTGTCTGACACGATTTTTTTTACGATATAAACTTGTACCGCTCATGGCAATCATGATCACCGACGAGTGCATCAATTGTGGTGCCTGCGAACCCGAATGCCCAAACACTGCCATCTATGAAGGAGGTGTGGAATGGACGTGGGGTGGTGGAACTGAACTTTCGGAAGTGGACTTTGGCGACGGCACCGTGATCAGCGGTAAAGCTCCTCAGACACCCGTCTCCAACGAATTCTATTATATTGTTTCGGACAAATGCACCGAATGCATGGGCTTCCATGAAGAGCCACAGTGTGCGGCTGTTTGCCCCGTCGATTGCTGTGTTCCCGACCCCGAACACGAGGAAGACGAGGATACTTTACTGGCTAAAAAAGCGTGGTTGCACGCCGAAGCGTAAGTTTACATAATTTGCGTTATTCCAAGAGTCAGTCTAACCGGGCTGACTCTTTTTTTTGTCTTTTTTTATGAAAAATCCAAAATCAGTAGGTTGGTATTATGTTAAAATATAAAAAAAAATTGTAGAAAATTGCATTATGTGGTTGTAAAATATAGGAGTTCTAACAAAATTATGAGAAAAATGCAAAAAATAGGTTTGAGCTTATACATACCTATTGCATCAATAAATATTTGTAATAACCTTTGTGCTGTTCAATTAAAATTGGCAAAACCACTAAATTACCAAAGGAAATTATGAGAAAAAGAGTTTTACTTCTATCAGCATTGGCTATGTCGGCTAGTGTTTATGCTCAGGATCCAGTTGCCCCCGCTCCAACGGACGATGCAACCAAAGGGAAATTTACTTTTTCCGGGTATATCGACTCCTATTACATGGCTAATCTGAATAAGCCAGCCTCTCGCGACAACCTGGGTGCCGCTCTCAATGCCCGTGCATTCGATCAGCGGGCGGGGCAGTTTTCCTTGGGGTTAATCCAAACAAAATTTGGGTACAGCACGGCCAAATCGGATGTAGTGGTTGACCTGACATTTGGCCCCAACGCTGATCTCGGTAATTATGGTAACCTGATTGGTCCACTGGGCCGGGGGACAAGTTCACTGGCCATCAAGCAAGCCTATTTCAACTGGAAAGTTTCTGATAAATTGACGTTTACGGCGGGGCAGTTCGGCACCCATATTGGTTACGAAGTGATCGACGCACCCGTTAACTATAATTATTCGCTGTCGAACCTGTTCAATAATGGCCCCTTCTATCACATCGGGGCAAAAGCTACCTACGCTTTCTCCGACAAAGCATCCTTGATGCTTGGCCTGGTGAATAACGTGGATAACCTGAACGATAACAACCGCAAGAAGGGCCTGATCGGGCAGCTTTTTGTATCGCCAACAACGGGCTGGAATGTATATCTGAATGCTATTGTGAGCAACGAAGCCACGGCTGACTCGCTTGGCAATACCCCCGATGCTAACTATAGCCTGTTCGATCTGACAACGACGTATCAGTTAACGGAGAAGTTCTTTTTGGGTTTGAATGCGGCAATCGGTTCACAAAAAGGTGATTATCAGTCGTCTACGTTTACTGATAAAGCACAATCGTGGAGCGGTATCGCCCTTTATACGAATTACGCGGTGAGCAGCACGTTTGGGTTGGGTGCCCGCTATGAATACTTCGATAATAAGAATGGTGCCCGTGCGCTACGTAACCGCCTGGGTGATGGTACGAGTGTAAACTCGATCACGTTTACGGGCAACTTTACGGCTGCCGACGGACATCTGCTCATCAAGCCGGAGGTTCGGATGGATAGCTACGCTAAACCAGCCAGAAGCGCGGAGGGTAACCTTCAATTCCAAGACAGCAAAGGCAACTTCACCAAGAGTTCGCAAACAACGCTTGGCCTGGCTTTTATCTACAAGTATTAACCGATTCCGTACAACAAAAACCTACAATTTACCATGCAAAAACCGAACTACATTCCGCTTATTCTGCTGCTTGTGATAGCAGTTATCGGTATCCTGCCGCAGTTTATGGCCGTTCCCAGCCAGATCGTGACCGAAGGAATCAACTCTGGTGATACGGCCTGGATGCTGATTGCAACGGCGTTAGTACTGCTTATGACTCCCGGCCTCGCGTATTTCTATGGCGGGATGGTGAACAACAAGAACGTGATCTCGACGATGCTCCAGAGCTTTATTGCCATGGGTGTAATTTCGCTGGTGTGGGTAGTTTGTGGGTTTAGCCTGGCGTTCGGTGAGTCAATTGGAGGTTTCATTGGCAACCCGGCTACATTTTTCATGTTCAATGGTGTTGTTGATGGCAAACCCTGGTCGCTGGCCGCTTCGATTCCCCTCGTTCTGTTTGCGTTTTTCCAGTTAAAGTTTGCGGTAATCACTCCCGCCCTTGTGACGGGTTCGATGGCCGAGCGGATCAATTTCCGGTCGTATGTGCTGTTCATGATCCTGTTCTCTCTGTTCGTATATGCTCCGTTGGCGCACTGGACATGGCACCCCGATGGATTCCTGTTTAAACTGGGTGTACTCGATTTTGCCGGTGGAACAGTGGTCCACATGTCGGCTGGTTGGGCCGCGCTGGCTGGTGCTTTGTATCTGAAACGTCGCCGGACCCATGCTGAGGCTATTGTGGCTCCGCCGGCTAACATTCCGTTTGTATTGTTGGGTACGGGTCTGCTGTGGTTTGGCTGGTTTGGTTTCAACGCCGGTTCGGCAGTTGGTGCGTCTCCGCTGGCGGCTATTGCCCTGGCAACCACCAACACGGCTGCCGCTGCGGCTGGCTTGGCCTGGGTGCTGTTCGATGCCGCAAAGGGCAAGAAAGTATCCGCCCTTGGGTTCTGTATTGGTGCGGTGGTTGGTCTGGTAGCCATCACTCCGGCGGCTGGTTTTGTAACGGTGCCAACGGCCATTTTCATTGGTGCCATCGCCGGTATCACCAGTAACTACATTGCTCACCTGCGTACAAAAACCACACTCGACGATACGCTCGACGTGTTCCCCTGCCACGGTGTAGGTGGTATGGTAGGCATGGTGATGACGGGCATTTTCGCGTCGAAGGGCATCAATGCCGCCGTAACGGTGGAGGGCCTGGCCTTTGGCGAAACGGGTTTGTTCATCACTCACATGATTGCCCTGGTGGTGGTGTCAGCATTTGCGTTTATCATGTCGTATGTACTGCTGAAAGTGACTGACATGATCCTGCCGTTGCGGGTGACTGAGGCCGACGAGAAAGAGGGCCTCGACGTTAGTCAGCACGATGAATTCTTGATTGAAGCATAAGGTTTAGCGGCAGAGCCACAGGTCATTACCCCTGTGGTTTTGTTGTACTCGGGAAGCCGTCCGCCATTGGCGGGCGGTTTCTTTTTTTTCAGGCCATTGTGTTGGTCAGGGATTTAAAAACTAACCGAATAGTGCACAGAGCCCTGTTGCTCGCAGAACGGTTGCAACCCCCGGCTCAGCACGTTGGTGGCGTTTATGGAAAACCGATGGACGGGTGTTAGCTGGTAGTCAAGATTCAGGCCGGTGCTGATAACTGACCCCTGCTGGTTATAATCTCCCAGTACCTCAAGACTCTTCAGGTAATTGACAGTCAGTCGAATAGCTACTTTTTCTTTCAATGCTTTCAGGCCAACTTCCAGCGACGGGCCAGCAAACGCGCTGCTCATGTCAAGACCCTGGTTGAGGGTATAGCCGTAGCCCACGTTCAGATCGAGGTTGGTCGCAAAGTGCTGAAAAGCGTAGCTGAGGGTGTAGTTTTGGTTTTCGTTGCGGTTGACCGTGGCCGTGAACGGGTTCAGGTCTTGCAATTCCTGGTACGTTGCCGAGCCGCTGAGGGTGTGAATGGCTGTTTCGCTCGCCCAGAGTTTGAACAGGTTCGCCGACAGCGTCCGGTTGTTTTGGGCCACGCGGGCGGTGTCGTTGATAGGTCGGTAACCGGCCCGCTGAGTGATACCATAATTGGAATAGGAAAGGTCGAGTGTCAGGTCTTTTTTGGCCGAATAGGACGCGCTCAGCGACCCAATCAGTCGGTCGGTACGGGTTTTTTTCTGGTTGAACAGGTTGTCGTGCTGCAAGCCGATACTGGTGCGGAGGTTGAGCCGCTTTTTGAACAGTTTGAGGGCCGGAGCCACCGTAAAGCTCTCTAAATCAGTCTGAAAATAATAGGCACCCATTGATTTATAGTTGGGTTCGATGCGTTTGTAGCGGAGTTTCAGGTCGGCCCAGCGGCCCCGATAACTGAGCGATGCCTGCACGGCCGTATAGATTTGGGTAGCTTCGCGGGCCGTAAACAGGTTTTTCAACTGACCCAGATACCGGAACCGTTCGTCGTGGCTCGTCAGGGTGGCCACGGTATCGGTGCGGCTGTCGTGAGTGTAGGCACTGCCAGCCGCGTCGATCTCGACGGAGAGTTTTTTGCTGAACTGAAACCGACCGCTCAGGCCCAGCACCACGTTTTCGGCGGGGGCCATTTGGGGCAGTGTGTCGGCCCGGATCGACTGCACATCGTCGGCCACGCGGAGCAGAATCAGGTCAAGGTAGGAGCGTTGGTTGCCGAGGCCCACTTTCGCGCTGTAGCCCGACCGACGGAAGGTGGCCACCCGGTCGGGGTCGGCGAAATTGGCATTGACCGCCCGGTTGAACTTACCCACTACGGCTCCCACCCGCAGCAGACCCGGATTTAGTTCGATGCCCGCACCCAGGAACGTGTGGCCTGCCAGCGTGAGGGGCGAAAATACCAGGTTGCGGTAGCCGCCGTGCAACACCAGCCAATCGCGAAACCGGGGACTTGCGCCCACCTGGTTGTAGGGTTGCCGATACCGATAGTTGGATGAACTCCAGATCAGGCTAACTGGCACTGTCCAGCCGGAGCGGGAAGTGAGCATGAAGTTGCCGCTGAGTCCCCAAGGATTTTGATGAGGGCGGATCATGTCGAGACCGCGCATCGCATAAAATCCCGTTGAGCCGATCAGTTCGCCCGTTATGCGAACTGATGGTTCTTTTTGCACTGTTGTATCATTCTGAAAACGAGCGCAATAGGCGGAGTGCCGTGCAATCAGTAAATGGAGTAAAAAGAGGAGGAATAGGGGTGTTTTCACGGCCAATTTTGTAGTAGAAGAACACTACAAAATTGGCCGTTTCAGAGGGCGGGTTTCAATACGTACTTGTTTGTATTTTGTTGACAGGCGTTAAACTGATTTCTACCTGCACTGCTATCACGATCTAGTCTGATTACCTAGCGGCCTGAACCGATGGGGCTTTTCGTGGGATTTTTTGATCGCGCATGGCTGCATTATACACAAAACTTGCTACGACGGTAGCCGCTTGTTTCAGGTCGTCGGCTTGCAGGTGGTCGTAGGTATCCATGTTTGTGTGGTGTGTGCGGGTGCTGTACTCAATGCGGTCCTGAATGAACTGAAAACCCGGCAAGCCAACCCGGTCGAACGATTGGTGATCGGTGCCGCCTGTATTCTGGATAGTTATTGTATTGGCTCCCAGATCGTTGAGCGGTTTAAGCCACTGCGCGAAAATAGGCCCGGCTTCCTGATTCTCCTGCAAATAAATCCCCCGGATTTTGCCCGTTCCGTTATCGACGTTGAAATAAGCGGCAATGTTTTCGCCCTCTTTGGTCAGCTTTTTGGTAGCAGGATCAACAAAATGATTGGTGACGTAGTTTTTGGAGCCGTGCAAGCCCTGTTCTTCACCGCTCCAAAGCGCGATGCGGATGGTTCGGCGGGGAGCTGCCCCAATGGCTTTCAGAATCCGAACGGCCTCCATCATCACCGCACTTCCAGCCGCATTGTCGGTGGCACCCGTTGCCGCATGCCAGGAGTCGAGGTGAGCACCCAACATCACCACTTCGTCTTTTAGTTTGGGGTCCGTACCCGGAATCTCGGCCAGGACATTGTACCCTTTGGTATCGTCGGCATAAAACTTCGTTTTCACGTCCAAATCCAGCTTGACAGGGATGCCCGCCTTCATCAGCCGACACAGGGTCAGGTAATCTTCAACGGCAATAGACAGGTCTGCCAGGTCATCGGGCGTAGCCCCAATGGCTGCGTTGGCGTAGTCGCCACTCACAAACAGGGTTCCGTCGATGCTGTTCTGTGTGGTATTGAGCATGCCCAAAGCACCTTCCTGCTTGGCTAATTTCCGCATTTTCTGGTTAAAGGCGTTCTGGGTACGCATGGCCATAATCCGGCTGCGGAAGGTCGTGTCAGGGCCTGACCGCTGACGGGGAGTTTCAGTAGCCATTCGCTGTAGTTCGGTATCCGTAAAACGGTCAGCATCAGCTTTAAAAGTCGGCTTGATCGTGTACGACTGATCCAGCAGGATAACCTTGTTTTTCAGTTTACTGCGGTAGTTCTCTAACGCGGTGGTATCGGTGGAACTGATATACAGAATGTCGGCTGTCTGTAGCTTATTGGTGCTGCCACTCCAGGCACGGGGTACGGCAATGATGGACTTGTAGTAGGGGGCAGTCATGGCCAAATAACAATGTTCGACACCCCAGCCTTTTCCCCATTCGCCCCAGGCTTCCAGACGGGCGTTTTGAAGGCCCCAGCCTGCCAGCTTGTTTTTTGACCAGTTGGCCGCTTTCATAAAACCGGGACCTTGCAGGCGCGGGCCATTCACATCGGTCAGGTAAAAAGCAGTTTCCATGACTTGGGAGAATTGCAAGCCTTCGTTGCGGATTTTCTGAACCATCGCCGGGTCCACTTTTTCATCCTGACCGTAGGTCAGCAGTGTGCTGCCCAGAAACAGGCTGGTAAATAGAAGTTTGTTTGTCATCGCGTCAGTTGATTGGGGATGCCTCTAATATAGCTGATTTTTTGTCATCAGCCAGTATGAGGGTAGCGGTAGGGTTCAGGTGGGGTATAAACCAAAAGATTGGGTAACTGGGTTTTATTGCCCCAATTACCCAATCACCATAATCACCCAATTACCTGCTATCTACTTTGATTCACCTTTCACGTCGCCAAGTTCGAGAAGGTAATCAGAGGCAAACGTGCCACCCGTTCCACCGCTGCTGAGGTCGAGTTTGGGCATACAAAAGCAAATTTTAGCCTTGTATTTTTCGCTGTACGAGCAGCGAATTTCGCCGTTACAAGGCTTTGGTGGCTGCGTGCCACATGTTGAGCAACTTTCGTCGTCAAATTTGATGACCTGACCCGTTGGCTTGCGGACTTCGATGCCCGAAAGTTCACCCCCGCGAGACATAAACGTCAGCGAAGAACCATCGCGCAGACGAACCACATTGCGTCCTTCGCGAACGTTGACTGAACCTGATTCAGTGGTCATTGGGGCTACATTGGTAGCGAATGATACGGCCACAACGGCCACAAGCAATGCGAGTACTGAGAGGAATTTTTTCATTGGATTGTTTTGGTTAAGAAAGAGAAAATTGATTGAGAAAAAAGAGAAAATTGATTGTCCCGTTTGGGTGATACAAAGGTGGCACATTGAATAGGAGCGAATCCATACTGACTTGTTTGTATTTTTCAGTTTTATCCCCTTGCCCCTAAATCCCCTGAAGGGGACTTAGCTTGTATTCAGACAAAGTCCCCTTCAGGGGATTGTAGGGGTATTTTTAGACTGCAACCAGTTTTTTACTGGCCGAAACCGCTGTTTTTAGCGGATTTAATGCCTGTAATTCTTCCGTGAGGCCCTTGTAAATCAGAGGATTGAACGGAGCCATGAATTCTTTGATCGGGTTGTGAGTCCGGCGGGTGTTCAGGCCCATATCGCGCATCAGTTCGTCGGCGTGATGAAACGAAAACGGGATAATACAGGTGCCCGATGCGTTGCTGTGCGGAGCGCGTTGCAGCAGCCATTCGTGGTGTAGGGCAATCTCCAGTTTCATGGCCGGAGCATCGGGCAGGTTTAGTTGCCCCTTGAAATACTGAGCCGAATAGTGCGCGGCCAACTCCGACGTGAACGGCGTGAACAGCGAGGGATTATACCCCACAAACGACAGGTTCGGCACATCGGCGGGCAGCACATTGCGGTACAGTTGGAACCACCCCTTTTGGTTACGGATTCGATTGCCAACGGCTTCATCGAAAAACGGCACCGTTTGCCGGAAACCCGTGGCAAAAATCACCTGATCGGCCACAATGTGTTTGCCCGAATTCAGCACGACCCCGTCGGACACGAAGCGGGCAATTTCGCCTTTTTCAAGACCAATTTCGCCCGAAGCGGCCCGCTCGTAGAAATTGTCGGAGGTTAGACCGATGGCGCAGTTGGCAATGCTGTCGAAAGGTTTTATGGGCAACAGGCCGCTCTTATTCAGTTTCAGTTGGGCCGATACTAAGTTGCCTATTGTCTTCACCAACAGGTTCGTAACGGGTTTTCCGAGTGGCCCATGCAGAAACTTATGGATGCCGAACAAAAACCGATACGGAAACAGCGACTCACCGAAACGGTGCATCAATAAGTGCTTGAAATTCAGTCCCCAGAAAATGCGGGGCATCTTCCACTTCGCTTCCCGGTAAATACAAACGGGTTTATCGGAAACGTTGCTCACCTGCGACAGAATATCGTGGGCCGATTTGGCAAAACCTACCACGGCAACTTTCTGATGTTTGGCGGCATCGAGGTGCTGCTGCCGATATTCCGTGCTATGCAACACCGTTCCCGTGAACAAATCGCGACCCGGAATCCGGGGCATATTAGGCTCATTGAACACCCCGTTGCAGACCACCAGAAAATCGACTTTTGTCTCTGTTCGCTGGCCATATTGCCGGGTATGAATCACCCAGCCGCCGGCTCCCCCGTCGATAGGTTCAGTCTGACGCGGCTCGGCATGTTCAACGCTCGTGTTGAACCGGATGCTGGGCAACACGCCGAAATGCCGGGCGTAGTTGGTCAGGTATTCCTGCACCTGCTTGCCGGTGGGCCATTCGGGGTAGTGTTTGGGCATCGGGAAATCCGAAAAGGTGTAGGTATCGCGGGGGTTCTGGGTGGTCACGTTGGGGTATCGGCGGGTGGAAGCCCACACCCCACCCAACTCGGCTTCGCGCTCGAAAACGACAACTGAAAAGCCGTGTTCGCGCATGGTTTTGGCCGTGACCAGACCGCTTACGCCGGCTCCGATAATGGCAACTGTTTGTGTCGTTTTCATGATTGAGAGAGTTTTTTTGACAGGATTACAAGTTTTTTGACAGGATTAGACGGATTTTTTGTCGTAGTAGAATCCTTGATCCTGTCGAAAAATTAATGCGGATTAGAGCTTCGCTTTGAAAGCCTGACTGGCGGGTTTGTAGATGTACACAAACACACCGCTGGAAACATCGGAAACCGTGACATACACCACCAGAGTTGTCATATTACTCCGATATACGTGGGTGCCGGAAGCCGATAAATTGCCTTTTAAGCAGGGGGCGGGCGCGTTGCCGGTCATCGGGGAAACCTGGCTCATCAGCCATTTCTTACCCGTCTTGATTTCCGTTAAGACAACGTTGCTGGCTTTTTCCGTGGTGAAGTTGGCTGTCAGAGCCACAGAGTACGGAGCATCGCCCTCTGAATCTGAGATACCAAGAGGTACAATGTCATAAAATGACATTACGGCCTTCTTCTCGCTCGGTTGAACGTATTGCGCGTTCCAGGCACAATCTGCCTGACCAATTTGAGCGAAAGATGTGGTGGCTACGAAGCCGAGGAACATGGCGAAAATTAAGCTTACTTTTTTCATGATACTATTTTGGTTTGCGACGGGTTTGTTGTTGCCGTCATGGTTAAAAAAGATGATTCTATCCCGTTTGGGTGATACAAAGGTCGCACATGGGGGAGGGGCTAATCCATACAAACAAGTTTGTATATTTCTGATTATGAGGTAAATGATTAAAATAAAACAGCCGCTCCGGTGGAATGGAGCGGCTTGGTCAATGGGTCAAACGGGTGTGTTGCCGGGGGCAGTCCCTTACTAATTTCCTATTTGGATTCCATTCGGTCCCGACGGTAAGTAAAACAGGAACTTCAACGTATCGGGCGTAGTGCCTCCGACCAGAAAATAAAAGACCACGTTGGTGTATTTATTCCGGCAGGCATAAGTGTCTTGTCCTGAAAGCAGTGGCCAGGAGCGTTTCTCACTACAACCGCGCGGGCGGCCCCGCATCTTCGCCCTCACATGAGTTGTGGTTATTATGAGTCCGATCAGCCGTTGAAAAAGCACTGGAAACCCAAAGTTTACAAGGCCTCCAAGCCTGTTCAGAAGTAGGGTCAATTTGGCTAAGTCAGCGATTCAATATCTCCTTGTCAACATTCCATCAGGATTAATTTTGAGCATGAATCACATATCCCAAAACTGACAACCGCAACGGCGGACCGTCTTTTTTCAGGATCGGACAAACGGTCAACGTTTTCCAGGACGGGTCATTGAAGTGAGTTGACTCGGCAAACCCCAGCCGGGAAGTAATTTCTTTCACCGACAGGCCTGAGTTTTGTAACATGGCTTTCACTTCAGCGGTGGTCTTTTGGGCAATCCACGTACCGATTGGCTTGCCCGTTTTTTTAATTACCGTGCTGAGGTAGTTTGGTCTACCACCGGTATCAATGAAATTTCTCAACTACTTACCTGATGTTAAACAAGTTGACCGGTTCTCGAACATCAGTCATCAACCCCCACACTTAGGGTTAATGAGTAAAGGACAGTGATCCGATCTTAACAAGTATCAAACCGCTCCTTGACTGGCATCATAGTTATCAAGGGGGTGCCCGCTTAGCTTTGCTGATGTGGTAGATCATTCCCGCTGAGCAGGTTGAACCTTTTGACTCACTCCCGCCATGCACAGTCTGTTCCGTATTCACGGAGGTAATTAATTCACAGATTGGGGCCTGATGATAGAACCCAACGCCCGGCAACGGCAATACAACCTCACAGTTAATAAATTCGGTGTTTAATCTTAAATAACCACGTTTATGAAAAGCAATGTAATAGTACCCATTTTAGCCGCTTGCCTTTTGAGTATAGGTTTCGTGCAGGCACAGTCAACTAATGCTCCCAGTACTGAAAGAACACCGGAATCTGGAGCAATAGTCACAACCAGATCCGAAGACCGATCGTCTTATCAGGCAGTCCCAACAGAGACAAAACGGACAAAATTCGGCTACAAGAATTTCGCTTTTGGTCTCTACGGTGGTTTGAACTCGACCAAACTCATGAGTGAGAACAACAACGGAGAGAATGCTGGGCGCGTAGGCTACCAGGCCGGCTTCTTTGCGCGCGGGGGCGGTCGTTTCTTCGGACAGATCGGGGCCGAATACTTTGCATCGAGTTCAACTTACTTTTCAGAGGGCGACGGACTTACACCTAGTCAGATTCGGGATCGGATCGATATCCGCTACATTCAGGTGCCTGTTTACGTAGGTGTCAAACTGCTTGAATCCGAACGGGGCATATCGGCTATCCGGCTACAGGTGGGCGGTGAATATGCTAATCGCATTAGCTCCAGCAGCGGAGAGTTCAACCTGAGTAATTCGGAAATTAAAAGTGGCACCTTCAACGCACTGGGGCAGTTAGGCTTTGATATTGGCCCGCTTTTGATTGATTTAACGTATCATCATGGTCTCAGCGATGCCATTAAAGGCTCAAGCTTCAATGGGTCAACCCGTCGTATTGTAAGTGCCAGCGTCGGCTTAAAGTTTTGAACCTCAATCGGGCTACTGATCTGGTTACAATGATGCTTTGATCAATGGTGTGGTGATGTCAGGGCGGGTGTTATCAGGCTGATAACTAACCGGTACCATGTGCAAGCCGGGGTAGAGAGAGCGGCCATCTTTGTCGCACAGAAAACCAATAAACAAGCAACATGATGACAGCAACAATGCCTCAGATGGCGGTGACGGGTGCGGCTTCTGTGAACCTGACCCACGGTACGCCCATTATAGCCAATGGCCTGCTGCTGTTTGCCATCCTTTTCGTGTCGGCCTGCTCGCAATCCCCAACGACAATGCCGATGATTACCTATCCTGAAACCAAGCGCATCAATGTCGTCGAGAAACATTTCGGGCAGACGATTACCGACCCTTATCGGTGGTTGGAAAACGACGTTCGCAGCGACAAGGGAGTTGCTTCCTGGGTCGAAGCGCAGAACAACGTCACCCATGCTTATCTCGATACGCTGCCGGGTCGGGCTATCGTTAAGGATCGGCTGAATCAATTGTTTAATTATGAGCGGTTCACCATTCCGGTCAAAAAGGGTGGACGGTATTTCTACGCCCGTAATTCCGGACTTCAAAGCCAGAACATCCTCTATGTCCGCGACAGTGTTGATGGTAAAGGGCGGGTGCTGATCGATCCGAACCGCTGGGCAACCGACGGGGCAACTGCGCTGGCCGACTGGTCGGCTTCTGACGATGGCACACGTCTGGCGTACGCGGTGCAGGATGGCGGCACGGACTGGCGCACGATTCGGGTGCTGGATGTCAATACGGGCAAGGTGCTGGGCGATGCGGTCAAATGGGCCAGATTCACCACAATCAGTTGGGCCAGGGACGGCTCCGGCTTTTTTTATGCCCGTTACCCTGAACCAAAGCAGGGCGAAGCGTCCCGGGCAAGCGTGGAAAATCACGCTGTCTATTTTCATGCACTCGGCAAGCCCCAGGCGCAGGATCGGCTGGTGTATGCAACCCCGATCCTGCCAGCCATGGTGCATTCCTTCCTGAGCATCGCCAGGGACGGGCGTTACGTCGCAATCCATTCTACGATCGCTTCAATAGCGAACAAACTAACGGTGATCGATCTCCGGAATGCCGACTGGAAACCCCGCAAGCTGGTCGATAATCTCGACGATCGATGGGTCGTTGTCGGCAATGTAGGAACGAAGCTCTTCCTGATTACCAACAAGGATGCGCCCCGCCTAAAGGTGGTGACGATGGACATCTCGACTCCTAATCCGGTCATCAGGGATGTGGTACCGGAGCAGGAAGCGGTTTTGAACGATGCGACGCTGGTCGGCGGTCGGTTATTGCTGTCCTATCTGGTTGATGTGAAGACGGAGGTCAGGCGTTATACCCTTGATGGCAAGGCTGACGGCGTTGTAAAGCTGCCTGGCATCGGTACCGCGATCGGCTTTGAGGGTGACGAAGACGATCGGGAAACCTTTTTCGGATTCACCAGCTACAACGCGCCAGGCACCATCTATCGATACGATGTCGCGAGCAACACGTCGCGCGTCTGGAGCGAGGCAAAAGTGGCGATTGATCTGGACCGGATTGTGGTCGAACAGCGTTTCTACCCCTCGAAGGATGGCACCCGTATCCCGATGTTTATCGTCCGTCGTAAAGATGTGACCGGGCCGGCACCGACCCTGCTCAATGGATACGGAGGCTATGGCCTGATCGATCCTCCCGGCTTCATGCCCGATCGGCTGGTCTGGGTTGAACAGGGCGGAGTGTTCGTGGTCGCCAATATTCGCGGTGGCGGAGAATATGGCAAGGCATGGCACGCAGCGGGCCGTCGTCAGAACAAGCAGAACGTCTTCGATGACTTCATCGCTGCGGGCGAGTATCTGAAGGCGCAGGGCATCACGTCACAAGACGGACTGGCCATTCAGGGCGCGTCGAATGGTGGTCTCCTGATTGGTGCAGTGGTCAATCAGCGACCGGATTTATTTGCCGTTGCATTGGCACAAGTGGGTGTCATGGACATGCTCCGCTTCGACAAGTTCACGGCCGGAAAATTATGGGTGGATGAATATGGGTCGCCGGCCCAGGAAGCGGATTTCCGTAACCTCTTTACCTATTCGCCGTATCATAACATCCAATCCGGCAAGGCCTATCCCGCCATCCTCGCCACCACGGCCGACACAGACGACCGCGTGGTGCCGGGCCACACCTTCAAATATGTCGCTGCACTCCAGGCGGCAGATGTTGGTTCAAAGCCACTCCTGGTCCGCATCGAGACGCGCGCTGGACATGGTGCGGGCAAGCCCACCGATAAGCTCATCGAGGAAACGGCAGATATGTGGGCCTTTGCCGCACACTGGACTGGGCTGGATGTGAAACCGGTGAAACAAGCATCACAAGCGAATCTATGAATTAAACGCAGGCTAATCTCCTCAGCAACAAGTAAACAACAATCAAAATGAAAAATTCAACTTTAATTCAGTTAGTTGGAATCCTGTGCATAGCCATATCATCTTCGTGCAGTAAACCGTCTTATCTCGGCAAAACCTACGCAGCAACCCAAAATGTGGATGTCTATATGGACGCTTCTGATGTTAAAGGAAGATACACCACCATGGGTACTTCAACGTATGACCAGGACTTTCGATCACTTGATGCCATGCAGGAAAAAGTGATCGAAATGGGCCGGGCCAAAGGGGCGGATGGCGTGATCATGAACCTTTCAGAAGAGGTGGCCCTCACCCAGCAATCGGGCAGTGGCACCGTCAATAAAAACAGCAAAAACAACAAGAACAACACCGTCACGACGTCTGGCACGACGATAAACATCAAGAAAAAGAAGATCACCGCCACGTTTATTAAATACGATTAGGTAGTCATCACGAATCGTACCCTGCCCTGATTTTTTAGTCAATCGTGGTTGACAAATCAGTACGGTTATTCACGATCATGACGATTCATTAGCTCGCCCTGGTAGTGAAACTTGGAACAAAGTTCGTAAGCATTTTTATCGCTCAACAACAATTTTTATGAAAAATTTCAAATTACTTACGGCAGTTACTGCCTTGTCTTTACTGCTGTTTTTTGGTTGTGACAACGAAATGGATAGTCCGGTTAGTCCGGTCAATCCGGTTTTGGATAAAGTGGAACCAACTCTCTGCGATAGTACTAAAGCTAGTCCTTCAAATGCATGGCTTTTAACGCAACTTACTGGTTGGAGTGAAGGGAGCGTAAACATTATCAGAAATGAGGAGGCCGCAAAAATGGCCATTTTTGTTGCCGTCTTTTCTGAAAATAGTTCTGAAAACCAACAGTTTGGTGTTAACGGTGAATATACCGCTCAGTTAACTAAGAGTTTTAACGATCTAAAGCGTTTTTGGGACACTAAGTCGGACAACGTCATTATGGTTGCAGCGCATGGTTCCATGCTACAGGACAGGAACAAAATTTTAACCTTGTATAAGGCAGAATATGGGTACAGTGATGAGAAGGCTACTTACTATGCTGACTCGCTAACCACTTTATTTAAAACCTATCCGGAGTACCTGAACGGCAATCATCCTTTTTTTACATTAAATGCCTATGCCCACCAGGAAAAAAACTATCCTGTTGCTGGTCAAATTGGGGATAAAATTGTTTTTGGGGATGGCCTTTTACAGGCTTTTGATGCAATTGGTTACGGCGATATTGCTCCGCAGGCTATTCTGGCCCATGAGTTTGCGCACCATATTCAATATAATTTGGGTATAAAAGATTATGGTATCCCACTAACCCCGGAAGGTAGCCGTCGTACCGAGTTAATGGCCGATGCGTATGCCGCGTACTTCCTCATGCACCCCCGGGGAGCAGCTCTGCCGTTGCTGAGCGTGCAAAGAGCCGGAGAGGTGTTTTCCAGTCTTGGTGATTGCGTGTTTGCGCTGAAAGAGCACCACGGTACGCCTACCCAAAGAAAGGCAGCTACCGAGTGGGGGTATAAATTGGCTACCGATGCGCAGGAAAAAGGCCTTATTCTATCCGGTAGAGAATTTGCGAGACTGTTTGATGCAGCATTAGCAACTATTGTTAAAAAGTAATCTTTCTACTAACTGATAATAACGGAGAGGGCGGGTTTTTATCCGCCTTTTTTGCAGTTATAGGAGGCATCAAAAAGTGAAGGGACATCCGATGAGCTGAGCGATCACCCGGTTCACCGGCCCGATCAAGGTTCATGTACCTTATTTTAACGCACTCAATTATGAAAAATAGCTCGTTTTTTCTACCGCTGCTTGTTAGCAATTTGTTGGTCGTTTCATCTTGTAGGCAGGATTCGGTTGAATCGGATTCCACGGTCTATCAATCCAATTTTGGACAAAGTAATGATGGCTGGCTAGCCGACTATGCTGATTACAGCACCGTGACGGCCGATATTCAGTTTGAATCCCGCTGGACTGGTTTGCCCCAACCGCTGGATGGCAATCGCAAATCCATCCTGATGTCGAGCATCAACCGGAGTGACGATGTGTTTATGTTTCTGACTAAAAAGCTAACGGGTCTGCAACCCAACCGGGATTATCAATTGATTTTTACTATCGAATTGGCTTCGGCCTACCCGGAACAGTCACTCGGGATCGGCGGTTCGCCCGGCAAGAGTGTGTTTCTGAAGGTGGGAGCAACCGCCGTTGAGCCGAAAAAGCGGTTGACCGGCGATTTTTACGAGATGAACACCGACAAAGGAATTCAGTCGGAAGGTGGCCGTGATGCCGTGGTGTTGGGTAACATTGGCATTGAGGGAGACGCGACCGACTATAAACTCATCACCCGCAGCAATACCAATGCGCCTTTTACGGCCAGTACAAACGCCCAGGGCGAGTTATGGCTTCTTGTCGGTACCGATTCAGGGTATGAGGGCGAAACGGCATTGTACTACAGCAGCATCCGGGTAAGCGTGAAGTAGTAACGCCACACTTATTTTTCACAGACACATGAAGCAATTTAAATTACTCAGCACGCTGCTCGGCATGTGTGTTTCATTGTGTGGACAATCGCAAACGATCGACACATTGATAAGCGTGGGGACGTATCGGCTTCATTTTCGTATCACCGAAGGGCAGGGTGTACCGATCGTCTTTGAATCGGGCGGAGGGGATGATGGAGCGGTCTGGAATCGGTTACTGAAGCAACTACACCATTCAACCCGGGCTACCCTGATCAGTTATGATCGGGCTGGACTGGGTAAAAGTGAAATCGATACCACCAACATTACTATAGAAAACGAAGTAAAAGGACTTGAAACAGGGTTAAGAAAATTAGGTTACCTTAATCGGTTGCTTTTTGTCGCTCATTCCCTCGGTGGTGCCTACACTACGTTGTTTAGTGAACGAAATCCTCAGGTTGTCAAAGGAGTCGTTTTTATCGACTGCAACTTCCCCTGTTTCATTGATGAAGTAACTGCCAAACGGTTAAAGGAATCGCTGAATCATAAGATGAGCTTTCTCAGGAAAGAAAGCATTGGTACGTATTACTCCATTCTAAACTATGAGCAATCAAATGCCGTCTTCAGACAGGCCGTATTCCCCAAAACGATACCTGCCACAGTCATCAGTTCAGATATCGCTCCTTTTGAAGGTAGCGAGGGAATTCGCTGGAAAGCCTGTCAAAAAGCGTTCGGCCAATTACCCAACCATCGGTATGTGTTGGCCAGGAACAGCCGTCACTACGTGTACAAAGACAATCCGCAACTGGTTATAGATGAGATTACAAGCTTGTACAAACAGCGTATTGGTAAAAAATAAAACGATCCGTCTTTTGGCTGAATCAACCGTATGGATGTCTCTTGCCAAAGTGGTTAGCAGGCAAAGTACCGTGCTATGACTGACATATGAGATAGCCAACAGATCGGTGTGAAAATACTGCTTTCAACTCAACGAGTAATTCCGGCCGCCAGCAGCCTTACCTGTTGCCGGAGCCGGGTGATGACTTGTGAAAGCGTATCGGATGATTCCATCATTGTTGATGACTACTCAAAAATCAAAAGCCGGGCGGTTTCTATGCATATTAGTTTGTGCGTGGTATTAGCCGGAATCAGGATGTAGTCCCCGGCTGCGAAACGACTTGTCTCGTCGCCCAGGAAAATATCCATTTGCCCGTCCAAAACCAGCACAAACTGATCAGTTTGTGCCTGATGAGTGGGTGTTTCATCGCCGGGTATGAACGTTTTACAGGTTGCCTGTTGGTTGACCAGGCCAACGAGAGGGATTGTTTTTGTCCCACCTGTTCCGTCTTTTTGGTGTGGGGGAAGGCTTTGTATATACATGATGATTGGTTGGGTGAAAAAAACCAGGGCTTCTTTATAGCCCGTCATAATTTGGGAATGGCCGCTTCGGCAAGCTCATGGGTGGCATAGACAGCCACCGTCGTTTGTTTCGTAGTCATTGTGTTGAGTGAATATCTTTCGTTGAGTGATTATGCCTGTTTTGTGGAGTTGGCCGCTTTTTCGGGGGCAACTCCACAAAACGGCTTGCCGTTTGAGACTTTCCAGCCACGACCGGATCGACTTGTCCAAAGCCTGTTGCATGATGCTCACCTGCCGAGCTATCGGTTCGCCGGCCCACGATTCTTCCGTTTCAACGAGTACCCCCTCCACGGTGGGCGTGAAATGCCAGACGTGGATTCCCATGATCCCCTGGGAAGGGCCAGACGACGATTTGGTCGCGGGTGATAACAGGCGCATTCAAGTCGATGTTCATCCGATGATTTTATGAAAAAAAAACGCCGGGCAGAAATCCACCCGGCGACTGAATTCTGTTCACTCAATCAAGGTCGTAGTCGATCACCAATTCATTGTCAACGGTCCACACGCCGGGGGCATTCCAGGCGATTCGCCCGGCTTCGTCGCGTTGGTAGATCGAATCCACAGTACCGTTCAGTGTAACGCGGTTGCCTGATACGGCGACCACAATGTCTTCGCTGTCAATTGACCAGTTGCGGTCTAAGGCCCGTTCAATGTCCATTTTTTCGAGCGCATCGTGCAGGTTGGATTTGATGGTGAGGTTATTGGATACCCCCTTCACCCCAGCTAGATTTTTAACCGTTTTTCGGGCGGCATCCTTCTGAGAATTCCAATCGACCTCTCCCGACAGCGTGACCCAGCCTTTTTCGACGGTAACATGGACCTTATCTTCGGGAATGGCCCAGTTCCATTTGAACGCATTGACAATTTCGGTAGCCACCTGGGTGTCCGTGTGTTTGGTCGCGCTATTGAACTCAATCGTAATCTCCTCAACCACCGCTTTGACCCCGGCCACGTTTTTCGCGGCATCTTCGGCTTCGAGTTTTTTAGCGTAGCTGTCCACCACGCCAGTGAGGGTAACAATGCCGTCTTTGGCCGTTACGCCGATTTCTGCTGCGTGCAACAGGAGTTCCCATTTAATGGCATCCTGCACATCTTTTTGCAATGTTTCGTTGTTTTTCATAATCGTTTGGAGGGTGTTTAATATCAGGGCAAAGCTACCGGCTGCCTTGTTGCCCTCAACTGACCATTGTCAAGTCTCGACCAGTTTTTAATCAATTTATAGGCAGCGGTCCAGATCGAAATGAGGGCAGAATTGGATGTAGCTACCCCCGAAAAGTTGACCAACGTTATCATTGTTAAAAGCGGTAGCGACTTGTCCGTATCAATCCCACAACCAATTACTGCCATCCGGGTGCAATGGACACAGGCCGTAAATAGCCGTTGATGGCGTGTAGGTCAGTATGGCATACGCCACAAGCGGCAACCTTGACTAAGATTCGACCTGGTATTAGGGTTGGCACCGGCACATATTCAATCTGTAACGGCTATCCATATACGCGGGCAACGGCGGCTTTCATTATTGTTTCCAAGCTGTAGTGAACTACTGGAGAAGTATGAGATTTGGGCTGAAGCTCCTACACAATGGCCACCACCGGAACAACCGCTTGCCGGGCAACCTGCTGCGTAACCGATTCCTTCAGCCAGATGGCCAGACGGCTATGGTGTTTGGGAAGCATCATAATCAGGTCGGTAGGGTGGGTGATCACAAAGTCGTCGAGCGTGATACTAAGATCATTTCCAGGCTCAAAACTGAATGTATGCGGTAGCCCGGCGAACAACGCCTGAATACGTTGAGCCGCTTCCTGCCGGTGCTGGTCGGGGTCGTCGTCCATACAGACAATGTCAAGTGTAGCCCCCAATGCCATCACAAATTCGTTAGCTTTTCCCAACACACCAGCATCAACAGGCTCCGACAGGTCGAGGGCCAGCACGACCGTTTTCACCCGCTTATACTGGCTACCAGGGGGCAAAATCAGCATGGAAACAGCCGTTTGGGGTATCATATCCGTGGGCAAACTACCAAGAAACCGGGCGGTGTAGGGCCGGTCATCGGCAAGGGCCATGATTAACAGATCAGCCTGTTGCTCAGTCACAACCGCTTCGATACAGGCTCGCGGCTCGCCAACTTTAGCCACCACCGATATCTCGACGCTACCGTTGCTATCCTGCATCAACCGCTCCCGAATTTGTTCCAGCCGGGGCGGGGTAGACACAAAGCCCCACGACTCATCGTCACTTGGCTCGTAGGCATGGACGATCACCAGACGGGCGTGGAGCTGGTCGGCAAGGGCCAGCGCATAATCAGCCGCCTGAATAGCACTATCCGTAAAATCAATAGCCAGCACAATGGTCCTCATTTTTTGTGGATTTAATTAGCTGATGATTGCTGCTCGGTGCTGCCGTCATTTATCCGCAGAATCAACACCGGCAGGGGTGCGTGATTCAGCACATCTTCGGACACGCTGCCCTGCAATAGATGTCGTAGTCCGGTGTGGCCGTGCGTGTACAAGGCCACGTGGAGTGCGTTGTTGGCTAATTTACTCAAATCGGTCGGTGCCAGAATGGTCTTCATAACCCAAAGATTTTAATTTCGTAAAAGTGACGGCATTCCCCCGGCCTGTCTATGATGCCCGTCATCCACTAAATTGATTTACATCAGCCGATTGCTTTTCAACCAAACTTCGCTTCGTACTGGGTTAGCCGGATTGTGATTGGCTCGCCAGCAAATCCTCTTTGTTGGCAAACAGCGTCTGTATCGTGGTGAATAACTCAATGTCCACACTGGTTCGCGCCACGCCCTCGTGATCGCCGACGGGCTTCAGATCATAAACGGCACTGCTGATAAGCAATTCATGAATTTCTTTCCGTTGCCGGATCACGGTGGTGTGTTTCAGACTCCCATCAAGGATTATCTGCATAATCTGACCCTGAAAATAGGGCTGTGGATTAGTATCTCCGCACGGTTGAGCCACCCAAACCAGATCGCCAACCATAAATGGAACCTCAATGGGCCTTAACGTGAGTTTCATAAGTTTAAACGAATAGTTAGGTTTTTGCCAAATTCAAGGCTGTCAATAGTGGTTTAGACCGTTGCTGAGTCATCGTCATCAATCCTTTTCTGCATCATCAGAACCAGTACTGTCAGCAGCCCCACTACGCCCTGTCAGTAGGGGTATCTGATTCGACCAAAAAGACCGGTAGTGGTTGATGTATTACTCATGCCTGCTTACTTGGAATGGACTTTATTCAACGCATGCAAGAGGTGGTCCCCTTCCCAACTGCCATCGTAGCGCGTATTGTTAATGAAAAAGGTAGGGGTGCCATTAACGCCACTTCGAATGCCGTTCTCCCTATCACCCTCTACTTTTTTCAGCAGTGCATCATTGTTCATAGCCGTTTTGAAAGCAGCGACATCAAGGTGCAACTGACCGGCCCACCTTATCAGATTCGCATCGCTTAGTTGCTCCTGATTGTCGAAGATGATGTCGTGCATGGGCCAAAAGGCCCCTTGTTGGGCGGCCGCTTCAGTAGCCATTGCCGCCACTAACGCATGGGGATGTAGTTCCTGTAGGGGGAAGTTCCGAAAGACAAACCGAAGCCGCCCTTTCATCTGCTGCTGTATCGTTTTAATAATGGGATAAGCCTGACCGCAATTCGGACATTCATAATCGCCGTACTCAACCAACGTGACCAGTGCATCATCGGGACCGGAAGCGTTATCAATTATGGTGATTGGGGGCTTTAGCATGTTGTCATAGTTGAAGTTCACAACGGAACGTTTTCATCCAGTTCCTCCAAAGCATTCAGAATTCCATCGGCACCGGGATTAATGTCAACCGGCGATAGATAACTCCATCGGACAATACCGGCTTCATCGATCACAAACAAGGCCCGTTGCGCCACCCCTTCTGCCTGGTTGTAAACCCCATATTTTTTGGCCAACTCACCTTTTGGCTCAAAATCGGCCAGCAGAGGAAAGTGGAGTTTCCGGTCCTTCGCGAAGGCCGAGTGGCACCACTTCCCATCTACTGAAATACCAAGCAGGGCCGCATTGAGTTTACTGAAATGAGGTAGAATCTCATTGTAAAGGGCCATCTGATCGCTGCAAACCGGACTCCAGTCGGCCGGGTAAAACGCGAGGATGAGCCGTTTACCCCTAAAATCGCTGAGTTTTACGGTTTGGTCAGGTCCCGCACTAAGGGTAAAGTCCGGTGCTTTTGTTCCAATAGCGAGCATGGTTGTTCAGTTAGGCAATGGCTAACGAAGCCGTTTCGTTTACTACTAACTGCACGTCTATGTTACCCCTGGTGGCGTTTGAATAGGGACACACCTGATGCGCTTTATTGGCAAGCCCTTCTGCTTTATCTTTATCAATGTCAGGAATCTCGATCACTAATTTAACCGCGAGGCCATAGCCGCCGGTAGCCAGCTTCCCAATGCTTACTTCAGCCGTAACGGAGGTTGTTCCCGTTTTTACCTTTTCCCTCTGAATCGTCCCATTGAGCGCACTGTCGAAACAGGCGGCATACCCCGAGGCAAACAAGATTTCGGGATTCAAAAAATTGCCCGCTGGCCCACCCATTACTGTTGGGGGGCGCATTTCAACGTTCAATAAACCCTCTGTCGAGGTCAAGTGGCCACTCCGGCCTCCTACTGATGTAGCTTTCGCTGTATATAAGCTGTCCATGTTGGTTGGTTTTTTGATTTATGTTACTCCAGAAGTTGCCCCATCCGGTTGATAACCTGAGTCAACCGGATGGGTTATTACAACATCCTTAAATAGTGTTAAGAACAGGTTCATTCCGGCTCGTTCAATGTATGCGACTGATCGTTCAATAAGCGAAGCCGGACCAGGGTTCCCTCACCCGGCGACGTTTCGATTTCCATGGTGGCTTTGAGCAGCTCGCAGAATTTCTTAACGATAAACAGGTCCAGCCCCTGACTTTGCAAAACGGACTGGGCCACTCCATTTTTTTTGGCATGAGTTGTTGGTATGCCCTGGCTGGGATAAGCCTTTTTGCCTTCGTCCCGATGAACACGGGTAGGCTCGGCTAATGGGTTGAGCTGGTTGGCCAGCAAAGCCGCCGGGCCATCCCGCAAACCAGGCCCCGTATCCTGAACGCTCAGAATCCAGCGGGTATCGTTTTCCTGCGCCCACGACACATAAATGGAACCAACGGTTGTGTTGGTCAGGGCGTTAACCAGCAGGTACTGAACAAGGCGTTGTAGTTTTCGCCGGTCGCTTTTCACGTATAGGTGGGCGGGACCGTCGGCTTTCAGCACTAACAGCCGCTCCTGAGCCACCGGCTTCGTTTTCGCTACCAGTGTGTGCAGCAGAACCGCTACATCGAATGATTCGATTTTAAGTTCCTCTTGGTTGGCTTCCAGCCGGGCGAAGTCCGTCAGTTGCAACAGGATATCCCGAATCGTGGTCAGGTTGAGGTTCAACTTTTCGAACAGGGCGGTCCGGTCCTCCTCCGTGCTGGGCATTTCCAGCAGTTTAGTGGCCCCCATAACCCCCATCAGGATACCAAAACCGGATTGCAGATCGTGGGCACTCATCTGAAGGTGCTGATCCCGGAGCTGCACCAGGTCATTGACCTGATCGAGTGCCTGTTGCAGGTTGGCCGCCTGCTGGGCCGCATTGGTTTCCCGTAACCGATCAAAATAAAGCACGCTACCCTGATACGAGTCGCGCGAAATCAGGTAAAGCTGCCGGTAAACCAGCGACAGCACATCGGGATGCAAGGCAGAATTGAGTTCGACATACTGCTGAAATTCATCCAGCAGTACTTTGTAAAAGTGATCCAGCTCATTGAGCAGTTCCGGCAGGGTGTAGCCGCGTTGCCAGCGGAGCAGCCCATGATGCCCGGCCCGCTCAATAGGGTCCGACTCTAATGTCTCGCCGAGCAGACGCTGGGCAAAGATGTTGAGCAACACCGGCATCTGGTTGTTAAACTCCTCTCTGGAAAAACTGCTCTGTGTCGTCAGCCTCAGATCGGTCTGGCAAACGGTTCGCCATGTATTTAGCAGGGATTCCCGACGAGCACTCAGGTGAGTTACCCACTCGGTCAACTGCCGGGCATAGGTCGATGCAACTTCGGTCATGGTCTATGCTTTCTTACCCAACGAAGGTATCGGTAGTTCTTCGGTCAAACTATGACAAGAATCATGTGGCGGCTTGACCGATACTTCGTTTCGGACCGGGCCACCGAAATCGACTCGTCGGTGATAAACCGGTAGTCGTCATATCCAGAGTTGACACCCGTCATGATTTATCCGGACACCGACACTCATTTTTGCAGGGCATTATATCCACCCATTCGGGTGGGGACGGCTTACCTGATAGGCATCAACGCGGGCTGCTACGTTTTTTCTATTCCAATAAAGCCTTACCAATCAGCGAAATGTTTTACATTAGAACGGGCTTCTGAGCAACGCTCATTTTAATCCGTGAAGCACTATGGCGGCAAACAACGCATTGATCAGGGGGCCGCTGACCGGGGGCGGTGAACTGGGAGCCATAATTCGGCAGTACGACTGGGCAACGTCCGCCTTAGGGCTACCCGACCAGTGGCCTCCCAGTCTACTAACAACACTCGGTATGATGCTGCACACGCCCATACCGATGTGGCTGTGGTGGGGTCCCGACCAGATTCAGTTCTACAACGATGCCTGCCGCCCCGGCATGGTATCGGCGGGCAAACATCCAACCGCACTGGGACAGCGGGGAGCAGCCTGCTGGCCCGAAAGCTGGCCTGCTCTGAAGCCGCTGATTGATCAGGTACTGGCCGGAGACAACGTAACCGGAGTTGACGTTGAGTGGTATTCCTTGCCCCGTAATGGCCGGGCCGGAAATGAGCACCGGCCACTAACCTACAGCCCCGTGTGGAACGAAAGTGGGCAGGTAGCGGGCGTTTTAGCAATCAGCCACCAAACAATCCAACCTGCACCCCCGGCTCCGACCGATCAGGAACACTTTCAGTTTGCCACCCAGTCTGCGCAGTTCGGTGTTTGGGAGGTCGATATAACAACGGGCTTAGTGCATTGGGATGACCGGTTTGATGAACTCTTCTGCCATTCCCCAAATCGGTCTGAACCGCATGACCAGGTCCAGCGGCATATCCATCCAGACGATTTAGTCCGGGTAACGCAGGCTACCCAGTTGGCCATGAACCCCCGGTCTGGCGGGCATTATGATGTGACACACCGCCTGATTGGGATTGCCGATGGGCCGCCACGCTGGGGACGGTTCACGGGCCAGGCTTATTTTAACGCCGATGGAGTACCTTATTCGTTTAGGGGAATCGCCCAGGATGTGACCAAAGAGGCCGAAGCCCGGCAGCAGGTCGAAGCCAGCGTAACCTATTTGCAACGGGTATTCAGGCATACAGCGGTCGGCATTTTCATTACTCAGGAAACAAATTTAGTGATCGAAATGGCCAACCCAGCCATCTGTGCTTTTTGGGGCCGCACCGAAGCGCAGTTAGTCGGCCAATCGTTTTTTGATGCCCTGCCAGAAATTCCCAGACCGGCGTTTGAGGCCGCCATAACCGGCATCCGGCAAACGGGGCAACCTTTCATCGGCAGAGAAACACTATACATTGTGAACCGCGACGGGCAATCGCATACCAAATATGTCGACCTGGTGGCTGAACCGCTGTTTGATGCCGACGGACGGATTAACCGCATCGTCCACACGGTCATTGAGGTCACCGAGCGGGTACTGGCCCGGCAGTTGGTCGAACAGCTATTAGTGCGCGAGCGGGAACTGAATGAACTCAAATCGAACTTCGTCACCCTGGCATCGCACGAGTTTCGTAACCCTATGACAACCATCCTCTCGTCGGCAAGCCTGATCGGGCGCTACAACGGTGCCGATGATGGCGGCAAACGCGACCGGCACGTGCAGCGCATCGAATCCGCTGTGGATGGCCTGACGAGCCTGCTGGATGATTTTCTGTCGCTCAGTCAGACCGAGCAGCAGACGCTCTTTAGCCACCCCCATCCCCTGCATATTGAACAATTTTGCGGGGATATTATCGACGATATGCGGGGGATGCTCAAGCCCGGTCAGCGCGTGGTCTATCGGCATTTGGCGGGCGAATCCACTATTATGCTCGACGGGCAACTACTCCGAAACATCCTGATCAATCTGCTGGCCAATGCCAGCAAATACTCAGACGAAGGCCAGGAAATTGAACTAACGACGACCGTTCGAACCGCCCAGCTTGGGGTTACGGTCAAAGATGAAGGGATTGGTATTCCCGACGGCGAAAAAGACAAGCTGTTTGTCAACTTCTTCCGGGCCAGCAACGTCACCCACATTCAGGGAACGGGCCTTGGCCTTTACGTTGTTAAACGCTACGTTGAGCTGCTGGATGGCCAGATCACCTTTACCAGTCAACTTGATTCGGGCACCCGCTTCACCGTGCTGCTTCCATTAACACCCTTATCCATACCCGTATGAAAACCATCTTAGTCATCGAAGACAACCGGGACGTGCGCGAGAACATCGCCGAGATTCTTGAGCTGGCTTCTTACCAGGTCCTACAGGCGGCCAACGGGAAGGAAGGCATTGCCACGGCCCGGCAAACCCGCCCGGACCTGATTCTGTGCGATATTATGATGCCCGATCTCGATGGCTTCGGCGTACTGCATATTTTGGGAGAAGATGCTGCCCTGGCCAAAGTGCCGTTTGTTTTTCTGACAGCCAGAGCAAGGCAGGTTGATTTTCGGATCGGCATGGACCTGGGGGCGGATGATTATTTAACCAAACCCTTTAAGGATCTTAGCCTGCTCAATGCGGTGGCCATGCGGCTCCGAAAATCAGAACGTGAACAATCGACCGATCTGGATAAACTGATGCAGGCGTTGCTTAACGAGACCGATGCTCAGGAGGCACTCTGTGTGCATTACCCCACCACGCATTTCAACCGGAAACACTGTCTATATTCGGTTGGTAGCTGGCCGACGACCCTCTATTTTATTTGCCAGGGAAAAGTTAAACTGTTTAACACCGACGCGGCCGGAAATGAGTTTATCACGGCCCTGCACGGGACTGGTGACTTTTTGGGGTATCTGGCCCTGCTGGAAGAATCGGTCCACGCAGAAACTGCTGAGCTGTTAGAAGATGCGGTGGTATGCGCGATTCCCAAAGCCGATTTTCTGGCCCTGATCTATCACAATCAGGAGGTAGCCAATCAATTTACCCGATTGCTGGCCGGCGACGTTACGGATCAACAGGAACGGCTGTTGAAACTGGCTTATCAGTCCGTTCGCAAACGGGTGGCCGAAGCACTGCTGATGGTGCAGCTTAAATTCTATTCTCAGCCCACCGGCGGGAGTACATCCCTGTCAACGCAGTCAGTGGATTCCATCGACCCTATCGCCAACACCTCACGCCCCATGACCCTGTCGCGCGAAAACTGGTCGCACTTGGTGGGTGCTTCGGTGGAAACCGTTGTTCGGGTGTTAAGCGATCTGCGGACGGAGGGACTCATTAGCCTTTCGGGTAGTGAAATTACCCTGCTCGACATCGACAAACTAACCCGCATGAAGCACTGACCCATCGAATGGCACTGGATCGACGAACCGGGGACATTCACAGCCAGGCACCTCCTCGGGGCGCACCCCAGTCTGTCAGTTTACGAACCGTCTGGAGCACCAGCAGCGGCACAACGCCTGCTCCGATAATCAACTCCAGCGCAGGGATGGTCAGCGGCTGAATCGACAATACATCGCGCAGGAACGGCACGTAATAGGTCAGCACCAGCACCAGAAGGCAGAACGCGGTGGCCATCCAAACAAAGCGGTTGCGATCAGGGGCGTTTTAGGATCACTGGGCGGCTGTTTCATCAACTCTCGGTTGTTGCGACCCACGCCTAACGCCAAAGCAGGAAATACGTCGGTGATGATGTTGATGAACCGAATCTGTAACGGTAACAGCGGATTGCCCATGTTCAGCAGACCCGCAACCGTGACGACTAAGATTTCACTCAGATTACACGAGATCAGAAAGTTTACTCCGAAATACTCAAAGAGCCGGTTGTGCTGATCGCCCAGCGAGGAGGGCATTGGGGCCATCTTTCGCTAATCGCTGCCCAGCTTTGTGGTCGCTTAGGCCGGTCTTGGTATCAACGCGGAACGTTTGGACAAGTTGATCTACAGCCAGTGTGTGCGGCTGTTGGGGGGCGTTTTGAGTTCAGTTATCATCGTGTTGAGTGCGACTGGTATGCCTTTGTCATTTGTAAGCGAATTACTCAAAAGTAGGCCGATCAATTCGGCCACACTATGATACTGTTCATCCGGCTTGATGATTCATATCGGGTTCTGTAAGCAGACCCTTTGGCTTGATTCAGTGTATACAAACGCACACTTGCAGTGGTTTGTACTGATAAAAAGAGGAATTTTTTTGTCCCGTTTGGGTGATACAAAGGTCGCACATGGGGGAGGGGCTAATCCATACAAACAAGGTTGTATTTTAATGAGAAGTGGTGGAATTTAGTCCAGCGGAATAGGAAACTTCTCAGGCCACAATCTGTGTTACAAAAATAGTCTGTACCGCCAGGCAGGGGAGGGGTAAAACCTCCTCTGTCCCGGCCTTTACACCCTACCACCGAAACGATTTACTGACCCATGAACCGAGCCTCTGGTGATTTTATAGATCACCACCCGTTGACTACAAATCCCCAAATTTCTCAGACAGACTACCCAAAAGAACAGGCCGAAGCAGCCAACTATGCTTTTGATCTGGCTGTTAAGGCGTTTCTGCACGATTGGATCGAGCAGGGAACCGTTGCCGCCAAAAATTTGGAAGGTGCCGACAATCTGGAGGAATTTGTTGAGCACGGTGCTTTACGCAGTTTCTTCAAGCACCGTGAGGATGCTTTCGAGCGGCTACTCGAACAGGAATCCATCGCCCGCCATTTGCTCCGAACGATAGATACCGTCTATTTTCAGGGCGATGCCTATGAACCCCTGCTGTCGCGGTTTGAACGACGGATTTACAACATAGCCGCCCAACGGGAACACCTTGAGGTGCCGTTTCGCTACAGCCCCCCCAGCCGACAGGGTGTTCACGGGGATACGCTCCAACAGGCTGATTCGGATTCGGCTGCCGGACTGGTTAAAGAAGACATTGGCGTTTATTTCGGCACCCGCCGAACAGATAGCACCGCCTTGTCGATTCTGGCTCATCAGCTCCGATGGGAAGCCCTCGGTTCGTTGGAGTTGCCGATCCACGTTATTGCCGAAGGGTACATGGAAGAATCACTCCAACGAGTCAGAACCATTATCAGGCAAGTAGGGGAAAGCGGGGAAAAACGACCGCAATGTTTTGTGATTCAACGTCGGCACGCAGCCGACGACCGCCACCTCGGGGCAGCCCTGCTGGTGATGAACCCGGATGAGCCTACCCTGCCCCGGCGAATTATTTTTTGTGATACCCTGAAACCGGGCATTCATCCCCCCTGGTGGAATAAATTTAAGCAGAAGGTCGATACCGTTTTTCCGCAACCCGATACTCACGAACCAGCCTCGGCCATGCTCGAAGATGGCGGGGTGAAACTCCAGCGACTGCACGACGGTGTACCCGTTCGGCATCAGGACATCGATTGTGCTTTTTACACGGCTGCCATGGGGCGAGCACTCATTCAATTGGCGAAAGCTGCCCCCGAACTGATTCTACACGGGCCTATCGACGCAATTGTGAGCCAGATGACCGAACGAATGCCTGAATACTACGAGCAATCCAATCAGCCCAAAGTCCCTGTTTTGGTGCGGGAAGCCAATGTTATTCGTCGATGGGATGTTGGTTGGCAGGCCCTGAAAAACCTGATGCAACATAAACTAACCGACCTGGCCGCTCAACTCGCACCCGTTGCCGAGCAACCCGTCTTGTGTCCTTGATCTATTAAAAAAAAGAGCAAATAAAAAAGCCGTCCCAACTTATCGGGGCGGCTTTTTTATTTACGAAGCTGTACCAAATCAATGAGCTTACTAATTTCCTGCCTGGACTCCATTTGGCCCCGACGGAACGTAAAACAGGAACGTCAACGTATCGGGCGTAGTGCCTCCGACCAGAAAATAAAAGACCACGTTGGTATATTTATTCCGGCAGGCATAAGCCTCTACTCGGCCCGGTTGAGGGTAAATCAGTTTGTTAAGCCAACCTGCCGGGCCAGCAGAATATGTTCTTTGGTGGCCGTTGGATCCTGGCTGGGGGCAGGTGCGAAAACAGGGCCGCAGAAACACACTAACATCTTGTCTTTGGTGCTGTAGTAGCAATGGCGAATCTCGAACCGGCTGGGGCATTTGGGTTGTGGTGCGCCAGCAGGGGCCTCATCGTTACCCTCGAAAATAACCCGCTCGCGGCCCGACTGCACCACTAAGTTGAACACCTCGCCACCCCGAACGGAGCAACGGATTATGGAGCCATCGGGCATCCGAACATTGTTGACTCCCTCCTTCATTTGGGTGTCGATTTCCTGGGTCTGCCAGCGCGTGGCGGGGGCTGTCTGGGCGAAGGATGCGGCTACGAAGCCGAGGAGCATGGCGAAAATTAGGCTTACTTTTTTCATGATACTTAGTTGGTTTGCGACGGGTTTGTTGGTGCCGTCATGGTTAAAAAAGAGGAGGATTCTGTCCCGTTTGGGTGATACAAAGGTCGCCCATGGGGGAGGGGTAAATCCATACAAACAAGTTTGTATATTTCTGATTATGAGCTAAATGATTAAAATAAAACAGCCGCTCCGAGGGTACGGAGCGGCTGTTTTATGCCTGTTTATCAGGTGTTTCTTGTAGCAGAATTCGTTACCACGACTTGTCGAAGGCGGACTGTATCCAGCTGATATTCGACACGCCGTTATCGCTTTCGTTCACCATAACAGCCACCTGTACATTGGCATTAGGGCAGTCGAAATCAACCAGCATCGTGGCCATTCCATCAGTAGTGAGACCATTTGAGGTGAGCGTAATGCCACCGTATTTGAAGTAATACTCGCCGTATAGCCCTGTTTGTGAATCGTTGAAGCCCAGCGGGCGGCCCTTATAGCCTGTTCGAATGACTTTCATCAGGGGTTCCGACACGATTTTGTAGTCGTTGGCGGCTGATGTGATCTGAGCGAGTTCCACGGCATTGAGGTCGAAGCCCATACCCCCTAAATTAACGAGGGCAGTCAATGCACTACTGTTGGCGCCGGCCCCGCCGGGCGCATTGTTGGTATAATACAACGTAGGGTTATTGTTGTTCGGGTCGGAGGCACCAAGTGCGCCCCATAGGGTAAGACCGGCGGGTTTGAACACATCGTTACGTACAGAAGACAGGAACAAATTGGCCATTCCGGTGTCTAAGTTCGCCGGGTTGCTTTCCATCTGCGTAATGGTTTGCGCGCTCATATTTTGCACCTCTTTCCATAACACATACGGCAACAATACCCGGCACAGGGCAAAATTCATGTTGTTATACTGGTACGAATCGAACCCGGCCGTGTTGTTGGTTTGCACCGACTGCTGCATTTCGGTCAGCGTAATATTGGCATCGCCGACACCACCCACCAAGCCCGAATGGTGCGAGAGCAACTGCCGGAAACTGATGGTGCGAACCGACGGAATGGCATTCATGAACGTTGGCAGATAAGGCCCGATGTCGGTGTCTAAACTCAATCCGGCACGATCCAGCATCCGCACCATGGCCAATGCCGTAATGTATTTGGAGCAACTGGCAGTCTCCTGCCGCACCATCGGCGAGTGTTCACGCGGGAAACCATCAATGGCTTTGCGGGCAAATCCCCCGCGCCCTTCGGCGGCCACAACCCGCTGACCATCAACAAAAATACTGTAGGCATAGCCGGAGAGATTGCGGGCGTTCAGAAAAGCGTCGATCTGGGTTTTCATCACCATCGGGTCGAACTTGAGAATCTTAATGTTACCGAGACCGTTTGGGGCTGGTGGTGAGGTTTGGGTTGGCGGGTTGCCTATGGGCATCGGGTCGATGTTGGCGAGTTTCTCGCAACCTGTCAGTGTCAATAGAGATACTGTCAGGGTCAGGCCGGTTAAAAAATTGAGGAAGGTTTTCATTGTGTTTTTCGGTTTAAAAAGAGGATTGCGGTTTGTCCCGTTTTGGTGATACAAAGGTGGCCGATTGGGCAGGGGCAAATCCATACAACCTTGTTTGTATTTTGTTGGTAACGAAGCCGTGATTGGTAAAAAAAGCCGCCCCGGTGAGTGGAGCGGCTGAATAGTGAAAGGCAATCGGCAATGTGCTTATTTCCAGGACTGGTCGAACAGATTAGCCCAAACACTGGGTCTACCGGCATCTGACCCGCCCATATTAGCCGTAATTACCAGCTGTACATTCACGGCCGACTCGTTGCCCGGCTTACCCTGGAAATCCATTAGTACCGAACTGATATTACTGGTGCCACCGTTTTTGTGGGAGTACGATCCATAATTGCCCAGGATAGTATCGTCAAAGCCTAACTGGTGCATACCAATCTTGCCTGATTTCATCTGTTTGAACGTGGTGCTCGATACAATCTTCCCGGCCCGAGCCGCGGCTACCACCTTGGCCAGTTCGTCGGCACTGATTACTAACCCACCAGCACCCGAGTCCAGAAAATTGGCAACGTCATCGTTACCCTGTACCGTAGTGATGTTGTTGGGATAGTATTTGGTATACTGATTGACCGGTGAACCCCAGGGTTTGAAATCCACTTTATCCCAGTTGACCAAACCGGCGGGTTGCATCACAATCGACTGCACAAAACTGAGGAAAGCCGCTGCCTGAAAAGTATTCAACTGGGCATATTCACCCTCCATCTGCTTCAGGATGGTCAAAAATCCAGGCTGTTCCAGCTTACCGATCATGTAGGGTACCAGTACCCGACAAAGAGCATAATTCATATTCTGGTAATCGTAGGTCACGTTGGTAAGCTCCGTGAGTTGAATGCCATCTTCAACTGTATCCTGAACATCGTTCAGTTCGCCATTCTGCGTGCCTGCATTGTTGTAATTAACTATGCCGCTGGTGTGTGAAAGAATGTCGACAAACCGCAGTTTTTTAAAGTCAGCGTGTGGTTTGAAGTAGCTTGGCAAATAAGGCCAAATCAGTTCAGAGGTATTTTTGCCGTTACGTTCCAGAATTTTCAAGACGGTAAGGGCCGTTACGAACTTAGTGCTGCTGGCAACATCCTGACGGGTTGTGGCGGTGTAGGCGAGTTCGGGTGCATCGATGGCGTAGCGCGCCTTGCCCCCTCCGCTGGTGCCATTCAGGTAGGGCTGTCCGTTTACGATGATCCGGTAGCCGAAACCAGGAACTTTGCCCGCTAAGCGCGCTTCGATTTTGCTGGCAAACAGGGCTGGGTCAAAGCCGCCGTTGCTGAGGTCGCCGATACCCCCAATGCGGGCAGCTCCATTGGCTGCTGGTTGAGGGGCTACATCGGCCATTTTTTCGCAGCTGGTAGTTGTGAACAGGAGCGACGTAAATACGAATAAGATTGTGCAAAAATTGAGGAAGGTTTTCATTTGGTTTGTTTTGTTAAAAAGAGGAAGATTCTGTCCCGTTTGGGTGATACAAAGGTGGCGGATTGGGCAGGGGTGAATCCATACAACCTTGTTTGTATTTTGTTGGTAGCGAAGCCGTGATTGATAAAAAAAGCCGCCCCGGTGAGTGGAGCGGCTGAATCGTGAACGGCAATCAGGCAATGCGCTTACTTCCAGGACTGGTCGAATAGAGTGGCCCACACGCTGGGGCTGCCCGCCTGAGAATTGCCCATGTTGGCCATGACCACCAACTGCACATTCACGTCTGACTCGTGATTCGATTTGCCCTGGAAATCCATCACCACCGCACTCACGTTGGCCGTCCCCCCATTTTTGTGGTAGTAAGAACCGTATTTGCCGATGATGTTATCGTCGAAACCCAGTTGATACATCCCTATCTTCCCGGCTTTCATTTGCTGGTAGGTATTAGCCGACACAATCTTACCGGCCCGTGCTTTGGCCATAACCTGCGCCAGTTCGTCGGCACTAATTACCATACCACCTGCGCCGGGATCTAATACGTTCGACGGATTGCTGTTACCTGGTTGATTGGTAATGTTGTTCAGGTAGTATTTTGTGAACTGATTGGCCGGGCTGCCCCAATCCTGAAAATCTACCTGTGCCCAGGCCGCAATGCCAGCGGGTTGCATTACTTCTGAGCGCACTGCACTGATAAAAATGCTGGCCACCTTGCTGTTGAGGGCAGGGTAATCGGTTTCGAGTGCCTTGAGTGTGGTTTTCAGCCAGGGGTTTTCGAGGTTGGCATACAAGTAGGGCACTGTTAGTCGCAATACGCCGTAGTTCATGTTCTCGTAGTCCCAGGTATTTGTCGTGTACTCATTGAGTTGAATACCATTTTCAACCGATAACTGAATGCTGTTCAACTGCCCTTTCTGAACGTTCGGGCTGGCATATTGGGTAATGCCGCTGGTGTGCGAAAGCACATCAACGAACCGCAGTTTCTTGAAATCGGGATGAACCTTGAAGTAAGCGGGCAGATAGGGCCAGACCAGTTCGCTAGTGTTCTTGCCGTTGCGTTCCAGAATCCGCAGAACCGTTAGGGCCGTTACGAACTTGGTACAACTGGCCACTTCCTGCCGGGTTTGGGCTGTGTAGTTCAGCGCGGGAGCATCAACGGCATAGCGGGACTGGCCCCCTCCGCCCGCTCCAACAGCATATTCGCTGCCGTTGACCCACATGCGATACCCAAAGCCGGGTACTTTAGTGCCGAGTTGCGCTTCGATTTTGCTGGCGAACAGGGCCGGATCGAAACCGCCATTACTCAGGTCGAAGCCGCCCAGGCGGGCTGCCCCCGACGAAGCAGATTCTGGTTGAATTTGGTTTTCAAATCGGTTGCAGCCCGTTGTGGCTACAAGGAGGGAAGCGGTGAGGGCGATGCCCGCGAAGAAATTGAGGAAGGTTTTCATTGTGTTTGTT
>JANOCD010000064.1:0-21307 GCA_031411995.1 Cytophagales bacterium
TAACAATGGGTGCTGAATGCAGGATTGTGGTAATTTCGCCTTTGAGCTTCTGCTTCACAGGGAATGGGGTCTATTTGGAGCTTGAGAACTACAAATATCCTATTCCCTTTTCTATTGTCCTTATTTTAGTAGGGTAGAGTATTGACTGGCAATACTTTTTTAGTGATTCATACATACAATCAGGAATTTCTTTCAACCAGTTGACAACCATTAGTATTCATTCCCTGCTCCGCGCCGTGGCATGGAAAATAGTCGGGCAAATTACGAAAGCCCCCCGTATTAAGCACGTGCGCTTCTAAAGCGTAGGGGTAAGTCCAACGGGACAAAAAGTTCTTGCAAGTTTGTAACTTAACCGCATTTGGCATTTTCCCACTTTGTTAGCTAAGTGCCGCCTTTGGTAATCCATTTATTTGCACAGTACAAGCGATGGCGGTCGACTCGATGTACGTTGAATACCGTTCGTATTGGTTAAGGCAAGGTCTTTGCCCCAACCAACCAGATTGACAAACCGTCCGTCGGTGGTCATGTCCATAACCGAACAAAGGGGGTCGCCACCGCCCGCATTGCCTGGTCCCCACTCCCAGGCCAACCAGCCAATGCCCAACCGCTGGGTTTCAGAAAGAATCGTCTGGTAGTCAACCCGTCCGGCCGCACTACAAATGCTAGCATTGCCGGCATAGGCCCCGTAGGCGGCAAACTCACCCACAATAAAGGGTAAATTGGCTTTAACAGCGGCTTCAAACTGGTCTTTAATAAACTGCGGACTTGCTCCCTGCGCCACGGGCCAGTAGGTATGCACCGAAAACAGCAGGTTTTTGTTCGGGTCTGCCTGAATCAGACCGGGGCCAACCCGCACGAGTTGTTCGAGATTTTTTCCCCAATCAGCTCCGTCGATGACCAGGGGTGTACGAATACCCGCCTGCCGAAGTTGTTGAACGGCACTGGTATAGCCCTGCGAGAACTGAGCATCCGTAACCCGGTCATCACCACACTCATTGGCGATGTTTATCAGCAGGTATTTTTCATGTTTTTTAATAACCGACAGAATATCAGACCGTTTCCAGAATGAAACCATATCACCCAGCTTGCTCCAGTCGCCGGTTGCATCGTGTACTTCAACCATCGGAATCATGTTCTGAGCGGCACACTTTGCAATCAGATCATCGAGATTAGCGGCTGAGGTGGGTTGGCCGTTATCCTCTTTCGTCAACCAGACGATGCGGACGCAGTTTGCCCCGGATTTGGCAATCTCCGCAAACGAGTTGCCCTCCCGGTCGGTCCAGACACTCATTTTGTTCACCCCGCGCAGGGTTATTTTGTTGCCGCAGTTGTCGAACAAAAAACGCCCCTGCGTGTAGGATCCCGGTTTGTCGGAAACGGGTTGTGCCGGGCTGGCCGGGTTGGTAGTTGATTTAGGCCGACAGGCTTCCAGTAAACAGCCGGTTAGCAGGAGCAAAGCAAGGAAAGACGTTGGATGGCTCATTGTGGTCAGAAATAGTTTAGTTTGATAGACGTACACGCTCATTCATGCTGGAGTTGAATCAGTTCCTGCTTTGTCTGCTCGGGAGACTGCGCCCATGCGGGTATGAGTGCCATCAGGCCCCAGTAGATGAACGCCTTTAGTGGTTGGTTCAAGGCTTATTCACTACCTACTGAGCACAGATGACACTCGCATGTCGGGCGACTAAAAGCCAGTTGCCCGTTGTGTTCATCCACACGTTGGTAAATCGGCGGTGGATTGTTTTGCCCGCATCGGGCGATTGCCCGCTGGGTACAACCGTTTCTGCCCCCATGACAATCACCGTTTGCCCATGATTGAGGACTCGTTCCACATCGCGAACGAACGAGGAATAGGTTAAAAGTCCCTGCCGAATAGGCCCCTGACTGGCGTTGATGACCTGATTGAAGGGGTTATTAACGACGTAATCAGGGGCCATTTGCCGAGCCATAGCGGCAGTATCACCCTTGAGCAGGAAATCGACCTGACCTTGCTCTAACCGTCGGATCTCTTTGTCAACAATGTCAAGGGGGCCAACTGATTGCCCCATAGCCATAGGCGTTAATAGCCAGATAGTCAACGTAGTAAATAAAATGGTTTTCATGGTATGGTGTTCATGTGGGTTTAATTAGTCCTGGTTTGAATGGCCCGTTTCGGGCTATACTACCTGGTCTCATGGGAAAATAATGCTGCTGATAACCCCCGACCGCTTTGTCTGTGGCGATGGGATATCCAGTTTTTGAGCATAAAAGTCGCACTGAATTGTTCGCCGGTCAATAACCCTTTTCACCCATTTATAGAGTGGTTATGTAGATTAGGGGGACAATAGAAGCCAGTGAGCGCATGTAGCGTTCTTATCCGGCTGGTATTCAGTCACTTGAGCAACCATGAATCGATACTTGAAAGCTATTTGCTGTTGCGCCCTTCCGCTTCTGGTTGCCTCGCCCCCCCGGCTTCTTGCCCAGACACCCAACGTGACCTTCGAACACCTCTCGGCAAAGGAAGGACTGCCGGGCAGTGCAGTGTACAGCATCACCAAAGACCGGCAAGGCTTCATGTGGTTTGGAACCCGGCGGTGCCCCACCCGCTACGACGGCACAAACTTCCGCTCCTTCCTGTTTCCTGAAACCTACCTCATCACCGGTCTTGCTGCGGACGCGGCAAACCGAATGTGGGTGGCCAGCGACCGCAAAGGCCTCTGCCGGATCGACCCCGAGGGGCTGAAACTCGTTCCGGTTCCCAACACGCCCCAGGTTACGGGTGCCATGTTCATTGATGCAGAGGGTGAGGGCTGGTTCAGCCACAACGATGGGGTGGGACGAATTAACCTGCGCACCGGAGCTGTGTGGTTATATCCCTTTCGGCAAACCAATTTTTTTGGCTTAAAAGCCTATGACTTTATGGAAGATCGCCAGCACCAGCTCTGGGCCGTTGGCAGCGACAACGGCCTGTTTCGGTTCGACCGGAGGGCAAACCGGTTTGTTTGTGTGCTGGGGCTAGACTGCTCCGATCCGAAACGCCGGTTTCAACTGTATCTGGGTCAGGGTTGTGTGGGGACCGACGGCTTTTTGTGGATTGGCACCTACGGAGAGGGACTATTGCGCTATGACCCCAAAACAGATGAGTATGCCTGTTTCAGTACACCTGACCCCGCCAACGAGATAACCTGCGTGAAGGAGGGGTGCGATGAAAATGGGCAGCGTATCCTGTGGGCGGGCGATGGGCAGGGTTTGCTCATTTTCAGACCCGAACAGCAACGGTTCGCTCGCGTTACGGGCGGGCGAACGGGGCCTTTTATCACCCATTGCCTCTATCGCGATTCGTGCAGTGGTATCGTCTGGGCGGGTACATCCGATGGTATTTTGAAATATAATCCCCAGGACAACCGAATCCGAACCGTAGCCCTACCCCCCACGCTGGTGCGGCAACCGGTCGTTATCAAAGCCATCCTGGCTGACCGTCGGGACACGACGGGGCAAACGTTCTGGTTGGGGTTGTCGCACACGGGCTTCCTGCGTTGGCACCGACCAACCAACCGGTTTACCTTGATCCGGTTTCCAAGTGCTGACTCCGAAACGACCTGGTTCGATCAGATACCCAATGGCCACTTGTGGATTGGCCTTCGGCGGGGCGACAAACAGGGCGATGGCGTACTGGTTTATGACCCGGTCAATCAACGATATGCGGAGAACCCGGCGACCCGGCAAGCTACCAAATTACTGACCATTCCCTACGTCGATCATGGCTTTGTGGATGCCCAAAACCGGCTTTGGGTGGGCAACACAGATCTGGGCGTTCGGGTGCTGAACAGCCGGACCGGGAATCCGATCCGGTATTGGCCCGACTCGCTAACCCGTAACTTTCACCGCAACAACAATTTCCTGACCCACATGACCATCGACCAAAGCGGCAAGGTCTGGCTGGCCACCTACAAGGGATTGTATTTTGTTTCGTCATCGGCACCCTGGTTCATCCGGGCCGACGACCGGAATCCCAAAGCCAGCCAACCCGAAGACCCCGCCACCAACCGGGTGCTGGTCGCCCAAAACGGGCATATCTGGGCGGCTCGCTGGGGCAGCGTGACCGAAAGTCGGCCCGACGGCAAATTGCTCACGGTGCTCACGGCCCGCGATGGCCTGTTTGATCGGGAAAACCGGCAACTGGCCCAGGACCAGAGCGGCACCATCTGGATCGGTAATTTCGAGGGGCTTCATGCCTATAATCCTCAAACAAGAAAGCTGTGGCGGCTGACGACCAGCGATGGTCTGAGCCATAACAATACGACCAATGCGCTCTATGTTCATCGCGGCACCGATGTGTTCATTGGACAAACCAACGGGTTCAACTATTTTGACAGTCGGCAGCTTGCCAAACCCCGCCCCGCCCGCCCCGTTCAGATCAGCTCCTTTCGGGTAGATGAACAGGAACGACCCCTCACCCAATCCATTCGGCTGGTCCGCACGGATAATGCCTTCAGCGTTGATTTTTCGACCTTGACCTACAGTCGATTACCCAACACTCGGTATGCCTACCGGCTTGATGGTCTGGAGACTCGCTGGCACTACAGCAGAGCCAACCCCCGGGCCTCCTACACCAACTTGGGACCGGGTTCCTATGAGTTCCAGGTGAAAGCGTCTGACTCGTTTGGCCGCTGGAGCAAGCAAACCACAACGGTGAGCATCAACGTGTCGCCGGCTTATTATGAAACCGGATGGTTTCGAGCGGTTGTTTTGTTATCCGTGATCGGTCTGCTATACGGTTTGTATCGGTATCGAATCAATCAGTTATTGCGCATCCAACGGATTCGGAACCGAATTTCGGCCGACCTGCACGATGAAATCGGCTCGTCGCTTAGCAGTATCAGTATCCTGGGTACGATGGCCAATAAATCGCTGCCAAGAGACCATCCGTCGGGGGCGATGGTGGCGCGAATCGTATCGGAAGCCCTGGAAGTTAGCGGTTCGCTCGATGATATTGTCTGGAGCATTAACCCGCACAACGATGGACTGGATAGCCTGATTGCCCGGATGAATCGGTATGCGGCTGACTTATTTGAAGCATCAGGCATCGACTACGACCTGCGCATTCCAGACACCATCAAACAGGTTAGTTTACCCATGGAACAGCGGCAGGATTTTTACCTGCTGTTTAAAGAAGCGATCAACAACCTGGTGAAACATGCCCGGGCCACGCGGGCAACCGTATCAATCAGCCTGCACAACAGTCAGTTGCATTTGCGAGTATCCGACAACGGAGTGGGCTTTGAGTCTACCCAGGCATCTGAGCGCAGCGGCTTACGGAATATGCAGGCCCGCGCCCGAACACTAAAGGGCACCTTCACCGTTCGCACCGCCCCCGGACAAGGCACAACGCTCCAGCTTGCTTTTCCTGTCGTGGGTTAAATTGATGTCAATGACCTGAAAGGGTTATTGACACACCCCTAAATGCGCAGTACTTTGGGGGTACTATTCCTTTCTGCTTTACGTATGACAACGATATCTATCTACGAGGACAATGATAAACTCCGCGCTTTGCTTGAACTGCTCATTGGCAGCCAGGAAGGCTTTGCCGTGGTGGGGGCCTATGGGAACGGGCAAACTATTGTGGAGCAGATCGAACACGACCGTCCCAATGTGGTCCTGATGGATATTGACATGCCCGGTCGCAATGGCATTGACTGCGTCCGGCTGGTCAAGGAATTCGATCCGGCCGTACATATTATGATGCATACGGTTTTTGATGACGATGACCGGCTTTTTGCCTGTCTGAGCAATGGAGCGGCAGGTTATCTGCTCAAAAAAGACACCGCTACCCACCTGTTGACCGCCCTACAGGAGGTGATGGCGGGTGGAGGCCCCATGTCTCCCGGCATTGCCCGACGGGTATTGCAGACGTTCCAACGGCCCGAAACGCCCCGTTCGCCTACCTATGGGATTACCCTCCGTGAGCAGGAACTTCTATCACTGCTGACCCGGGGCTACACGTATCGGATGATCGGCATCGAGCTACATATCTCGGTTGAAACAGTGCGTCGACACCTAAAAAACATCTACCAGAAACTACACGTCCAGTGCGGCACCGAAGCCGTGGCAAAGGCTCTGCGCGAACGGATTATCTAGTAATTTTTTCTGTACGCTGATTTCGCTGGCCTTCTCATCACATATTCGGCCTTTCAGAGCAATGCCGTAGCTTTGCTCCATGCGTATCAATCTAAACGACCCTGACGCCCTATTTATCCCTTTAGTCTCAGACTATGGATTCAAGGTCATCTTCGGCAACGAAAAAAACACGCTCTTTTTGCGCAAAGCTTTACAAGCCCTCATCCAATCCGAGGTGCCCATCCGCGAGGTGCGCTTTGATAAGACGACCTTCGATGCCATCGTCAAAGACAGTCGGGGCGGTATCTACGATCTGGCCTGCATCGATGAGAACGGGAGCCACTTCATCGTTGAGATGCAAGTCTCGGATGCCGCTTACTTCTTCCAACGCATGAAGTTTTACGCCTTCCACAAGTTCAACTCGCTGGTGCAGAAGGGCAACTTTGATTATAACAACTTGGATCGCATCTACTGTATCGGTATCTTAGCCAATAACATCTTTGCGGGTTCAGACTACCACACTATTGCCGCTATCCGCAAGGCCGACGGGGAACTGATTGACGAGCAGATTACTTATGTCACTGTTGAATTGGACAAGTTCAAACTAACGGCTGACCAGGTCCAGACCGACTTAGAAAAACTGGTGTACACCATGAAGACGATACATACGACGACCCAACCCACGCAGTTTCCGCCGTTCTGGAACGAGGAGTGGTTGCAAGTGGCCATTGATGAGTTAGACAAGCGCAAGATGACGCCCGATGAGCGGTTTGCTTATGAGCGGACGTTGGCCATCAACGCCGAAGCCATTCGGGTAGTGAATGCACAGATTGAAGAGGTCAAAAAAGATGCGATTCGCAAGCTTTTACGTCGTGGAAAGTTGACGACGACTGAAATCGCGGAAGATACTGGCGTATCCTTGGATGTTGTTGAAGCCTTACAACGAGAGTTGCGCTTTACAAACTAATTCGCTACTCCCAACTGTGTTGAAAGAAAAGACCATTTCATCAGCACACTGTGCTGATGAAATCATATTGAGAACCCCAAATCGCAGAAAACACCCTACGGATGACCATTCGTAGGGCGTTTTCCTGGTGTAATGGTCAAATCACCAATATTCTATTGCAAGTCTAATTCTATCCGGTAAGTCCCCATCAGTCATTTGATCTCTCAAAACCGCTCATACCAGCCGAAGTGCTGCTGAATGATGCTCGTTTTGTTTTCCTGGAGGTAGGTCAAAAACGCCCGGGCCACGGGAGAGAATTGCTTGTCTTTATGCCAGATGAGCATCCAGGACGTTTGTAAAGGCAAACCAGGTATAGGAATAATGTTTAAATCGTTGTTCATCAACTCATTCTTTAGCCCAATCAACGGCATGATGGAGTACCCCAGGCCAGCCAGCAGTGCCTGTTTAACCGCTTCGTTTGACGTCAGTTCCAGCCGCTTTTGCACGACAAGATTACTATCTGTAATAAACTTTTCCATCATAGACCGCGTGCCGGAACCTGCTTCCCGGTAAATAAGCGGGAGTTTTTCCAGCAGAGCCAGGCTGTTAGGCCACTGGCCCGTTTTCTCTAAGCAAGCCCCCACTAAATACAGTTTGTTGGGCATCAGCACCAGATGATGTACAGTGAGTTGCTGCGGCAAAATAGACACCAGCGCAAAATCGACCTCGTTGTTGGCCAGACTATCAGCCACCTTTTGCCGGTTTGTCACATCCATAGACAGTTCAATGCCATCGTGCTCCTGCATAAAACCCGACAAAAAGTAGGGCATCACGTACTTCCCCGTCGAGACAACAGACAGGGTTAACTTTCCGTACAGAAGCCCTTTGTAGGCCAGCGTTTTATCATTGATCGCCTGAACGTCGTTGAGTACTTTTTGAGCCGCCCGGGCAATCTCGCGCCCGAAATCGGTCAGGTGAATCCGTCGGCTAATGACCTCTGTCAGGGGAATATCAAATTGATCCTGAAAGTTTTTCAACTGAATCGATACCGCAGGCTGAGTTAGATGGAGTTCTTCGGCCGCCCGGGTGATACTCAGGGTTTGTGAGATTTTGACAAAGACGTGTAGTTGGTGCAAGGTGTAGTTCATAAAAAATCCTTATGTTATTCATCAAATATATAAATTTTCACTTATAAATATCTCCTCACACCTTTGCGGCACATTTTTCACCAATCAAGTAAATGACAAGAATAACCGTAGCGAAGGGCGATGGAATCGGCCCCGAGATTATGAATGCCACCCTATCCATTCTACTGGCGGCAGGCGCGCAAATCGAGCTGGATGAAATTGAGGTGGGTGAGCAGGTCTATCTGGCCGGAAATATGTCCGGTATTTCTACTGAATCCTGGGACGTAATCCGGCGTAACAGGGTATTTCTCAAAGCACCCATTACCACCCCGCAGGGGGGCGGCTACAAAAGTCTCAACGTCACGATTCGGAAAATGCTGGGGCTTTATGCCAATGTCCGGCCCTGCATGAGCCTGCATCCGTTCGTTAAAACCAAACATCCCGGCATGGATGTGGTCATCATCCGCGAGAACGAAGAAGACCTATATGCCGGTATCGAACACCAGCAAACCGACGAAGTAGTCCAGTGCCTCAAACTGATCAGCCGACCTGGATGCGAAAAAATTGTGCAGTACGCCTTTGCCTACGCCCGGCAGTATGGCCGTAAAAAAATCACCTGCTTCACCAAAGATAACATCATGAAACAGACCGATGGTCTGTTTCACCGGGTATTTGACGAGATAGCCCCGAACTTCCCCGACATTGAGAACGAACACTGGATTGTCGATATTGGGGCCGCCAAACTGGCCGATACCCCGCAGGTCTTCGACCTGATTGTAATGCCCAACTTGTACGGGGACATCCTATCGGACGTGGCGGCTCAGATTGCGGGATCGGTGGGGCTGGCGGGGTCGGCCAATTTAGGTCAGGAGTGCGCCATGTTTGAAGCCATTCACGGCTCGGCTCCCCGGCGGGCCGGCCAGAACATGGCCAATCCGTCGGGGTTATTGCAGGGAGCGATTATGATGCTCAATCACATTGGGCAAGCCGATGTAGCCGAGCGGGTGCAGAATGCCTGGCTTAAAACCATCGAAGACGGTGTGCATACCTACGACCTGTATAAAGAGGGTCTTAGCTCGCAAAAGGTAGGAACGGCTGAATTTGCTCAGGCCGTAGTTGCCCGGCTTGGCCAGCAGCCTGCGGTCCTCAAGCCGGTGTCCTACCGGCATACCAAGGTTCTTGACTTACCGGCCTATGCCCGCAGGGGGACGGCCCAGAAAGACCTGTTGGGAGTGGATGTGTTTGTCCACTGGCCGGGCAGCGATCCGAATGAACTGGCTGCGCTGGTGGGTGAACTGGCGACGACTGAGCTGCCGCTGAGCATGATTACCAATCGGGGGATAAAGGTGTGGCCCAACGGCTTCCGGGAAACGTTTTGCACCGACCACTGGCGGTGCCGTTTTCTGCCCACTCACGGGGAACCCATCAATAAGGGGCATATTATCAGCATCTTATCGAAAGCCTTTGCCAACGGTATCGACACGATTAAAACCGAAAATCTTTACGCGTTCGCCGGTAAGCCCGCCTTCTCCATGGGGCAGGGCCAGTAGCCAATGTGGGCCTACAAAAAATAGTCATGCAGCATTGAAGCAGGCGTCGTTTTTCAGTCAACTCATTTTCTCATGAAACTCCAATTAATCAATGGGCGGTTCAGCCCGCCGGATGCCTTAGCTATTCTGACAAAAATGACGCAGGTCAAAGTGAGCTACCAGGAAGAGCAGATAAAGGCTTCTGATCGGGAAGAGGACATTAAATTCCGCGAGAAGCGCATTAAAGAGCTACAGCGAAACCTACAGGAAGCCCGGGAGCACATCGCTGCCCATGGCCGACACAGTGTGAGTTTACAAGCCGAGATTTTACTGACTGTTCATGAACATAAACCCTAAGCCCATGAAAAAGACCATACCTGTAAACGGGGCTATTGCCCTGTCAACTCGCGGTGGAGTGGTGGCACTGGCTACTGCATAGGCTTTCCGGATTCAGTGACCCTGTCTACGGCTACGTGATTGATGACTGCATCGCCATTCTACGACTGGCGTTCGGTTCTTACCCTGTTTGCTGTTTTTGGTTCAATTAGCCCAACCATTAAAACTCCTTGCTTCGGAACAATACCAGGTGCTTTTGCCTCTGACAATCTATCAACTCAAAACAAGAAGGAAAAATGAATAAACTTGAAACGTTAACCTTAATCGAAGGCAACTTCTCAGAAGAAGAAGCCCGGGATATCTTAATGAATATTTTTTCTGCCAAAATCAATTTCCATCAATCGACAAATTTTAGTTCGCAGGAACGATTTGGAAAGCAATGTGAAATAGCTCAAAAAAGACTTCCCGAATTAAAGAAGGAAATAGAAAAAGTGAGGCAGGTAGTTTCAGAAGCCAAATCAAAAAATAAGCGACTGATCATTACGTCAGAAATAAATATATATCTATCGGATGATTAATTGAGATGATCGTGTTTATCGGAACACAACCCTGGCAATTTTTGTGTCATGCTCTGCTTCTACTTGTTCTGAGCTTTTGTAGGCCAGTGCCAACCGCCCGCACCGGGGGACCGGACGTTTTCGGTTGGCGTGGCATTCGATATACTCGACTAATTCAAGGTGGTCATCTGCCCGTAACACAAAGCGGTACACTGACCTGCTCGGTAGCGGCAGTCACCCTGATCGCATTGGGCGGCAATAGCTACACCTTCAGCGGTTCGGGTGTGGTGGCCACATCGGGCAGTTCGTGAGTTACGTCAGTATGCCAACCAGCGGGTGAGTGAGTTAACGCAGGGTCTGCAGGTGCCTACTACTCAGAGTGAGACCTTACTCTACGACTGGAATGTATGGTAGAAAAGTAGGGTTTGTCGGCCCATCAGCTATTGTAGTTGACTGGCCGACAAACCCTGTTTGTAATCAGAAATTATACCCCAGTCCGCCCCCGGCAGTGCGATACCGGGTGTCGTAATCGGTATGGATAAACAGGTTCTTGGTGAGGGTGTATTGGAGCTCAACGTGCGCCTGGAGTTTACCAATCAGCCACTGGGTCTGGTAGGTAAACTCCAGGCGCGGGAAAAGCAGTTGCTGACCCGACAATTGCAGCCGAACATTACCCCGCGCATCCTCTTTCGCTTCGGACTCGATCAGGAAAGGCAGCATATACCGGATACCGGCTACTGCCCGCAGAATCCTCCGGTCGCCGGTAGTGGGTGGTTCAGTCGTATTGGCCGTTGTCCGGCGCAAAAATGGTTCGTTACCACCATCCACGCCCGCAAACACCCGAAACCAGTCGCCGAAATAACGTTCGTAGTCCAGATCGAATTCGTAGCTCTTAGTGCGCCAGTCGAGTTCGCCCTGAGCGACGATAGCGTTCTTGTTGTTCGATACGTTCAGTTTGCCGTAGTTGATCGGGTAGCCCGGTTGCACGTACCCCCACACAAACAGGTCGTTGTCGCTCATTTCTTTGGAGTGCATATTCTGCATTTCGGCGGTTGCCATATCGGGCTTATCGCCGTAACTGACCACGCGTACCATGCCATTGAGCAGGTGGTAGAGCAGGTGGCAGTGGAAAACCCAGTGTATAACACCGCCAGTTTATCGCTGTATGGCATGAGCGGCATCAGTTACCTCAGACCGTATAATTTCGACGCACACACGTCCGGCGAGCATTCTATCCTTATCCGCCGGAATATGTCTTATGGCAACTCGTCGCAGGCCAGGTGTTACACAAAAGCGGGGGCAGCCTTAACGGATGGAAACGGAATAATCTGCGACATCACTGAAAATTACACGGGTAAAACCTTGGTAGAGAATAATATCGTGTACAACAATGGAGCCGGGGGAATTCATTTGGTAGGAGCCACCAATGTGGATGTTATCAATAATACGGCCTACAACAACGGTCAGTTTTTGGCTTATGCCGAGATGGATGCTTCATATGGCAGCAAAAACATCCGGTTTATCAGCAACATCATGTCGGCCAAAACGGGGGGTAAATGCATCGACAATTCCTACACCGACAACAACAATATCACCCTTCAGAATGCGAATGTGGTGTATGTTAAAAACGTGATGCACAACGGAAACATTACCCCCCGACTAACGGCGGGGTTCACCAACACGGACTTCACAACGGCCAATCCTCAGTTTAAAAATACGACCCCCGGCACAGCTTTCGATTTTCGTTTAGACCCCACGAAAACACCCGTCAGTTCGGCGGCCAACTTCGGTTCGGGCAAAACCGGCGAATTCGCCAGCAAAGACTTTTTGGGTACTCCCCGCCAGACCGCCGGTGCTAACGGACAAATGCCCGATTGTGGGGCCTACGAAAGTTTCTGATTACATGGTCCAAGAAGAAATCAACCAAAGGATTGTTTCACTTTAAACCGGGCAGCCAGACACACACAATACTTCGGATGAGCTTTTCCAGATCATTCGTTGATGTGGGTTTGGTTAGGAACGCATTGGCCCCGGCCCGGAAGCAACGCTGGGTGTCACCCTTATCATCTGAAGTTGTCAGCACCAGTGCGGGTAGGTCTTGAAAAGCCACGCACTGCCGTAGCCGGGTCAATAGTCCCACTCCGTTTACCCGAGGCATGTTCAGATCAGTAATCAACAAGGCAGGCAGCGAAACTGCATCGTTTAGATAAAGCAATGCTTCTTCACCGTTGCCAACGGTAACTACCTCAAGGCCGGGATAAGCTTGTCCGAAGGCCCGACGAACCAGACAGCAATTATCTTCATCGTCGTCAACGACCAATATGGAAGTAGTAGGCAGAGGGCGGGTAATCATAAGCAATGGATGGGGTTATTCAGCCAGAAAAGGGAGCACCCGGTCGAGGAAAGCCTGGGGTTGTTCCTGAACAATCCAATGGCCGGAGTTGGCAATGGTGCCACCTCGCACATTGGTGGCCAGCGACTGCACCATCGGCAATATATACGGTCCTGAGAATTCACCGCCGAGGGCCAGTACGGGCATCGTGAGTTTTTGGGTAGCATATTCGCGGTTCTTGGCAATATCGAGACTATACACTGCTTTGTACCAGTCAAAACTGCTCCGTAAGGCCCCTGGCTGCGAATAAACGCGGGCAATTTCGTTGAGTTCGTCTGCCGTAAATGCGTTTTTGTTGGCCGCAAACTTCTGAATAAAGTCTGTTATATACTGCCGTATATTGGTGCCGACAGTACGGGTGGCCGATTCCCCATCAGCCGCGTAAAACCCAAAATGCCATGACCGGGGATCCTGCAAAAGCCCGGTCCAGTAGGGTTCAACGCCGGGTATGGGGGCATCCAAAAGCACTAATTTGCGAACAGCACCAGGGTATTCGGCTGCGTAGGAGTAAGCAACCATTAGGCCAATGTCGTGACCAACGAGGCTGATGCGGGGGTAACCCAATTGCTGCGTTAATCCACGTAGGTCAGCAGCCAACGTTTTTTTGTCGAATCCGTTAGGCAACAGCGTCCTATCTGAATCGCCAATGCCCCGCAAATCGGGAGCAATCACTGTGTAACGCTGGGCAAGCGCGGGCATCACCCGGTGCCATTCATACCAGGTTTCGGGCCAGCCGTGCAGCAATACAAGCGGTTCGCCCTGCCCGCCAACTACGTAGTGCAACCGAACACCATTGACGGTGGCCGTTTGGCTGGTAAAGCCGGTGGGAGGTTGGGCGGCTGGCAACTGAGCATCCTGCTGGGCCTGCGTCTGGGGCGCAACTGCGTTTTCTTTGTCTCTACACGCGGCCAGAATCCCGATCAGGACCAGGCTGCTAATTAGTTGACGAACAGTCATTGTTATCATTGTATTGCTTGGTTTACAGGTTGCTATTCTCAGCTTGTGAAAGTCCGTCAGATTGACACGTTGACGCTCATACTGGTAATTACCGTATTCCAAATGCAATGCCAGAAGCGGAATTTCGCCGATACTATTTTTATAAATAACTGATAGTCAATTGTATACAAAAGTAATTCCTAATTTGCTTCCGTGACATTGTCCGTAATTTGTTCGAGATTTAGTAATAGGCAGGAGTTTATCCGAAATGTCGGATTGAGAACCTACCGGGCCTTAAGTGGAGGATGTAAAGACCAGAACAGAATGGAGTCACATCACAAACGCTTTGTGAATACCCAGCTTTTGCATCCGCGATTCGAGGGTGTTGGGATGAATTCCCATCAGTTCAGCGGCTCCGCCGGTTCCGCGAATACGCCCCCCGGTGTATTTCAGGACCTGCAAAATGTAATCCCGTTCATGATGTTGCAGGGTTTTGATGACAAATCCCGTTTCGCCTGCCGTAGTTATTACCGATTCAGCATTGGTGAGCGGTCGGCCCAATTCAAGCCGGTTGCCCTGCGACAGGATTACTGCGTGTTCGATGATGTGTTCCAGTTCGCGGATGTTGCCGGGAAATTCATAGGCCATCAGTTGCTGAAGGGCAAGGGGAGACAAACCAACAATCTTTTTCCCCATTTTACGGGAAAATTTCCGGGCGAAGTGCGTGGCTAATAACGGAATATCATCCCGTCGCTGCCGTAAAGGGGGCAGTAAAATCGGAAACACGTTCAGGCGGTAATACAGATCGGTACGAAACTGGCCTGATTTGCTTTCCTGCGCTAGGTTTTTATTGGTCGCGGCCACAATCCGTACATCGATTCGGATGGTACTCTTGCCGCCTACCCGTTCGATTTCACGTTCCTGAATTGCCCGCAACAATTTTGCCTGTAATTCTAAGGGCAGTTCGCCAATCTCATCCAGAAAAAGTGTGCCGCCGGTGGCTAGTTCAAATTTACCGATCCGGCGTTCGAGCGCCCCGGTAAACGCTCCTTTTTCGTGGCCAAACAGCTCGCTCTCAATCAGGTTGGCGGGTAGGGCCGCGCAGTTTACTTTGACCAGAATACCCGTTCGGCGGGGCGAGTAGTTATGAATGGCGCGGGCAATGAGCTCTTTCCCCGTACCGGTTTCACCCTCGATCAACACGGTAGAATCGGTGGGAGATACCATGCGAACCTGCTCGAAAACGTGGCTGAGGGCCGGGCTTTCGCCGACGATTTCCTCGAAGTTATAGCTGATCTTCAGCTCATTCTGCAAATACACGTTCTCCTGTTCGAGTTGGCCTTTCAGCCGCTCGATTTCGGTGAAGGCCAGCCGGTTTTCCAGCGCCAACGCCATTTGCAACGCAACTTCATGCGTCGTTTCCAGGTCGCCAGGGGTCAATGCATAAGCCCGCCGACTACCGATAATCAGGGTGATACTGTGCACACCCTGCACCGTTAAAGGCTGGCATATCAGTGATTTAATGCCAATCTGTCGACTCAGCGCAGCCGCTAGTGGATACATCTCGGTCAGGTCATCGAACGGCTCGCCCACAAACAGTTGGGCCATAGCCAGTTCAGGTACGTTAGCCTGCACGTGCTGGTCGTAGTCCTGGTCCGTCAGCCCCGCCTGTTTCAGAAATTCACTGCGGGCCAAGGAGACAAACTGTCCGTTTGCATTAACGGCTCCCCAGCCCAGGGCTTGCAGGGCGTTGGCCTCAGGAGAAGCCAGCACACAGCAAAAGTCGCAGGAGAGCGACTGGTTCAGCACGGCGGCTATATCGGGCAATATGCGGGGTTGCTGTTGCTGACTCAGGAGTACATTGGAAATGGCTAACTGCGTGGCTTTCTGTTCATCGCGTCGGTGCAGATCATCGAACGAAAGTAGGTTTTCCAGAGCCAGCGATACCTGCGGCAGCAAGCCGCTCAGCAGGTCGAAATGGTACGTTTTGAACGCGGAAGGCTGCGTTGACCAGAGGGCTAAACTCGCCCAGTTTCCCTGCGCCAGGGGCAGGTAGAATACCAGCAGCGACTGAAAAGCGTATTGCTGGCTTACGAACTGGTATAGATCATGGCGGGAACAAAATTGCCGAAACGACTCCCCATCGTACAAACCGGACTGGCAGTTGGTGGCGGGCAACTGCTGTTCCATGTCCATCAGTTTGAATTGAGACTGCACCAGCAGGTACGGCAACGTTTCGCAAAACGTACCTGTCTCGTCGCGGTAGAGGTAGGTATGGTAAGAAAGCTGTTGCTGCCGGTTAATCCGCAGGTTAAACCCTTCAAACGGTACAATACGGCTTACCTCACTGGCCAGCGTCTGCGAAAGCTGGTCGGGGGCTTTCAGGTTAACCAGCGTGTTGTTTAGTGCCAACTGGAGCGATTTCTCCTGTTCGCGCTGGTTGAGGTCTTCGCAGACTAAGATATTTTCAATGGCCATCCCCAGTTGGGCAAACAGTTCTTCAAGCAGGTGCAGCTGATGGGAGGTAAACGCCATGGGCTGGCGGCTGGCCAGAATAATAGTACCGGCTTCTTTGTTGAAAATACGCAGCGGTATGTACATGACCGACTCAATACCGTAGGTATCGCGGGCCAGTTTAGGATTCGGATAATTGGCGCAGATGTCCGCGAAGGCCTGACCGACGTACACGCCCGGCCGACGAAACAGCTCGGCCATGGGCGGCTGGGTTTCGGTAAGTTGATGCAGTTGGAGCGACTGTCGGCTTCGGAACGATTCCCGTTCGGGAAGGGGCTGAAAAACGCCCGCTTGCTTGCTGATTTCGAAACAACTACTGAGAAAATGAAGGTTGTTGAAAAACGTATTCGATACCAGCATATCAAAGGGAATAAGCTGGTCGATCTCCTGCGCCACCTGTAACAATGTTCTCAGTTGCGCATCGTGGGAGGAAATTGTCGGCAACTGGTTAATGAGTTGCAGTATAGCGAGTTGCAGGCTCTTTTCCCGCTCCCGGTTAAGCACATCTTCGTTGGCCAGAATATTATCGACGGCTACGGCAATCTGGTCGGTGATGGCATTGAACAGGGGGAGCATTCCCTCATGAAATCCACCGGCAACGCTACTGTGCACATGCAGGGAACCAATTATTTTGCCCCGGCTTCGCAGTTGGCCAACCATGGCCTGTTCAATACCTAACTGTTGGAGCAGTCTGGCTACCGGTTCGTTGGCTTTGTTGCGGGCGGCCTGCTCCCGGAAGTAAGCCATATCCCGAATTTTTTCTTTGCCTTCCGTAAAAATGCTCTTCATAATACCCCGGCAGGGAATTCGCGGAAAAAATACCCGTTGAACACTATCAACCTGGATATCCCTTAAACCGGGGTTGTAGAAGTAGTCGAGCCATTCACCATCGGGCGATAGCAACAGAATATCTGTCTTTTCATGACAATTGAACAACGGGCGTACCTGCTCATTGATCAGCCCCATCAACTCTTGCCGGGTGCGTACTCGGGAGAGCGAAGCCGTTATTGCCTGTAATGTTGTCTTTTCCCGCTCTCGCTCCAGAATCTCTTCGTTGGCCAGACTATTGGCCACGGCTACAGATACCCCGTTGGCTACGGACTGAAAGAAGGAGAACTGGGCGGGACTAAAAAAATCCTTTTTGAGCGCATTGATGCAGAACAGACCGATCGATTGCCCGCGCACCTTCAGGTTTGTGGCTAAGCAATCCCGGTAGCCCATTTCGATCAGGCCGGTACCATTAATCTGAGGATAGTCCGGAAACATTTTGGCCAGTTCCTGAAAATCGAACAGCACAGGCCCGCGTGTCTGGTCAATTTTAGCCATCATCCACTCAATTGGGGAATTCGGGTGCGGAATATTGGCCGACACGAGGGCTATTTTTTCGTTCCAGTCACTCGGACTAACATCGGGAATCACGGCGGCAAGATCCGTATGGGTTTGCGTGGTCGAATTGACGATGAACAGGCCGCAATCATGAAACTGGAATAAGGGTTTTATCTTGTTGATAATCAGCTTCAACAAATTGTCTGTCGACTTCACCTGCGCGATAGCTTCGCTGATTTCCAGTAGTTTGGCTTTCTCCCGCTCGCGTTCCAGAATCTCTTCATTAGCTAAGATATTAGCAACGGCTGACGAAAGTTGGTCAACCACATTCTGAAATAAAGGAATCTGAACCCGCTTTGCCAGCCCAGGCTCAGTATAGTTTATTGTAAAACAGCCAAATACTTTCCCGCCAGCTTTCAAGGTCCCTGCCACGGCTTCTTTATAACCCAGATTCCTAAGTTCCTCAAGCAATACATAGTCACTAAAACTGGAGTGATCAGCCGTGAAATCAAATACAATGGGCGATTCGGCAGCGTCAATTTGGTTAATCAGCCACTCAACGCCAGAATCTCTGAATGCAAGGCCTTCATGCTGATAAAATCCTTTTCCCTTAAGGGAAAAATTCACATCTGATTCGTCAATTGTCGGATGTAATACGGCCAGATCGTGATATTGATTTTTCTGGTCAACGATGAGAATACCACAATCATAAAAATTAAATAAAGGTTTTACTTTCTGAATGATCAAGCGTAAAACATCTTCTTTACTGCGTACGGTGGCCACAGCTTCACTAAGTGAGAGCAAAAGGGATTTCTCCCGCTCTCGCTCCAGAATCTCTACGTTGGCCAGCAAATTAGCCAGCGCCACCGCTATAATATCGGTGATTTGAGCGAAAAAGGGCAGCATCTCCTCGGTGGGGGGATGTTGATGGCTAAAAAGTAAATTAAATAACCCAAATCGTTTCCCCGATACGATTAATGGAGCACAAATGAAGTAAACTAATCCATTGTCAAGTTCAAATTCGATATACGGCGCATCCAGCCCCAGGTGCAGCACATCAGCTAGCTTGCCCTTGCTTGGCGGTTGTGCCATAAAATACTCAATTAATGACCCGGCCAGGGGCATACTTGTCATCCCTAACTCATCCTGAAGTTGATTGAGCTTTTCGCCTACGGTAGTGGAAGGAATTTGGTGGTTATAATAGGAATAGTAATCCGTAAACTCTGTCAGCTCTTTATTGACAACTTCAAGTCCGGCAGTCTCGTACTGGAAAATCGGTATCAGCAACTCATCAATATTCCTAAGCAAACCCACAATGGTGTCATTACGAGTAATTGACTTACTAATCTCCAGGAGTAAACTTTTCTCCCGCTCGCGCTTCAGAATTTCCTCGTTGGCCAGGATGTTGGCGACGGCGACGGCCAGTAAATCGGCGATAGATTGAAATAGATCAAGATTGCAGGAGTCAAAATGCCTGTCGTTCCGGCCATTCAGGTTAAAGGTGCCAATTAACTTATTGCCAACCTTGAGCGTCGTAAATAGACTTTGTTTAAAGCCATGGGCGATTTCGACGGGTAAATAGGTGGCCTCGGGCCACTGCTGAGCCAGTGATTCCGTTAAGTCGATCAGCAACGGATGTCCTGCTTCTTCAACTTCCCGAATGGTCTTTTCAATCAGCGAGTTTGTCAGCGAAAGTGTGGTGTCCTGATTTGTGTTCAGCGCATTGTTCACCGCTGAATCCGCCACGGAAGGGAACACAACGGCCCAATCGGTCAGGGTGTTTGCTTCTTCATTTAGTATGCCAAGTCCCACATCGTCGGCATCGAACAGCGGCATAACACTACCCAGGATCACCTTTAGCAAATCGACCTTATCCCGGATCGATGCAATGCTTTTAGCCATGCTGAGCAACACGCTGTTTTCGGTCTGTAACCGAACGTCATGGTCACGGGCCAGCCTACTCTCGTCATCGTCAAGTATAGACATACTGTATCAACTATACTGGGTTTATCCTACAGTGTCGGTTTGGTGGGGGCTCGTGATCTGGATTTGCCCCTTTGTGGGGTGCCCACTGGGAAACGGACACATTTTTTTCGCTAAAACCTACTTAATCAGTGATTTAGTTTCCTATCCCTGTTTTCGGAGGGAATAATGGAGTTACTCCGAAATGTCGGAGTTTAGTTGGGTTGCGTTAGTAGGGCATCGGCTAATCAATTATACATTAACTAACTGAAAAACAACCACTTAGAAATATAACTTTCTTATTTAAGTACCAAATTCATGTTGTGGCATGTGTCTTGGCTACTGGTAGTTGATCAACTAAGCGAATCAACCGCCTAAGAGTATGACACGCATCTCCTCAAAGTACACACCTTACTTATTCGCCGTAGGCATGGGACTAGCTATGGGATTGGTAATGTCGGCGGTAATGACCCTGTTAACGCTCGGATTCACCCCCGACTTTTTTGCGGCCTGGATTAAAGCGTTTCTGGGGGGCATCACCATAGGCATTCCAACTGCCTTACTGGTATCGCCCGTCATTAGCAGAGTGATTAACCGATTAACCGTCGATCCAAAATGAACAGCGTTTCTAAATGAATGCCCCCAAACTGAGTGACACCAATCAGTAACCTTCACAAAATCACTACATAAACTATGAAAACAATCGTCATTGCAGGTGCTACCGGGGCCGTGGGTCGCGGAATGGTTCGCTACTTCACCACAGAAGGGCATCGGGTCATTGCCATTGTTCGCGACGAAGCCAAACGAACTGAACTACAGACGTACCTGAACGGGCTGAAACTGGGCATGGGTAATGTTTCTCTGCTGGTCAATGCCTATCAGGACGAAGCCGACATTGCGCGTTTACAGCAACAACTGGGCGAATTGGGCACCATCGATATTGCCATTGCCAGTCTGGGCGGTTGGTACCACGGGCCAGCCCTCTACGAACTGCCAATATCCGAGTGGGAGATGGTTGTTGCCAACAGTCTTTCGTCGCACTTCCGGTTTGCCAAAGCGGTGCTGCCACTCTTGAAAAAGCAGCGTAGCGGAGCGTATGCACTCATCAACGGCGGAGCTTCTGAATACCCGGTTCCGCATTCGGGCATCATATCGGTTATGGCGGCTGCTCAGAAAATGATGACGCAGGTACTTTATCAGGAAGCCCGTCAGTATGGTGTGCGCGTGTTCAGTGTGGCGGCCTTCACGGTTGTTCAAACAGACAGGACTGCGGACATGAGCGAACTCTGGTTAACCCCCGGCGACATGGCCGAATACGCCTTGAATCTGCTGGATGACAAGTCCGAAAAATCTGGCCAATACTGGTACAAACTGCAACTACCGGCCGACCTGTTGGTCAGTGAGTGATTTTCGGCCAGACGAGGCCAGTTTTTCCACTCCGTTTTCTCTTCTCAGACAATGCAACAACGACGCGTATTCTGGGCGGCTAATGTCCACACCAAACCGTTTTTCGACCGACTGGCTGCGGCTGTGGCGGGCAACTTCAGCGAAATGTCTATGTTTCCGATTGACGTTAAAACCTTCAC
>JANOCD010000065.1:0-74400 GCA_031411995.1 Cytophagales bacterium
GCCCCTTCTTTACCGGACGAAATTGTCAAAGCCACCACCGAGCGTTATCTGGCGGCTTATAAATTACTTACCGGAAAATAACTCTAACAATATCGGATTTGGGATTTGGGATTTCAGATTGAAAAATAAATCCGAAATCCCAAATCCCAAATCCCCTGTCTAATGACCCAAAAAACCACTCTCCAGTACCTGCTTCAGATTCCCGTTTTGGTAGCCGCCCTCGGCTATTTTGTGGATATGTACGACCTGTTTTTGTTCAGCGTTGTTCGGGTGCCAAGCCTGAAAGCCCTGGGCGTTACCGGCGACCGACTCCTGCCCGAAGGCGTTTTTCTGCTGAACATGCAGTTGATTGGCTTGCTAATTGGGGGCGTTTTGTGGGGGATTCTGGGCGATAAACGCGGGCGGTTGTCGGTGTTGTTTGGTTCTATTCTGCTGTATTCATTGGCCAACATTTCCAACGGAATGGTCACGAACCTGAATCAATATGCGGCACTGCGCTTCATTGCGGGTATCGGTCTGGCAGGGGAGCTGGGCGCGGGCATCACACTTGTAGCCGAAATTTTGCCCCAGCGATTGCGTAGTTACGGGTCCATCCTGGTGGCCACAATGGGCGTGCTGGGCGCGATTCTGGCCTATTTCGTGGCCGATTTGTTTGCCTGGCGGATGTCGTATTATGTGGGCGGTGGCTTGGGCCTTTTGTTGCTCATTCTGCGGTTCAACGTGTTTGAGTCGGGGCTTTTCGAGACCCTGAAATCGAAAAACGTGGAGCGTGGCAACTTCCTGAGCTTGCTCACCAACTCGCAACGACTGCGTAAATACGGGTTAGCCATTGTGGTGGGCATCCCGCTCTGGTTTGTAGTGGGTATTCTGATCACATTTTCGCCGGAGTTTGGCAGTCATGCCGGGCTTGCCGAACCCATTGTGGCGGGCAAAGCGGTTATGCTGGCCTTTGCCGGGCAATCCCTCGGCGATGTGGTGAGCGGCCTGTTGAGTCAGCGGTGGCAGAGCCGGAAAAAAGCGATCCGGTTGTTTATCCTGCTGTCGTTTTCGGTGATGCTGGTTTATCTGTTGGCACCCATCCCTAAAACGGCTCAGTTCTATTTTCTGTGTGCCTGCCTTGGCTTTTGCAATGGCTACTGGACGCTGTTCATCGTGATGGCCGCTGAACTGTTTGGCACCAACGTGCGGGCAACGGTAGCCACCTCGGTACCCAATTTTGTGCGGGGAGCCACCGTCCCGCTGACCTGGTTATTTGTGTTGCTCAAACCCGTAATGGGCCTGACCTACGGTGCCTTACTCATCGGTGCCGTGATTGTGGGCTGCTCGCTGCTGGCCCTCCATTTTCTGGAGGAGACGTTTAGCAAGGATATGGATTATGTGGAGGTGTAGTTGGGCTTTGGTTGATGAACGGGAACGCTTGAGGAAATAGTCGTGCCATTAGGGTTACGGAGCCTAAATTTTGGGTGTCCCCGCAAAGTAGTTATGTTTGCAAACGCCAATCAGCGATGCTTACAAAACGAAAAGTACTGCAAGGAAAGTACAACGGAATGTTGTTAAAGTGTAAAACAATAAGAAAAGTACGACAAAACTTGCGTATATACAGGAGTTGGCGGCAAGCATAAAAAACAGTTAAAATGGACAGACAACATATAGAATTACTTTTGACAGGTGGCGAAAATCAGACAGTAGAATTTAAAGCCTTACTAAAAGACCACATAATTTTATCAAATTTAATTGGTGCTTTCGCAAATACTGATGGAGGACATATCTTAATAGGAATTAGAGAGCCAATGGAAATTATTGGTTGTGATAGAAGTTTAGTGACTAAACTGTTTGAACGAGCAAAATCACTCCTAAAAGACAAACCAAACACTACCCTCGAATTTTACGATTTCGACGGAAAAGAAATTGCTATAATTAACGTTTCAAAAAGTGACAGTTTAGTATTTTCAGCGGGTGGCGTTTACAGACGTTTAGGAGGAAGTACAATGATTATGTCTGTTGGGGAGATTAAAAATAAAATCAATATTAGTGTTGGACAAGTCAATTTTGAAAATAATATTGAAAATCTTTCAAGAGCCATAGAAAATCAGTCAAGAATAATCTCTGAATTACAAAACGAGATTAGAGAATCAGGACATTGGAAAAGTAAAATGAAAGATTATTTTATAGGTGGAGTCATTGGTGCTATTTTAGGACTTTTGGCAATATTTTTAGTAGGAATTGGATAACTCAATAAAATGTTTGCCGCCATTGTGGCAAGTGGGGGCTGACGGAAGTTATTGAACATTAGGAATTCTTTTGTACTTTTGTTTCGGCGGATGGAAACCTATTGAATATTTGTAAGTAACTCAGCATGAGTAATTTATATCGGAAGACGTTCGGGCAGACGAGTTTCAAAACCCCCACCTGACCACAAGCCTTGTTCGTTGCCTGCCATTTTAAAGGACACAACCACATGGACAGCTATTCAAAAGGACTATTAGGTGAAAGCTTTGTCTCAACACTTGCGACAAATACTTTTTTGAGCTATTGGTGCTATCCTAATCCATATGATGAGTTAGGCGACAAAAAGGAAATATGCGACCTTTTAATTCTCTTTAAAGAATACTGCATTATTTGTCAAGTCAAAAACTATGAGTTTAAAGATAACCATGACAGGTATTTCCGTAAGACAGTAGAACATGCGGCTGGACAAATTCAAGGAGCAGAAAGAAAACTCTTTCACCTAAATAGGGACATTTTTATCAAGCATGATGAAAAGGGACTAATCAAATTTGACAAAGAAAAACACTGTAAAACAATTAGATTAGCAATTCATCTTGGAGACGGAGTCCAATATCAAAACATCGGGAGGTTAGCAGAAAAGAATCAAGATTTTATTCACGTAATTGGTAAAGAGGATTTTGAATATTTAATGAAAGAACTAAATACAATTTCTGATTTAGTAGATTACTTAAAAGCACGAGAATCGTTCGCTACTAAAATTGAAAAAATTGCTATCTTGGGTAAAGAGAAAGATTTATTGGGACTCTATTTAAGAATAAAGCCAAGATTCAATGAATTTGTAAAAGAAAACGAAGGGCAGCATCTTCTTGTTGATTTGGAAAACAGTTGGGAAGATTTTGAAATTGAGCGGACAGATAATGACGAAGTTGTTCTTGAAGTTGAAAGCCTTATCTATGATTGGGTTCAAAAGGACTTGATTTTAAATGAATCAAGCAAAGGTGTAGCGGAAGATTTAATGTCACTAAATAAACATGAACGCAGACTTTTTGCAGTCTCATTTTTAAATTTCACGGACAATTATTTAAAAAAAGGGCATAGCACCATTATTCGCAGACACATTGTATTAAACGACATCGGATTCGTTTTCTTCTTTTACCCTAAAGATATTACAGGAGAAAAATTACAACAATTAATGTTTATTGCTGCTGAAGGATTCTCACACTTTACAAATTATGAAATCACAAAAATGATTGTAGTTGGTATTTCAGAGAGGGACAAAATCAGTTTTACGCTTGCAGACTTTTGTGACTCCAAACATTTTATGACAGATGAGTTGAAACAGATTCTTGAATATTTAGGCTGGTTTCAAAACGACAAATTAATTCATTTGCAGATTGACATAAATCGAAAATAGAAATAGCAGGTAACAAGGAGTTTGCGATAGCCGGGGTTCCATGCTTCGCAGACACATCTGTGCAAGGTGGGAGTTCAGTTCTACGAATAAAGTTTAGTACTAATAAACCCCACCTGACACAAAGCCCTGTACGTTAGTCAAAATTTTAGAATGATACATTTTTAAAGCGATTATAATCAAAATGGCCTATTTAAAATAACTAACGAATGAAACTTATTGACAAACTTGCTTGGATAGAAATAAAAGACAAATCTATTCTTTTGACGAAAAGCTATGGGAAGGATAAATACTATATCCCAGGCGGCAAAAGAGAAATTGATGAAACCGACGACCAAGCATTAGCCCGGGAAATCCATGAAGAACTTAGCGTAACTGTCGATAAAAGTACATTGAAATTTATAGGAATTTTTGAGGCTCAGGCTCACGGACAACCAGAAGGAGTTTTTGTGAAAATGACTTGTTATTCAGGGGATTACCTTGGAGAACTCAAGGCGAGTTCTGAAATCGAAGAAATGAAATGGTTTACCTATGCTGACAAAGACAACGTGGTGGACGTTGATAAATTGATTTTTGACCACTTAAAACAAAACGGATTATTAGACTGACAATGAAAATATTTAGAATTGTCACTTCAATATACATGATAGTAACCCTTACGGTAGCAACGGCCAGTATTATTGGTGTTGCCATCACTGGTTTTTATCCGAGTATTATTGTGCTTTTGTTTTTGACGCTGATTCCAATTGTATCCCAACTTTACGCCAAAAAAATTAGTAGAAAATCCGGTTTTTTTCAGAGAAATTATTGCCTAACATTCACAATTGTTAATGTACTGACGATGCTGGTTGTGTTATGGATGACATTCGTGATCCTAATTGATCGTGTTTTTGGTAAGATTTTATGATATTCGTAACGAGAATCTAACAGCCACAAAACCCATTTAACGACAATGATACCAAACAGTAACGAGGAAAAATCAATAGACCGAATACAACGGTTCTATCACGGTACGAAAGCCGACCTAAAAGCAGGCGACTTAATCAAAATTGGCTTTAACTCGAATTATGGCCAACAGAATAGGGCGAAATATATTTATCTGACAGCCACGTTGGAAGCGGCTATTTGGGGTGCCGAACTTGCCGTGGGCGAAGGGCCTGAACGGATTTATATTGTTGAGCCAACCGGCCAAATTGAAGACGACCCTAATTTGACAGACAAAAAATTTCCGGGCAATCCAACCAAGTCGTACCGTTCGTTGCATCCTTTTCGAGTTATTGGCGAGGTAGCAGACTGGCAAGGACACTCAGCAGAGCAACTCAACGCCATGAAAAGTCATCTTGAACAACTTAAACAGCAGGGTATTGAGGCAATCGAGGACTGAGTAAAAAGGCGATCCGTGTGCAACAGGGCAAGGATATGGATTATGTGGAGGTGTAGTTGGCTACTGCGCAACGGATCTCAACACTGAACTCGCCCGCTACCCCACCCTCCTATAAATTTTCCTGTGCCCGGATAAACTAAATACCCTCAAAAAAGCGTAGTTTAGCATAACAGCCTCACTGTAATTTCCTATGCTCCTACCTGCTGAACACAAGCGCTACCAAAAACACCTGAACCTGCCCGAAGTGGGTGTGGAGGGACAACTCAAACTTAAAAATGCCTCCGTGCTGGTTGTGGGTGCGGGTGGCCTCGGTTGCCCGGTTCTTTTATACCTGACTGCCGCTGGTGTGGGCACCATTGGCGTGGTCGACCCCGATGTGGTCGATATCAGCAATCTGCAACGGCAGGTTTTGTACACTACCAACGAACTTGGGAAATCGAAGGCAAAAGCTGCCGTGGCCCACCTTCAAAAGCTGAACCCCGAAATTACCTTCGATACGTACTCGCTGTCATTCGATATCGACAATGCGCGGGCCATTGCCGAAAGCTATGACATTGTGGTGGACTGCACCGACAATTTTAAAACTCGCTACTTGATCAATGATGTGTGCGTGACGCTTGGTAAGCCGTTTGTTTACGGAGCCATTCACCGTTTCGAGGGGCAGGTGGCCGTGCTGAACCACCAAAATGGCCCGACCTACCGCTGTCTGTTTCCGGAGTTTCCCAATGAAATGGAAATTCCGAACTGCAACGATACGGGTGTGCTGGGTGTGTTGCCGGGCGTTATCGGTACTTATCAGGCAACGGAAGTGATCAAAATGATTACCGGGATCGGTGAAACATTGAGTCAACACCTGTTGATGGTGGATTTACTGGCGATGTCGTTCCCGAAAATAAAGACCAAACGCCGGGCCGATGCCGAACGATTGGCACAAACTGGTCTGTCGTCGGGTTATAAACCGGCCGCACCTGCCATAACCAGCCCGCAAAAAATGTCGCCGATGGAATTGGCCAACCGGCTGTCGGCGGGGGAAGACATCTTTCTGCTCGATGTGCGCGAACGCCCTGAATTCGACATTTGCCACCTCGAAGGGGCCGTTCTGATTCCCCTCGGCATGATTCCCAATAACAGCAAGCGGATTCCAACCGACAAGCCCGTAGTGGTGTATTGTCATCATGGCATCCGCTCCATGAATGTGGCTAACTACCTGCACACGCAGTTTGGCCTGACAAACCTGTTTAACCTCGATGGAGGCATCCACGCCTGGGCGCGTGAAGTGGAACCGGAAATGGAGGTGTATTGATCACTCCACAATCCTGAATAGCATCATTGCTTTCTCTCTTGATAGAGCGTTGAAGTGCCACCATTCGTATTCGATGGAGGAGAAACCGCTTTGGCGCATGACCGAACGGAGTAACAGCCGGTTTTTGATCTGATCCTTTGATAGTTTGCCTTCTTTCAACAATCGCTGTTCCTGAGAGGGATAGGCCAATATCCCGAAATAATCGTATGTCGTTCCCATATCCAGTGGTTCGTAGCCGTTGCCTTTGACGCGGGCAATGGTCAGATCAACGGCGCAACCGTAGTTATGAATTGACCCTTTGCGGGGATCGGCTACGTATTTCCGGCGTTCGTTTTCGGGGTATTGGGGGAGGGCCTCCCAAAGTTTCCACTGGGCTGCACGGGGTCGGGCGGCATCATACACCAACAACCGCAAGTCGGAATGCTGGCGTTTTAGCAGGGCATTGGCTTTGGCAAGTCGCTGTCCGGCAAGGGGTTGCATATAGGCGCGGGTGAGGTCGCCATACACGTCTTTTTTTACGAAATTATCCGTTGTCGAATACTTCAACTCCACCAGGATCGATGGGTCGAGGGTTTGCACATCCACAAGTTTCTGCGACTTCATCGCCGATTCGAGAGTCTGAGCAGAAAGAGCGAAAGAGTGAAAGAGTGAAAGAGCGATCAGGACTCGAAATAGGTTCCGCATTGAAATTAGTTGCTTTTGACGTAAAAGTTGGATTAGCAGAAATGAGACTGTAAACTTACGCCATATATAACGACTCCGCTGAAAGTGAAGAACAGGGAACCGCTCTTTCACTCTTTCACTCTTTCACCACAATGGCTCTGAATTACATCTGGGTTGCGTTTTTTCTGATTGCTTTTCTGGTCGCCCTTGTTAAACTGATTCTTTTTGGCGACACCGAAATCTTCAAAACCATTGTCGAGGGACTTTTCGACTCCTCCAAAGTGGCCGTGATGGACATTGCCTTGCCCTTAGCCGGGGTCATGACATTTTTCCTCGGCTTGTTAAACATCGCCGAAAAAATCGGGGCTATCAATGCCATTGCCAAGGTGATTGGGCCGTTTTTCAATAAGCTGTTCCCGGAGGTGCCGAAAGACCACCCGGCTAATGGCCAGATGATTATGAACTTTTCGGCCAATATGCTCGGCTTAGACAACGCGGCTACCCCCTTTGGCCTCAAGGCTATGCAGAGTTTGCAGGAACTGAACCCCATAAAAGATACAGCGAGCAATGCCCAAATCATGTTCCTGGTGTTGCACACCTCCGGCCTGACCATTATTCCCCTGAGTATTATGGCGCAGCGAGCCATTCTGGGTGCCGCCGATCCGTCGGATATTTTCATTCCCTGCCTCATTGGCACCTACGTGACCACAGTGGTTAGCATCCTGATTGTGGGTATCAAACAACGCCTTAACCTGCTCAACTCCACCGTTTTGGGCGGACTTGGCGGGCTTACACTTTTCCTCGGATTGGCACTCTGGTACCTGTCGGGCTTGCCGAAAGAGCAAATCGAGATGGTGTCGAAAGTGGTGGGTAATGTGCTGTTATTGAGCATTATTACTATATTTTTGGTAGGAGCGATTCGGACAAAAATAGATGTGTTCGATACGTTTATCGAGGGGGCCAAAGCTGGTTTCGAGACTTCGGTCAGGATTATTCCGTATCTGGTTGGGATGCTGGTGGCCATTGGTGCCTTCCGCAATTCGGGGGCAATGGACGCACTCGTGGGGGGCCTGAAATACCTGATTGGCCTGACGGGTGTGAACACCGATTTTACGGATGCACTCCCCGTGGCCCTGATGAAACCCCTGAGCGGCTCCGGGGCGCGGGCATTGATGATCGACGCGATGAAACAGTTCGGCCCCGATTCGTTTGTGGGGCGGCTTGTCTGCATTTTTCAGGGGTCGGCCGATACCACGTTCTATATTGTTGCCCTGTACTTTGGTTCAGTCGGCATTAAAAAAACCCGGTATGCGATTGTAGCAGGTTTAGTGGCTGATTTTGTGGGCGTTCTGGCAGGAATCGGGTTGGGGTATCTGTTTTTTCATTGAATTGAGAGCGTTTGAGCCAACAGTTTTCCCAAACGTTATGTTGCTTCGTTACGATACCAAGTCGGACCGAAACGTACCTGCGAAAAACCCTTTTATGAATATCAACCAAGTTCGTGAGCACCTGCACCGCCTGATTGACGAGGTGGATGACATTTATGTACTCAATGGCCTCTACCGGAATCTCGTGGCCGACAAACGCCAACGCGAAGAATACGAACAGGAGCAAGCCCGAGCCGACAATCGGGAAAAGAATCAGAAAGATAGTAGGTCAAAAAGAGGTTGATTATCAGGATTATACTAAAAAGTACGTATGAGCGTAGTTATGAAAACTAAACGACACTCATCATGCACTTTGTGTTAGGTCTCCTGCTCTTTGTGGGTGGTTTTGGGACGGCTAAAACCACCGACCCAGAACCCCAGCTTATTTTCCGCTTTCGGGTTGACAATATCATCGTGGAAATGTCGAAAGGCGCTCCGGCTACGGGTAAATTCTTGACTGCCGATTACAAATTGGATAAGAACTCTGAACAACTTTTTCCGGAGTTGAAAGAGCAGCCAATACGGGTAAAAGCTCTGGTGAGTGGAGCACGGGGAGGCCGCAGAATTGCCACCGTTGCGTCATATTTTACAGCGGAGGTTCCCTTAATTTTCGACATGGTCCCCGGAGATCGGTTGTTGATTGAGATACAGGAAATGAGCATTCGCCAGAAAGATGGAACATGGCTGAGGATCAGGGAGAGATCCAAGCCCACTTATACCATTCCGCTTTATTGAAATACAAAAAGGCCGGGTAACCCGGCCTTTTTGTAGAAGTGTATGTTTGTCCTTACTGATTCAAATACACGCTTCCCGAAGAAGCTGAGATATTTACCGAGGCCCCGCCACCGTTGATCCGGCCTTTCACCCGGTCTTTGTTGACCTCGCCATCGAAGTTTTTGAGTGTTCCGGCCACCACCTTGTTACCCCGAAGATCGAGGTCCATGCCTTTATCCATGGGCAGTTTCACCCGGATGCTACCCGCACTGCCTTCAACCCGAACATACTTATCGACGCGAGTCATTTCCAGTTCAATGCTGCCCGCCGAGGTGCTGGCTTCAACGCTCCCGGCAATGTTGCTGAGCCGAACACTCCCGCCGGATGTGCCGGTTTTTAGTTCGCCATCGATGTTGCTTCCCTGAACACTACCGCCCGAAGTCTCGGCTACAATGTTGCCTTTCAGCCCGTTGAGCCGGATACTTCCTCCTGACGTTTCGAGTTTCAGTGTGCCGTCGGAGTCGGTGGCTTCGATGCTGCCGCCCGACGTTTCGAGGGTAATCTGGTCGTGGCAATCGCGGATGTTGATGCTGCCCCCCGATGTTTCGCCACTGACTGAGCCACGAATGTCCTCAAGCCGGATGCTTCCTCCCGATGTTTCGAGTTTTTGGTTGCCCGTCAGGTGGGCTAAACGGAGGCTACCACCGGAGGTTTCCAGATCGGCGGCCATGTTGCGGGGCGTATAGAATTTGAAGGCAATGCTCAAGCCGTTTTTCCAACGGTCCGTCCCACGGTTGCGATCCTGCTCATTTTTGCGTCGGGCAGTGGCTACCACCGTGTTGCCTTCCTTTTTCACGTCGATGACGTAGTCTTCGAGTCGTTTTTGAAGTTCTTCCTGGCTCAGTTTATCTTTTCCGTTCCAGTTATTAGACCGCACAAAAATTTCGACTTTGGTTTCGTTGCCGGTGCCACCTTCAACGCTCAGGCTGCCACCGGAGGTTTTGGCCCGAACGGCACTGGCACCTGAAAATGTTTTGGTTTGATAGGGTTTCTGATCGTCGTTGGACTGGGCAACAGATAGTGCCGGAGTCAGCAGGCAAAGGGCAAGGAGGGGTGTAATCAGCGTTTTCATGGTTTCTGAAGGTGATTTAGAGGAAAGATGCAGAATATAGGCGAAGCGTTGCATTATACCGGCAACCAAACCGTAAACGTAGCACCTTTTCCGGGGTAACTGTGGGCTACAATGGCCCCGCCATGATTTTCCACCACTTTGCGGCAAATGGCTAATCCAACGCCAGTGCCATCAAATTGGCCCTTGCCATGCAATCGCTGGAAAACCTGAAAAATACGTTCGGCATATTGGCCGTCGAACCCAATGCCGTTGTCTTCAATGGACAGTTGCCAGTAGCTCCGTTCGGGGTGCAGGCCGGCGAGTCCATGACCCGGTTTTGCCAGTTGGCAACATACCCGAACAAGTGGGGGCTGTTCTTTCCGCCCGAACTTAATGGCATTGCTCAACAGGTTCTGCATCAGTTGCTGAAGCTGCACCGGCGAACCCGACACGGTGGGCAAGGTCTCAATCACAAAAGTTGCGCCCGAATCGCGAATGCGCACTTCCAGGTCACTCTGAACATCAGCTAACAAGGTGTTCAAATCGACCTCTTCAAAGGTGTCTTTTTGGGTAGACACCCGCGAATAATCGAGCAGGTCGCGAATCAACTGCGACATTCGTTTGGCTGATTGCTGCATCCGGCTCACCAGATCGGCCCCACCCGCTCCCAACGAGTCGCGGTGGAGGTCGGTGAGCATATCCCCGAAGGCCATAATCTTCCGAAGGGGCTCCTGTAGGTCGTGCGAGGCCACATAGGCAAATTGCTGGAGGCTTTCGTTAGAGCGTTTGAGTTCCTGATTAGTGGCTTCCAGTTGTTCGCGATACCGGTGAATATCGGTGATATTGATAAACGAAATAACCAGTCCATCTCCCTGTTTGGCAATCGCCATCAGGTGCCAGGAATCTTCGTAATTGTACTCAAAAATCACGGTTTCGCCAGTTTCAATAACCTGCTTGAACCGGGCAAACTCAACGGCTGCATTTGGGTTGGGTGAAATATGGGAATAGGGGAGGTTCTGAATCTGATCGGCTAATGACCCCCATTGTTCAATGGCCAGTCGATTAGCCAGCACCGTTTTAAAATCAACCAGTTCGCCGTGTTCATTTCGGATGGCTTCGTGCAACGAAATAGCTGTTTGGGAGTTATCCAGAATGGCCTTAAGCCGCACGGCCTGCACCTCCTGGTCAACCTCAGCCTGTTTAATTGCCGATACATCAAGGAACGTGAACAGCACTCCGTCGCCCTGTTTCTGGAATGACCCCTCAAACCAGCCTTTAACGCCATAGTGGTCGTATTCAAACGGATACCGTTGACTTTTGCCCGTTTCAACAACTGTCTTAAACGTAGTAAATAAGGTCACCGATTGCCAGCCGGGAAAAAGTTCGCCGATTGTTTTGCCGGTCATTTGTTCAACCGTGTGCCCTGTCAATTCGGCGTTGTAAGCATTGGTAAGCAAATAGCGGAAATCATAAACAACCCCCTCATTATTTCGGATGGCTTCGGCCAGAATAATACCAGTGGGCGAATGATCGACCACAGACCGGAGCAACTCACTTTGCTCCTGCGATTCGCGCTGGGCTTGCCAATAGGCCGTTATGTTGTTGATCGAGAGAACAATATCATCGCCCACCCGAACGCCATGAATTTGAAGATATATCGGGCTTCCGTCAAGGTCAAATAACTCAGTTGTGAGGATAGGTTGGCCCGTTTTGGCCAGGTCAAAAAACTGGCGATACGTGAGGGAATTGGCCATATTTGGAAAAACATCCAGCAAGCGTTGTCCCAGCACCTCAGCAGCTTGTTTCTGATTATCGATTTCCCATTGACTGTTAACGGCTTTGAAGATGAACTCAATGATCGAACCGCTTGGGTCCCGTAATGGGGCCATAGTGACTATGGCCGTAGCAATACTATTCAGTAGTTGCTCATAGTAATCAATTTGTTGCTGAAGGGAAGTTACGGGTGGGGTCATGGTGGTGTTCTAATCGGGTAATACCCGAATCATTATGTCTTTATAAAGCACTTTGCTTTTGGGGTCGTGACCCTGTAGCGCAACCGTGCCAGTGCTCAGTTTTTTCGGCTTTGTACTACGGCTTACACTGTCGGGTTCGGTATAGGTGTTAATTACTTTGTCGTTAATACTTACTGTAACGGTTTTGCCCTGCACCTTAATCTGCTCGGTATACCACTCATCGTCTTTCACGAATACCTCTTTCACGTCCTGCGCGGCATAAACACTGCCCGTTTTGCGCCAGTCGGTGTGGGTTTGGTTCACCTGGATTTCATAGCCTTTTGCGGGCCATCCCGTATCCTGATAGTCCGTGTGGATAAACATGCCGGAGTTAGCACCGGTCATGGTTTTAACGGTGGCTTTCCACTCAAAATTCCTGAAGTTGTGGTTGTTTACCGGCCCGTCGTAGAACAGGTGTGCCCGTGGCCCAAACACCACAATGGCTCCATCCTGCACCGAGAACGTAGCCGGGTTCTCGGCTGCCTTCCAGCCATCCAGATTTTTGCCATTGAAAAGTGTTTGCCAACCGTCGGCATTGCGGCTGTCCGCCGTTGCAGTGGCCGACGACGATTTTACATTGGATTTGGGAGTGGCACAGGCCAGCATCAGGGCGGGGGCCAACAGGAGCAAGGTGTTTTTCATGCGATAAAAGTTTATGACACTAAAAGGCCATTCGTAGCCGGAACTATCGTTTCAATTCCTTTAATCCTATAATCCTGTAGAAAAAGGCCTACCAGCCAGCTTTCAAAACGGCTTGGGCGGGTCGGTTTTGGGGGCTGAACTGATCGCGGTGTCGGTCATGAGGAGTGTCGGCCATGAACCATTTCCAAACGAACCCACCGGCAAACCAGGGCTGAGGCCAAACCGTTTCGAGCAGAGCCTGATAAGCATTCGACTGAGCTGTGGCATTGGGCGTACAATCGGTTTCCGATTCCCACGGACGTTGGGCTGTGTGGTCGCAGGCCCGATAACCAAACTCAGTGAACAAAACGGGTTTTTGCAGTTCGGCACTCAGGCGACTCAAGCCTTTTACATGGTCTTTCCAGCCCCGGTTCATCGCTTTGACTGACGGTTCCCGGTCGTCTGCCAGGGGGAAATAGGCATCCACGCCCACAAAATCGAGTTGATTCCAAAACGGAATTTTGTCGTACCGATCCCAATTGGCCGCGTAGGTCAGTTTGCCTTTATATACCTGCCTAACCTGCCCAATCAATTTGTTCCAAAACGCCGGCCGGGCTACGGCAAAGCGGTCGAGTTCGGTGGTAATGCAATACAGGTCAACTTTCAGCGAGTCGGCAACGTGTGCGTAATGAAGAATGTAGTGCGAATAATCGGTCTCGAAGGTTTGCCAATCCCGGTCGGTCGTAAATTCAAGGTCGAGGTGAGAGCCGCCCATCATCCAGACGTGTGGTTTTAGCATTACCTTCAGTTTATGTTGCCGGGCCATTTGAATGGTTCCCGCCACGCCTTCGGGCGTTTCGCCCCACCACTGCCCCATTCGCCGTTCGCCGGGGGGCGGGTTTTCGCTGTAATAAAAATGGGTTTCTCCCTTTCGACAAAAGCCGTAGGGCACCACCGCCACCCAATCGGCACCGGTTTCGCTGGCCTGTTTCAGCCCTCCGTCGCCCGGGTTTCGGGGTGGTGCCACCAGGTTGACTCCCTTCATTTTGGGGTCGGCATGGCGGTATTCCGCTGCTGATTGGCAACTAAATAGCAAAATGAACAGACAGTAGGCTTTCATAATAGGGAGAAAAATGCAGAGTGTTAGCCGCGTTAAGATCAGAGTTTTCGTTTTACTCCTTTTGTATCCATAATCTCGACCGACTTAACGCCCGAACCAACGGCCAGCTCCCGTGCCGATTGCGACAAAAAAGATTGGCCATAGCCAAACTCAACCCGTTGTTTACGCCCATTGGCAAGGGTGAGAACCGCGCTGGCATCAGTCGGTTTCAGGCGGATTGTCCGACTTGGCGTATTCTTTTTAAATACGCACAGGCGACCCCGATTTTGGGTGGCTACCAGTAACGATTGCCCGTTTGCCCCCGTCAGTTCGACTAACCCTTTCGCATTGCCCGGTACAAAAAAGCCACTGGCCGCTGCCGACATAGGCACAAATCCACCCCGGCCATTCCCTCGGAGCCAAAGGCCGTTCAGGGCATCATAACGACCCATCGACACCTCTCCGCCATAATCATTGCCAACCAGCATCACGTCCAAATTTCCGTCGTTGTCCACATCCTGCGCCACCATGCCAAAAACTGGACCCAATTGCGCCATTGTCGGGAGCGGGTGCATCACAAACTGAGGGTTGCCGTTGCTGTCGGTGCCTTTGTTTTCGATATACATCGACCGGAACTCGTTGGCTTCCAGTACCGTTGCTTTTTCCCGTTCTTCGGGAGTTAGTAACTTGTCGATGCTGGCGGTGGTAAAATCTTTGTAGAGTGGGAACCGTTTCCGCATCACGATCATCTGTTTAATCAGGTCGTCGCGACCGTGGAAGCTGTATTCTTTTCGGGGGCCGGGTGCTGTTTCGCCCATGTTTTCGGGTATATAAATGGTCGGGATGGCATCGTAAAACCCGTTGTTGTCGAAGTCGCCCGCATACACGCGCACGGGTTCGTTGGGGGTGGCCCGCATCCGGGCGTTCAGACCGAGGTTTCCGGCAATGTAATCAATGTCGCCATCACTGTCGAAATCGCCGGGGGTGAGGGAGTTCCACCAACCCTTTTCAGTGGACAGTGAGCTGTCAACAGTTCCGGCGGGGAACCGCAACAGTTTTTTGCCTTTAGCGTTTTTCAAAACAGAGAGGGGCATAAACTCACCAGCGAGCATTAAGTCGGGCCAGCCGTCATTGTCGGGGTCAGTCCAGAGAGCATCGCACACCAGACCCACGTTTTGAAGGGCCGGGGCAAGTTGGGCCGTTACGTCGGTGAATTTGGGCACGCCCCCTTTTGATGTGTCATTCCGAAGCAACAAACTCGACACAGGTTTGGGGTATTGGTCGGGTTCCACGCGGCCGCCCACAAACAGGTCCAAATCGCCATCTCGGTCAAAATCAGCCGCTTTCACGCACGACTTGCTGACGGTATTGGCAGGCAAACTGCCGCTCGACAGAGTGAAATTGCCTTTTCCGTCGTTCATATATAGCCGATCCTGATAGGCAGGTGTTCCTCGGTTTTCTTCGTTGCCACCACTGGCAATATACAGGTCGAGGTCGGTGTCGCCATCCAGATCGGCCAGCAAAATTCCCATGTCCTCCTGGAGTTTGGGGGTTGGGGACAGGGTAGAGGGCAGTTCTTTTTGGGTGAACCGTCCGTCCGCTTGTTGCAGGAAAAACGTGCCGTTGTGCTGGCGGGAGCCGCCCACAAAAAAGTCGTCTAAACCATCGCCGTTAACATCGCCAGCGGCAATGGCCGGGCCAAACTGCGAGAACTTGTGAGGCAAGAGTTTCTGGTTATTAAAATCAATATACTCCGGCTCCTGATGCACAAACTTGATACCGAGTGAGTCGGTGATTTCGGTGAAAGGGGGGGCTTGGGTTTGGGGCTTGGGGCTTGGGTTTGGAGATGCGTTTTTAAGGTCGGCGGTGAGAATCTGGTTCGACTTCACATTTCTCAACACCTGTTTGCGGGCGGGTTGCCCGTTTGTGCCCGGCCACGTAATCCGCACTTCGTCGATTTGGCGAACATTGCCCAGCCCGAAATGGGCAAATGGCTCCACGGTGGACAGATACCCCCGATATGGGCTGTGTTCATAGGCCTGCTGACAGGGCTTGCCTTTGCTGTCTTTATAGGTAATCTCGACCATTGCGCCAAGGCCCATCCGGTTGTGTTCCGACCCCACAAAGTTCAACCGGAGGTAGTTGGCCTGTTGGGGTTTTTGCTCCATCAGGTTATTCCGATACACAAAGGCCGAATCATTGATGTTATTGGTCACGTAATCAAGGTCGCCATCGTTGTCTAAATCCCCGTAGGCGGCCCCGTTCGAGAACGACGGCCGATACATACCCCATTCCTGAGTGGCATCGGCAAAAACAAGATTGCTGGTTGAATCCCCTGCCCGGTTCCGAAACGCATAGTTGCTGATTTTAACCACCGGAATCTGGGCCAGCATATAGTCTTTGGTGGCGACGGAGGCTGCATCCTGCCGGAAACTGATAAAATCGCGGTCGGTAATATCTTTCGGAAACCCATTTGTAATCATCAGATCCCGGTAGCCATCGTGGTCAAAATCGGCCAGCAAGGGCGACCAGCTCCAGTCGGTTTCGGCAACGTCGGCCAGCAAACTAATATCCGAAAAGATGGGGTCATTGCTATTGGGGCGCGGCCCCTGATTCAGTTGCAGCGTGTTCCTGACATACTGATAATTGTAGGTAAATTCCTCGTTGTTCAGGTAGTTCTGGTAGCTGTTGGCTCCCATCAGCATTTTTTTGCGGTAGTTGTCGCGGGGTTGCATATCCACGGCGACCACGTCGGCCAGTCCGTCGTTGTTAATATCGGCCACATCGTTGCCCATTGCCGAGTTGCTGGTGTGCTTAAAATAGTCGGCAGAGCGTTCCACAAACCCCGTGTGCCGTCCCTTAGCATCGTGCTGATTTATATACAGGAGATCGTCGGTGATATAATCGTTGGTTACGTAAATATCTTTCCAGCCATCCCGGTTAATATCCACTATGGAAAGGCCTAGCCCATAGCCCTCGATGTTAATGCCTTCGGCGCGGGAGACGTTTTGGAAACCCTTACCTTTCTCCACTGTCATATTCCGATACAGCCGATCCGTTGTACTTGACGAGCCATCGACCACTTTTTTATGATAGGCGTTGGGGTATTGTTCAATGGTGTTGGTCAGCACGTAGAGGTCGAGGTCGCCGTCGTTATCGTAGTCGAAAAAGGCGGCATTGGTGGTGTGTCCATCGTCGGCGATACCGTATTCGTGGGCCATTTCTTTGAACACCGGCACCTGCATTCCGTCGGCTCCTTTTTGATTTCCCTGGTTCACATAGAGCAGGTTTTCGCGCCGGGCGGCAATTTTGCTGACTGTTGCGCCCACGTAAATGTCCATTCGGCCATCGTTGTTAATATCGACCACAGCCACGCCCGAACACCATTTTCCGTTTCCATCGACTGTAGCCTGTTTGGTCGCATCCACAAACTGCATGGGTTCAGATGCCTGTTTTCCCTTATTAATGTATAGTCGGTTGGCAACCTGATTTCCAGTGAAGAATACATCCTGAAAGCCATCGCCATTAAAATCGGCTATGCTTACCCCACCACCATTGTAGATATACTCAAAGTCAATGATGTTGATTGAATCATTGTCAATTATTCGGTTGCTAAAGGTTATTCCTGTCTTCTCGGCTGGTAATAACGTGAATAAAGTGTTGTTCTGCTGGCAGGAAACAAGCACGAGCGTACTGCTAATCAGGGCTAAAACAATGGTTAACTTACGGAGCATGAGCAAAGTCGAGTCAAATAGAACAGCAAAATACGAAAATTATATCTGGAAATTGAACGGATAAACTAACTGTAAACAGGTGGTTTGAAAAAGACACATGAGTAAGTCTATGATCCTTGCAATCCATTGATTAAATAGATTATAATGGTATTAAAATGAGATAAAATGAGAAATAAGGAGTGAGTAAGCGGTAGTATAGGATTACTTTTGCTGTCTGAATAAATGCAATAAAGTACTTAATTAATTCCAACCTCAAACTCATTTCAGTACATGAGAACAACTGTTTACAGGCTCTCTCAATTGGCACTACTGAGCACAATGATGCTACTATGGAGCGTCGTTGTAATGGCTCAGGATCGCCGGGTCACTGGTAAAGTGACTGGCATTGACGGCCCGGTTCCGGGCGTCAACATTGTGATTAAAGGCACAACAACGGGTACAACGACCGATGCCAACGGTACGTACACGTTGAACCTTCGGGGTGCGAACCCTACATTGATTATCTCGGCGATTGGTTTCAAAAGCCAGGAAGTTGCCGTTGGTAATCGGACAAACCTTGACATTGCCCTTGCCGATGATGCTACGGCTCTGTCGGAAGTTGTTGTAACGGGTTACACGACGGACGACCGCCGGAACGTAACGGGTGCCGTATCAACGGTGAAAGCCCGTGCGTTGCAGGCCCAGCCATCGGGTAACATCGAGCAGCAGTTGCAGGGTCGCGTATCAGGTCTGACGGTTATTTCCAACGGTCAGCCGGGTTCAAGCAGCCAGGTGCGGGTGCGAGGTTTCGGTGCATTTGGTGGTAACGAGCCGTTGTACGTAGTTGACGGTGTGCCCGCTGGTTCAGTAAACTTTGTGTCTCCTGATGATGTGGAGACAACAACCGTACTGAAAGATGCCGCTGCGGCTTCTATTTACGGAGCGCGTGCTGCCAACGGTGTAATCGTTATTACAACCCGGAAAGGCTCAAAAACGCCCCGCAAAATGCAGGTGACGTATGACGGCCAAATTGGAGCAACCGATCCCGGCAAAGGGCAGGCCATGATGAACCCTACCGATTTTGCCAACTGGACCTGGAATGCTTTCCGTAATACGGGGTTGAAAGTAGGTGACGAAGGTTGGGGACATCCACAGTTTGGTAAAGGAGCAACGCCTGTTATTCCTGATTATATCAACGTAGGTGGGGCTCCCGGCGTAGTGGGTTCGGTTGATTTGGCCGCTGCAAAACTCAAGTACAACGTCAATCCGAATGCAGGTGCTATTTATCAGGTTGTTAAAGCCAATAAAGAAGGCACTGACTGGTATGATGCCATCACGAATGTTGCTCCCCTCATGCGACATGGCCTGGGCTTCTCGGGCAGTGGTGAGTCGGGCCGTTACTACATCGGCTTGAGCGCACAGGATCAGAAAGGTATTCTATTGAACAACAGTTTTAAGCGGTACTCATTCCGGGCCAATACGGAGTTTGATCTGAGTAAAAAAATCCGTATCGGCGAAAACCTCCAGTTTACCTACTTGTCTGTATTGGGACAGGGTGGTGGAGCGGGTGGTCAGGGGGTAGCGGCTGACGAGAACGACGTTCTCCAGGCGTTCCGTATGCCGTCGATTATTCCGGTTTATGATGAATTCGGTGGTTATGCCGGTACGGCAGCTAAAGGTTTCAATAACCCTCGTAGCCCGGTAGCAAGCCGCGACGGGCAAGTAAACAATCGTGGATTTGGCACCAGTGCTTTTGGTAACCTGTACCTCGAAGTTGACCCCATCGAAAACCTGACGTTGCGAAGCACTGTTGGTGGGACCTATGGTAGTTTCTACAACTATGGTTACAGTCGGCTGCAGTATGAGAACTCGGAAAACAACTCGGCCTTTGGCTATAACGAAGGCGGTGGGTACTCATTTGCCTGGACACTCACCAATACGGCTGCCTACAAGCGTAAGTTTGGTGTCCATGCTGTCGATGTAATTGTTGGTCAGGAAGCCCTCAACACGGGTGCTGGCAAAAACATAGGCGGTAGCGGTCAAAACCCATTCTCAATTGACCCGAACTACATCACGCTGTCAACGGTAGCGTCAACGGGCCGTGTTGTCAACAGCGGTCAGTTCAAAGGCGTTAACTTCTATTCGGTATTCGGTCGCTTGAACTATGTGTTCAACGATAAGTATATCGTAACAGGTGTGGTTCGTCGCGATGGCTCAAGCCGGTTTGGGGCCAACAACCGTTACGGCGTATTTCCGGCCGCTTCGGCAGCATGGCGTATCTCGTCGGAAGAGTTCATGAAAGACCTGACGTGGGTAACGGAATTGAAAATCCGGGGTGGCTATGGTCTGATGGGTAACTCAAACAATGTGGACCCCAACAACCAATTTAGTTTGTATGCCGCCAACCTAGGCAACTCGGCTTACGATATCAACGGCTCAAACTCAAGCACCGTTGACGGCTACTACCGCTCGCGGATTGGTAACGTCGATGCTAAATGGGAAACGTCGATCACCAGCAACTTCGGTATCGATGGTTCGTTTTTCAACAACCGTTTAGAAGTTATTCTGGACATATGGCGGAAAGACACCAAAGACCTGTTGTTCCAGGTGCCTATTCCTGACGTAATCGGTACCTATGCAGCGGCTCCATCCGTAAACATCGGTAAGATGCGTAACCAGGGCATTGACCTTCAGGTAATTACACGGGGGAAAATTGGCTCAGAAGTTGGTTACGAAGCCAACCTCACGGCCAGCACGTTGAGCAACAAGATTGTTTACCTGGCTCCCAACCTTACCTATCTGACAACGGTGAATCCAGGCTTCCGGGGTATCAATCCAATTCGGAATCAGTTGGGCTACTCAATCTCGGCATTCTATGGCTACCAGACGTTAGGTCTGTTCCAAAGCAAGGCAGAAGTTGACGCTGCACCCAAGCAGGACGGTGCCGCTCCGGGTCGTTTCCGCTTTGCCGATATTGACGGTAATGGCAAAATTGATCCGAATGACCGGACATATCTCGGCAGTCCTGTTCCGAAATTCACGGGTGGTCTGAACCTGAAATTTACGTACAAAGCATTCGACGTGGAGATGTACGGCTACACCTCGATTGGCAACAAAATCTGGAACCAGTCGAAGTGGTTTACCGATTTCTTCCCTTCATTTGAAGGTGCCGCCATCAGCGAGCGTGTGAAGCAATCATGGACACCGGAGAATACGGGAGCAACGATCCCCATTTTCGAGCGTACCTCAAACTTCAGCACCAACTCGCAGGCTAACTCGTACTACGTAGAAGACGGTTCGTATTTCCGGATGCAAAACCTGTCATTTGGCTACAACTTGCCAAGCAGCGTTTTGAGTAAGGTTGGTTTGTCGCGATTGCGGGTATTTGTATCGACGAACAACCTGTTCACGATCTCCAAATACCAAGGTCTCGATCCAAGCGTAGGGGGCAATGCCGACACAAACTTCGGCATCGACGTGGGTAACTACCCGATCACCCGGAGCGTATTGGGCGGTCTGTCGCTGTCATTCTAAAAAATTAAGGGATGCGCGAGCATCCCATCAAACTTAACTCACACAATGAGACACAATAAAAAACTCTACATTCTGGGCACTGCTGCTGTCCTGAGTTTAGCGACTGTTTCGTGTAAAGATACCTTTCTGGAAGTGCCCGTAACGGGTCAGTTGGCTGGTGCTCAACTCAGCTCGAAGGCTGGCATTGAAGGATCTTTAATTGCTGCCTACTCCATCCTGAATGGCCGTGGCGACCGCCTTGCCTCGTTTAACAACTGGGTATGGGGTGGTATTCGGGGAGGTGATGCCAACAAAGGCACCGACCCAGGTGACTTCTCGACCATCAATCCCATACAACGCTTTGAGACCATCTCAACGGGTGAAGTAGCAGGAACGTGGCAACGGAAGTATGAGGGTGTCAGCCGGTGTAACCTGACCCTGAACCTGTTGAAAAACGCCCCGGCAGATATGTCAGCGGGTGATAAGACGCGCGTTACGGCGGAGGCTCGCTTCCTGCGGGGTCTCTATTATTTCGACCTGAAGCGTCTGTATGGTAACGTACCCTACATTGATGAAACAGTCGATTATGGGACGGGTATCGAGAAAGTACCAAACGGTGTAGAAATTTGGCCAAAGATCGAAGCCGATACGAAGTTTGCTTACGACAACCTGACCGAAGCACCTCCTGCCGTTGGTCGGGTAAACAAGTGGGCGGCAGCGTCTCAGTTGGCTAAAGTGTATCTTTACCAAAAGAAATATGCCGAAGCAAAAGCCCTGTTCGATCTGATTATTGCCAATGGCAAAACGTCGAACGGCAAAAAATATGGTCTCGTGCCAAAATACGCCGATCTGTACAAAGCCTCGAATGACAACAACGAGGAGTCGATATTTGCCATTCAGGCGGCTGCCAACACGGGAAGTGTAAACAACGCCAACCCTGAATTCGACCTGAACTACCCCTACAACACGGGACCGAATGGGCCGGGTAACTGCTGCGGATTTAACCAACCCAGCTTCGAGTATGTGAACTCGTTCCGTACCGATGCAAACGGTCTGCCGTTGCTCGATGGCTCATATAACGCTGCCGCCAACGCCGTGAAAACGGATATGGGTGTAGCAGCAAAGGATGCGTTTACACCGGATGCGGGTAACCTTGACCCACGCCTTGACCACGCCGTTGGTCGCCGGGGAATTCCGTACCTCGACTGGCAGGATCACCCCGGTGCCGACTGGATTCGGAATCAGCCAAACGGCGGGCCATACTCGCCGAAGAAGTTTACGTACTACAAGTCGGATCGGGGTTCGTTGCAGGATAACTCATCATGGACTCCGGGCTACACAGCCTTGAACGTCCCAATTATTCGTTACGCCGACGTGTTGTTGATGGCTGCCGAGTGCGAAATCGAAGTTGGATCGCTGACAAAAGCACTGGAATACACAAACATGGTTCGCAAGCGGGCTGCTAACCCTGATGGATTTGTGATGCGCGGTACGGCTCCGGCTGCCAAATATACGATCAAAGAGTATCCTGCGTCAACCTTTGCCTCAAAAGCATCGGCAACAACGGCACTGCGTTTTGAGCGTCGTTTAGAGCTGGGTGACGAAGGACACCGCTTCTTCGACTTGGTTCGCTGGGGTATTGCTGCAACAACCATCAACGCCTATCTGACATACGAAGGTGCCGGTGCCCGTCTACCAACCACGTTGGGCGGTTCTACGTTCACCGCCGGTAAGCACGAATTGTTGCCAATTCCGCAGGCTCAGATCGACATTCAGGGTAAGGATATCCTGAAGCAGAATCCTGGTTATTAGTTATTAGGTTAAAAAGGCAATTAGGTGAATGGGGTAATTAAGGTAACTGGGGAATAACCAGGCATCTTGATTACCCCATTTTTGTTAGTCTTTTATAGACTGTCGGATTTGGAATAAAATCAAAAATTGCTGTCGCATAGGCCTTCGGCTCCGCTCAAACTGATTGGAAACGCGCAAGATTGTCGTCAGCCTGAGCGGAGTCGAAGGCCTGTGCGACAGCAATTAAGCCGCATTTTTCTTTCCAGAAATTTGCTTTGCTTTAATCCCTTTTTTACATTTGTTGCACTATGAAACGCAAACTGTTCCGTATTCTGAATGTCGTAATGGCTATGGTTGTACTGTTAAGCAGTACAGGCTTTGGTCTGGTCGAGCATTCGTGTCAGATGCGGGGTAAGAAAATTTCGCGAATCAGTGTAAGCGAACCAACTTGCGCCGGATGCCCATCTGGTAAAACGGCTTCCGCTTCTATCCAACCTTCTGTAAAGAAAACTGACTGTTGCGAGAACGAGAAACGGTACCAAAATGTGGACGTTACCTCGTCTTTGAGTCAGTTGGTCGCCAAGTTTTTTAAGATCGTTGCGGAAACCATCGTTACGTCCGTTACCAACATGGTAACGACTTTGTTAAGCTGGTTATTCTTCACCGATGCCTCCATTGTGGCGCATAGCCCCAATGCTCCTCCTGCCGCGTTTGGCCGCACGCTGCTGACCCTTGTACAAAGTTTCCTGATTTAAATCGTTGCTGATTCTCCAGATGCCGGTGTCCCACAGACACGGGCTGTTTTTGTTTTATCTAATCCAACGATTTTATGCGCTTTCTTCTCATTATCAGTTTATTAAGTTTCCCCTTTGTTAGCCAGGGACAAACCATTCGGGGTATCGTGCAGGAAACGGTCGCCAACAAACCCGCTCCCCTCGTTGGGGCCAACGTCTATTGGAGCGGAACCTCCACTGGCGTTTCTACCGACTCCATCGGCCGTTTTGAACTGCCCCTTGTTGATGGCCAAACCCGCTTGGTAGTAAGCTATGTTGGCTACCGGCCCGATACGCTGACCATTTCCGACCCAACCGCCGAACTAAAGGTTATGCTTCGTTCCGAAGCCACCCTGAACGAAGTGGTGGTGTCGGCATCCACTACCCAGATTGACCGGATGAACCCCATCCAAACCGAACTACTCACTCAGCGCACGCTTGCCAAAGCCGCCTGCTGCAACCTCTCCGAGAGTTTTGAGACCAATGCCTCCGTGAGCGTGTCCTACAGTGATGCCGTTACGGGAGCGCGGCAAATCCAGTTTTTGGGTTTGGGAGGTCAATACGTTCAAACCAATGTCGAAAATATTCCAACCATTCGGGGGTTGGCCAGCACCTTCGGACTGAATTTTATTCCCGGAACCTGGGTCACCAGTATCGACGTGGGTAAGGGTGTTGGATCGGTGGTGAATGGATACGAGGGTATGACGGGCGCCCTCAATATTGAATTGCAAAAGCCCGATTTTAAGGCAGAAACCAAGCAGTCGCAGTGGCTACTCAATGGCTATGTCAACTCGTTTGGAAGGGTTGAGGGGAACGTGAATTTCTCGCGGGCTTTGTCGGACAAATGGAGCGTGGCAACCTTAGGACACGTCAGCGCGTTGCGCACTAAAATCGAGCAAAACGGCGATGGTTTTCTGGATTTGCCCATGTATCGGCAGTACAACGGCATAAACCGTTGGAAATATGCCAGCAAGCGGTTTATGGCGCAGTTCGGCATTAAAGCCCTGTATGAAGATCGTGAAGGTGGCCAAGTTCGGCAAACGGGAACGGCTTCACCAGGAAGCCCGCTTTACACGTTCCTGAATTGGACAAAGCGGGTTGAATTCTTCTCGAAAACGGCCCGGCTCTATCCCGACAAACCCTACAAAGGATTAGGACTGATCGTGAACGCTCTGAACCATCAGCAGGATGCCCGGTTTGGGTTTAGCCCCTACGTGGGCGGTCAGCAAACACTTTACGCCAACCTGATTTACCAGTCGATTATCGACAACACGAACCACTCGTTCAAAACGGGGGTGAGTTATTTGCTGGATCGCTACAACGAAACCTACCGGCAAAGCCCATTGCCCACCAACCGGACTGAGTCGGTGCCAGGTGCGTTTCTCGAGTATGCCTACACCCACAACGAACATTTTGCGGTGGTGCTGGGTAATCGCGTGGACTTTCATAACCTGTATGGTCCGCAATGGTCGCCCCGGCTTCATGCCAAATATCACATCCACGGCCTCACAACCATCCGGGCATCGGCCGGGCGGGGCTTCCGGGTGCCAAACCTGTTTGCCGAAAATTTTGGCTATTTCGTCAGTTCACGGGACGTGTTTTTCAGAAGTCCGCTGCGGCCCGAGGTATCGTGGAACTACGGATTGGGTGTGACTAACGAGTTTTTGCTGTTAGGCAAGAAAGCCACGTTCATCGTCGATTATTTCCGCACAAACTTCCAGAGCCAGATGGTGGTCGACTTGGAACATCCCCGTCAGATTAATTTTTACCAACTACAGGGCCAGTCATTCGCCAATAGTTTCCAGGCAGAGTTTAACTACCAGCCTGTTCGCCGGATGGAAGTGAAAGCAGCCTATCGCCTGTTCGATGTGCGGCAAACGATGGGAGCTGCTTTCGGAGAGTCAGTGCTGTTGGAGCGCATGATGGTGAGCCGCGACCGGGTGTTACTCAATGTTGGTTATGCCCTGCCCTATGACAAGTGGAAATTCGACGCAACGCTACAGGGAAATGGCCCCCGACGGATTCCATACCTGGCCGAGGGCTACGTTCATACAGGATACTCGACTATGCGAACCGACCGGGCACCGGGTTTTGTGAACCTGAATGCACAGATGTCGCGATCGTTTCGGAACGGGCTTGAAGTATATCTGGGCGGTGAAAACCTGACCGGAGTCCGGCAAAAGAATCCGATTGTAGGTGTTAATGCGCCGTTTGGCCCCGATTTTGATGCGGCCAGCCGTGTGTGGGGACCGATAACAGGGGCGATGGTTTATGCCGGTTTCAGGCTGAAAACGCTGTAATTTATTAAGTTCAATATCAACTCAACGTCATGAAAATTAGATTGTTAATCACGTTTTTGGGTTTCATCACCCTCAGCGTTCAGGCCCAGCATCAGGGCCATACGATGCCCGCCAAACAGGAATCAACAACAAAGCCGCAGGCCACCACGACAACCGAACCGAGCAGTAAGTCGATGTCGCCGGAAATGGATCATAGCCAGATGGATCATGGCATGAGTATGTCGCATTTGTATTCGCGGAACCTGCCCATGAACCGGAATGGCTCCGGCACCGCCTGGCACCCGGATCAAACCCCGATGTATGCCTACATGAAGCATGGCGAATCGAAATGGATGCTCATGCTGCACTACAGCGTGTTTTTGCGTCACACAAACCAGAATTTCAACAACCGGAGCGGTAAAGGGCGCGATCAGCGATTCGATGCACCCAACTGGTTCATGGGCATGGCCCAGCGAAACGTAGGGCAGCGTGGTTTGCTGTCGTTCAAGGCGATGGTGTCGCTCGATCCGTTCACGGTGGGAAATGGGGGCTACCCATTGTTGTTCCAGTCGGGCGAGAGTTTTCAGGGCCGCCCGTTGGTGGACCGGCAACACCAGCATGATTTGTTTTCGGAGTTATCGGTAGGCTACAGTCATTCGTTCAGCCCCAAAGCTGATGCATTTGTGTATGTCGGCCTGCCGGGCGAACCCGCTCTGGGACCACCTGCGTTTATGCACCGAATCTCGTCGTTCAACAATCCCGATTCGCCCTTGGGCCATCATTGGATGGATGCAACGCACATAACATTTGGCGTAGCTACAGCGGGTATTCGTTATGGCATAGCTAAATTGGAAGCCTCGTCGTTTACGGGTCGCGAACCCGACGAAAAACGCTTAGGTATCGACAAACCCCTCTTCGACAGCTATTCGTATCGGTTGTCGGTGAACCCAACAGCCTCGCTGGCTTTTCAGGTATCGCAGGGGGTGCTCCGCAACCCGGAACCACTGCATCCGGGCAATGTTCGCCGTACAACGGCCTCGGTTTTGCATAGTGTAACGCTAAATGGTTCTGACGATCAGTATGTTACATCGGCTTTGGTGTGGGGGCAAAACGTTCACGATGGCGAAGCCGAGAATGCTTATTTAGCTGAAACGAGCCTGCAATTAGGTCGGACTGCCTTGTATGGCCGCTACGAGAACATTATGAAGTCGCCGGACGAATTGGGCATTGGCGATGAAAATGATCGGACGTTGCCGCGCCGGGCGAACGTCGACAACCTGACTTTGGGCGTGAACTACCGGCTTGTGCGCCACCTAAACACCGACTTGGTGGCCGGGGCACAATTCACTGCCGGCATGCCCGACCGGTTTTTGCAAGCCTACTATGGCCGGATGCCCTTGTCGGGTCAACTCTATTTGCGGTTAACACCTGCCACCCTGCGGATGCGCTGATTGAACCAACTGATTGCTATTAAACGTTTTATGCGTATGCTTGTCTAACCAATAAATTTCACTAAAACCAATTCAAAGCCAAATGAAGACCAATCTGCTTGCCCTCCTTTCTGCCCTGTTCCTTGTGTTCAGTATGACTGCCTGGACGTTTGCCGAAGAGAAAGATAAAGAAGTGAAAATCAAAACCTCGGCTATTTGCGACGAATGTAAAGAGCGAATCGAACGTAATCTGGTGTTCGAGAAAGGGGTAAAAGAAGCGGTTCTCGATCTTGATACAAAAGTTGTGACGGTGAAATTTAATCCAAAGAAAACGGATGTAAGTAAAATCAAGGCTAACATTGCAAAAACGGGTTATGATGCCGACGAAGTAGTGGCTAGTGCTGAAGGATATAAAAAATTGCCAACCTGTTGTCAGAAAGGTGGAGAACGCGAAATGAAACACTGATCGTTACTTCACAACCTGAAACGAAAACGTGGTCGTTGCCCCGCTGCCAACTGGCAGGGTGGTAACGACCACGTTGTTTATGGTCTAAAAAAGCCCTAGCCACGAACAGAAGTGGGAAACAGTAGAAGTGAAATTCTCGGATACATGTCCTCTCCGTTGTATATTTGGTCGATAACCGAATAATTATCTCTATCACTCATGAACAACCTAATTACATTGGGTATTGGCCTGTGGCTTGCCCTTGTTTGTAGCTTCATCAGCAATGCCCAACCCGTGACAACGGACCGCGCCAAAAAATATGAATGGAAGACCGGCACCTCACCGGGAGGCTATACCTATAAATACCTCTCCAACGACCCGATGCAGGCGCGGTTTTATACCCTGAAAAACGGCCTCTCAGTCCTCCTGAGTGTCAATAAAAAAGAGCCGCGCATATTCACGTTCATTCCTACGCGGGCCGGATCCAACACCGACCCCCGCACCAACACCGGTTTGGCGCACTACCTGGAACACATGCTTTTTAAAGGCACCGACAAATTCGGAACGCTCGACTGGAGTAAAGAAAAGCCACTTTTAGACAAAGTGGATGCCTTATACGAGCAGTATAATTCGACCAAAGATGAGGCCAAACGCAAGGAAATCTACAAAGAAATTGACCGGACATCGGGCGAAGCGGCCAAGTTTGCCATTGCCAATGAGTACGATAAAGTGATGGCTTCTATGGGCGCGCAGGGTAGCAATGCCTTCACGTGGTATGAGCAAACGGTGTATCTGGAAGACATCCCGGCCAATGCCGTTGACCGCTACCTCTCCCTGCAGGCCGAACGATTCCGCAAGCCCGTGTTGCGCATTTTCCACACCGAACTCGAAGCAGTGTATGAAGAAAAAAACCGGTCATTAGACAACGACGGCAACAAAGTGAACGAGGCCCTGATGGCCGCCCTGTTTCCGACCCATAACTACGGTCAGCAAACCACCATTGGCACGGTTGAACACCTGAAAAACCCCTCGCTGGTCGAAATTCGCAACTATTTCGATAAATTTTACGTGCCCAACAACATGGCCGTGATCATGGCTGGAGACTTTAACCCGGACCAGCTTATCCAGAAAATTGATAAGGCATTTGCCTATATGAAGCCGAAACCGGTGCAGTTGTATAACCCTGTGCCGGAAGCTCCGCTCACCACCGTGCAAACCCGCGAGGTGTTTGGCCCAACGCCGGAATCAGTCCGAATTGGCTATCGGTTTCCGGGTGGAATTGCGCTGAACCAACCCGTGGCCGTGATGGTCGATGAACTGATGTCGAACTCGGCTGCTGGTTTGATCGACCTCAATCTGAACAAGCAACAGCGGATTTTGGGTGGTGGATCGTCGCCCCAGTTTATGAAAGATTATGGCGTATGGACTATGTTCGGGCGACCCAAACAAGGCCAATCGCTCGACGAGGTGAAGGCGTTGTTGCTCGGCGAAGTGGCCAAACTCAAGAGCGGTAGTTTCGATGAAAAGGTGATGCAGTCCATTGTGAATAACTACAAAAAACGGCAGATCGAAACCTTCGAGAACAACTATGGTCGGGCCGACAAGTTGCTGGATGCGTTCATTTTGTCGGGCGGAAAGTCATACCCGGAGCAAGCGAGTCTGAACGACCGGCTGGCCCGCGTGACCAAGCAACAAGTCATGGATTTTGCCAACGAATATCTCCGCGACAACTACGTGGTGGTGTACAAGCGCAAGGGTGAAGACAAAAATATCGTGAAGGTTGATAAGCCTGCCATTACCCCCGTGGAGGTGAACCGGGAAGCCCAATCGCCTTTTTTGCAGCAAATCAATAACATGCCGATGGGGGAGGTGCAACCCGTTTGGCTCGACTACCAGAAGGATATTCAGCGGGGCAAAGCCGGAAACGCAGAGGTGTTATATGTGAAAAACCCTGATAATGACCTGTTCCGGTTAGGCTACCGCATCCCAATGGGGAGTTATCACAGCAAACTCCTGCCCATTGCTACACAGTATCTGTCGTTTCTGAGTACGCCCAAATACTCTTCAGAAGACCTGAGCAAAGCATTTTTTGGCCTTGCCAGCGACTATAATATCTATTCGTCAAGCGATTACACAACCGTTCGGCTGTCGGGTTTGCAGGAAAACTTCGCCAAAAGCGTGGAGTTACTCGACCATCTGATGCGGAATTGCCAGGCTAACGAACAGGCCTTGTCTGATCTGAAAGAGCGGATCATAAAATCGCGGGCCGATAACAAGCTCAACAAAGGGACCATTATGCAGGGCCTGATCAACTACGCACAATATGGCCCGAAAAACCCCTATAACAACCAACTCACCAACGACGAACTGAAAGCCGTGACCTCGGCCCAACTTCTCGACGTGTTGCACACCCTCTTCGATTACCCGCAACAGGTGATTTATTACGGCCCGCAAGCCCTTGCCTCGCTCGGCACCGATTTGACAAAAGCCCACCAGATGCCTGCCCAGTTCAAGGCCGTGCCAGCCCGTCAGGATTTTAAGCAAGTGACTCAACAGAAGCCCGAAGTGCTTTTTGCCGATTACGACATGGTGCAGTCGGAGGTGTATTGGGTGCGGAATACAACCGCTTTCGACCCGGCGCAACTGCCAACGGTGAACCTGTTCAATAACTATTTTGGGGGAAACATGGCCTCGGTCGTGTTCCAGACCCTGCGCGAATCGAAAGCCCTGGCGTATTCGACCTTTGCCAACTATGAGATTCCCGACCGCAAAGACCAGCAATATTCGGTGAACGCCTATATTGGCAGTCAGGCCGACAAGTTTCAGGAAGCCGTGGCCGGGATGAACGAATTGTTGAATGCCTTGCCCGAATCCGGCAAACTACTTGAAAATACCAAAGTGGGCATGAAAAAGTCGATGCAAACTGAGCGAATCCGGCAGGATGGCATCATTTACAGTTACTTGGATGCCATTGAAAAAGGGATAGACTACGATACCCGCCAGAAAACCTATGAGGCTCTGGACAAGATCACTTATGCCGACCTGAAATCGTTTGCCGATACGCAATTGGCCAACAAGCCATATACCCTCTGCGTGGTGGCTTCCGAAAAGCGCGTCACCCCCGACGATCTGGCCAAACATGGCACGGTGAAAAAACTGACGCTGGAGGAGATTTTTGGCTATTGAACGCTCTTTTCATGCTTCGTTCCCTGTTTTTATTGCTCTGTATTACTGCCCTGCCCGCGTTCGCTCAACGCACCGTCATGAACCCGATCAAATCGTCGGGGCCGGACCCGTGGGTTTGGCAGGATAACGGTTGGTATTATTACATGAACACCACGGGCCGCAACCTGACGCTTTGGCGAACCAAAAACATGGCTGATTTAGCTACGGCAGAGAGCAAAGTGGTGTTTACGCCCCCAACCGGCACGGCCTACTCGCGGGATTTGTGGGCACCCGAAATCCATCGGATCAACGAGAAATGGTATATCTACGTGGCTGCTGATAGCCTCAACAACCAAACCCACCGGATTTGGGTGCTCGAAAACACTGCGTCTGATCCCTTTGATGGTCAGTGGGTTATGAAAGGAAAGCTAGCCGACCCCGGTGACCATTGGGCCATCGACCTGACGGTGTTACAACACCAGGGGAAACTCTACGCGGCCTGGTCGGGTTGGGAGGGCGACCGAAACGGACGGCAGGATATTTATATAGCCCGCCTGAAAAACCCCTGGACAATGACCGGCAAGCGCGTGAAAATTTCGCAACCCGAACTGCCCTGGGAAATGCACGGCAAAACTCCCGAAGCCTGGCAAAAAAACGGTGAGCTACCCCTGATTTTGGTAAACGAGGGGCCGGAGTTTCTGCAAAACGGCAAGAAAACCTTCCTCGTTTACTCTGCCAATGCCTGTTGGCTCGACTACTGCATGGGCTTACTCGAACACACGGGCGGCAACTTTCTGAAGGCCAAAAACTGGCGCAAACACCCGCAACCCGTGTTCACCCAATCGCCCGAAAATGGCGTTTGGGCACCGGGTCACGGTGGCTTCTTCACGACTAACAATGGTCAGAAAAACTGGATGATCTACCACGCCAACCCCACCGAAACCGACGGCTGCGGCAACAAACGGGCACCACATATCCAACCTTTTTCGTGGAACACAGACGGAACCCCCAACTTTGGCCGACCTGTACGAAGCGTTGGAGAATAATTTATGGATTAATTGGAATTTTTCAGGTTTTTACGTGATAATTCGTAGTACTTTGTCTTTATTACAAAAGAACAGTTTTCTCCTCATAGGTTGGTATCGCGGGCACACTCCGATTCATGGTCGGTGTGTGCTTTTTTTGTGGCCTAAACTATAAACCCTGCCCTATACTGCCATTAGCATCGACTCGGCTTTAGCTTCCAATAAACTCTCGCCCATCAAGTAGGCATCGGCGGCACGGGCAGCTTCGCGGCCTTCCGAAATCGCCCACACAACCAGCGATTGACCCCGGCGTAAGTCGCCAGCGGCAAACACATCGGGGTGGCTTGTTTGATAATTCGTGGCTTTCACGTTGCCGCGCTCGTCGAGGTCGATGCCGAGGTCGGCCACGAGACCCTCGCGTTGCGGGTGCAGGAAACCAGCGGCTAACAGAGCCAGTTCGCAGGGGATTTCGCGCTCCGAACCCGCAATTTCCACCATCTGCATTCGGCCCCCTTCGTGTTTCCATTCTAGATTCACAATCTGCAAGGCTTTTAGGTTGCCGTTCTCGTCGCCAATGAAGGCTTTGGTGTTGATGGACCATTCGCGCTCGCAACCTTCCTCATGCGAGGTGCTCGTGCGGAGCATCATGGGCCAATTGGGCCAGGGCGTGTTTTCGGCGCGGTCTTTTGGCGGCATTGGCAACAGTTCGATTTGGGTAACTGAGGCCGCGCCATGCCGGTTCGAGGTGCCAACGCAGTCGGAGCCGGTGTCGCCCCCACCAATCACGACCACGTTTTTGTCGGTTGCCAGCAACTCGCCGTTGTTATATTTCGCTCCCTGATGATCGAACTCCACCGGGCGTGAAGCCACCCGCTTGTTTTGCTGACTTAGGAATTCCATGGCCGGGTAAATCCCTTTCAGCTCACGGCCCGGAATTGGCAAATCGCGGGGAACGGTTGAGCCACCTGCCAACAGCACGAGGTCGAAACTATCCAACAAATCGTTGGCTTTAATGTCAACGCCCACGTTTACGCCCGTTTTAAAGATGATACCCTCGGCTTCCATGACGGCCAACCGACGGTCGATCACGGCTTTTTCGAGCTTGAAATCGGGGATTCCGTAGCGTAGTAAGCCGCCAATTTGATCAGCCCGCTCAAATAGCGTGACAGTATGGCCCGCCTTGTTTAGCTGAGCCGCTGCCGCCAATCCCGCTGGCCCCGAACCGACCACGGCCACTGATTTTCCGGTGCGCTTTTTGGGTGGGTTTGGTTTCACATAGCCCTTGGCAAATGCCACTTCCACAATTGATTTCTCGATGAACTCGATGGCAACGGGCGGCTTGTTGATACCCAACACGCACGACGACTCACAGGGGGCCGGGCAAATGCGCCCCGTAAATTCGGGGAAGTTGTTGGTGCTGCTCAAAATCTCGAAGGCATACTCCCAGTTCTGCTCATACACGGCATCATTAAACTCCGGGATGATGTTACCGAGCGGACAACCACTGTGGCAAAACGGCGTACCGCAGTCCATGCAGCGGGCAGCCTGCTTTTGCGTCGTGTCTTCGCTAAACGGCGTGTCGATCTCCTTATAATCGTGAATGCGTTCCTGCGCGGGCCGCTTGGCGGGCAATTCACGGGTGAACTCTAAAAATCCGGTGGGCTTTCCCATAGTGTCTTAAATGATTTATTACCCCCCAACTACATCAACCACAATATCCTGATAGACAACGCTTTTGTCGCGGAGTTGCTCGGAGAGGGAGATGCCCCTGCTGGCTAATGCCTGGCGGAAATCGGTTGGGATCACCTTTACAAACTGACCCACGCGATTGTCCCAATCCTGAATCAGGGCGAGGGCCACGTTGCTGGTGGTGTATTGGAAATGCTTGTCGATGTATTCGCGGAGGATGCCGAGGTCTTCGTCGTTCAGTGGCTCAAGGTTCACCATTTCGGGGTTCACTTTGCTGGCGAAGGTGCCGTCCTGATCCAAGACATAGGCCACCCCGCCCGACATACCGGCGGCAAAGTTGCGACCCGTTTGTCCCAGAATCACCACCAAACCACCCGTCATGTATTCGAGTCCATGGTCGCCAACGCCTTCCACAACGACCTTCGCGCCGGAGTTACGCACGCCAAATCGCTCGCCCGCCATGCCCCGGATGAAAGCCTCGCCCGATGTCGCGCCGTAGAACGACACGTTGCCGACAATGCTGTTTTCTTCGGGTTTGAACGTGGCTGCCCGGTCGGGATATACAATCAGTTGTGCCCCGCACAAGCCCTTACCGAAATAGTCGTTGGCATCGCCTTCGAGTTCAAGTTTTACGCCTTTGGTGGTGAACCCGCCGAAACTTTGGCCTGCTGTGCCGCGCATTTTTATGTGAATCGTGCTGTCGGGCAGGCCGGGGCCACCATAGATTTTTGAGATTTCGTTGGACAACATGGTGCCGATGCTCCGGTTCAGGTTATTCACCGTGTATTCGGCATAAACCGGCTCGGCACCGTCCAGAGCGGGCTTTGCCAGTTCGATCAGGTCGCGGTCGAGCACCGAGTCGATGCCGTGATCCTGCTCTTCCTGCTTGTAAAGGGCGGTATCGAGGCTTACCGGCTCTTTGTAGAGCAGGGCTGCGAGGTTTACGTTCTTGTATTTCCAGTGGGGCAAATCGTCGCGGGTTTCCAGAACCTGTACTTGCCCAACCATTTCATCAATCGACCGGAAACCGAGTTCGGCCATGATCTCGCGCATTTCTTTGGCCATGAACGTGAACATGTTCACCACGTGTTCGGGCTTGCCGGTGAACAGGGCGCGGAGTTCCTTGTTCTGCGTCGCCACGCCCACAGGGCAGGTGTTCAGGTGACATTTCCGCATCATAATACAACCGGCAGCCACCAGAGCGGCCGTGGCCACACCGAATTCTTCGGCACCCAACAAAGCGGCAATCACGAGGTCGCGTCCCGTCCGCATTTGTCCGTCGGCCTGCACCGTCACGCGGCCCCGGAGTTTGTTTCGAACGAGTGTTTGGTGCGTTTCAGCCAGACCAAGCTCCCATGGCAAACCCGCGTGGCGGATGCTCGACAAAGGCGAGGCTCCCGTGCCGCCGTCGTGTCCCGAAATCAGGATATGGTCGGCGTGGGCTTTGGCAACACCCGCAGCAATGGTTCCTACGCCCGCTTCCGACACCAATTTCACGCTGATACGGGCAGCCCGGTTCGCGTTTTTAAGGTCGAAAATAAGTTGGGCGAGGTCTTCAATCGAGTAAATATCGTGGTGGGGCGGGGGCGAAATCAGGCCCACGCCGGGCGTTGAGTGGCGCGTCCGGCCAATCCAGTCGTCTACTTTGTGGCCGGGCAACTGACCACCCTCGCCGGGTTTGGCCCCCTGCGCCATTTTAATCTGCAATTCGCGGGCGTTGGTCAGGTAATGACTCGTGACCCCAAACCGACCCGATGCCACCTGCTTGATGGCCGAGTTCAGGTTGTCGCCGTTGGGCAGCGGGTTGAACCGCATTTCGTCTTCGCCCCCTTCGCCAGAGTTACTTTTGCCGCCAATGCGGTTCATGGCAATGGCTAGCGTCGTGTGGGCTTCCCACGAAATAGATCCGAACGACATGGCCCCGGTTGCAAACCGTTTGAAAATCTGCTCAATGGACTCAACCTGCTCAATCGGGATGGGTTGCCCCTTTTTGAACTTTAGCAAACCGCGCAGGGTAATCGCCTTTTTAGTCTGATCGTCAATGAGTTTACTGTATTTTTTGTACAGATTGTAGTCGTTTCGCTTGGTCGATTCCTGCAACAGGTGAATCGTGTCGGGGTTGAATATGTGCCGCTCTCCGCGCTGTTTCCACTGGTAAATACCGCCCACTTCGAGCCGCTGCACCGACGAAACCGGCACTTCGGGGTAGGCCGCCCGGTGACGTACCAGAATCTCCTTCGCAATCTCGTGCAAACCCATGCCACTAATGCGTGAGGTAGTACCGGTGAAATACCGCGAAACCACTTCTTCATTTAGGCCGAGGCACTCAAAAATCATGGCTCCCTGATAGGATTGCAGGGTCGAGATACCCATCTTCGAGAAGATTTTCAGCAACTCGCCATTGACCGCCTTGATGTAGTTTTTGTTTAATTTTTCAAGGTCGTAGTCAACTCCCAACAGCGATTTCTCCTTCATGTGGGCGATGGTCTCGAACGCCATGTAGGGGTTCACACCCGATGCGCCGTACCCAATCAGGGTGGCTACGTGGTGCGTTTCCCAGACATCACCGGCCTCCACCAGGATACCCACTTTTCCCCGTAACCCCTTGCGAATCAGGTGATGGTGAACAGCGGCTGTTGCCAATAATGATGGTATCGGCGCGTGGTCGGAGTCGATAGCGCGGTCGGAGAGGATAATGATCTCGAAACCGTCTTCAATGGCATCTTCGGCGTAACGGCAAATGCGTTCGAGACCCCGCTCCAGCGATTTTCCATTGCCATCGGCCCGGAAATACGTGTTCACGGTTTTGGCCTGGAAATGGTGCCGATCCATAAACCGCAACTTGTCAAACTCTTGCGTTGTCAACACCGGCTGATCAAGTTCGACCTGCTTGCAGTGTTCGGGCGTTTCGGTGAGCAGATTATAGGTGGCTCCCACAAACGAGATCAGCGACATAATCGACCGCTCCCGAATCGAGTCAATCGGCGGGTTCGTCACCTGCGCGAACAACTGCTTGAAATAATGACTCAGGTGCTGACTCTGCTCCGACAAAATAGCCAGCGGCACGTCGGTTCCCATCGAGCCGAGGGCTTCTTTGCCCGTTTCGACCATCGGGGCCAGAATCATGCGGAGGTCTTCGGAGGTGAAGCCAAACGCCTTCTGGCGAGCTAACAACTCGTTTTCACCGTAGTTCCGGTAAGTCCGGGCGGGGGCTTCGAGTTGCGAAATATGAATCTTATACTCGTCGAGCCACTGCTGATAGGGCTGGGCCGAACATATCTCTGATTTAATGTCTTCGTCGGCAATAATGCAGCCTTTCTCCATGTCTACCACGAACATTTTACCCGGCTGCAAACGACCTTTGGTCACAATCTTGGCTGGATCAATGTCCAAAACCCCTGCTTCAGAGGCCATAATCACGACATCATCGTCTGTCACCCAATACCGCGACGGGCGCAAGCCATTACGGTCGAGGGTGGCCCCCACAATGCGGCCGTCGGTGAACGAAATCGAGGCCGGGCCATCCCAGGGTTCCATCATGCCCGCATGGAATTCGTAGAACGCCCGGCGATTGGCATCCATTTGCGTGTTGCCGTCCCAGGCTTCGGGAATCAGCATCATCATCACGTGCGGCAACGAACGTCCACTCATCACAAGCAACTCAATGGCATTGTCGAGGTTGGCCGAGTCCGACTGTTTATGGTCGCAGATGGGCAGCAGCATGGCCATTTCTTCGTCGGTAAACTTTGACGATTTTAGCAGAGCTTCGGCGGCTTTCATCCAGTTTACGTTGCCTTTCACGGTATTGATTTCGCCGTTGTGGGCAATATACCGGAATGGTTGAGCCAGTTTCCACGAGGGGAAGGTGTTCGTCGAAAAGCGCGAATGCACCACGCCGAGGGCCGACACGACTTCTTCGCGCGCCAGATCGGGGAAGTATTCGGCCAGTTGTCCAGTGGTTAGCTGCCCTTTATAAGTAATGGTGCGGCACGAGAGCGACGCGAAGTAAAAGCCGTTATCCACGCCCTTCACCGTCTCGTTGATCATGCGCGAACTATAATTTCTTAATACGTATAATTTACGCTCAAAATCGTCGGATTCCGTAACCCCGTCGGGTCTTTTAATAAAAACCTGTTCCATTTGTGGCTCTGCCGAGCGTGAGCCGTTACCCAAATCATTGTTGTTGGTTGGCACCACCCGATAGCCAAGCAACTCCATGCCGAGTTTTTTAATTTTCCGATTCAGAATCGCGCGGCATTCCTCCCGAAGCCGGGCTTCGCGGGGGAAATAAACCATACCCACACCATATTCGTCGGCAGCGGGAAGCTGAATAAATTGACGGCGGCATTCGTCCACAAAAAATTCGTGGGGAATCTGAAGTAACAAACCGGCTCCATCGCCCGTATTGGTTTCGCACCCACAGGCACCCCGGTGTTCCATCCGGTGCAGCATATGCAGGGAGTCGGCCACAATTTGGTGCGACTTGCGGCCTTTAATATCAGCCACAAAGCCAATACCGCAATTATCGTGTTCAAATTCGGGACGGTAAAGGCCCATTTCATGAGATAACCCGAAGCCGGGTTGGTCGCTTTGGTCAGACATAGACATAACGGATAATTGTCAGGCCCTCACGTTGGTGGGTTGTACTCGATGTCCACCGTCGCTACGACGATTGAATGATTGAGAAATCGGTAAAGTAACTGGAATTCCGACAGTAAATAGAAAGAAGGTCAGGTGTCGGATTAACGGGCGTTTGTGATAAAGCCATGCAATATAGTACGCATTTTATTTGGAATAAAGCAGGTTTAACCAAATTTCATTCTAAAACCGAGCAATTGTGAAATTGATTATAAATGTTCTTGGATACTGACTATTTCTCAATAAAAAAGGCTTGTCTATGCAAAAACTTTTTTTGTCATTATTCAAGAATTACCCTGAAAAGTCCGTTCTAAAGGCCTAAAAAGACAATCTTACTATCTAATGTCTGTTAACGTAGTTTATAGTTGATATTTTTCAGGCAGTATTCATTAATTTATTAAATTTCCATCCATTTCGTCCTTGATCTGAAACCCGGACAGCCGTTTTACTTTAAATTCACTGAGTAAATACACGATTTTCTGAACTGCCAACTCCGGTAAAAACCCTTTCGGGCGGATATTGGAAATGCAGTTTCTTGATTCGTCCGTCAAGCCGGGGCGGGGTGCAAACGTGAGGTACGCTCCCAAACTATCGGGCGAGGACAGGCCGGGTCGTTCGCCAATGAGCATAACCACCATTTCGGCATTCAGGGCGTAGGCTACCTCGTCGGCAACGGCCACTCGCCCCTGTTGCACCACCACCAATGGCGCAAGTGACCAGCCCAGCCGCCGGGCTTCGGCCACCAAACCCGTCACCACAGCCAGGACATGGGTGTTCACGGCCGTTGCCGAAAGGCCATCAGCCAACACAATAGACAGGGTGAAACCGGAATCAAGAAAGGCGGCCAACTGCTGTTTTGATTCGTCGTCTAATTGGCGACCAAAATCAGGGCGTTGCAAATAGGTTCGACGGTCGGTGGCCCGGCTTTGGAGGAGGAGCGGGTTGGGCATTATCTCGTTTAACTGCGGCAACAAAATGGGTAAATTGAGTGTGGTAAAAACAGCATCTCGGGCGCGGGCATGGTCGAGTTGAAAGGCCAGCAAGGCAGAAGTGGGCAAGCTGTGGCCCGTTCGGCCTTGGGCAATGCGGGCGGGGGTATGGGGGCGGAGGAATTCCCAGGGGTCCATTATCAGTGAACAGTTTTCAGTGAGCAGCGAACAGTAATTAACTCAGTGCAGTCAGAAGCAGTTGGAAAATATTCGCAGAAAACTGTTCACTGATCGTTGTTTACTGCTCGCTGAAAAACGATCATACCTCTCAACTCTTGTTTCATTTGCGGAAACGTGAGCCGTTGGGTGCTGTGAGGATAAAAACCCATGCGTTCGTAGAAACCGAGGGCAGGGCCGGTATCCATTGATTTGAGCCAGAGTGTTTGTTTGCTCCGTTCGCGGGCCATTGTCTCCACAAAACGCATTGCGGCCTGACCGACTCCGTGGCCCGTGGCTTCTTTCACCAAATAAATGCGTTCGAGTTCGAGGCTGTTGGCTTCTGAATGGGTAGTAGTATCGCTGTCGGGCAATGCTTTGTCGAGGTTCAGTTTTAGGAAACCAACAGGTTCGCTGTTCAAATTGACCATGAAGTAGCGGGCATTAAGGTCGGCTAATTCGGTGGTCAATTGGTCAATAGCAAAAGAGTGTTGCATATACCATTCGCCTGCGTCGTGCCATAAATGCAGATAGTGATCGCGGTAGGCGTGTAGGGCAACCTCCGACAAAGCCGGAGCATCGGCCGTGGTCAGGAGTGTGAAGGTTATTGGGAGCATTGACAGTAATTAGCTGCGGGGTATCGAATCAAGGGCGATAACCTCAATGCCGGCCACATCCAGAAAGTCGGCGGTGTTGTTGGTTAGCACCGGAAGTTTGTAAATCAGGGCCGTAGCCGCAATAATTGAATCGCCCAGCGACCGTTTCTGCTGTTGCCGAAGGCGGATGGCTTCGGCAATGATCTGGTTGTTGATGTGATACACATTTATACTCCCAAAATACGACTCGTATGTAGATTTGTCTTCGGCTGAGATTCTATGAAAACCAAGGACTTCAAGGGTAGAAATCAATGATACGCACACAGAATTGTGATTCTTTTGTAAGTAACGAGCCAGCCAAAGGTACTCTGACTGAGTGGAGTAGATAATGATATTGCTGTCTAAAATCATTCTTCCCGACCAGATAGTACGCGATCCCAGCTTCTTATTTCGCGTTGCCATTCAGAGGCATCGCCGAAGGAAGTTCCGGCTCCGCCTGACTGAATAATGTCTTCAAGTACCTCCGCGAACGATTGCTTGGGCGGAGAAACCTTTTTCTCAATCACCCGACCGTTTAGTTTAGGCAGCAACGATAGCAGGATAGCTTCGTCCTGAGGTGAGTCAATTTCTATAGTTAGCAGGCTCATAGCATTAGTTTTTTGGCAAGATAACAAAAATGTGGCCCGATTTGTCGCAGTAGACTACTCCGGTTTGTCCTGCCATCCAATTCATCCGGCGTAAACGTCGCTTCAGCATACTCATCTTCCAGTTGATCCGGTTAGGGGTTCTCCACCCCGGAACTACCTCCCAACTTTGTATCATCAGAGCGGGAAAACAAGCCGCTTACAACAAAAACTTCCTTTTTTCCCGGTACGCCGGACCGAACTAAACAAACAACAACATACAATGAAAACAACATTCCGCTTCCGCTTCGTGTGGGTTGCTCTCCTGCTGAGCACCACCCTGTTCACCGCTTGCAAAAAGGATGGTACTGAGCCAGTGGCCCCCGCTGATGCCGCTACGCAAGCCGCTGGAAAATACACGTATTCTGAACTGTCTTACAACGGCAAAACCCTGCCCGCCGATCAGACTAACCTGAAAGGCACGATCACCGTGTCGCGCCAAACAAATGCCACTGTGATGATGGATTTGAACATTCGCCAAAAATCCAACAACGATGAGTTTATGGTTATCGAGGCCGAAGACATCGACGTGACCGATAAGGGCAATGGCAATCTTTCGTTCAGCTACGACGGTGAAGAGATTGCTAAACTGAACGGTAATAAACTGAACCCACAAGCCGGTGAGCAAGCCCGGCAGGTTCGGGTGGGCGCACTGATTGCTCACACCATAAATCCTTCTAAAGCAGGGCGTTGCTCTTTACGGCCCAATACCTCGGATAAACTATCCCGCATGATGAGCTGCACCGACTTGCCATCAAAACGGCAGGTAAGTGTATCATAATGAGCTGTTTCCAGATAGCGGATGGTCATGACAAATGTGTTGGTTTCGCGCCAGGCTCCACTGGCCGTTATGGGGAAACGTGTTTCATTGGGAACGGGCGTGGGCAGGAGTTTCAGCGGGAGGGGCGAAATGTCGGTAATGCCCTCGCGCCAGCTAGTTAGCCCACCCTGAATCTGGTGCTTTCCCTTCTTATCGGTTAACTCCAATGTCCAGTTACCCCTGCCAAAGACCAGGCTAAACTGACTGATACCTAAGGTGTTTTCCATGATTGAAAAACGCTTGCCGCTCATCAGGGAGGCCGTTAGTGAGTTGGTGTTGCCCGATGGAGGGGTAATCGTCAGGCTCTCCATAGTTCGCTGGAAACTTTGCTGGGTAGCCTCCGTGGTCTGGTTTGTTCGTTGAAAAGCGGGTAGCAAATGATTCCAGACCTCGTCGAGAACGGCCTGCATATCAGCTTGTTCGGCCGTAATGGCGATCACGGCATCCTCGTCGGGCAACACAATACAAAACTGACCACAGGCTCCGTCGGCGCGATAGGCTCCGTTGCGGCACCCCCATAGCTGGTATCCGTAGCCCTGCAACCAGTCGTCATCGGCAACCGGACGTTTAGGTTTGGCGGGGCGGGGTTGCACGATCTGAACCTGCGTGGCGGCATCGACCCAGGCTGAGGAGACAACCTGTTTCTCATTCCAGACCCCGTTTTGCAGCAACAACTGCCCGAATTTGGCAATGTCTTCGGTTTTGAGCCGCAGCCCCCAACCGCCCACGTTATTGCCCCTGGTATCAATTTCCCAATCGGCTCCCTCAATGCCCAGCGGTTCAAACAAACGGGGAGTCAAAAACTCCATCAGGGTTTGTTTGGCTTGTTTTTGCACAATCCGCCCCAGTAAATAGGTAGCCATTGTGTTATATTGAAACTGGGTGCCCGGTTCACGGGCGATGGGCAACGATAAAAACGTTCGGACCCAATTGTCATTCGTTGTACCCAGCAAACGCGGGAAAATCTCGGCATCGGTCAGGCTATGGCCAGTTGACATGGTAAGCAGGTGTTTCACCCGCAAATTGGCCAGAAAGGGGCTAACATCGGTGGGTAAATCGTTGGGGAAGAACGAAACAATTTGGTCTTCAACCGTAAATAGCCGCTCGCTCACGGCCATGCCCACCGCCATCGCCGTAACACTTTTACTGAGCGAATAGAGCGAGTGTTTCAGGTCGGCGCGGTAGGGTGCCCACCAGCCTTCGGCCACCACATGGCCGTGCCGCAACACCATCAGGCTGTGCAACCGGAACCGCCGACGCTCGGCTACCTGGATAAAATTCACAATCCCCGCCGACGACACCCCCTGTGCGTCGGGCAAACTGCGGGGCAGGCTCGTATCTTTCTCTTGCCTGCTTAGGTCGGCGGGTATGGCCGACAATAGCCCGAAGCCCGCGATGCCAACGCCTAACTGCTCAATAAATTCACGACGGGTATAAAACATGATATTTGGGATATTGGACCTGGGACTCAAAGATACTACTGTTCTGAAATAGCCGAGCTAAATCCATCGTATTGCGTGTTTTGAAAAGTCAAATCTGGCCATTCATATATAACAGATGTACTCAAACTCACCCGCAAAAAACCGCTTCTTTTCATGGATAATTACTCAGTAAAAAAAGTTCTCAATACCTGAAAGCTTATGAGTAGGCTAAGAAATAGTTGCACTTTGCTTATTAAGTACTGATTAAGAGTATGTTAGGACATTCCTGATTATCTACCCCTTCTGTATGTTCATTTTAACAAAAACCTACAATGAAAAAACAACTACAGTACGCCTGGCGACTTAAGACTAAGATGCTGTTAGGCAGCTTCCTGGCTCTGATTTGCCTAACAAATGCCGCCCGTAGTCAGAACGTTTCGGGCCGTATTACAGCCGCCGAAAACGGCGACCCGCTCCCCGGTGTCAGTATCCTTATTAAAGGCACCAATCAGGGTACTACTACCGACAACGCCGGGAAGTACTCCATTAAACTCCCCAATGCAAATGCCACCCTTGTACTGAGCTTTATCGGGTACTTGAAGCAGGAGATTGCGGTGGGTGCGCGCACTACTGTCGATATTGCTCTCGCCGTGGACGAGAAGGCCCTACAGGAAGTGGTGGTGGTTGGGTATGGTACGCAACAAAAAGTAAACCTGACGGGCGCCGTGGGCGTGGCCGATGCCAAACGACTTCAAAACCGGCCCATTGCCTCCACGGGAGAGGGTTTGCAGGGGGTGATTCCGAACCTGAACATCAACCCCCGAAACGGCGACCCCGCCCAGCCGATTACCTTCAACATCCGGGGTTATGAGTCCATCAACGGGGGTGCTCCGCTGATTCTGGTCGATAATGTGCCGATGGATCTGAACCGAATCAACCCCAACGACATCGAGAGTATCAGCGTGCTGAAAGATGCCTCGGCATCAGCCGTTTACGGCGCACGGGCGGCCTTCGGGGTAGTGTTGGTGACGACCAAAAGTGCTAAACCCGGCAAAGTGACGGTTTCGATAGGTAGCCAGTTCTCGCTGGCCAAGCCCATTTTCAACATGGATGTCGTAACTGACCCCTATCAGTTTGTGCTGGCCCGAAACGCGGCTAACGTCCGTACCAGTGGCGTGCCGGCCTATGATGCCGACATGGTGGCCGGCACCAAAGCCTTCTCCGAAAATCCGGCAACGGCACCGCAGTGGGGCGTGGTCAGTGGAACCCTGCGCTATTACGGGTACAACAATTACCAGAACAGCATTATGACCGCCTACGCACCCACCAATCAGCAGGATTTGTCGGTTTCGGGTGGGTCTGATAAGTCCAAATACTTAGTTTCACTCGGCTATTTCAGTAAAGATGGCTACCTGAAAACCAACAACGAGAAGTTTAAGCGGTATAACTTCCTGATGAAAGCGGATTTCAAAGTCAACGACTGGATCAGCTTGGACGAAAAAGTGATTTTTAACTCGCAGAACAGCGACAAACCGCACTTTTATAACTGGGATGTAAACATCAACTCATTGGCACGGGTGAACCCCATCATGCCAATCCAGTTTCCAGACCTGCCGTTTTATGTGACCCAGGGCGACCGCGAGAAATTCGCTCCCTACATTGGCAAGTACTTCGGCGGCACCAATTTCTGGCCTTACCTGCTCAACGGTGGCCGCACCACGTTGACCAACAACGATCTCTGGCTCACACAGGGCGTAACCCTTACTCCGATAACGGGCTTGAAAATCCGGGGCGATTTTTCGTATAACATTTTCAACCGGGTTTATCAGGATGTTCAGAGCAAGGTGGACGTTATGGAGACTAACCTGCTGGCGGCAAACCCCCTCAATAATGGGTTCAGCGGAGACGACTGGGTTAGAACCGAGAACAACTATAACCAGTATTACGTGTTGAACGCGTATGCCGAATATGCGCTGCCAAAATTGGGCAACCACAACGTGACGGCCATGATCGGGTTCAACCAGGAACGTGGTCTGTACCAATACTCAGGAGCACAGGCGCGATCGTTGATTACCCCGCTTGTTGTTGACCTGAATGCCACCACTGGCGTGCAGCAAACCTTTGGCAGTAAGCAACATGCGGCACTGCGTGGAGCATTCTACCGGCTGAACTATAATTTCAGGGAGAAATACCTGATCGAATTTAACGGTCGCTACGACGGTACGTCGCGCTTTCCGACCGACAGCCGGTTTGGGTTCTTCCCGTCGGTATCGGCAGGATGGCGGATTAGTAACGAGAAGTTTATGGATGCCACCAACGGCTGGCTCGACAACCTGAAACTGCGGGCCTCCTACGGAACGCTGGGCAATCAAATTCTGCTTGACGGCAACCGGAACCAGATTTTTTACCCCTATATCTCGACAATGGGTACGGGCCAATCGCCCTATATGTTCACCAACGCCACCATTCCGTTTGTGTCGGCAGCGGGTTTAGTAAGCCCCTCGCTGACATGGGAAACGGTCGTTTCCAAAAACATTGGTCTGGATGTAACCATGCTCCGGGGGCGGCTCGATGCCTCAGTGGATGTTTATACCCGTGATACGAAAGATATGCTGATGGACGTGACCTACCCGGCGATTCTGGGTACGGCAGCGCCAAAGGAAAACGCGGCTGATCTGCGTACGAAAGGATGGGAACTCGCCCTGACCTGGCGCGATAAGTTCAAGAGTAACTGGAGCTACGATGTGACCCTCGCCCTGTCGGACTGGACAGCCGAAATTACCAAGTTCAATAACCCAACTGGGGCTATTGCCAATTACTACGTAGGGCAGAAATTGGGCGAAGTCTGGGGTTTCGAAACGGCAGGCATTTTCCAAACGACCGATGAGGTAGCCGCTGCCGCCAAACAAACCAATATTGGTGCCAACTGGCGGCCGGGCGACATTCGCTACGCCGACATCAACGGCGACGGTAACATTACGTTTGGCAACAACACGCTGAGCAATCCCGGCGACCGCAAAATTATTGCCAACACTACCCCGCGTTATTCATTTGGTCTTAACAGTAGCCTCGGCTACAAGGGCCTGCGCCTGACGGTGTTTTTCCAGGGTATTGGCCAACGCGACTACGTGCCGACATCCGGCAACTGGACCTGGTTCTATCCCTACAACGCCGGTCACGTGGAGAAATACTACATCACTGACACCTGGACCGAGACCAACCGCGATGCGTATTTCCCGGCCGCGCACATTTCGACCAACGACAAGAAAAACGTGCAGACCCAGTCGCGCTACATTCAGAAGGCGGGGTATATCCGGTTGAAAAACATTAACCTGAGCTACGACCTTCCGCAGGGGCTGCTTAAAAAGGTCGGTGTTGGCCGGGCGCAAGTGTTTGTAACGGGTATGAACGTGTGGGAATACACTAAAATGCGGAAGCCGTTAGACCCCGAAACGATCTACACGGATGCTATCGAATATCCCATGCAGCGCATTTCGACATTAGGGCTTAACCTTACTTTCTAAATTACCTCACCCCCTGCCCCTCTCCTTCGTAAGGAGAGGGGAGCTGTTAATGCCAACTTATAAGACTGGTAATCCCCCCTCTCCTTCACAAGGAGAGGGGCAGGGGGTGAGGTTCAACCGATTTCAACATGAAAAAATATAGCTTATCCCTTGCCTTCACGCTCGTGGCCGCCTTTCTGTTTACGGGTTGCAATGACGAGTTTCTGGAACGCTACCCGCTGGATCGGGTTACGAACCAAACGTTCTGGAATACCGAAAACGATCTGCGGGTCTATAACAACAGCCTGTATGATTTGGCCCGCAACGACGATAACGTCCCTATTTTGCACGGTCATTACAATGGCTTTGAAAGCCACTGGGGCAGTTTCTGGTTCTTAGATGAGTTTGCCGACAACATGGCCCCCCGCCATGCCCGCCATACCTACTACCAGCAGGTGCGTTCGGGCAAGCATACCGTACCGACCGATGCTGGCCCGCAGTGGTTTGGCTTCAAGGGGTGGAATTTCGTCCGGGCCATCAACGTAGGTTTAGCAAATTACGATAAAGCTACTGTCAGTCAGGCTATTAAAGATCGGTATATTGCTGAGGCCAAGTTGTTCAGAGGCTGGTTTTATGCCGAAAAAGTTCAGAAATTTGGCGATGTCCCGTTCGTGGAGAAAGAATTGACGGTGGAATCCCCCGAATTGTTTGCCGCCCGGACAGCCCGCGAAGAAGCCATGGAGAAAGTGCTGGAGGACCTCAACTTTGCGGCCACCAAACTACCCGACACTTGGGGCGATGGCAATGCACCGGGTCGGATAAACCGCTGGAATGCCCTGTTAGTGAAGTCGCGGTTGTGTTTGTTCGAGGGTACGTGGCGCAAGTATCACGGCGGCAAAGACCCGAACAAATGGTTGCAGGAAGCCGCCAATGCCGCCAAAGAACTGATGGACAAAGGCCCCTATCGGCTGTTCAACACGGGCAACCCAACAACCGATTACAACTCATATCACCGGGTACTAAACTTAGCCGGAAACCCGGAGGTGATGTACTGGCGCAAATACCAGTTGGGCGTGTTTACGAACCACGTGCAGTCGTATTTTGAATATGCGGGCGGAGCTACCAAAAGCGCGGTCGAAGATTACCTCTGTACCGATGGTAAGCCCATTACAACATCGGCCCTTTACAAAGGCGATGCCACCATTGAAGATGTGTTTGAGAACCGCGACCCGCGCCTGCGTCAGACGATATTGCACCCCGCCGATGCCGTCAAATACAAGTATCATTTGGCCGATGGACGGGCATATCCTCGTATTCAGGGTATGGAAGGGGGCTATTTGTCCACAACGGGTTATCACATCATCAAGCACTATAATGCCGATGATATGATTGGGAAGGCGTTCGATACGGCCGAAGCACCGGCTATTATTCTGCGTTTTGCCGAAGCCCTGCTCAATTATGCCGAAGCCCAGGCCGAACTAAGCAAAATCTCGCAAGCCGACCTCGACTTAACGATCAACAAACTCCGCGACCGGGTTGGAATGCCGCACCTGAAATTAGACGCGGTGCCGGTTGACCCGCGCTATACGGCTGATGGAATCTCGCCGATCATTGCCGAAATTCGGCGCGAACGCCGGGTTGAACTGTTTATGGAAGGGTTCCGGTATAACGATCTCCGGCGGTGGAAACAGGGCAAAAAAATGCTCATCCCAACGCTTGGCATTCGCTGGGATGCGGCAGCCATTGCCCGCTATGCAAAGGCAAACGTGCAAACAAGTGTAGACCCCGTCTCAAAAAATACCTACGTCGATGTGTATAAAGGTACGGATTGGGCTAACCCTGTTTTCGATGAAGCCAAGCATTATCTCTGGCCTATTCCGCTGAACAACCTCGCGCAGAATCCGGCACTAAAGCAGAATCCGGGTTGGTAGGGTGAATGAGTAATGCATAATGGTGAATGCGCAATGTGCTACCGCATTCACCATTATGCATTACTCATTATGCATTACTCATTCTTGCCACTCAAAAACTTATTGCCCGCTGAAAAGCGTTTTTATGTCCAAAAATGTCCCTATTTCGTTATGGGTACAATGGAAAAACCACCAATTAGCTTCTGGGATCAATTAGGTAGTTTGCTCGTACCAAAGCGGGAGCAGAATACACCCGCCACGATTAAAAACGAGCGAATTCTGGCCGAACTGATCCGTTGTTTTGAAGCCTCCTTAAACCGCGAAAGCATCGGTACAAGTTTGCTGTTCGATGCGCATTTTGTGATTATTCTGCACCCGACAAGTTATGCCGAACGCCTGGCAGCGCTGCCGGTCATTGTGAATGAAGCCGTGAAAGCGTTTTATGACCGCATTGATGCCCGCAAAAAAGGAACCGACAAAATTGTGACGGTGGCCTCGCACTGGCATTTTAAATTCGGCCCCGGAACCGAGTTCGACGGGCGATCCATTACACCCGCCGATGTGGAAGTCATTGGATCGCTGACGGGGGCCTCGCTCGAAAACGACAGTGTTGACAATGCACCCGTGGGTGGTAATTTGAAAGCTACCCGCAAAGTGAAGAACACCAATGTCTACCAAAAATTAGACCTTAACCTACCCTCCTTTCGCCACATCGACTTTCGGGAATCGGGGGCCTTTGCGGTGCGCATTGACCCCGCCCTGTTGCCAGCCCACGAGGAGCCGAGCCTGAAAAAGGAGTTGCCGACAACACCGCCAATTTCACCAGCCGTTTTGCCGGAGGTGGTTGCTCCCGTTGCTGGTTTGCCCAATCCGCAGCGGCCCGCCCAACCGCCTTTGCCCCGGCCCCAACCGGAGTCGCTCGCCCGAATAGACTGTTTTATGGCCGATCAGAACTCCGAAGAAACCTACTGGATGCGCGACCGGGAAGTGGTAATTGCCCGTCGGGAGCCTGATAATGAATCCTTTGCCAACTACATCCGGCTGGTGTCGCCTTATGTCTCGAACCCTCATGCCCGAATCCGGTATGATGCCACGACGGGGCAGTTTCAACTGGCCTCGTTCAGTCAGCACGAAACCCGCCTGAACGAACAGATTGTGGCCCGCAGCGAACCGGGAAATCCTGTTTGGGTGTCACTGCCCAGCCCTTCGCAGATTCTGCTCAATGGAATCGTTACGTTATCGTTTCAAAGCAGTTTGTGAAGTAGGCCTGTTCAAACCCAAACCCACAACCACAACCCCTATGATTGATACACTAATTGCTATTTTGCTGGGTGCTTTTGTCGCGTTGCTACTGATTCGCCACTTCCGTTCATTACCCCGGTAGTTGATTGGTACTTCCAATCCGAAATCCCCAATTCGAAATTCCAATGACCTATTCCCCTCTACAGATTGCCGGACAAACTGATGTTGGCCGACACCGCAAAGACAATCAGGATACCTTTATTAGCAGGCCGTTGTGGTCGGGCAACGATGCGCTTTTGGTTGTGATCGATGGGGTAGGGGGGTATGCCGGTGGAGCGGAGGCTGCTGCGTTAGCAAGTGAATCCATTGAACAATATATGGCTACCCCAACCGGTGATACACTTACAATGCTTCAGGAAGCCGTGGTGCACGCTAATAATCAGATTGTTACCAGGAAATATGATAACCCTGAACTAGCCCGGATGTGCTGTGTGCTGACGGCCGCCGTAGCCAATGTGGAGACGCAAAAGTTGTTGTTCGTGCATGTGGGAGATACCCGTTTATACCGTTTTCGGGCGGGTCAGCTTACCAAACTAACGCACGACCATTCGCTGGTGGGCGTGCGCGAAGATGCCAACCAACTCACTGAGCGTGAGGCTATGAAGCACCCCCGCCGAAATGAGATTCTGCGCGATGTGGGAACAATGGCGCACCGGGTCGACGATCCTGAATTTCTGGAGTCGGGGGAAATCGATTTTCTGCCCGGCGACAACTTGTTGCTGTGCAGCGATGGCCTGACCGATATGCTTACCCGCGACCAGCTCACCGACGTATTGACGCAGTCGGTATCGCCAGCCGAACAAATCACTGAACTGATTCGACAGGCCAACGAACAGGGTGGTCAGGATAATATTACGGTGGTGGTGGCTCACTACCCCGCCACAATTGGCACAACTCTTGCCACACCTATATTGCCCGCTGAAACCGGATACGTGGAAACTGCCGAACCCGCGCCCATGCTGGTGAAACCGGTGGCGGCAACGGAGGTTGCTGCACCGGCAGTTGCCACAAAACCAGCTTCACTAAGTAAAGGGCTTATTGCATTGATGGTATCCATTGTGGTGCTCCTGGTGGCAGGCATCGCCTGGTGGCAGCCGGACCGCCGGACCGCCGACGACATGCCCCGGCCCGTGCCGGCAAATGAATTACAGCCAATGCCTGTTTTGCGCGATTCGGCCCGGATAGTTACGGGGGATTCTCTCCGGTCGGTGGCGGGCGATTCGTTGATTGATCTTACAGTGAAAAAACAACCCGATTCTTTAAAAACGCCATAACGCACCATGCCAACGGTTAGCTTTAACACCCATTTTCCGGGCTACGACGTGCTGGGCGAGATTAGCCGCAGTAATGCCCGTGTGCTGAAGGCCCGGCACATCGCCACTGGCGACATTGTGGCCATTAAGCACTTTTCGCTGAATACCGATGCCGATACGCTCCGCCGTTTCGAGCGCGAGTCCACCATCATGACCCAGATGGAACACCCCAGCATTGTGAAAGTGCGGGAGGTTCGGCTGGATGCCGATTTGCCGTTTATTGTGATGGACTATGTGCAGGGTGGCAGCGTTCGGCAACTGATCGCCGAACAGGGCAGTATGTCGGTTGAGCTAACCATTCGGCTGGGCTTGCAGATGCTGAGTGCTTTTCGGCTGATTCATGCCCAGGGCATTGTTCACCGCGATGTGAAGCCTGAAAACATCCTGTTTCATCGGCTGGCCAGTGGCGAACTGCATTTTCTGTTGACCGATTTTGGCGTGGCCCGGTTGCATCAGCAACCCGTTACCATGACGGGGCAATCGCTGATGACGTATGAATATGCAGCCCCCGAACAGTTCGATAATCCCCGGCAGGTAGGCGAAACGGCTGATTATTACGCCCTTGGTGTGGTGCTATACGAATGTCTCACGGGTAGTGTGCCGTTTCCGATGCGGGGAGAAACCGGCATGGTCACGTTTATGAACGCGGTAATGCACAACCCGCCCCCGCCACCGGTATTGCCCACTAACCTGCCATTGCCCGCGAGCCTGGATACGCTGCTGGAACAACTGTTGACCAAGCAACCCACCGATCGGCTGCATAATCCTGACATTGTAAAACTATTGCTGAAACAGGCCGAAGTAGAGCAACTGCACCGTGAAACAGGTCCGATTCAACCCCCGGCTCCCCTCCGCACAGAGATCGCTCAACAGGCAGCACTCGCCCCTGTGGAACGCCCGAAAGAGATTGCCAAACCAACTCGCCCCGCTCCGGTTAACAAGCCTGTAGACAGTCGCCCCCCACGCCGTATAATGCCACTTGTAATTTTGGGAACAGCGTTGTTGCTAACCGCGCTTTGGGCCTACTGGTATTATACACAGGAAAGCCGACGGTCGTCTACTCCACAGTCGGTTTCGGGAGCCACAAACCCAACTGGCACGGCGAACCCAGATGAGGATGATGTGATTGAAACAACTGAGATAACGGATCTGACCGTTTCACCTGCTGTGCGTCAGGCAGAAAATCTTCGGCAAAAGCAGGCACAGGCCGAAGCCGCCCGGCAACGCTATGAGCAGGAAGTGGTGGCTGCCACAAACCAGTTGGAGGCTACAGCCTTTGGCGGCAAAATGGGATTTCTGGGTGGTATTAAAGATCTGAATGTTAGGCTGGTAAACCCTTCATCGGTTGCTTTTAAAGCGGTGAAGGTGCAGGTAGATTACGTCAAAGATAATGGCGAAAAATTTAAATCGGAGTCTATGTTTTTTATGAATCTTGGTCCTAATGGGTCAAAGACAAAGGAGGCTCCCGACAGTCAACGCGGCACCCAGTTCCGGGCGCGGGTTCTCCGGGCCGATGCTGCTCCAATGCCCGACAGCCTTACTCACTCCATTCTCCAAAATCCATAGTGGCCCATGCCAACGGTTAGCTTTAACACACACCTGCCCGACTATGAGATTCTGTCGGAACTGGGGCGGGGCAACACGCGGGTGCTGAAAGCCCGGCACCTGCCAACGGGCGACATTGTGGCCATTAAACAGTATGCCTTTGCGGCTGATGCCGACACGCTTCGGCGGTTCGAGCGGGAGTCGCAGATTATGACCCAACTGGACCACCCCAACGTAACGCGGGTGCGCGAGGTGAAGCTGGATGCCACCATGCCCTATGTGGTCATGGATTTTGTGGAAGGGGGCGATCTGCGAAGTCTGCTTCGGCAAAAAGACCACCTGGATATTCCTACCACCATCCGGCTGGGCTTGCAGATGACGGGTGCCTTTCGGGCGATGCACGCCCTGCACGTTGTTCACCGCGATGTGAAACCCGAAAACATTTTGTACCGACGGCTCATCAGTGGCGAACTGCACTTTCTGCTCACCGACTTTGGCATTGCCAAATTCTGGGCCGACGACAGCATTAAAACGCTCACGGGGCAGTCGTTGATGACGTATGAATATGCGGCTCCCGAACAGTTCGACAATCCCCGGCAGGTAGACGAAGCGGCTGACTACTACGCTCTTGGTGTGGTATTGTATGAGTGCCTGACCGGAAAAGTGCCCTATGTGTTGCAGAACGAAACGGGCCTGGCTCAGTTCATGCAACAGGTGCTAACAGCTCCCATGCCCGACATGGAACTCCCAACGGGGCAACCATTGCCGCCTAGTTTGGCCACGTTGCTGTCAGGTATGCTCACCCGTGACCCCCAAACCCGCCTGCGCAACACCGATCAGATGGAATTGCTGCTCGAACAAAGCCGGGTAGAACATCTGAAGGCTAACCGGACGGGGCAAAACCCGACCATGAGCACCACAAAAACGATTGCCGGGTCGGTTGTTGCCCCAGCAATAACTGACAGCAGAGTTGATGAATCCCAGGGTGAAGGGGTTGAAGATTCGGGCGGTAGTGGCTGGTTAGGGTGGGGTGTTGGCGGCCTTATTCTGGCGGCTGGCCTGGCGTTTGGTTTATACACCTACTCAACCCGGCAGGCAACCAGCGATTCAGCGATGCCGGTTGACTCAACAGCCACCACGTTGATGGATAGTTTGCAAACGGAAAATCAACCGTCAGTTGATAGCTCAACCGTCAATGAACCTGTTCAGGACGAAGCCACCGGGGGGGAGGAAACACCCACCGAAACGGCCCCGCCACTTCCCGCTGATTCGACAGCAACAGGCGGAGTTGCTTCTCCTGATTCGGCTTCGGTGATGCCGCCCGACAGTACACAATAGCGTTAGGCGGGTATTGCATCGGGAGAAATCAAGCTGATGGAAGGAGGTAGCAGCCTTGTTTCAATCTATTTCTTGCAAAAAGTCAATTTATTGCCAGAATCCATATAATTTAGCTATACCGAATCTGTAGATCGTGTATGGCTGTTCATTCAATTAACGTAGGAGTAGGCGCAAAGAACGATCTGGCATCGGTTGATACGGAACAACTTCTGTGGGATTCATTTCGGGGGGGTGACCGTTCTGCATTTGCCCGTATTTATGAGCTGTATGCCCCCAAACTACTGAGCTATGGCCGGAAGATAACGACTGATAGTCAGCGTATTGAGGACTCTATCCAGGATCTGTTCGTTGAACTCTGGAAAGGCCGGGCGAACCTAAGCCCCACCACCTCGATTAAATTTTACCTGTTCCGGGCATTACGCAACAAATTAAGTCGGTTTCGCATCGACCTGTCGGTGCCCGACACTGATACAGACGGGGCCATTATGCCCGAAAACCTACTGTCTTTTCCGTTTGAAGCCGAATGGATTGCTCATGAAGAAGAGACGGCCCAAACTGCTTCACTCCAGCAGGCAATCGGGTGCTTAAGCAAGCGGCAACAACAGGTCATTCATCTTCGCTATTACCAGCATTTCGACAGTCATCAGATTGCTGACCTTTTGGGTATTCATGAACAGTCGGTGCGAAACCTACTCCATACAGCCCTGCACGCGCTCAGGCAATCGTTTATTTTATTAGTTACTTTACTGGTTAACAGTCTATTAACTTAGTTAGTCCTTGGGATCTATACCTATTTCCAGTTTTTTCTAAAAATTTTCAGTACAACCTGTCAGGTTTCTCCCATTAGTGGATGAAGGCTATTGACGGCGGTATGAACTACACGAACTTTACGGTTGAGGACTTCGTCGCAGACGATGAATTTATCCGCTGGGTAACTCAGCCGGATGAGGCAACAAACCAATTCTGGGCACAATTTATCGAGGCCAACTCACGGCAGGCTGAGGTGATTGAGCAATCCCGGCAATGGGTGTTGCACCTGGAACAGGGGCAGCAAAATCAGTCCGTTTCTGACGCAGCCACCCTTCGCCGGATGTGGGACCATATTGAGCAGGAAACCAGTGAGGTGCCGGTTCGCCGGTTGCCCGTATGGCGGTCGTTTGGCTGGTATGCAGCCGCAGCTTCTGTAATCCTGGTATTAGGCGTATGGGCCTTGTTCAGCCAGCTCAACCCGGCCCGGCCCACGGCCAGTTTGCCCGCCGTGATGCGCGTGGATACCGATGATCCACAAGTGGCCAATGCCTTCAAAACGGTGGTAGGCCCCCGGTCAGTGTTGTTGGCCGATGGAAGCCAGGTAACTCTGAGTGCGGGCAGTACGCTGCGGTTTCCCAATCAGTTTGAGGCCCGGCAACGGGAGGTTTACTTGATTGGAGATGCTTTTTTCGACGTATCCCGCCGACCCCAACAGCCGTTCCTTGTCCATACCGATGCAGTGGTTACCCGGGTTCTGGGTACGAGTTTTTGGGTGAAAGCCAGTCAGGATAAGCGGCACGTATTGGTGGATGTGCGCACAGGAAAGGTGGCCGTTTATGTGCGGAATCCACCGGGGAACACACCCGAAAACAGTCAGTTTGTTACGCTGACTCCCAACCAGAAAGCGGTGTATGCCCTTGCCGATGAGCGGTTGTCGAAAGAGATCACGAGCAACCCGGTTCCGTTGAAGAGTGTGGATAGGCTCGATTTCGACGAAGCCCCCATTGAGCAGATTTTCACGGCCATTGAGCAGGCGTATGGTATTCCAATTCAGTATGATCACGAACAGCTTGCCGCCTGTACGTTAACTACATCTATTGATAAATTACCCCTTTCCGATCAGTTGAAACTGGTTTGCCGGGCCATCAATGCCACCTACGAGCAAAAAGATGGCCACATTCTGGTGACTGGAGGAAGTTGCCAATAAATCGTTTTTTTTAACCCACTAAAACACTGGATTATGACTTGATGCACCACCCCCTTCGTTTAAATCCTCGTTTTTAGGAATAAAAAAGTCGGCCATGCGCTAACATAGCCGACTTGAGTACATGCAAATCCGGTGCGCCAAATTGGACCCTGCCGCACCAGAGGAGACCCCGTTTTGCCCGATAGTTTCTACCTGAACCAAAACAAACAAATCTATGGAAAAGCTACGACACCGAAAAACACTTGTCTTAGCCCTCATGAAAATTTCGCTCCTTCAGGCTCTGTTGCTCCCCCTCTTTGTTGGCATTTCGTATGCACACAATGCGCATGGGCAGGAAATTCTGGAGCAAAAGATCAGCCTTTCGCTCGACGAGCAGCGCGTAAAAACCGTGCTCCAAACCATCGAAAAGGCGGCCGCCGTTAAGTTTACCTACAGCCCTCAGCTCATTCCCGCCAATCAGAAACTATCCATCACGGTTCGCAATGAGCCACTCAGCAGCATACTGACCACTCTTTTGAAACCGTTGGGTGTCAGCTACGAATTGCTGGGCCGAAACATCGTACTGAGTCGACAACTTCCGGCCACTACCCGCGAAACGACCAACAATGAGGCCTTTCTGAATGGGGTATCCACTCCCGTTGCAGACCAGCTAATCAGTGGAGTGGTTACCGATGAAAACAAGCTGGGTTTGCCCGGCGTAAGTGTGGTGATTAAAGGAAGCGGCCCATCGGACCGGGTACGCGGCACCACGACCGATGCAGACGGTAAATACCGACTCAGCGTACCCACGGATAAGCCCGTGATGCTGGCGTTTTCTTTTGTTGGCTATGCCACCCAGGAGGTTACCGTTGGGCAAGCACAATCGGTCATTAACATTACGCTGCTGCCTGATAAAAAATCACTGGATGAAGTAGTGGTGGTGGGGTATGGCACCCAGTCGAAACGAAACGTGACGGGTTCGGTAGCCAAAATCGATCTGGGTCAAATCGAAAATACGGCCACCACCAACCTGGCGCAGGCGTTGCGGGGTCGGGTGGCTGGGGTTCAGTTTACCGATAATGGCCGACCCGGTCAGGGCGGTACAATTCTGGTGCGGGGGCAACGTTCCATTGCAGCCGGCAACAACCCGCTCTATATTGTGGATGGTATCTTTTTCAATGGCCTCCTGTCCGATCTGAACCCCAACGACATTGAGTCGATGGAGGTGCTCAAAGATGCCAGTGCAGCCGCCATTTATGGGTCGCGGGCGGCAAACGGCGTGATTCTGATTACGACAAAAAAGGGAACTACTGAAAAACCTACCATTCGCATCAGCACCTACTACGGGGTGTCGGACTGGAGTTACCGGATGAAACTGCTCTCGCCCGAACGCTACATTCAAAAAACGCTCGACTTCCGGAGTCAGAACGGGCAGGAAGCCGACCCGGCCAAAATTGAGTCGTATCTGGCCCTGTCGGAAGTTCAGAACTACCGCGAGGGAAAAACAATTGACCCCTGGAAAGAAATCTCGCAGGAAGCTGGAATTCAGTCGTATGACCTGAGCGTTTCGGGCCGGTCGGGGCGCACTAATTACTACCTGTCGGCGGGTCTGGTGACTGAGAAAGGCCTCATCTATAACGACAACTCCAAACGGGCTTCGTTTCGGGTCAATGTAGAAAACCAAATTACGGAATGGCTCAAAATTGGTCTTAACAGCACCTACGCCAACCGCAACCTCTCGGGGCAGGAAGCCAGTGTTTATAATGCCTACTGGACCAGTCCCTATGGCAAGTTGTATTACGACGAGGCCAAAACCCAGCCCACGCAATTTCCAGTGCCCGAAGACCAGTTGATTGGCAATCCGATGTATGGTTTATTCAACAAAAACGAGGAAGTAAACCAGAACCTGTTTGCCAACTTCTTTGCCCTGGTGCAGGTGCCATTTCTGACTGGCTTGAGCTACCGGCTTAATCTATCGCCCAACCTGCGCTGGTCGCGCAACTACAACTTCAACCGGCAGGACCCCAACCGCCCGGCGGTCAACACAACGAGTGCGAGCAAATTCAATCAGCAGAACTACGACTGGGTGGTTGAGAATATCCTGACGTACGATAAACAGCTTAACGAGAATAATGGCTTCGACGTGACCCTGCTTTATGGCCGTAACCACAGTCAGGCAGAATCGACCTCGGCCAGTGCTTCGCCCCTGGCTTCGGACGCGCTGGGCTGGAACAACCTGAACCTGGGGCAGGTGCAGGTGACTCAGTCGGGTGGCTCGGTTTCGGATGGGATCTCAACGATGGCCCGGTTTAATTATCGGTTTAAAAACCGCTATTTGGCCACCTTTACGGTTCGGCGGGATGGCAGCTCGGTTTTTGCAGCCAACAACAAATACGCCACGTTTCCGTCGGGTGCGCTGGCCTGGATCATCTCCGACGAGCCGTTCATGAAAACTGTCCCGGTCCTGAATCTGCTCAAACTACGTCTGTCCTATGGCTCAGTAGGCAATCAGGCCATCAATCCCTATCAATCGCTGGCACTGTCGAGCATCAATCAGTATGTGTTTGGCGACGGTGGTTCCACGTCGACGGGCATTTTCACATCGAGCATGGCCAATAAGGATTTGAAGTGGGAAACAACCGTTGCCGCCAATGCCGCGCTCGACTTTGACCTGTTCAAGGGACGTATCGGCGGAACCGTCGAGTATTATACCATGAATACCCGCGACCTGATTCTGCGCCGTGCCCTGCCCACCAACACGGGTTTTACGTCGATTTTGTCGAATCTTGGCGCGACCAATAATCAGGGTATCGAATTGAGTCTGAACACGGTGAACCTACGGAAGAACAAGTTTGAGTGGAGCAGCAACCTGGTCTTTTCATCGAACAAAAACAAGATTGTTCACATCTACAACAGCGACACCAACGGCGATGGCCGCGAAGACGACGATTTGGGCAACCGCTGGTTTATCGGCAAGCCGGTAAGCGTTGTTTATGACTATTCGTTCGACGGCATTTACCAACAGGGCGAGTCGCTGCCAACCGGCTACAAACCCGGCTGGGTACGGGTGAACGATTTAAACGGCGATGGCAAGTTCGATGCGGCTAACGACCGGTCGGTGATCGGACAGATTCAGCCCAAACTCCGCTGGGGCATAACCAATGTGTTTCGGTATGGCGACCTGAGTTTGTCGGTGTTTGTGAACGCCATGCAGGGCTGGATTCAGTCGTTGAGTGTGCTCGACATTCGCAACGCTCCCACAGGTGCGGGCAATTACCCCGAACGCCCGGCCAACATGATCGACGCGGGCTGGTGGACCCCCGAAAACCCATCGACCACCCGGCCCGGCATGAGCTATACGAACCCTTTGGGTCATAACTACTACATGAGCCGGGATTTTGTCCGAATTCAGGATGTGTCGCTGTCCTACGAATTTCCGAAACCCCTGCTATCCCGGCTCAAGGTGAGCAGTCTGCGGGTGTATGCCAGCGGCCGAAATCTGGGCACGTTCACAAAATGGCTTGGCCCCGACCCTGAAAGCGGGTACAATTCGCAAGGAACCTTTTATCCAACACCCCGCACGGTTACGCTGGGTCTGAACCTTAGCTTCTGATTTCTGCCATGAAACGCTATACACGTCTTTTTTCTGCCCGAATGCTATCGGGCGTTTGGGTACTTTTACTGTCACTACTGGGTAGTGCCTGCACCGACGATTTCCTGAACGAAGTACCGGTGGGGTCGTTGAACCCCGATGTGGTGTTAACCACCAAAAGTGGTTTCGAGAACTATATGACGGCACTCCATGTGGCGGCCCGTGAGGAGTTTGCGGGCTACGATGCCCTGCACGGCCACGTGACCATGAACATGGGAACCGACGTTGGTACCCCCGCCCTGCCAACCTATAATTTTGTGGATTACAACGTGACACTCACTCCCACTTATCAGGGTGTACAATACTATTGGGATTGGGCCTACACCCGGATGCTGTCGCGGGCGAACACCATTATCACCTATGCAGAGAGACCGGAGAGCAGCGGCATCTGGGCTACCGAAGCCGAGAAGAATGCCGTGATTGCCGAGGCTAAATTTTTTCGGGCCTACACGCATAACCTGCTGGCGAATCTGTACGGGGGCGTTCCGGTGGTGGAGCAGATTTTTTCCGGCCCCAAAACAGATTTTGTTCGGAACACGCGCAAAGAGGTCTACGAATCGGCTCGGAAAGATCTCGAGTTTGCCTCACAGTGGCTACCCAAAACGGTGGATAAAGCCCGCGAAGGTCGTATTGTGAAAGCCGCTGCCGACCACCTGCTGGCGGAGGTGTATATCAGCCTTGGCGACTACGACAAAGCCATTGCCAGCGCATCGGGGGTTATTGATTCGGGCCTGTACAAACTCATGACCACCCGTTTCGGTAGCGACAAAGACCTGCCCGGCGATGTGTTTTCTGACCTGTTCAAAGACAGCAACATCAACCGGAGTTCGGGAAACCAGGAAACGATCTACGTGCTTCAGGTCGAAGATCAGACACCGGGTGGGACACCAGGCACGGGCGTAATAGGCTCGGGCACCGGCGGAAATCACTGGTTGCGGGCCTGGGGCCCGTTCTACGCCAACCTGCGCGATCCGGCCGGCAAGTCGGGCATGGTGCTGGTGGACAGCATGGGCCGGGGGGTGGGCTGGATTCGGCCAACCAACTATTTCCTGTATGACATCTGGAAAAGTGATTTTATCAACGACATGCGCAACTCCACCTACAACATTCGCCGGACGTTTAAATACACTAACCGGGCCTCCGCCTATTTTGGTCAAACGGTGGGCAAACTCACTGCCGAGGTCGATACTATGCAGTCGCTATACCCGACGATTCGAAAGATTGAAGGGAAAGTGGGCAAAACAACCGACAACACCTATGGCAAGACCTTCAAGGATTACCCCGTGATGCGGTTGGCCGAAACATACCTACTCCGGGCTGAAGCATACTTGCTGAAGGGCGACAAGCAAAAAGCCGCCGATGATATTAACGTGGTGCGGACACGGGCGAAAGCCAAACCAGCTATGGCCAGCGATATGTCGCTCGACTATGTGCTGGACGAACGGGCGCGAGAACTGATCGTGGAAGAGCAACGTCGCAGGACCCTCATCCGAATGGGCAAGCTGGTGGAGCGGGTACGCAAATACAGCATCCGGGCTTCCACCCGCACCACCATTCAGGACAAACACGCCCTTTTCCCGATTCCACAGTCGGCCATGGACGCGAACTTCAGTGCCAAACTGGAGCAGAACCCCGGTTACTAATCAGCAATCATTACCAACGTTTTACAGGCATATTTATGAAAAATCTTGATTCCCGTCGCCATTTTCTGCAAACCACCAGCCTGGCTGCAATGGGGGCTTTACTGATACCGAATCTGTTGAAAGCCAGCCGTAAACCCAACCCGGTTATCTTGCTCACATCGGGCTGGCAGGATATTAACATCGGCGACATTGCCCATACGCCGGGCCTGCTGGCGATTCTGAATGAGCGTTTGCCACAGGCGACCGTTATTCTCTGGAAAAAGAGTAAAAGCGAACAGGTCGAAGCCCTGCTCAACAAGCATTATCCGAAGGTCAGGATTATCAACGGACAGATCGACAAGGCTTCGTTTGCGCCCTTAACGGACGAAGTCAAAGATGCGTTTAAACAAGCCGACTTCTTTCTGCACGGCTCCGGTCCGTCAGTCGTAGCGGCTGACTTTGTGGAAGCCTGGCACCGGCAAACGGGTAAACCGTTTGGCATTTTTGGGGTGACCACGCAGGATATCAACCCTGCTCTCAGCGCCTTACTGAAACATGCTTCGTTCATTTACACCCGCGAAACAGCGTCTATCGAGAAACTCAAACAGGCCGGTTTGTCGGGTGACCACATCGCGTTTGCCCCCGATGCAACGTTTGCCCTGACCATTCAGGACAAAGAAAAGGCTGGTCAGTTCATGAAGGCGAACGGTCTGGAACCGAAAAAATTCATCTGCGCTGTTCCCCGGCTGCGTCGAACGCCCTACTACAAACTCAAGCCCAACAACAGCGGGTGGAGTCCGGAGCAAATCAAAGAGGTGGATGCCCTGAACGACAAATGGAAAGAAATTGATCACGCCAAACTGCGCGAAGCCATCACTACGTGGGTACGTCAGACAAAAAACAAAGTGGTGCTCTGCCCCGAAATGACTTACGCTGTCGACATCATGGACGAACTGCTCTTTACGCCCCTGCCCGATGATGTGAAACCGTTTGTGGTGAAACACGGCTACTGGATGCCCGACGAAGCTGCTTCGTTGTATGCACAGGCGCACACCGTACTCAGTTGTGAGTGCCATTCGCCCATTATTGCCCTCACCAACGGAACGCCCGCCTTTTATATCCGCCAGCCCCAGGACACCATCAAAGGACAGATGTATTATGACCTGGGCCTGGCCGACTGGACCTTTGAAATTGAACAAACCACCGGCAAACAGATTGCCGACCGGCTTATGCAGGTTCAGGCAGACTACCCGACCGCTGAACGAAGCATTGTACAATCGCTGAAAAAGGTCAGGAAGCAGTATGACACCGCCTTTGCCTTCATCAAAAAACAGGTCTAATGCGTTGTTGCTGACGATTTTTTTTTGGTAGAGGTGTAACAAACCGTTGCTTTTTCCGACTAATCTGCCAAAAACAAACCGATGAAAACTGTAGTCAACACAAACCAAAACCGGCGATGTGTGTCTCGTTCGTTGCCGTTGGAACAACTGTCGGAAGCCGACCTGCAGCAGCGTAAAATAGCCGCCGAAGAAATGCTGGCGGTGGTAGGCTTGCTGGGTATACTGGTCATTATCATGGCCTTTTGGTCCGGGCTGTATCCGCTGGCCCTAACCAGCATCGGTATGCAGCCTGCTTTCTCAGATTACCTGGCTCAACGGCGGGCTATCATAAACCAACTGAACAAACAGAGCTAGTCTTGGCACTACAGGACGAATTTGTGGAACGCATTCAGGAACACCGGCTTTTACTGAACAAGCTGGTGTTTCTATATGCGGATCAGGCAGAAGATCGCAACGATCTGCGGCAGGAAATTCTGTTGCAAGCCTGGCGTTCGTATCCCAACTACCGGGCGGAGGCTAGGTTTTCGACCTGGCTATACCGCCTTGGCCTGAACGTAGCACTCACCATGCTGGCCCAAGCAAAACGTACTCAGTTCTCCGAATTGACCGATGGACCCCCCGGAGACGGCAATCAGTTTGAAACCGACGACCAACTTCAAGTTGTGCTGCGCCAGCTTGGCCCCATTGATCGAACCTTGCTGGTGATGAGCATGGAGGGCTACAACGACGTAGAAATAAGCGAGACACTGGGCATTAGTCCCGGTAACACCCGCACGAAACTGCACCGAATCCGGCAAAAAATTGGACAACTATGGACCTGACCGAACGCTGGAACGCCATTGACTGGCAGGCTTCTGATTTCTCGTTTACCCCTGCCGATGTGCTGGCTGCCACCCGCCAACAATCGGCTGGGGATGTCAGGCAACTACTGCAAACCTACCGGCGACTTTATTTTATGAGCATCGGCTTTTTAGTGGGAACACCCCTGTTGATGTTTCTCAAACCACAGGAACCTGAGTATGTGCTTTGCATTGGTTTAATCAGTTTCTACTGGGTGTTGGTCGTGGGTTTTCTGACCCGACAATTCGTTCGGTTTCGATTGCCTGACCTGGCCCAACAACCCACTGAGGCCATCCGCGCCACCCTCCATTTAGCCCGGTCTATCAACGCCTTTCATACCAGTATAATCGGTTTTATGACCCCTGTGGTCTTTCTGGGTAGCCTATTAGGAACGCTGACCTATGGCGGCACCCGGTTCGCACAATTGGCTGGCAACCCATTGGTCGTGGGCATAGTGGCAGGAAGCACATTGCTTGTTATGGGCTTGAGTCGGTGGTTGCGCCGGAAGCTCATGAACAGGCAATGCGTAGCCCTCATTCAACGCCTGGATGAGCAGCTACGCATTCTGACTACCCCTTAAATCAACCTCAAGGGGGCTATTTTTAGTAAAAACTGTATCGCAAACCAAGCTGAACCTGAAACGGATCGCCGGATGGATTGACCACCCCGGCGGTGTTCACCCGGTAATTAAACCGTTGTGTAGCCTGACTGAAATTCGGCACGGCGGGCGTGGTGCCCGATGCCGGTACGCCCAGTGCGTAGAGCGCCTGCGAGCCTAATGACTCATTCACCCCCTTGGTTTTTCTGATCATGTTGGCCAGGTTGAACACGTCGGCTGAGAACTCAAGCGTGTGGTTTCTGAACAACCGCAGCCGTTTGCTGGCCCGAATGTCGAAGGTTCCGTAGAATCCGTTGATGCCGCCGTTTCGCTCGGCAATCTGCCCGGAGTACTTATTGATGTAATCTTTGATGCTTTGGCTCGCATTGGGGTTGTCTATAATGGCTTGCAAACCCGTCCGCACGTTGGCCGGAATGTTCTCGCCATTTCGGTCAAAAATGAAGGCCAGGTCGTTTGTTCCGGCCACAAAATCGGCATTGCTGTTGGCCCCCGATAACAAGGTGTAGCGGGTTCCGCCAATACCCGAATACCGAATGCCCACCGTGATGCCGTAGAACGAAGGGAGAGTGCCAAACACCACCACCTTATGGCGGAAATGGTTGTCGGAATACGTCAGATCGCTCAAATTACGCGGATCATCTTTCACCGGTAGCACCAGTGTAGCCGTGTTGGCCACATTTCCGTTATACGAGGTGTTGTCTTTGGAATCGTTCAGGGTATAACTGGCTGAAATTTCGCCATCCCGGAAATACTGGTAAGTGGCATCGGCAACAACAGCGAACTGATTCACTTTTCCCTGGCTATTCAGCTCCAGCACGCGCCCCAGTTTCTGGCTGATCCGCCCTTGCAGCCAGTCGCCCGCGCCGTTGGTCGGCATCGTGTTCAGGGGAACATAAACGCCCCGGTTTCCCTCGTTGGCTAAGCGGAAGAACGGCTCTGCGGCCATGTTCCGGTCAACATACACGTAGTTGTGGCGGCCCAGCGTCGCAAACCCGGTAACGCCCACTTTCAGCTTGTCGGTGAGGTAACGGCTATACGACAGGTTCGCTTTATAGATGACCGGCACCCGTGCGTCGGCACCCGTCATGTTGATGGTTGGCAGTTGAAAAGCGGCCAGTGAAGGTATGCTGGCGTAGTTGGTTCGGTAGGCGGCAAAGTCTGGCGTAGGTACATTAGCCCCCCGCACATCGACCGTGGCGATGTGCTTGCCATCGAACGTCAGGTTGTTGATAATGGCGTAGTTGTTGATATCAGACGCAAAAATCCCGCCCCCAAAACGGACAAAATCCCGGTGCTGATTATTGACATCCCAGGTGAACTGCAACCGGGGCTGCACCACAAACGACTTGAGTTTATTGTCGGTACGTAGCTTCAGTTCATCCAAAACCAGTTGATTCAGCGGGGACGACGGGTAACGGGCATAATCGAGCCGCAGACCGGCAATTAGCTCAATGCCGGGTGATAAGCGGGTAGCCAGTTGGCCATAAACCCCCGCATTGACTGTGTTACCAATCACCGTCAGGTCATCCACCAGCGGCACCTCCCGGAAGTAGCGATAGGGTTGGAGCCGGTCAAATTTATCGAGGGCTGTGGTGGCTCCGTCAACGGTGTAATGAAAACGGCCGTTCACCTCGCTGCCATACACCGAGTTAGCCCGCGTATACATCAGGTCGAGGCCAAACGTATATTGAACCTTGTCGGTGTTGTAGTATAGGTTATTGACCAACTGAAGCACATTATTTTTGAATCCTTCCTGCGCAAACCGGTGTCCGCCCATCTGGATATTCGTGGATCGGTTGGCACCCGCCACGGTCGAAACAACGTTTTCGACAATGTTCCGGGGAATGTTGGCCTCCGGTAACTGATCGCCGGGGCTGCTTTCCTGGAACGTGTAGAGATGCTGCAGCTTCAGCTCATTCGTCATCCGGGGACTCACCGAAGTCCGCAAAGTGGCCAGAAAACTATTGTCCCAGTTGTAATCATTACCGTAGGACTCATAGAGGTTGATGGCCGTATTGTCCTGCAAACCAAGCTTATTCAAATCCCGGGTATAGTTGTTTCGGATGGTGAGCAGGTTTTTCTCGTTGATCTGCCAGTCGATGCGGGCAAAGGCCGCATCGGAACTCCGGGGTTTATCGAACGTGCCAAATTGAGGGGCATTCGACGTGCCATATTTACTGCGGGCAATGGAAACGAAGCGGTCGAGGGTGGTTCGGGTGATGTTAAACCGGTTTTCGTCGGCGGGCGATTGCACATCAGCAATGATCAACGGGCGGGAGTCCTGCTGATGATCCCAGACGACAAAAAAGTGTACTTTGTCTTTCACCAGTGGCCCACCCAGCGAAAATCCGAACTGATTGGTTGAAAATTTGTTGTTGCGCCGGTTGCCCCGAATGTCGTAGCGGCTCGACAGCCAGTTGGCCCGGGTATAATTGAAGGCACTGCCGCTGAGTTTGTTGGTGCCCGCCTTGGTAACGGCACTGACGACACCCCCGCCGGTACGGCCATAAATAACGTCGTATTGGTTCGTAACCACTTTAAACTCCCGAACGGCTTCGATAGAAATGGAGTAGGGTGCCCCGCTTCGGCTCGTTGTGGACCCCGCCGATGTCGGGTTTTTGGCATTCATTCCGTCGATGGTGTAGTTGGTTGAAGAGCCAAGCTGCCCCGAAATACTGCCTCCCCTGGCCAGGGGCGACAGGTCGGTTAAGGTCGTGAAATTACGGCCATTCACGGGCAATGACGCTATCGACTTCGCCGAAAAAGCCGTGGCGGCTCCGAGGTTGTCGATTTTGTTTTTGAGGCCCGATGCCACCACCTGCACCACTTCGAGTTCCTGACCGTTTTCCTGCATGGTAATATTCAACCGGATGGCATCGCCCTGATTCAGCGCGTAGCCGGTGCGTTTCTGTTCGCCAAAACCAATAAACGAAACGCGAATGGTGTATGGGCCTCCCAGCGGCAATTCTTTGAATGAGTAATCGCCCTGAATGGTGGTTGTGGTTCCGGTCGTGAACCCGGTCGATTCGTTCCGTACCTGCACGGTTGCACCGGGAAGCGGAGCTTGCTTATTGTCGGAAATAATGCCCGAAATAGAAGCCTGCGTTGTTTGAGCAATGGCCCGTTTGCTGATGAAAACCCCGGAAAATAGCAGTAAAGCAATAAGAAATAGTTGTTTTTGCATTCGTCAAGTTGGTTAATTACTTGGCTGCAAAGTGACGACAACCACATTACTTAACTGTTACCTGAATATTACCAATTTGTAGTCTTTTCAGTAGGAGCGGGTGTTGTGCCGGGAAAGCCAATGAATAGATTTTAGCTTTATTTTAGAAATTTTACGAATGAACTAAGGTGCTTTCCTGAAAAAATTGTCTTTACTACTATGGAATAGAGTTTTTCATAGAAACGTTACAGAAAACTTTTGGCTATGCACGTTCGTCAACTGATCGAATCAGAAGGCCGGATACCTTCGGAAAATGCCAACGGGATCACTCCGCCTGCTGAGGAGATAGGAGCAAGGCCCGAACAGGCTGTTAGCCAGAACACCGAGTTTTTTGTGCGGTCTGTGTTCGCCAATAATCCTCAAAAAGGGTGCGAATTGCTTTTCAGACGCTATCATCAGGCGTTGTGCAGTCATGCGGTGCGGTACGTTTATTCCAAAGAAACCGCCGAAGATCTGGTTAGCGAAGTGTTCTGTAAATTTTGGAAAACCAAAGCCTACGAAAACATCACCTCATCATACCGTTATTATCTGTTTCGGAGCGTTCGCAACGAAGCCTACAATCACCTCCGCCTTGAGTTTCAGAAGTTAGACCCCCTCGACACGGCATTCCTCAAAGAAGAAGCCTTTGACCAGCGACCCGATCAGATTATGCAGTTTGAAGAGGTGCTTCATAAAGTTGAAGACCTCGTTGAAAGCTTGCCTCCGCAGTGCCGCAAAGTGTTTCTGATGAGCCGATTCGAAGGTAAAAAATACGGACAGATTGCCACGGAATTAGGGCTTTCCATCAAGACGGTGGAGGTGCATATCGTGAAAGCCCTTGGCATGGTTAGGAAAGGGCTGAAAGGCCATTGGGTAACAAATTGATTTCTAGGGAAATACACGCAATTAGTCCGCCCCAACACATGGAAACAGACATCGACAAAGACTTTATTTTTACGCACTTCGCCCGGAAGACCTCGGCACTTCAGCGCGAACTGATTGCAGAGTGGCTTAAGAACAGAACAAACGAAGAGCGGTATTATGAGTGGCTCGAAGAATGGGAAACGAAACACCCTCAATACATTGCCCCGACTGACGCAGCCTATCAACGATATACCACTTTTCTGAACGAAAACCCTGATTCGGAGGTCATCACAGAGTCAGTGCCAGGTATTGTTCATCAACAAAACTGGTTTTCAAGGCCGTGGCTAATGGCGGCATCGGTGGTGCTGATGTTGGGGGTTTTTGCCTTTTTGACTCGCAACTTTCTAATCTATCAGACGCACACAACGGCCTTTGGCGAAACCCGTTCGCTACAATTACCCGACGGAAGTACGGTTCTTTTGAATGCCAATTCCAGGTTACGGGTGCCGCGTTGGGGGTTTGGAAACAGCACCCGTACCGTATGGCTCACCGGCGAAGCTAATTTTTCGGTAACGCACACGACTGATAATCAACGGTTCGTGGTAAAAACGGAAAAGAACTTTGAGGTGGTGGTGCTGGGTACGGAGTTCACTGTTTTTGCGCGAAAACGCGGAACGAGGGTTGCGTTGAACAAAGGTCAAATTCGATTGCAATACCGGGAAGGCAATAGGAGCCGACAGATGTTGATGAAGCCCGGCGAAATGGCCCTACTCGATCATAAAAATCATATAGCACTGACAACCAACGCAAAACCCGCTCAACTACGCCCGACCTGGGGAGAAAAAAGGTTTGTTTTCGACCAGACACCCCTGCGGGAAGTGGCTCTGATGCTCGAAGAAAGTTACGGACTTCACGTTCAGATCAGCGATTCGGCGTTGGCCAATCGCGAACTGGAGGGGTCATTACGGGCCGAAACCCCCGATCAACTGCTGCAATCCATCTCTGTGTTGTTAGATGTCAACGTGATCCGAAAGGAGAATAGCGTACAATTGATTAGTCGTTAACCACAACAATTCAACCGTTTACGTTCATGAATAATTATCTACGAAGGTCCTGCAAAATAGGACTCTCTCTCTCGTTGTTGCTTTTTTTGTCGCAGGCGGGCTGGTCTCAGTCAGTGCTGCTGGCCAGTAATGTGCGGCATAATTCGGTTCAGGAAACCACCGGAAACGTTCGTCTGCTCAAAGACGTACTGAACGAATTTAACAGCCGGTATGGTGTCAATATTCTGTTCGAGCGGGGCACCGTTGACGGACTTTCGGTGGTTAGCAGCACGATAAGCCCCAGAGCAACACTCGAAAAAAATTTAGGTAATGTGTTGAATCCGTTGGGGTTGCGCTTTAAAAAAGTGAACAGCAACTCGTACCTGATCGTGAACGATCGAACCATCAAAAAGGTGGCCGATACCGACAGTCGGGAGCAAGAAACAGAACTGCTGGTACAGGCAAGCCGCCAGCCGATGGTGGCACAACGGATGCCGGACGTAATCCGAATCCCCAAAATTGAACCCGCCGAACGAACTGTTTCCGGCACCGTGAAGAGCGAAACCAACGAACCCCTGCCGGGCGTGAGTGTGGTGATTAAAGGCACAACACGCGGCACCACCACCGATGCCGAAGGAGCCTTCCGCCTGTCGATTCCCGACGAGGGTGCGGCTGCCACAACGCTGGTTTTTTCGTTTGTCGGTTTTCTGAATCAGGAAATTGCCGTGGGCAACCGCTCCATTATTGATGTGCAACTGTTGCCCGACCAGAAACTCCTGAACGAAGTGGTGGTAGTTGGATATGGGGTGCAACGAAAATCGGATCTGACAGGGGCGGTTGGCACGGTGAAAGCCGAAATGTTGCAGGAACGCCCGGCGGCATCGCTCAATCAGGGGTTGGCCGGGCGCATCACGGGGGTCAACGTGTCGGTTAATTCCGGGCGACCCGGCGGGCGGGCCAACATCCGCATTCGGGGCAATACCTCGGTGAGTGTGGCCAATAACCCACTCTATGTGATCGACGGGGTGATTCTGAATGCGACGGGACTCACCAACGGCAGCACTCCCATCGACTATATAAACCCGAACGACATTGCTAGTATCGAAGTGCTGAAAGATGCCTCGGCCACTGCGATTTATGGCGCACGGGGAGCCAATGGCGTTATTCTGGTAACGACCAAACGGGGCAGCTCAAGCGGGGGGCGAATCAACTATGATACTGACTTTAGCGTGGGCGTGCTGCCCAAGAAAATCCCCCTGTTGAACGCCAGAGAGTTTTTGCAGGTGGAAGACGTTGCCTACCAGAATGCCCAGAAATATGATCCCGTTGGTTGGGCGGGCGGCAAATACAAAGACCCCAAAACAAAGCGCACCAACCCCCTGCTGTTCGATGCAAGCGGGAATCCGCTCTACGACACCGACTGGCAGGATGAGTCGTTCCAGAAAGCATTGACCCAAAATCACCAACTGTCGTTTGCGGGTGGCAGCGGCAAAGACAGCTACGGCGTGTATCTGGGCTATCGGAACGAAAACGGATTAGTGAAAGAGTCGTATCTGAAACGGTTCGCCGGTCGGTTTGTGTTCGACAGTCAACTCAAAAGCTGGATCAAAGTGGGCGGTTCACTGAGTTATAACGACCAGAAAGAAAACCAGGTCGATCCGCTTGGTTCGGGCGGGATCATTGCCATGCGGCAGGTGCTGGAGGCTCTGCCCATTATTCCGGTGAAGTATCCCGACGGTCGCTGGGGTGGCAACGAAGATTATCCGGGCATGGAAGGCGGTGGGAATCCGGTGAATATATTAAAAGACCGATTTTTTCTGGTGAAAACCCAGACCATGCTTAGCAACGTGTATGCCAACCTCAACCTGACCAAAGACCTCGAACTCCGCACCACGCTCGGTACCAACGTGATTAACCAGGAGATTGACGAATATGCGGGTCGGACGCTGAACTATATCTCTCGTAATCAGGGCGGTACGGCCGCCATAACCAACGAACGGCACAACTCATGGCAGTTTGAAAACTACCTGACGTATAACAAACGATTTGCCGCGCAGCACTCTGTCACGGGTCTGTTGGGACTGGCCTGGCAACACGTTGACCGGTTTACGAGCCGGGCCGCTACTCAGAATTTTCAGGATGATTATTTCCAGTTTAACAACCTCGGTGCGGGGTCTGTACCGCAGGCTCCCAGCTCGTCGGCAGTGGGCTATGGCCTGAACTCGTATTTCGGGCGGGTTAATTATGGCCTGAGAGACAAGTACTTAGTAACCTTGACGGGTCGCGTGGACGGCTCCTCGAAGTTTGGTTCATCGAACCGGTACGCCTTTTTCCCCTCGGCGGCTTTGGCATGGCGGGTGGTTGAGGAAGACTTCATGAAAAATGTGCGGCCCATCTCGAACCTGAAAGTGCGGACGAGTTATGGCGTAACGGGCAACTCCGAAATTACGGCCTATCAGGCATTGGCGGGCATGAGCAATTACTCGGTTATTTTCGGGGGAGCACGGGCCATTGGTGTTGGCACCGGGCGATTGGCCAACCCCGATTTGCGCTGGGAAAAAACGCATCAATTCGATGTGGGGCTTGAACTGGGTCTGTTTCAAAACCGGCTCTCATTTGAACTGGACTATTACCGCAAACTCACCACCGACATGCTCCTGAATGCCCCCGTGCCGTTTAGCAGCGGCTACGAAACGGTGGCTAAAAACGTGGGCAGTATGGAAAACCGGGGGTTTGAGCTGGCCTTGAACAGTGTGAATGTGAACAGGGGCGGCTTTGCCTGGAACACCACGTTCAACATCTCGTTCAACAAAAACAAAGTGATTGCCCTCACGGGTGGCTCCGACATTTTTGTGGGCTTCACGGTGGTGCGCGAACAGGAGCCGGTTGGTTCATATTTCGGGTTTGTGCATCAGGGCACCTGGAGTACCGCCGAGGAGTCGCAGGCGGCCAAATACCTGAAAAAACCGGGCGACATCAAGTATCAGGACGTGAACGCCGATGGAGTAATTAACGACAAAGACCGGGTGATCATTGGTAAGGGAATTCCCGACGGTTTTGGCACTCTGCTGAACACGTTCAAGTACAAAAACTTCGATCTCACCGTCGATTTGCAGTTCATGTATGGCAACGATGTGTTGTTCAGAAGTCAGCACTCCGCCGAAGACCGGCAGGGCATTGCCAACAGCTTCAAAACAGTGCTGAACGCCTGGACTCCCGAAAACCAGAACACGCCAATTGCCCAGTTCCGGCCCGTATCAGCAGGCTACAACACCAACGAAGACACCCACCGCGTTCGGGACGGATCGTTTGTGCGAGGCCGCAACTTGTTACTGGCCTATTCGTTTCCCACGCCAATCACCAACAAGCTGCATCTGAATCGGTTACGGGCCTATGCCTCGGTGCAGAACTTCTTTCTGAGTACCAAATACGAAGGCTACGACCCGGAAGTTTCGACAACGGGCAATGCTTTCGATCAGGGAGTGGCCCTGTATGATTACCCCAAACCACGGGTATTTATGGTTGGTCTGAACATTGGTCTTTAATCCATTCGAAAACACTGAACGCATGAAAACGACTATAAAAACGGCTGGCAAATGGCTGCTCGGTGTGGCACTCCTGTTCAGCGGCTCGGCCTGCTCCGATTTTCTGGAGGAAGCTGACAAATCGAACTTCACCGTCGGTAATTATTTCACCCGGCCCGAACACGCCACGAGCGCGGTGAATTCGATTTATGACAACCTGAAAACCACCACCGGGGGCGGTTTTGGCGGTGCGCCCTGGATGATGCTGGAGTTTGGTACGGGTCTGGCTAACACCGAGTTGGGTCAGGCGCAGAACAGTATTTTTGTTCGCAACTTAGTGAACACCTCCGACAACGAATATGGCCGGGTCTATTGGGTCAGCAGCTACAAAGGTATCGGCAATGCAAACCTTGTGATTGCCAAAGTGCCGGGTATTGTGATGGATGAAGCCGCCAAAAAACGGGCATTGGGCGAAGCTCTGTTTCTACGCGCTCATTATTATTACAACCTCGTGCGGATATTCGGAAAAGTACCCCTGATAACGGCACCGGTGGAACTGGCATCGGAAACGCTCTATCCGGAACAGGCCACCGAAGAGGCTGTTTATAAGCAGATTGTGGATGATTTGGTTGCTGCCGAAGCCGCCGGACTGCCCTTTACGGATGCTGCCGGGCGTGCCTCGACCGGGGCCGCGAAATCACTGTTGGCCAATGTGTATCTGAGCATGGCCGGCTATCCGTTGCAGAAAGGAGCCGAGTATTTCAAGAAAGCAGCCGACAAAGCCAATGAAGTCATCACGGCGAATCAGTATAGCCTGTTCACGACGTATGACGACCTGCACAGCCCGACCAAAAAGAACGTGGGCGAGAACATTTTTATGGTGCAGTTTGCCACCAACATTCAACCCTCAGGCTGGCAAACGTCCATCATTCCGTATAACCAGGGCATATCGGCTTATTCGGATGAGACAGGGGCCATTTTTGCGAACAAAGAGTTTGTGGAGTCGTATGAAAAAGGTGATTTACGCGCCCAGGAAAAGCAGTTTTACTACCGAAGCTACACCCTGAGCAACGACCGAAAAACAACCGTTGATCTGGGCGGATATTACATCTACAAGCACTTCGACACGCAGGCTCACCTGACCACCTCGAACAGCGACCTGAACTGGCCCTTGATCCGCTATGCCGAGGTGTTGCTGACCTATGCCGAAGCTGCCAACGAAGCATCGGGGCCAACCCCCGAAGCCTACGAAGCCGTTAACAAGATTCGGCGGAGGGCCAAACTGCCTGATCTGGCGGGTCTTACGAAAGACCAATTCCGGGAGTCGGTCTGGAAAGAACGCTGGTATGAACTGAGTTTTGAAAACAAAACCTGGTTCGATATGGCCCGCCTTCGGAAGGCGTTCAACGTGACGACCAAAACGTTTGAGAACTTTGTCGGCCATAAATTCTCGTATGGCCCCGTGCTGAAAGAGCGGGAGTTGCTGTTCCCGATTCCGACTGCCGAGATCAGAAACAACAATAAGTTGAAACAGAATGCCGGGTATTGATTGGGCTGGCCGGGGGTTATTTATTGACCCCCGGCTATCGGAACACATTAAATTCCTCCTAAAATCTGCTTACGTAGAAAAATAGCCTTGCCACTCTCGAACTGCCCTGCATGAAAACCAACCGCCGATCATTTCTTCAACACTCCGCCAGTTTGCTGGCTCTTAGTCCGTTAACGATGGTTTCGGCCATTGCCAGCC